>NZ_JBIRQU010000016.1:0-35892 GCF_044333355.1 Streptomyces sp. NPDC021012
TCCTTCGTTCCCGTTTCCGGGCCCTCCGGGCGCTTCCTTCGTTTCCGACTCTATCAGATCTTTCCGATCCGATTTCCTCGGTGCTTTCCGGTCCCGAGTTTTTGTTTCTTCGGGGCCTTCCGGCGTGTTCCGACTTTATCAGAAGTTCTGAGTCGGATTTCCCGCCTCCCGGTTCGTCCTCCTGGCGCACAGTGGCGCCGGGGGATTCCCGATCTGGCGGAGCCGTAAACGTACTGGAGCGGGGCGCCCCGATGCAAATCGAGGGGCCCCGCTCCGGTGACGCGCTGGTCAGGCGTCTCAGACCTCGACGACGACCGGGAGGATCATCGGGCGGCGGCGGTAGGTGTCGGAGACCCACTTGCCGACGGAGCGGCGGATCAGCTGCTGGAGCTGGTGGGGTTCGACGACGCCGTCCTGGGCCGACTTGTTGAGGGCCTGGTCGATCTTCGGGAGCACTGCGTCGAAGGCGGAGTCCTCGATGCCGGAGCCGCGGGCGTGGATGTACGGGCCGGCGGTGATCTTGCCGGTCGAGGAGTCCACGACGACGAAGACCGAGATGATGCCCTCCTCGCCGAGGATGCGGCGGTCCTTGAGGGAGGTCTCCGTGACGTCGCCGACCGAGAGGCCGTCCACGTACACGTAGCCCGCCTGGACCTTGCCGGTGATGCGGGCGCGGCCGTCGACCAGGTCGACGACGACGCCGTCCTCGGCGATGACGATGTGGTCCTTGGGGATGCCCGTCATCGCGCCGAGCTCGGCGTTGGCGCGCAGGTGGCGCCATTCGCCGTGGACCGGCATGAGGTTCTTCGGTCGGCAGATGTTGTAGAAGTACAGCAGCTCGCCGGCCGAGGCGTGGCCCGAGACGTGGACCTTGGCGTTGCCCTTGTGGACCACGTTCGCGCCCCAGCGGGTCAGGCCGTTGATCACGCGGTAGACCGCGTTCTCGTTGCCCGGGATGAGGGAGGACGCGAGGATCACCGTGTCGCCGGGGACGATGCGGATCTGGTGGTCGCGGTTGGCCATGCGGGACAGGGCAGCCATGGGCTCGCCCTGGGAGCCCGTACAGACCAGCACGACCTCGTCGTCCGGCAGGTCGTCGAGGGTCTTCACGTCCACGACGAGGCCGGCCGGGACCCGGAGGTAGCCCAGGTCGCGGGCGATGCCCATGTTGCGGACCATCGAGCGGCCGACGAAGGCGACCCGGCGGCCGTACTCGTGGGCGGCGTCGATGATCTGCTGGATGCGGTGCACGTGGCTGGCGAAGCTGGCCACGATGATGCGCTTCGGGGCGTTCGCGAAGACGTTGCGCAGGACGTTCGAGATGTCCCGCTCCGGCGGGACGAAGCCCGGGACCTCGGCGTTCGTCGAGTCGGACAGCAGGAGGTCGATGCCCTCCTCGCTGAGCCGCGCGAAGGCGTGGAGGTCGGTCAGGCGGCCGTCCATCGGGAGCTGGTCCATCTTGAAGTCGCCGGTGGCGACGGCCATGCCCGCGGGGGTGCGGATGGCGACGGCCAGGGCGTCCGGGATGGAGTGGTTGACCGCGACGAACTCGCAGTCGAAGGGGCCCAGCTGCTCGCGGTCGCCTTCCTTCACCTCGAGGGTGTAGGGGCGGATGCGGTGCTCCTGGAGCTTCGCCTCGATCAGGGCGAGGGTCAGCTTGGAGCCGATGAGCGGGATGTCCGGCTTCATCCGGAGCAGGTAGGGGACGGCACCGATGTGGTCCTCGTGGCCGTGCGTGAGCACGACGCCCTCGATGTCGTCGAGGCGGTCCCGGATGATGGTGAAGTCCGGCAGGATCAGGTCGACGCCCGGCTGCTCCTCCTCGGGGAAGAGGACGCCGCAGTCGACGATCAGCAGACGGCCGTCGAACTCGAAGACCGTCATGTTGCGGCCGATCTCGCCGAGACCGCCGAGCGGGATGACTCGCAGGCCGCCCTTGGGCAGCTTCGGCGGGGCGCCGAGTTCAGGATGCGGATGACTCAAAAGACTCTCCTCACCATGCGCGCCACGTACCGATCGGACACGTGGCGCGCATGACAATCGTGCACTTGCTGTTGTCAGTGTTCAGTTGTGAAGTCTGTTGTCAGAGTTCTACCCCGCCGGCGGCCAGGTCGACCTTGAGCTGGGCCGTCTCCTCGGGGGAGAGCTCGACGAGCGGCAGGCGCAGCGGGCCGGCCGGGAGGCCCTGGAGGGCGAGGGCGGCCTTGGTGGTCATGACGCCCTGGGTGCGGAACATGCCGGTGTAGACCGGGAGCAGCTTCTGGTGGATCTCGGTGGCCTTCTGGACCTCGCCGCCGAGGTGGGCGTCGAGGAGGGCGCGGAGTTCCGGGGTGACGAGGTGGCCGACGACGGAGACGAAGCCGCAGGCGCCGACGGAGAGCAGCGGGAGGTTGAGCATGTCGTCGCCGGAGTACCAGGCGAGGCCGGAGCGGGCGATGGCCCAGCTGGCGCGGCCGAGGTCGCCCTTGGCGTCCTTGTTGGCGACGATGCGGGGGTGCTCGGCGAGGCGGACGATCGTCTCGGTGTCGATCGGGACGCCGCTGCGGCCGGGGATGTCGTAGAGCATCACGGGGAGGCCGGTGGCGTCGGCGATGGCCGAGAAGTGCCGGTACAGGCCCTCCTGCGGGGGCTTGTTGTAGTACGGCGTGACGGCGAGGAGGCCGTGGGCACCGTCGCGCTCGGCGGCGCGGGCGAGTTCGAGGGAGTGGTGGGTGTCGTTGGTGCCGATGCCGGCGACGACGTGGGCGCGGTCGCCGACCGCCTCCAGTACCGCTCGTACGAGCTGCGATTTCTCCGCGTCGCTGGTGGTCGGGGACTCGCCGGTGGTGCCGTTGATGACGAGGCCGTCGTTGCCTGCGTCCACCAGGTGGGTGGCGAGTCGCTGGGCACCGTCGAGGTCGAGTGCGCCGTCCGCCGTGAAGGGCGTGACCATGGCGGTGAGGACCCGCCCGAAGGGGGTCTGCGGAGTGGAGATCGGAGCCATGGGTAACACGCTACTCGCTGCTCAGCGCCGGGTGTCCCCTAGGGGGACAGGAGAAAGGGAGCCCGGCGCTGCCTGCTCGGGGGTTCAGGCAGCGCCGGGTCCGTTTGATCAGCCTAGATGAACTTCGCGAAACGTCGCAATACGGACACTTCCTCTCGTGTGTTCGGACATGTGTGCCCCACAGGGCTGGAGAGTCGTCCAGCTCTGGTGCCCGCCCGTCACGAGGACGTCCTACCGGAGGATGAGATTCGGCCGCTTTGATGAAAAAGGGCACCAAAACGTCGGTTCCGTCGTCTGTACCTGTGACGCAGTACGACGAGGAGAAGGAGAGTGGCCCTGATGTTCCGCCGGAGAGAGGCCGTACCGTTCGCGTTCGTCGCGGAGGCCGACCACTTCCGCAGTAACGTCACTCCACCGCCCCGGGAGCGCCTCAGCGCCTCGCAGATCGTGGGCCGCACCCTGCTCGGGCTGACCGTCGTGGCCGGCCTCGCCGGGTCCCTCATCTTCGGGATGCCCTCGCTCCAGTCGGGGGACTCGGCCACTCGTCACCAGCAGTCCGAGGCCTCCGACAACCGCTGAGGTAGCCTCACCGGGCACCGCCCCTTCGAGCGTGCTTGTGAGTGAGGACCTGTCGTGCCCCTGCCCTTCCTGACGGCCGACCGTGCTTTTGACACGACCGACCATGTCGCCCTGCCGTTCGACGACCACGATGAGTGGCGTCGTCCGTACCGGCCGGGGTCGTGGCGGGTGGGGGCGGCGGCGCTCGCGCTGCTGCTCGCCTCGTTCGTCCTGCTCGCCGCCGTGATCATCGCGGCGGCCGGAGCCTTCGGCGGCGCGGGCGTCACGCTCGGCGTCGCCGTGCTCGTCATCGCGGCCGCGCTGCGGATGCTGCGCGTCGGCGCCTGGGTCAGCCGCGCCGGGGTGCGACGCGTGGGCTTCTTCTCGACCGTCACCGTCCCCTGGACCAAGGTGACGTCCGTACGGACCGCCCAGCAGCCGGTGCGCTGGCTGGGTCTCCCCCGCACGGTCCAGGGCCAGGCCCTGGTGCTCGACCGGCAGGGTGGTGAGCAGCTGCTGCTGCTCACCACCCACAATGCCGACTTCCTCTCCCGGATCGAGGCCTTCGACCGGGCGGCCGACACGGTCGAGGCCTGGAACGCCGAGTACGGCGCGGCCCCGGCCGTCACGCGCTGACCGGACGCCCCTCGTGGAGCGCGATGGCCCGCTGCATCGCCTTGCGGGCCCTGGGGGTGTCCCGGGCGTCGTGGTAGGCCACCGCGAGCCGGAACCAGCAGCGCCAGTCCTCGGGTGAGTCCTCCGCCTCGGCCTTGCGCAGGGCGAAGACCTCGTCGGCCGAGTCCCGGTCGATCCGGCCGCCCTGCGTGCGCTTCAGCTCGTCGACCGGCAGGCCGCCCTCGGCCTCCAGCTCGGCGGCCAGGCGGTTGGCCCGGCGCGCGAAGCCGGTGTTCTTCCAGAGGAACCAGCCGCCGACGACGGGCAGCAGGAACGCGACGGCTCCCATGCCCATGGCGGCCGGCTCGCCCGTGAGGAGCAGCAGGACGCCCTCCATCGCCACCACGCCGAAGACGAGGACGAGGACGGTGGCCAGGAAGACGTACGTGATCTTTCCGCCCATGACCGTCAGCCCAGGTCCAGGAAGTGCTCCAGGCCGAAGGTGAGGCCCGGAGCGGTGGTCACGCGGCGGGCGCCCAGGAGGACGCCCGGCATGAAGCTGGAGTGGTGCAGCGAGTCGTGGCGGACGGTGAGGGTCTCGCCCTCGCCGCCGAGCAGGACCTCCTGGTGGGCGAGGAGGCCCGCCAGGCGTACCGAGTGGACGCGGACGCCGTCGACGTCCGCACCGCGCGCCCCGTCGAGGGCGGTGGCCGTGGCGTCGGGCTGCGGGGCGCAGCCTGCCTTCGACCGGGCCTCGGCGATGAGCTGGGCGGTCCTGGTCGCCGTACCGGAGGGCGCGTCGACCTTGTGCGGGTGGTGCAGCTCGACGACCTCGACCGACTCGAAGTACGGGGCGGCGATCTGCGCGAACTTCATGGTGAGGACCGCGCCGATGGAGAAGTTCGGCGCGATGAGGACGCCGGTCTCCGGGGAGGCGGCGAGCCAGGCGTTCAGCTGCGCGAGCCGGTCCTCGGTCCAGCCGGTGGTGCCGACCACCGCGTGGATGCCGTGGCGCACGCAGAATTCGAGGTTCTCCATCACGGAGTCCGGGGTGGTCAGCTCGACGACGACCTGGGCGCCCGCCTCGGTGAGGGTCTCCAGGGAGTCGCCGCGGCCCAGGGCCGCGACCAGTTCCATGTCCTCGGCGGCCTCGACGGCCTTCACGGCCTCGGAGCCGATGCGGCCCTTGGCTCCGAGGACCGCCACACGCAGCTTGCTCATAGCTCTTCCTTACGGGACTCGTGGGTCAGGAGACCGCTTGGTGGAGGCGGTCCGCCTGCTTGTCCTTCAGCGGGCCGATCACCGACAGCGAGGGCCGCTGCTCCAGTACATCGCGGGCGACCTCGCGGACCTCGTCCGGGGTGACCGCCGCGATCCGGGCCAGCATGTCGTCGACCGACATCTGGGTGCCCCAGCACAGCTCGCTCTTGCCGATGCGGTTCATCAGCGCGCCGGTGTCCTCCAGGCCGAGCACGGTCGAGCCGGAGAGCTGGCCGACGGCGCGGTTGATCTCCTCGTCCGTGAGGCCGTCGGAGGCGACCTTGTCGAGCTCGTCGCGGCAGATCTTCAGGACGTCGTGGACCTGGCTGGGGCGGCAGCCCGCGTACACCCCGAAGAGGCCGCAGTCGGCGAAGCCCGAGGTGTACGAGTACACGCTGTAGGCCAGGCCGCGCTTCTCGCGGACCTCCTGGAAGAGGCGGGAGGACATGCCGCCGCCGAGGGCGGTGTTCAGCACGCCGAGGGCCCAGCGGCGCTCGTCGGTGCGGGCCAGGCCCGGCATGCCGAGGACCACGTGGGCCTGCTCGGTCTTGCGGTTCAGGAGCTCGACGCGGCCCGCCGTGCGGATGGTCCGGGCGCCCTCGCGGGGGGCGACGGGGACGGCGTCCGTACGGGTCAGGGCGCCGGCCTTCTCGAAGGCGCGGCGGACCTGGCGCACCACCGTGGCGTGGTCGACGTTGCCGGCGGCGGCGACGACCAGGTGGGTCGGGTCGTAGTGCTTCTTGTAGAAGCGGGCGATCTGGCCGCGGCTGAGCGCGTTGATGGTGTCGACGGTGCCGAGGACCGGGCGGCCCAGCGGGGTGTCGCCGAACATCGTCTGCGCGAAGAGCTCGTGCACGACGTCGCCGGGGTCGTCCTCGGTCATCGCGATCTCTTCGAGGATGACGCCGCGCTCGGCGTCCACGTCCTCTTCGAGGATGAGCGAGTCGGTGAGCATGTCGCAGACGACGTCGATCGCCAGCGGCAGGTCGGTGTCGAGGACCCGGGCGTAGTAGCAGGTGTACTCCTTCGCCGTGAAGGCGTTCATCTCGCCGCCGACCGCGTCGATCGCGGCGGAGATGTCGAGGGCGGACCGCTTGCGGGTGCCCTTGAAGAGGAGGTGCTCCAGGTAGTGGGTCGCGCCGTTGAGCGTCGGGGTCTCGTCGCGGGAGCCGACGTGCGCCCAGATGCCGAAGGTGGCGGAGCGCACGGAGGGGAGGGTCTCGGTGACGATCCGCAGGCCCCCGGGGAGGGTCGTGCGGCGGACCGTGCCGATGCCGTCCTTGCCGGGGAGAAGCGTTTGGGTACGGGCGACGGCCCGCCCCTCCGAAGAGGGGCGGGCCGTCGCGCGGGAACTACGGGACGTCACTTGGCAGCGTCGTCCTTGTCACCCTCGGCGTCCTCGTCCGCGATCACGGGGATCAGGGAGAGCTTGCCGCGCTGGTCGATCTCGGCGATCTCGACCTGGACCTTGGAGCCGATCGCGAGCACGTCCTCGACGTTCTCCACGCGCTTGCCACCGGCGAGCTTGCGGATCTGCGAGATGTGCAGCAGGCCGTCCTTGCCCGGGAGCAGGGAGACGAAGGCACCGAAGGTGGTGGTCTTGACGACCGTGCCCAGGTAGCGCTCGCCGACCTCCGGCATGGTCGGGTTGGCGATGCCGTTGATCGTGGCGCGGGCGGCCTCGGCGGCCGGGCCGTCGGCGGCACCGATGTAGATGGTGCCGTCGTCCTCGATCGTGATCTCGGCGCCGGTGTCCTCCTGGATCTGGTTGATCATCTTGCCCTTGGGGCCGATGACCTCACCGATCTTGTCCACGGGGATCTTGACGGTGATGATCCGCGGGGCGTTCGGGGACATCTCGTCCGGCTTGTCGATCGCTTCCATCATCACGTCGAGGATGTGGAGGCGGGCGTCGCGGGCCTGCTTGAGGGCCGCGGCCAGGACGGAGGCCGGGATGCCGTCCAGCTTGGTGTCGAGCTGGAGGGCGGTGACGAACTCCTTCGTACCGGCGACCTTGAAGTCCATGTCGCCGAAGGCGTCCTCCGCACCGAGGATGTCGGTGAGGGCGACGTAGTGCGTCTGGCCGTCGATCTCCTCGGAGATCAGGCCCATGGCGATGCCGGCGACGGGGGCCTTGAGCGGCACACCGGCGTTCAGCAGGGACATGGTGGAGGCGCAGACCGAGCCCATGGACGTCGAACCGTTGGAGCCGAGGGCCTCGGACACCTGGCGGATCGCGTAGGGGAACTCCTCGCGGGTCGGGAGGACCGGCACGAGGGCGCGCTCGGCGAGGGCGCCGTGGCCGATCTCGCGGCGCTTGGGGGAGCCCACGCGGCCGGTCTCGCCGACGGAGTACGGCGGGAAGTTGTAGTTGTGCATGTAGCGCTTGCGGGTCACCGGGGAGAGGGTGTCCAGCTGCTGCTCCATGCGGAGCATGTTGAGGGTGGTGACGCCCAGGATCTGGGTCTCGCCACGCTCGAACAGGGCGGAGCCGTGCACGCGCGGGATGGCCTCGACCTCGGCGGCGAGCGTACGGATGTCCGTGATGCCGCGGCCGTCGATGCGGACCTTGTCCTTGATGATGCGCTCGCGGACCAGCTTCTTGGTCAGCGCGCGGTAGGCACCCGAGATCTCCTTCTCGCGGCCCTCGAAGGCCGGGAGGAGCTTCTCGGCGGCGAGCTCCTTGATGCGGTCGAGCTCGGCCTCGCGCTCCTGCTTGCCGGCGATGGTGAGCGCCTGGGCGAGCTCGCCCTTGACGGCGGCGGAGAGCGCCTCCAGGACGTCGTCCTGGTAGTCGAGGAAGACCGGGAACTCGCCGGTGGGCTTGGCGGCCTTGGCGGCGAGGTCCGACTGGGCCTTGCAGAGGACCTTGATGAACGGCTTCGCGGCCTCGAGACCGGCGGCCACGACCTCCTCGGTCGGCGCCTCGGCGCCGCCCTTCACGAGCTCGATGGTCTTCTCGGTGGCCTCGGCCTCGACCATCATGATCGCGACGTCGCCGTCCTCCAGGACGCGACCGGCGACGACCATGTCGAAGACGGCGTCCTCGAGCTCGGTGTGCGTCGGGAACGCGACCCACTGGCCCTTGATCAGCGCGACACGGGTGCCGCCGATCGGGCCGGAGAAGGGCAGGCCGGCCAGCTGCGTGGAGCAGGAGGCGGCGTTGATCGCGACCACGTCGTACAGGTGGTCGGGGTTGAGCGCCATGATCGTCTCGACGATCTGGATCTCGTTGCGCAGGCCCTTCTTGAAGGAGGGGCGCAGCGGCCGGTCGATCAGGCGGCAGGTGAGGACGGCGTCCTCGGAGGGGCGGCCCTCACGGCGGAAGAAGGAGCCGGGGATCTTGCCGGCCGCGTACATCCGCTCCTCGACGTCCACCGTCAGGGGGAAGAAGTCGAGCTGGTCCTTGGGGCGCTTCGAGGCGGTGGTCGCGGAGAGGACCATCGTGTCGTCGTCCAGGTAGGCGACGGCGGAGCCGGCGGCCTGCTTGGCCAGACGGCCGGTCTCGAAGCGGATGGTGCGGGTACCGAAGGCGCCGTTGTCGATGACGGCCTCGGCGTAGTGGGTCTCGTTCTCCACTATGGGTTTCTCCTACGTGTTCGTCTTTGCGTCCTTCGGCCCGTGTGGCCGGGGACGGTGTGCGACGGGGCGGAGAGCTCGCCCAGGATGCGGGCCGGTCTTCGATCGAAGCACCCGGGCATTCGGTTCCGGGGGCCACTACCGAGGACCGGCGGCTGGCCGGCGGCTTCACGCTCGTCGTATGGGGTTGTGCGACCAGACTAAATGTCGATGCGCACTTTGTGCACGTACAGCAAAGGGAGCGGCCCCCTGAAAGTGGGAACCGCTCCCTCCACGGCTGCTTACTTGGCGCCGCCGGCCGCACCGCGGCGGATGCCGAGGCGGTCGACCAGCGTACGGAAGCGCTGGATGTCCTTCTTGGCCAGGTACTGCAGCAGGCGGCGGCGCTGGCCGACCAGGATCAGCAGACCACGACGGGAGTGGTGGTCGTGCTTGTGCTGCTTGAGGTGCTCGGTCAGGTCCGAGATGCGACGGGACAGCATGGCGACCTGGACCTCGGGGGAGCCGGTGTCGCCCTCCTTGGTGCCGAACTCGGCCATGATCTGCTTCTTGACAGCGGCGTCGAGAGCCACGCGGATCTCCTCTAGGTGTTCGTGCGCCCGCGAGTGCCCCTGGTCTAGGTCTCAGGGGAAGCTTCCGTGACTCGACGGGCGAAGGTCCGATGGGCGCAGCTTCCAGAGGCGCCCGAGTGATCTCGGGGCATTCCGGGAGCGCGTACACAAACGGCCGTCACACAGCGTACCAGGGCGGCGGAGGGGCCTGTCGCCCGGTCCCTCATTTGCTGGTGAGGGAGCGGACCCGGGTGAAGACGTCGAGGACCGCGAGGGCGAGCGGGACGAGGGAGAGCAGGACGAAGCCCTCGGCCAGGTCGAGGAGCCGGCCCCAGAACGGGGAGAGGCCCTTCCTCGGGATGATCAGGCCGATCGCGGTGGTCAGCGCGGCGCCGGCGGCGACGGCGGCGGTGAGCCAGATCGTACGGATGTCGAGGCCGCCCCGGTCCCCGTACAGGAGGAGGTCCCTGACCAGGTCGGCCGGCGGGTTGAGGGAGAGGCCGAGGACGAGCAGCGCGATGGCGGCGAGGCCGGCGACGAGGACGCAGACGACCTGCGAGGTGTACCGGAAGAGGCGGGCGCGCAGCAGCATCGCGAGGCCGCCGGCGAGGGCGAGGAGCTGGCCCCAGACGTTTCCGGCGAAGCCGAGGACGGCGGCGGAGCCGACGAGGACGGCCGCGCAGCCGCCGACCAGGCCGAGGAGCATCTCGTGGCCGCGGCGGGCCTGGAGCGCGATGCGCTCCGCGTCGACGGGCTGCGCCTCCTCGCCCTGCTGCGGGTCGGCGGAGAACTCGTCTTCGGCGGCGCTGCGCGGGGCGGCGTAGCCGATGGGGAGCCGGGCGAAGCGGGCGGAGAGGCCGGGCAGGAAGGCGATGAGGCCGATGGCGAGGGGGGCGCAGGCGGCCGCGGTCTCGGAGGCGGAGATCTCGGTGAGGACCGCCAGGAAGGTGGCGAGGGTGCCGACGCCGGCGAGGAAGGTGGCGGCCACGAAGGGGGCGTCGCCGCTGGGGGTGAGCGCGACGAGGGCCACGGAGGCGACGAGGACGGTGACGCAGCCGAGCAGGAACTGCAGGCGGCCGGGGCCCTGGCCGGCGTCGGGGGCGATGATGCCGGAGCCGGCGATGAGGAGCAGGGGCAGGGCGCCGAGGCCGAGGGCGACGGCGGTGGCCCGGTCCGCGTAGACGCGGGCGCGGACGCCGGCGAAGGCGGTGAGGAGGAAGCCGGCGGCGCCCGCGATGATCCCGGGGAGGCCGTGCATGTCGTGGCGGACCGGGTCGGCGAACCAGAGGACGAAGCCCATGAGGACGAGGAGCAGCACGCCGCCGAGGAGTCCGGCGCCGCGCAGCAGTTCGTCGCTCCACAGGTGCCGGTCGCGGGTGACGGCGGAGGCGACGGCGTCGGACACGTCGTCGTAGACGGCCGGCGGGAGGGACTGGGCGAAGGGGCGCAGGGAGAGCACCTCGCCGTCGAGGACCTGCTGGGCGGCGAGGGTGCGGGCGCCGTCGAGGACGGATCCGTCGCGGCGGACCAGGTGGTAGCCGGTCGGGGTGCCCGCGGCCTGGGTCTGCCCGGTGAGGCGCAGGATCTCGGGGTAGACGTCGGCGACGGCGATGTCCTCGGGGAGCGCGACGTCGATGCGGCTGTCCGGCGCCACGACGGTGACGCGGCAGAAGCCGGTCGCTGCGGTCGTACTCACGTGTGTGGACCCCCTGATTCGCGGTTGCGCCCGTCGGATTCGCGGTGACGCGCGTTCTGATTCGCGGTTGCGCACGATGCGCGCGCCACCCTACCGGGGACGGCCGGTGGGGGCTGCAAGTAGGATCGCCGTCCCATGGGGGAAGTCCGCGCGCTCGGCTGCCGACAGGGGTGGCGTACGGATGCTCCCGCCACGAGCCCACCTCCAACGAGGGATTGATGCGCCGGTGAGCCAGATCGTCGTCAAACGCCCGCCGAGGTCCCTTCCTCCGGAAGTACCCGGTGAGGAACTGGTCCTGGAGCCCCCGCCGGAACTTCCGCGGGGGCAGCAGGAGTCGGCGTTGATGCAGCTCCTGCCGATGCTCGGCATGGGTTCGTCGGTCGTCTTCTTCTTCATGACGCCCTCGCCGATCATGCGGATCATGGGCACGCTGATGCTGGCGTCGACGGTCGCGATGGCGGTCGCCCAGTTCGTGAGATTCCGTCGCGGTACGCAGGGGCAAATGTCCGATGTCCGCCGCGACTACCTCAAATACCTCGCGCAGACCCGGCGTGCGGTCCGGCGCACGGCGCGCAAGCAGCGGGACGCGCAGTTGTATCTGCACCCCGCCCCCGAGCAGTTGTGGTCGGTGGTGGCCGAGGGTTCCCGGGTGTGGGAGCGGCGGGTCGGCGACCACGACTTCGGGCAGGCGCGGATCGGCCTCGGGGCGCAGCAGTTGGCGACGCCGCTCGTGGCGCCGGACACGGCTCCGGTGGACGAGCTGGAGCCGCTGTGCGCGGGGGCGATGCAGCAGTTCCTGGCGGTGCACGGCACCTTGGACGGGCTGCCGATGGCGGTCTCGATGCGGGCGTTCTACCACGTGACGGTGTCGGGCGAGCCGGAGTCGGCGCAGGCGGCGGCGCGCGCGCTCGTGGCGCAGCTGGTGACGCTGCACTCCCCCGACGACCTGATGCTCGCCGTGGTGGCGGCGCGGCCGGCGCAGGAGCGCTGGGACTGGACGAAGTGGCTGCCGCACACCCAGGTGCCGGGGCAGGTCGACGGCGCCGGTACGAAGCGGCTGTTCGGCGACGACCTCGGCGAGCTGGAGCAGCTGGTCCGCTCGAAGCTGGACGGGCGGCCGCGGTTCTCCCGGGAGAACCAGCCGGTGCTCGACCAGCCGCACGTGGTGGTGGTCCTGGACGGCGGGATGGTGCCGCCGGACTCGCTGCTCGCGGCCGCGGAGGGCCTTCAGGGCGTGACGATCGTGGAGGTCGTCTCCGGCGAGCTCGACGAGCCGCGCGGTGGCCTCTCGGTGGTGGTGCGGCCGGGCCGGCTGCGCCTGGAGTCGGGCGGCGGCTTCGCGTACGAGGGGCTGCCGGACGGCATCTCGCTGCCGGCGGCCGAGGCGCTGGCCCGGCAGCTGGCGCCGCTGCGGATGGGCGGCGGGGACGACGACGAGCCGCTGCTCGCCAACCTGGACTTCACGGATCTGCTGAACCTGGGCGACGCGGCCTCGGTGGACGTGGCGCGGACCTGGCGGCCCCGGTCGGTGGCCGAGCGCCTGCGCGTGCCGATCGGTGTCGGCGAGGACGGGCAGCCGGTCATGCTGGACCTGAAGGAGGCGGCGCAGGAGGGCATGGGCCCGCACGGTCTGTGCGTCGGCGCGACGGGTTCCGGCAAGTCGGAGCTGCTGCGCACGCTGGTGCTCGGTCTGGCGGTGACGCACTCCTCGGAGACGCTGAACTTCGTCCTCGCGGACTTCAAGGGCGGCGCGACCTTCGCGGGCATGTCGCAGATGCCGCACGTGGCGGCGGTCATCACCAACCTCGCCGACGACCTGACGCTCGTCGACCGCATGGGCGACGCGATCCGCGGCGAGCTCCAGCGGCGGCAGGAGCTGCTGCGCTCGGCGGGCAACTACGCGAACATCCACGACTACGAGAAGGCGCGGGCGGCGGGTGCCCCGCTGGAGCCGCTGGCCTCGCTGGTCCTGGTGATCGACGAGTTCTCCGAGCTCCTCACCGCGAAGCCCGACTTCATCGACATGTTCATCCAGATCGGCCGCATCGGCCGGTCGCTGGGCGTGCACCTTCTGCTCGCCTCGCAGCGCCTGGAGGAGGGCAAGCTGCGCGGCCTGGACACGTACCTCTCGTACCGGATCGGCCTGCGGACCTTCTCGGCGGCGGAGTCGCGGACGGCGATCGGCGTGCCGGACGCGTACCACCTGCCGTCGGTGCCCGGTTCGGGCTATCTGAAGTTCGGTACGGACGAGATGACCCGCTTCAAGGCGGCGTACGTCTCGGGGACGTACCGGACGGGCGGGCCGCGCCTGGAGATCGGGCAGCTGCCGGTGGAGCGGCGGCCCGCGATCTTCACGGCGGCGCCGGTGCCGGTGGTGTACGCGGCGCCGGACCCGGCCTATCTGACGGAGCGGCGCGCCGAGGAGGACGACGCGCTCGCGGACACGGTCCTCGACGTGATCGTGCGGCGGCTTGAGGGCCAGGGGGTGCCGGCGCACCAGGTGTGGCTGCCGCCGCTGGACCAGGCGCCCTCCCTCGACCAGCTGCTGCCGGGGCTCGCGCAGACCGCGGACCGGGGGCTCACGGCGACGGAGTACACGCGTCAGGGCGGTCTCACCGTGCCGCTCGGCCTCATCGACAAGCCGTTCGAGCAGCGGCGCGAGGTGCTGTACCGGGACTTCTCGGGCGCGGCCGGTCACATGATGGTGGTCGGCGGTCCGCAGTCCGGCAAGTCGACGATCATGCGGGCCCTCATCGCCTCGTTCGCGCTCACGCACACCCCGGCCGAAGTGCAGTTCTACTGCCTGGACTTCGGTGGCGGCGGCATGGTCTCGCTGGCCGACCTGCCGCACGTCGGCGGGGTGGCGTCCCGGCTCGACCCGGAGCGGGTGCGCCGGACGGTCGCGGAGGTCATGGGCGTCCTGAACCGGCGGGAGGAGTTCTTCCGCGCGCACGCCATCGACTCGATGACGACCTACCGGCGCAAGCGGGCCGCGGGCGAACTGCCGGGCGAGGCCTGGGGGGACGTCTTCCTGGTCGTGGACGGCTGGGGCAGCTTCCGCAACGACTACGACATGCTGGAGCCGATCGTCTCCGACATCGCGGCGCGCGGTCTGGGCTACGGCATCCACGTGGTCATCACCGCCGCCCGGTACATGGAGGTGCGGGCGGCGCTCAAGGACCAGATGCTGGGCCGGCTCGAACTGCGCCTCGGTGACGTCATGGACTCCGAGTTCGACCGGAAGGTCGCGGCGAACGTGCCGACCGGTGTGCCGGGGCGCGGCCAGGTGCCGGAGAAGCTGCACTTCATGGGGGCGCTGCCGCGGATCGACGGGTCGAGCTCCTCGGCCGACCTGGCGGACGGCACGGCGGCGTTCGTCCGGGCCGTGAAGGCGAGCTGGACGGGGGCCCCGGCCCCGGCGGTGCGGCTGCTGCCGCGCAAGCTGCCGGCGGAGCAGCTGCCGAAGGGCTTCGAGTACCCGCAGCACGGCATCGCGATCGGCATCGACGAGACGAACCTGGAGCCGGTGTTCGTCGACTTCGAGTCGGATCCGTTCTTCCTGATCTTCGGCGAGAGCGAGTCCGGCAAGACGGCGCTGCTGCGGCTGATCGCCAAGCAGCTGTGCGAGCGGTACTCGCCGGAGCAGGCGCGGATCGTGGTCGGCGACTACCGGCGGACGATGCTGGAGGCGGTGGCGCCCTCGCACCTCCTGGAGTACGCGCCGATGGCCTCGGCCATGCAGCTGCACATGGACGCGGTCAACACGGTGATGACGAAGCGGGCGCCGAAGCCCGACATCACGCCGCAGCAGCTGCGGGACCGCAGCTGGTGGACGGGCCCCCAGCTGTTCGTCCTGGTCGACGACTTCGAGCTGGTGGCCACCAACTCGGGGAACCCGCTGGCGGTCCTGGTGGAGAACCTGCCGTTCGCGCGGGACGTCGGCATCCGGTTCATCGTGGCCCGCAGCCAGGCGGGCGCCTCCCGGGCGATGTACGAGCCGTTCATGCAGCGGATGCGGGAGCTGGGCGCGCAGGGCGTGCTCCTCTCCGGCGACCCGCAGGAGGGCGACATCCTCGGCGGCGTCCGGGCGCGCCCGATGCCTCCGGGCCGGGGCACGTTCGTCTCGCGGAAGCGCGGGACGCCGCTGGTGCAGCTGGGCTGGCTGCCCGAACAGCACTGAGCTCGCGGAACGGCACGGAGCTTCGCCGAACAGCGCGGAGCGGAGCGGTCCCTCCCACTACTGTGGGAGGGACCGCCGTACCACCGCGAAGGGAAAGCGCCGATGACCGACGCACACGAGAGCACCACCGAGAGCGCGGCCGCCGCCCTCGCCGCCGAGAAGGAGCGCCAGAAGAACGAGCTGTACGCGCTCGACATCTCCGGCGTCGTGTGGGAGGGCGCCCCGGGGACGAGCCCGGACGAGGAGCGCGTGGAGATCGCGCGGCTGCCCGAGGGCGCGGTGGCGATGCGTTCGTCCCTCGACAAGGACACGGTGCTGCGCTACACGAAGGCCGAGTGGGACGCGTTCGTCCTGGGGGCCCGTGACGGCGAGTTCGACCTGCGCTAGGCCCCGGCATGCGTGAGGGGGTGGCCCGTCGGGACGGGCCACCCCCTCACGCGTACCTGCGAGGACTCACATCATGCGGAAGCGGGCCGCGTTGCCCTTGTCGGTGTCCTGGTAGCCGGCGACCGACTCGTCGAGGAGCTGGGCGATGCGCGCCAGGTCCTGGTTCATGCCGGCCATGTCGCGGGTCAGGCGGTCCTGGCTCTCGCGGTAGGCGATCTTCGCCTCGCCCTCCCAGTTGGAGGCGACGCGGTTGACCTCGGCCATGAGGTCGTCGAGCTTCTGCGTGAGGGTGCTGGAGGTGAGGCGGGTGTCGGCCGCCGCCTGCGTCACGGTGTCGTAATTGACCGCAGTGGTCATGGTGTTGACTCCTCGGGTGAGAGTGGCGCGGAGGACTGCTCGGGTCGGACGGCTCAGATGCCGAGGATGGCGCTCTGGCCGCCGGAGGCACCGGCACCGGAGCTGTTGTCCATCTGACGGAAGGACCGCAGACGGTCCTCCTCCTCCTGCGAGAACCCGTCGGCGCTCATGCGCATGATCTCCTCGAGGCGGGAGAGCTCGGCGCGCATGTTGCGCAGGCGCTGGTTCAGGTCGTTCTGGACCCGGTCGTACTCCTTGCTCGCGGCGCCCTGCCAGCCGGCCTGGACACGGTCCACCACGCCGTTGAGGGAGGTGATGCGGGCCTGAAGCTCGTCGGAGTAGTCCTGGATCCGGCCGGCGAGCTTGACTTGTTCGGCACTGGTTACGTTCAGGTCTTTCGACATCTTGCCCCTTCTTCCTTCGGTGGCGTCGACGGACGGGCCGTCGGGCCTTCCGGTCGTGATGCGGACGGGAATCTTCTGATGCCGCCCCCGTGCTGGGTTCGCACTACCGTGCCCCCAGCGGTCACTGTAGCCATTGACGGCGGCAGTTCCAACTGCAAAGGAAGGTCCCGATACTTGGCCGATACGGGCGTCATCGAGCCCCCTTCCTGCGGCTGCTGTCGCGGATCACGGTGGCGGTTCCGGCGACCATGGCCACCAGGACGCCCCCGATCCCCAACGCGTAGGTGGCGAGCCGTTCGGAGCGCTCCTGGGGCGTCTCCGACAGCGTCAGAGCGGCCGGCTCGGGAGCCGGCGGCTTGGGCGGGCCCGGGTCGGCCACGGGTGTGGAGGCCGGCGTCCCGGGCTGGTCGGCGAGCGCCTTCACCGGGTCGACGACGCCCCAACCGACGTGGTTGTCACGGCCGTTGATCGAGCGGACGGCGGTCTGCTCGATGCGGGTGATGATCTGGGCCGCGGTCCACTTCGGGTACTTGGCGCGGAGCAGGGTGGCGACGCCCGCGACGTACGGGGCGGAGAAGCTGGTGCCGTTGTCGACGCACTGGCCGCCGCCGGGGACGGTGGAGACGATGTCGACGCCGGGCGCGGCGACGCCCACCATGGGGCCGGACTGGGAGAAGACGGCGCGTTCGTTGTTGCGGTCGGAGGAGGCGACGGCGAGGACCCCGGGGAAGGCCGCCGGGTATGTCAGCTTGTTCTCGCCGTCCGCGCCGTCGTTGCCCGCGGAGGCGACGATCACGACGTCCTTCTCGATCGCCTTGGCCACCGACCTGGCCATGGACGAGTCCGGGCTCATCGGCTGGGTGGTGTCCTGCGAGATGTTGATGACCTTGGCGCCCGCCTTCACGGCGTAGTCGATCGCCTGCGCCATGGTGTCGGACTTGCCGCTGTTCTTCTCGTCGTTCTGCCGGATCGGGATGATCGTGGCCTCGGGGGCCAGTCCGACGAAGCCGGTCCCGTCGTGGGGCTGGGCGGCGATGATGCCGGCGACCTTGGTGCCGTGGCCGACCTCGTCGACGGTGCCGTCGGTCTTGCCGCGCTTCTCGTCGCCGAAGGAGGGGTTCTTCGGGTCGGGCTTGAGGTAGTCCCTGCCCGCCTTGGCGTCGACGACCTTGCGCAGCTGCGGGTTGACGTCGTCGACGCCGGTGTCGATGACGGCGACGCGGACGCCCTTGCCCTTGGTGTCCTGCCACAGTTCGTCGAGGAGGACCCGCTGGAGCGGCCAGGGGACGCCCTCGATCTGCTTCTTCATGGGGAAGGTGCACTCGCCGCTGCCGTCGAGGGCCGGGCCGTCGGCGCGCGGCTGGGCCGCCGCGGCGGGGGCGGCGAGCAGGGCCGTGAGGGTGCCCGCGGCGAGCAGGGCGGCCGTGCGGTACGTCGTCACCGGTGCCACCCCCCTAGGAACCCTGCGGCTGACGTGCGCTGTTGGTGTCGAGCCTCGGGCCCTTCGACAGGAACTCCGACCATTCGATCGGGACGAGGACCGGCGTGACGCTCTCGTACCCGAGACGCTTCTGGGCTTCGCTGGGTTCCGGCTTTCCGTCGGGCTGCTTCTGTTCGCCGGCACCGATCTTGGAGCGAGCGGCGCCGCTGTCGCCGTTGGACTGGACGGCGTACCGCAGGCCGGTGTCGGTGACGAGGAAGAGGGAGCCGCCGGACGGCTTCTGCCTGCCCTGGATCTGGGTGTAGAGGAGGCCGGTGCCGGGGGTGACGTACGTGCTGGTGCCGCCGGCCATGATGTCGGCGGGGTAGTCGGTGCCGGCCCAGGTGGTGAGCATGGTGCCGCCCTTCTCGTCGACGTCGGCGAGGACGCTGCAGAGGGTGTCGCGGGCGCCCGCGCCGGTGGCGGCGTTGATCGCCGTGGACTTCAGCGTCGGCCAGTCGACGTCGCCGTGGAAGGGGGTGGCGTCCGGGACGAAGGAGCCGGCGTCGGCGGAGACCGGGTGGCCGTCCATGTCGAGATCGGCGGCGGCCGGGGAGCCGATGATCAGCTGGGCGGTGAAGGGGGTGACGGGCTGGATCCTGCCGGGGAGCACGACGTAGTGCTGGGGACCGGAGGCGGTCTCGGTGACGAGGACCGTGCCGATCCGGTTCTCGGTCCCGCTGAGGTTGCTGCCGGGGATCTCGGTGGGGGTGCCGACCCTGCCCTCGATCTCCGGGAAGTCGATCTCGTCCCCGGTCTTCAGGGTGGCGAGCCAGTCGTCGGTGACGGGCTGCGGCTCCCTGGGAAGACCCTCTTTGCTGAGACCGACGAGGGCGTTGAGGAGTCTGGGATCGTCGGCCTTCACCGGGTACTTGGTGCCGGTGCGGTCGACGAGGAACTGGGCGTTCCCCTTCTGGCCCTTGACGTACAGGACCTCCCCGCCCTTGAGCTTTTCGGCGCTGTCGGTCCGCTTGGCGTCGCGCTCGGCGAAGAGGAAGGCCGCCTTCTGGACGCTGGCGCCCTTGCCGCCGCCGGGCTGCTCGCAGACCGCCCAGCGCTTCTTCGTGCCCGCGTCCTTGGGGTCGGGCAGCCGGTCGGGGGCGTACGGGATGCCGAGGACGGGGCCGCGCGGCGGCTTGCCCTCGTCGAGCGTCTTGTCGTCGACCTGGACGACCTGGAACTGGTCGGGGTTGAGCAGCAGCCGGGCGGAGGCGAGGTTGAGGACGGGGTGGAGCAGGGTCTTCTTGTCCTTGCCCTGGCCGGTCTCCAGGACGACGTAGCGGGTCGTCGACTGCTTGCCGATGATGACCCGGGTGCCGGGGGTGTCCCAGCCCTTGGGCGCGATGGGGCTGAACATGCCCCAGGCGCCGAATCCGGCGACGACGAGCGCGGCGACGATCAGGCTCGGGACGACCGCCTTCAGCGGCTTCGGCGCCCCCTCCTCCGTACCGGAGGGCGAGGGTTGGAGGAATGCCGCCACCGTGCGCTTCTTCGCAAAGGTGTACGCGTTGAGCTCGTCCCGCCGCGATGCCATGAGTCCCCATTCTCGTCAGGCGCGATCTCCGCTCGGGGCCCCGGGGTGGTGACACCCGGGCCCCGGCCTTCGGACCGGCCCCCTACTATGCCTGCTGTCCCGTGGGGTTCGTGGGGCGGGTAGGGTGATCCGGCCGCCAATGCCCTGGCGGGCCAGGGTCATCGGGACGAATTGAGGGGGATTCTCCATCATGGCTTCCGCGAGGCGGAGGCGGCCCGCCGCGGCCGCTGCCTCCCTACCCCCGTCCACGGGCCCCGTCCCCTCTGTCTCGCCGAGGCTCCAGGCACGCCCCGGACACTTCGGTTCGTTCCGATTGCAACAGCTCGTACTGGTCGAGGTGGCGGCGGCGCTGCTGCTGCTCGCCTGGGTCGTCGAACCGATGCTGCTGGTGCCCGCGGGCGTGGTCGCCGTTGTCCTCGTCCTGCTCGCCGTGGTGCGCCGGCACCGGCGTTCGCTGCCCGAGTGGCTCGGCACCTTCCTCGCCCTGCGCGCCCGTTCGCGCCGGGCCTCCTCGTTCACGGTGCCGGAGGGCACCGAGCCGGGGTTCGCACCGCTCGTGGAGTGCGATCCGGCGCTGCGGACCTACGCGTACAGCGACCGCGACCGGCGCCCGGTCGGGATGGTCGGTGACGGCACCTTCCTGACCGCCGTCCTGCGGGTCGAGTCGGACGGTACGGCGCTGCGCCCGGACCGCGCGGCGAAGCCGCTGCCCGTCGGGCTGGTGCGGGACGTGCTGAACGTGGACGGCATCCGCCTGGAGTCGGCGCAGATCGTGCAGCACACGCAGCCGGCGCCCGCCCCGCACCTGCCCGCGCAGTCGATGGCCGCCCGCAACTACGTGCCGCTCCAGGCGCAGACGGGTTCGCCCGCCGTGCGGATCACCTGGATCGCGCTCAAGCTCGACCCCGAGCTCTGCCCGGAGGCGGTCGCCGCGCGCGGCGGCGGCCTGACGGGCGCCCAGAAGTGCGTGGTGCGGGCTGCGGACCAGTTGGCGAGCCGGCTCGCGGGCGCCGGGTTCCGGGCGAGCGTGCTGACGGAGCAGGAGCTGACCTCGGCGCTCGCCACGTCGAGCTGCGCCAGCCCGATGGCGATCGCGCAGGCGGGCCGGGGGCAGGCGCAGGGGCGCCGCACCCAGGAGACCGCGCGGACCTGGCGGGTGGACGACCGGCGGCACACGACGTACTGGGTGGGGCGCTGGCCCCAGTTGGGCGGCCGGAGCGGCGGCGCGGGCGCGTCGATGCCGCAGCTGGTGGCCCTGCTGACCTCGCTGCCCGCGCTCGCGACGACGTTCAGCCTGACGCTGAGCGGCGGGGACCGGCAGGAGGTGACGGTGACCGGACACGTGCGGATCACCGGGCGCAGCGACGAGGAACTGGTGGCCGCGCGGCACGAACTGGAGCGCGCCGCGCGCGGGGTGAGGACGGGGCTGGTGCGTCTCGACCGGGAACAGGTGCCCGGCGTCCTGGCGACGCTTCCGCTGGGGGGTGCGCGCTGATGTCCACCGCCTCCTTCGGTACGCCGCCGGCCTCGGGCGCGCCTTCCGTCCGCCGTACGGGGCGGGCCTCCCGGCCCCGGTTCGGTTTCGGGCTCGTCGGGCCGCGCCGCGACCGGCACTCCGTACCCCTGGAACAGCTGGACGCGCTGGCCCTGCCGGTCGGCGACGACGGCATGGTGATCGGCGTGGACGCCGAGGGCCGGCCGGCCGTGCTCGGCATCAACCGGCCCGTCCCGTACGACATCACCCTCATCGGCGGCCTGTGGACCGCGCAGGTCCTCGCCCTGCGGGCGGCCGCGACGGGTGCCCGGGTGGCGGTCGAGACCGGTCGCGCGCAGGCGTGGACGGCCCTCGCGCAGGCCGCGGGCGGCGGGCAGCCGTGCATCACGCTGCACGACGTGGGCCGGGTGCCGCCGCAGGGCGCCTCGGCGGGCAGCCCGGTGGTCGTGGTGCGCGACTGCGGCATGCGGCCGCCGCGCGGCCGGGTCGTGTCGGCGCCCTGGCAGTCGGTGGTGACGCTGCTGCCCTATCTGAGCCCGGTCGCGCCCCGGCTCCTGGAGAAGTCCTCCCTGGTCGGGGTCCAGCGGGTGTCCCCCGACGAGGCGGCCCAGATCGGCCGCATCATGGGCCTGCCGCGGCAGGAGCACGAGGCGCTGTCCACGCTCGCCGACGGGGTCACCCTCTGGTGCACGCCGAACGACCGCCAGTTCGTGATGACGCAGGCGACGGACGCCGAGACCGGATTGTTGGGCGGCGCGCGCCGGATGGACTGAGCGACGGCTCCCCGAGATGAAGTCGTTCAAGTACGTCCGTTTTTGCATCGTTTTGAACGGTGGGGGTTCTCACTCTGCGGCGCGGCCGGGTCACTTGGGGCCCGGACCGGACCACGGAGGCGGTCACGGAGGGGCCGTCGGCCCTGCCCGGGGGCGGGCCGCGGCGATTAGGCTGGAAGAGCCCCGCCCACAACGGCACAAGGGTGCTCGACCACACCAGGAGGCAAAGTGAACGGCGATCGCGACGAGATCCACGGGGGTTGGAATCCACCCGCCGACGATCAGTCCGACGCGGATCCCGCCGAGATGACGGGTGAGTTCACCATCGACTACACCCCGCCCGCCTGGTACACGCAGAACGCGTCGGGCGGTACGGGGGCGGGCGGTGTCACTCCCCCGCCGCCGAGCGGGGCACCGCTCGCCGTGCCGGGCCTCCCGGCGAGCGGCGGCTTCGAGCCCAGCTGGAACATCGCCCCGCCGGCCGCGCCTGCGCCCGTGCCCGCTCCGGCTGTCCCGCCCGTCGCGCCCGCCGCTGCGGTGCCGCCGGTGGGGGCTCCCCAGTTCGGCGCGCCGGTCGCGCCTGTGCCTGGGGCGCCTGTGGCTGGTACGCCCACGCCCGGTGCGCCCGTGCCCGGTGCGCCCGTGCCCGATGGCTCGCTGCCGTCCGCTTCCGCGCCGTCCGTCCCGGCGCCCGCGCCTGTACCCGCCCCGGAGCCGGTCGCGCCCGTGGCCTCGTACGGGGGCGGGGACGTCGAGAGCGGTGCCACCATGCGGTTCTCCCCCGCCGCCCTGGAGCGCGAGATCGCCGAGCGCGCGGCGGAGAACGCGGAGGACTCGGCGGACGCGGACGACTCCACCGAGCCGTCGAGCGGTGCGGCGGACGCCGCCCAGGCCCCCTCCACGGAAGCCGCGGAAGTCACGGAAGCCGTGGAAGCCCCGGAGACCGAGAGCACCGACGACGCCGTGACCGACGAGGTGCCCGGCGACGTGACGGACGCGGCGGGTACGGGCGACGACGAGGCCCCGGCAGAGGACCCCGGTGACGCCGCGAGCCCGGAGGACGCGCCGGCCGCTCCCGTGGCGGACGCGGAGCCGGAGACCGGCACCGGTGCGGAGCCCGAGGCGGCCGCCGCCGACCCGGCCGCTCCCGCCCCCGGCCCCCTCCCCGCCGCGCACCCGGTCGCCGACGCGCCGCAGGGCTTCGGTCCCGGCGTGGCGCCGGGTCCGTACGACACCGCCGCTCAGCAGCCGGGCGGCCCGGGCGCCGCTCCGGGGCCCTTCCCCGGCGCGCCCCACCCGGGTGCCCCCGCCGCCCCCGGCCCGTACGGCGCGCCGTACCCGGGCCCGCAGGGCGGAGCCGGACTGCCTCCGCTGCCCCCGTCGTTCCAGCCGGCCGCGCCCGAGTCCGCGCAGCAGTGGCCCGCGCAGCCCGCGGCCCCGGGCGCGCAGCCGCTGCCGCCCACCGCCGCCTGGCCGGCCCCCGCGGGGCCCGTGCCGCCGCAGGCCCAGCCCCCGGCGCCCGGCGCCTACGGCTACCCGCAGGCCCCGCAAGGCCCGCAGGATCCCCAGGTCCCCCAGCCCCCGCAGGCGCCGCAGCCCCCGGTCCCGCAGCCCGGGACGCCTCCGCAGCAGGCGGGTTACGGCTATCCGCAGCAGCCCGGGGCCCCCGCCGGCATGCCGCCGCAGGCGCAGGGCGGTTACGGCTACCCGCACCCCGGAGCCGTACCCCCGCAGGCCCCGCAGCCGGTGTACGACGGTCAGCCGGCCGTGGATCCGCGGACCGGTGCCGCCTGGCCCTCGCCGGTGACGCACGACCAGCGGGAGCGTTCCGTGCCGGGCGCCCCGCTCGGGTACAACGCGGCCGTCGAGCTCTCCTCCGACCGGCTCCTGCGCAACAACAAGCAGAAGCCCAAGTCCAGCCGGAACCCCGGCGCCGCCAACCGCTTCAAGCTCGGCGGCAGGAAGGAGGAGGCGGAGCGGCAGCGGAAGCTGGACCTGATCCGGACGCCGGTCCTCTCCTGCTACCGGATCGCGGTCATCTCGCTCAAGGGCGGCGTCGGCAAGACCACGACGACGACCGCGCTCGGCGCGACCCTCGCCACCGAGCGGCAGGACAAGATCCTGGCGATCGACGCCAACCCGGACGCCGGCACGCTCGGCCGCCGGGTGCGGCGCGAGACCGGGGCGACCATCCGCGACCTGGTGCAGGCGATCCCGTACCTGAACTCGTACATGGACATCCGCCGGTTCACCTCGCAGGCGCCGTCCGGTCTGGAGATCCTCGCCAACGACGTGGACCCGGCCGTCTCGACGACCTTCAACGACGAGGACTACCGGCGCGCGATCGACGTCCTCGGCAAGCAGTACCCGATCATCCTCACCGACTCGGGCACGGGTCTGCTGTACAGCGCCATGCGCGGGGTCCTCGACCTCGCCGACCAGCTGATCATCATCTCCACGCCCTCCGTGGACGGCGCCTCCAGCGCCTCGACGACCCTCGACTGGCTGTCGGCCCACGGGTACGCGGACCTGGTCCAGCGCTCCATCACCGTCATCTCGGGTGTCCGCGAGACCGGCAAGATGATCAAGGTCGAGGACATCGTGCAGCACTTCCAGACCCGCTGCCGCGGCGTCGTGGTCGTGCCCTTCGACGAGCACCTGGCGGCCGGCGCCGAGGTGGACCTCGACATGATGCGGCCGAAGACCCGGGAGGCTTACTTCCACCTCTCGGCGATGGTCGCCGAGGACTTCGTACGGGCGCAGCAGGCGCAGGGCCTGTGGACCGGCGACGGCCAGGGCGCGATGCCTCCGCACATGGCCCCGCCGATGCCGGGCCAGCCGATGCCCGGTCAGCCCGTGCCGGGTCAGTTCGCCCCCGGCCAGCCCGTCCCGGGTCAGCCGATGCCGGGACAGGTGCCCGGTCAGCCGATGCCCGGCCCGATGCCCGGTCAGCCGATGCCCGGGCAGTTCGCTCCGGGGCAGCCCGGCCCCGGGCAGCCGTACCCCCCGCAGCCGGGACAGCCCTACCCGCCGCAGGCGTACCCGCAGCCGGGTCAGCCGATGCCGGGGCAGCCCGTGCCCGGTCAGCCGATGCCGGGTCAGTTCGCCCCCGGCCAGCCCGTCCCGGGTCAGCCGTACGGCCCACCGGCCGGTCAGCCGTACCCGCCGCAGCCGGGGCAGCCGCTGCCTCCGCAGGCGGACCCGCAGGGCCCTCCGCAGGCGCCGCCAGCCCCTCAGCAGTAGGGCGTCACAGGATTAGACCAATGAGGCTCCGTATCGGCTCTCCGATACGGAGCCTCTTGGCGTTCCCGCAGTCCACAGGGGGTTTGAGGGATCGTTGACGACGGCAGACCACCGCTGATACACCTTCGCTTCACCGCTCGTCAGCCCAAGATCCACGACAGAAACCCCGACGCGAGGTCACGTCCCATGGTCATGGTCACGAAGGTTCCACCCCGCCCCTCCCCCGCCCGCGGGGCCCTCCGAGTACTGCTCGCCACCGGTCTCGCCGCCGGCTCCCTCGCCGTCGTCCCCGGCGCCGCGCAGGCGGAGGACGCGAAGTCCGGCGGCACCACCCTCACGGTCGCCGTCTCGCAGAGCATCGACTCGCTGAGCCCGTTCCTGGCCCAGAAGCTCACCTCGACCAGCATCCACCGACTGGCGTACGAGTACCTCACGAACTACGACCCGAAGGACGCCCACACGATCCCGGGCCTGGCGACCTCGTGGACGTCCTCGCCGGACAAGCTGACGTGGACGTACACGATCCGCAAGGACTCGACCTGGTCGGACGGGCAGCGGGCCACCGCCGAGGACGCGGCCTGGACCTTCAACAAGATGATGACCGACCCGAACGCCGCCACCGCCAACGGCAGCTTCACCGCGAACTTCGCGCAGGTCACCGCGCCCGATCCGCAGACCCTGGTCATCCGGCTGAAGAAGCCTCAGGCGACGATGACGGCCCTGGACGTGCCGATCGTGCCGAAGCACGTCTGGGAGAAGGTCACCGACTTCTCGAAGTTCAACAACGACAAGACCTTCCCGATCGTCGGGAACGGCCCCTTCGTCATCACGGACTTCAAGGTCGACCAGTACATCAAGCTCAAGCCGAACAAGAAGTTCTGGCGGGGCGCACCCCAGTTCGACGAGCTGGTGTTCAAGTACTACAAGGACGGGGACGCCGCCGTCGCCGCCCTGCAGAAGGGCGAGGTGTCCTTCGTACCGAACCTGACGCCCGCCCAGGCGGACGCGCTGAAGACCCAGAAGAACATCAAGGTCAACGACGCCCCCGGCCGACGCTTCTACGCCCTCGCCACCAACCCGGGCGCGAAGGCCCAGGACGGGAAGACCTTCGGCAACGGGAACAAGGCGCTGCTCGACCCGGAGGTGCGCAAGGCGCTCTTCCTCGCCGTCGACCGCACCACCCTCGTCGACAAGGTCTTCCAGGGGCACGCCGTCGAGGGCGAGGGGTACGTCCCGCCGCGCTTCGGCTCGTACTTCTGGAAGCCGGAGGGCGCGCAGAAGCGGGCGTACGACCCGGCCGCGGCGGAGAAGGTCCTCGACGCCGCCGGGTACGAGAAGAACGCCGCCGGCAAGCGGCTCGGCAAGGACGGCAGGCCGCTGGAGTTCCGGATCCTCTGCCACGCCACCGACCCGAACGACAAGGCGGTCGGCAAGTACCTCCAGGAGTGGTGGGGCAAGCTCGGCATCGGCCTGAAGGTCGAATGCCTGGACAGCGTCTCCGACCCCTGGGTCAAGGGCGACTACGACCTCGCCTTCGACGGCTGGTCGGTCAACCCCGACCCGGACTACGTCCTCTCGATCCACACCTGCGGCGCGCTCCCGGCGACCCCGAAGGACTCCGGCGCCACCGACAACTTCATCTGCGACAAGGAGTTCGACGGGCTCTACGCGCGGCAGGCGGTCGAGTACGACGCCGCCAAGCGGGCGGATCTGGTGAAGCGGATGCAGTCCCGGCTGTACGACACGGGGTACATGAACGTCATGGCCTACCCGAACGCCCTGGAGGCGTACCGCACGGACCAGATCAAGTCCATCACGACCATGCCCGAGGCCGCCGGGAACCTGTGGGGCCAGGACGGCTACTGGAGCTGGTGGTCGGCCGTGCCCGCGGCGCGGGCCGAGGACTCCGCCGGCGGCTCGTCCACCGGGGTGGTCATCGGCATCGTCGCGGCCGTGATCGTCGTGGCCGGCGTCGGCGTCTTCCTCGGGATGCGCCGCCGCTCCACCGCCGACGACCGCGAGTAGTACGTGACGACGGCAAGCACCCCCGCCGACGTGGCGCGGGCCGAGAAGGCCCGCGCCACGGACGGCGCGTCCCGCACCGGTTCCTCCCTCGGCTATCTCCGCCACGCGGCGGGGAAGCTGGGCGGCGCGCTCGTCTCGCTCCTCGCGGTCCTGGTCACCAGCTTCTTCCTCTTCCGGATCATCCCCGGTGACCCGGTGAAGGCGATGACCCACGGCCTGCCCACCTCCGCCGAGCAACTCGCCACGCTGCGCCACCAGTTCGGGCTCGACCTGCCGCTGTGGCAGCAGTTCACCGACTACTGCGCGAAGGCGCTGAGCGGCGACCTCGGCACCTCGTTCCAGTTCCGGGCCCCCGTCGGGGACCTCATCGCGGAGAAGCTGCCGGCGACGCTGCTGCTCACCGGGGTCGCCGTGGTGGTCTACTCGGCGCTCGGTCTCTGGCTGGGCACCCGCTCGGCCTGGCGGCACGGCGGTCTCGGCGACAAGCTGAACACCGGGCTCGCGCTGACCCTGTGGTCGGTGCCGTCCTTCTGGCTCGGGCTGCTCCTCATCATCGTCTTCTCGGTGGGCATGGGGCCGGTCCCGGGGCTCTTCCCGACCGGCGGCATGGAGTCCGGGACGGGCGAGACCGGCTTCGCGTACGTCCTCGACGTCGCCCACCACCTGGTCCTGCCCGTGGTCACGCTCGTCGCGGTCGGCTACGCGCAGACCCTGCTCGTGATGCGCTCCTCGCTCCTCGACGAGATGGGCGGCGACTACCTGACGACGGCGCGGGCGAAGGGGCTGCGGGACGACGCCGTGCGCCGCAGGCATGCCGTGCCGAACGCGCTCCTGCCGACCGTGACGATGATCTTCATCAACCTGGGCCATGTGGCGGCCGGTTCGATCCTGGTGGAGACGGTGTTCTCCTGGCCGGGGCTCGGCGGGCTCTTCTACCAGGCGCTGAGCGTGCCCGATCTGCCGCTCGTACAGGGCCTGTTCGTGGTCTTCGCCGGAGCGATGATCCTGATGAACCTGATCGCCGACCTGCTCTATCCGCTGCTCGACCCCCGGGTGGGCCGATGACCTCTCTCGCATGGGAGCGCCGCAAGGGTTCGGCCGCGCGCTTCTGGACCTCGTACCGGACCCATCGCGCGGGCCTCTACGGTCTCGTCGGCCTCGCCCTGATCGCCCTGATCGCGCTCACCGCACCGCTGACCGTCGGCTCCGACGTGCAGTCGGTGACCGAGGCGCCGGGCACGGCACTGGAGCCGCCGAGCGCCGAGTTCCCGCTGGGCACCGACCAGTTCGGGCGCTCGCTGCTCGGCCTGCTGATCTGGGGCGCCCGGGTCTCGCTGCTCGTCGGACTGCTCGCGGCGGCCCTCTCGGTCGCCATCGGGACCCTGGTGGGCATCATCGCCGGTCACTACGGCGGCTGGTTCTCGACCGTCGTCATGCGGATCACCGACTGGTTCCTGGTGATGCCGACGCTGGTCCTCGCGATCGTCCTCGCCACCGTCATGTCCCGGTCGATGTGGACGGTGGTCCTGGCGATCGGCGTGACGTCCTGGCCGACCACCGCCCGACTCGTACGGGCGCAGACGATCGCCGTGGAGTCCCGCCCGTACATCGAGCGGGCGACCGCGCTCGGCGGCGGCCACCGGCACGTCATGACCCGGCACGTGCTGCCGAACGTGATGCCGCTGGTCCTCGCGCAGACCACCCTCGGCATCTCGACCGCCATCCTCACCGAGGCGACCCTCGCCTTCCTCGGCCTCGGCGACCCGACGGTGGTGTCCTGGGGCGGGATGCTCCAGGACGCCCGGGAGGCGGGCGCCGTCTCCTCCGGGCACTGGTGGTACCTGGCCCCGCCCGGGATCGCGATCGCCCTGGTCGCGCTCGCGTTCACGCTGTGCGGCCGGGCCGTGGAGTCCGTGCTGAACCCGAAGCTGGGGGTGGGGCGATGAGCCTCCTGGAGGTACGGGACCTCAGGGTGACGTACGGGTCGGGCGCGGCCGCCGTGCCCGCCGTGCGCGGGGTCGACCTGACCCTGGAGCCGGGGACCAAGCTGGGCGTCGCCGGCGAGTCGGGCTGCGGCAAGTCCACGCTCGCGCTCGCGCTGCTCCGGCTCCTGCCGGCCTCCGCGCGGATCGGGGGCGAGATCCTGCTCGACGGCGAGGACGTCCTCGCCATGTCGTGGGGGCGGCTGCGGGCCGTGCGCTGGGCGGGCGCGTCGATCGTCTTCCAGGGCGCGATGCACTCGCTGAACGCGGTCCACCGGATCGGCGACCAGATCGCCGAGCCGCTGCTCGTGCACGGCCGGGCGACCCCGGCGGCGGCCCGCAAGCGGGTCGGCGAGCTGCTCGAACACGTCGGGCTCCCGGCGGCCCGGGCGGCCGCCTATCCGCACGAGCTGTCCGGCGGGCAGCGGCAGCGCGTGATGATCGCGATGGCCCTGGCCTGCGACCCGCGGCTGATCGTCGCGGACGAGCCGACGACCGCGCTCGACGTGATGATCCAGGCGCAGATCCTGCGGCTGATCGAGCGGCTCGTCGCCGAGCAGTCCATCAGCCTCCTGATGATCAGCCACGACCTGGCGGTCCTCGCCGACACCTGCGACCGGCTCGCCGTGATGTACGCGGGCCGGGTCGTCGAGGAGGGGCCCGCGCGGGAGGTGTACGAGGCGGCCGCGCACCCCTACGGGCGGGCACTGTCCTCGGCGTTCCCCCGCATCGGCGACCCCGCGTCCCGGCGGGCGCCGCGCGGCCTGCCCGGCGACCCGCCGGACCCGGCGGACCTGCCCGGCGGCTGCACCTTCCATCCGCGCTGCCCGGTGGCGGTGGACGTCTGCGCGGAGCTCGATCAGGAACTGCGGGAGGCGGGCGCGGGACGCCGGGCCGCCTGCGTACACGTGGGGAGCACGTCATGAGCCTCCTGTCCGCGCGCGGGCTGCACGTCACCTTCCCCGGCAGGCGGGGCGCGCCACCCGCGCGCGCGGTGGACGGGGTGGACCTGGACGTCGGCGCGGGCGAGATCGTGGCCCTGGTCGGCGAGTCGGGCTGCGGCAAGACGACCCTGGCCCGCTCCCTGCTCGGCCTGGTCCGGCCCACCTCGGGCACGGTCGCCTTCGACGGGCAGCCGCTCGCGTACTCCTCCGGGGCGCTCAAGGCCTACCGCAAGCGGGCCCAGCTGGTCCTCCAGGACCCGAGCGGTTCGCTGAACCCCCGGCACACCGTGTACGAGGCCGTGGCGGAGGGGCTGCGGATCCACGGGGTCCACCGATCCTCGCAGGACGAGCGCGCGGCCGTGGCGGAGGCCCTGGCGCGGGCCGGCCTGCGCCCCCCGGAGCGGTTCTTCCTCCGCTACCCGCACGAGCTGTCCGGCGGCCAGCGGCAGCGCGTGGTCATCGCGGGCGCGCTCGCCCTGGAACCCGAACTGATCGTCGCCGACGAACCGGTGGCCTCCCTGGACGCCTCCGTACGGGGCGAGATCCTCGCGCTCCTGCTGCGCCTCCGCGACGAACTGGGCCTGTCCGCGCTGGTCGTCACCCACGACCTGGGCCTCGCCTGGAACATCGCGGACCGGGTGGCCGTGATGTACCTGGGCCGGGTCGTGGAGACCGGCCCCGTCGAATCCGTCCTGACGAACCCCCAGCACCCGTACACGCGAGCGCTGTTGTCGGTCCTCCCAGAGTCGGAGAGCACCCCCGTGGTGCTGACCGGCGAGCCGCCGGACCCGTCCCGCATCCCGTCGGGCTGCCGCTTCCACGCCCGCTGCCAGCTCCTCGCCTCGGGCGAGGCGGCCCCGGTCGCGGACGCCTGCCGTGGCGAGGAGCTGCCGGTCCTGGGGGGTGGCGGGGAGCAGGCGGTGGCGTGCCACTGGGTGACGGCCACCGCGTGAGGGAGGTACGGACCGGTGCCGGTCAGGCCCGGTCGTACTCCTCCGTCAGCTCGCGGCAGCGCTTCACGTCGGCCGCCATCGCCTGGAGCAGGTCGTCCAGGGTGTCGAACCTGAGCATGCCGCGCACGTACGCCAGGAAGTCCACGGCGACGTGCAGCCCGTACAGGTCGAGGCCCTCGCGGTCGATCGCGTATGCCTCGACCGTCCGCTCCGTGCCGTCGAACTGCGGGTTCGTGCCGACCGAGATGGCCGCCGGCATCCGCTCCCCCGCGGCCGTCAGCCAGCCGGCGTAGACGCCGTCGGCCGGGATCGCCGTGTGCGGCAGGGTCTCGACGTTGGCCGTCGGGAAGCCGAGCTCGCGGCCGCGCTGCGCGCCGCGGACGACGATGCCCTCGACCCGGTGCGGGCGGCCGAGGATCTCGGCGGCGCCGGCCATGTCGCCCTCGGCGACGAGGCGGCGGGTGAGGGTGGAGGAGAAGGGGTCGCCGCCGCCGGCGGCCCCGCTGACGTACAGGTCGATGACCTCGACCTCGTAGTCGTAGGTGGCGCCGAGCTCGGCGAGGAAGTCCACGTTGCCCGCGGCCCGGTGCCCGAAGCGGAAGTTGGGGCCCTCGATGACGGCCTTCGCGTGCAGCTTGTCGACGAGCACCTTCACGATGAAGTCCGCCGGGGACAGCTGCGAGAACTCGGCGGTGAACGGCAGCACGAGCACCGCGTCCACGCCCAGCTCCTCGATCAGCTCCGCGCGCCGGTGGTGCGGGGCGAGCAGCGGCGGGTGGCTGCCGGGACGCACGACCTCGGAGGGGTGCGGGTCGAAGGTGACGACGACGGAGGGGACTCCCAGCTCCCGGGCACGCTCGACGGCATGCCCGATGATCAGCTGGTGTCCGCGGTGCACCCCGTCGTACGAGCCGATGGTGACGACGCTGCGCCCCCAGTCCTGGGGGATGTCCTCCAAGCCACGCCAGCGCTGCACTGTGACCGCTCCTCGTCCGCCTGTTCGCCCTGTTCGCCTTTACGCAGGTCTAAGACTGCCATGTCCACGGCCGTCGGTACGCATCGGCATGGCACTGTCGGGGCTCCGCAGGGCCCGCAGGGTCTCCGGGCCGAGCAGCGGGGCCCAGTCGCCGGGGGCGGCGACCGTCCAGGCGGCGAGGAGCACGGCGAAGGCGTTCCGTTCGCGGACGGCCCCGGCCAGGGCCCGGTCGAACCGCCAGGCGCCCTCGGGGGTGCGGACGCACAGCGCGCCGACCCGGTGCGTCAGCTCCCGGGTTCGGGGCGCGCTGCGCCGCTCCGCGTCCTCGGCCGCGGCCCGCAGGAGGGCCTCCAGGACGGTCGGTTCCCCGGTCTCGGCCTCGTACCGCTCGTGCTCCAGGAGTACGTCGAGCAGCTCGGCCCGCAGATGCCGGGAGGCCCCGGTGCCGGGAGCGGCGAGGACGGGGGCGAGGGCGCGCCGGAGCGCGGCGGGGCGGCCCCGGATCAGGCCCGTGACCAGCGGGAAGAGGATCGCCCTGACGGCCGGGCCGTCCTCGAGGCGGCGGTCGACGAAGGCGGCGACCAGCGGGGCGCCCTCGGGGTGGCGGGCGGCGTAGTCGCGGACGAGGGCGGCGATCCGGCGGGCGAGGGCGGGCGTGTCGACCTCGGCGAGGGCCCGCAGGGCGGCGGCCGGTGCCTCGCCGGTGCCGATCAGCCGGGCCCGGAAGGCCGTGAGGACCTCATCGGGGTGGGTGGGGAGGGCCTCGGCGAGGGCGGTGGCGGGCACCCGGAGCTCGGCCACGGCGCGGGGCAGGTGGCGGGCGCGGCTGTGCGGGTCGCGGACGAGGAGGCCGAGGGCGGCGCCGTGCAGGGTCTGGTCGCCGGGGCGGGCGAGCAGGGCGAGGGCGGCGTAGCGGAGGAGTTCGCGGTCGGCGGAGGTGGTGGCGTGTCCGGCGACCAGCTGTCCGTACGCGGCGGCCGCGACGCGCCGCTCCGGGCGCCCGTCGTCGTGGGCCCAGCGGTCGACGGCCCGGCAGAGCGCGGAGGGCTCGTCCCGGGCGAGCGCGGCGAGGAGGCCGTCGGCGAGCGGGTGGGCGGTGGCGACGAGCGCCTCGCACAGGTCGTCGACGGCGAGCCCCCGGTGGGTGTGCAGGAGGGTCCGGGCGGCGGTGGCGACGGCGGGCCGGTCGTCGCCGAACCAGCGGCACAGGAGCGGCTGCACGCCCCGGGGGTCGGCGGCGAGCCGCGCCGCGACGGCGTCGAGGCTGCCCTGGTCGGCGGGCACGAGCCTGCGCAGCAGATCGATCCGCTCGTCCTCCCCGACCGGCAGGCCCAGCCAGAACGCGGTCCCGAAGGAGGCGAAGACCGGGTGCGGCCCCGGGCGGGCCCCGATGAGATCGGCGAGCAGCCGCAGCACCGGCAGGTACGGCCGCGGGTCGGGCACCCGCAGCACGCTCTCCCGCAGCAGCCGGGCGGCCCACCAGGCCCCGTCCCCGCCGGCCCCCTCCCCGGCGAACCGCCCCAGCGCCTCGACGAGCCGGACCAGCCGGGGCGCGAGCCCGGCGGCCCCCCGTTCCCGGTGCAGGAGCAGCAGGGCCTGCAGCACGGGCCCGATCCGATGCCGGGGCACGGGCAGCCGCCCGCCCTCGGCACCCCGCTGCCGGGGCACACCGCCGAGGGGGCTTCCCCCGGGCGGAACGGGCCCACCGCTCCCCCGCGGTGGGGCGTCGTGGCCGGGCCCGGCGGGCGCGCCGGTCCCGTCCTGCCGGGCGGGGGCCCCGGCGTCGCCGAGGGCGCCGGGGGTGCCCGGCTCGGCGGGTGCTGGTGGTCCGCTCGGGGCGTCCTCCTCGGATGCGCGGTCCGGGGGCGGCGGTTGCTGCCGGGGTCCGTGGACCAGGGCCTCCAGGGCGGTGTCCAGGTCGAGGTGGGTCGCCTGGACCCAGTCGGCGAGTTCCTCGTGGGCGAAGCGGTAGCCGGAGCCCGCCGGGACGAGGAGGCCTTCGGTGAGGACGGCGGGGGCCCAGCCCTCGCGCCAGGGGAACAGTTCCTCGAAGGAGGCGCGGTCGAGGACGCCGTGTCCGGGGCCGAGGCAGCGGCGGGCCGCCTCGTGGAGCCGGCCGGTGACGCGCGCGGCGAGGCGGCGGACGGCCGTCCCCCGGAGGAGGGGGCGCGAGCCCGCGGCGATCCGGACGGCGGCCCGCAGGCACATCAGGTCCAGGTAAGCGGTGAAGATCTCCTCGCGCCCGGGCCGCCCCGGCACCTCGCCGGGCAGCGCCGCCCGCACCTCGGCGAGCAGCCGCAGGGCGAGCGGGTGCCGGGCGTCCTCCGGGGCGAGGTCCGTCTCCCCGATCCCGTACCCCTCCCGTACGGCGCGCGCCTCCGCCGCCGAGAGCGGCCCGAGGACGAGGGCGGCGGAGCCGGGGCCCGTCGCCGGGCGGTGCAGGGCGCCCGGGGTGTAGAGCGCGCCGGCCTGTTCCCAGTGCTCGGGGCGGCAGGCGGTGACGAGGTGGACCTCGTGGGTGCGGAGCCACCGCTCGGTGGCCGTCGTCCAGTCGGCGAGCCGGTGGGCGAGGAGCGGCGGCATCTCCTCGGGGCCGTCGAGGACGACGAGCAGCGGGCGGCCCGCGTCGCGGGCGAGGGCGGCGGCCCGCTCCGGGGTGGCGGTGGTGGTGTCGCCGAGCGCCCCGGAGGCGGCGACGATGCGGCCGGCCTGGTGCAGGGCGCGGCCGACGGCGTCGGCGAGCGAGCGGTCCTCGGCGCGCAGGTCGGCGCCGCGGAGCCGGACGGTGGGGGCGGGCGCGACGCCCCGGGCGCGGCGGGCGCAGAGCGCGGCGAGGGCGGTGGTGCGTCCGGTGCCGGGGGCGCCGACGAGGGCGAGGACGGGGGCGCGCCCGGCGGTGAAGCGGGCGAACTCACGGACGCAGCCGGGCCGTTCGACGGGTTCGGGCCAGGGTCCCGGGTCCCGTACGGGTCCGGTGGAGGTGGCGGTGAGCTCCAGGATCGCGGCGAGGTTGAGGTCGGGGCCGTAGGCGGGGACGGTGGCGGCGTTGCGCCGGAGGAGGGCCGTGAGCGGCCCTGCGGGCCGGAGCGGCACGGCGTACCCCGCGGCCCGGCGGTCGCCGCGCAGGGCGGTGCCGAGGACGGCGAGGACGGTGCCGGTGACGGTGTCGAGGACGGGGCCGCCGGCGGCCTGGCCGCCGCGCCGGAGCGCCTCGGCGCCCTCGGTGCCGATGGCCAGTTCGAGGGCGTCGGTAAGGGCGTGGAAGCGGTCGGCGGCGGTGTACGTGACGGAGGCGGGGCCGAGGACGCGGGCCTCGCGCCAGCCCTGGGCGGCGATCCGTACGTAGGTGCCGGGTTCGATCTCGGGCCGGGTCGCGAGCGGCAGCGGGCGGCCGCCGAGCCCTTCGGTCCGTACGAGCGCGAGGCCGCTCTCGGGCAGCCGGGTGACGGCCTCGGCCTCGGCGAGCCAGCTCCGGTCGCCGGGGGCGTGCAGGACGACACGGCTGAGCCCGTCGACGGCTTCGTGGCTGGTGACGACCGTTCCGTCGTGGTCGGCGAGGAAACCGGTGCCGCGTGGCCGGCCCGCCGTATCGCAGATGCGCACCAGCGTCGCCAGGTTCCCGCGTCCCATGGTGTCGACGGTAGGCGGCCGGTGATCACCCGGAGGCGCTCACGGGGAAACGCGCCCCCTCACACTCCCCGGTTCACTCCGAGCGCCTCCCTGATGGGGTGAATTTCGGCGGCTCCGCGGGACAGATCCCTCCCGGGGGAAACGAGGGGGGAAAGGTGGGGGGGGGGGGGGCCGGGGGGGGGGCCCCCCCCCCCCCCCCCCCCGAGCCCCCCCCCCCCCCCCCCCCGCCGGCGGGAGGCCCCGGGCGGGGCGCGCCGCCCCGCCCCCGGGGCGGCCGCCGGCGGGAG
>NZ_JBIRQU010000016.1:35902-150155 GCF_044333355.1 Streptomyces sp. NPDC021012
GCCTCTGGGGGCCCCCGGGCCGGCCCCCCCCCCCCCCCCCCCCGCGGGGCCCCCCCCGCGGGGGGGGGGGGGGCCGCCCCCCCCCCCGCCCCCCCCCCCCCCACCGAAGAGATCGGCTCAGCCGAAGACGGCCAGGCTCTTCGCCTTGCCCCGCTGGTCCTCGACCAGCGCGAGCAGCGTGCCTCCCGGTCCGTAGACCGCGACGGGCCCCTTCGGGTACTCCGGCATCTCCAGGCGGACGCCGTTGAGCAGCAGCTTGGCCCGCTTCTCGTCGACGTCCCAGCGCGGGAACGCCGCCGCGGCCGCGTCGGCGACCGGCATGACCGTGAGCTCCTCCTGGAGCTGGTCCAGGGTCCTGGCCGAGTCCAGCTTGTACGGGCCGACCCGGGTGCGGCGCAGCGCGGTCAGGTGACCGCCCACGCCGAGTCCGGCGCCGAGGTCCCGGGCGAGCGCCCGGATGTACGTACCGGAGGAGCAGACCACCGAGACGACCAGGTCGACGACGGGCGTGCCGTCCTCGGCGGTCTCCTCGCGGACGTCGTACACCCGGAAGGAGGAGACGGTGACCGGGCGGGCCGGGATCTCGAACTCCTCGCCGCCGCGCACGCGCGCGTACGACCGCTTGCCGTCGATCTTGATCGCGGAGACCTTCGACGGGACCTGCATGATGGCGCCGGTCAGCTCGGCGACACCGGCGTCGATCTGCTCGCGGGTGACCTTCGAAGCGTCGACCGACGCCGTGATCTCGCCCTCGGCGTCGTCGGTGATCGTCGTCTGGCCCAGGCGGATGGTGCCCAGGTACTCCTTCTCGGTCAGCGCGAGGTGACCGAGGAGCTTGGTGGCCCGCTCCACGCCGAGGACGAGGACGCCCGTGGCCATGGGGTCGAGCGTGCCGGCGTGGCCGACGCGGCGGGTCTTGGCGATCCCGCGCATCTTGGCCACGACGTCGTGCGAAGTGAAGCCCGACGGCTTGTCGACGATGACAAGCCCGTCGGGCGTCTTTCCCGAGGTGCTCATTCGGCGGCTTCGTCCTCGCCCTGCTTCTTGTAGGGGTCGGCGTCGCCCGCGAAGGTGGCGCCCGAGGAGGCCTGGCGCACCTGGGCGTCGGAGGCGCGCGCCTTGTCGAGGAGGTCCTCGATGGTGCGCGCGTTCTCCGGGAGGGCGTCGGCCACGAAGGTCAGGGTCGGGGTGAACTTGGTCCCCGCCGCCCGGCCCACGGCCGAACGGAGGATGCCCTTGGCGCTCTCCAGGCCGGCCGCGGCGCTCGCGCGCTCCTCGTCGTCGCCGTAGACCGTGTAGAAGACCGTGGCCTCCCGCAGGTCACCGGTGACGCGGGTGTCCGTGATGGTCACGTGCGTGCCCAGGCGGGGGTCCTTGATGCCGCGCTGCAGCTTCTCGGCGACCACCTCCCGGATGAGGTCTGCCAGCTTCTTCGCCCGCGCGTTGTCGGCCACTGGTCCTTCTCCTTCTTTGCCTTGCTCAGATCAGTCTTCATCAGTGTGGAGCCTTCGGCGCACCGAAAGGAGTTCCACCTCGGGACGTGCGGCGACGAGCCGCTCGCAGCGGTCGAGCACGTCCGATACGAACCGTGAGTCCCCGGACACCAGCGCGACGCCCAGCCGGGCCCTGCGATGGAGGTCCTGGTCGCCCACTTCCGCCGCGCTCACGGAGAACTTGCGCTGGAGCTCGGCGACGATGGGCCGGACGACGGAGCGTTTCTCCTTCAACGAGTGGACGTCGCCGAGGAGCAGGTCGAAGGACAGAGTCCCCACGTACATGTGGTGCCGGATGTCCCGCCGGTTCGGGTTCGGTGGCCTGCCACGCCGTCGCTTGGCAGGGACACCAGAACCGTACACGCAACGGCCGGGGCCGATCGACGGAAATACTTCCCGCCGACCGGCCCCGGACGCAGCCCTGCGCGTTACGCGCGCGGCTTCTCGCGCATCTCGTACGTCGCGATGACGTCGTCGATCTTGATGTCGTTGTAGTTTCCGAGGTTGATACCGCCCTCGAAGCCTTCACGAATCTCGGTGACGTCGTCCTTGAAGCGGCGCAGACCGTGGATGGTGAGGTCCTCGGCGATGACCTTGCCGTCGCGGAGGAGGCGCGCCTTGGTGTTGCGCTTGACCTCGCCGGAGCGGATGAGGACACCGGCGATGTTGCCCAGCTTGGACGAGCGGAAGACCTCGCGGATCTCCGCCGTACCGAGCTCGACCTCTTCGTACTCCGGCTTGAGGAGACCCTTCAGGGCCGCCTCGATCTCCTCGATGGCCTGGTAGATCACCGAGTAGTACCGGACGTCGACGCCCTCGCGCTCCGCCATCTGCGCGGCACGGCCGGCCGCACGGACGTTGTAGCCGATGACGATGGCGTCGGAGCCCATCGCCAGGTCGATGTCGGACTCGGTGACCGCACCCACACCGCGGTGCAGGACCCGGATGTCGACCTCTTCGCCGACGTCGAGCTGGAGCAGCGAGGCTTCGAGGGCCTCGACCGCACCGGACGCGTCGCCCTTGATGATGAGGTTGAGTTCCTGGACCAGACCGGCCTTGAGCACCTTGTCGAGGTCCTCGAGGGACACCCGGCGGACGCGCTTGGCGAAGGCGGCGTTGCGCTCACGCGCGGCGCGCTTCTCGGCGATCTGACGGGCCGTGCGGTCCTCGTCGACAACGATGAGGTTGTCGCCGGCACCCGGCACGTTGGTGAGACCGAGCACCAGGACGGGAGTCGACGGGGTCGCCTCCTCGACGTTGTTGCCCTTGTCGTCGAGCATCGCCCGGACGCGGCCGTACGCGTCGCCGACCACCACGGTGTCGCCGATGCGCAGCGTTCCGCGCTGGACCAGGACGGTCGAGACGGCACCGCGACCGCGGTCGAGGTGGGACTCGATCGCAATACCCTGCGCGTCCTGGTTCGGGTTGGCCCGAAGGTCGAGCGAGGCGTCGGCGGTGAGGACGACGGCCTCCAGCAGGGAGTCGATGTGCAGACCCTGCTTGGCGGAGATGTCGACGAACATCGTGTCGCCGCCGTACTCCTCGGCCACCAGACCGAACTCGGTCAGCTGACCGCGGACCTTGACCGGGTCCGCGCCCTCGACGTCGATCTTGTTGACCGCGACGACGATCGGGACGCCGGCGGCCTTGGCGTGGTTGAGCGCCTCGATCGTCTGCGGCATGACGCCGTCGTTGGCCGCGACCACGAGGATCGCGATGTCGGTCGACTTCGCACCACGGGCACGCATGGCGGTGAACGCCTCGTGACCCGGGGTGTCGATGAAGGTGATCTTGCGGTCCTCGCCGTTGACCTCGGTGCCCACCTGGTAGGCGCCGATGCCCTGCGTGATGCCACCGGCCTCGCCCGCGACGACGTTCGTCTTGCGGATCGCGTCGAGCAGTCGGGTCTTACCGTGGTCGACGTGACCCATGACGGTGACGACCGGCGGACGGGAGACCAGGGCCTCTTCGCCGCCCTCGTCCTCGCCGAACTCGATGTCGAAGGACTCGAGGAGCTCGCGGTCCTCCTCCTCCGGCGAGACGATCTGAACGACGTAGTTCATCTCTTCGCCGAGCATGGTCAGCGTGTCGTCGGAGACCGACTGCGTGGCCGTGACCATCTCGCCGAGGTTCATCATCACCGCGACGAGCGACGCCGGGTTGGCGCCGATCTTCTCGGCGAAGTCGGTGAGGGAGGCACCGCGCGACAGGCGAATGGTGTCGCCGTTGCCGCGAGGCAGCATCACGCCGCCCACGGACGGGGCCTGCATGGCCTCGTACTCCTGGCGCCTCTGACGCTTCGACTTGCGACCACGACGCGCGGGACCGCCGGGACGACCGAAGGCGCCCTGCGTGCCACCACGGCCACCCGGGCCGCCGGGACGACCGCCGAAGCCACCGGGACGACCGCCGAAGCCGCCGCCACCGCCGCCGGGACCACCCGGACGACCGCCGCCGCCACCGGGACCACCGGGACGGCCGGCGAAGCCGCCGCCGCCACCGCCGGGACCGGCCGGACGACCGGCGAAGCCGGGACGACCGCCGCCGCCACCGGGACCACCGGGACGACCGCCGGGGCCACCGGGACCACGACCGCCGGGGCCGGGACGCGGGCCGGCAGCGGGACGCTGCGGCATCATGCCCGGGTTCGGACGGTTACCGCCGGGCGCGCCGCCCGGACGGGGAGCCTGCGGACGGGGCATGCCACCGGGGGTCGGACGCGGAGCGCCGCCCTGGGGACGCGGGGCGCCACCGGGGCCACCCTGCGGACGCGGGGCGCCCGGAACGGCACCGGGGCCGCCGGGACGGGGAGCGCCGCCACCCGGACGGGGCGCCTGCGGGCGCGCCATGCCGGTGGAGCCACCCGAGGTGAAGGGGTTGTTGCCCGGACGGGGACCGGCCGGACGGGCACCGCCCGGACGGGGGGCCTGCTGGCCGCCGGGGCGCGGAGCACCCTGGCCCTGCGGGCGGGGGGCACCCTGACCCGGGCGGGCGGGACGCTCGCCGGTGGGACGGGGACCCGGGGTGGCGCCACCGGGACGCGGACCGGCGGCGGGAGCCGACGGGGGCGCGGTGAACTCGGGGGCGGCCGGAGCCGGCGTGACCGGCTTGGGGGCGGGCTTCGGGCCCGGGCGGGGGCCCGGAGCGGCCGGAGCCGGAGAGGGGGTGCTGCTCGCGGGCGCGGCCGGAGTGACCGGCGCCGGCGCCGCGGGCGCGGCGGGGGCCGGCTTGGGGGCCGGGGCGCCGGGCTTCGGGGCAGCGGGACGTGCAGCGGCCGCCGGAGACGGCGCTGCGGGGGTGGGCGCCGCCTTGCGGGGCGCGCCGGGCTTGGCAGCGGTCTTGCCGGCGTTGCCACCGGGACCCTGCAAAGCGTCAGTCAACTTGCGCACGACCGGCGCCTCGATCGTCGAGGACGCCGAACGGACGAATTCACCGAGTTCTTGGAGCTTGGCCATGACGACCTTGCTCTCCACACCGAACTCCTTGGCGAGTTCGTATACCCGGACCTTAGCCACTTCGCTCCTTTATAGGTCCGGTTACCGCCGGACCGTCGCTACTTCATGGGCGTACTCATCGCGTACTCATCGAGTGCTCATCGCAATCTCGACCTACTTCCAACTCGCGAGGTACCTGACCGCACGGTGTTCCGTGCCGTACTTCTTGTTCACTGCGGTGCCGTCCGCTCGACGTGGTGGCGGAGCGCCTCCGTGTCGAGCGGTCCCTGGACCTTGAAGGCCCTGGGGAAGGCCCGGCGGCGGACCGCCAGGTCGAGACAGACCACGGCGGGGTGCAGGTACGCACCCCGGCCGGGCAGCGTACCGCGATGATCGGGAACGCACTCGTCCTTATTCATCACGATCCGCAGCAGATCGCTCTTGGCCGCTCGCTCCCGGCATCCCACACAGGTTCGCTCAGGGCACACGCGGGCATGCGTCCGGCCAGACACGATTAAGTCTACCTCCCCGTACCGACCTCACCTGTTTGGGGCAAGAATCGAACAGTTGTTGGCCAAAAACGGGCTCAGCCCTGCGGCTCCGCCGGCTCGGTGTCCGGACGGATGTCGATGCGCCAGCCGGTGAGACGCGCGGCGAGACGGGCGTTCTGCCCCTCCTTGCCGATCGCCAGGGACAGCTGGTAGTCCGGCACCGTCACCCGGGCGGAGCGGGCGGCGAGGTCCACGATCTCGACCTTGGAGACCCGCGCCGGCGAGAGCGCGTTCGCCACCATCTCGGCCGGGTCGTCCGACCAGTCGACGATGTCGATCTTCTCGCCGTGCAGCTCCGCCATCACGTTGCGGACGCGGCTGCCCATCGGGCCGATGCAGGCGCCCTTGGGGTTCAGGCCCGAACGGGTGGAGCGGACGGCGATCTTGGTGCGGTGACCGGCCTCGCGGGCGATGGCCGCGATCTCGACCGAGCCGTCGGCGATCTCCGGCACCTCCAGGGCGAAGAGCTTCTTCACCAGGTTGGGGTGCGTGCGCGAAAGGGTGACGGACGGACCGCGCACGCCCTTCGCCACCCGGACGACGTACGTGCGCAGCCGCAGGCCGTGCGTGTACTCCTCGCCCGGCACCTGCTCCTGCACCGGAAGGATGGCCTCCAGCTTGTCGTCCAGCTTGACCAGGACGTTCTTCGGGTCCTTGCCCTGCTGCACCACACCGGCGACGACATCGCCCTCGCGGCGCGCGTACTCGCCGAAGGTCACGTCGTTCTCGGCGTCCCGCAGCCGCTGCTGGATGACCTGACGGGCGGTGCTCGCCGCGATCCGGCCGAAGTCCGACGGGGTGTCGTCGAAGTCCTTGGGCTCCTGGCCCTCCTCCAGGTCGGAGGGGTCCTCCTTCGCCCACACCGTCACGTGGCCGGTGGCCCGGTTCAGCTCCACGCGCGCGTGGCGGCGGGCGTCGGGGGTGCGGTGGTACGCGATGAGGAGGGCCGACTCGATCGCCTCGACCAGCATCTCGAAGGAGATTTCCTTCTCCTGTGCCAAGCCCTTCAGGAGCTTCACGTCGATGTCCACGGCTACGCCTCCTCTTCCTTCTTGTCCTTGCGGTTGAACTCGATCTCGACACGCGCCTTGGCGATCTCGGCGAACTCGACCCGGCGGGCGGTGGGCTTGCGCCCCTTCACGCCCGGCACCTCCATGTCGAGGCCGTCCTCGTCCACGGCGAGGATGCGCGCGACCAGGTCCCCGCCCTCGGCCAGCTGGAGCCTGGCCAGGCGGCCGGTGGCGCGCACGTAGTGGCGGTGCTCGGTGAGGGGGCGCTCGGCGCCGGGGGAGCTGACTTCGAGGACGTACTCGCCCTCGCCCATCGCGTCGGTCTCGTCGAGCTTCTCGGAGATCTCGCGGCTCAGCTCGGCGCAGACGTCGAGCTCCACGCCCTCTTCCGAGTCGACGACGATCCGCAGCAGTCCGCGGCGGCCGGCCCGGGACACCTCGATCTCTTCCAGATCCAGGTCCTTCGCGGCGACGAGCGGCTCCACGAGTCCGCGCAGCCTGTCGCTCTGGGTGGTGCTCATCCGGGTGACTCCTCGGCCGCGTGTGCTGTTGTGGGTTCGTCGCGTGTCAGCACAAAGGGTATCCGGTCCGGGAGGGTGTTGCCGTCCATCGCCCCGGGGCCCGCGGGTACGCTCGCCTGCGGTGATCTCGACGATCTACGACCACGGACGGCGGACGGGGAGAGCAGGCGTGACGACGACGGGCAGACGCGCACTCCTCCTGGCTGGTGCGGCGGCGGGGGCGACGGCCCTCACGGCCTGCAGCTCCTCCGACGGGCAGGCCCGCCGGCCGAGCGCCGCCGAGCTGGAGGCCGAACGGGTGGCGCGGGCCGAGGCGGCCCTGCGGCTGCGGTCGGTGACCGCGGCCCACGGCCTGCTGGAACGTTACGACGCGGCGCTCGCCGCGCACCCCGCCCTGGCCCCCCGGCTGACCCCGCTGCGGCATGCGGTGGCGGCGCACGCGAAGGCGCTCGGCGAGGGCGGCCCGGCCCCGAGGCCGACGACGCCCGCCTCTTCCTCCGCCTCCCCGAAACCCACGGCCTCCCCCTCGGCCGTACGGGTGGCGGCGGACCCCCGGACCGCCCTCAAGGAGCTCGCCGCCGCCGAGCGCACGGCCTCCGACGGGCACGCGGCCGCCCTGCTCACCGCCCCGCCCGAGTACGCCCGGCTGCTCGCCTCCGTGGCGGCCTCCGGCGCCGCCCACGCCTACCTGCTGACCGAAGGAGCCCGGGCATGAGCGCCCTCGACGCGACCCAGGCCGCGCTGGCCGCCGAGCATGCCGCGGTGTACGGGTACGGGGTCGTCGGCGCCCGGATCGGCACCGGGCGGCGGGCCGAGGCCGCCGCCGCGTACGAGGCGCACCGGGCGCGGCGGGACGCGCTGCGCCGGACCGTCCGGGACCTCGGCGGGACGCCGGTGGCGGCGGAGGCCGCGTACGCACTGCCGTTCCCGGTCGCGGACCCGGCCGGGGCGGTACGGCTGGCGGCCGTCCTGGAGGACCGGGTGGCCGGGGTGTACTCCGACCTCGTACGGGCCGCCGAGGGCCGCGCACGGGGCGAGGCGGCCGCCGCGCTCCGGGAGGCGGCCGTACGCGCCGTCCGCTGGCGCGGCAGCGACGTAACCTTTCCTGGGCTCGCCGAGCGGGTGTAGTCCCGCCCCGACCGAGTCCCCGACCGAAGGAACAACGTACGCATGGGTTTCGAACCGCCGCAGCGACTGGCCAGGACGCTCGGTGAGACGTACGGGGACGCCGCGGCGGCCGAGTGGCTCGGCAAGCTGCCCGGGCTCACCGAGCAGGCGCTCGCCCACGCCTCCCTGGACGCCGAACGGGTGATGGCCCCCGGCGGACGCAGCAGCCTGGTCGTGCTCGTCCGGCGCTCCGACGGCTCCCCCGCCGCGCTCAAGATCGCACCCCCGTTCACCCGGCCCGACCTGGAACGCGACGCGCTGGCGCACTGGAACGGCTGGGGCGCGGTCCAGCTCCTCGACGGGGCCGGGGAGGGCGCGCTCGTCCTCGAACGGCTCCACCCCGAGGTCTCGCTGCGCTCCCTGCCGGAGGCGAAGTCGCTCCTGGAGGCCGCGGGCACCGTACGGAAGCTGTGGGTCGAGCCCCCGGCGACGCACGGTTTCGAGACGGCGGCGGAGCGGACGGCCCGGCAGGCCTCGGCCATGGAGTACCACCGGGCGGACGCGGCGGCCGGGGAACTGACGGCGGCGGCGCTCGCGGCCCGCGAGGAGCTCGTGGCCTCCTCCGCCGAGTCCTTCCTGCTGCACGGGAACTTCCGGCAGGGCAAGGTGCTCGCCGGCGACCGGACGCCCTGGCTGGCCGTCGGCCCCGAGCCGCTGGTCGGCGAGCGGGCCTACGACCTCGCCCGGCTCGTACGGGACCGGGTCGAGGACCTCGTGGCCGCGTCCTCCGGCGCCTCGGCTGCCCGGCGGCGGGTCAACAAACTGGCGGACTCCCTGGACCTGGACCGGGAGCGGCTGCGCGGCTGGACCCTGTTCCGCGCGGTCGAATCGGGGACGCGGGCGCTGGCGGCGGGGCGGCGGCAGGATGCCGAGCTGCTCCTGGAGTTCGCGGGCTGGCTGTAAGGGAATACCCTTTTTGTAACTTTCGGCTCGATCGCAGGGGGCCGTGATGATCCAAGAGCTGCTGACGGTGGCGGCCGGTGCGGCCGCGGCGATCGCGGTGTACGCGGGCGCGGCGGCACGGGTCGTGAAGCAGTACGAGCGGGGCGTCGTCTTCCGCTTCGGCCGGCTGCGCGGCGACGTGCGGGCGCCGGGCTTCACGATGATCGTTCCGGTCGTCGACCGCATGCACAAGGTGAACATGCAGATCGTCACGATGCCCGTGCCCGCGCAGGAGGGCATCACCCGGGACAACGTGACGGTGCGGGTGGACGCGGTCGTGTACTTCAAGGTCGTCGACCCCGCGGACGCGGTGGTGCGGGTCGAGGACTACAAGTTCGCGGTCTCGCAGATGGCGCAGACCTCGCTGCGGTCGATCATCGGCAAGAGCGACCTCGACGACCTGCTCTCCAACCGCGAGAAGCTCAACCAGGGACTGGAGCTGATGCTCGACAGTCCCGCGATGGGCTGGGGCGTCGCCATCGACCGGGTCGAGATCAAGGACGTCTCCCTGCCCGAGACGATGAAGCGCTCCATGGCCCGGCAGGCGGAGGCGGACCGCGAGCGGCGGGCCCGCGTCATCAACGCGGACGCCGAGCTCCAGGCCTCGAAGAAGCTGGCGGAGGCGGCCGGGGTGATGGCCGCGGAGCCGGCCGCCCTCCAGCTCCGTCTGCTGCAGACCGTGATGGCGGTGTCCGCCGAGAAGAACTCGACGCTGGTGCTGCCGATCCCGGTGGAACTGCTCCGCTTCCTGGAACGGGCGACCCCGACGTCCGAGCCTTCGGCCTCGGAGTCGGCGCCGCCGCCCTCACCGCCGCAGCCGTATCCGTCCGGCGAGGCGTACCTGATGGGCCGGGTGGCGGCCCAGGAGGCCATCGAGGACCTGACCGGCCCCTCGGTCGAACCGACCCCTCACGAGAAGAGGTCCTGAGGGTCCCCAGGAGACGGGGGCGGAACCCGCACGCGGGTTCCGCCCCCTCTCTCGTGCCTTACGCCGTCAGACGGGCGAGGGCCTCGTCGACGGTGAGCTCTTCGCGCTCGCCCGTGCGGCGGTCCTTGAGCTCCACAACGCCCTCACCGGCGCGGCGGCCCGCGACGAGGATCTTCGGGACGCCCATGAGCTCGGCGTCGGTGAACTTGACGCCCGGGGAGACGCCCGCGCGGTCGTCGACCAGGACGCGGAGGCCGGCGGCGGAGAGCTTCTCGGAGACCTCGAGGGCCAGCTCGATCTGGAGGGCCTTGCCGGCGGCGACGACGTGGACGTCGGCCGGGGCGACCTCGGCCGGCCAGCACAGGCCCTTCTCGTCGGCGGTCTGCTCGGCGAGGGCCGCGACCGCGCGGGAGACGCCGATGCCGTAGGAGCCCATGGTCACGCGGACCGGCTTGCCGTTCTGGCCGAGGACGTCGAGCTTGAGGGCGTCGGCGTACTTGCGGCCCAGCTGGAAGATGTGGCCGATCTCGATGGCGCGGTCCAGCTTCAGGCCGGTGCCGCACTTGGGGCACGGGTCGCCCTCCTGGACCACGACGACGTCGACGTACTCGGAGACCTCGAAGTCACGGCCCGCGACGACGTTCTTCGCGTGCATGCCGTCCTTGTTGGCGCCCGTGATCCACGCGGTGCCGGGGGCGACGCGCGGGTCGGCGATGTAGGTGACCTTCTCCAGGCCCTGGGGGCCGACGTAGCCGCGGACGAGGTCGGTGCGGACCGCGAAGTCCTCCTCCGTCACCAGCTCGACCGTGGCGGTCGGACCGAAGTGGTCCTCGACCTTGTCCATGTCGACCTCGCGGTCGCCGGGGACGCCGATGGCGACGATCTCGCCGTCGACCTTCACGAGGAGGTTCTTGAGGGTCGCGGAGGCCGGCACGCCGAGGGAGGCCGCGAGGGTCTCGATCGTCGGGGTGTCGGGGGTGGGGATCTCCTCGGCGGCGGGGACGGCCGAGCCGTCGACCGGCTTCACCGTCTGGTACACCGCCTCGGTGTTCGCGGCGAAGTCGCAGTTCGGGCAGTCGGCGAAGGTGTCCTCGCCGGCCCCGGCCGGGGCGAGGAACTCCTCGGACTTCGAGCCGCCCATGGCGCCGGCGGTGGCGGCGACGATGCGGTAGTCGAGGCCGAGGCGCTCGAAGACGCGCTGGTAGGCCTGGCGGTGCAGGGCGTAGGACTGGGCGAGGCCCTCGTCCTCCGTGTCGAAGGAGTACGAGTCCTTCATGAGGAACTCGCGGCCGCGCAGGATGCCGGCGCGGGGGCGGGCCTCGTCGCGGAACTTGTTCTGGATCTGGTAGAGGATCACCGGCAGGTCCTTGTAGGACGAGCACTGGTCCTTGACCAGGAGGGTGAAGATCTCCTCGTGGGTGGGGCCGAGGAGGTAGTCGCCGCCCTTGCGGTCCTGGAGGCGGAAGAGCTCGGCGCCGTACTCGTCCCAGCGGCCGGTGGCCTCGTAGGGCTCGCGGGGCAGCAGGGCGGGGAGGGTGACCTCCTGCGCGCCGATGGCGTCCATCTCCTCGCGGACGATCCGCTCGACGTTGGAGAGGACCTTCTTGCCCAGCGGCAGCCAGCTCCAGATGCCGGCGGCGGTGCGGCGGACGTAGCCGGCGCGGACGAGGAGCTTGTGGCTGAGGACCTCGGCGTCCGCCGGGTCGTCGCGCAGCGTCTTCGCCATCAACTGGGACATGCGCTGGACCGGTGCGTTGGCCATGGTTCTCGTACTCCTGCCGGGACTGATAGTGATGGCCCCGAGGTTAGCCGGGCCGCCCCTGGCAGGAGAAATCAGTTCCGGCGCTTGAGCGGCAGCGGGGCGCCCATCACGGCGTACGGGCGGGGGGCGCTCGGGAAGTGCACCTGGCGGGCGAGGTCGACGTAGCCGAGGGAGCGGTAGAGGCCGCGGGCGGGGCTGTCCGTGTCGATCGCGGAGAGGATGGAGCGCTTCTCGTCGGCCGTGTCGGTGATGGTGGTGATCAGCTCGCGGCCGACGCCCCGGCCCTGGAAGTCGGGGTGGACGTGGAGTTCGGTGATGACGAAGGAGTCGTCGAGCCAGTCGGCGGTGCCGGTGGCCCGCAGGTACGTCTCGACGACGGTGGACCACCAGTGGGTGCGGTCGTTGGGCATCCCGTACACGAAGCCGACGAGCCGCCCGTCGGGGGTGGTGGCCCCGTAGGCGCGGGCGCCGGGGCTGAGGAGGTGACGGAGCACGATGTGGCGGCGTACGGCGACCTCGCCCGCGTCCAGGCCGAAGGCGACCGCCTGCACGGCGAGGGCCTCGTCCACCCGGGCGGCGAGATTGACCGGACCGATCACGACCTCTGCGTCATCCATGCGGCGCACCCTACAAGCGCCCGCCCGCGCGGGACAGCACGTTCAGAACAGCACGCTCATGAAAGCGCCGGTCTCGCGGAAGCCGACGCGGCGGTACGCGGCCCTCGCCGGGGTGTTGAAGTCGTTGACGTACAGGCTGACGACGGGGGCGACGTCGGCCAGGGCGTACCGGAGGACGGCGGCCATGCCCGTCTCGGAGAGGCCCTTGCCGCGGTGCTCGGGGGCGACCCAGACGCCCTGGATCTGGCAGGCCTGGCGGGTGGCTGCGCCGATCTCGGCCTTGAAGACGACCTTGCCGTCCTCGATGCGGGCGAAGGAGCGGCCGGAGCCGACGAGCTCGGCGACGCGGGCCTGGTAGAGCAGTCCGCCGTCGTTGGCGAGCGGGGAGACGCCGACCTCCTCGGTGAACATGGCCACGCAGGCGGGCATGATCACCTCCATCTCGTCCTTGCGGACGCGGCGCACCAGCGGATCGGGCACGACGGTGGCGGAGGGCTCCTCGGCGACCATCAGCGGCTGGTGGGCGCGGACGTCCCTCGCCGGGCCCCAGCTGGGCTCCAGGAGCCTCCACAGCTCGCCGGTGGCCTCGGCGGGGCCGACGATCGAGGAGCAGCGGCGACCGATCCTGCGGGCCCGGTCGGCGAAGGCGCGGACGGCCTCGGGGGTGGCGCAGATGGGGACGAGGTTGGCTCCGGAGTAGCAGAGGGAGCGCAGTCTGCCCTCGATGTACCAGCCCCACATCTCGCCGCCGAGGCGCCAGGGATCGAGCCCGGCGATCTGGACGCGGGCGGTCACGAAGGCGTTCTCGACGGGGGCGCTCTCCAGGACGGCGAGTGCGGCGCCGAGGTCGGCGGGTTCGAGGACCCGAGTGGTGGTCTCTGTCAGCACGAGGGGGCCTCACGGTACGGATCTGCTGGTCCCCGCACTGTACCTCCGTGCCCTGCGGCGGGGCCCGTCATGCGGGAGAAGCCCCTCCGCCGGGTGGGCGGAGGGGCTCCTTCTCGTACGGGAGTGTCAGCCCGCGACGGCGACGGTCGGCTCGCCGCTGGCGATGCCGTCCTTCTCCATCTGCTCGGCGATCTTGAGCGCCTCTTCGATGAGGGTCTCGACGATCTTCGACTCGGGGACGGTCTTGATGACCTCGCCCTTGACGAAGATCTGGCCCTTGCCGTTGCCGGAGGCGACGCCGAGGTCGGCCTCGCGGGCCTCGCCGGGGCCGTTGACGACGCAGCCCATGACGGCGACGCGCAGCGGGACGGTCATGCCGTCGAGGCCGGCGGTGACCTCCTCGGCGAGCTTGTAGACGTCGACCTGGGCGCGGCCGCAGGACGGGCAGGAGACGATCTCCAGGCGGCGCTGGCGCAGGTTCAGCGACTCCAGGATCTGCATGCCGACCTTGATCTCCTCGGCCGGCGGCGCGGAGAGGGAGACGCGGATGGTGTCGCCGATGCCCTGGGAGAGCAGGGCGCCGAAGGCGACGGCCGACTTGATGGTGCCCTGGAAGGCCGGGCCCGCCTCGGTGACGCCGAGGTGCAGCGGGTAGTCGCACTGGGCGGCGAGCTGGCGGTAGGCCTCGACCATGACGACCGGGTCGTTGTGCTTGACCGAGATCTTGATGTCGCGGAAGCCGTGCTCCTCGAAGAGGGAGGCCTCCCAGAGGGCGGACTCGACGAGCGCCTCGGGGGTGGCCCTGCCGTACTTCTTGAGGAGGCGGGCGTCGAGCGAGCCGGCGTTGACGCCGATCCGGATCGGGGTGCCGGCGTCGGAGGCCGCCTTGGCGATCTCCTTGACCTTGTCGTCGAACTGCTTGATGTTGCCCGGGTTGACGCGGACGGCCGCGCAGCCGGCGTCGATCGCGGCGAAGACGTACTTCGGCTGGAAGTGGATGTCGGCGATGACCGGGATGGAGGACTTCCGGGCGATCGTGGCGAGCGCGTCTGCGTCGTCCTGGGTGGGGCAGGCCACGCGGACGATCTGGCAGCCGGAGGCGGTGAGCTCGGCGATCTGCTGGAGCGTGGCGCCGATGTCGGAGGTGCGGGTGGTCGTCATCGACTGGACGGAGACGGGCGCGTCACCGCCGACGGCCACGCTGCCGACCTGGATCTGGCGGCTCTTGCGCCGCTCGGCGAGCCGGGTCGGAACGGTCGGGATACCGAGAGAAATCGCGGTCATCTGAAGTGCAACCTCAAGGTTGTGCGTCGGCGGGCTCAGGTCTCCGAGGTTACCGCCCCGGGGGCGGGGGGCCGGACACCACCGGGTCCGTCCCCCCTGAGGGCTACGTGATCTTCACCGGGTTGACGATGTCGGCGGCGAGGACGAGCAGCGTGAAACAGACGAACACGCCGGCCACCACGTAGGCGGCGGGCATCAGCTTGGCCACGTCGAACGGGCCGGGGTCGGGGCGCTTGAAGATCCGGGCGACGTGACGGCGCACGGACTCCCACAGGGCGCCCGCGATGTGGCCGCCGTCGAGCGGCAGCAGCGGGAGCATGTTGAACAGGAACAGCGAGACGTTGAAGTACACCAGCAGGTTCATGAACATGACGAGGATCGTCGTCGGCGGGGCCTCGACGGTCATCAGTTCGCCGGTGATGCGGGCGGCGCCGACGACGCCGACCGGGGAGTCCTCGGCACGCTTGCCGTCGCCGAAGGTGGCGTCCCACAGGCCGGGGATCTTGCCAGGGAGGGCGATGACCGAGTGGACGCCGTTCTCCATGAGCTCGGTCATGCGGTCGGTGGTCTCGCCGAAGGTGAGCGGCGCGACCTCGGTCTTGGACGCGAAGCCGAGGTAGCCGGCCTTGACGTAGTCCACCGGCTGGACGACCTTGCCGTCCTTGTCCTTCTTCGGCACCTCGTTGGGGACGAGGACGGGGTGCAGGTCGAGGCGCTGCCCGGCCCGCTCGACGGTGACCGTCGCGGGGCCGATGGTGTCGCGGATGTGGTCGGAGAGGGTGTCCCAGTCGGACACCGGCGTGCCGTTGAAGGCGACGATCCTGTCGCCCTCCTTCAGGCCGGCCCTGTACGCCGGGGAGACGGGGTCGCCCGCCTTGCAGGCGTCGCGCTTCTCGCTCTGCTTGATGACGCACTTCTGGACGCCGGCGACCTGGGTCGTCTGACCCGCCGTGCCGATCGTCATCATCGAGCCGAAGAACAGGAACGCGGCCAGGACCAGGTTCATGAACGGTCCGGCGAACATCACGATCACGCGCTTCCACGGCTTGCGCGTGTAGAACAGCCGCGTCTCGTCGCCGGGCTCCAGTTCCTCGTACGAGGCCTCGCGGGCGTCCTCGATCATGGAGCGCCAGGGCGAGGTGGAGCGAGCCTCGATCTTGCCGTCCTCGCCGGGCGGGAACATGCCGATCATGCGGATGTAGCCGCCGGCGGGGATGGCCTTGATGCCGTACTCGGTGTCGCCGCGCTTCCTCGACCAGATGGTGGGGCCGAAGCCGACCATGTACTGCGGCACGCGGATGCCGAAGAGCTTGGCCGTGGAGAGGTGGCCGAGCTCGTGCCACGCGATGGAGACGAGGAGGCCGAGGGCGAACAGCACGATGCCCAGGGCGTACAGGAGCATTTCGGTCATGCGCGGGCCTCCGCTGTTGCCTTCGCTGCGAGCTCTCGGGCCCGGGCGCGCGCCCAGGTCTCCGCTTCGAGGACGTCCGACACCGTGAGCGAGGTTCCCCCGCTGGGCTTTCCGTGCTCGGTGACGACAGCGGTGACCGTATCCATGATTCCGTTGAACGGCAGCCGTCCGGCGAGGAACGCCTCGACGCACTCCTCGTTCGCCGCGTTGAAGACGGCCGGGGCGGTGCCGCCGAGGCCGCCCACGTGCCGGGCCAGGCCGACGGACGGGAAGGCCTCGGTGTCGAGCGGGAAGAACTCCCAGGTGGAGGCCTTGGTCCAGTCGAAGGCGGGGGCCGCGTCCGGGACGCGCTCGGGCCAGCCGATGCCGATGGCGATCGGGCCGCGCATGTCCGGCGGGGTGGCCTGGGCGAGCGTGGAGCCGTCCGTGAACTCGACCATCGAGTGGACGTACGACTGGGGGTGGACGACGACCTCGATGCGGTCGAAGGGGATGTCGTAGAGCAGGTGGGCCTCGATGACCTCCAGGCCCTTGTTCACCAGGGTCGCGCTGTTGACCGTGATCACCGGGCCCATCGCCCAGGTCGGGTGGGCGAGCGCGTCCTCCCGGGTGACATGGGCCAGCTCCTCGCGCGTACGGCCGCGGAAGGGGCCGCCGGAGGCCGTGACGACCAGCTTGCGGACGTCGGCGCGGGTGCCGGCGGCGAGCGCCTGGAAGAGGGCCGCGTGCTCGGAGTCGACCGGGATGATCTGGCCCGGCTTGGCGAGCGCCTTGACCAGGGGGCCGCCGACGATCAGCGACTCCTTGTTGGCCAGGGCGAGGGTGCGGCCCGCTTCGAGGGCGGCGAGGGTGGGCGCGAGGCCGATGGAGCCGGTGATGCCGTTGAGGACGGTGTGGCACGGGGAGGCGGCCAGCTGGGTCGCGGCGTCCGGCCCCGCCAGGAGCTCGGGCAGGGGCTCGGAGCCGTACAGCGCCTTCAGTGCCTCGCGCAGCTCGGGCAGCACCTCCTCCCGGGCCACGGCGACCGCGGCGACCTTCAGCCGGTGCGCCTGCTCGGCGAGCAGCCCGACCCGGCCGCCGGAGGCGGCCAGGGCGGTGACCCGGAAGCGGTCGGGGTTGCGCAGCACGAGGTCGATGGCCTGGGTGCCGATGGACCCGGTCGAGCCGAGGACGACGATGTCCCGGCGTCCTTCGGACACGTCGAAGGCGATGTGCGGATCGGCGAGAGGAGAGGGGCGGTCGCTCATGCCCCCCATTCTTGCCGCAAAGCCCGTGCGGTCTTCACGCGGTCCGGGCGTACCTGTGGAAAACCTGGTGGAAGTCGGGGAAGGTCTTCTTCACGCAGCCGGGGTCGTCGAAGGTGATCCCCGGGGTGCGCAGCGCCGTGACCGCGAAGGACATGACGATCCGGTGGTCGCCGTGGGTGGCGATCTCGACGGGGCCGACCGGGGTGCCGGGGTGGATCTCGATCCAGTCGGGTCCGGTCTCGACGGTGACGCCGAGGCGGCGGAGGTTCTCGGCGCAGGCGTCGAGCCGGTCGCACTCCTTGACCCGGGTGTTGGCGACGTCCTCGATGCGGACGGGCCCGTCGGCGAACGGCGCGATGGCGGCGAGGGTCGGCATGGTGTCGGAGATGTCCCGCATGTTGACGGTGAGTCCGCGCAGGGTGCCGGTGGAGCGGACGGTCGTGCCGGTCTCCGTGGTCTCCACCTCGGCGCCCATGCGGCGCAGCACGTCGACGAAGGCCAGGTCGCCCTGGAGGGCGCCGGTCCCGAGGCCGGGGACGGTGACGGAACGGCCCGGTTCGAGGGCCGCGGCGGCGAAGAAGTAGCTGGCGGTGGAGGCGTCGGGCTCGATGCCGTACGTCCGCGCCCGGTAGCCGGTCGGCGCGACCCGGTACGTGCGGCCCTCCTGGGTGACCTCGGCCCCGAAGGCCCGCATCATCGCGAGCGTGATCTCCACGTACGGCTCCGAGACCAGGTCCGTGACGGTGATGTCGAGGCCCTCGGTGGTGAGCGGCCCCAGCATCAGCAGGGCCGTCAGGTACTGGGAGGACTGCCCGGCGTCGAGGGTGAGCGCGCCGCCCTTCACCCCGGCGGCGTGGACGCTGAGCGGGTGGTGGCCCTCCTTCTCCCCGTGCCGCAGGTCGACCCCGAGGTCGCGCAGGGCGGTGCTGAGCGGGCCGAGGGGCCTGCGGCGCATCTGCGCGGAGGCGTCGAAGCGGTACGTCCCGCGGCCCGCGGCCGCCAGGGTCGGCAGGAAGCGGGCGGTGGTGGCGCCGTCCCTGCAGTACACCTCGGCGTCGGCCGCCCCCGGCCCGGCCGGACGGCCCTCGATGTGCCAGGCCCCGGGCTCCCGGCGCACTCCGTACCCCAGGGCGGTGAGGCCCTCGGCGAAGCCCTCGGTGTCGTCGGAGACGAGCGGGCGCAGGAGGGTGGTGGTGCCCTCCGCGGCGGCGGCGAGGAAGAGCGCGCGGGCGGTGACGGACTTGGAGCCGGGGATGTCGATGAGGGTCACGGGGCCATTGTGGCGGGCCCGGCCGCCCGTGCGGGGGGCCGTTCCGCATGGCGGAACGCGCCAGGGCCTGCCCGGACCCGGAGCGCACCGCCGGACGGGCCCTAGGGGATCTTGCGGTGGACGTTCTCCTCCGTGGAGGGGCCCGGGGTCGCGTCCGCGATCCAGGGGCCTTCGCCGCTCGGGTCCACGATGCCCGCCTCCAGCCAGGTGTAGCGGCCGGCGAGGACGCCCTCGACGATGCGGCGGTCCAGGTCGTCCGTGTTGGACCAGAGGCGGGTGAAGAGTTCCTCGACGCGCAGTCGGGCCTGGTGGCAGAAGGCGTCCGCGAGTTGTACGGCCTCACGGCCGTGGTCCGTCGTCGTGCGGAGGAGTTCGGCCCGTACGCAGGCCGCGCTCATCGCGAAGAGCTCCGCGCCGATGTCCACGATCCGCCCGAGGAAGGCCTGTTTGAGCTCCATGCGGCCCTGCCAGCGGGACATCGCATAGAAGGTCGAGCGGGCGAGCTTGCGGGACGTCCGCTCGACGTAGCGGAGATGGGTCGCGAGGGCGCCGAACTCGCCGTACGAGCCGGGGAGTTGCCCGGCGCCGGCGACCAGGCCCGGGAACCAGCGGGCGTAGAAGCCGCCCGCCCGGGCGCCGGCCTTCGCCTTGTCGGCGAGGGACTTCTCGGGGTCGATCAGGTCCCCGGCGACGGAGAGGTGGGCGTCGACGGCCTCGCGGGCGATCAGCAGGTGCATGATCTCGGTCGAGCCCTCGAAGATGCGGTTGATGCGGAGGTCGCGGAGCAACTGCTCGGCGGGGACGGCCCGTTCGCCGCGGGCGGCGAGCGAGTCGGCGGTCTCGTAGCCGCGTCCGCCGCGGATCTGGACGAGTTCGTCGGCGATCAGCCAGGCCTTCTCGGAGCCGTACAGCTTGGCGAGGGCGGCCTCGATGCGGATGTCGTTGCGGTCCTCGTCGGCCAGCTGGGAGGCGAGGTCGACGACGGCCTCCAGGGCGAAGGCGGTGGCCGCGATGAAGGAGATCTTGGTCGAGACCGCCTCGTGGCGGGCGATCGGCCTGCCCCACTGCTCGCGCTCCCCCGACCACTCGCGGGCGATCTTCAGGCACCACTTGGCGGCGCCCGCGCAGGCGGCGGGGAGGGAGAGGCGGCCGGTGTTGAGGGTGGTGAGGGCGATCTTCAGGCCGGCGCCCTCGGGGCCGATGCGGTGCGCGGCGGGGACCCGTACGCCGTGGAAGCGGGTGACGCCGTTCTCTAGGCCGCGCAGGCCCATGAAGGCGTTGCGGTGCTCGACGGTGACGCCGGGCGCGTCGGCCTCGACGACGAAGGCGGTGATGCCGCCGGGGTGCCCCTCGGAGGCGGGGACGCGGGCCATGACGACGAGCAGGTCGGCGACGACCCCGTTGGTGGTCCACAGCTTCACGCCGTCGAGGACGTACGCGTCCCCGTCCGGTACGGCGGCGGTGGCCAGGCGCGCCGGGTCCGAGCCGACGTCCGGCTCGGTGAGCAGGAAGGCGGAGAGGTCGGTGCGGGCCAGCCGGGGCAGGAAGGCGTCCTTCTGCTCCTGGGTGCCGAAGAGTTTCAGCGGCTGCGGTACGCCGATCGACTGATGCGCGGAGAGCAGGGCGCCGACGGCGGGGCTGGCGGAGCCGACGAGCGCGAGGGCGCGGTTGTAGTACAGCTGGGTGAGGCCGAGCCCGCCGTACTTCGGGTCGATCTTCATCCCGAGGGCGCCGATCTCCTTCAGTCCGGCGATCGTCTCGTCGGGGATGCGGGCCTCGCGTTCGATGCGGGCGCCGTCGATCCGGGTCTCGCAGAACCCGCGCAGGACGGCGAGGAAGGCCTCGCCGCGGCGGACGTCCTCGGCGGCGGGGAGCGGGTGCGGGTGGACGAGGTCGAGGCGGAAGCGGCCGAGGAACAGCTCCTTCGCGAAGCTGGGCTTGCGCCAGTCCCGCTCGCGGGCGGCCTCGGCGACCTGCCGTGCCTCGCGCTCGGTGACCTTGGGCCGCTGGGCGGGTGCGGACATCTCCACCTCCTGGGGCTTCCTGTCCGTCGTACCCGATTCCGCCCCGTCCGGAAAGAGGAGGCGATCCCTCCGGGTATGTCCTCCTGCTGAGACGCCCCGACCGCCCGGGAGGGGCCGCGCGTAGGGTCCGCGGCATGTCTCAGCAGCCGATCAAGCTCATCGTCCTCGTCAGCACGCTGCCCGGCCGGGGTGCGGAACAGGTCGCCGCCTTCGATGCGCTCGCGCCGCTCGTACGGGCGGAGGAGGGGTGCCTGCGGTACGACCTGCACCGGGTGGCCGACGATCCCGACCGCTTCGTCCTGATCGAGCGCTGGGCCTCGGCCGAGGCCCTCGCCGCGCACGACGCCGCCCCGCACATGGTCGCCGCCGACGCCGCGAACAAGGCCTTCCGCGCGGGGCCGGCGGAGGTCCTCCGGCTCGACGACTCCCCCGTGGCATGACGAAAAGGCGGCCCGAGCCCCCGCACAGTGGGCTCGGACCGCCTGGTCTCGTGAGGCGTACGCCTTAGAGGGCGAGGCCCGTCAGGACGAGCACGCGCTCGTAGGTGTAGTCATCCATGGCGTACTTGACGCCCTCTCGACCCACACCGGAGCGCTTGGCGCCGCCGTACGGCATCTGGTCGGCGCGGTACGAGGGGACGTCGCCGACGATCACGCCGCCGACCTCGAGCGCGCGGTGGGCGCGGAAGGCGGTCTGCAGGTCACGGGTGAAGACGCCCGCCTGGAGGCCGAAGTCCGAGTCGTTGACCGCGGCGAAGGCCTCGGCCTCGCCGTCGACCTTGGCGATCGTCAGGACCGGGCCGAAGACCTCGGCGCGGGCCAGGGTGACGTCGGCCGGGAGGTCGGTGAGGACGGTCGGGGCGTAGGTCGCGCCCTCGCGCTTGCCGCCGGCGAGGAGCTTGGCGCCGGCCGCGACGGCCTCGTCGACCCAGGACTCGACGCGCTTGGCGGCGGCCTCGTCGACGAGCGGGCCGACGTCGGTGGCGTCGTCCGCCGGGTCACCGGTGACCTGCGCCTCGACGGCGGCGACGATCTTCGGCACCAGGCGGTCGTAGACCGAGGCGTCGGCGATCACGCGCTGCACGGAGATGCAGGACTGGCCGCCCTGGTAGTTGGAGAAGGTCGCGATGCGGGTCGCGGCCCAGTCCAGGTCGGCCTCGGAGGACCAGTCGGGCAGGACGACGGCCGCGGCGTTGCCGCCGAGCTCCAGGGTGCAGTGCTTGTGCGGCACCGACTGCTGGATGGCGTAGCCGACCTTGTCGGAGCCGGTGAAGGAGATGACCGGGAGGCGCTCGTCCTGGACGAGGGCGGGCATGCGGTCGTTCGGCACGGTCAGGATCGACCAGGAGCCGGCCGGCAGGTCGGTCTCGGCCAGGATCTCGCCCAGGATCAGGGAGGAGATCGGGGTGGCCGGGGCCGGCTTGAGGATGATCGGGGCGCCGACGGCGATGGCCGGGGCGACCTTGTGGGCGCTGAGGTTCAGCGGGAAGTTGAACGGCGCGATGCCGAGGACGACGCCCTTGGGGATGCGGCGGGTGAGGGCGAGGCGGCCCGCGCCGCCGGCCTCGGTGTCCAGGCGCTGGGCCTCGCCGGCGTTCCAGCGGCGGGCCTCCTCGGCGGCGAAACGGAAGACGGAGACGGCACGGCCGACCTCGCCGCGGGCCCACTTGATGGGCTTGCCGTTCTCGGCGGAGATCAGGAGGGCGATCTCCTCGGTGCGCTCGGCGAGCCGCTTCGACACGTGGTCGAGGGCGGCGGCGCGGACGTGCGCCGGGGTCGCGGCGAACTCGTCGACGACGGCGTGCGCGGCGGCGACGGCCTCCTCGACCTGGGCCTCGGTGGGCACGCTGACCTTGCCGACCAGACGTCCGTCGTACGAGTTCGTGACGTCGAAGGTGGCGTCGCCGGTGGCCTCGCGGCCGGCGAGCCAGAAGGCGTGGGTGGTCGTCATTGCGTCCCGGCCCTTTCCGTTTCGGGGTGCGAGCGGTTGCTCTGGTGACACGTTAGGGCCGAGCGGGCGAACGCGGGTTTGTCCGGTGTGGAGTAGTGGTGAGGCCGAGGCTGTCCGCTTTGGCCGAAGCGGACGGCACGACGGACGGTCACCCGCGTCGCTCGGTCGAGACGATCAGGCAGACACCGCCGACGACGATCGCGCCGCCGATGAGGATCGGCCAGGTCAGGGCCTCGTCCAGGACGAGGGCGCCGAGGAGGACGGCGACGACCGGGTTGACGTAGGCGTAGGTGGCGGCGAGGGAGACCGGGGCGGACTGGAGGAGCCAGGCGTACGCGGTGAAGGCGACGAGCGAGCCGAAGACGACGAGGTACGCGAGGGCGGCCCAGGAGCGGCCGGAGACGGCGCCGAGGTCGAGGCCGTGGTGTTCGCCGCGCGCGAGACCGAGGGTGAGCGCGGCGACGCCGCCGGCCAGCATCTCGTAGACGCTCGCCGTGAACGGGTTGGCGGGCATGGGCAGCCGGGCGGAGGAGACGGAGCCGACGGACCACAGCAGGGCCGCGGCCAGGACGAGCAGGACGCCCCCGATCCCCACCTCGCCGCTCAGGCCCGGGACGGTGAGGACGCCGAGGCCCGCGAAGCCGAGCAGGACGCCGCCGAAGGCGCCGAGGCCGGGGCGGTCGCCGAAGGCCGTACGGAGCAGGACGACCCAGACGGGGACGGCGGCGACGAGGAGCGCGGCGAGGCCGGAGGGTACGGAGGTCTCGGCGAGGACGACGAGGCCGTTGCCGCCGAGGAGGAGGAGCAGGCCGACGAGGGCGGCGGAGCCGAACTCCCGGCGGGTGACCCTGAGGGCGGCGGGGCCCTGCCGCCAGGCGACGATCGCGGCGAGGAGCAGGCCGGCGGTGATGAAGCGGGCGCCGCCGGAGAGGAACGGCGGAAGGGTCTCGACGACGATCCGGATCCCGAGGTACGTGGACCCCCAGACGACGTACACGATGCCGAGCGCGGCCCAGACGGCGCCGGTGATCCGGCGGGCGGGGACGGCGGCGGTGGCGGTACGGGGCTCCGTACAGGCTTCGGGGGTGGCCGGGGGCGTCTCGGGGGCCGGGTCGACGGCGGGGCTTGTCATGAGCAGGAGAGTATGGAGTTTGCGTCCTGACGGCCATGAAATTGCCCGATTCCGGGCAGGGATAGCGGAATTCGGACGCCCCAGGGGCATCCGGGGGCTTGCGGAGGGGTGGGAGGATGACCGGGACCACCGCACGACCCCAGGGGGAAAGCATGATCCTTTACGTACTGGTCGGAGTCCTGGTCCTCGCCGCAGCCGGCTGCGGCTGCGTGGTGTGGGCGGCCCGCGGCGGCCCCCGCTGGGTGCGCGCGGTGGCCACCGTGACCCTGCTGGGCGGCGAGGTGGTCCGCTCCGGACGGCGGCGGGGCTCGCGCGGATCCGGCGGCGGGATCGAGCTCGGCGGCGACGGCGGCGGCTCGGACTGAGCCCGCCGGGCCGCTCGGGCGCCCCTCCGTCTCCTACTCCACCCCTTCGCCGGTCGCCTTCAGCGCCAGCCACAGCTCCATCCGCACGTCCGGATCGTCCAGGGACCGGCCGAGGATCTCCTCCACCCGGCGCATCCGGTAGCGCAGCGTGTGCCGGTGGACGCCCAGGTCCGCCGCCGCCGCGTCCCACTGGCCGTGCCGGGAGAGCCAGGCCCGCAGCGAGGCCACCAGATCGCCGCGACCGGTCGCGTCGTGCTCCCGCAACGCGCGGAGCATCCCGTCGGCGAAGGCCCGGACGGCGTCGTCGGCGAGCAGCGGAAGCACCGAGCCCGCCGCCAGGTCCTCGTGCTCGACGAGCGCCCTGCCCCGCCGCCGGGCGACCGAGAGGGCCTGCTCGGCCTGCTTGTACGCGGCTGCCGCGGCGCTCGGGCCCGCCGGGGCCGAGAGGCCCACGACGACCCCGGCCTCCTCCGCCTCCCGCTCCGCGTACCCCTCGCAGGCGGCGACGACCGCGCCCCCGTCACCGGCGAGGACGACGAGCCGCCGCCCGCTCTCGGCGACGGTGAGCACCGCCTCGCCCGCGCGGGCGGCGGCGGCCTCCAGGGCCTCGGCCAGCACCGGCAGCGGCGGCTCCCCGGCCGGCTCTCCCCCGGCGGGCTCGGCGACGAGCAGCCGGTAGGGGCCGTCGAGCAGCCCGCCGTACACGTCCCCCGCCACCGCGCGCGCGTGCTCCGCCTGCCCCGCGAGCATCATCCGCAGCACCGCCGCGCCGAGCCGCTGCTCCGCCGCCTGGAGCGAACGGGAGCGTTCCGTCGTGAGGGTGAGCAGGGCGATCGCCGAATGCACCGCGTACCGCTCGGCCGTGCCGAGGGGCGCGCCCGTACCGACCGCGAGGGCGCCGCGCACCCTGCGCCCGGTGCCGAGGGACTGGAGTTCGACGCGGTCCTCCGTACCGCCCACGACCGCGCTGGCGGGCGCGGGCCGCTCGCGCAGCCGCTCCACGTCGGGGGTCAGCCGGGCGGCCCGGCGCGCCGCCCATTCGGGCGAGACGGCCACGACGGAGCCGGAGGCGTCGTACAGCGCGGCCCAGCCGTCGACATGCGCCGCCAGCCGGGCGACGACGGCCTCGGGCCCCTCCGCGAGCGCCGCCCGCGTCAGCTCGCGCTGCGCCTCGAAACCGGCCGTGACCGCCCGGTACTGGTCGGCGGAGATCGCCGCCGACACGGCCTTGCTGATGGCCAGGAACGGCGTCCGGCGCGGCACTTCGAGCAGCGGCAGATGCTCCTCGCGCGCCGCGGCGAGCAGGGCCGGCGGGATCTCCTCGTAGTTCACCCCCACCGCGAACCCCAGCCCCACCACCCCGGCACCGAGCAGCCGCCGCACATAGCGGCGCATCGCCTCCAGGTCCTCCGCGTCCAGCGTGAGCGCGGTGGTCAGCAGCAGCTCCCCGCCCTCCATGTACGGAACGGGGTCGGCGAGCTCACTGACGTGCGCCCAGCGGACGGGGGTGTCGAGGCGGTCCTCACCCGCACGGACGATGAGCTTGAGGGCGGAGTGCTGCACGAGCGAGGCGAGGGTGGGCGGCATTGGGGACCGTCGGACCTTTGAGCGAGGACCGCGCGCGGGGAGAGCCGTGCACGGCGGCGGGGAGGCGCCGCTCAGCTGAGCGGCGCCCCCGATTGTGCCAGGGCCTCGGAAAGCCCGCTCGGGCACCGCGAGGGGTGAGACGGGGCGGCCTCGCGGGTCGGCGCGGCGGGTGGGGAGGTCAGCCTCGCAGGTCGACCAGCATGGGCGGCACGTGCTCGCCGCGCACATGGCTCAGCGAGAGGACGGCGTGGCCGGGAGGCACGGCGTGCGCGAGGTCCGAGGCGGACCAGCGCTCCCGCTCCACCTCCCGCACGGTGACGGCCTCGGTCGTCACCGCCTTGCCGGTCACCAGCTTGCGCAGGGCGTGGATGGCCCGGGTCATCGGCTGGTCGGCGAAGACCGTGTGGTGGGCGACCTCGGTCGTCTCCACGCGTTCGGTGCCCCACGCCTCGGCGAAGGCCCTGCCGTCCCAGGTGGGGAGCCCCGCGAAGGCCATCCGGCAGCCGACGATCGCGAGGAGCGGGCCGTGCAGCGCCTCGGGCACCTCGGCGAGGGTACGCAGGGCGAGCACGACGCCCGCGTTCTGCGTACGCAGCCGCTGGAGCCCCCGCACGGTCCCCGCCGTGAGCGCGCCCGCCGCGTCGTCGAGCACGAGACAGGCGAAGTTCCCCCGTCCCGCGCCGGCCCGGGTGACGTGCTGGAACTGGGCGAGCAGCAGCCGGTTGAGCAGGCGCGCGGCTTCCTCGTGTCCACCGTCCGGCAGGCTGATCCGCACCCGGATCGGATGCTGGGCGACGGCCCGCAGCGAGAAGGGGCGCACCTCCGTGCCCTCGGCGCCGAAGAACGCGGCGAACACGGGCCGGTCGAGGGCCGCGAGGCGGTCGGCGAGCACGGGGCCCACGTCCGTGGCGCTGCCGACCTGGCGGATCCGGGAGTCCAGCTCGCGGCGCATGGCCTGGGCCGCCCCGTCCTCCGGCAGCAGGTCGAGGAGCGCCCGCAGGGTCTCGGGGCGGGCTTCGAGCAGCTCCCTCAGCACCGGGACGGTCGGGAAGCGCCCGTACACCGTCCGGTACGGCCCGATGAGTTGCGCGAGCGCGGTGGCGGCGCGCCGGGGCTCCACGCTCTCCATGTCGCCGACGAGTCCCTCGGCGAGGAAGGCGGCGGCCTCGTCGGGGTCGGTGACCCCCGCGTACGGGTCCAGGTCGTAGGGGGAGGTCGGGTCGCCGAGCCGGACCACGACGTCGTACGCCTCGTCGGGGCCGAGTGGCGCCCCTGCCGCGCCGACGGCGACGACGGCGCATGCCCCGGTGAGTGCCTGGAGGGCGAGCGACTCGACGACGGGCGCGACGAGGGAGCGGGTCTTGCCGGTGCCGGACGGGCCGACGGCGAGGAGCGAGGTGCCGAGCAGTCCGGGATCGAGCGCCAGGCCGGCGCCGTGATACGCCTCCGGGGTGTGCTCGGCGGCCGCGTACCGCCCGAGCCGGACCTGGCCGACGAGCAGGTCGTGGGTGGCCGAGCGGTGCGACAGGTCGCGGTCGCCGGACGGGTGCGCCCGGGAGGCGGCGCCCTCCTTCAGGACGGTGTCGACGAGGGCGGCGCGGCGGACGGCGTCCCGGTCGGTGTCCTGCCAGGCGCGGCGGACCCGGGCGATGTCGACGTCGTTCATGCGCCCGGCGGCCAGTTCGCCGACGAGGACGTCGGCCGCGCGGTGCTCGCCCGCCTCCCTGAGCTCGGGCCACAGGGAGCGGGGGGTGCCGGTGGCGGCGGGCACGGGGGTGGGCGCGGGCGCGGAGCCGGCGCGCCACTTCCTGAAGAGGGCCGCCCACTCACCGATGCGGGCGAACGGCCAGATGACGAGGGCCGTGATCGCCGCGTAGACGGGATAGACGACGAACGGCGAGGCGAGGATGTCGTAGCCGCCCGCGATCAGGACGATCAGCTGGAAGACGGGAATGGCGACGGGAAGCTTGTCCCAGCCGAGCCCGAACGCCTCGGGCCAGACGAACGCCAGGGCGATCAGGGCTCCGGCGCCCGCGAGCGCGGCACGGGCCGGCGGCTGGAAGCGGCCGAGGTAGTGCCGGGCGATCCGGCCCCACGAGCCGAGGACACCGACCGCGCAGACGATCCCGACGAACAGCACGCCACTGAGGACGTCACGGGCCGCCCAGCCCTCCCAGCCGCTCGGCTTGGCGCTGCCGCCGGCCCACCAGTCACCGGGCGTGAAGGTCTGGAGCACCAGCCACATGTACGGGAGGGTCCCGCGCCGGTAGGCCGACCAGACGAGCAGGCCGACGGCCACCGGGATCAACATGCCGAGGACGGTGACGGGCGCGAGGCGCGCGGGTGCGGTGGCCGCCCGCGGCACGTGCCGGAACCGCCAGATGCCGAGGCCGGCCTCGGGGCGGGGGGCGTCCAGCCAGTCCGCGGCGGCCGAGCGGCCGGCGGGGGGTGCCGCGGGCGGCGGCGGGACCGCTGCGGCCGGGGGGGCCGGCGGCACGAGCGGCGCGGACGGAGGCATCTGCGGCGGCGGGCCCGCCGGACGCGGGACGGGCGCGATCGGCGGAAGCGACGGGGAGGACGGCGCCTGCGCGACCGGCCGGGTCTGCGGCGGCTGCGGAACCGACGGCGGGACCGCCTTCGCGGGAGGCGGCGGCGCACCCCCGGCCGTGTCGCGTGACTCGTACGTACCGTCGGTCTCCATGAACCCCTGCCCCCTGACCAGCCAGGTCGCCGTCTCTGTGCCATCGTCAATCTAGTGGGCCGGAAGCTCCCCGGAGGGGTTTCACCCACCCGTGCGGTCGGTCGTCCGGCGGACGGGTGGAAGCGGAGCTGCCATGTCCATCTCGGACAACGACACACCTGTCATCACTCCCGATCGGCGCATGCCCGACCCCCTCCTCCGCGCCTAGCCTGCGGAGGAAACCCGCAAGTGCGTCCAGAACCACCCCCAGGAGCCCCGCATGAACGCTGTCCCGCAGGAGCGGCGCGTCGTCACCGCCATCCCCGGTCCGAAGTCGCAGGAGCTTCAGGCCCGCCGTCTCGACACGGTCGCCGGTGGCGTCGGCTCGACGCTGCCCGTCTTCACGAAGCGGGCCGGCGGCGGCATCATCGAGGACGTCGACGGGAACCTGCTGATCGACTTCGGTTCCGGCATCGCCGTGACCTCGGTCGGCGCCTCCGCCGAGGCCGTCGTGCGCCGCGCCTCCGCGCAGCTCCAGGACTTCACCCACACCTGTTTCATGGTGACGCCGTACGAGGGTTACGTGGAGGTCTGCGAGGCGCTGGCCGAGCTGACCCCGGGCGACCACGCCAAGAAGTCCGCGCTGTTCAACTCGGGCGCCGAGGCCGTCGAGAACGCGGTGAAGATCGCCCGTTCGTACACCAAGCGCCAGGCCGTCGTCGTCTTCGACCACGGCTACCACGGCCGCACCAACCTCACCATGGGCATGACGGCGAAGAACATGCCGTACAAGCAGGGCTTCGGTCCGTTCGCCCCCGAGGTCTACCGCGTGCCGGTCGCCTACGGCTACCGCTGGCCCACCGGTGCCGAGAACTGCGGCCCCGAGGCCGCCGCCCAGGCGATCGACAACATCACCAAGCAGATCGGCGCCGAGAACGTCGCCGCGATCGTCATCGAGCCGGTCCTCGGCGAGGGCGGCTTCATCGAGCCGGCCAAGGGCTTCCTGCCGGCGATCGTGAAGTTCGCCAACGACAACGGCATCGTCTTCGTCGCGGACGAGATCCAGGCCGGCTTCTGCCGTACCGGCCAGTGGTTCGCCTGCGAGGACGAGGGCATCGTCCCGGACCTCATCACCACCGCCAAGGGCATCGCGGGCGGTCTGCCGCTCGCCGCCGTCACCGGCCGCGCCGAGATCATGGACTCCGTCCACGGCGGCGGTCTGGGCGGCACCTACGGCGGCAACCCGGTGGCCTGCGCCGGTGCGCTCGGCGCCATCGAGACGATGAAGGAGCTCGACCTCAACGGCAAGGCCAAGCGCATCGAGGAGGTCATGAAGGGCCGCCTCACCGCCATGCAGGAGAAGTTCCCGGTCATCGGTGACATCCGTGGCCGCGGCGCCATGATCGCCATCGAGCTGGTGAAGGACCCGGCGACGAAGGAGCCGTTCGCCGAGGCCGCCGCCGCGCTCGCCAAGTACTGCCACAACGAGGGCGTGCTCGTCCTGACCTGCGGCACCTACGGCAACGTGCTGCGCTTCCTGCCGCCGCTGGTCATCGGCGAGGACCTGCTGAACGAGGGCCTGGACGTCATCGAGGCCGCGCTCGCGCAGATCTGAGTGCCGGTCCGGGTACGGACCTGAGCACGGATCCGACGCTCCGTGTGAAGACTCTGTGGGGGGCCGATGGTGGGATACGTTTCCCGCTGTCGGCCCCCCTTTTCGTGACGTACGGTTTCTGCAGATGAGAGAAACACCCCGGGCGGAGCCTCCCCAGCCCCGTCCGTACCGTGCCTTCGCGCACGCCTCCGGGGCCTCGTGCTCCGGGACTCCTCACCGATCGGACGGCCGCCCGCCCCATACCCCCCGGGGCGCGCGGCAGCCCGATCCCCTCGGCCGCCCTGGAACCACCCCCCCTGTTCCAGGGCGGCCGGCTCTCTTCTCGGCGCTCGTCGCCCTCGCCGTCGTGACCTGGCAGGTGCTCGTCCACGGCCCCTTGGCCAGGCTCGACGAGCGGGTGTCCCGGGCCGTGGTGGACTCCGTCCCCCGGCGCCTGACCGAACTCGCCTCCGACCTCGGCAACATGACGGTCGCCCTCCCGGTCCTCGCCTGCGCGATGGCGTACGCGGTGTGGCGGGGCCGACGGACCGCCGCCCTCCACGCGGGCCTCGCCATGGCCGCCGTACCGCTGCTCGTGGTTCCGCTGAAGGAGTGGACGGCCCGGCCGGGGCCGCTGGAGCCCTGGGCACAGGGCTACTTCCCCTCGGGCCACACGGCCACGGCCGCCGTCGCCTACTTCGGCGCGGCCTTCCTCGTCTCGAACCACCTGGTCCCCGTCGCCGCCCTGCTGACGGCGGTGACGGGGACCGGGCTGGTCCTGCGGGGCTTCCACTGGCCGCTGGACGTGTTCGCCAGCCTGTGCCTGTCGTTGCTGGTGCTGGGGGTCAGCTCCAGTTGTACGCGTCGAAGTTACGGCTGAACTCGCCCTGGTTGTAGCGGTCCCAGTTGATCGACCAGGTCATCAGGCCGCGCAGGGCCGGCCAGCTGCCGTGGGTCTGGTAGCTGCCGCAGTTCGTCTTCCTCGTGAGGCAGTCCAGGGCCTTGTCCACCTCGGCCGGGGTGGTGTGGCCGTTGCCCGCCTGGGTGGAGGCGGGGAGGCCGATGGCGACCTGGTCGGGGCGGAGGGGCGGGAAGAAGCGGTCCGCGTTGCCCGCCACCGGGAAGCCGGTGAGGAGCATGTCGGTCATGGCGATGTGGAAGTCGGCGCCGCCCATCGAGTGGTACTGGTTGTCGAGGCCCATGATGGAGCCCGAGTTGTAGTCCTGGACGTGGAGCAGGGTCAGGTCGTCGCGCAGGGCGTGGATGACCGGCAGGTAGGCGCCGGCGCGCGGGTCCTGGCCGCCCCAGGGGCCGGAGCCGTAGTACTGGTAGCCGAGCTGGACGAAGAAGGTCTCCGGGGCCATCGTCAGGACGAACTTCGCGCCGTACTTGGCCTTGAGGGTCTTCACGGCGGAGATCAGGTTGACGATGACCGGGGTGGTGGGGTTGCGGAAGTCCGTGTCACCGGTCTGGAGCGACAGGGAGTGGCCCTCGAAGTCGATGTCCAGGCCGTCGAGTCCGTACTCGTCGATGATCTTCGAGACGGAGGAGACGAAGGTGTCGCGGGCCGCGGTGGTGGCGAGCTGGACCTGTCCGTTCTGGCCGCCGATGGAGATGAGGACCTTCTTGCCGGCGGCCTGCTTGGCCTTGATCGCCGCCTTGAAGTCGGCGGGGGATTCGACGCCGGGGCATTCGCTCACCGGGCAGAGGTTGAAGCGGATGTCTCCCGAGGTCACCGAGGTCGGTTCACCGAAGGCGAGGTCGATGACGTCCCAGGAGTCCGGGACGTCGGCCATGCGGGTGTAGCCGGAGCCGTTGGCGAAGCTCGCGTGGAGGTAGCCGACGAGGGCGTGCGCGGGCAGGCCTCCCCCGCCGCCCCCGCCGCCGGAGGTGGTGGTCGCGGTGACCGCGGCGGACTTCGGGGACTCGCCCGCGCCGTTCACGGCGCTGACCTGGAAGGTGTACGGGGTGGAGGCCGTGAGGCCGGTCGCGGTGGCCGTCGTGCCGGTGACCGTCTGGATCCTCGTGGCGCCCTGGTAGACGTTGTACGAGGTGGCGCCGGGGACCGCCGACCAGGTCAGCGGCACGGTGGTGGCGGTCGGGGAGCCCGCCGTGAGGCCGGTGGGGGCGGTCGGGAGCTGGACGGGGTCGCCGCCGGGGCCGTACAGGGAGAGGTCGTCGGCCTGGTAGGCGGGGGTGCCGTACCAGCCGTGGGTGTAGATCGTGACCGCGGTGGTCGAGGCGCCCGTGGTGAAGGTGGTGCCGAGCTTCTGCCAGTCGGGGGCGGAGGCCGTCCAGGTGGAGACGTCGGTGGTGCCGGTGCCGGAGGCGCCGAGGTAGACGTAGCTGCCGCGCACCCAACCGCTCAGGGTGTAGGTGGAGTTGGGCTTCACCGCCACGGACTGGGAGCACGTGGCGTTGTCGCTGCCGACCGGGGTCGCCTGGAGCGCCTTCGTCCCGCCGTGCACGGGCGACGGGACGACGGTCCCGCTGCCCGCCGTGCAGGTCCAGCCGTCGAGGCCGGCCTCGAATCCGCCGTTGCGGGCGAGTTCGGTGTCGGCGGCCTGGGCCGCGGGGGTGAGCGCGAGGAGACCGCCGGCGGCCAGGGAGGCCGCCAGCAGCAGGGGGAGGGGTCTGGTGCGGTCCACAACTGCCTCCGGGAGTGGGGGGAATCGAGGTGGAGCGCGCCACAGCATGGTCCAGACCAATCGAGTGGTCAAGACCTCTGCACGGGCACCCGGGACCTCCGCACGGCCGACCGGGACCTCCGCACGGCCCGGGGCTCTAGTCGGATCCCCCTTCCCCCCTGGCCAGTTGGCCCGCCGCCTCGTGCATCGCCAGTTCCAGGAGCGAGGCGTCGGTGAGGGTGCCCAGGCCGTCCGGGGCCACCAGCCAGCGGGCCGCGCCGCTCACCCGGCCCGGGTACGGGACGACGATCCAGGTGCCGGAGCCCGCGCCGCGCACCCCGGTGCCGAGCCAGCGGGTGGCGGTCCCCGGCGGGACGAAGAAGCCGATCCGGGCCTCGCCGAAGTCGGCCAGGACCGGGCCGGGCCGGTCCACGAGCCGGGTCAGCACGTCGAGCGTGGGATAGCCGAGCTCACCCGGCAGGATCAGCACGTCCCAGCGTTTGCCGGCGGGCAGCAGCGCGACCCCGTGGGGGTTGCGCTCCCACTCCCACCGGCAGGCCTCGGGATCCGGCGCGACCGAGACCAGCCATTCCACCGCGGCCTTGGCGCCAGAAGCCCCCGTACCAGTCATCGCGACGTTCTCCTCTCTGCAGGGACTCGGTGTCCATGCAGAGAGAGCGGGTACGGGGGCTTCTCTTACGCGGCTTCAGCCGTCAGGCGATTGTGACCTGCGCCACATCGAGTGGGTCAGCTGTCGAAGCCCAGGCCCAGTCGGTCCATGGTCTTCAGCCACAGGTTGCGCCGGCCGCCGTTCTCGTCGGCGCGGGCGAGCGACCACTTGGTGATGCCGATGCCGGCCCAGGCGACCGGCTCGGGCGGGAAGGGCAGCGGCTTGGAGCGGACCATCTCCAGGTCGGTGCGCTCGGTGCGCTCCCCCGCGAGCAGGTCGAGCATGACGTCCCCGCCGAAGCGGGTGGCGCCGACGCCGAGGCCGGTGAACCCGGCCGCGTACGCCACCTTCCCCTGGTACGCCGTGCCGAAGAAGGCCGAGAAGCGCGAGCAGGTGTCGATCGCGCCGCCCCAGGCGTGGCTGAAGCGGAGCCCCTCCAGCTGCGGGAAGCAGCGGAAGAAGTGCTCGGCGAGCTTGAGGTAGGTCTCCGGGCGGTGGTCCATCTCCGCCTGCACCTTGCCGCCGTAGCGGTAGATCGCGTCGTAGCCGCCCCACAGGATGCGGTGGTCGGCGGTGATCCGGAAGTAGTGGAACTGGTTGGCGGAGTCGCCGAGTCCCTGCCGGTTCTTCCAGCCGATCGAGGCGAGCTGCTCCGGGCTGAGCGGCTCGGTCACGAGGGCGTAGTCGTAGACCGGGACGGTGTACGGGCGGACGCGCTTGACCAGCGACGGGAAGACGTTGGTGCCGAGCGCGACCCGGCCGGCGAGCACCTTGCCGTACGGGGTGTGGACGCCCATCCCGGCGCCCACCGAGACCATCCGGAGGCCGGGGGTGTTCTCGTAGATCCGTACGCCCAGGCCGAGGCAGGCCTGCTTGAGGCCCCAGGCCAGCTTGGCCGGGTGGAGCATGGCGACGCCGCGCTTGTCCCACATGCCGCCGAGGAAGGTCGGCGAGTCGACCTCGGCCCGTACGGCGTCCCGGTCGAGGAGTTCGACGCCGTCCGCGAGTCCGAGCCGGTCGAGCTCCTCGTATACCTCGGTCAGCTCCTCGACCTGGTACGGCTCGGTGGCGACGTCGATCTCGCCGGTGCGCTCGAACTCGCAGTCGAAGCCGTAGCGGGCGACGGTCTCCTCGATGCCGTCGAGGTTGCGCTCGCCCAGCTCCTCCAGCTTCGGCAGCTCGCCCGGCCAGCGGGCGAGCCCGTTGCCGAAGCCGTGGGTGAGGGAGGCCGCGCAGAAGCCTCCGTTGCGGCCCGAGGCGGCCCAGCCCACCTCGCGGCCTTCGATCAGTACGACATCCCGGGAGGGGTCGCGCTCCTTGGCGAGGAGCGCGGTCCACAGTCCGCTGTATCCGCCGCCGACCACGAGGAGATCGCACTTCTCGGTGCCGGTGAGGGCGGGCAGGGCTCCGGGCTTGCCGGGGTCTTCCAGCCAGAAGGGGACGGGCTGGGCGTCGGAGAGAGATTGTGCAGCGAGACGCATGGCGACTGGGGCCATGGTTTCCAACTCCTTCGGTGCCTGAGACGTCTTTCGCTCAGGCCGTTGCTGTTTTCTTGCGCCGGTTCGTGATGATCTGCCCGGCTGCGACCATCAGTACCGCGAGGACGAACATCGCGGTGCCGATGACGTTGATCTGAACGGGGGTTCCGCGCTGCGCCGAGCCCCAGACGAACATGGGGAAGGTGACGGTGGAGCCCGCGTTGAAGTTGGTGATGATGAAGTCGTCGAACGAGAGCGCGAAGGCGAGCAGCGCGCCGGCGGCGATGCCGGGCGCGGCGATCGGCAGGGTCACGCGCAGGAAGGTCTGCGCCGGTCCCGCGTAGAGGTCGCGCGCGGCCTCCTCCAGGCGCGGGTCCATGGACATGACCCGGGCCTTGACCGCCGTCACGACGAACGACAGACAGAACATGATGTGGGCGATCAGGACCGTCCAGAAGCCCAGCTCGATCCCCATGTTGAGGAAGAGCGTGAGCAGCGAGGCGGCCATGACGACCTCGGGCATCGCCATCGGCAGGAAGATCAGCGAGTTGATCGCGCCGCGCGCCCGGAAGCGGTAGCGGACCAGCGCGAAGGCGATCATCGTGCCGAGCAGGACGGCGCCGAGCGTCGCCCAGGCGGCGAGCTGGAGCGAGAGCGAGAGCGACTCGCACATGTCGGCGACGCCGCAGGGGTCCTTCCAGGCGTCGAGCGAGAACTCCTGCCAGGAGTAGTTGAAGCGTCCCTTCGGCTTGTTGAAGGAGAACGCCATCACCACGAGGTTCGGCAGGATCATGTACGCGAGCGTCAGCAGGCCCGCGATGACGACCAGGTTCTTGCGGATCCAGCGCATCAGACCAGGTCCTCCGTTCCGGCACGGCGGATGTACACGGTGACCATGCCGAGCACGATCGCCATGAGGATGAAGGAGAGCGCGGCCGCCGTCGGGTAGTCGAGCACCCGGAGGAACTGCGACTGGATGACGTTGCCGACCATCTTGGTGTCGGTCGAGCCGAGCAGTTCGGCGTTGACGTAGTCGCCGCTCGCCGGGATGAAGGTGAGCAGGGTGCCGGAGACGACGCCGGGCATCGACAGCGGGAAGGTCACCTTGCGGAAGGTGGTCGCCGGGGAGGCGTACAGGTCCTGCGCGGCCTCGTGCAGCCGGCCGTCGATCCGCTCCAGGGAGGTGTAGAGGGGCAGGATCATGAAGGGCAGGAAGTTGTACGTGAGGCCGCAGACCACGGCCATCGGGGTGGCGAGGACGCGGTTGCCCTCGGTCCAGCCGAGCCAGTTGGTGACGTCCAGGAAGTGCAGGGCGTTGAGGGCCTCCACCACGACGCTGTCGTCGGCCAGGATCGTCTTCCACGCGAGCGTGCGGATGAGGAAGCTGGTGAAGAAGGGCGCGATGACGAGGACGAGGAGCAGATTGCGCCAGCGGCCGGCCTTGAAGGCGATCAGGTACGCCAGCGGGTAGCCGAGCAGCAGGCAGAGCAGGGTCGCGGTCCCGGCGTACAGCAGGGAGCGGACGAACTGCGGCCAGTACTCCTGGAAGGCGTCCCAGTAGGTCTGGAAGTGCCAGGTGACCTCGAAGCCCTTCTCCAGGGAGCCGGTCTGCACCGAGGTCGAGGCCTGGTAGACCATCGGCAGCGCGAAGAAGACGAGCAGCCAGATGATGCCGGGCAGCAGCAGCCAGTACGGGACGAGCCGCTTGCGGGTGGAGGGCTTGCGCAGAACCGGTTCCTCCGTCGGAGGAGCGGCTTTCTCCAGGGTCGTCGTCACGAGGCGTCCTCCACCGTCTCCACGCCCGCGTCGATGTCCTGGGCCGCGTCGAGACCGAAGGTGTGGGCCGGGTTCCAGTGCAGGACGACCTCGGCGCCGGGGCGCAGCCGCGCGTCCCGCTCGATGTTCTGCTCGTACACCTGGAGCTCGGCGCCCGCCGGCGAGTTCACCACGTACTGGGTGGAGACGCCGATGAAGGAGGAGTCGACGATCCGGCCGGTCACCCGGTTGCGGCCGTCGGCGATCGAGCCCGCGTCGTCGGCGTGCGCGAGCGAGATCTTCTCGGGGCGGACGCCGACGAGCACCTTGCCGCCCACGCGGACGGCGTCCGTACAGCGGTCGCCGGGCACACGGAGCTTGCTGCCGCCGGCCGTGGCCAGAACGTCGCCGCCGGTCTCCAGGACCTCGGCCTCGATCAGGTTGGAGGTGCCGAGGAAGTTGGCGACGAAGGTGGTCTGCGGGTTCTCGTACAGGTCGGCGGGGGCGCCGAGCTGCTCGACCCGGCCGCCGTTCATCACCGCGACCTGGTCGGCCATCGTCATGGCCTCCTCCTGGTCGTGGGTGACGTGCACGAAGGTGATGCCGACCTCGGTCTGGATCCGCTTGAGCTCCAGCTGCATCTGGCGGCGCAGCTTGAGGTCGAGGGCGCCGAGCGGCTCGTCGAGGAGGAGCACCTGCGGGTGGTTGATGAGCGCGCGGGCCACGGCGACGCGCTGCTGCTGGCCGCCGGAGAGCTGGTGCGGCTTCTTGTGGGCGTGCTCGCCGAGCTGGACCAGGTCGATCATCTCGTCGACCTGCTTCTTCACCGACTTGATGCCGCGGCGGCGCAGGCCGAAGGCGATGTTCTCGGAGATGTCCATGTGCGGGAAGAGCGCGTAGGACTGGAAGACGGTGTTCACCGGCCGCTTGTACGGCGGGAGGTCGGTGACGTCCCGGTCGCCGAGGAAGACGGTGCCGGTGGTCGGGTCCTCCAGGCCGGCGATCATGCGCAGCGTGGTGGTCTTGCCGCAGCCGGAGGCGCCGAGCAGGGCGAAGAAGGAGCCCTGCGGGACGGTGAGGTCGAGCGGGTGGACGGCGTGGAACGAGCCGTACGACTTGCTGATCCCGGTGAGACGGACGTCGCCGCCGGTGGTGTTGTCAGTCATGGGTTGTGGTCCCAGGGAGTGAGAGAGGTGGACGAGGCCGGACTCAGGCGCCGATGAGCTTGGCGAACTTCTCCTCGTACGCCGTCTCCTCCGCGCTGGTGAGCGAGCGGAAGGCGTGCGACTTCTTGGCCATGGCCTTGTCCGGGAGGATCAGCACGTTGTTCGCGAGCTCGGGGTCGATCTTGGTGAGCTCGTCCTTGACCCCGTCGACGGGGCAGACGTAGTTGATGTAGGCGGCGAGCTGGGCGGCGACGGGGAGCTCGTAGTAGTAGTCGATGAGCTTCTCGGCGTTGGTCTTGTGCCGGGCCTGCGCGGGGACGAGCAGGTTGTCGCTGGAGGTGAGGTAACCGGCGGACGGGATGGCGTACTTGATGTCGGGGTTGTCCGCCTGGAGCTGGATGATGTCGCCGGCCCAGGCGAGGCAGGCCGCGATGTCGCCCTTGTCCAGGTCGGAGGTGTAGTCGTTGCCGGTGAAGCGGCGTATCTGCTTCTTGTCGACGCCCTTCTGGAGGCGCCCGATCGCCGCGTCGTAGTCGGCGTCCGTGAACTTCCCCGGGTCCTTGCCCAGGTCGAGCAGGGTCATGCCTATGGAGTCGCGCATCTCCGTGAGGAAGCCGACGCGGCCCTTGAGCGACGGGTCGTCGAGGAGCTGGCTGACCGAGTCGACCTTCTTGCCGCCGGTCGCCTTGGAGTTGTACGCGATGACGGTGGAGATGCCCGTCCAGGGGTACGAGTACGAGCGGCCCGGGTCCCAGTCGGGGCGGCGGAACTGGGCGGACAGGTTCGCGTACGCGTTGGGCAGGTTCGACGGGTCGAGCTTCTGCGCCCAGCCGAGCCGGATGATGCGGGCGGCGAGCCAGTCGGTGACGCAGATCAGGTCGCGGCCGGTGTCCTGGCCGGCCGCGAGCTGCGGCTTGATCTTGCCGAAGAACTCGACGTTGTCGTTGATGTCCTCGGTGTACTTGACCTTGATCCCGGTGCGTTTGGCGAACGCCTCCAGGGTCGGGCGGTGCTTCTCGTCCTCGCTGACGTCCATGTACTCGGTCCAGTTGGAGAAGGCGACGCTCTTCTCCTTGGCCGAGAAGTCGGTGGAGGCGGGGCCGTTGCCCTCCCGCTTGGCCGGCGGGATGCCACAGGCGCTCAGGCCGGCGAGACCGCCGACCGTGAGCGCGCCGACGCCGCCCGCGCGCAGCATCGAACGGCGGCTGAGAGCGCCCCGGCCACTCGTCATGCTGCGTCGTATCGCCGCCAGCTGCGCGGCGGACAGGCTGTCGGGCTCGTACTGCTCCATGCGCTGTGCCCTTTCGGGATGGGTGGCCGCTGGTCGGGCGGCGAGCTGCTATCGGTCCCCGAAGATCGTGCGGTGCCAGTCCTTCGCCGCAACCGCAGTGTTGTCGAACATTACGTGCTTGACCTGCGTGTACTCCTCGAAGGAGTAAGCCGACATGTCCTTTCCGTAACCGGAGGCCTTGGTACCGCCGTGGGGCATCTCGCTGATGATCGGGATGTGGTCGTTGACCCACACACATCCCGCCTTGATCTCCCGCGTGGCACGGTTGGCCCGGTAGACGTCACGGCTCCACGCGGAGGCCGCGAGGCCGTAGGGGGTGTCGTTGGCGAGCCGGATGCCCTCGTCGTCGCCGTCGAAGGGCAGGGCCACCAGGACCGGACCGAAGATCTCCGACTGCACGACCTCGCTGTCCTGTGCGGCGCCGGTGATCAGGGTGGGACGGTAGTATGCGCCGTTCTTGAGCTCTCCACCAGGGGCTTCGCCTCCGGTGACGACGGTCGCGTAGGAGCGGGCGCGCTCGACGAAGCCCGCGACGCTGTCGCGGTGGCGGTGGCTGACGAGCGGACCGAGGTCGGTGTCCGGCGCGAAGGGGTCGCCGACGCGGACGGTCTCCATCAGCTCGGCGACCCGGGCGACGAAGGCGTCGAAGAGCGGGCGCTGGACGTACGCGCGCGTGGCGGCGGTGCAGTCCTGGCCGCTGTTGATGAGGGAGGCGGCGACGGCGCCGTGGGCGGCGGCCTCCAGGTCGGCGTCGTCGAAGACGAGGAACGGGGCCTTGCCGCCGAGCTCCAGGTGGAGCCGCTTCACGGTGGCGGTGGCGACCTCGGCGACCCGCTTGCCGACCGGGGTGGAGCCGGTGAAGGAGGTCATGACGACGTCGGGGTGGCCGACGAGGTGCTCGCCGACGACCCGCCCGGAGCCGCTGACGATGTTGATCACACCGTCGGGGATCCCGGCCTCCTTCGCCGCCATCGCGAACATCAGCGAGGTCAGCGGGGTGATCTCGGCGGGCTTGAGGACGATGGTGTTGCCGGCGGCGATCGCCGGGAGGATCTTCCAGGCGGCCATCTGGAGCGGGTAGTTCCAGGGGGCGATGGAGCCGACGACGCCGATCGCCTCGCGCCGGATGTACGAGGTGTGGTCGCCGGTGTACTCGGCGGCCGACTGGCCCTGGAGGTGGCGGGCGGCCCCCGCGAAGAAGGCCGTGTTGTCGATCGTGCCGGGCACGTCGAACTCGGTGGTGAGCTTGAGCGGCTTGCCGCACTGGAGCGACTCCACCTTGGCGATGTCCTCGGCCCAGTCGGAGAGGACGCCGGCGAGGCGGTGCAGCGCGTCGGAGCGCTCGCCCGGGGTGGCTCCCGCCCAGCCCGGGAAGGCGGCCTTGGCGGCGGCGACGGCCTCGTCCACGTCGGCGGTGGAGGCGAGCGCGTACGTGTAGACGCTCTCGCCGGTCGCCGGGTCGATCACGCTGTGTTCCCGATCCGAGGTTCCGGCGCGGAGCCTTCCGCCGATGTACTGCGCGCCGTCCGCGAAGCGGTCCGTCACCTGGAAGCGGTTGGTCATGACGCTCTCCGTTGTCCCAGCTCGATTTGAGTGCCGATCCTGACATGGGGGCAGTAGTGCAACAAGTGATTCCGTTGTTGCCTTTTGGTTACGCGACGGAATCGGTCGACCATGTGTCGAGGCGGCCGGAAAATCTCCGTACGGAGTGTCCGTGGCGGATGCCAGACTCGCGTGTATGACCAAGATCGAAGAGCTGACGCAGCAGGTCACACGTGGTGACCGAGTGAAATGGCTGCACTTCTGGGGGCACCGTCCGCACCCCGACGGACGGCTCTCGGCGAGCTGCCTCAGCCAGTGGTGGCCGTCGCCCTTCACCGTCGACGGCGTGGCCTACGCGACCGCCGAGCACTGGATGATGGCCGCCAAGGCCCGCCTCTTCGAGGACGCGGAGGCGGAGCGGGCCGCGCTGGGCGCCCGTACCCCCGCGGAGGCCAAGAACGCAGGCCGGCTGGTGCGGGGCTTCGACGAGGCGGTCTGGGAGCGCGAGCGCTTCGGGATCGTCGTCGAGGGCAGCGTCCACAAGTTCTCCTCGGACGAGGCCCTGCGGGCGTACCTGGTGGGCACGGGCCAGCGCGTCCTCGTGGAGGCCAGCCCGCTGGACCGCGTCTGGGGCATCGGGCTCGCCGCCGACGACCCCCGCGCGAGCGACCCCGCCCGCTGGCGCGGCCTCAACCTCCTGGGCTTCGCCCTGATGGAGGCCCGGGAGCGGCTGCGGGCCGCGTGACACGCGAAGGGCCCCGCACCTCCTCGGGGAGGTGCGGGGCCCTTCGCATGCGTACCGGCGTCAGCTGGCGCCCCGCTCGATCTGGAGGACCGAGGCGAACGGGTCGCCGGAGCCCTCCTCGAAGGACGACGCGTCCTGGGTGGCGGCCCAGATGATGAGCCCCAGGACGACGCTGCCGACGACGATGCCGACCGCGCCGAGGATCACGCCCGCGAGCGCCATGCCCCGGTTGGTCGCCTCGCCCCGGCCGGCCTTCTTCATGCCGATGACGCCGAAGACCAGCGCCAGGATGCCGAGGATGATGTTGAGGCCGTACAGGCAGAAGCCGACCGCCGCGATGATGCCGAGCACCAACGAGGCGATGCCCATGCCGTTGGACGGCTGCTGCGGCGGCTGCCAGCCGGGCGGCTGGCCGTATCCCGGGCCGTACGACGAGGGGTACGCCCCGTACCCCGGCGCGCCCGGTGGTGTCGGCGACGCCGGCGGGTAGCCGTACCCGGGCGCGGCCGTCGGATAGCCGTATCCGGCGGTGGCCGCCGGTCCGCCGGGCACCACCGGCGGCGGCGGGACGGCCTCGGGCGCACCCGGTGCGCTCGGGAAGGACGTCATCGTCGGCTGGTCGTGCACCGGCGAGGGCGACGGCGTCGCCGGCTTGCTCAGTTCCACCCCGTCGCGGTTCGGCGGAGCCCACGGGTCCGTCGGGTCGTACCCGCCCGGCTGCTGGTCTCGATTGTCAGACATGGGCCTCCCCCATCATGGTCACGCCATGCTAAGGCCTCGCCCCGCGGGAGAACCGCCCGGCCTACGATGATTCGATGACCGACCTTCATGCCTTCATCGCGGGACTCCCCAAGGCGGAGCTGCACGTCCACCACGTGGGCTCCGCCTCGCCCCGGATCGTCGCCGAGCTCGCGGCCCGGCACCCGGACTCCAAGGTCCCCACGGATCCGGAGGCGTTGACCGACTACTTCACCTTCACGGACTTCGCGCACTTCATCGACGTCTACCTGTCGGTGGTCGACCTGGTCCGCACCCCCGAGGACGTCCGTCTCCTCACCTTCGAGGTCGCCCGGGACATGGCCCGGCAGAACATCCGTTACGCCGAGCTGACCATCACCCCGTACTCCTCCACCCGCCGCGGCATCGACGAGCGGGCCTTCATGGCGGCGATCGAGGACGCCCGCAAGGCGGCCGAGGCCGAGTTCGGCACGATCCTGCGCTGGTGCTTCGACATCCCCGGCGAGGCCGGCCTCGTCTCCGCCGAGGAGACCGCGCGGCTCGCCACCACGGACGGGCTGCGCCCGGAGGGCCTGGTCTCCTTCGGCCTCGGCGGTCCGGAGATCGGGGTGCCGCGCCCGCAGTTCAAGCCGTACTTCGACCTGGCCCGCGCCGCCGGTCTGCACTCGGTCCCGCACGCGGGCGAGACGACCGGCCCGCAGACGGTCTGGGACGCGATCCGCGAGCTGGGCGCCGAGCGCATCGGCCACGGCACCAGCTCCGCCCAGGACCCCGAGCTCCTGGCGTACCTCGCCGAGCACCGGATCGCCCTGGAGGTCTGCCCGACCTCGAACATCGCGACCCGGGCCGTCGCCACCCTGGAGGAGCACCCGATCCGGCAGTTCGTCGACGCCGGGGTCCTCGTCACGATCAACAGCGACGACCCGCCGATGTTCGGCTCGGACCTCAACAACGAGTACGCCGTCGCCGCCCGTCTCCTCGGCCTCGACGAGCGCGGTGTCGCCGCCCTCGCCAAGAACGCGGTGGAGGCCTCCTTCCTCGACGCGGCCGGCAAGGCCGGGATCGCCGCCGAGATCGACACGTACACGAACGACTGGCTGGCGCGCTGACCCCGCCGGAAAGCCGGCGCCGACGAGAATGGGGCCATGCGCCCTGTGACTGTCGTAGCCCATCGCGGCGACCCGTACCGCGTCCGTGAGAACACGCTCCCCTCGATCGCCTCGGCGATCGAGCGGGGGGCGGACGTGGTCGAGGTCGACGTCCGGCTGACGAAGGACGGGGTGCCCGTCCTCCTCCACGACGACACCCTCAAGCGCCTGTGGGGCCACGACCTGGCGCTCTCCGGCCTCCCGCACGAGCTGCTGCGCGAGCTCACCGACGGCGGGGTGCCGACCCTCCGGGACGCGCTGCTCGCCGCCGGGGACCACCGGCTGATGCTGGACCTGCCGGGCGGGAACGAGGACTCGGTCCGCTCGATCGTGCGCACGGTCCGCGAGTGCGGGGCCGGGGAGCGCGTCTCCTACTGCGCGGGCGCCGTCGCCATGCTCCAGGTGCGGGCCGCCGACCCGGCCGCCGAGATCGCCCTGACGTGGACCTCGCTCGCCCCGCCCCGCCGCGTCCTCCTCGACGCCGTGCGGCCGCGGTGGCTCAACTACCGTTTCGGGCTGGTGAGCCGGGAGCTGTCCGAGCGGGTCCACCGGGAGGGGCTGCTCGTCTCGGCCTGGACGGCGGACACGAAGCACACCATGCGTAAGCTGATCAAGAACGGGGTCGACTCGGTCACCACGAACCGTGTCGACGCACTCGCCGCCGTGCTGCGAAAGGCTCGCGAATGAACGACCGGATCCGGACCGACATCGCCCACAACGCCCGGGTGTGGAACTACTGGCTGGGCGGCAAGGACAACTACCCGGTGGACCGCGCGGTCGGCGACCAGGTCACCGGCTTCTATCCGAGCATCGGCGAAGTGGCGCGCGCGGACCGGGCGTTCCTCGGGCGGGCGGTGACACACCTGGCCGCCGAGGCGGGCGTCCGCCAGTTCCTGGACATCGGTACGGGCCTGCCGACGGCCGACAACACCCACGAGGTGGCGCAGCGGATCGCCCCCGATGCCCGGATCGTCTACGTCGACAACGATCCGATCGTCCTCACGCACGCCCGGGCACTCCTGACGAGCGCCCCGGAGGGCGTCACGGAGTACGTCGACGCCGACGCCCACGACCCGGAGCGGATCGTCGCGGCCGCCGTCGGCACGCTCGACCTGTCCCGCCCGGTCGCGGTGCTGATGCTCGGCATCCTCAACTTCGTCCTGGACACCGACGAGGCCGGGGCGATCGTGCGGACCCTGATGGCCGCCATGCCCTCGGGCAGCCACCTGGTGCTGACCCACCCGACCCTGGAGCCGGAGCTCGGCGGCGAGGGCAACAAGGCCGCGATGGACTTCTGGAACGAGAACGCGACCCCGCCGATCACCGCACGCACCCGGGAGGAGTTCGCCTCCTTCCTGGACGGCCTCGACCTCCTGGAGCCGGGCATCGTGTCCTGCTCGCGGTGGCGCTCCGAGGAGGGGCCCGTGGTGGCGCAGTTCGGCGCGGTGGGCCGCAAGCCGTAATGGGCATACGGGGGATGCGGGAACTGCGGGAGCTGCGGACCTGGGGGGCCGCCCATCCGTGGGCGGTGGACATCGGCCTCGCGCTGGTCGTGCAGGCGGCGATGACGATGCCGTTCGTGGTGCCGCGCGGGCCCGAGCTCGAACCGGCGACCTGGTCCGCGTACGGCCTGACGACGCTCACCGTGGTGCCGCTGGTGTGGCGGCGGCGGGCGCCGATGGCGGTGCTGCTCGCGATCCTGGCGACGAGCGCGCTGTACAAGCTGGCCGTCGAGGGGCCGGGGCAGCCGCTGCCGTACACGGGTCTGGTGAGCGTCTACACGATCGCGGTGCTCGCGCCTCCGTGGCAGCGGCTCGTGACGGCGGGGCTCATGGTGGTCGCGGTGCCGGTCTCGGTGTGGCTCAACACCCAGTCGGTGCGCGAACTCACCTTCTCCCTCTTCGTGTTCGGCGCGGCCTATGTCTTCGGGCGGCTCACCGACGCCCGGCAGCGGGCCCAGCGGGTGGAGGCCGAGCGGGCCGCCGCGCGCGAACGGGCCCGGATCGCCCGGGAGATGCACGACGTCCTGTCGCATGCGGTGAGCCTGATGGTCGTGCAGGCGGAGGCGGGCCCGGTCGCGGTGCGGGCGGCCCCGGAGCGCGCGGAGGCCGCGTTCGAGGCGATCTCGGAGACGGGCCGGGAGGCGATGGTCCAGCTGCGGCAGATGCTGGGGCTCCTGCGCGAGGGCGGCGAGACGGCGGCCCCCCGGGAGCCGCAGCCGGACCTCGCGGACCTCCCCGCGCTCCTGGAGCGGGTGCGGGCCGGCGGTCTGGCCGTCGGGTACGCGACGGAGGGCGGGGTGCGGGCGCTGCCCCCGGCGACCGGCGCGAGCGTCTACCGGATCGTGCAGGAGGCGCTGACGAACGTGGTGAAGCATGCGCGGGCCCGTACGGTCGACGTGCGGCTCGCCCACGCGGGCGGGGTCCTGCGGGTCACGGTGACCGACGACGGGCGCGGTCCGCAGGGCGGTCCGGGCGGGCACGGCCTGGTGGGCATCCGGGAGCGGGCCGCCGCGCACGGCGGGACGGCGGAGACGGGACCGGGCCCGGACGGCCGGGGGTTCGAGGTGCGGGTCCTGCTGCCCGTGGGGGAGGGGAAGGGATGACGATCCGGGTGGTGGTCGCGGACGACCAGGAGCTGGTCCGGAGCGGCTTCGCGATGATCCTGGACGCGCAGCCGGACATCGAGGTGGTGGCGGAGGCCGGGGACGGCACGGAGGCCGTCGAGGCGGTGCGCCGGCTCGCGCCGGACGTGGCGCTGCTCGACATCCGGATGCCCCGGACGGACGGCATCGAGGCCTGCCGGACGATCAGCGCGGAGTCCGGCTGCCGGACGGTGATGCTGACGACCTTCGACACCGACGCGTACGTGTACGAGGCGCTGCACGCGGGCGCGAGCGGTTTCCTCCTCAAGGACGTGCGGCGGGACGACCTGGTGCACGCGGTACGGGTGGTGGCGGCGGGCGACTCGCTCCTCGCGCCGTCCGTGGCGCGGCGCCTCGTGGAGCAGTACACGGCGGGCGGCCCGCGCAGGACGGCCGACTCCCGTCTCGACGTCCTGACCGGCCGGGAGCGCGAGACCCTTCTCCTCCTCGCCCGGGGCCTGTCGAACGCGGAGATCGCGGCGGAGCTGGTGGTCAGCGACCACACGGTGAAGACGCACGTGGGGAACGTCCTCGCCAAGCTGGGGCTGCGGGACCGGATCCAGGCGGTGATCTGCGCGTACGAGACGGGCCTGGTCGCGGCGGGCTCTCCCCCGCCCGGGGGAGGCGCGGGACCGGGCCCCTCCCCCGCACCGGGGAGGAACTGACCCGCGGAAGACCGCCGGTGCGGGCGATCCGTGGACCGTCGCAGGTCAGCAGGATGGAGTCATCGAGAACGACGGCTCACACCACCGGAGTTGACCATGAGGAAGACCACCGCCCGCACCCTGATCGCCGCCGCCCTGGTCCTGGGCGTGGCCGCCGGCCCGGCGCTCACCCCCGCCTTCGCCGACGCTCCCCCGGCGGCGGCCCAGCCGGTGCCCCAGGCGTCGGGCCCCGACCTGAGCGCGGTGATCGCGGGGCTCCCCCGGGCGGACGCGACGGCCGCGCTCGTCCGGGTCGGCGGCAGCGGGGGTTCCTGGCAGGGCAGCGCGGGCGTGCACGACCTGGAGACGAACGCCCCGGCGGACCCGGCCGCCCGCTTCCGGGCCGGTTCGGTGACGAAGGTGTTCACGGCGGCGACCGTCCTCCAGCTCGCCGCCGAGGGCCGGATCGACCTGGACCGGACGGTCCGCTCGTACCTCCCTGAGCTGATCCCCGGCCGGTACGCCGCGGTGACCGTGCGCCAGCTCCTGAACCACACCCACGGCATCCCGGCCGCGAACCTCCCCGGCGAGACGGTCGAGGAGTGGTACGCCCGCCGCTTCGACGTCCACACCCCGGAGGAGCTGGTCCGCGCGGCGACGGCGCAGCCGCGCGAGTTCGCGCCGGGCACGAGGCAGCACTACCTGAACATCGGGTACACGATCGCCGGCCTGATCGTGGAGCGGGTCACGGGCGACTCGTACGAGCACCAGGTGGAGCGGCGGATCCTGAAGCCGCTCCACCTGCGGAACACGTACTTCCCGCGCGGGGCCGCCGGGATCACCGGACCGTACAACCACGGCTACCAGACGATGAGGCTCGACGACGGCACGACGGGCCTGCGTGACGTCTCGGAGTGGGGGACCTCGGACACCTGGGCCGCCGGGGACCTCGTCTCCACCACCGCCGACCTGGAGCACTTCACGCGGGCCCTGTTCAAGGGCCGCGTGGTGCGCGGTCCGCTCCTGGAGGAGATGTTCACCCTCCCGAAGGTCCCCGACCTCGGCTCCGGCGACCCGGCCGCGTACTCCGTCGGCCTGTCGATGAAGAAGCTCGGCGGCCGCGAGGTCTGGGGCAAGACCGGCGGCCGCTGGGGCTACAACACCGCCATCGCCTCGACCCGCGACGGCTCCCGCACCCTCGTCTACAGCGTCAACGCCACCGACGCGAAGGGCCAGGACATGAACAGGACGGCCCTGCGCCTGATGGTGGCGGCCTACGGCCTGCCGGAGTGAGCGGCTTCCAGTCGCTTGATCAGACGGCGTACGTGGAGCAGCGGCAGGATGCCGATGACGCCGAAGGACATGTCGATGACGGACCACCAGAAGGGGATGTCCCGGATCGGTCCGCAGATCAGGGCCAGTGGGATGATGCCGACGCAGGCGATCATGCCGAACTCGACGACCCAGACGTTGCGGACGGGGTCGCGGTAGGGGCCGTAGAAGGCGACCGCGATGACGAGGTGGGCGAAGGCCAGCCAGTCGGTGCCGTAGAGCAGGTACGGGGCCTGCTCGTCGGCGGCGCGGACGCCGCCCTCCACGCGGTCGATCCACTCCGCGAGGCCGGGGAGGAGGTCGGCGACGGGGGACGCCCAGCCGTCCAAGGAGGCGTCGAGGAGCCGGAGTTCGGTCACGAGCGGGAACGCGGTGGCCCCGCTCAGGACCAGGCAGACGACGAAGGCGATCAGCCAGACGCGGATGCGCTTGAGAAGGGCTCTCGGCCCGTTCGAGTCGCTCATGGGAACAACGTACACCCCACTTGAACGTGTTCAGAAAAGTGGGGTGGTTGTTTTTGAGCGCGTTCAGAAACGGGCGGCGAACCTCCGCCCCACCGCATGCGAGACCACCGTCGCCCCCGCCGCCACCGCGAGCCCCGCCACCACTCCCCCGGGGGTGGTCGGCCGCAGCACCCCGGCCCGCCGCAGCCGGCCCCGGGCCCACAGGGAGAAGGGGATGACGACGAGCGGCGAGGTGGGCGCGCCGGGGGTCGCGTCCCGCACGACGGCGGCCTGGGCGAGGTGGACGAGGCCGTGCAGCCCGAAACCGGTCACCGCGCCCTGGTAGAAGGCGGACCGGCCGCCGGAGCGGGCCCCCGCCACGGCCGCCGTGCCGACGATCACCGCCATCACGCCGACGGCGGCGGCGAATTCGCGCTCGTCGACGGACTCCATCGCCTTCCACACCCGCTCCGGAACTCCGGGGAAGCGTTCGCGGAGGCCCGGCAGGTTCTCCCGGATCCAGCGCGGCCCGCGCGCGAGCTCCTCGGCGTCGTGCACGGCCCAGGCGAGGAACAGGCCATAGGTGACAAGGGGGTTGAGGCGTGTGTCAGTCATGATCATGCAACTCACAGGCCGACGATCGAGTTCCACCTCTTCGTGAATCCCTGGCGCTCCTCGGAGGTGATGTCCCGGGCGATGGCCAGTCGGCCGCGCATGTCGGCGTCCGGGAAGATCAGCGGGTCCTCGGCGAGCGCGACGAGTTCCTCGTCGCCGGAGTCCGCCAGGACGTTCTGGGCGGCGGGGACCGGGCAGACGTAGTTGACCCAGGCGGCGAGTTCGGCGGCGACCTCGGGCTCGTAGTAGTAGTCCACGAGCTTCTCGGCGTTGGACTTGTGCTGGGCGAGGTTGGGGATCATGAGGGACTCGGCCCAGAGCTCGGCGCCCTCCTCGGGGACGACGAACTCGATGTCCGGGTTGTCGGCCTGGAGCTGGATGACGTCGCCGGAGTACGCCTGGCAGGCGAGGACGTCGCCGGTGGACAGGTCCTTGATGTAGTCGTTGCCGGTGAAGCGCCGGATGTGCTTCGTCCGGACGAGTCCCTCGATCTGCTCGCACAGCTCGTGGAAGTCGTCGGCGGTCCACTTGGCCACGTCGACGCCGTTGCCGAGGAGGAGGAGCGCCATGGACTCGTCGAGGCCGGAGAGCAGGGTGACCTTGCCGCGCAGGTCGTCGGCCCAGAGTTGCTTGGTGGAGCGCAGTTCCCGGCCGAGCTTCTTGCGGTTGTACGCGATGCCGGTGATCCCGGACTGCCAGGGCACGCTGTGCAGCCGGCCGGGGTCGAAGGCGGGCTCGCGCAGCTGGGGGCTGAGGTTCTTCGCGACGTGCGGCTGGGCGGCGCGGTCCATCTCCTGGACCCAGCCGAGGCGGACGAAGCGGGCGGCCATCCAGTCGCTGACGACGATCAGGTCACGGCCGGTCTCCTGGCGGTTCATCAGGGACGGGCTGATCTTGCCGAAGAACTCGTCGTTGTCGTTGATCTCCTCGGTGTACCGGACGGAGATCCCGGTCCGCTTCCGGAAGGCGTCCAGGGTGGGCCGCTTCGACTTGTCGGCGTCGTCGGTGTCGATGTACAGCGGCCAGTTGGCGAATTCGAGCCTCCGGTCGCGCGCCGAGAGGTCGCGGCCGGCCCGGGCGCCCTCCTCGACGTAGGCGGCGGGGACTCCGCACCCGGCGAGCAGGGTCGCGGCCCCCGCACCGCCGATGCCGCGCAGCAGGGACCGGCGGGACATGTGTTTCCTGGCTGTCGCTCTCACCCGAGCAGCATCCCGGCCCGCCGCGACCTGCGGCAATGGACGGTCCGTCGAGCGACGGGGCGCGGCCCCGACACCCTGTCGATCAGGGTGTCGGGGCCGCTGTCACGTCCGGGGCGGGGATCAGCCCAGGGAGGTCATGACGTGCTTGATGCGCGTGTAGTCCTCGAAGCCGTAGGCGGAGAGGTCCTTGCCGTAGCCGGACTTCTTGTAGCCGCCGTGGGGCATCTCGGCGACGAGCGGGATGTGGGTGTTGATCCACACGCAGCCGAAGTCGAGGGCCTTGGACATGCGCATCGCGCGCGCGTGGTCCTTGGTCCAGACGGAGGAGGCGAGGGCGTACTCGACGCCGTTCGCGAACTCCAGGGCCTGGGCCTCGTCCGTGAAGGACTGGACGGTGATGACCGGGCCGAAGACCTCGTTCTGGACGATCTCGTCGTCCTGCTTGAGGCCGGAGACGACGGTCGGGGCGTAGAAGTAGCCCTTGTCGCCGACGCGGTGACCGCCGGCCTCGACCTTGGCGTGGGCCGGGAGGCGCTCGATGAAGCCCGCGACCTGCTTCAGCTGGTTGGCGTTGTTGAGCGGGCCGTACAGCACGTCCTCGTCGTCCGGCTGGCCGGTCTTCGTCTCGGCGGCGGCCTTGGCGAGGGCGGCGACGAACTCGTCGTGGATGGACTCGTGCACGAGGACGCGGGTCGCGGCCGTGCAGTCCTGGCCGGCGTTGAAGAAGCCCGCGACCGAGATGTCGCCGACGGCGGCCTCGATGTCGGTGTCCTCGAAGACGACGACCGGGGCCTTGCCGCCCAGCTCCAGGTGGACGCGCTTGACGTCCTTGGCCGCCGACTCGGCGACCTGCATGCCGGCGCGGACCGAGCCGGTGATGGAGGCCATCGCCGGGGTCGGGTGCTCGACCATGGCCTTGCCGGTCTCACGGTCGCCGCAGACGACGTTGAAGACGCCCTTGGGGACGATCTGACCGATGATCTCGGCCATCAGGACGGTCGACGCGGGGGTCGTGTCCGAGGGCTTGAGGACGACGGTGTTGCCCGCGGCGAGCGCCGGGGCGAACTTCCACACGGCCATCATCATCGGGTAGTTCCACGGCGCGACCTGCGCGCAGACGCCGACCGGCTCGCGGCGGATGATGGAGGTCATGCCCTCCATGTACTCGCCGGCGGACTTGCCCTCGAGCATCCGGGCGGCACCCGCGAAGAAGCGGATCTGGTCCACCATCGGCGGGATCTCCTCGCTCGCGGTGAGGGCGACCGGCTTGCCGGTGTTCTCGACCTCGGCGGCGACGAGCTCCTCGGCGCGCTCCTCGAACGCGTCGGCGATCTTGAGGAGCACCTTCTGGCGCTCGGACGGCGTGCTGTCACGCCAGGCGGGGAAGGCGGCCGCGGCGGCCTCCATGGCGGCGTCGACGTCGGCCTGCCCGGAGAGCGGGGAGGTGGCGTACACCTCGCCGGTGGCCGGGTTGACCACCTCGATGGTGCGGCCGTCGGCCGCGTCGCGGAACTCCCCGTTGATGTAGTTACGCAGCCGGCGCAGCTCGGTGGTCACTTGGCCACCCCTCCTGTCACGTTCTGTCGTCGCACGTCCCTGTGCGGTGTCCCGATGGGCGAGACACCTTCAGCCTAATCGCTCGACAGACGCTTTCCATAGCCCCGACCCCCCGCAACTTCGGATTCAGTGAGATCCAGAGCCTTACGCAACGAATTTCATCGCTCCCGGCTTGCGCGACTGACAATCTCGGTGCACAGTGAAGTCGTGGCCAGTCGAAGCACAGACTCCAGAACCGGAACCGGTTCGTCCCCGACGATCGACGCCGTCTCCCTGGCGATCATCGAACAGCTCCAGCAGGACGGACGCCGTCCCTACGCGGCGATCGGAAAGGCCGTCGGCCTCTCCGAAGCCGCCGTGAGGCAGCGCGTCCAGAAGCTGCTCGACCAGGGCGTCATGCAGATCGTCGCCGTCACCGACCCGCTCACCGTGGGATTCCGGCGGCAGGCGATGGTCGGCATCAACGTCGAGGGTGACCTGGATCCGGTCGCGGAAGCGCTGACGGCCATGGCCGAATGCGAGTACGTGGTGATGACCGCGGGCTCCTTCGACCTGATGGTGGAGATCGTCTGTGAGGACGACGATCACCTGCTGGATGTGATCAACAAGCGCATCCGCACCCTTCCCGGCGTGCGCTCCACCGAGAGCTTCGTCTACCTCAAGCTCAAGAAGCAGACCTACATGTGGGGAACTCGATAGCCGTGACCCAGGACCTCTCCAAGACCGCGTACGACCACCTGTGGATGCACTTCACCCGCATGTCGTCCTACGAGAACAACCCCGTCCCCACCATCGTGCGTGGTGAGGGCACCTACATCTTCGACGACAAGGGCAAGCGCTACCTCGACGGTCTCGCGGGTCTCTTCGTGGTCAACGCCGGACACGGCCGCAAGGAGCTGGCCGAGGTCGCGTACAAGCAGGCCCAGGAGCTCGCGTTCTTCCCCGTGTGGTCGTACGCGCACCCCAAGGCCGTGGAGCTCGCCGAGCGCCTCGCCGACTACGCCCCGGGCGACCTCAACAAGGTCTTCTTCACCACCGGTGGCGGCGAGGCCGTCGAGACCGCCTGGAAGCTCGCCAAGCAGTACTTCAAGCTCCAGGGCAAGCACACCAAGTACAAGGTCATCTCGCGTGCGGTCGCCTACCACGGCACCCCGCAGGGCGCCCTGTCCATCACCGGCCTGCCGGCCCTGAAGGCCCCCTTCGAGCCGCTGGTCCCCGGCGCGCACAAGGTGCCGAACACCAACATCTACCGCGCCCCGATCCACGGCGACGACCCCGAGGCCTTCGGCCGCTGGGCCGCCGACCAGATCGAGCAGCAGATCCTCTTCGAGGGCCCCGACACCGTCGCGGCCGTCTTCCTGGAGCCGGTGCAGAACGCCGGTGGCTGCTTCCCGCCGCCGCCCGGCTACTTCCAGCGCGTCCGCGAGATCTGCGACCAGTACGACGTGCTGCTCGTCTCCGACGAGACGATCTGCGCCTTCGGCCGCCTCGGCACGATGTTCGCCTGTGACAAGTTCGGCTACGTGCCCGACATGATCACCTGCGCCAAGGGCATGACCTCGGGCTACTCCCCGATCGGTGCCTGCATCGTCTCGGACCGCATCGCCGAGCCGTTCTACAAGGGCGACAACACCTTCCTGCACGGCTACACCTTCGGTGGCCACCCGGTCTCCTCGGCGGTCGCGCTCGCCAACCTCGACATCTTCGACAAGGAAGGCCTCAACCAGCACGTGCTGGACAACGAGGGCGCCTTCTTCTCGACGCTGTCGAAGCTGCACGACCTCCCGATCGTCGGCGACGTCCGCGGCAACGGCTTCTTCTACGGCATCGAGCTCGTCAAGGACAAGGCCACCAAGGAGTCCTTCAACGACGAGGAGGTGGAGCGCGTCCTGTACGGCTTCCTCTCCAAGGCGCTGTACGACGCCGGCCTGTACTGCCGCGCCGACGACCGTGGCGACCCGGTCATCCAGCTGGCCCCGCCGCTGATCGCCGACCAGGGCACCTTCGACGAGATCGAGGGAATCCTGCGCAACGTGCTCACCGAGGCGTGGACCAAGCTGTAAGCACGAGGTTGTGAGGACCGAACCACGGCGGTCCCCCCAGCATCACGCCGCCCTCACGGCGTGACCCCCGGCCCGGGCATGCCGCCATCCGAGTGGATGGCGACTGCCCGGGCCGTGTGCTGTCCGTACAAGCGGATCTGAATCCTTACGGTGCCGAGTGACCGACAGGCCCGTCCCTTCGTTCCCCCGGACGGGGGAAGGCGAGTATCGGATCCGACATCGAGGTGTACGCGATGGCCCCACCGGACAACGACGTGCTCTGGGCGCGTTCCCTGCACTGCGCCCTGGGCGGTACGGACGCCCTCAGCGGCGTCTCCCTCGGCGTCCGCGAAGGCGAGATCCTCGCCGTCGTCGGCCCGCGCGGCAGCGGCAAGACCACCCTCATGCGCTGCCTCTCCGGCCAGCTCGTCGCCCAGGAGGGCGAGGTCTGGTTCAACAGCGGCCCCGTCCACACCCTGGGCCCCGCCCAGCGCGAACGGCTCCGCCGCGAGCGCTTCGGCTGGATCGACCCCGAACCCGGCCTCGTCCCCGAACTCACCGGCTGGGAGAACACCGCGCTGCCGCTGCTGCTCCACGGCGCCTCCCACCGGGCCGCCAAGACCGCCGCCCTGGAGTGGCTGGAGCGGCTCGACATCGGCGGCTGCGCCCGCAAGCGGCCGCACGCCCTCACCCAGTCCCAGCGCCAGCGGATCGCGATCGCCCGCGCCCTGATCACCACCCCCTCGGTCCTCTTCGCCGACGAACCCACCGCCACCCTGCACCGGGCCGACGGCGCACAGGTCCTGCGCACCCTGACGGCCGCGGCCCGCTCGCACGGCATCACCGTGCTCCTCGCCACCCACGACGCCGAGGTCGCGGCGCTCGCCGACCGCACGGTCACCCTGCTCGACGGACGCCGGGTCGGCGCCGTACCCCCGGCGTCAGGGGCGGAGGGCGTCGCCGCGTGCTCGCTCTCCGTCTAGCCCGCGGGACCCACCCGCTCGTCCTGACGCGCCGGCTCCTCGTCGCCGCCGCGGCCGCGGGGGTGGGTTTCCTGCTGCTCTGCACCCTCGGATACGCCGTCGGGCACCCGGACAGGTCCTCGGCCTCGGTCCTGCGGCTGCTCTGGTGCGTCCTGCCGCTCGCCGCGACCGTCCAGTTCGCCGTCGCGGTGGCCCGCACCGACCCCAGCACCCGGCCGCGCCCCGGGCTCTCCGCCGTCGGCCTCGGCCCCGCCCGGCTCACCGCGATCGCCGCCGCCTCGACGGCCGTCGCCTGCACGCTCGGCTCCACGGTCGCGCTCCTGTTCTACCTGCACCTGCGCGGCGACATCACGGGCCTGCCCTTCGACGGGGCGGCCGCCGGACTCCTCGCCGCCGACCGGCCGGTCCCGCTCGCGGCCGCCCTCACCCTGCTCGCCGTCCCGCCGGTCGTCGCCGCCACGGCGGCCGGCCTGGCCCTGCGCCCCCGCACCGCGCCCGCACCGCCGGAGGGCGCCGAGCGGACGATGCCGTCCGGGCTGCCCTGGGGCGTCGCCCTCGTCGCGGTCGGCCTCGCGATCGAGACGTACGCGGGCCGGAGCGGCACCGGAGACGGCCTCCCCCTCCCCGGCCGCTTCGACGGCAGCCCCACGGGCGTCCTCGTCGGCTGGATCCTCACCGCCGCGGGCCTCGCCCTGGCCGGCCCGGGCCTCGCCCACGGCTGCGGCCGGCTCCTCCAGTCCGTCCGGCCGGGCGCCACCCGGCTCCTCGCGGGCCGCGTCCTGATGGACGAGTCCCGCCGCATCGGCCGCCCGCTCGGCGTCGTCAGCGCGGTGGTCTCCGGCACCCTCGCGGCGGCCGCCCTGTACGACGCCGACACGGGCACCGGCGCCTTCGGCCCCCTCACCGGCCTCGGCGCGGCCCTCGTCCTCGCCTGCACCACCGCCACCCTCCTGACCGCCGCCCTGGAATCCCGCCAGGGCCGCACCCACACCACAGAAGCCCTCCTCCGCATCGGCGCCCCACCCACCGTCCTCCGCACGGCAGCCCTCCTCCGCGCGGGCGCGCTCTTCGCCGTCTTCGCCCCACTGACCTGGGCGGTGGCGGAACTGGCGGCCCTGCCGCTGACGGGCTGAGCGACCCGCACGAAGGGGCGGACCGCCGAACAGGCCGGATCATGAAGCGGTGCCGGACACCGCGAAACCGGCCCGATCGGCCGGACTTCCCGAGGGGCCGCCCGTCACGGCGGCCCCTATCGTGGGCCCATGGCGACGCTTCCCCCGGCACAGCGCCCGCCCGGACCACGCGGGCACGGACGCGAGGTCCACACCCTCGCCGAGTTCGACGCGGTGCTCGCCCGTCCGGGATCGCTCGCCGGACACCGGGTCCAGTCGATCGACCTCACCGGCCGGACCTTCGCCCTGCTCGCCGCCGTCACCAAGGACGCCGTCTTCCTCGGCTGCCCCATGGAGCCGGAGGCCGCCGCCAAGGTCCGCGCCGACGGGGCGCTCGTCTTCCCGCCCGTCCCCGAGCTGCCTTTCGACCCCTACCGGGCGCGGCTCTACACCCCCGGGGAGCTGTACGAGGGGATCGCCGAGACCGGGTACGAGTCGACGCCCGACTTCCTCGCGTACGCGTGGTTCGGCCGGACCAGGGCCGACGGCGACATCCTCTCCTCGATGCTCCGCTCCCTCCACGACGACGCCGTCTCCGACGCCCTCGACGAACACCTCGACGGGGCCCCGGTCGTCGGCGTCATGGGCGGGCACGCGATGGGCCGGGGCACCGAGGCGTACGCGGGCGCCGCCCGGCTCGGCAGGTCCCTGGCCCGCGCCGGGCTCACCGTGGCGACCGGCGGCGGACCGGGCGCGATGGAGGCCGCGAACCTCGGCGCGTACCTGGCGCGTTTCGACGACGCCGCCCTGGCGGGGGCGCTCGACCTCCTCTCCAAGGCCCCGTCGTTCACCCCCTCGGTGACGGACTGGGCCCGGGCGGCCTTCGCGGTACGGGCGATGTGGCCGGACGGCGGGGACTCGGTCGGCATCCCCACCTGGTTCTACGGCCACGAGCCGCCGAACCCCTTCGCCGAGCACATCGCCAAGTACTTCGCCAACGCCACCCGCGAGGACGGCCTCCTCGCCCGCTCGACGGCGGGCACCGTCTTCCTGCCGGGCGCGGCGGGCACGGTCCAGGAGATCTTCGACAACGCGACCCCGAACTACTACGGCTCCCGGGGCGTCCCGACCCCGATGGTCCTGGTGAACCGCGCCCACTGGACCGCCCACCTCCCGGCCTGGCCCCTCCTTGAGACCCTCGCCGCCGACCGCCCGATGGCGGCCCGGATCGCCCTGGTGGACTCGATCGACGAGGCCCCCGAGGCGCTGGAGCGACTCGGGGGGTAGGCCGCCTCCGCCGCGTGACGGAGGCGACCCCACCCACGGGCCGACGCCCGCCGAGACGCTCCGGCGGGAGGCTCGGTCCATGACACCGAAGACCCTCCTGGCCACGTGGCCGTCCTGGGCCGGGCGCACCGCGTTCGTCTGGTCGCTGCTGTACGCCACGGGCGCGGCCCTCGCCGCCCTCACCAGCCCCTCCTTCGGGTACGCACTCCTGGCCAAGGGCACCGGCACGGGAGCGGAGGCGGGCGCGGCGGTGCTGTACGGGGCCGCCGCCGTCCTCGCGTACGCACTGCTCCGCCGTCCCGGCGTCCGGTGGCTGTCGTCGGCGGCCTGGGCGGTCGTCGCGCTCTGCCTGACCTCGGGCTTTCCGGCCCTCCTCAGCCCCGTCCACTTGCTGTTCTTCCTGTCCCGCAACCAGGAGCCGGTCGACTGGACGGCCCTGGCCAACCAGTTCCTCGCCGTGCTCGGCGCGGTGCTGTGGGGCTGCGCGGCCCTCGCCCACCGGCGCCGGAGGCTGGGCACCTGCCCGTACTGCGGCGGGCGCGGCCACCGCGCCGGAGACACGGACGCCCGGCCCGCCACCCGCGCCGGCCTCCTCGCCGTCGCCGCCCTCGTCCCGTACACCGTCCTGAAGACGCTGTGGGTGCTGGGCGTCACCCCCGGCTACACGGGCACCGGCCGCCCCGGCGCCGACCCGGAGTACACCAGCGACCTCGGCATCCGGCTGTACGACCACGGGGTCGACGTCACCGCCGTCCTTGCCCTGCTCGGCATGGCCCTCGCGCTCGCGCTGACCCGCCCCTGGGGACGACGGCTGCCCCGCCTGCCGCTGCTCGCGCTCGGCTGGACCGGGGCGGGCGCGCTCGCTCCGTTCGGTGCCTTCCTCGCCGTGTTCGGGGTGCTGACCTGGTGGGGCGTGATCAGCGTCGGCCTGACGGACCACGCCCCCTGGGTGGTCGCTGTCGCCTACGGAGGCTTCTGCGGCTACGGTCTCGCCCTGGCCCGGGCCACCCGCGTCTATCAGCGGGCGACCCGGAGGACGTGCGGTCACTGCTAGCCGGACGTCACTTCCGCCAGAACAGGTGGTGCGTCACCTTGCCGCCCGGGCTCGGCACGACGTCGCAGTGGAAGCGGTCGAAGAGCTCCTCCGGCGACTCCCACAGCCGTGACCCGGAGCCGAGCTTCACCGGCGACACCGCGACGTGCAGGGTGTCGACGAGGTCGGCGTCCAGGAACTCCCGGATCGTGGCGGCGCCGCCGCCCAGGCGGACGTCCTTGTCCCCCGCCGCCTCCTTCGCCATCGCGAGGACCGTGGCGGGGTCCGCGTCGACGAAGTGGAAGGTCGTGTCGGAGAGCGTGAACGAGGGGCGCGGGTGGTGGGTCAGGACGAACACCGGCGTGCGGAACGGCGGCTCGTCGCCCCACCAGCCGCGCCAGTCCTCGTTCTCCCAGGGCCCGCGCAGGGGGGAGAACTTGTTGCGGCCCATGATCTCGGCGCCGATGTTCCGCGCGTAGTCCCGCGTCAGGTAGTCGTCGAGGCCGCGGCTGCCGCCGGGATCGGTCCGCATCGGCCAGCTCGCGGTGGCCCCGGCCCAGGAGAACATCTCCCCGGGCTCGGCGTGGCCGAACGGCCGCTCCAGGCTCTGGCCCTCACCGGCGCCGAATCCGTCGGACGAGACGTTGAAGTTCTGGACTCTCAACAGCTGCTGGCCCATGGGGGCTTCCTCCTGGTGGTCGGCAGGGAAAACGACGAACAACCAGGAGACTCCCGCGACCGGGAAAACTCATCGCACCCGCCACCCCGCTACGAGATGTCGTCCCCCAGCACCACCACGTCCTCCGCCCGGAACTCCACTCCCACCCCGGCCCCCTCCTCCGGCGCCTCCCGCAGCGGGAGCTCCGCCTCCAGCGCCGGGCCCTCGGCGGGACGGAGCCGTACGAGGACCTGGCTGCCGCGGAAGGTCCGGGACTCCACCGTCCAGACGGGCCGCGACTCCACGAGCCGCACCCCGCCCGGGCGGACGAGGAGCCGCCGCTCGCCCTCGGGCGAGCCGTCCGGGACCGGGACCTTGCCCCAGACGGTCTGCGCGACCGCGCCGGTCACCCGCGCCGTCACCACGTTGTCGAAGCCCAGGAACCGCGCCACGAACTCCGAGGCGGGCCGCCGCCACACGTCGACGGGCGCACCCGACTGGGCGATCCGCCCGTCCCGCATGACCACGAGCCGGTCGGCGAGCGCGAAGGCCTCGCCCTGGTCGTGGGTGACCGCGAGGACCGTCGTGCCGAGCCGCCCGAAGAGCTGCCGCAGCTCCACGACGAGCCGCTCCCGCAGCCCCCGGTCGAGCTGGCCGAGCGGCTCGTCGAGCATCAGGAGCCGGGGCCGGGGGGCCAGGGCGCGGGCGAGCGCCACGCGCTGCTGCTCGCCGCCGGAGAGCGCGGCGACGGACCGCCGCTCGGCGCCCGGGAGGCCGACGAGGTCGAGCAGCTCCCGTACGCGCTCGGCCTGCTCGGCCTTCCCGGCGCCCCGCATCCGCAGCCCGAAGGCGACGTTCCCGCCGACGTCCCGCTGCGGGAACAGCTGGTGGTCCTGGAACATCAGGCCGACGCCCCGCTTGTGCACTGGCACCCCGGCCTGGTCGGCGCCGCCGAGCAGGACCCGGCCGCCGTCGAGGGCCTGGAGCCCGGCGACGGCCCGCAGCATCGTGGACTTGCCGCTGCCGCTGGGGCCGAGCACGCACACGATCTCGTGCTCGGCGACCTCCAGGTCCACGGCGTCGAGCGCGGCCCGCTCCCCGAACCGTACGGTCGCGCCCTTGATCGAAAGCATCAGAACTCCCCGGAGGTCCGGTCGGTGCGGAGCCGTTCGAGCAGCAGCAGGGACACCGCGCACACCACCATCAGAATCGTCGAGAGGGCCATCGCCTGGCCGTAGTTGAGCGCGCCGGGCCGGCCGAGCAGCCGGGCCACCGCCACCGGGAGCGTCGGGCTCTCGGGCCGGGCGATGAAGACGGTCGCCCCGAACTCGCCGAGCGACACGGCGAACGCGAACCCGGCCGCGATGAGCAGCGCCCGCCGCACCATCGGCAGGTCCACCTCCCGCCAGGCCCGCCACGGCGAGGCGCCGAGCACGGCCGCCGCCTCCCGCAGCCGCTCGTCCACCGCCCGCAGGACCGGCAGCATCGTCCGTACGACGAAGGGGACGCCGACCAGGGCCTGTGCGAGCGGTACGAGGATCCAGCTGGCCCGCAGGTCGAGCGGCGGCTCGTCGAGGGTGATGAGGAAGCCGAAGCCGACGGTGACGGCGGAGACCCCGAGCGGCAGCATGAGGAGCGCGTCGAAGCCCCGTACGAGCCGGCCGGCCCGCCTCGTGAGCGCCGCCGCCGCGAGCCCGCCGATCACCACGGCGATGGCGGTGGCGGCCACCGCGTACCGCAGCGAGTTCCCGATCGCCTCCAGGGGCGGGACGAGGAAGGTCCCGGCCTCGTCGAGCGAGCCGAGCGCCCGGTAGTAGCCGAGCCCGTACCCGCCCGGCTCCGCGAAGGAGCGCTCCACGAGCACGCCGAGCGGCAGCAGGATCAGCAGCGCCACCGAGACGAGGACGCCCGCGAGCAGCGCCAGCTGTCCGGCGCCGCGCGGCCGGCGCGCGGTCGTCTCCGGCGGTACGAGCCGCAGCGAGGTCTCCCGCCGCCGTACCGTCCAGGCGTGCACGCCGAGGATCGCGCCGACGGCCGCGAACTGGACGAGGGTCAGGACCGCCGCCGTCGGCAGGTCGAGCAGCCGGGCGGTCTGCCGGTAGATCTCGGCCTCCAGCGTCGTGTACGCGTTCCCGCCGAGGATCTGCACGACGCCGAAGGAGGTGAAGGTGAAGAGGAAGACCATCAGGGCGGCCGCCGCCACCGCCGGCACGAGCGCGGGCAGCGTCACCGTCCGCCAGGCCGTCCAGCGGGAGGCGCCGAGGACCCGGGCGGCCTCCTCCTGGCGCGGGTCGAGCTGCGACCAGAGGCCGCCGACGGTCCGGACGACGACCGCGTAGTTGAAGAACACGTGGGCGAGGAGGATCGCCCAGACGCTGGTGTCGAGCCGCAGCCCCCACAGTTCGTCGGTGAGCCCGCCCCGGCCGACGAGCGCCAGGAACGCCGTGCCCACGAGGACCGTCGGCAGCACGAACGGCACCGTGACGACGGCCCGCAGCACGCTCTTGCCGGGGAAGTCGAAGCGGGCGAAGACGTACGCCCCGGGCAGCGCGAGCAGCAGGGTGAGACCGGTGGAGGCGAGCGCCTGCCACAGGGTGAAGCCGAGCACGTCGAGGATGTCCGGCCGGGTCAGCGTCCCGCCGATCCGGCCGAGGTCCCACGTGCCCGCGGGCCTGAGCCCCCGGTCCACGATGGACACGACGGGCCAGGCGAAGAAGACCCCGAAGAACGCGACGGGCAGGGCCATCAGGCCCAGCCGCGTCGCGCTCCCCTTGAGGTCGCGGGTCACTTCAGGACGAGCGACGACCACTGCTGGATCCACGCGTCACGCTTCTCGGCGATCTTCCCGGGCGCCATGGTCTCCGGCTTCTCGATCACCACGCCGTGCTTGGTGAACAGCTCCGGCAGGGCCGCGTCCTTCGCCACCGGGTTGACGAACATCTGGAGCGGCATGTCCTCCTGGAACTTCCTGGAGATCAGGAAGTCGACGAGCGCCTTGCCGCCCTCGGGGTTCTTCGCGCCGTTCAGCAGGCCCGCGAACTCGATCTGGCGGAAGCAGGTGCCGGTGGAGACCCCGGTGGGCGCCACCTTCGGCTGCGGCTCGCCGTACAGCACCTCGGCCGGCGGGCTGGAGGCGTACGACACGACCAGCGGGCGGTCGCCCTTGGCCTGCTTGCCGCCGGCCGAGCCGGAGAACTCCTGGTTGTAGGCGAGCTCCCAGCTGTCGACGGTCTTCACGCCGTTGGCCTTGAGCTTCTTCCAGTAGTCCTGCCAGCCCTCGTCGCCGTACTTGGCGGCCGTGCCGAGGAGGAAGCCGAGGCCCGGGGAGGACCGCTCGGGGTTCTCCACCACGAGGAGGTCCTTGTACGCGGGCTTCGCCAGGTCGTCGAAGGTCACCGGCGGCGCCAGCTTCTTGTCCGCGAAGTACTTCTTGTCGTAGTTGACGCAGATGTCGCCGGAGTCGATCGGGGTGACCCGGTGCTCCTTGTCGAGCTGGAACGCGGCGGGGACCCGGTCCAGGCCCTTCGCCTCGTACGGGACGAAGATCCCGTTGTCGAGGGCGCGGGACAGCAGCGTGTTGTCGACGCCGAAGAAGACGTCGCCCTGCGGGGAGCCCTTGGTCAGGATCTCCTTGTTGACGGCCTCGCCGGCGTCGCCGCTCTTCAGCACCTTGACCGTGAACCCGGTCTGCTTGGTGAAGTCGGCGAGCACCTCCTTGGAGGCGTTGAAGGAGTCGTGGCTCACCAGCGTGACGGTCTTCGGCGCGGGCTGGTCGGTCTTGCCGGCCTCGCTCCCGCCCTTGTCGGTGCCGCATGCGGCGAGGCCGGTGACGCCGAGCGCCGCGACGAGCGCGACGGCGGCGGCCTTCTTGATGCTCACTGGATTTCCTCCTGGGTATGACCAGGAAGAGACGCGGCCCTGCCCACGGCCGGCGGACCGGACGCGGGCAGGGCGCAACAGCTTGAGTTACGACCGAACTTCCTACCCAGAATGACCTGGGCGAGGTTCAGAGGGTCTGCGGTCTACGGTTACCGCACTCTCAGCGCTGTGGCGCTCCCCTGTCGGAATATGGAGATGTGTTCGAGCTCAGACTACAAGGTCAGCGCTCGGAGGCCGCGAGCTGTCCACAGGCACCGTCGATCTCCTGGCCGCGGGTGTCCCGGACGGTCACCGGCACGCCGTGGCGGGCGATCGCCTCGACGAAGGCCTTCTCGTCCTCGGGACGGGACGCCGTCCACTTCGACCCGGGCGTCGGGTTCAGCGGGATCAGGTTGACGTGCACCCGCTTGCCCTTGAGGAGGCGGCCGAGGAGGTCGCCGCGCCAGGCCTGGTCGTTGATGTCCCGGATGAGGGCGTACTCGATGGAGATCCGGCGCCCGGACTTCTCCGCGTACTCCCAGGCCGCGTCGAGGACCTCGCGGACCTTCCAGCGCGTGTTGACGGGCACCAGGGTGTCGCGGAGCTCGTCGTCGGGCGCGTGCAGCGAGACGGCGAGGCGGCACTTGAAGCCCTCGTCGGCGAAGCGCAGCATCGCGGGGACGAGGCCGACGGTGGAGACGGTGATGCCGCGCTGCGAGAGCCCGAGGCCGTCCGGCTCGGGGTCCGTCAGCCGGCGGATCGCGCCGACGACGCGCTTGTAGTTGGCGAGCGGCTCGCCCATGCCCATGAACACGATGTTGGAGAGCCGCGCCGGTCCCCCGGGCACCTCCCCGTCGCGCAGCGCCCGCATGCCGTCCACGATCTGGTGCACGATCTCGGCGGTCGACAGGTTCCGGTCGAGGCCCGCCTGCCCGGTCGCGCAGAACGGACAGTTCATGCCGCAGCCGGCCTGCGAGGAGATGCACATGGTCACCCGGTCGGGGTAGCGCATGAGCACCGACTCCACGAGCGTGCCGTCGTGCAGCTTCCACAGGGTCTTGCGGGTGGTGTCGTCGTCGCACGAGATGTGCCGCACCACGGACATCAGGTCGGGCAGCAGCTCCCCGGCCAGCTTCTCCCGCGAGGCGGCCGGGATGTCGGTCCACTCGGCGGGGTCGTGCGCGTACCGCGCGAAGTAGTGCGTGGACAGCTGCTTGGCGCGGAACGGCTTCTCGCCGATCGCGGCGACGGCCTCCTTCCGCTCCGCGGGCGTGAGGTCGGCCAGGTGCCGCGGCGGCTTCTTGGCTCCGCGGGGGGCGACGAAAGTGAGTTCTCCGGGCACTGGACGGGCCACGATCGGGTGTCTCCTCAGACGGCACGAGGTCTGGTACCCCCGCGACGGCGGGGAGGGCGGCATCACGATGCCGAAGCCAGGAGACCTCACTGGACCGTCCCCGCTGCGGCGAGGACGACGGAAGGGCCCGCGGCGCACGCGCCACGAGCCCTTCCAGAGTACCCGCTGTCCGTCAAGCCGTTCCGACGAAGAGCGCCATCAGCAGCCACACCACCGGCGCCGTCGGCAGCAGGGAGTCCAGGCGGTCCATGATGCCGCCGTGGCCGGGCAGCAGCGTGCCCATGTCCTTGATGCCGAGGTCGCGCTTGATCATGGACTCGCCGAGGTCGCCGAGCGTCGCGCTCGCGGCCACCGCGAGGCCGAGGATCAGGCCCTGCCACCAGGCGCCGTCGTCGATCATGAACTGCATGCACAGCGCGCCCGCCGCCATCGCGAACGTCACCGCGCCGACCAGGCCCTCCCGGGTCTTGCCGGGGCTGATCCGCGGGGCCAGCTTGTGCTTGCCGAAGCGCCAGCCGATCGCGTACGCCCCGGTGTCGCTGACCACGGTCAGGATCAGGAAGGTCAGCACCCGCTGCGGCCCGTCGTCCGCGGTCAGCAGCAGCGCCACGAACGTCGCCAGGAACGGCACGTAGAACGCGGCGAAGACCCCCGCCGTGACGTCCTTGAGGTAGCCCTCGGGAGGCTCCGTCATCCGCCAGACGAGCACCGCGAGCGCCGTGAGGGCCATCGCCACCCAGGCGCCCTCGGCGCCCCGGACGTAGCCGGCGACGACCATCGCCGCGCCGCCGACCGCGAGCGGGACCAGCGGAGCCTTGATCTCCTTGCGCTCCTGGAGGCGGGAGGTGAGCTCCCACAGGCCGACGACCACGGCGACCGCTATCACCCCGACGAACGCCGGCTTCCAGATGAACAGCGACGCGATGATGACGGCGCCGAGACCGACCCCGACGCCTATGGCCGCGCCCAGGTCGCGGCCCGCGCTCTTCTTCTGCCGTGGCGCCGGGGGCGCGGGCGGCGGAGGCGGGGTGGGGCTGGACATGGGCTCCTGCGGGTGCTCGTGCGGCGGCTCGTCACGGAACAGGGGACCGCTCGGGTGAGCGGCCCCCCGGTCGTGACCGTCCTGGAATCCGCCGGCGGGAACGTCGGGCACGATGGGCATGGGCCGAGTCTGCGCCGCCTGCTGCCGATCGTATGCGGGACCCGCCGGGGCAGGCCCCTGGTCGGGTCCCCCGCGGCCGGAACCGGCCGGGGCCCCCCAGGAAGAGTCGTTCATCAGACCTCGAGCAGCTCGGCTTCCTTGTGCTTGAGCAGCTCGTCCACCTGCGCGACGTACTTCGCGGTGGTGTCGTCGAGCTCCTTCTCGGCGCGGCGGCCCTCGTCCTCGCCGACCTCGCCGTCCTTGACGAGCTTGTCGATGGTCTCCTTGGCCTTGCGGCGGACCGAGCGGATCGAGATCTTCGAGTCCTCGGCCTTGCCCTTGGCGACCTTGATGTACTCCCGGCGGCGCTCCTCGGTCAGCTCGGGGAACACCACGCGGATGATGTTGCCGTCGTTGCTCGGGTTGACGCCGAGGTCCGAGTCCCGGATCGCCTGCTCGATGTTGCGCAGCGCGCTCTTGTCGAACGGCGTCACCACGGCCATGCGCGGCTCCGGGACGGAGAAGGACGCCAGCTGGTTGATGGGGGTGATGGCACCGTAGTAGTCGGCCACGATCTTGTTGAACATCGCCGGGTGCGCACGGCCGGTGCGGATCGCGGCGAAGTCCTCCTTGGCGACCACGACGGCCTTCTCCATCTTCTCCTCGGCCTCGAGGAGGGTCTCTTCGATCACCACTTGCTCCTGCGTGTCGTCGCGTTGTGTCCTGCACGGTGTACGACCGGCAGGGCTCTGTCCATCCCCTTGCGGGGCGGTTCCCCGGTTCGGGTCAGGCCCGGGTGCCCTGGTCGCTCACGAGCGTGCCGATCTTCTCACCCTTCACCGCGCGAGCGATATTGCCCTCGGCGAGCAGTTCGAAGACGAGGATCGGGAGGTTGTTGTCCCGGCACAGGGTGATGGCGGTGGCGTCGGCGACCTTGAGGTCGCGGGAGAGCACCTCGCCGTACTCGAGGGCGTCGAACTTGACCGCGTCGGGGTTCTTCTTCGGGTCGGAGTCGTAGACGCCGTCCACGCCGTTCTTGCCCATGAGCAGGGCCTCGGCGTCGATCTCCAGGGCGCGCTGGGCGGCGGTGGTGTCCGTGGAGAAGTACGGCATGCCCATGCCCGCACCGAAGATGACCACGCGGCCCTTCTCCAGGTGGCGCACGGCGCGCAGCGGGATGTAGGGCTCGGCGACCTGGCCCATGGTGATGGCGGTCTGGACGCGGGAGTCGATGCCCTCCTTCTCCAGGAAGTCCTGGAGGGCGAGGCAGTTCATCACGGTGCCGAGCATGCCCATGTAGTCGGAGCGGGCCCGGTCCATGCCGCGCTGCTGGAGCTCGGCGCCGCGGAAGAAGTTGCCGCCGCCGATCACGATCGCGATCTCCGCGCCGTCCCGGACGACGGCGGCGATCTCACGCGCGATGGCGTGCACGACGTCCGGGTCGACCCCGAGACCGGTGCCGCCGGAGAAGGCCTCTCCGGACAGCTTCAGCATGTAGCGGCCGGCCTTTTTGCCGTTGGTGTCGTCGCCCTGTACGGCGCCCTGATTCATGGAGATCTCCTCGTGCACATACGAAGGAGGCCATTGCCCTGGGTCCTCGCGGTATCCCGTACGGCAATGGCCTCCTCGTCAGATCTGCGGTCGTCCTGCGCGGGCGCGGACGACTGCCTCAGACCCTACCGGGGTCCGGTGTCCGTCGCGTTCGCGTACGGACTCAGATGCCGACCTTGATGCGCGTGAAGCGCTTCAGGGTGACACCGGCCTCGTCCAGGACCTTCTGGACGGACTTCTTGTTGTCAAGGGCGTACGGCTGGCCGAGCAGCGTGGCGTCCTTGAAGAAGCCGTTGACGCGACCCTCGACGATCTTGGCGATCGCGGCCTCGGGCTTGCCCTCGGCGCGGGTGGTCTCCTCGGCGATGCGACGCTCGGACTCGACGACCTCGGCCGGAACGTCTTCCTTGGTGAGGTACTTCGGCGCGAAGGCGGCGATGTGCTGGGCGATGCCCTTGGCGACGTCGGCGTCGGCCTTGTCGAACTCGACGAGGACACCGATCTGCGGCGGCAGGTCGGGCATCGTGCGGTGCATGTACGCGTAGACGAAGCCGTCGGCGTACTGCGCGAAGCGGTCGAGGACGATCTTCTCGCCGAGGTTGGCGTTGGCCTCGTCGACGAACGCCTGGACCGTCTTGCCGGGCTCGATCTCGGAGGCGAGCAGGGCCTCGATGTCGGCCGGGGAGGTGGCGGCGACGTGCTCGGCCAGCTGGGCGGCGACGGCCTGGAACTTGTCACCCTTGGCGACGAAGTCCGTCTCGCACTTCAGCTCGACGAGGACGCCGGAGGTGTTGTCGTCGGCGATGAGGGAGACAACGGCGCCGTTCTCGGCAGAGCGGCCCTCGCGCTTGGCGACGCCCTTCTGGCCCTTGATGCGGAGCGCCTCGACGGCCTTGTCGACGTTGCCGTCGGCCTCGTCCAGGGCCTTCTTGCAGTCCATCATGCCGGCGCCGGTGAGCTCGCGGAGCTTCTTGACGTCAGCGGCGGTGTAGTTCGCCATGAGTCTGTTTCTCTCTCGAAGTCTGAAAGATCGGGCGGGTCCACGGGTGGACGGCGGGGGCTTCGTGGGCCCCCGCCGTCGTCACCCGAAGGTCCTGGAGGGTCAGGCCTGCTCGGCGTCCGCGGCCGGAGCCTCGGCGGCGGCCTCGGCCGGGGCGGCCTCGGCGGCGGGGGCCTCGACGGCCTCGTCAGCCTTCTTCTCACCCTCGAGCAGGTCGCGCTCCCACTCGGCGAGCGGCTCGCCGGCGGCCTTCTCGCCCGGCTTCGAGTCGCCGGTCGCGGCGCCGGAGCGGGCGATGAGGCCCTCGGCGACGGCGTCGGCGATCACGCGGGTGAGCAGGGTGACGGAGCGGATCGCGTCGTCGTTGCCCGGGATCTTGTAGTCGACCTCGTCGGGGTCGCAGTTGGTGTCGAGGATCGCGACGACCGGGATGTGGAGCTTGCGCGCCTCACCGACGGCGATGTGCTCCTTCTTGGTGTCGACGATCCAGACGGCGCTCGGCACCTTCTGCATCTCGCGGATACCACCGAGGGTCTTCTCCAGCTTGGCCTTCTCGCGGGAGAGGACCAGGAGCTCCTTCTTGGTGAGACCCGAGGAGGCGACGTCCTCGAAGTCGATCTGCTCGAGCTCCTTGAGGCGCTGCAGCCGCTTGTAGACGGTGGAGAAGTTGGTGAGCATGCCACCGAGCCAACGCTGGTTGACGTACGGCATGCCGACACGCGTCGCCTGCTCGGCGATGGCCTCCTGGGCCTGCTTCTTCGTACCGACGAACATGATGGAGCCGCCGTGCGCGACGGTCTCCTTGACGAACTCGTAGGCGCGGTCGATGTACGACAGCGACTGGAGCAGGTCGATGATGTAGATGCCGTTGCGCTCGGTGAAGATGAAGCGCTTCATCTTCGGGTTCCAGCGACGGGTCTGGTGACCGAAGTGGACGCCGCTCTCCAGCAGCTCCCGCATCGTGACGACGGCCATGGCCGTATCTCCTTGAGTTTCTCGGTTGTTTTCCTGACGCCCCGGCGCGCCGTGCCGCGAAGGACCGAAAGGCGCTGCCACCCGCCTCAGAGACAAGTGGCGGGGCGTGCGAAGTCGACCCGGTGACCCGAGTCGCCATAGGAAGTGTACGGGACCCCGGGAGCGCCGGGTGACGGCGCTGTCCACAACCGGCCAGTAGTCCACAGATACCGTCCGTGACCGTCATGAACCGGACGCCCGGGAAAGCCTTCTCCCATGCACCTGGCGACGATCCTGTTCACGGCCCTGACCCTCCTCTGGCCGGTGGGCCCGCCCCCGCCGGAGATCCTCCGCGGCTGGCAGCCCCCGCCCGGCCCGTACGCCGCGGGTCACCGCGGCGTGGACCTCGCCGCGCCTCCGGGCACCCCGGTCCTCGCCCCGGTGGCGGGCACGGTCACCTTCGCGGGGCCGGTGGGCGGCCGCGGCGCGCTCACCCTCACCCTCCCGGGTACGGGCGTTCCCCCGCTCCGCACGACCTTCACCCCGGTGACCCCCCTGGTCCCCCGGGGCGCCCAGGTCTCACCGGGCACCCCGATCGCCGAGGTCACGGAGAACTCCCACTGCCCGAGGTCCTGCCTGCACTGGGGCCTCCTCAGGGGCGAGGAGTACCTGAACCCCCTCCTCCTGACGAGAAGGGCCCCCTCGCGCCTGCTTCCGCTCGCCGGCGGCCAGGGCCTCAGGCCTGGGGGCCGGCCACGCCGTGGAGGGCCATGGTGACGGCGGCTTCGGCGATGGTGGCGGGGTCTTCGGCCGCGCCGAGTTCGATGCGGCGGACGGCGGCGTCGACGACGCCCTGGAGGAGCATGGCGCCCAGGCGGGGCTGGGGCTGGCCCAGGGCGGCGAGGGCTTCGACGATCATGGCGACGAGGCCGCCGTGGGCGGCGCGGATCCTCTCGCGGGCGCCGTCCTCCAGCTCGCTCGCCGAGATGGCGACGACCGCCCGGTGGCGCCGGTCCCCGACGAGGTCCAGCTGTGTGCGGACGTACGCCTCGACCTTGCCGCGCGGCGTCCCGGCGCCGGCCATGGCGGCCTCGACCTCGGCGGCCCAGACGGGGAAGTCGACGGCGCACAGCTCCTCGACGACGGCGGCGCGCGACCGGAAGTACTCGTAGACCGACGAGCGGGCCAGGCCCGTGCGCTCGGCGAGGGCGGGGAAGGTCAGCGCCTCCGTACCCCCCTCGGACAGCAGGGAACGCGCGGCGTCCAGGAGGGCGGCGCGCTGCATGGTCCGGTGCTCGGCCACCGAGGCCGCTCGAATCCTGGGCACGGCTCCACTGTACGACCGGCCCGCAAGGGTCAGCGTCCGACGTCGGCCAGCTTGGCGCGGAGCTGGAGGACGGATTTGGTGTGGATCTGGCTGACCCGGCTCTCGGTGACGCCGAGGACGTGGCCGATCTCCGCGAGGGTCAGGCCCTCGTAGTAGTAGAGCGTGACGACGGTCTTCTCGCGCTCGGGGAGCGTGTTGATGGCGCGGGCGAGCAGCCGGCGCAGCTCGCGGTCCTCGGCGACCTCGACGGGGTTGTCGGCGGCGGTGTCCTCGAGGGTGTCCATGAGGGAGAGCCGGTCGCCGCCCTCGCCGCCGACGTGCAGCAGCTCCTCCAGGGCCACCACGTTCGCCAGGGACAACTGGCTGAAAACCGCGTGCAGTTCCTCCAGCGTGATCTCCATCTCCGCGGCGACCTCGCTCTCGGAGGGGGTCCTGCGGAGCTGGGCTTCGAGGGTGGCGTAGGCCCGCTCGACGTTGCGGGCCTTCTGACGGACGGAGCGCGGGATCCAGTCGAGGGCGCGGAGTTCGTCGATCATGGCGCCGCGGATGCGGGTGATCGCGTACGTCTCGAACTTGATCGCCCGTTCGACGTCGAACTTCTCGATGGCGTCGATGAGGCCGAAGACCCCGGAGGAGACGAAGTCGGCCTGTTCCACATTGGACGGCAGCCCCACGCTGACCCGTCCGGCGACGTACTTGACGAGCGGCGAGTAGTGCAGGATCAGCTGCTCCCGCAGCCGCTCGTCGCCGGTGTCCTTGTACGAGCGCCACAGCTCGTCGAGTGAGGTCGGTGCGGGTGGTCGCACGGTGCCCCGGGCTGCTGGGGGCACCGCAGCGCGGTCAGACCCGGAGGTGTGCTGGGGCATGCGTTGCCTTGAGCCGTTCTGCTGTCGGGTGTGTCGGTGTGGGTGTCCTGTGGGGAATCCTGGTGAGCGTAGCGTGAGTGCGCTGTCGCGGTGAGCGAACATCGGCGGATCGCGCCGCTCCGGGTGGACGCCGTCGGTCGCATCTTCGAACCCGGGCCGTGGCGCGTGTCGACCCCTCGGGTGCGGCCGAGAGAACTCGCTTGTTCATCGCCATCACCTTTTCACCCGAATGACCCAGGTCAAGTACCGCCTCGCCGCATGTTCGACGCTTCTGTCGCGGTGTTCGTCAACCGCCAGCCCGTCCCGTGCCGTTCGACGAAGCCGAGCGAGTGGAGTTCGTACAGCTTGGCGAGGGTGTCGTCGGGGGTGGTTCCGGCCCGGTGGGCGATGGCGGTGGTGGGCGTGGGGCCGCGGGCGGGGACGGCTTCGAGGACGTGCGCGGTGGCGGGGGCGAGGAGGTCGCGGGGCAGGACGGGTCCCCTGCGTGCGGGGGCGAGCTGTCCGATGTCCCCGACGAGTTCGACGATCTCGTCGGCGTCGGTGACGAGGGTGGCGTCGCCGCGCAGCAGTTCGTGGACGCCGGCCGAGAGCCCGCTGGTCACGGGCCCGGGGACGCCCATGACATGGCGCCCGAGCCGCCCCGCGGCGCGGGCGGTGACGAGGGAGCCGCTGCGGTGCTGGGCCTCGATGACGACGGTTCCCCGGGTCAGGGCGGCGATGACGCGGTTGCGGAGGATGAAGCGGCTGGGGGTGGGATGGCTGTCGGGCGGCAGCTCCCCGACGACGAGCCCTTGTTCCGCGACGCGCCGGATCAGCCGGTCGTGGCCGCGGGGGTACGGGGTGTCGACGCCGCACGCGAGGACGGCGACGGTCGCGCCCCCTGCCGCGAGCGCTCCCCGATGGGCGGCTCCGTCGATCCCGTAGGCGGCTCCGGAGACGACGACCCAGCCCTGTCGGCTGAGGCCTGCGGCGAGGTCGGCGGCGGTGTGCGCGCCGTACGGCGTGCAGGCGCGCGCCCCGACGAGCGCGACGGAGCGCAGGGCCCAGACCCGCAGGTCCGCGGGCCCCCGGACCCACAGCCCGAGGGGGCGGGCGTCGCCCAGGTCGTCGAGTTGGCTCGGCCATTCCGCGTCCCCGGGGACGAGAAAGCGACCACCGAGGGCCTGGACGGCGTCGAGGTCCTGCCCCGGGCGGGCCGCTGCGGCCCGCCGCCGCCATGAGGCGACCCGTTTCGCTCCCGTGCCGGGGAAGACCGAAGTGTCCTCCCCCGCCTGAAGCAGCCGGTCGAGGAACCCTCCGGCCCCGTACCGGCGGATCCACCGACCGGCGTGTTCGTCACCGGGCTCGACGGCACGACTGAGAACCGCACGGGCCAGGTGCTCACCACTGGGCGCGGACCCGGCGGTGGGCTCAGGCGCGGGCGGGACGCCGGGCTCGGGCTCGGCGTTGGGCTCGGGCGCGGTGCCCGGCATGGGTGGGGTGGTCATGCGGGCTCCCCCGCTCCGACAGGGACGCCGCGGGCGACGCCGGTGCGTAGTTCGAGGGCGAGGGCGATGTCCTCGCCGCCGGGACGGTCGTGGCCGGTGAGGTCGGCGATGGTCCAGGCGACGCGGAGGACGCGGTCGAGGCCGCGGGCGGTGAGCAGGCCGCGTTCGATGTCGCGTTCGGCGGTGGCGAGGGCGCCGGGGGCGGCGAGGTAGCGGGTGCGGAGCTCGTGTCCGGGGATCTCGCTGTTCACCTTCCAGGGGGTGTCGGAGAGCCGTGCGGCGGCGCGGGCCCGGGCTTCGCGGACGCGGGCGGCGACGGTGGCGGTGGTCTCGCCCCGGCCGCCCTGTCCGAGGAGGTCGGAGCGGGTGACGGGTTCGACCTCGACGCGGAGGTCGACGCGGTCGAGCAGGGGTCCGGAGAGTCGTGCCTGGTAGCGGCGGATGACGGAGGCGGGGCATTCGCAGCCGGCGCCGTAGAGGGTGTGCCGGCCGCAGGGGCAGGGGTTGGCGGCGAGGGCGAGGAGGAAGCGGGCGGGGAGGCGGACGACCCCGGCGGCGCGGGCGATGACGACGTGCCCGGATTCGAGGGGCTGGCGGAGGGCGTCGAGGGCCTTGCCGGAGAACTCGGGGGCCTCGTCCAGAAAGAGGACCCCTCGGTGGGCGAGGGAGACGGCGCCGGGCCTGGGGAGGCCGTTCCCGCCGCCGACGAGGGACTGCATGGTGGCGGAGTGGTGGGGCGCGCAGTAGGGGGCGCGGCGGACGAGGGGTTCGCCGGGCGGGAGGATGCCGCCGACGGAGTGGACGGCGGTGACTTCGAGGGATTCCTGCCGGGTGAGGGGCGGGAGGATGCCGGGGAGGCGCTCGGCGAGCATGGTCTTGCCGGCGCCGGGCGGGCCGGAGAGCAGCAGGTGGTGGCTGCCGGCGGCGGCGACCTCCAGGGCGAGGCGGGCCCGGTGCTGGCCGGCGACGTCGGCGAGGTCGGGGCCTTCGGCGGGGTCGGCGGCGAGTCCGGTGCCGATGCCGGCGCCGGGGACGAGGAGTCCGGCGAGCATGGCGTCGGGCCGGCCTTCTTCGATGGCCTCCTCGTCGGGGACGGGTTCGTCGCCGAGGACGGCGATCAGCTGGCGGAGGCTGCGGACGCCGAGGACGGAGACCCCGGGGACGAGGGAGGCCTCGCCTGCGGTCTGTTCGGGGACGACGACCTGGTCGTATCCGGCTTCGGCGGCGGCGAGGACGGCGGGCAGGACGCCGCGGACGGGCCGGACGCGGCCGTCGAGGCCGAGTTCGCCGATGAGGACGAGGTCGGCGATGGCGCGCGGGTCGATCCGCTCGGCGGCGCCGAGCACGGCCGCGGCGACGGCGAGGTCGAAGCCGGAGCCGCCCTTCGGGACGGATGCCGGGCTGAGGCCGACGGTCAGTTTCTTCTGGGGCCATTCGGCGCCGGAGTTGACGACGGCGGCGCGGACCCGGTCGCGGCTCTCGCTGAGGCTCTTGTCGGGGAGGCCGACGAGGGTGAAGGCGGCGACGCCGGGTTCGAGGTCGGCCTGGACCTCGACGACGACGCCTTCGACGCCGACGAGGGCGACGGAGCAGGTGCGGGCGAATCCCATCAGGCCACCCCCTGGGCGTGGGTGAGGACGGGGGCGCCCCTGCGCGGCAGGACGACGCCGACGAGGTCGACGCGGACGCCTCCGGCGGGCGCCGGGGTGTCGCTGCGGTCGAGCCAGCAGGCGGCGAGGCGCCGGAGCCGCTCGGCCTTGCGGGGTGTGACGGCGGCCATCGGGTGTTCGTAGCCGCCGTCGCGCCGGGTCTTGACCTCGCAGATGACGAGGGTGTCGCCGTCGAGGGCGACGATGTCGATCTCGCCGGTCCGGCCGCAGCGCCAGTTGCGGGCGAGGATGTGCATGCCGGTCGCGGTGAGCCGGCGGGTCGCCAGCTGCTCCCCGTACCGTCCGAGGGCTTGGGTCCTGTTCATGTGGTACCACCTCCGTCACCGACTGTGACGGAGTGCGGCGGACCGCGTGCGGCGCTGTGGACGCCTACGGGGCTGTGGAGAACCTCATCACCCCTGGGGGTGGTTTCAGCTGCCGGGCAGTTCGAGGTCGCTCTTGTTGAGCTCCTCGATGTTCACGTCCTTGAAGGTCAGCACCCGGACCTGCTTGACGAACCTGGCGGGCCTGTACATGTCCCAGACCCAGGCGTCGGCCATGCTGACCTCGAAGAAGACCTCACCCTGCACCGAGTGCACCTGCATCTCGTAGTCGTTGGTGAGGTAGAAGCGCCGCTCGGTCTCGATCACGTATTTGAACAGCCCGACGACGTCGCGGTACTCCCGGTAGAGCTTCAGCTCCATCTCGGTCTCGTACTTCTCGAGGTCCTCGGCGCTCATGGCATGTTCCCCTTCAGCCGTGCGTCCCCCTATTGTGCGCCAGCCGTACGCGCCCCTAAACGATTTCCGGGGCGAGAACCACCGGTGCACTCGGAGGTCCCTCGTCGAGCAGAGCCTGGAGCAGCTCGGCGAGCCTGGTCGGGTACACCGTCTCATGGGCCGCCGACAGTTCGGCGGAGGTCCACCATCTCAGGCCCGCGAGGCTGCGGGTCTCCAGTTCCGTGAGGGCCCGCGGCCGGGGCGCGGCCTCGGTCTTGCGGGTGCGGGCCAGGTAGTACCACTCGTCCTGGTCCCAGCGGCGCCCGTCGAAGGGGAAGGAGCAGTACCGCTTCCAGAGCACGGGGCCGAGGTCGACCTCGGTGATGCCGGTCTCCTCCGCGAGTTCGCGCAGCGCCGCCTCCGCCCGGGTCTCGTCGCCCTCCAGGCCGCCGCCCGGGGTGAACCACCAGCTCTCGGCCGGGTCGTCGGGCTCGTAGCCGTGCAGGAGCAGGATGCGGTCGTCGGGGTCGAGCAGGACGACCCGCGCCACCTGCCGCGCGACGGGCCCCGCTCCCGCAGCCGTGTCCGTCATGCCCCCACCTTCTCCCGTACGCCCGGCCGGGGCCCCTCGGGCCGGCGGCGGGTCAGGCGGCGCGCCACCGGGCCGTACGCGGAGCCCACGAGGATCAGCGCGGTGCCGGCCGCGATCGCCGTGAGGAGCGCCTTGAACGGTCCCGGTCGCGAGGTGCCGCCCGGGAGGCCGGCGAAGCCCTCGGCGGGCTCCAGGAGGCCCTTGGCGGGCCAGACGACGGCGTCGACCCTGCCGACGACCGTGGAGCGGGGCACGGAGCCCTGTCCGGCGTCCTCCAGGTGCGTACGGGAGTCGAGCGAGACGGTCCGGTCGTCGCCGAGGAGGAAGAGGTTGCCCGCGGGGACGGTCACCGAGAAGTCCTGGCCCGAGGCGACCGTCCGGCCGCCGGTCCCGGGCCGCAGGTAGGACTCGTCGACGGGCTTGCCGTCGACGGTGAGCTTCCCGTCCCGGTCGCAGCAGGCGACGGTGTCGCCGCCGACGGCCACGACCCGCTTGACCATGGGCGAGGCGCCCCAGAGCGGGTCGCTGAAGACGACGACGTCACCGCGCCGCACCTCGTCGCCGTCGATCCGCTCGGCGAGGATCTTGGACCCGACGTCGATGGTCGGGGTCATGGAGTCGGTGGGGACGGTGAACGGCTGGTAGAGCACCGCTCCCCAGGCGAATCCGCCGAGGAAGAGCACACAGCCGACGGCCACGGCCAGCCCCGACAGCACGCTGCCGAGGCGGCCGTGGCCGTCCTTGGTCCGTATGGTTCCGCTCATGTGCGCACCCCGTAGGTCTGTCGGCGGACCGCAGGCCTGTCGACGGTCCGGGACGGCACCCTACCCGCGGGTCGCTACTCGGCGGTATGCCCTGCGGCCCGCCTCTTCCGGCGCCACAGCACCAGCGGGAGCGCTCCGGCGAGACCGGCCGCGCCGAGGGGCGCGGCGCCCAGGGCCTTGTTGAGGGCCGGCTGGTCGAAGACGTCGGGCACGGGGAGCGTGGCCCAGCGGGTGACCGGCCAGGCGATCACGACGGCGCGGCCCACGACCTCGTCGTTGGAGACGGTGCCGCCGCCGGGGAGCTGCTGGTGGAAGCGGGAGTCCAGGGAGTTCTGGCGGTTGTCGCCCATGACCCAGATCCGGTCCTTGGGGACCTTGATCGGACCGAAGGAGTCCTGGCAGGGCACCGCGCCGGGGGCGAGGTACGCGCTCTCGTCGAGCGCCACGCCGTTGAGGACGACCTTGCCGCCCTCCTTGCAGGAGACGGTGTCGCCGCCGACCGCGATGACGCGCTTGATGAGGTCCTTCTCCTCGGCGGAGGGCATGAGGCCGATGAAGCTGAGGAACTTCTGCACGACGTTCGGCTTGGGCGTCTCCTGGCCCTCCAGCCAGCCGCCCGGGTCGTGGAAGACGACGACCTCGCCGCGCTCGGGCTCGGAGCCGAACCAGGGGGTCAGCTTGTCGACGAGGACCCGGTCGCCCTTCTGGAGGGTGTTCATCATCGATTCCGAGGGGATCGAGAACGCCTGCACCAGGAAGGTCTTGATCAGCAGCGCGAGCACCAGCGCGATGCCGACGAGGAGGGGCAGTTCCTTCCAGAAGGAACGCTGCTTCTTCGGGCCCCTGTCGGACCCGCCCGCCGCTTCGTCGCCGTCGTCGCCCGGCACACCGCCGCCCGGCGGCCGCGCCTGCTCGTCACCCGTCACGTCGCCACCCGTCGTGTCATCGCCGAAGGCCCCGTCGGCCCTCTTCTCCGGCTCATCGTGTCCGGATCGTGCGCCGACGGCCAAATCCCCCACATCCACTCCTCAGTCCGTGCGAACGCCTGCCCCGGGTCAGGGACAGGCCCACCACTCCCATAACGAGCAGAAGTTCCGCAGGGGTCGGGAGCCCGGGCAATCCGTTCAGATTCCGCTGGGACACACTATGCGACAGATCGGATGCGGTCCCGGAACTCGCACGTGCGTCCGGTACGGAGGAGAAGGTCTCCCGCTGCTCCAGGGTGCGCCAGTGTCCGAAAGGCCAGGCGATCACCACGGCACGCCCGACGACCTGCTCCTCGGAGACGGTGCCGTGGCCCTCCTCGTCGAGGTGGAACCGGGAGTCGGCCGAGTCGGAGCGGTGGTCGCCCATGACGAAGATGCGGCCCTCGGGGACCTTCACCTCGAAGGGGATCTTGGACGGCGGGTTCCCGGGGTGCAGGTACGGCTCGTCCAGCGGCACGCCGTTGACGGTGATCCGCCCGTCCTCGCCGCAGCAGCGGACGGTGTCCCCGCCGACGGCGATCACCCGCTTGATGAGGTCCCGGTCGTCGGCCGAGGGCAGCAGCCCGATGAAGGTCAGGGCCTGCTTGGCCTGCTTGATCCCGATCGGGTCCTCGGCGGGCGGGGTGGCCTCCTGCTGGAGCCAGCCGCCGGGGTCCTTGAAGACGACGACGTCGCCGCGCTGCGGGCGGGAGCCGAACCAGGGCGTGAGCTTGTCGACGAGGACCCGGTCGGAGATCCGGATCGTCTGCTCCATCGAGCCGGAGGGGATGACGAACGCCTGGACCAGGAAGGTCTTCAGGACGAGCGCGATGAACACGGCCACGATGACCAGGATCGGGATCTCCCGGACCGCGGAGCGCTGCCGGCGCCGCTTGACCTTGCGGGCCAGCCTGCGGCGCTCCGCGCGCCCCGGGAGGGCGGCGGAGCCGTCGGCGGCCCCGGCGGAGGATCTGCCGCGGCCCCTGCTACCCATGGGCTCCCGCCCCGTGCCCGCCGGCCGGCGGGGCCGGCACGGCGTCGAAGGCCTCGGTGTCGGGCACGGTGGACCAGCGGCCGAAGGGCCAGGCGATCCAGTCGGCGCGGCCGACGACCCTGTCGACGGGGACCATGCCGCCGCCGGGCTCGCCGAGGTGGTCGCGGGAGTCGCTGGACTGGCTGCGGTGGTCTCCCATGACCCAGAGCCTGTCCTGCGGGACGACGATGTCGAAGGGCACGCTGGAGGGCCGGTCGCCGAGCATCACGTACCGCTCCTCGACGGGAACGCCGTTGACGGTGAGCCGGCCGTTCCTGTCGCAGCAGACGACCCGGTCGCCGCCGACGCCGACGACCCGCTTCACGAAGTCGGTCTCGTCGGGCTCGGCGAGCCCGAGGGCGGCCGCCCCGTCGTGCAGGAGCCCGGTGACCGGATTGCCCCGGGGCTGCTCCCGTACGAAGGAGCCGGTGCCGTCGAAGACGACGACGTCGCCCCGGGCCGGCTCGCCGCCGAAACGGTACGCCAGCTTGTTCACGAGGATCCGGTCGCCGACCTGGAGCGTGGGCTCCATGGAACGGCTGGGGATCAGGAACGGCTGGATCACGAAGTGGCTCAGGAGCAGCAGGAAGACCACGCAGGCGCCGCCCACGAGGGCGGTGCGCCGCCAGGACGGGCCGCGGCCGGAATCGTCCGCCACGCGCGCGGAGTCGTCGGAAACGCGCGCGGAGCGCGACCCTTCCTCCGTACCGGACGAATCCGTGTCGGAAGAGGGGTCGCGCTCCGTGGGCTGTGCTTCGGTGTCCATCGCCGGGAAAGCCTATCCGGCCTTCCTGTGCGGGGAATCCGAAGCGGTGAGCGTGCCGGGAGCCGAGGCTCAGCGGTCGCGCTTCTCCTTGATCTTGGCAGCCTTGCCGCGCAGCTCACGCAGGTAGTAGAGCTTGGCGCGACGGACGTCACCGCGGGTCACGAGCTCGATCTTCTCGAAGATCGGGGAGTTCACCGGGAAGGTGCGCTCGACGCCGACGGAGAACGAGACCTTGCGGACCGTGAAGGTCTCGGAGACGCCCGAGCCCTGACGGCGGATGACGACACCCTTGAACTGCTGGATGCGGGAGCGGTTGCCCTCGATGACGCGGACGTGCACGTTGACGGTGTCGCCCGGACGGAAGGCGGGGAGGTCGGAGCGGAGCGAACCCGCGTTGACCTGGTCGAGCAGGGAGGCCATGGAGGTCTCTTTCCTCGCTGATGCCACAGGTCATCAGCGGTACGTTCGAATGATGGGGACGTCGTCCGTTTCCGGTGGCGTCGTTCCCCCTGTGGCAGGGGCGCGCGCCGGACGGACGACAGCGGCCTATTCTTCCACGCCCTCGACCCTGCGCCAAAATCGGCCGCCGGGCTCGGGCGCCCACCCCAGCATGGAGAGGATCTCGCGGTCCTTCTTGTCGAAGGCGGCCGGGTCGCAGCGCTCGATGAGGTCGGGCCGGTTGGCGACCGTACGGCGGAAGGCCTCGTCGCGCCGCCAGCGGGCGATCTTGCCGTGGTGCCCGCTGAGGAGCACCTCGGGGATGCCCCGGCCGCGCCACTCGGGGGGCTTGGTGTAGACGGGGCCCTCCAGGAGGTTGGCCATGGCGCCGGGGGCGAAGGAGTCGTCCCGGTGCGACTCGGCGTTGCCGAGGACGCCGGGCAGCAGCCGGGCGACGGCCTCGGTGATCACCAGGACGGCGGCCTCGCCGCCGGCCAGGACGTAGTCGCCGATGGAGACCTCGTAGACCGGCATCCGGGTGGCGTACTCGTCCATGACGCGGCGGTCGATGCCCTCGTAGCGGGCCGGCGTGAAGATCAGCCAGGGCCGCTCGGAGAGCTCGACGGCGAGCTCCTGGGTGAAGGGGCGGCCGCTGGGGGTCGGGACGACGAGGACCGGTCCGTGCGCGCCCGCCTCGTAGCCGTCGGCGAGCGCCTGGTCGAGCGCGTCGCCCCAGGGCTCGGTCTTCATGACCATGCCGGGGCCGCCGCCGTAGGGGGTGTCGTCGACCGTGTTGTGCCGGTCGTACGTCCAGTCGCGCAGGTGGTGCACGTGGACGTCCAGCTGTCCGCGCGCACGTGCCTTGCCGACCAGGGAGACGTTCAGCGGTTCGAGGTACTCGGGGAAGATCGTGACGACGTCGAGCCTCATGCCGTCGTCTCCTCGCCGGACTCCGCGGGGCCGTCGTCCCGGGCGGAGACGATCTCGGCGCGGTCGTCGATCAGGCCGGGCGGCGGGTCGATCACGGCCCGCTGCTCCTCCAGGTCGATCTCGGTGACGATCTCCCCGACGAAGGGGATCATCAGCTCGGTGCCGTCGGGGCGCTCGACGATGAAGAGGTCCTGCGAGGGCAGGTGGGAGATCTCGGTGATCACGCCGATCTCGGTGCCGTCGGCGAGGACGACGTCGAGGTCGATCAGCTGGTGGTCGTAGTACTCGTCCTCCTCCTCGGGCATCTCCGTGGGGTCGACCTCGGCGATGAGGAGGACGTTGCGCAGGGCCTCGGCGGCGGTGCGGTCGCGGACGCCCTCGAAGCGCAGCAACAGCCTGCCGCTGTGGACGCGGCCGGTCTCGATGGTCAGCGGCCCGGCGGAGGCCGGGTCGGTGAGCAGTACGGCACCGGGGCCGAGCCTGAGCTCGGGCTCGTCCGTCCGCACCTCGACGGTGACCTCGCCCTTGATGCCGTGGGCGCGGCCGACCCGCGCGACTACCAACTGCACTGCTCCACACTCTCCTGTCACACAGCTCGTACGTACGACAACGGGCCGGGGTGGACTTTTCAGCCCTCCCCGGCCCGTGCCGGCACAACTAAGGTGATGCTGCCGACCTGCTCAGCGGACCTGGTCCACGTCGACGAGGTCGACGCGGATCCCCCGGCCGCCGATGGCACCCACGACGGTGCGCAAGGCACGCGCGGTGCGGCCGTTGCGGCCGATCACCTTGCCGAGGTCGTCGGGGTGGACCCGGACCTCCAGCACGCGGCCCCGGCGCAGGTTGCGCGAGGCGACCTGCACCTCGTCGGGGTTGTCGACGATGCCCTTCACGAGGTGCTCGAGAGCCTCCTCGAGCATGATCAGGCCTCGGTCGACTCGGTGGACGCGGCCTCGGCCTCGTCCGCCTTCTTGTCGGCCTTCTTGGCCTTCGGGGTGATGGCCTCACCCTTGTCGTCGCCGCCCTCGAGGGCCTTCGCGAACTCGTCGAACGAGGCGCGCTTGGCTTCCTTGGTGGCGGGGACGAGCAGAGCCTTCTCGGGGGCCGGCAGACCCTTGTGCTTCTGCCAGTCACCGGTGAGCTTCAGGATGGCGAGAACCGGCTCGGTCGGCTGGGCGCCGACGGACAGCCAGTACTGCGCACGCTCGGAGTCGACCTCGATACGCGACGGGTTGTACGTCGGGTGGTAGAGGCCGATCTCCTCGATCGCGCGACCGTCACGACGGGTGCGCGAGTCGGCGACGACGATGCGGTAGTGCGGCTGGCGGATCTTGCCGAGGCGCTTGAGCTTGATCTTGACTGCCACTGGAGTGGTGTCTCCTGGTCTTGACGTGGTTGGGCACTTGAGATGCCACGTGGGGTTGCGGTACTCGGATGCCCGATGGACGCGTCAGCCGGAGGAGAGAGGGGTCCTATGCGACTGTCGAGTACAGCTAGCCATTGTGCCACACGCCGCCGGGTCAGTTGGCGGCGCCCACCGTCTCGGGGATGCGGAAGGGCTTGCCGCAGCCGCCGCAGACGATCGGGGCCTGGGCGAGCACCGAGGGCACCACGCGCACGTTCCGCCCGCAGTCGCAGACGGCCTTGACGCGGACGCCGCCGCCCGAGGAGCCGTGCCGGGCGGCCGGTCCGCGGAAGGAGCGCTTGGTGTCGGCGGCCGTGGCGACCGTGTGCGCCTTGAGGGCGCGCTGGAGCCGCTCGATGGTGGGCCGGTAGCGGCGCCTGGCCTCGGGGTTGAGCGTGACCAGGGAGAAGCCGCTGCTGGCGTGCGGCTCCTCGGGATGGTCGAGGCCCATCTCCTCGGCGATCGCGAGGAATCTGCGGTTGTGGTAGCGGCCGGCGCGGGAGGTGTCGCGGACACCTCGGGCGGCGGCGATGCCGTGGACTGCCTCGTGGAGCAGTCGCTCGAAGGAGAGCTCGGCGCCGCAGGCGGACGAGGACTCTCCGATCAGGGACTCGGGCGCGGCAAGATCGGGCAGCTCGGGGTGGTGCCGCTGAATGTCGGCCCACGCCTGTGCCAGCTCTGCGGCGAGAACAGGGGGTGTCGTGCTCACGTCGCGTACAACGAGCCGAAGTGCCCCCGGGTTCCATTCCGGGGCATCCCAAATAATTTGCACGTACCCGTCAGTTGCCCTTGATGTGTCCCGACGCGGGCCAGAGCCCGCGATCTGCGGAGAAGTCACGCAGGGGACGTCAAGCCGGTGTGTAGTGGCGCATACGCCCCGGCGCGTGGCCGCGGTGCGCGCGCCCCCGAGGGGGCCGAGCGGCCCGGGGGACTGTTGCGAGGACATTACCGGGTCCGCGCGCAAGGCGGCGCACCGACCCTCCCCCGGGTGAACCCGGGTGAACCAGTCCGGCGCGAGCACTGGACGCGGCCCGGGATGCGCAGTTCCCTGACTACGGGGGGCCGTCGTCCGAGCAAGGATTGGGGCGCTTTTCCATGACACCTACGCTCGTCCCGCACCACCCCGCGCGTGACTGGGCCGAGATCCAGGAACGCATGCTGGTCCCGCTGTACGAGGCGGTGTACGACCGCCTGGGCGTGGGCGCGGGTTCCCGGCTGCTGGGCCTGGGCTGCGGCTCGGGCCTGGCCCTCCTGATGGCGGCGGCACGGGGCGCGCGGGTGGCCGGCGCGGACCGGGACCACGCGCGCGTGGAGCTGGCCAGGGAGCGGCTGCCGGAGGGCGTCACGGTCACCGAGGAGCCGCCGGAGTCCGTCAGGTACGACGTGATCACGGCCTTCCACGCGACGGACGGGATCCTCCCCGAGCTCCGGGCGCTCACCCGTACGGCCCAGCCGGGCGCGGCGGTCGTGCTCGCCGGGTGGGGGCCGCCGGAGCGGTGCGCCACGGAGCCGGTGCTGCGGGTCGCGGCCCGGCTCGCGGACCGCGGCCCGGCGCCGGGGCCCGACCTGGACGCGCTCGTGGCCGGGGCGGGGCTGCGGCCGGCCGGTTCGGGCCGGGTGGCCTGCCCCTTCGGGTACGCGGACGAGGCCAGCGCGGTGCGCGGGCTGCTGTCGACGGGCGTCTTCGACGAGGCCGTCCGGGCGACGGACCCCTCCCAGGTGGAGAAGGAGATCGAGGAGGCCCTCGCCCCGTACGTCCGCCCGGACGGGACGGTGTGGATGCCGAACGTCTTCCGCTACGTCGTCGCCCGGGTGAGGTGACGCTCCCTCAGTCCTCGGGCTCCTTCTTCAGGCGCGGGATGCCGGCCGCGCGGTAGGCCGCGTCCTCCTCCAGGGTCTCGTTGGCGAGGAGGGCCTCGGCCAGGGCGTCCAGCTTGTCGCGGTGCTCGCGGAGCTGCCGTACCGCGCTCTCGTAGCACTCGTCGACGATGCGGCGCATCTCCTCGTCGACGGTGTCGAGGGTCGCGGGGGCGGCCGAGAGCCCGTACGCCTGCTGGGCGTCGCTCGGGATGGCGGTGAGGCGGCCGACGCGCTCGCTCATGCCCCAGCGGCCCGCCATGCCCCGGGCGATGTTGGTGACCTGCTCCAGGTCGCTCTCGGCGCCGGTGGTGATGACGCCGAAGACGACCTGTTCGGCCGCCATCCCGCCGAGGGCGCCGATGATCCGGCCGCGCAGGTAGTCCTCGGTGTAGGCGTACTTGTCGGCGTCGGGGGTCGAGAGGGTGACGCCGAGGGCCCGGCCGCGCGGCACGATGGTGATCTTGCGGACCGGGTCGGCGCCGGGCTGGAGCATCCCGAGCAGGGCGTGCCCGCTCTCGTGGTACGCGGTGCGGCGCCGCTCCTCGAAGGGCATGACCAGGGGCCGTTCGGCGCCGAGCTGGACCTTCTCCAGGGCGTCGGACAGATCGGACTGGGTGACGGCCTTCTGGTCGCGCTTGACCGCGAGGAGGGCGGCCTCGTTGGCGAGGTTGGCGAGTTCGGCGCCGGTCATGCCGGGGGTCGTCCGGGCCACGTGCTCCAGGTCGACGTCCTGGGCGAGCGGGATCTCCCGGGTGTGGATCTTGAGGATGGCCTCGCGGCCGCCCCGGTCGGGCGGGTTGACGTGGACGATCCGGTCGAAGCGGCCCGGCCGGGTGAGGGCCGGGTCGAGGACGTCGGCGCGGTTGGTGGCGGCGAGGACGATGACGCCCTCGGAGCCGGTGAAGCCGTCCATCTCGGTGAGGATCTGGTTGAGGGTCTGCTCGCGCTCGTCGTGCCCGCCCATCCCGGAGCCGCCGCCCCGGGCCCGGCCGATGGTGTCGATCTCGTCGATGAAGATGATCGCGGGGGCGACCTTGCGGGCCTCGGCGAACAGCTCGCGGACCCGGGAGGCGCCGACGCCCACGATCATCTCGATGAACTCGGAGGCGGAGGCCGAGAAGAACGGCACCCCCGCCTCCCCCGCGACGGCCCGGGCCAGCAGGGTCTTGCCGGTGCCGGGAGGGCCCGCGAGGAGCACGCCGCGGGGCATCTTGGCACCCATCTCCCGGTAGGCCTGCGGGTTCTTCAGGAAGTCGACGACGTCGTTCAGCTCGCCCTCGACCTCGTCGATGCCGGCGACGTCCTCGAAGGTGGTGCGCTTGCCGCCCTCCAGCTCGACCGGTTTCGGCGGCTGCTTGCGGCCGAGCATCCCGCCCGCGCCGCCCAGGCCCGCGCTCATCCGGCGGGCGATGAACAGCCACAGCACGACGAGCAGCAGCATCGGCGCCAGCGAGATCAGGAGGTTGGCGAGGAAGCTGCGCTCCTGGACGACGGGCTGGGCGGTGACGGTGACGTTCTGCTTGGTCAGCTGCGCCCACAGCTCGTCGTCGGCGAAGGCGGGCCGCTGGGTCCGGAACTTGGTGTAGTCGCCCTTGCCGTCGGGGACGGGCTGCTTGTTCTTCAGCTGCCCCTGGATCGCGTCGCCCTTTGAGTAGATCTTGGTGACGTTCCCTGCGGCGACCTGCTTGTCGAACTCGGTGTACGAGATCGTCGGCCCCTCGCCCTCGTTGAAGAACGACAGCACGATGTTGGCGATCAGGTACACGACGAGCGCGGTGAGGATGAGGCTGCCCCAGCCTCCCGGCATCCTCCTCTTGGGCGACGGGGGCGGCGGTGCCCCTTCCGAGCGCCAGGGCTGGTCGGTCCGCTCGCGCGGGGGTACGGGGTTGGCCACGTGGCTCTCCTCGGGGCGGCAATGGCCCCAGTATCGAAGAGCGGGATCGGTCCGGCATTACGGGCGGCCCGGAGGTGTGAAAAGGGGCCCGGGGCGGTTCCGCACCGCCCCGGGCCCCTCCTCGTACGCGTACGGGCTACGCGTGTCAGCCCATGAACTTCTTGAACTCGTCCGGGAGCTCGAAGTCCTTCGGGGTCTGCCCCGCCGCCGGCAGACCGAAGGCGCCGCCCGCCTGCGCCTGCTCGCGGCGCTCGGCCGCGGCCTGCTCCTCGGCCTTCCGCTTCATCGGGTTGCCGCTCTTGCGCTTGCCCTTGGCCTGCTTGATCTGCTTCTTCTGCCGGCCGGGGCCGCCGCCCATGCCCGGCATGCCCGGCATCCCCGGCAGGCCGCCGCCCTGGGCCATGCGGGACATCATCTTGCGGGCCTCGAAGAACCGCTCGACCAGGCCCTTGACCGCGCTGACCTCGACGCCGGAACCCTTGGCGATACGGGCGCGGCGGGAGCCGTTGATGATGGTCGGGTCCTGGCGCTCGGCCGGGGTCATCGACTTGATGATCGCGGCCGTGCGGTCGACGTCCCGCTCGTCGATGTTGGCGATCTGCTCCTTCATCTGGCCCATGCCGGGGAGCATCCCGAGCAGCTTGGAGATGGAGCCCATCTTGCGGACCTGCTCCATCTGGGCCAGGAAGTCGTCGAGCGTGAAGCCCTCGCCCTTCTTCGAGGCGAGCTTCGAGGCCATCTTGGCGGCCTCTTCCTCGTCGAAGGTCTGCTGCGCCTTCTCGATGAGGGAGAGCATGTCGCCCATGCCGAGGATGCGGGACGCCATGCGGTCCGGGTGGAACGCGTCGAAGTCGTCCAGCTTCTCGCCGTTGGAGGCGAACATGATCTGCTTGCCGGTGACGTGCGCGATGGAGAGCGCGGCACCACCGCGGGCGTCGCCGTCGAGCTTGGAGAGCACGACGCCGTCGAAGCCGACGCCGTCGCGGAAGGCCTCGGCGGTGTTGACCGCGTCCTGACCGATCATGGCGTCGACGACGAAGAGGACCTCGTCGGGGCTGACGGCGTCGCGGATGTCCGCGGCCTGCTGCATCAGCTCCTGGTCGATGCCGAGGCGGCCGGCGGTGTCGACGATGACGACGTCGTACAGCTTGGTCCGCGCGTACTCGATCGAGTCCTTGGCGACCTGGACCGGGTCGCCGACGCCGTTGCCCGGCTGCGGGCCGTAGAAGGCGACGCCCGCGCGGTCGGCGACGACGGAGAGCTGGTTGACGGCGTTGGGGCGCTGGAGGTCGCAGGCGACGAGCAGCGGGGAGTGGCCCTGGGCCTTCAGCCAGACGCCCAGCTTTCCGGCGAGGGTGGTCTTACCGGCACCCTGGAGACCGGCGAGCATGATCACGGTCGGCACAGTCTTGGCGAACCGCAGCCGGCGGGTCTCGCCGCCGAGGATGGCGATCAGCTCGTCATTGACGATCTTGATGACCTGCTGCGAGGGGTTCAGGGCCTTGGAGACCTCGGCGCCGAGCGCCCTCTCCTTGACGTTCTTGATGAACGCGCGGACGACCGGCAGGGCGACATCGGCCTCGAGGAGGGCGATACGGATTTCCCGGGCCGCACTGTCGATGTCCTGCTCGGAGAGGCGGCCTTTGCCCCGGAGGGACTTGAAAGTCGCGCTGAGGCGGTCGGAAAGCGTATCGAACACGGTGGTCGCGATCCTCGGGTCGGGGCGGATGGTCGCCACCCAGGGTATCCGGCTCCGGGACACGCCCGCCCTTGCCGGTCGAATTGGACCGGCGGGGCTCACCTCAGCGCCTCCTCCAGCGCCCGGGCCAGGTCGATCGCCTCCTCGTCGGGGAGGAGGGAGCCGTCCGGACGGGTCACGTACAGGGTGTCGACCGCGTTGGCGCCCAGCGTGGAGACGTGGGCGCTGCGGACCCGTACCGCCGCGCCCTCCAGGGCGCGGCCGATCCGGTGCAGCAGGCCCGGGGCGTCCTGGGCGCGGACCTCGATGACGGTGGCGAGGCGGGAGTCGGCGGCGGCGACGGTGACGCGGGGCGGCGGGGCGGCCAGACCCCGGCGGCGCGGGTAGGCCGCCTCGCGCTCGGCGAGGCGGGCGGGGATGTCGAGGGAGCCGTCCAGGGCGCGGACGAGGTCGGCGCGGAGCCGGGCGGCCTCGGGCAGGGAGCCGTACTCGGCGGCGACGCGCCAGTCGAGGACGAGCACGGAGTCGGAGCCCAGGCCGCTGGGGAGTGCGACGGCGCGGAGGTCGGCGGCGCGGACGGTGAGCCGGTGGAGGGCGAGGACGCCGGCGACGGCGGGGAGGACGCCGGGCTGCTCGGGCAGGGCGATGAGGAGCTCGACGCCGACGGGCTCGGGTTCCTCGGGCTCGGCGGCGACCGGTTCGGTGCGCAGGGCCAGGACGGGTTCGCCGGTGCGCAGGGCCTCGATCGCGAGCCGTTCCTGTTCGGCGCTGGGCGCGGCGGCCTCGGGATCGGGCAGGGGGGCGCCCGCGAGGACGCCGGCGACCCGTTTGACCAGGTCGGCGACGAGTGAGGCGCGCCAGGAGGACCAGGCGGCGGGGCCGGTGGCGAGGGCGTCGGCCTCGGTGAGGGCGTGCAGGAGCTCCAGGGTGCCGAGGGTGCCGACGGCGGTGGCGACGGACTGGACGGTGGCGGGGTCGTCGAGGTCGCGCCGGGTGGCGGTCTCGACGAGGAGCAGGTGGTGGCGGACGACGGTGGCGATGACGGCGGTGTCGGTGCGGTCGAAGCCGATGCGGGCGGCGAGGTCGCGGGCGATGGTCTCGCCGACGACGGAGTGGTCGCCGGGCCAGCCCTTGCCGATGTCGTGGAGGAGGGCGGCGACGAGGAGGAGGTCGGGGCGGCCGACGCGGCGGGTGAGCGAGGAGGCCCGTACGGCGGTCTCGACGAGGTGCCGGTCGACGGTCCAGGTGTGGACGGGGTTGCGCTGGGGCCGGCAGCGGACGCGCTCCCAGTCGGGGAGGAGGAGCGTGATGAGCCCTTCGGCCTCCAGGGCCTCCCAGACGGGGACGGTTGCCTCGCCCGCGCCGAGGAGGGTGACGAGTTCCTCGCGGGCCTCGGCGGGCCAGGGCGCCGGCAGGGGCTTGGCGGCGGCCGCGAGGCGGCGTACGGCGTGCGGGGAGATCGGCAGGGCGGACTGGGCGGCCGCGGCGGCGGCCCGCAGGGGCAGGACGGGGTCGCGTTCGGGCCGGGCGCTGAGGGCGAGGACGGCCTCGCCGTCCATCTCGACGACGCCCTCGGCGAGCGGGGTCCGTTCGACGGGGGGTTTCGCGCCGCCGTTGCGGCTCAGGAGACCGCGGAGCCGGGCCGGGCGGGCGGAGCGGGCCTTGAGGACGCGGTTGACCTCGCGCCAGGTGACGTCGGTGGCGTACGAGATGGTCCGGGCGGCCTCGTACACCTCGCGGAGCAGGGTGTCGGCGTCGAGGAGGCCGAGTTCGGCGGCGACGGCGTCCTGTTCCTGGAGGGCGAGCCGGTCGGTGGCGCGGCCGGTGGCGAGGTGGAGGGCGTCGCGGGCGTCGAGGAGGCGGCGGCGGGCGGTGTCGAGGCCCTCGCGGGGGGCGTCGGCGAGCCAGGAGGCGGCGACGGCGCGCAGCACCTGGGCGTCGCGGAGGCCGCCCCTGGCCTCCTTGAGGTCGGGTTCGAGGAGGTACTGCAGCTCCCCCGCGCGTTCGGCGCGTTCCCGGCAGAGCGCGTCGAGTTCGGGGAGCCGCCGGGGGGCCTGGTTGCGCCAGTCGGCGAGGACGGTGGTGCGCAGGGCGGCGACGAGTCCGGCGTCTCCGGCGAGCGGCCGTGCGTCGAGGAGGCCGAGGTGGGCCTTGAGGTCGTCGGCGGCGGTGGCGCGGGCCTCGGCGGGGGTGCGGACGGAGTGGTCGAGGGCGAGGCCGAGGTCCCAGACGGGGTACCAGATCCGGTCGGCGAGGGCGGCGACGGCGGCCTTGTCGGCGGTGCCGTCGTGCAGCAGGAGGAGGTCGAGGTCGCTGCGCGGGGAGAGTTCGGCGCGCCCGTAGCCGCCGACGGCGACGAGGGCGGTCCCGCGGGGCGGTGCGGCGGCGGCGAAGAGGCCGGCCAGCCAGTCGTCGGTGAGCCGGGCGAGGGCGGCACGGCGCGGCGGCCCGGGCCGCTCCTTCCCCTGGAGGAGGAGCAGCCGGGCCGCCGCGTAACCGCCGGGTCCCGGTCCTTCGGTCTCTTCGCTGACTTCGATGCTCGTCACCCGGCGGCTCCCATCCGTGCTTACAGTGCGTCCGGTCCGCGCTCGCCGGTGCGGACCCGTACGGCGGTCTCGACCGGCACGCTCCACACCTTGCCGTCTCCGATCTTGCCGGTCCGGGCGGCCTTCACGACGACGTCGATGAGCTGTTCGGCGTCCTCGTCCTCGACGAGGACCTCGATGCGGATCTTGGGGACCAGGTCGACGGTGTACTCGGCGCCCCGGTAGACCTCGGTGTGGCCGCGCTGGCGTCCGTACCCGCTGGCCTCGGTGACGGTGAGGCCGTGGACCCCGAAGGCCTGCAGGGCCTCCTTGATCTCGTCGAGCCGGTGCGGCTTCACGACCGCGGTGATGAGCTTCATGCGTCCACCTTCTTGTTCTCGCTCGGGACGGGCGTGGCGACGGAGGTGCTGCGCCCCGTGACGCCGCCGCCGGCTCCGCTGAAGTCGTACGCGGTCTCGGCGTGCTCGACCTGGTCGATGCCGGAGATCTCGTCGTCCTCGCCGACCCGCATCCCCATCGTCTTGTCGATGATCAGGGCGAGGAGGGCGGAGACGAGCAGGGAGTAGGCGAGGACGGAGAAGACGCCGACGGCCTGCTTGCCGAGCTGCTCCAGGCCGCCGCCGTAGAAGAGGCCCTTGGCCTCGGACTGGACGCCGCCGGTGGCGAAGAGGCCGACGAGGAGGGAGCCGACGACACCGCCGACGAGGTGGACGCCGACGACGTCGAGGGAGTCGTCGTAGCCGAACTTGTACTTGAGGCCGACGGCCATGGCGCACAGCAGACCGGCGATGGCGCCGATGGCGATCGCGCCGAGCGGGGAGCAGGAGCCGCCGGAGGGGGTGATGGCGACGAGGCCGGCGACCGCGCCGGAGGCGGCGCCGAGGGTGGTGAAGGAGCCGTGGCGGAGCTTCTCGTACGCGAGCCAGGCGAGCATGGCGGCGGCGGTGGCGACCTGGGTGTTGACGAACATCACGGCGCCGACGCCGTCGTCGTTGCCGAGCCAGGAGCCGGCGTTGAAGCCGAACCAGCCGAACCAGAGGAGACCGGCGCCGAGCATGACCAGCGGGAGGCTGTGCGGGCGCATCGGGTCCTTCTTGAAGCCGACGCGCTTGCCGATGACGAGGATGACGCCGAGGGCCGCCGCACCGGCGTTGATGTGGACGGCGGTGCCGCCCGCGAAGTCGATGACGCCCATGTCGAAGAGCCAGCCGCCGGTGCCCCAGACCCAGTGGGCGACGGGGAAGTAGACGATCGTGACCCAGAGGGTGATGAAGAGGGCCCAGGCGGTGAACTTGACGCGGTCGGCGAGGGCGCCGCTGATGAGCGCGGGCGTGATGATCGCGAACATCAGCTGGAAGACGGCGAAGACGTACACCGGGATGGTGTAGCCGTCCCAGAGTTCGGTGATGCCGATGCCGCTGAGGCCGAGGTAGTCGGAGGACCAGCCGACGATCGAGCCGATGTCGGTGCCGAAGGCCATGCTGAACCCGAAGAGCACCCACAGGACCGTGACGATGCCCAGGCTGATGAAGCTCATCATCAGCATGTTGAGGGTGGACTTGACGCGGACCATGCCTCCGTAGAAGAAGGCGAGCGCCGGGGTCATCAGCATGACCAGGGCGGAGCAGATGAGCATGAACCCGGTGTTGGCGGCGGACAGCGCGGGGGCGTCTGCGGCCAGGGTCGTGATGGCTGGTGCCATCGGCGTCTCCTCGTCGTCGAATGCGGCCTGTGCGGGGCGGGGCCGGGGAGCGTCCGGCCGCGAGAGGGAGTGGCCGGTTATGGGCCAGAGATTCGCGCAGCGCGGTTTCCGCCGATGCCGCTCGATGTTTCGCAGCGGTGACGAAGGGGTGGGGCGTGTTACGCGACCGTGAACGGCCGTGTCGGTACGGGGAGACGCCCGGGGTCTCCGGGGAGACGTGAACCGGCCGCGCAGGGCGTCCGTGTGACCTTGCGGCGGGGGAGCCGAGTCGGGCTTTACGGGACGTCCGGCGCGGCCGGGGTCGGTGCGGGCCCCGCGGCGGGGCCCGGAGGGGTCAGACGGCTTCGGCCGACTCGGGCAGGAGCTGGGTGAGCCGGTCGGTGAGCTGGACGACCTCGGCGACGTCGCTGTAGTTGCGGGCGGCGTGGTCGACGGTCTTGCGGAGCCGGGTGTTGACCCGTTCGGAGCGGATGCTGCGGGCGACCCCGAGGGCCTTCTCGGCGAGGACGACGGACTGCTCGGGCTCGCGCTTGAGGAGGTGGACGGTGGCCATGCCGATGAGGTTGAGCGCGTACGACCGCTGGTGGTCGGGGTCCTTCTCGAAGAGCTGGACGGCCCGCTCCATGACGGGCTCGGCGAGCGAGGCGTAGGTCGGGGAGCGGCCGGCGACGTAGGCGAGGTCGCGGTAGGAGTGGGAGTTCTCGCCGTTGAGCTCGGCCTCGGAGAAGAAGCCGATCCAGTCGGGCTCGGGCTCGCCGTCGAGGCCGGCGTCGGCGAAGGTGTCCTCGGCCATCCGGACGGCCCGCTTGCACTTGGAGGGCTGCCCCATGTTGGCGTAGGCGCGGGCCTCCATCGCATACAGCATGGCCTGGGTGCGGGCGGTGGCGCAGTCCCGACTGCCGTACTGGGCGAGGTGGATGAGTTCGAGGGCGTCGTCGGGCCGGCCGAGGTGGATCATCTGGCGGCTCATCGAGGAGAGGATGTACGAGCCGAGGGGCTTGTCCCCGGCCTCCTTCGCGGCGTGCAGGGCGAGCACGAAGTACTTCTGGGCGGTGGGCTGGAGGCCCACGTCGTAGCTCATCCAGCCGGCGAGTTCGGCGAGTTCGGCGGCGCAGGTGAAGAGGCGCTTGGCGGTGGCGGCGGGCTGGGACTCCTGGAGGAGGTCGGTGACCTCGTGGAGCTGGCCGACGACGGCCTTGCGGCGCAGTCCGCCGCCGCACTGGGCGTCCCACTTGCGGAACATGGCGGTGGTGGACTCCAGGAGGTCGAGCTCGATCTCGGAGAGCCGGTTGGGGCGGCGGGACTCGACGAGGGACTCGGGGCGCTCGATGTCGGCGGCCGGGGTGGGGACGAGCCAGCGCTGCATCGGTTCGATGAGCGCGGGCCCCGCGGCGAGCTGGAGGGAGGAGCCGAGGAAGCCCCGGCGGGCCAGCATGAGGTCGCTGCGGGAGAACTCGCTGAGCAGGGCGACGGTCTGCGGTCCGGCCCAGGGCAGGTCCACGCCGGAGACGGAGGGCGACTGGTGGGCGGTGCGCAGTCCGAGGTCCTCGATGGCGACGACCGAGCCGAAGCGCTCGGAGAACAGCTCGGAGAGGATCCGCGGGATGGGCTCGCGGGGCTGCTCGCCGTCGAGCCAGCGGCGCACCCGCGAGGTGTCGGTGGAGATGTGGTGCGCGCCCATCTGGCGTGCCCGGCGGTTCACCTGCCGTGCCAGTTCGCCCTTCGACCAGCCGCTGCGCACGAACCACGAGCCCAGCTGCTCGTTCGGGCGCTTGCCGGCAGTCGTACCGTCTGCGCCGTTGCCGCTCACTGGAACGCCCCCATCCACCTGATTACCTGTCGTCCGAACCCCTATCAGAATGCCGCCTCTCGCGGCACCCGTCCGACGTTCGTACTCCTTCGAACTGGAAACCGGGTTGCCTCCGGCATACCCACGCGCGCAAGAGGCCCTCGGGGTTCGAGTACCGAAAGTAATCCTACGATCACCCCTCCACGAGGGGGATTCAAGAAACGCCACCATTCGCCACCCCTTCGAATGAACTCGCCACGCACGGAACGCGATTCACTTGACATGCGACGAACCGGAGTCGGCGGACGGAAGCACGGAGAGGCGCGTGTCGAGGTCCGCACCACCCCTGGCGCGACGGTGCGCCACCATCGACGGCCAGGGCGTCACGAACGGTGACGACGGTGTTCCGGGTCGTAACCACCGGCGCGCTCGACCCGTTGGAGGGGGCATGGGTTTCACGATCGGCGGCATTCGTGAGATGCGGGTCGGCGCACGCCGCCGCGTACGCACCACGGAGTGCACAGCGGTGGCCGAGTACACGGGACTTTGGGGCTGGGACGTCGTCCCCGGCGCGCGGGCCGTCTCCGGCCAGTGCTCCTGCGGGGATCCGGCCTGCGCGGCCCCCGGCGCGCATCCCCTCTCCTTCGCGGAACCGGTCCCGGCGGGCGCCGGACTCGACGAGGCCGTGAAGGCCTGGTCCGAGTACCCGGGCGCGGCCCTGCTGCTGCCGGTCGGCCGGGCCTTCGACGTGATCGAGGTCGCCGAGGCGGCGGGCCGGCGGGCGCTCGTGCGCCTGGAGCGCATGGGGCTGCCGCTCGGCCCGGTGTGCGCGACGCCGACCGGCCGGGCGCGGTTCTTCGTGGCTCCGGGCGCGGCGGCCGAGCTGCCGCAGCTGCTGTACCGGATGGGCTGGGACGACGCCGATCTGGACCTGCACTGTCTGGGCCCCGGTTCCCATGTCACCGCTCCCCCGTCGGACCTGGGCGGGCTCGGGCCGGTGCGCTGGCTGCGGCCCCCGACCCTGGACACGGCGGGCGCGCCGCCGCAGGCCCGGCTGCTGCTCGGCACGCTGGCGTACATCTGCCACCGGACGCACTTCTAGCCCGGCATGCGGAAGGGCCCTCGCCGCAGGTGGCGAGGGCCCTTCCGTGTGCCGTACGAGGCGTCAGTCGCCGATCAGGGCGTCGACGAAGGCGCCCGGCTCGAAGGGCGCCAGGTCGTCCGGGCCCTCGCCGAGGCCGACCAGCTTGACCGGGACGCCCAGCTCGCGCTGGACGGCGACGACGATGCCGCCCTTGGCGGTGCCGTCGAGCTTGGTCAGCACGATGCCGGTGATGTCGACCACCTCGGCGAAGACGCGGGCCTGGATGAGGCCGTTCTGTCCGGTGGTGGCGTCGAGGACGAGGAGGATCTCGTCGAGCGGGCCGTGCTTCTCGACGACGCGCTTGACCTTGCCGAGCTCGTCCATGAGGCCGGTCTTGGTGTGGAGCCGGCCGGCGGTGTCGATGAGGACGACGTCGGCCTTCTCGGCGATGCCCTCCTTGACCGCGTCGAAGGCGATCGAGGCCGGGTCGCCGCCCTCGGGGCCGCGCACGGTGCGGGCGCCGACGCGCTCGCCCCAGGTCTGGAGCTGGTCGGCGGCGGCGGCACGGAAGGTGTCGGCGGCGCCGAGGACGACGGACTTGCCGTCGGCGACGAGGACGCGGGCCAGCTTGCCGGTGGTGGTGGTCTTGCCGGTGCCGTTGACGCCCACGACCATGACCACGCCCGGGGTGTCCTCGGGGCTCTCGGTCTTCACCGAGCGGTCGAAGTCGCCGAGGAGGGCGACGAGCTCCTCGCGGAGCAGCCCGCGCAGCTCGTCGGGGGTGCGGGTGCCGAGCACCTTGACGCGCTCGCGCAGCCGGTCGACGAGCTCCTGGGTGGGGGCGACGCCGACGTCGGCCGTGAGGAGGGTCTCCTCGATCTCCTCCCAGGTGTCCTCGTCGAGGTGCTCGCGGGACAGGAGCGTGAGCAGCCCCTTGCCCAGCGAGTTCTGGGAGCGGGCGAGCCGGGCCCGGAGCCGTACGAGACGGCCGGCGGTGGGCTCGGGGACCTCGATCTCGGGAGCGGCGGGAGCCTCGGGCTCCTCGACGACGGGCTCCTCGGCCGTGACCGGGGCCCCGGGGGCCGCCTCGGTGGGGAGCTCGACCTCCTCGACCGTGCGGCGCGGTTCTTCCCGCAGCGTCTCCGCCTCGTCGCCGACGTGCGGCTCGGCGGGCGGAGCGGTGATGGTCGGCGTGGTGGACGGCGGCTCGGCCGGCGGCAGCTGCTTCTTCTTGCGACCGCTGATCACGAGCCCGCTCGTCACGGCGACCGCGACGACCAGAGCGATGACTACAGCAAGGATGAGTTCCATAACCCCACCAGTATGGCGCGACCGCCCGCCCGTCCCGGTAGGGAGACGGCGTGTGCGAGACCGTTTTCATCTGATGGCACGTCAGATAATCTCCCCCTTCCGTGCACCCGCGAAGGGGGACCTTCCCATGCCGTTCAGCGTCGTACGGTTCAACCTCGTCGATCCCCGCGCGACCCCGGAGTCCCTCTCGGAGCGCTACCGGGCCGCGCTCGCCATGGCCGCGTACGCCGACGGGCACGGGGTCGACACCGTGCAGACCGAGGAGCACCACGGCGTCGGGAACAACTGGCTGCCCTCCCCCTTCACCTTCGCGGGCGCGGTCTTCGGGGCGACGAAGCGGATCGCCGTGACCGTCTCGGCGATCATCGGGCCGCTGCACGATCCGCTGCGGCTCGCGGAGGACATCGCGGTCCTGGACCTGCTGAGCGGGGGCCGGCTCGTGACGGTGGCCGGGATCGGCTACCGGCCGGAGGAGTACGAGGAGCGCGGTGTCGACTGGGGGCGGCGCGGCAAGCTCCAGGACCTGCTCCTGGAGACCCTGCTCACGGCCTGGACCGGGGAGCCGTTCACGTATCGGGGCCGTACGGTACGGGTCACCCCGCGGCCGTTCACCCGGCCGCATCCGCTGCTCCTGGTCGGGGGTTCCTCGCGGGCGGCGGCGCGGCGGGCGGCCCGGCTCGGGCTGCCGTTCTTCCCGAGCGCGCACCTGCCGGAGCTCGACGCGTACTACCGGGAGAAGTGCGCCGAGTACGGCACGGAGGGCTGGACGATGATGCCGGCCGAGGAGACCCCGCTGCTGCACCTGTCGGAGGACCCGGACCGGACCTGGGCGGAGCACGGGGAGCACTTCCTGCACGAGGCGCGGACGTACGCCTCCTGGCAGTCGAAGGACATCCGCTCGGCGGTGCGGTCGGCGGCGACGACGGTGGCGGAGCTGCGGGCGGAGGGGGTGTACCGGGTCGTGACGCCGCAGGAGTGCCTGGCGCTCGGTCTGGAGAGCCTCGTCCTGCATCCGCTGTGCGGCGGGATGCCGGTCGAGGAGGGGTGGCGGAGTCTGCGGCTGTACTGCGAGAACGTGCTGCCCCGGCTCAAGGCGTAGCGCCTCGGGCCGGGGCAGTCCGTGGGTGAGGAGAGGGGCAGCGGGGGTTTAGCCCATCTCCTCCAACGCCTTGCCCTTCGTCTCCTTGACGTACCTGAGCACGAAGGGGATCGAGAGCACGGCGAAGACCGTGTAGATGATGTAGGTGCCGGAGAGGTTCCAGTCCGCGAGGGACGGGAAGCTGGCGGTGATGGCCCAGTTGGCGATCCACTGGGCGGAGGCGGCGACGCCGAGGGCGGCGGCGCGGATCCGGTTGGGGAACATCTCGCCGAGGAAGACCCAGACCACGACGCCCCAGGAGAGGGCGAAGAAGAGCACGAAGACGTGGGCGGCGACGAGGGCCACGACGCCCTGGGTGTTGGGCAGCTTGCCGTCGACGAGGTCGGCGGAGAAGGCCCAGGCCTCGAAGGCGAGGGCGACCGCCATGCCGGCGGAGCCGACGAGGGCGAGCGGCCTGCGGCCGACGCGGTCGACCAGGACCATCGCGATGACGGTGCCGATGATGTTGATGATCGACGTGGTGAACGAGTAGAAGAACGAGCTGGACGGGTCGATGCCGACGGACTGCCAGAGCGTCGCGGAGTAGTAGAAGGCGACGTTGATGCCGACGAGCTGCTGGAAGACCGAGAGTCCGATGCCGACCCAGACGATGGGCAGGAGCTTGAACCTGCTGCCGACCACGAGCAGGTCCCTGAAGGTGGACTTGTGCTCGCTGCGCATGGCCTGGTCGATCTCGGCGACGCGGTGGTCGAGGTCGACCCCGTGGCCCTCGACCTCGGCGAGGACCTCCTTGGCCCGCTCGGTCTTCCCGACGGAGATGAGGAAGCGGGGGGACTCGGGGATCGCGAAGGACAGCATCCCGTAGAGGAGCGCGGGGACGACCATCACGCCGAGCATCCACTGCCAGGCCTCGATGCCGCCGATCTCGCCGCGCTGGTCGCCGTCGGCGAGCTGGAGGATGCCGTAGTTGACCAGCTGGGAGATGGCGATGCCGATGACGATCGCGGCCTGCTGGAAGGAGCCGAGGCGGCCGCGGTAGGCGGCGGGGGCGACCTCGGCGATGTACGCGGGGCCGATGACGGAGGCCATGCCGATGGCGAAGCCGCCGATGATCCGCCAGAGGGCGAGGTCCCAGAGGGCGAAGGGCAGCGCGGAGCCGACGGCGCTGACGGCGAAGAGCACCGCGGAGATCTGCATGCAGCGGATGCGGCCGATGCGGTCGGCGATCCGGCCCGCGGTGGCGGCGCCGATGGCGCAGCCGATCAGGGCGATGGCGATGACCTGCGCCAGGGTGCCGGAGCCGATGTCGTAGCGGTCGCGGATCGCCTCGACGGCGCCGTTGATGACGGAGCTGTCGTAGCCGAAGAGGAAACCGCCCATCGCGGCGGAGGCCGTGATGAAGATGACGTGGCCGAGGTGGTCCGGGTGGGCGGCTCGGCCTTCGGAAGGCGGCGGCGTCGGCGCCTGCGCGGTGCTGGTCACATGGGACTCCTCGGTGGGGGGCGAGCCCTTCCAGTGGCGCACAACTTCACGCCGCCCACCACGTGAAGGTTAAAGCAACGTTGCAGAGACTATGCCTTCAAGTTTCGAAGTCAATAGTCGATGTCGTGTGACTTTTCAGGCGCTTAAAGAACTCATGCGTTCAGAACTTGAACGATCGATGATCAGCGCAACCGCTGGCTGATCACCTTCGAGACGCCGTCGCCCTGCATGGACACGCCGTACAGCGCGTCCGCGACCTCCATCGTCCGCTTCTGGTGCGTGATCACGATCAGCTGCGAGGACTCCTGGAGCTCCCGCATGATCCCGATCAGCCGCTGGAGGTTGGTGTCGTCGAGGGCCGCCTCCACCTCGTCCATCACGTAGAACGGGCTGGGCCTGGCCTTGAAGATCGAGACGAGCAGCGCCACGGCGGTGAGCGAGCGCTCGCCGCCGGAGAGCAGCGAGAGGCGCTTGACCTTCTTGCCCGGCGGGCGGGCCTCCACCTCGACGCCGGTGGTGAGCATGTTGTCCGGGTCGGTGAGGACCAGCCGGCCCTCGCCGCCCGGGAAGAGCCGCGAGAAGACGCCCTCGAACTCGCGGGCGGTGTCCCGGTAGGCCTCGCTGAAGACCTGCTCGACGCGCAGGTCGACCTCCTTCACCACCTGAAGCAGATCGGTACGGGTCTTCTTCAGGTCCTCCAGCTGCTCCGAGAGGAACTTGTGCCGCTCCTCCAGGGCGGCGAACTCCTCCAGGGCCAGCGGATTGACCTTGCCGAGCTGGTGGTACGCACGTTCGGCGGACTTCAGCCGCTTCTCCTGCTCCGAACGGACGAACGGCCTGCCTTCCCCGTCCTCGGGGAGCGGCTCGCCGTCGGCGGCCGGCGACGGGGGCACGGGCTGTTCCGGGCCGTACTCGGCGACCAGGGCGGCCGTCTCCACGCCGAACTCCTCCAGCGCCTTCGCCTCCAGCTGCTCGATCCGCAGCCGCTTCTCGGCGCCGAGCACCTCGCCCCGGTGCACGGAGTCGGTCAGCTTGTCGAGCTCGGCCTTGAGGTCCCGGCCCCGGGCCCGCGCGGCCGTCAGGCCCTGCTCCCGGTCGGTCCTCGCCGCCTCGGCCACCACCCGCTCCCGCTCGGCGCGGCCGAGGGAGACCTCGACGTGGGCCAGGAGGGTACGGGCACCCGCGGCGACCGCGCCGGCGACGCGCTCCTCGTGGCGCAGCCGGGCCCGGCGCTGCTCGGCACGCGCGCGTGCCTCCCGTTCCGCGCGGGCGGCCCGGTCGAGCGAGTCGGCCCGCCCGGCGAGGCCCTTGACCCGCTCCTCGTGGGTACGGACCTGGAGCCGCGCCTCCATCTCGCTCTGGCGCGCCCGGGCGCCGTCGACCGCGAGCCGGTCGCGGACGGAGGTGTCGGGCTCGTCCTCGGCCGGCGTCTCCTCGGCCACCAGGAGCCGTTCGGCCAGCTCCTCGGCTTCGGCCGTGGCCTTCTCCAGGGCCTCCTGGGCGCGGGCGGCGGCCGCCGCGGTCCGCTCGGCCTCCCCCGCCGCTCCCCTGGCCTGCCCGGCGAGCCGCCCGAGCCGCTGCGCGACGGAGGACTTCTCCCGGTCCGTCTCCCGGCGCCGCGCGTCGAGCTCCTCCACGAGCGCGGCGGCGTGGCGCCGCCGCTCGGCGGCCTCCTGCTGCGCCGCGGCCGACTCCTCGCAGCGGACGGCCAGTTCGTCGAGCTCGGCGGCGGCCTCGGCGACCGAGGCCTGGACTTCGAGGAGACTGGGCGCGCCGGCGGACCCTCCTTGCGCGAAGTGCGCCCCGAGCAGGTCCCCTTCGGCCGTGACGGCGGTCATCTCGGGCCGGGCCCTGACCAGTTCGGTGGCCTCGTCGAGATCACCGACAACCACGATCCCGGCGAGCAACCGGCGCACGGCGCCCAGGAGTTCGACGGGCCCACGAACCAGGTCGGCGGCACACGGGTGGCCGCCGGCCGGGATCGGGGGGCTCGACTCGGGGTCGGCCCCAGGGCCAACGGCCGGGATCGGCCGGGAGGTTCCGGTCGGGGCCGCCCCGGAGGCGGTGGCCGTCGGCGTTCGCCCGGGGGGGCCGGTCAGGATCAGGGAGGCGCGGCCCGCGTCCTGTTTGCGGAGGAGGCGCAGGGCTTCGGCGGCGGCGGAGGGGCCGTCGGCGGCGAGGGCGTCGGCGGCCGCGCCGAGGGCGGCGGCGACGGGGACCTCGTATCCCGGGGTGACGGTGAGGAGTTCGGCCGCCGGGCCGAGGAGTCCGCTGAGCCCGGCGGAGAGCAGGGCGCCCGTGCCGTCCTTGCGGCGCAGTCCGAGGGCGAGGGCGTCGTGCCGGGCCCGGGTGGCGGCGCGGCGGCGTTCGACGGTGGCGGCCGTCTCGCGGGCGGCGCCCAGCGCGGCCTCCGCGTCGGCGAGTTCGCGGCGGGCGGCCTCGTACCGCTCGCTCCGCTCGGTGTCCTCCGCGTCGAGGCCGTCGACCTCGGCCTTGAGCTGCTCGTACTCCTCCTGGGCGGCGGCCGCGCGCTCCGCGGCCTCGTCGCGGGCGGCGGCGAGCCGGTCGATCTCGGCCTGGGCGGAGGCGGCGCGCGAGCGGGCGGCGTCGGCCCGGCCGTGGAGCCGGGCGAGGCCCTCGCGCCGGTCGGCGATGGCCCGGGCCAGGTCCCTGAGGCGGCGCTCCTCGTCGGCGAGGGTCCGCTCCAGCTCGGCGCGGTGGGCGACGGTGTCCTCCAGGGCGTGCTCGGCGGCCTCCAGGGCGGCTTCGAGCTCGGCCTCCTGTTCACGGACGCGGGCGGCCTCCCGCTCCAGGTCCTCCGGGTCGCGGCCGCGCCGTTCCTCGGCGGGTGCGGTGGTGGCGCTCTTCACGCGCGCGTCGGCCAGGGAGACGGTGCCGCGTACGCGTTCGGCGAGCTGGGAGAGGTCGTACCAGTTCTGCTGGGCGCGCTCCAGGCGGGGCACGAGGGCGCGGGCCTCCGCCTCCAGCTCGGCCTCCTCCGCGAGGGCGGCGCGCAGCCGGGCCTCGGTCGCCTCCTTGCGGGCGAGCAGGGCCGCCTCGTCGGCGACCTCGGCCGTCAGCGCCTCCTGGAGGCGGACGAGGTCGTCGGCGAGGAGGCGGAGTCGGGCGTCGCGCAGGTCGGCCTGGATGACGACGGCGCGGCGGGCGACGGCGGCCTGCCGGCCCAGCGGCTTGAGCTGGCGGCGGAGTTCGTCGGCGAGGTCCTGCACGCGCGCGAGGTTGGCCTGCATCGCGTCCAGCTTCCGCAGCGCCTTCTCCTTGCGCTTGCGGTGCTTGAGGACGCCGGCGGCCTCCTCGATGAAGGCGCGGCGGCCCATCGGGTCGGCGTGCAGCACGGAGTCGAGCTGCCCCTGTCCGACGATGACGTGCATCTCGCGTCCGATGCCGGAGTCGGAGAGCAGGTCCTGGAAGTCGAGCAGCCGGCAGGTGTCGCCGTTGATCTGGTACTCGCTGCTGCCGCCGCGGAACATGATCCGGGTGAGGGTGACCTCGGCGTAGTCGATGGGCAGGGCGCCGTCGGAGTTGTCGATGGTCAGCGAGACCTCGGCGCGGCCGAGCGGGGGGCGCCCGGTCGTGCCGGCGAAGATGACGTCCTCCATCTTGCCGCCGCGCAGCGACTTGGCGCCCTGCTCGCCCATGACCCAGGACAGGGCGTCCACGACATTGGACTTGCCCGATCCGTTGGGGCCCACGACACAGGTGATTCCGGGTTCGAACCGCAACGTGGTGGCTGAGGCGAACGACTTGAATCCACGGAGCGTCAGGGCCTTGAGGTGCACTCCGGGGACTCTACCGGGGTCCGTGCGTTTCACCCGCGATGACGTGGGGCAGATCCTCGGATGAGGAGGGGTGGTACGCGGGGGAAACGACGGGTGAAAGAGAGAAGGGACGCCGAGGCGCCCCTTGCATGTCCAGCTGTCGTGCACGTGCGTCGTTCCGCACGATCAGCTGGGGGTGGGTGTCCGGCTGCGCCGACGAGATTTCTTTCCACCTGGCCCCGGGGGGCTGGGTTGTCAGGTGAGCGCAGGCTCTGCCTGGGGTACGTCGAGGTCGATGCTGTTCAGCAGCGACTCTCCCTGGTGCTGAGCGGCGGCAGCGGCGAGCGTGTCGTTCTCGGACTGGATCCGTACCAGCTCGGATTCGAGGTCCTGGACACGCTGCTGAAGCCGTCGCATCTCGGCGAGGAGTCGCGGGTCGGAGCCGCCGACGTAACCGAGAAGCGCCTTTGCCATGATGGATGGTCCTCCACAATGAGTGACCGACCGAAGCGGTGTGGGTCGTGAGGGATTCGCACCCGCGGTGCTCGGCAGTACTGCTTGTCGTGCCGGTTCCACTGCCAAACAGCTAAGGTGCGCGGGGCTTCCAGAGTCTCACCAAAAAGTTTGACGGTCAACACGATCACGCCCCGTTTGAAGGGCTGCCGAGGAGTCCACGGCCGCTCAGCGGGCGGCGGGGCCTTCGAACTCGGAGCCTCGGGGGCGTCGCGATCATCCTTACCGGGCAGCCTCGCACGCTCGGCGCCACTTGGCAACCATCAGGCGCTTCGCTGGTCACACCCCTGTTACCGCGCGTCCGCCCGGAGCCGCTCTCGGTCACCGGGCGGGGTTTCGGAGCGTGATCGTCAACGGATGGCGAAACCGTCGTAGCCGCCGCGCGGGGTGTCCCAGATCTCAGTGACGCCGTCCACACGTCCGGGTGTGTCGGCGGACCGGAGCCAGTCGAGCAGACGGTGGCAATTCTCACGCGGCCCCTCGGCCACCACCTGCACCCGGCCGTCGTCGAGGTTCAGGGCGAAGCCCACCAGGCCGCCGATCTCCAAGGCGTTTGCCCTGGTGAACCAGCGGAAGCCCACTCCCTGTACCCGTCCGCGCACCCAGGCGGTCATCCGTACGTCGTCACTCATGGCTGCACGCTAACGGGCGGATTGCCAGATGAGCACATCGCCCCTGCTTCTCATGGCGTAAGGTCCCGACCGAACACGCCTCACCCGTTCGGGCGCGCGCTGTTCGACCGTCGATCCCGGAACGGCACCGACAGCAAAGATCAGCAAAGGCCTGCAAAGAACCAGCAGAGGAAGGCAGGGCAGATGGGACGCCACCGTCGCTCCGGCGCCGCACCCGCCGCAGAAGACTACGCGGCCGGCGCGGGCAGCCCGCACCGGGGTGCCCGCCGCCGGCGGCCCGTGCGCACCGGTCTGCTCGGCGCCTCCGCGGCGGTCGCGGTCGGCGCCGTCGCCGTCGCCTCGGGCCTGCTCCCCGGCGGGGACACCTTCACGGTCGGCAGCACCGCCGCCACGAGCGAGCGCCAGGTCCAGACCCGCCAGACCCCGGAGCTGACGACGCAGGGCGGCGTCACGCAGACCCCGGCCGGCACGGCGACGGGCACGGGCGCGGGCGCGGGCAGGGCCGGCTCATCCCCCGCCCCCTCGACGACCCCGTCCGCGAAGCCGAGCCCGAAGGCCACCCCGAAGCCGAAGCCCACCCCGACGAGGACCGCCACGGCCACGGCGAAGCCCGTACCGACCAGGACCACGGCCGCGCCCACGACGAAGGCACCCGCGCCGAAGCCGGACCCGACCACGGCGGCGCCGACCGCGCAGGCCCCGGTCACCTCCACCGCCGACCGCGGCGGGGCCGCCGAGGCCGAGGTCCTCCGCCTGGTCAACCTCGAACGCGCCAAGGTCGGCTGCGTCCCGGTCCGCCCGAGCGCGCCGCTCGCCTCCCTGGCCGGCGCGTTCAGCGCGGACATGGCCGCCCGCGGTTTCTTCGACCACACGGACCCGGACGGCGACACCCCGTGGGTCCGGGCCCAGCAGGCGGGCATCACCGGCATGGGCGGCGAGAACATCGCGCGCGGCCAGGTCGACGCGGCGGCGGTGATGACCTCCTGGATGAACAGCGACGGCCACCGCGCCAACATCCTGAACTGCGACTTCACGACGATGGGCGTCGGCGTGGTCTTCGGCGACGGCGGCCCCTGGTGGACCCAGGACTTCGGCTACTGAGACCCCGTGGGATGGGATTCCGCGGGGTCCCGTCGGCGGTTACTTTCCCATCCACAGCGCAACCCCGCGGGAAGCGTACGCGCGGTACCGTGGAGGCATGACTGACGACCTCGCCTATGACGTGTTCGCGCGTGCCTGCCCCTCGCGGGGCACGCTGGAGCACGTGACGGGACGTTGGGGCAGCCTGACGCTGGGTGCCCTGCACGAAGGGACGTTCCGCTTCAACGAGCTGCGGCGTCGGGTCGACGGCGTGAGCGAGAAGATGCTGTCGCAGACCCTGCACGCCCTGGAGCGCGACGGTCTCGTCCACCGCGAGGCGCAGCCCACGAACCCGCCGCGGGTCGACTACCGGCTCACCCCGCTCGGCCGCGAGGTCGCGGAGCGGCTGATCGGTCTGATCGAGCTGGTGGAGGGGCGGATGCCGCAGGTGGAGGCGGCGCGCGAGAAGTACGACGCGGAGCGCGCGGCCCCCGTCACCGCCTGAGCGCTCAGGCGGTCGCGCGCGGCGGGCGCTGGCAGCGCGGGCAGAAGTAGCTGGACCGGTTCATCCACGCCCGTCGCCGCATCGGCGTGCCGCAGCGGTGGCAGGGCTCGTCCTCGCGGCCGTACGCGTCGAGCGAGCGGTCGAAGTAGCCGGATTCGCCGTTGACGTTCACGTACAGGCTGTCGAAGCTGGTGCCGCCGGCGGCGAGCGCCGCGTTCATCACGTCCCGGACGTGGCCGAGCAGTTCGGCCGAGCGCGGGCGGGTCAGGGTGGCCGTCGGGCGGTCGTAGTGCAGCTTCGACCGCCAGAGCGCCTCGTCCGCGTAGATGTTCCCGACGCCGCTGATCAGCGACTGGTCGAGCAGCGCCCGCTTGACCGTCGTGCGGCGCAGCCGCAGCGCGGCCTGGAAGGCGGCGTCGTCGAACTCCGGGTCCAGCGGGTCGCGGGCGATGTGCGCGATGACGTCCGGGAGTCCGTCGGGGGTCTGGTCGTGGAGCGAGAGGCCGCCGAAAGTGCGCTGGTCGACGAAGCGGAGCTCGGTGCCGGCGGAGTCGTCGAAGCGGACCCGGATGCGCAGGTGCTTCTCGTCCGGGGCGTCCTCCGGCTGGACGAGCAGCTGCCCGCTCATGCCGAGGTGGCCCAGGACGGAGGTCCCGGTCTCCGCGAGCGGCAGCCACAGGTACTTCCCGCGCCGCCGCGCGACCTCGAAGCGCTGCCCCTTCAGCCGGGCCGCGAAGTCCTCGCCGCCCGCCGGGTGGCGCCGTACCGCCCTCGGGTGCAGCACCTCGACCTCGGTCACGGTCCGTCCGGCGACCCAGCGCTCCAGACCGCGCCGTACGACCTCGACCTCGGGCAGCTCGGGCACGGGACTCCTCCGGAGGGGCTGAAAGGGTGGTTCGGCCAGCCTACCGCCCGGGGCTGCCCCGGAAACGGCTCCGCCCGCCCCTGGCGGGGGCGGGCGGGAAGGTTCCGCTCGAAGGAGGGGGCGGGAGCGCGGTCAGGCGGTGGCCGGGGTGGCCCCGTCCTTCCGGGCCGGCTCGCCGGCGTCGGCCGCGGCCTTCGCCGCGGCGCGCTCGTCCGCGGCCGCGCGGATCGCGCGCCACGCGGACTCCGCCGCCTGCTGTTCCGCTTCCTTCTTGCTGCGGCCGGTGCCGGTGCCGTACGAGACACCACCGACGCGGGCGGCAGCAGTAAAGGTCTTCTCGTGGTCCGGACCCTCTTCGGAGACGAGGTACTCCGGGACACCCAGACCCTCGGCCGCGGTGAGCTCCTGGAGGCTGGTCTTCCAGTCCAGGCCGGCACCGAGGTTCGAGGACTTCTCGATCAGCGGGTCGAAGAGCCGGTGAACCAGCTCGGACGCCGCGTCGAGGCCCTGGTCGAGATAGACCGCGCCGATCACCGCTTCGAGGGTGTCGGCGAGGATGGACGCCTTGTCCCGGCCGCCCGTGCCCTCTTCGCCCCGGCCGAGCCGGATGAAGGAGCCGAGTTCGAGGCCGCGTCCGACCTCCGCCAGCGCACGCGAGTTGACCACCGCGGCCCGGAGTTTGGCCAGCTGGCCTTCCGGCAGGTCGGGGTGGGTGCGGTACAGCGTGTCCGTGACCACCAGGCCGAGCACGGAGTCCCCGAGGAACTCCAGACGCTCGTTGGTGGGCAGACCGCCGTTCTCGTACGCGTACGAACGGTGGGTCAGCGCACGCACCAGAAGGGCGGACTCGAGCTGATACCCGAGCCGCCCTTCCAGAAGCGTGTGGGACGAGGCTGCGCTGATGTTCTCAGACATCGTGCCTCTCACCAGCCTCAGACCGAGAGGACCTGGCGCTTGTTGTAGGTGCCGCAGCTCGGGCACGCGATGTGCTGCAGCTTCGGCTCCTGGCAACGCTCACACGAAACCAGGGTGGGGACCGCAGCCTTCCACTGCGACCGGCGGTGGCGCGTGTTGCTGCGCGACATCTTCCGCTTCGGAACAGCCACGGCTACTTCTCCTGCTTCTCGGCGGCGCTTCGGACGTCCCCGTCAGAGGCTTTGCCGCTCATGTTGTCCTTCTCATCGGTTCCCAGCGAACCGGCGAGTCCCTGCAGTGCCGCCCAACGGATGTCGACGGCGTCATGGTGGTGGTCCGGGTTCTCGTTCAGGTTGACTCCGCAGTCGGAGCACAGACCCGCACAGTCCTCCCGGCACACCGGCTGCATCGGCAGTGCGAGCACCACCGCATCACGCAGCAAGGGTTCGAGGTCGAACATGCCGTCCTCGAGGGGGATCATGTCCTCGTCGTCCTCGGCTTCGTCGTCCGCGGCCGCCTTGGAGCGGCCCCGGTCGTCGGAGTCGGGGTACGAGAACATCTCCTGGAAGTCCACGTCGAGGTCGAGCTCGACGGGCTCCAGACACCTTACGCACTCCCCCTCGGCCGATGCACGGGCGGTGCCTGTGACAAGCACCCCTTCCATGACCGACTCAAGACGGAGATCGATTTCCACCGGGGAGCCCTGGGGCACTCCGATGACTCCTTCGACGCCGAGGGCGGCGTTTCCACCGGGCGCCTCGACCGAACGCGAGAGCCGCTGGAGGGCACCAGGACGCCGCCCGAGCTCGTGCGTGTCGAACACGAGGGGGTTGCGGTGGTCGAGGCGCGTACTCAGGGCTCTTCCTGCTTTCGGATCGTTCTGCGGCGTAGAGGAGGCTGCCAGACGTGGGCAGCAAGGGTCGCGGACATGGTGCGACCGAAGAGCCAGGATACTGGACGCTTCGCTCAGGGCCCAATCCGGGCCCCGTGCCCCTTACCGCCCCTGTTCGTACCGGCGCAGCTGCTCCAGGTCGATCATGCTCGTGTCGAAGAAGCTGGTCTCGTCGAGCGCGGCGGCCTGCTGCGGCTGGGCGTGGACCTGGCCGTGGGCCTGGCCGTGGGGGTCGTACTGCTGCTCGTAGCCGTACTGCTGCCCCTGGTACGCGTAGGGGTCCTGCTGCTGGTAACCGTAGGCGTCCTGCTGCTGGTACCCGTAGGCGGGGTCCTGCTGGGGCTGCGCATCGTAGGGCGCGGCGTAAGCCGCTCCAGTGGAGCCGGTGCTCGCACCGGAGTACGGGTCGGGCTGCTGCGCGGGGATCTGCGGGGTCTGTACGGGCTCGGGGTCGGAGAGCTCCGCGAGCCCGGCCAGGTAGTCCGCGTCGCTGGTGTGCACCGCGCCGCCGAGGCCGTCCTGCGCGGCCATGTGCTCGCCGAGCGCGTCCGTGGCGATCCGGCCGTGCAGCTTCTGCCGGCCCCGCCCGACGGCCTCCAGGGTCTTGCTGAGGACGGCCTCGAAGGCGCCCAGCTTGGCGTCCACGTACTCGTCGGCCCGCTGGATCAGGGTCTGCGGGTCGGCGCTGTACTCGGGGGCGTCCGCGTCGGCGTAGCCGTCCTGGTCGAGGCCCGGGCCGCGGCCGAGGAGCTTCTCGCGCCCGCGGTCGACGGAGCCGATGGTCTTGTTGAGGACGACCTCGAAGTTGGCGAGCTTGGAGTCGACGTAGTCGTCGGCCTCGGCCTTGACCTCCTCGGCCTCTCGGCGGGCCTCGGAGAGGATCCGGTCGGCCTCCTCCTGCGACTCGCGGGCGACCTGGGTGTCGGAGACGATCGAGCCGCGCTCGGCGTGGGCGGCCTCGATGATCCGCTCGGCCTCCTGGCGGGCCTGCTCGACCATCTGCTCGCGGCCGCCGATCAGTTCCCGGGCCTGGGCGAGGGAGTCGGGCAGGGCCTGACGTACCTCTTCGAGCAGGGAGAGCAGCTCGGCGCGGTTGACCACGCAGGATGCCGACATCGGCATGGAGCGGGCGCCCTGCACGGTCGCGACGATCTCGTCGAGCTTCTTCTGCACGTCCACCTGGTGCTCGCCACTCTCTACAGCTGGATGGAGACGGACGGGACGACTGTAAGGGCAGTCGGCGCCCGTCCGACACCAGGTGACGGAGCGTCAGCGGTGGTGGCCGCGTGTCACTTCGCGCCCGCTCCCGCGGCTACTTCCGCGCGAGCCGTTCGGTCAGCCGGGGAAGGACCGTCGGCGGGACCAGGTGCGAGACGTCGCCGCCCCAGGCCGCGACCTCCTTGACCAGGGAGGAGGAGAGGAAGCTGTAGGTCGGGTTGGTGGGTACGAAGAGGGTCTCCACGCCCGAGAGGCCGATGTTCATCTGGGCCATCTGCAGCTCGTAGTCGAAGTCGCTGACCGCGCGCAGGCCCTTGACGATCGCGGGGATGTCGCGCTGCTTGCAGAAGTCGACGAGCAGTCCGTGGAAGGACTCCACCTCGACGTTGCCGAAGTCGGCGGTGACCTCGCGGATCAGCTCGATCCGCTCGTCGACCGTGAAGAGGCCCTTCTTCGACTGATTGATCATCACCGCGACGTGTACGACGTCGTACAGCTTGGAGGCGCGGGCGATGATGTCGAGGTGTCCGTTGGTGATGGGGTCGAATGACCCCGGACAGACGGCGCGGCGCAACTTGGGTCCCTCGCTCTCCGGTCCGGTCATCGTGCGTCTTCGCACGTAGAGGCGGCGCGACCGTACCAAAACGTTCCCTCGCCGTAGCGACGGGACCTCAGGGGTTCGAAGCCCTCGGGCCAGCCGAACTCCCCGCCTCGGGTGCTGCGCTCCACCGTGACGAGGGCATCCTCGCTCAGCCAGCCCCCCGAGCGCAGTGTGAGGAGAATCTCGCGGAGATCGGCGTCCGTGACCGCGTACGGCGGGTCGAGGAAGACCAGGTCGTAAGGGTCGGCCGGGGCCGGTCCCGTCACGATCTGCTCGGCCTTGCCGGTGCGGAGTTCGGCGCCGGGCAGCCCGATCGACCGGATGTTGTCCCGGATCGTCTTCGCGGCGCGGGGCTCGGCCTCGACGAGGAGGGCGTGGTCGGCGCCCCGGGAGAGCGCTTCGAGGCCGACGGCGCCGGAGCCCGCGTACAGGTCGGCGACGCGGGCTCCCTCCAGGCCGTGGAACGACTCCCAGGTGGAGAAGAGGCCTTCCCGTGCCCGGTCGGAGGTGGGGCGGGTGCCGTTGCCGGGGGGCACGGCCAGGCGCCGTCCGCCGGCGGTACCGGCGATCACGCGGGTCATCGGTGTCCTCGTCCTGCGTCGTCCAATGCGTACGTCCCAGGATATGGCCGATGCGGGGAGCCCCTCCCTTCTCAGCCCTTGTCGAGGTACTCCTCCCGCTCCTCGCTGAGGAGGGCGTCGAGCGCGGTGCGCAGGCCCGGGTGGGCTTCGAGCCCGGGGTCGGCGAGGACGAGGGCGGTGGCCTCCTCGCGGGCGGCGGCGATGACCTCCTCGTCGTCGATGACGGCGAGCACCCGCAGGGAGGAGCGGACGCCGGACTGGGCCTGGCCGAGGACGTCGCCCTCGCGCCGCTGTTCGAGGTCGATGCGGGAGAGCTCGAAGCCGTCGAGGGTGGTGGCGACGGCGTTGAGCCGCTGCCTGGCGGGGCTGGCCTCGGGCATCTCGCTGACGAGGAGGCAGAGGCCGGGGGCGGAGCCCCGGCCGACGCGGCCGCGGAGCTGGTGGAGCTGGGAGACGCCGAAGCGGTCGGCGTCCATGATCACCATGGCGGTGGCGTTGGGCACGTTGACGCCGACCTCGATGACGGTGGTGGCGACGAGGACGTCGAGCTCGCCGGCGGCGAAGCGGCGCATGACGTCGTCCTTGTCGTCGGGGTGCATGCGGCCGTGCAGGACGGCGATCCGCAGGCCCGCGAGGGGGCCGGCGCCGAGCTTCTCGGCGACGTCGAGGACGGCGAGCGGCGGGCGCTTCTCGGCCTCGTCCTCCGGAGAGGCCTTGGACTTCTTCTTCTGGTCCTCCTCGTCGCCGATGCGGGGGCAGACGACGTACGCCTGGTGGCCGTTCCCCACCTCCTCGCGGACCCGCTCCCAGGCGCGCGCGAGGAAGTGCGGCTTGTCGGCGGCGGGGACGACGTGGCTGGCGATCGGGGAGCGGCCGGCGGGCAGCTGGTCGAGGACGGAGGTGTCCAGGTCGCCGAAGACGGTCATGGCGACCGTGCGCGGGATGGGGGTGGCGGTCATGACGAGGAGGTGCGGGGGCTGCTTCCCCTTGCCCCTGAGGGCGTCGCGCTGCTCGACGCCGAAGCGGTGCTGCTCGTCGACGACGACGAGGCCGAGGTCGTGGAACTGGACCTTGTCCTCGATCAGCGCGTGCGTGCCGATGACGATGCCGGCCTCGCCGGTGACCAGGTCGAGCAGGGCCTGGCGGCGGGCGGCGGTGCCCATGGAGCCGGTGAGCAGGACGACCTTGGTGGCGCGCTCGGCGGCGCCGAGCATCCCGCCCTCGGCGAGCTCGCCCATCATCTCGACGACGGAGCGGTGGTGCTGCTGGGCGAGGACCTCGGTGGGCGCGAGCATGGCGGCCTGTCCGCCGGAGTCGACGACGGCGAGCATGGCGCGCAGGGCCACCATCGTCTTGCCGCTGCCGACCTCGCCCTGGAGGAGCCGGTGCATGGGGTGTTCGGTGGCGAGGTCGTCGAAGATCTCCTTCGAGACCTTCTGCTGGCCCTCGGTGAGGGTGAAGGGCAGCTTGGCGTCGAAGGCGTCGAGGATGCCGCCGGGGGCCGGTCTCCGGGCGACGGCGGGCAGTTGGGTGTCGGCATGCCGGCGGCGGGCGAGGGCGACCTGGAGGACGAAGGCCTCGTCCCACTTGAGCCGCTCGCGGGCGGCGGCGATGTCCGCCTTGGTGCGGGGGCGGTGGATGCGGTGCAGGGCGTCGGGGAGGTCGAGGAGGCCCCGGCCCTCGCGCAGGGCGGGCGGCAGCGGGTCGACGGCGTCGACGGCGCTGGGCAGGACGGTGTCGACCGCCTTGGCGATCTTCCAGGACTCCATCTTGGTGGTGGCCGGGTAGATCGGGATGAGGGCGCCCGCCCAGCTGCCGACGGCCTCGTCGCTGTCGCCGCGGAGGAGTTCGTACGAGGGGTGGGCGAGCTGGAGGCGCCGGTTGAAGAGCGAGACCTTGCCGGCGAACATCGCGCGGGTGCCGGGCAGCAGGTCGTGGTGCGGCTTGTGGACGCCCTTGCCGAAGAAGACCAGCTGGAGGCGGCCGCTGCCGTCGGTGATGGTCACTTCGAGGCGCTGGCCGCGGCCCTTGGAGCCGTTGAAGGTGAGCACCCGGGCGTCGGCGACCTGCGCGACCACCGTGACGTGCTCGTCGAGCGGCAGGTCGGCGAGGGTGGTCAGCTCCCCGCGCTCGGCGTACCGGCGGGGGTAGTGGTGGAGCAGGTCCCCGACCGTGTGCAGGTCGAGGGCCTCGGCCAGGACCTTGGAGGTGGCGGGGCCGAGGGACTGCTTGCTGAGTGGTTCGTCGAGCGCGGGCACGCCTTCCATTGAAGACCACGGGACCGACAGCCGCGCCGAAGGCTGTGGACAACCGCCGGGACCGGCGCCTATTCCACCCCGATGAGCAGGGGCGGGGCCCCCGCGCCCGCGTGGTACGTGGTGGTGTCGACGGCCAGGTAGCCGCGCCGGACGTGGCGTTCCAGGTCGGGGGCGAGCCCGGGCGGGGTGTCGTCAGCGACGACGAGGGTGACGAGTTCGCCGCCCGCCGAGAGCATCCGGTCCAGGACGGTGCGGGCGGTCTCGGTCAGGTCCTTGCCGATGACGGCGACGTCGCCCTCGATGAGACCGAGGACGTCGCCGGCCTGGCAGACGCCGGCCGAGGTGAAGGACTGGCGTTCGGCGACGGCGAGTTCGGCGTAGCGGGTGGCTCCGGCGGCGGCGGTCATGGCGACGACGTCCTCGTCGAAGCGCCGGTCGGGTTCGTGGACGGCGAGGGCGGCGATGCCCTGGACGGCGGCCCGGGTCGGGATGAGGGCGACGCGGATGCCCTCGGCCCTGGCGCGTTCGGCGGCGGCGGCCGCGGTCTGGCGCAGCTCGGTGTCGTTGGGCAGGAGGACCACCTCGCGCGCGTGCGCCCGCCGGATCGCCTCGACGAGCTCCTCGCCGGCGGGCGGTTCGCCGGGCCTGGCGCGGACCGTGGTCGCACCGGCCTCGGCGCAGAGTCCGGCGAGGCCCTCGCCGGGGACGACGGCGACGACGGCGCGCTGGGCGCGTTCCCCGCGCGCGGTGCCGGCGGCCGCGTCGGCCGCGAAGTGGGTGATGCGGATGCGGTGGGGGCGGCCGGCCTCGACGCCCGCCTCGACGGCGGCGCCCGCGTCGTCGACGTGGACGTGGACGTTCCACAGCCCGTCGCCGCCGACGACGACGAGGGAGTCGCCGAGTGCGTCGAGCCGGGCCCTCAGCAGGTCCACGGCCGCGTCCTCCGCCTCCAGCAGGTAGATCACCTCGTACGCGGGCCCCGCCTCGGCGTCGCAGGCCCCCTCGGAGGCGGCGGGAACGGCCCGGGGATCCCCGAGGACCCGCACCCCACCCGGAACGGCCTCCGCACGGCCCTCGCCCCGACCGGCCGAGGCCCCGACACGGTCCTGCCCCCGGCTGCTCGCGGTCTCCACGTGGTCCCGGGCCCGGCCGGTCCCGGCGCGATCCCCCGCCCGACCGCTCGCGGTCTCCACGTGGTCCTGCGCCCGGTCGGCCCCGGTCCCGGCACCGCCTCGCACCCGGTCGCCCCCCTCGCCCTCCCACACCCAGCCGCTCGTGGTCCACTCGCGGTCCGGGGCGCGGCCCGTCACGGTTTCCAGGAGGGCTCCGAGGACGGCGACCAGACCGCGTCCGCCGGCGTCCACCACGCCGGCGCGGCCGAGGACGTCCAGCTGGGCGGGGGTCGCCGCCAGGGCGGCCCCGGCGGCGTCGTGGGCCCGTGCGGCCACGTCCGCGAGGGTGCCGCCTCCCGCGCAGCCGTCGGCGGCGGCGGTGGCGACGGTGAGGACGGTGCCCTCCACGGGGTGGGCGACGGCCCGCCGCGCGGAGGCGGCGGCCTCGGCGAGGGCGCGGGCGAGGTGATCACCGTCACGTCCTTCGGCGAGGACGGCGGCCATGCCGCGCAGGAGCTGGGCGAGGATGGTGCCGGAGTTGCCCCGGGCGCCGAGCAGCGCGCCGTGGGCCATGGCCCGTACGGTCTCGGCGGTGTCGGGCGCGGAGGCGGCGAAGACGGCTTCGACGGCCTGGTGGGCGGCCTCGGCCGTGAGGTACAGGTTGGTGCCGGTGTCCCCGTCCGCGACCGGGTAGACGTTGATCGCGTCGATCGCCTCGCGCTCCTGCCCGAGGGCGTCGAGGGCCCGCGCGCACCAGGTCCGGACCGCTGCGGCGTCGAGCTCGACGAGCTCCTCGTCAGGCTGAAGGGCTCGCGACAACGGGGGGTCCTCCTTCTGCGGTGAGCTCACCGCAGGGTAGACCGGGGGTGACCCGCTCGTGACCAGGGCCCGGGGCGAGGTCCGCGGAGACCATGGTAGTTTCGTTCCACGGAAGCAGGCGTTGTATGCTGCTTCGGTTGCCCGGTTCAAACCGGGCCGTTCCCCGGCAAGCCACTTCAGACTCCTGATTCCGGTGCGCCGGATTTCACTGTAATTCTGAAGTCTTTGGAGTGACCCGTGGCTGCCAACTGCGACGTCTGCGGCAAGGGGCCGGGCTTCGGCAACAACATTTCGCACTCGCACCGCCGTACGTCCCGTCGCTGGAACCCGAACATCCAGCGCGTGCGTGCCGTGGTCGGTCGGACGCCGAAGCGGCTCAACGTCTGCACCTCGTGCATCAAGGCCGGCAAGGTCTCGCGCTAATCGCGACGTTCTGTCGTAGCGCAGCCCCTGCGGTTGCCTTGAAAGGCCGGTTCACCTCGGTGAACCGGCCTTTTGCCATGCCCGAAAGCCGTCGGGCCCCCTAGGGCCCATCCGGCCCTGATCCGCCGGACGGACCCTAGTAGTGCTTCGTTACGTCGGGTGATCTTGCCTGGTGGTGGGCATCTTCCGGCTATGAAGTTGGGGGAGGTGGAACGGCTCCGGGGTGAAG
>NZ_JBIRQU010000017.1:0-144069 GCF_044333355.1 Streptomyces sp. NPDC021012
GGTGCGGGTCCAGGCCCGGAACGCGGAGGCGCCGCTAAGGGCGCCGTCCCGTGTGCCCACCCGTCCCGCCCCAGCGGGACGATTGCCCACACGGGGGGGGGCGGGTGCGGGCCCCAGACGGGCGCGGGCCCACACGGGCGGCGTGGGCGAAGCCCCGGGCGGAGCGCACCGCCCCGCGCGGGCGCGGCCCCGCACGGGCAGCGGGTGCGGGCCCCACACGAGGGGGGCGAAGCCCCAGGCGAAGCCCCACGCGAAGCACGCCGCCCCGCCGGGCGCGGGCCACAGGAGGCGGGGCGAAGCCCCACGCGGGCGCGCTGCCCGGCCGGGCGCGGGCCCCACGCGGGTGGGGGGCGAAGCCTCATACGGGCGCAGGTGTTGAGCCCTGCTGGTGGGCCCCTTTCCGGGTGTGGAAAAGGGGCCGCCCGACGGCCGGGGGAACGGACGTCGGGCGGCCCCTGCGGGTCACGGTTCAGGCGGTGACCTTCTCGCCCTGCGGGGCGGGGGCGGCGGCGGGCGCCTTGTCGCTCTTCATGAGGAGGAGGGTGACGACACCGCCGACGGCGGCGACGATCGCGGCGCCGATGAAGGCGGAGGAGAAGCCGTCGGTCAGCTTCGGGAGGTTGCCGAGCTGGTCGGCGCCCTGGGACATGGCGACGGCGGTGAGCGCGGCGAGGCCGAGCGCGGAGCCGACGTTGTAGGTGGTGTTGACGATGCCGGAGGCGAGACCGGCCTGCTCCTGCGGGGCGTTGGCCATCGCGCTCATCATCGTCGGGATGTAGGCGAGGGACATGCCGAGCGCGGCGACGAGCGAGGCCGGCAGGACGTCGACGAGGAAGGTGCCGGTGGGCTCGACGGCGGAGAGCCAGACCAGTCCGGCCGCGAGGACGAGCAGACCGCCCGCGATGAGCGGCTTGGCGCCGACCTTCATCATGAGCCGGGCCGTGATGGCCGTCATGAAGATCATGAGGAGCACGGTCATCGGGAGGAGTGCGGCACCGGACTCGAAGGCGCCGTAGCCGAGGACCTGCTGGAGGTACAGGTTGAGGAAGTACCACATCGGGATCCAGGCGGCACCGAGCAGCGTCATGGCCAGGTTGGCGGAGCCGAGGCGCGGGACGCGCCAGACGCCGAGCGGCATGAGGGGCTCCCGGATGCTCTTCTGGACGACGAAGAAGAGGATCAGGAGGACGACGGCGCCGGCCAGTTCGAGGATGGTGGCGGTGGCGCCCCAGCCGACCTCGGGGGCGCGGACGACGGCGAAGACGGCGAGCGCGAGACCGGCGGTGACGGCGACGGCGCCGAGGATGTCGACGGAGCCGCGGCGGGACCCGACGTCCGGGAGGAGCTTGGTGGCGGCGAGGGTCGCGAGGCCGATCGGGATGTAGACGATGAAGACCCACTGCCAGCTCACCCACTCGGTGAAGACACCGCCGAGGAAGACGCCCGCGGTGCCGCCGGCGGGGGCCGCGGCGCCGTAGAGCGCCATCGCCTTGCCGAGCTCCTTCGGGTCGTGCATGAAGAGCATCATGAGCAGGGTCATGGCGGAGGGCGCGATGAGCGCGCCGCCGACGCCCTGGACGGCGCGGCCGACGATCTCGACCCAGGCGGTCTGCGCGGCGGCGGCCACGACGGAACCGGCGATCATGACGGCCCAGCCGGAGACGAAGATCCTGCGGGCTCCGACGAGGTCGGAGAGGCGTCCACCGAGGAGCAGCAGGCCGCCGAAGACGATCACGTACGCGTTGAAGATCCACTGGAGCTCGCTCTGCGAGAAGCCCAGGTCCTTCTGCATCTCGGGGAGCGCGACCCCGATGATCGAGGTGTCCATGATGACCATGAACTGAGCGGCCGCGAGCACGACAAGTGCCCACCAGCGCCGGGGATTGACGGTTGACATCGCCCTGACCCTTCACTTGCTGCTGCATACCCCTGGGGGGTACATGTGCGGAGCACCGTAACATACCCATGGGGGGTATGTAAGAGTGAGAGGGGGGCGCGGACGGAAGCGCGGCCGGGGACGCGTGGGAAGTACTCCCTCCACACCCCCGGCCGGGCAGAATGCCCCCATGACCGCAGACCAGGACCCCGCGACCGCAGAGCTGCTCCGACGCTGGAACACCACCCTGATCGCCGCCCGCGCCGGCCGCGAGGGCCCCGACCCCGCCCCGTACGGCCGGAACCTGCTGTCCCGCTGGGCCGAACCGCAGCGCCGCTACCACACGGTCGACCACCTCCGGGCGGTCCTGGACCGCATCGACGAGCTCGCCGACCAGGGCGGGGAGGGCGGCGAGCTGGAACTCGTGCGGCTCGCCGCCTGGTTCCACGACGCCGTCTACCGGCCGGACCGCTCGGAGAACGAGGAGCGCTCGGCGGCCCTGGCCGAGAAGGCCCTCACCGAAGCGGGCCTCACCCAGCACGAGGTGACCGAGGTGGCCCGCCTGGTCCGCCTCACCACCACGCACGACCCGGCTCCGGGCGATCTCAACGGCGAGACGCTCTGCGATGCCGACCTGGCGATCCTGGCCACCGACCTCGATACGTACCGGGGGTATGCGGCGGCGGTCCGCGAGGAGTACGGCTTCGTCCCGGAACCGGCCTTCCGCGAGGGCCGCGCCGCCGTCCTCCGCCAGCTCCTCGGCCTCCCCCGCCTCTTCCGCACCCCGTACGGGGCGGCCGTCTGGGAGGGACGGGCCCGGGAGAACCTGGAGCGGGAGCTGGCGGAGCTGACCGCCGGAGGGTGACCGTCTCGTATCCCGAGAAGGCCCGCGCCCATGGAATGACAGGCACAAACCACAGGTTGACGCATGTCATGCCGTCTCCCTCAGCCGAGCACCCGACCACCACCCCCTCCGCCCCTTCCTCCACCCCGGACGCGATACCCCCCACCCGTATGCCCCTGGCCGTCTACATCCTCGGCCTGTCCGTCTTCGCCCTCGGCACCAGCGAGTTCATGCTCTCCGGGCTCCTGCCGCCCATCGCGGAGGACATGAACGTCTCCATCCCCCGGGCCGGACTGCTCATCTCCGCCTTCGCGATCGGCATGGTCGTCGGGGCGCCGCTCCTGGCCGTGGCGACGCTCCGCCTCCCCCGCAAGACGACGCTGGTCACGCTCATCACCGTCTTCGGCCTCGGCCAGATCGCGGGCGCGCTGGCCCCGAACTACGCGGTCCTCTTCGCGTCCCGGATCGTCAGCGCGCTGGCCTGCGCGGGCTTCTGGGCGGTCGGCGCGGCCGTCGCCATCGCGATGGTGCCGGTCGGCTCGCGCGCCAAGGCGATGGCGGTCATGATCGGCGGCCTGTCCATCGCCAACGTCCTCGGCGTCCCGGCCGGCGCGTTCCTCGGCGAACACCTCGGCTGGCGCTCGGCGTTCTGGGCGGTCGGCGCGGCCTCCGCGATCGCCCTCGTGGGCGTGGTGACCCGCATCCCGCACATCCCGCTCCCCGAGACCAAGCCCCGGCTCAAGCGCGAACTCACCATCTACCGCGACCGGCAGGTCCTCCTCGCCGTCGTGATCACCGCCCTCGCCGCCGGCGGCGTCTTCTGCGCCTTCTCCTACCTCGCCCCGCTCCTCACCGACGTCTCCGGCCTCGACGAGAGCTGGGTCTCGGCCGTCCTCGGCCTCTTCGGCATCGGCGCGCTCGTCGGCACGACGATCGGCGGCCGCGTCGCGGACGCCCACCTCTTCGGAGTACTGCTCAGCGGCATCGCCGCGTCGACGGTCTTCCTGGTGGCCCTGGCTCTCCTCGCCCCGAGCCCGGTCGCGACGATCGTCCTGACCTTCCTCCTCGGCGTCTCCGCCTTCTACACCGCCCCGGCCCTCAACGCCCGCATGTTCAACGTCGCCGGCGCCGCCCCCACCCTCGCCGGCGCCACCACCACCGCCGCCTTCAACCTCGGCAACACCGGCGGCCCCTGGCTCGGCGGCACCGTCATCGACGCCGACCTCGGCTACGCCTCCACCGCCTGGGCAGGCGCCGCCATGACGGCCCTGGGCCTGGCCACGGCAGCGGTCGCCCTCAAGCTCCACAGGTCCACCTCCCGCGTGGTCGCTTCGGGCGCCCCCCCCCCGGCAGAAGGAACAGCCCGCCGAAGCGCCCTGCTGAGGCACGAAGGAAATCAGATGCGGGTCGCCACCGCGCCGCCTAGGGTGGCGCGGTGGCGACGCGGATGATCATCCTCAATGGCGGGTCCAGCTCGGGAAAGACCGGGATCACACGGTGCCTGCAGGCCGTACTGCCGGACCCCTGGCTGGTGTTCGGGATCGACTCGTTCGTCGACGCCCTTCCCCCGATAATGCGGGACTCCGACGGCGGCATCGCCTTCGACCCCGACGGCACGGTCAACGTCGGCGCGGACTTCCAGGCCCTTGAGGCCGCCTGGGCCGCCGGGATCGTCGCGATGGCCCGGGCCGGCGCCCGGATCGTCGTCGACGACGTCTTCCTCGGCGGGGCCGCCTCCCAGCAGCGCTGGCGCGAGGCCCTCGGCGACCTGCCCGTGCTGTGGGTCGGCGTCCGGTGCGACAGCGCGGTCGCCGAGGGACGCGAGATCGCCCGGGGCGACCGCGTCTCCGGCATGGCCGCCCGGCAGGCCCTGCTCGTGCACGAGGGCGTCACGTACGACATCGAGGTGGACACCACCCGCACCGAGTCCCTGGAGTGCGCCCGCGCCATCGCCGGCAAGCTGGGCTGAGACCCGCGGCACGGGCCCGGCTCGCCCGGCGCTCAGGCGACCGGCCAGTCCTCCGGGCGCCCCTTCGGCCGTCGCAGTCCCGCCTTCGTGAGGTGGCGGAGCAACTCCTTCGAGCCGACCTCGATCGCGCCCGCGGCGACCGCGTCGCCGTACCGGTCGGAGGGGATGTCGTAGTGGTCGCGCTCGAAGGCGCGGGGAGGGGCGCCTATGGAGGCGGCGAAGGCATGCAGCTCCTCGAACGAGACGTCGCTGACCAGGTGCGACCACATGCGGCCGTGGCCCGGCCAGGTCGGGGGGTCGATGTAGAGGCTCACGCGAGGTCTCCGCTCACTTCAGGCCGCCCACCGGGGCCACCACCACGCCCTGCTTGCCGCAGACCCAGTGCGGGTCGGGCCCGAGCTCGGGCTCCACGTCGAGGGCGTGCGGGTCCCCCGAGGCGCAGACCGGGCAGAGCGGCCAGCGTCCGTACCGTTCGAGCAGGGCGTCCTGTACGTCCTGGGCGACGAGCCCCGCCACGTACGACACCCCCTCGGGCCACTGCTCGACCCACCAGCGCCGGTGGGTCACCGCGTCCTCCACCATCGACACCACCTCTGCGGCGGCGACCTCCCGGGCCACCAGGTCGGCCAGTACCAGCGCGCGAGCGGCGTGCAGCGCCTGCTCCACGGGGTCGATGTCGTCCATAGGACTCATTGTCACCCGACTGACGCAAAGGCCGAAGGTCCCGGCCCGATCCGGGACCGGGGACCCGGGAGCGAAGAAGGCCTACGGGGTCTTGTCGCCCCCCGTTGCCGAAAGTATCTTTCAGGTGTGACCAATGATGTGAAGGAAAGTTTCACCAGCGACGCGCCGCCCGCCCCCGCCGCCCTCGCCGCCAAGGTGCGCACCCTCGCGCCGTCCATGACCCGCTCCATGCAGCGGGTCGCCGAGGCCGTCGCCGGAGACCCGGCCGGCTGCGCCGCGCTCACGGTCACCGGCCTCGCCGAGCTCACCGGCACCAGCGAGGCGACGGTCGTCCGGACCGCCCGGCTCCTCGGCTACCCCGGCTACCGCGACCTGCGGCTCGCCCTCGCCGGTCTGGCCGCCCAGCAGCAGTCCGGCCGCGCACCGGCCGTCACCGCCGACATCGCCGTCGACGATCCCGTGGCCGACGTCGTCGCCAAGCTGGCCTACGACGAGCAGCAGACCCTCGCCGACACCGCCGCCGCGCTCGACACCGTCCAGCTCGGCGCCGCCGTCGCCGCCCTCGCCACCGCCCGCCGCATCGACATCTACGGCATCGGCGCCTCCGGCCTCGTCGCCCAGGACCTCGGGCAGAAGCTGCTCCGGATCGGCCTGATCGCGCACGCCCACAGCGATCCGCACCTCGCCGTCACCAACGCCGTGCAGCTCCGCTCCGGCGACGTCGCCATCGCCATCACCCACTCCGGCTCCACCGGCGACGTCATAGAACCGCTCCGGGTGGCTTTCGACCACGGCGCGACCACGGTCGCGATCACCGGCCGCCCGGACGGGCCCGTCACCCAGTACGCCGACCACGTCCTCACCACCTCCACCGCCCGCGAGAGCGAGCTGCGCCCCGCGGCCATGTCGTCCCGCACCAGCCAACTCCTGGTCGTGGACTGCCTGTTCACCTGCGTCACGCAGCGCACGTACGAGACGGCGGCCCCGGCCCTCGCCGCCTCGTACGAGGCCCTCGCGCACCGCCACTCGCCCCGCACCCGCTGACCGAACCCGCCGAGAACCGGCGCCGAAGACGCCGCCGTACCGAAAGAGTCCCCGTGTCCACCTCGTACTCCGAACTCCGCGCCCAGCTGGCCACCCTCACCACCGAGGCCTTCCGCCCCGAGCTCGCCGAGATCGACCGGCTCCCCACCCTGGACATCGCCCGCCTCATGAACGGCGAGGACCGGACCGTCCCCGAGGCCGTCGCCCGGCAGCTCCCCGCGATCGCCGCCGCGATTGACGCCACCGCCGAGCGGATGGCCCGCGGCGGCCGGCTGGTCTACATGGGCGCCGGCACCGCGGGCCGCCTCGGCGTCCTCGACGCCAGCGAATGCCCGCCGACCTTCAACACCGACCCCTCGCAGGTCGTCGGCCTCATCGCGGGCGGCCCGACCGCCATGGTCAAGGCCGTCGAAGGCGCGGAGGACTCGCGCGAGCTCGCCGCCGCGGACCTCGACGCCCTCGGCCTCACCGCCGACGACACCGTCGTCGGCGTCTCCGCCTCCGGCCGCACCCCGTACGCCATCGGCGCCGTCGAGCACGCCCGCGCCCTCGGCGCGCTCACCATCGGCCTCTCCTGCAACGAGGACAGCGCCCTCGCCGCCGCCGCCGAGCACGGCATCGAGGTCGTCCCCGGCCCCGAACTCCTCACCGGCTCGACCCGGTTGAAGGCGGGAACGGCACAGAAGCTCGTCCTCAACATGATCTCGACCATCACGATGATCCGCCTCGGCAAGACCTACGGGAACCTGATGGTCGACGTCCGCGCCTCCAACGACAAGCTCCAGGCCCGCTCCCGGCGCATCGTCGCCCTGGCCACCGGCGCCCCGGACGAGCAGATCGAGACCGCGCTCGCCGCCGCCGACGGCGAGGTCAAGAACGCCATCCTCATGATCCTCGCCGACATCGACGCCCCCGCGGCGGCCGCGCGCCTGACCGCCTCCCAGGGCCACCTGCGCGCGGCGCTGCATGCGTAGGCCGTCGCGTCACCGGCAGAGCACGTCCTCCGCCGGCCGCACGCCCTCCGTCAGGAAGCGGGTCACCGCACGGTCGCCGCATGCGTTCCCGTTGCCGAGGTAGACCGCGTGGCCGCCCCTGTCGACCGAGACGAGGCGCGCCCGGTCGCCGAAGGCCTCGCGCATCCTGAGCCCGGCGGAGTGCGGGGTGGAGGGGTCGCGCAGGTTCTGGATCATGAGGACGTTGGACGGGCCCCGGTCGGTGATCCGGGTCGGCTTCTCCACCGCGCCGCCCTTCCAGAAGGCGCAGGGCGTGATGTTCGCGGGCATACCGGCGGTCAGCGGGTGGCGCGCGCGGTCGGCGGCGACGGCCCGCTCGTACGCCGGTACGGAGCGGGGCCAGTCCACGTCGTTGCAGATCACGCCCACGCTGACGGTCGCCGCCTCGTCGGGCATCGGCCCGGCCAGCTCCGGCGGCAGCACGGGCACGCCGGCCGGGTCGAGGGCCTGGGACATCAGGCGGGCGAAGGCCGGGAAGGACGCGTCGGAGTACAGCGCCTGCTGGAGCGCCTGCCGCAGCACCGTGCCCGTCAGCGGCACACCGGGGGTCGTCGTCGTACGCGGCTCGCGGTCGAGCCGTGCGGCGAGGTCGAGGAACAACGGCCGCACGTCCTCGGCCCGTTCGGCGATCCGCCCGTCGCGGGCGGCCCAGGCCGCGAAGTCCGGGAAGCGGTCCTCGGCACCGCGCGCCATGCCCGCGAGCCACCCCTGCGCGACGCGCTTCGGGTCGGGGTCGGCACTGCTGTCGAGGACCCATCGGTCGGTGCGCTCCGGGAACTCCTGGGCGTAGACGGCGGCCACGTACGTCCCGTACGACACGGCCCACGCCGACAGCTTCCGCTCACCGAGCGCCTGCCGCAGCCGGTCGAGGTCCCGCACCTGGTTGGCGGTGGTGAGCCCACGCACCATCGCGCCCCCGTTCCGGGCACAGGCCTCGGCCATCCGCCGCGAGCGGGCCACGTTCTCGCCGATGCCCCCGTCCGCGGCGGGCCAGGACCGCAGGGTCACCAGGCGCCGGTCGTCCTCGTCGAAGCCGCACCGGGCCTTCGCCGAGCCGCCGACCCCGCGCGGGTCGAAGGCGACGAGGTCGTACGCGCCCTCCGTCTCCTTCGCGAGGGCGGCCCCCTTCTGCCCGAGCCGCTGCACCCCGGAACTCCCCGGCCCGCCCGGGATCACCATCAGCGTCCCGCGCCGCGCCTCGGGCCGGGCGCTCCGCAGCCGGGCGACGGCCAGCCCGATCCGCTCGCCCTCCGGGTCCGCGTAGTCGAGCGGCACGGAGAGCGTGGCGCACTGCTGCCCCGGCAGCGGCTTCACGGCGGGGTCGCAGTCGCCCCACACCAGCCCGGTCGCGGCGGCGGGTGCGGCCCCGCCCCCGACGAGTCCGACACCGGCCACCGCGGCGACGGAGAGAGCGAGCATCAGGGCCTTGCGTCCACGGTTCGTTGTCATGCGCACAGCCTCGCGGACCGGGCCTCCGGTCCCCATCCGGCAGGCGGGCGGATCGGAGGTGGGGGCAACCCCCGTACACCCGGGCGGAATCGAGGCCCATCCAGTCGTGGGCCCGGGAGGGCGATCCGCTGGCGCCGACGCCGCCCCCGGGAGATCATCCCCGCCATGACCACCACCACGGACAAGACCACCGCCCCCCACGCCTCCGACTCCGGCACCTGGACCCTCGGCGGGGACCTCGCCGTCAACCGTGTCGGGTTCGGCGCCATGCGGCTGCCCCAGCACGGCGAGGCGCTCGTCGCGAACGCCGTGCCGAGGGACCGCGACCACGCGATAGCCGTACTCCGCAAGGCGGTCGACCTCGGCGTCAACCACATCGACACGGCCGCCTTCTACTTCTCGCCGCTGCGCTCCGCGAACGAGCTGATCAACAGCGCCCTCGGCGGCCCCTACCCCGACGACCTCGTCATCACCACCAAGGTCGGTCCGGCCCGGGACGCCTCCGGCGCCTGGAGCGAGCACGCCCGCACCCCCGCCGCGCTGCGCGCCCAGGTCGAGGAGAACCTGCGGCAGCTCGGCCGCGACCACCTCGACGTCGTCAACCTCCGTGTCGTCGGCACCGATTCGGTCGCCGAGCGCTTCGGCGCGCTCGCCGAGCTCCGCGAGGCGGGCCTCATCCGCCACCTCGGCCTCTCCAACATCACCCCGGCGCACCTCGCCGAGGCGCGGGAGATCGCGCCGGTGGTCTGCGTGCAGAACATGTACGGGATCGGAGTCCGCCCCGAGTACGACGAGTTCGTCCGCCACTGCGGCACGCAGGGCATCGCGTTCGTGCCCTTCTACGCGATCGCCGCCGCCGGACGCGAGACGGGGGCGACCGCCCCGGAGAGCGAGGAGGTCCTCGCCGTCGCCGCGGCCCACGACGCCACCCCCGCCCAGGTCCGCATCGCCTGGACCCTCCACCAGGGCCCCCACCTCCTCGCCATCCCCGGCACCGGCGACCCCGCCCACCTGACCGCCAACGTCGCCGCCGGAGCCCTCCGCCTCACCCCCGAGGAGCTGGGGCTCCTCGACCGCCTCCACCGGAACGCCGAGGCCTAGACTCCGCCCCATGACGACCGCTCCGAAGTCCCTCGCCTCCGACCTCGCCCCCACCGGCACCCTCCGCGCCTCGATCAACCTCGGGAACCCCGTGCTCGCGCAGGGCACTCCCGAGGCCCCGGCCGGGATCACCGTGGACCTCGCACGGGAAATCGCGGCCCGGCTCGGCGTCGGCGTCGAGCTGCTCTGCTTCGACGCGGCGCGGAAGTCCTTCGACGCGATGGCGGACGGCCGCGCCGACCTCTGCTTCCTCGCCGTGGACCCGGCCCGGGAGACGGAGGTCGCGTTCACCGCCCCGTACGTCGTCATCGAGGGCGTGTACGCCGTACCGCGCGACTCGGCTCTCACCACCGTCGAGGAGGTGGACGCGCCGGGCGTCCGGATCGGCGTCAAGAAGGGCTCCGCCTACGACCTGTTCCTCTCCCGGAACCTCGCCCACGCGACCGTGGTGCGCGGCGAGGAGGGCGTCGACGTCTTCCGGACCGAGGGCCTCGAGGTCGGCGCGGGCATCCGCCAGCCCCTCACCGCGTACGCCGCCGCGCACCCGGACGTGCGCCTGGTCGAAGGCCGGTTCATGGAGATCCGACAGGCCGTCGGGACGACGATCGGCCGCCGCCCCGAGACCGTCGCCTTCCTCCGCGACACGGTCGAGGAACTGAAGGCGAACGGCTTCGTCGCGGAGTCGCTGCGGCGGTCGGGGCAGGAGGAGGAGCTGGTGGCGCCGGGGGCCTGACGACCTTTCGGGGATGCCCGAGAACCACCCTGGCCCCGCAGGCCCTCCCGGCGGCCGGACCGTACGCTCACGCGCGTCGAAGGCGCCAGAAACCTGCCTGGGCGACCCCCTGGAAGGCCCCTTCCCGGGCCTTGGAGCGGTCTTCCGGGGGTCACCGCACCGCCCCCCGCCCCAGGAGGTCGCTCCCCTCTCCGCAGGCGCCCGGGGCCCCGTACAGAGAATCCACACACCGGCTCTGACCTGGGCTTTTGCTGCAACTCCCCTTATTCTTGAGGGACTCGGAGGGGAGATCCGCATGGACGCCACAGACCGCAGCATCCGCACGATCGACGACGTACTCGCCCTGCTCGACGGCCTGTTCGCGCCGGGGGCCGACCGGTGGACGGAGGGTGGGGCCGGGTGGTGGGACGGGTTCTACGCGGACCGGGACAAGCCCGTGCCGTTCTTCGTCGCGAAGCCCGACGAGAACCTGGTCTCGTACGTCGAGCGGGGCCTGCTCCCGGCCGGCGGCAAGGTCCTGGACCTCGGGTGCGGGCCCGGACGGAACGCGCTGTACCTCGCGTCGGCCGGGTACGAGGTGACCGGCATCGACCTCTCGCCCACGGCCGTCGCATGGGCGGAGGAGCGGGCCGCCGCGGCGGGCGCCGGGAACGTCCGGTTCGTGTGCGGGGACGCCTTCACGGCCGCCCTCGACGGGCCGTACGACCTGGTCTACGACTCCGGCTGCTTCCACCACCTGCCCCCGCACCGCCGGATCAGCTACCTCGCCCTCCTCGACCGCGTCCTCGCGCCCGGCGGCCACCTCGCCCTCACCGCGTTCGCGGCCGGCGAGGGCGGCATGGGCTCCGAACTCCCGGACGCCGACTTCTACCGCGAGGGCCGGCTGCACGGCGGGCTCGCGTACACCGACGCCTCGCTCCGCACGATCTTCACCGACCTGACAGAGATCGAGCTCCGCCGCATGCACGGCCGGGCCGCCGACTCCCCGGCCTTCGGCGAGTCCTTCCTCTGGACGGGGCTCTTCCGGCGCTGACACCGCTTGCCACCGGCTCAGCGCATCCCCGCCAGATGCTCCGCCAGCCTGTCGTACTGCTCCCTCACCCCCGCCTCCATGCCCGCCGCCAGCGCCTGGTCCCTGGCCTCGTTCGAGGGCCAGAGGGAGGTGCTGGTCAGGGCCGTGCCGCCGTCGGGGGTGGCGTCGAAGGTGAGGGTGACGCGGACCGGTTCGGCGTCCGGCATCTGCTCGAAGAGCTCCGTGTAGTCGAGCCGTTCCACCGGGACGACGTCCTCGTACGTGCCGGAGAAGACGATCTGCTGGCCGTCGGGCCCGGTCTGGCCCCAGCGCCAGGCGCCCCCGGCCCGCAGGTCGATGTCGACGACGGAGGTGGTCAGCCCGGCCGCCCCGTACCACTGCCGCACGTGCTCGGGCCGCGTCCAGGCCTCCCAGACCCGGGCCGGCGGGGCGTCGAAGGTGCGGGTGATGACCAGTTCGCGGTCGGCCGGCGTCGTCAGGAGGATGACCATCGCTGCGAATCCCTTCACGAAGGGGCCATTCCAGGATCACCCCGGCGTCCCGCCCCGGCATCCCCGTAAACCGAATGAACACGTTCAACAGGTGAGCGCTAAAGTTCTGCCCACGCGGCCGCCCGGCTGAGGGCACGGCCGCGATCTCAGACCTGTGGGGGGTCCCTTTGCCGCGCTCAACGCGCCGGCTTCCGCACGCCTTCGTCCGTGCGGCCGCCGTCTTCGCTCTCTCCGCGGGCGTCCTCACGCCCGCCGTCATCCACGCCCCGGCCGCGCACGCGGACGCGGCCAACACCGCCGACACCACGCTCGACGACGGGCGCTACAGCGTCGGGCTGCTCGGCGACGCGCTCTGGGTCAAGGTCAGCGTGCTGGCCTCCACCGCCCCGGACGCCCCGGTCCTCGCCTCCACGGAGGAACTGACCCTGCGCTACGGGAACTGGACCACCGACGCGCCCATCACCCTCCCCGGGGGAACCGCCCTCGGGGACTACCCGGTCCGGATCGACTACCGGCGCCCCGGCGGCACCACCACGTACCGGGCGGGCGCCGCCTACAGCCACAAGCCGCACGTCGGCGTCGACAAGATCACCGCCGACCGCGCGACCACCAGCTACGAGCATCCCCAGGTGGTCCTCTCCGGCACCACCACCAGCTGGAACCCGGCCACCGGCGAGCGCTCCACCGCGCCCGAGGGCACCCGGGTGCAGTTCTGGTTCCAGACCTACGGCATCGCCGGATACGTCGACCGCACGGGCACCGCGACCGTCCGCGCCGACGGCACCTTCTCGGTGACGGTCGACCCCCAGGGCCGGCTCACCGGCGGCACGGCGACCGTCGTCCCGAGCCCCGGCATCGACCCGGACGAGCCCAACCGCGGCGTGCCGGACGTGCCCGTCGAGCAGACGCGGTACCGGATCACCGCCGACGGCGACAAGTACCGCGTCCGCGCCGGCACGGACCTCCGCGTCACCGGACTCGTCGAACGGTTCACGAACGACGGCTGGAAGCCCTTCGCCGGCGCGCCCGTCGTCGCCACCGGGACCCAGCCCGGGTGGTCCGAGGCCAACGCGGTCAACGTGCTCGGCTCGGCCACCTCCTCGGCGACCGGCACCTTCTCGCTGCCCGCGCGGGTCCAGTACTCGACCGACTACGTCTACGCCTCGCTGCGGCCCTCCCCGTACTTCGCGGGCGACCCCCGGCCCTACGACAAGATCGACGTCGTCGTCCCGCAGCAGTTCACCTTCTCGCCGTACAACGCCACCCTCGACGAGTTCGGCAGGCTCGACGTCACGGGCAGCCTCAGCAGCGGCTACTCCTGCTACGAGACCCAGCCCGTGACGCTCCAGGCCTCCCTGGACGGCGGACGCAGCTGGTTCAACCTGCGCTCCGGCCGGACCGACACGGGCTGCTCGTACACGTTCACGCTCCAGGGCTACGAGTCCGCGCTCTACCGGGTGCAGCACCCGGAGACGAACCAGTTCGTCGCCAAGACCGGCCCGAGCCTCAAGCGGGGCCGCACGCCCACCCGCTTCTCCGCCTTCACCATCAGCCCCACCCGGCCCACGGTGAACGGCAAGATGACCGTCTCCGGCACCGTCCAGCGCAAGGTCGGCGGCGTCTGGAAGCCGCTCGCCGGAGCCAAGCTGACCCTGGTCTACAAGCCCAAGAACAGCAGCCAGTGGTACTGGGTGTCGCAGAGCATCACCACCAACAGCTACGGCAACTTCAGCTACCGCGCCACCGCCTACGACGACGGCTCCTGGGCGCTCTACCTCAACACCACGGGCAGCTACTTCTACAGCGAGACGAATGCGAAGTACATCGATGCGCGCTGACCTCCGCCTCTCCCTGACGGCCGCCGTCGCGGCCGTGGCCCTGGCCGCTCCGGCCGCCCCCGCCCTCGCCGAGGAGACCCCGGCGGGCAGCCCGCTCGTCGGCATCGGCCGCGCCGTCACCGACGACACCCAGCGCGGCGTCTTCGAGGTGACCGCCTGGACCGACGCCCCGCAGGCCAAGGTCACCGCCGTCTCGGCCCGGGTCCGGCAGGGCGACACCGTCGTCGCCGACATCCCGGCGCTCGTCCCCGGCGACTCCTGGGACCCCAGGCTCGCCAACACCTTCCGGCTGCCCGCCGAGGCGACCCTGAAGCTGGTCGAGGACGGCGGCACCATCCCGTCCCTCGGGACGTACGCCATCGACGTCACCGCCACCGACTCCCTCGGCAACAAGCTCACCCGCGCCGACGCGGGCCGACTCGACTTCCGGCTTCGGCCGGAGCTCGTCTCCTTCGGCGTGGGCGTCCCCGCCTGGGACGACCGCAACGCCCGCCCCCAGGGCAAGCTGAGCGCCGTCCAGCCCGGCTCCGGGGACGTCGTGCCGCTCCCCGACCGCACGGTCACCGTCCGGCGCGACGGCGCGGCCGCCGGCGAGGCCCCCCGGGCCCTCGTCACCTCCGCCGCCGGCGACTTCACCGGCGAGCCGTACGCCGTCGCCGGCCCCGGCGACGCCTTCACGGCCTCGTTCACCGAGGACAGCGCCGAGGTGCACGGCAGCGCGAGCGCCTCGCGCTCGGTCGCGGAGGCGTACAAGCCGCTCCGCGCGACGGCCACCGCCACCGCCGACAGGAAGCGGGCGCTCAACGGCGAGACCGTCACCGTCAGCGGACGTCTGACCGACGCGGCCGCCGCGGGCGCGCCGCTCGCCGACCAGCCCGTCCGCGTGGCCTTCGGCCCGCAGGTCGCGAACGTGCGCACGGGTGCGGACGGCCGGTTCACCGCGAAGCTCCCCGCCTTCGCCGGCTCCGGCCAGTACGAGTGGGAGGTCACCTCCGGGGACCCGTTCCTGGTGTTCGACCGGCTCTCGGGCCCGCTCGCCGTCCCCCTGGAGTCCCGCCTCGACCTGCGCAGCGCCTCGCTGTCCGCCGACGGCACCCTCACGGTGTCCGTCCATCTCCGCGCGCTGTACGTGCCGGACGCGTCCATGTACGACCAGGACGTGCAGCTGGAGCAGTCCGTCGACGGCGGCTGGAAGCGCGTCCCCCTCCGGGAGGCGTCCTACTCCTGGGACAGCATCACGCTCGCCGCGGGCAGCCGGGGCGGCTGGTTCCGGGTCCGCCACCTGACGAGCGACGAGCTCGCCGAGGCCGTCTCGCCCTCCTTCCGGCTCGTCCGCTTCGACACCCGGATCGTCTCCCTGAACGCCGGCCCCGAGCCGGTCACCAAGGGCGGGTACGTGACCGTCACCGGCGGACTCCAGCACTACTGGGACGGCGCCTGGCGGGCGTACGGGAACGCTCCGGTGGTCCTGCAGTTCCAGCCGAAGGGCTCGACGGCCTGGAAGCAGATGGCGACGGGCCGGTCCGCCGCCAACGGCAGCGTCTCCCTGAAGGTGAAGGCGAGCGCCGACGGCACCTGGCGGATCCGCCACTACGCCGCCGACTCCCGGCACTTCCACTCCCCGGCCTCCGCGGGCGGGGACTACGTCGACGTGCGCTGATCACCTCTGCTGAGGCAGGAACGCCCGAGGGCGGCACCCCCTGGTGGGGGTGCCGCCCTCGTTCGCGTGCGCGAGCTGCGCGTTCAGCGATGAACCGCCGATCCTCGGGAGGATCAGAAGTCCATGTCACCGCCCGGCATGCCGCCGCCGGCCGGCGCGGCGGCCTTCTCCGGCTTGTCGGCGATGACGGCCTCGGTGGTGAGGAACAGCGCGGCGATCGACGCGGCGTTCTGCAGCGCGGAGCGCGTGACCTTCGCCGGGTCGATGATGCCCTCGGCGATGAGGTCGACGTACTCGTTGGTCGCGGCGTTCAGGCCGTGGCCGACGGGCAGGTTGCGGACCTTCTCCGCCACGACGCCGCCCTCGAGGCCGGCGTTGACCGCGATCTGCTTCAGCGGGGCCTCAAGGGCCAGCTTGACGATGTTGGCACCGGTGGCCTCGTCGCCCGACAGGTCCGCCTCGAGCTTCTCGAAGACGTTGGAGGCCTGGAGCAGGGCCACGCCACCGCCGGCGACGATGCCCTCCTCGACGGCCGCCTTCGCGTTGCGAACGGCGTCCTCGATGCGGTGCTTGCGCTCCTTGAGCTCGACCTCGGTCGCGGCACCGGCCTTGATGACGGCCACGCCGCCGGCCAGCTTCGCGAGGCGCTCCTGGAGCTTCTCGCGGTCGTAGTCCGAGTCGGAGTTCTCGATCTCGGCGCGGATCTGGTTCACGCGACCGGCGACCTGGTCGCTGTCACCGGCACCGTCGACGATGGTGGTCTCGTCCTTGGTGATGACGACCTTGCGGGCGCGGCCGAGCAGGTCCAGGCCCGCGTTCTCGAGCTTGAGGCCGACCTCCTCGGAGATGACCGTGCCGCCCGTGAGGATGGCGATGTCGTTCAGCATGGCCTTGCGGCGGTCGCCGAAGCCCGGGGCCTTGACCGCGACGGACTTGAAGGTGCCGCGGATCTTGTTGACGACCAGGGTCGACAGGGCCTCGCCCTCGACGTCCTCGGCGATGATCAGCAGCGGCTTGCCCGACTGCATGACCTTCTCCAGGAGCGGAAGGAGGTCCTTCACGGAGGAGATCTTGGAGTTGACGATCAGGAGGTACGGGTCGTCGAGCGACGCCTCCATGCGCTCCATGTCGGTGGCGAAGTACGCCGAGATGTAGCCCTTGTCGAAGCGCATGCCCTCGGTGAGCTCGAGCTCCAGACCGAAGGTCTGCGACTCCTCGACGGTGATGACGCCTTCCTTGCCGACCTTGTCCATCGCCTCGGCGATGAGCTCGCCGATCTGGGTGTCGGCGGCGGAGATGGAGGCCGTGGAAGCGATCTGCTCCTTGGTCTCGACATCCTTCGCCTGCTCGAGCAGGGCGCCGGAGACGGCCTCGACGGCCTTCTCGATGCCGCGCTTGAGGGCCATCGGGTTGGCACCCGCGGCGACGTTGCGGAGGCCCTCGCGGACGAGCGCCTGGGCGAGGACGGTGGCGGTGGTCGTACCGTCGCCGGCGACGTCGTCCGTCTTCTTGGCGACTTCCTTGACCAGCTCGGCGCCGATCTTCTCGTACGGGTCCTCGAGCTCGATCTCCTTGGCGATGGAGACACCATCGTTGGTGATCGTGGGGGCACCCCACTTCTTCTCGAGGACGACGTTGCGGCCCTTGGGGCCGAGGGTGACCTTGACGGCGTCAGCGAGCTGGTTCATGCCGCGCTCGAGACCGCGCCGGGCCTCCTCGTCGAACGCGATGATCTTGGCCATGTGAAGTGGTCCTCCCGGACATGGGGTGGATAACGCTCCAGGACCGCGCCGACGCCCGCGACGGACGGCCTGCGTGCCCTGTGGTTCCTTGCCCCACCTGGCCGCGGACCTCGTCTGCCCGATCCTCGTAAGCACTCTCACCTTCCGAGTGCTAACGCCAATGATTAGCACTCGCCCTATGAGAGTGCAAGCGACTCTCGGGTTTCGGGAGGGGATCCGGACAGGGCGGGAACGCACGAGGGGTCCGCATCCCCTCAGGGATGCGGACCCCTCGACGGCGTTGCGTCGGTGGCCGATCGCGCCGCGCTCAGACGGCGAGCTTGACCATGTCCGCCTGCGGACCCTTCTGGCCCTGCGAGATCTCGAACTCGACCCGCTGGCCCTCTTCGAGACTGCGGTAGCCATCCATCTGGATCGCGCTGTAGTGGACGAAAACATCCGCACCACCGTCTACCGCGATGAAGCCGTAGCCCTTCTCCGCGTTGAACCACTTGACGGTGCCCTGAGCCATGCCTAACTCCCCTATTACTGGCCCTTGCGCGGGACCGCACCTCGCGGACCCGGGTCAGACCCTGCGCCGGAACGCGTCGACCGCCGCTGAATGTATCTGCCCAACTGCCCTCTGCAACAGGTCATTCGACCGAGAATTCTGGGCACGCCGGAAAGGGGAATTGGGGAGGATCCCCTGGATGACGGGGCAAGTCGGGCCCGGCAAAACGCGCAGAACGTACACAACGCACCGGTACTTTGGCTGCTTCTTGTCACGTGCGGGCGCATTCTCATATGCGTTTGGCACGAGCAGCGGAGGGGACTTCCCCAACTCTACCGCGCTCAACCATGCAGAATTGCCCCTTCCGCTTATAGCGCGGAAGGGGCAATTCGTACTGACCGGTAAGGATCGGTGAAGGGTCAGCAGCAGCCGGCACTGTGCCGAACGGTCAGCCTCCGGCGACGGCCGGGATGATCGAGACGCCCGCGCCGGCCGGGGTGGCCGTCTCCAGGCCCTGCTCGAAGCGCACGTCGTCGTCGTTCACGTAGACGTTGACGAAGCGGCGCAGCTTGCCCTGGTCGTCCAGGACGCGGGCGGCGATGCCCGTGTGGTTCTTCTCCAGGTCCGCGATGACCTCGGCGAGGGTCGCGCCCTCGGCCTGGACCTCGGACTGCCCGCCCGTGTAGGTGCGGAGGATGGTGGGGATGCGGACGTTCACGGCCATGTCTTCGTTACCTTTCAGAGCGCCAGGCCGGCGTCGCGGAACGCGTCCAGGCTCGGGCGGATGGTGGCGGTCGCCTGAGAGGTGTCGGCCACCGCGTCCAGGGTCTTGAGTCCGTCGCCGGTGTTGAGGACGACGGTGGTGAGGTCCGGGTCGATGAGACCGGCCTCGACGAGCTTCTTGGTGACGCCGACGGTCACGCCGCCCGCGGTCTCCGCGAAGACGCCCTCGGTCCGCGCGAGGAGCTTGATGGCCTCGACGACCTGCTCGTCGTTCACGTCCTCCACGGCGCCGCCGGTGCGGCGGGCGATGTCGAGGACGTACGGGCCGTCGGCCGGGTTGCCGATGGCGAGGGACTTGGCGATGGTGTTCGGCTTCTGGGGCCGCACGACGTCGTGGCCGGCCTTGAAGGCCGCCGACACCGGGGAGCAGCCCTCGGCCTGGGCGCCGAAGATCTTGTACGGCTTGTCCTCGACGAGGCCCAGCTTGATGAGCTCCTGGAGACCCTTGTCGATCTTCGTCAGCTGCGAGCCCGAGGCGATCGGGATGACGAGCTGGTCGGGGATGACCCAGCCGAGCTGCTCGCAGATCTCGTACGCGAGCGTCTTGGAGCCCTCGCCGTAGTACGGGCGGAGGTTGACGTTCACGAAGCCCCAGCCCTCGCCGAGCGGGTCGCCGATGAGCTCCGAGCAGAAGCGGTTGACGTCGTCGTAGTTGCCCTCGATGGCGACGAGGTCACCGCCGTAGACACCGGCCATGACGACCTTGCCCTGCTCCAGGTCGTGCGGGATGAACACGCAGGAGCGGAAGCCGGCGCGGGCGGCGGCGGCGCCGACGGCGCCGGCCAGGTTGCCGGTGGAGGAGCAGGAGAGGGTGGTGAAGCCGAAGGCGCGGGCGGCTTCGAGCGCCTGGGCGACGACCCGGTCCTTGAAGGAGTGCGTCGGGTTGCCGGAGTCGTCCTTGACGAAGAGCTTGCCGGGGGCGACGCCCAGCTCGCGGGCCAGGTTGTCCGCCTTGACGAGCGGGGTCCAGCCGGGGTTCAGGTTGGGCTTCTCGGCGACGTCCGCGGGGACGGGCAGGAGCGGGGCGTAGCGCCAGATGTTGGCGGGGCCGGCCTCGATCCGCTTGCGCAGCTCCTCCGGGTCGCCGGCGGGGAGGTCGTACGCGACTTCGAGCGGTCCGAAACAGAGTTCGCAGGCGAAGATCGGGCCGAGCGGGAAGACTTCACCGCATTCGCGACAGGAGAGCCCGGACGCGGGACCGAGGTCGACGGTGGTTGCGGGTGCGACGGTCTGAACAGCCATGGAGGCGAGGCCCTTTCTCCTCATCTTTCCCATGACGAATTTTTCGCCATGAGACGGATTTGGCACCTTCCCTAGCCGGGGACCTCGCGCAAACAAGCTGCGTCCGTCAGGACACCACTAGGGGTGGTGGCCGGGAGACGGGTGGGCGAGACAAACCGACTGGAGGGTTGCCGGGGCTTCAACGGGCCGTTTCCCTCTGCCCCTCTGGATGAGCGGTATTCGATTGTGAGACGCGGGCGGCACCCCGACATGCATCGGGCATCCGCGTTGTTCAAGACTGTAACCGAAGGCCTCGAAGGTGGAGACCGACGTCCGATCCGCGAGATGGAGATCACGTTGCTGGAGGAAGTGGAGCGCTGGCTGGCCCGGCGGTCCTGGTCCGTGTCCGACCGCCCGCTGGACCGGGTGCTCGCCGCCAAGCGGGGGACGACGGTCAGCGTCGTCCTGCCCGCGCTGAACGAGGAGGCGACGGTCGGGGACATCGTCTCCGTGATCCGTCGCGAGCTGATGACCGAGTCCGTCCCCCTCGTCGACGAGCTGGTGGTGATCGACTCGGGCTCCACCGACCGCACGGCGGAGGTGGCGGCGGCGGCCGGCGCCCGGGTGGTCGCGCGGGACGCGATCCTCCCCCGCATACCGGCGGTCCCCGGCAAGGGCGAGGTGCTCTGGCGGTCACTGATGGTGACGAGCGGGGACGTCGTCTGCTTCGTCGACGCGGACCTGCGGGACTTCTCGGCGGACTTCGTGACGGGGATCGTGGGCCCGCTGCTCACGGACCCGGACGTCGACTTCGTGAAGGCGATGTACGACCGCCCCTTCGGAGACACTCCTGGTCAGGGCGGCCGCGTCACGGAACTGGTGGCCCGCCCCCTCCTCAACCTCCACTGGCCGCAGCTGGCCGGCTTCGTCCAGCCGCTGGGCGGCGAGTACGCGGCCCGCCGCTCCCTCCTCGAACGCCTCCCCTTCCCCGTCGGTTACGGAGTGGAACTGGGGCTGCTCGTGGACGCCCTGCACACGGTGGGCCTGGACGCCCTGGCACAGGTGGACGTGGGCGTGCGCAAGCACCGCCACCAGGACGGGCAGGCCCTCGGCCGGATGGCGGCGGCGATCTACCGGACGGCGCAGCTGCGGCTCTCCCGGGGCCATCTCGTACGGCCGCGCCTCACCCAGTTCGAGCGGGGCGAGCGGGGCTTCGAGCCGCGGACGTACGCGGTGGACACGGAGGAGCGGCCGCCGATCGCCGAGATCGCGGAGTACGCGCACCGCCGCGTGGCGTGACGGTCCGGCGCGGCCACGCACGGTGGCCGGATCGGCCTGTCTCGTATACGTACGTTTGAGCGTTTCCGGGACGGGCTAGGTTCGCCACATGGCAACTGTGCTGGTGGCATCCAACCGGGGCCCCGTCTCGTACGTGCGCGGCGAGGACGGTTCGCTGGAAGCCCGCAAGGGCGGCGGCGGCCTGGCGTCGGCCCTGAGCACCATCGACTCCCGGGACACCCTCTGGGTGTGCGCGGCGCTGAGCGAGGGCGACCGGGAGGCGGTGAGACGCGGGACGGCCGAGCCGGGCGTGCGGATGCTGGACATCGACCCGACGACGTACACCGACGCGTACAACGGCATCGCGAACTCGGTGCTGTGGTTCCTCCACCACCACCTGTACGACATCCCGCGCGAGCCCGTCTTCGACGCGGACTTCCACCGCCGCTGGGAGTCGTACCGCGCCTACAACCGCGCCTTCGCCGAGGCCCTGGCGGCGGAGGCGGCGGAGGGCGCGGCGGTCCTCGTGCAGGACTACCACCTGGCCCTCGTCCCGGGCCTGCTCAGGGACCTCCGCCCGGACCTGCGCATCGCCCACTTCACGCACACCCCCTGGGCCTCCCCCGCGTACCTGGGGATGCTCCCCACCGACGTCCGCGAGGAGCTCCTCCGGGGGATGCTCGGCGCGGACCGCCTCGGCTTCCACACCGAGGCCTGGGCCTCGGCGTTCCAGGCCTGCGCGGGCGACCTGGGCCCGGGACGCACCCAGGTGGCCGCCTACCCCCTGGGCGTGGACGGCGAGGAGCTGCGGGCCCTGGCGTACCGCCCGGAGGTGGACGACCGCCTGGCGCGCCTGCGCGACGAGGTCGGCGACCGGAAGAGCATCGTCCGAGTGGACCGCACGGAACTCTCGAAGAACATCCTGCGAGGCCTCCAGGCCTACCGGGAACTCCTCACCACCCACCCCGAATGGCGCGACCGGGTGGTCCACCTGGCCTCGGCGTACCCCTCGCGCCAGGACCTGGAGGCCTACCGCGCGTACACGGCGGCGGTGAGGTCCCTGGCGGCGGAGATCAACGCGGAGTTCGGCACGGCGGACTGGCAGCCGGTCCTGGTCTCGGTGGAGGACGACTTCACCCGCTCCCTGGCCGCCTACCGCCTGGCGGACGTGGCCCTGGTGAACCCGGTGCGCGACGGCATGAACCTGGTGGCGAAGGAGATACCGGTCGTCTCGGAGACGGGCTGCGCCCTGGTCCTCTCCCGCGAGGCGGGGGCGTACGAGGAGCTCCACGAGGACGCCCTCGTGGTGAACCCCTTCGACGTCACGGAGACGGCCGAGGCCCTGCACACGGCCCTGACGATGCCCCCGTCCGAACGCGCTGACCGCACGAAGCGCCTGGCGGCCACGGCCACGTCCCTCCCGCCCCAGCGCTGGTTCCTGGCCCAACTGGAAGCGCTCGGGAACCAGGGCAACCGGTGAAGCGCGGCCCGGCCGTCACGACCGGGCCGCGCTCCACCGCCACAGCTACGGCTACTGGCCTACGGGGTGACGAGGGTCGGGTTCTTCACGACCTTCGCGCAGATCGCGTACGCCTCCAGCTTGCCCGGGTTGTTGGGGTCGGTGTTCGTCGCGAACGCCCACCAGCCCTCGTTCTTGACGGGGACGCTCGCGCCGACCGCGTACCGGTCGGCGTACGAGTTCCCCGCGGTCACCATGGCGCCGCCGCCGGTCCGCGTCTCCCCGGCCGGACACTCGGCCTGCGCCACCGCGCGGCCCGGGTACCCGCCGCTCGCGACCGGGATGGTCACCTCGGCGCTCTCCACGACACGCACCACGTCATCGGCAACCGCAGCACCGGCCGCCGCGAACGCCATCGCCGCGGCCGCGGCCACGACGAGAGACTTCTTCAGCGCAGGGATCCGCTTTCACTCGATCGGAAGGACAAACCCGCGAACCGTCGCGAGCCGCCCCAAGATCTATCCGCGCCCATCTCCCCACCCGCCCCGACCGTGCCCGCGGGTTCTTCGGATTCACCGCAGAAACGATCATTCTTAGGACATGCGGCCCCTTGGAGGGACGTTCAGAGGTACCCCCACCCACTGGGGCACCGGTCTGGCGCGGCGCGTCCACGACGAGCTGCTCGCCGACGCTCACCGCGACGGTCAGACCCGCCCCGCCCCCAACTGCGGCGCGGGCTTCGACCGTTCGTTGTCCGCCGTCGCCTGGAACGCGGCGCGCCACGCCTCGGTGAGGTCGTCCCCGGCGGCGGCGAGGGCGGCGGCGGTGTTGCCGACGCTCGGAACCAGCTTGGCCACCGGGCCGGGCACGGCCTCTGCCAGCGTCCGGAGCGGCAGGCCGTTGTTGGTGGTGATCACGACGTGCCGGGCCACCGTCGATCAGGAACCGGCGACCGTACGAGGCGACCGTCCTCGTAGCGGCCGTCAACGAGTGGCCGTGACCCGCGGATTGACGGGTCTCTAGGAGTGGGGCAGCTGGTCGAGTGGCCGCAGGAAGCGACGTTCGTACCGGCGGATGCACCGGGTCCGACGAGCCAACTCGATCGCCTCCTGGCACTCGGGGTCACGCGCGCTGTCGGCTCGGTACTGCTCGTACGCGGCGAGGCTGGGGAAGGAGAAGAGCGCGTAGGCGATGTCGCTGTCGCCCTCGCTGGGCAGGAAATAGCCGTGGTGCGTGCCCCCGAACCGGCCGACGAGGACGACCCACCGGCGGCCGTACTCTTCGAAGTCCTCGATGCGGTCGGGATCGATCTCGTACTTCAGGTGAACGGTGATCATGCGACGACATGATGCCCGAGCTGCGGCACACGGCCAGGGGTGGGTGGCACCGAGGCACTTTCGATGCGCGCGCTAGTTGTCGAACCAGACGACGAGCCGCACGTACTGGGAGCCGTGCACGTCGGCGAGGGCCTTCATGGTCGCCCAGACCGGGTCCCACATGCCGTCCTCGTGCACCGCCTCCCGGCGCGTCATGCGCCCGAGCCGCTCGCTGTCCCGGTACTCGCGGACGCGCGCGTCGGGGGTGGGGGCCGCCTCGTCCCAGTCGACGGCGGTCAGCTCCTCCCAGCCGATCCAGGATGCGCTGTGGAAGAGGGTGGGGTCGCTCTCGTAGTCGCGCCGAACCTCGGAGGTCACGTCGGGCGGCAGCCCGCGCCCTTCGGCCAGCGGCCGGAAGCCCGCGCGGTTGCGGACGCCGAACAGGCAGCCGAAGGCGTCGTAGCTCCGTCCGCCGTACAGCAGGTCCAGGTCGATGGCGGCATGCCAGCCGGAGTCCTCCTCGTCGAGGGTGCCGTACGTGACCCGGCACTCGATGAACCCGTGGATGTCCGCTCCCATGCGGCGGATCCTCGCCGAGTCTCAGGAAGTGGCGCCACTGGATTCCCGGCGCTCCCTGCCCCACGCCGCCAGCGGCTCAAGGGCCTCGTTGAGACGCGTGCCCGCCTTCGTGAGGGCGTACTCGACGCGGGGCGGGACCTCGTCGTAGGAGACGCGGTCGACGATGCCGTCCGTTTCCATCTCGCGGAGGTGGGAGGCGAGGACCTTCTCCGTGATGCCCGGGACGAGGCGGCGGAGTTCGCCGAAGCGGCGGTGGGGGTGTTCGTGGAGGGCCCAGAGGATGAGGACCTTCCATTTGCCGCCGATGACCTCCATCGCGGTGTCGATCCCGCAGATGTGACCGTCGGGCGCACCCGGTCGGTTCAGTGTCGCCACTCGCCCCACCCTTCTGACCTGTTCGCTCACCTCAGGGTAACCACCCACTTGAAAGTGGGTACTTGAGCAGGTCAGAGGCCTGGAGCAGGCTCTTCGACATGACGCAGAACAGCACGCCGCAGCCCCCCGTCACCCTTCTCGGCCTCGGTGCCATGGGCACCGCCCTCGCCCGTGCCTGGCTCGCCGCCGGGCATCCGCTCACCGTCTGGAACCGCACCCCCGCCCGCGCCGAAGCCGTGGTGGGCGCCAAGGCCGCCGGCAGTGCGGCCGAGGCCGTCGCGGCCGGTCGCCTCGTCGTGGTGTGCCTCCTCGACGACGAGTCCGTCGGCGCGGCCCTGGACGGCGTCGACCTGGCCGGCAAGGACCTCGTCAACCTCACCACCACGACTCCCGCGCAGGCCCGGGCACGGGCGGAGTGGGCGGAGGCGCGGGGGGCGCGTTATCTGGACGGCGGGATCATGGCCGTACCGCCGATGGTCGGGGTTCCGGAGGCCGGGGGGTACGTCTTCTACAGCGGGTCGCGGGAGCTGTTCGAGCTGCACCGGGCCACCCTCGCCGTGCCCGTGGGCACCAAGTACGTCGGTGAGGACGCCGGGTTCGCCGCCCTGCACGACGTCGCCCTGCTCAGCGGCATGTACGGGATGTTCGCCGGGGCCGCGCACGCGTTCGCGCTGATCCGGCGGGAGGACATCGATCCGGTGGCGTTCGCGCCGCTGCTGGCCGACTGGCTCGCCGCGATGGCGCAGGGGGTGCACGGGACCGCCGCCCAGCTGCGCTCCGGCGACTACACGGAGGGCGTGGTCTCGAACCTCGCCATGCAGGTGGCCGGGACGCCGACCTTCCTCGCCACGGCCGAAGGGCAGGGAGTCAGCGCGGAGTTGATCCGGCCGTACTTCGAGCTGATGCGCCGCCGGCTCGATGCCGGAAGCGGCGAGGAGGACCTGACGGGCGTGGTGGACCTGCTGCTCCGTTAGGGTCGCGCGCATGACGCGCCTCAAGGTCGAGATGTCCGTACCCCGCACTCATCTGGAGGCCGTTCTCGACGCCCTCCACTCCGCCGGAGCCGGGGAGGTCGGCGAGTACGCCCGGTGTTCCAGTACGTGGCAGGTGACCGGCACCTGGCAGCCGCTGCCCGGCGCGCGGCCGTACGACGGCGAGGTGGGGGTCACGCGGCGGGCCGAGGAGTGCCGGGTCGAGTCCGTCTGTGACGCGCGGCAGGCCCGCGACGTCCTCCGGGCCGTGCGGGAGGCCCATCCGTACGAGGAGCCCGTCATCCACTTCCTCCCTCTGTACGAGCCGTACGAGCCCTGATCGCGCGTGCGGTACGGGCGGCCCTCAGGCCCCCCGTACCGCCCCCGCCAGTTCCGTCAGGAACTCCACCACGCCCGCCGGGCCCGCCACCGACAGGTCGGCGCGGTCGGCCAGCTCCTGGACCTCCGTGGAGCCGCTGCACACCAGGACGCCGGGGGTGCCGTCGGAGCGGAGCTTCTCGACCGCCGCGAAGGCCGGGAGGTCGCCCAGGTCGTCGCCCGCGTAGAGGACGGATCCGGCGCCCACCTCCCGTACGTACTTCGCGAGGGCCACGCCCTTGTCCATGCCCGGGGGCCGCAGCTCCAGGACCATGCGGCCGGGCTCCAGGACGAGGCCGTGGGCGACGGCCAGCTCGCCCAGCGGACCCTTGAGGGCCTCGAAGGCGCCCTCCGGGTCCCGGGCCCGACGGGTGTGGACGGCGAGCGCGCGGCCCTTCTCCTCGATCCAGACGCCCGACCAGGCCCCGGCCCGGTCCAGGAAGCCGGGGAGCTCGGCGCGGACGGAGGCCACGCCGGGGTGCAGGGCGGCGGCCCGGACGGTGCCGGTGACGGCGTCCCAGCGCTCGGCACCGTAGTGGCCGAGGACGACGAGGTGCTCCAGGCCCGGGACCCCGGCGAAGCCGCCGTAGCGGACGGCGACCCCGGCGGGGCGGCCGGTCACGACGGCGATCGAGGCGACCTGGGGGGCCAGGGCGGCGAGCGCGGCCACGGCACCGGGGTGGGCGCGGGCCTGCTCGGGGTCGGGGACGATGTCGGCGAGGGTGCCGTCGAAGTCGAGGGCGACGACGGCCTTCGCAGGGCGCGCGAGGAGCGCGTCCAGGCCGTCGCGGCCGGCGGGTGTGGTCGGGTGCGGAAGGCTACTGACCATGTTCCCGACCCTACCGACGTCCGTCCGTCCCGTCAGCGTGGCCGGGGTCACCCCTCACGGGGTCACCCTTCCCGTCGCCTCTGCTTCTCCTCCCGGACCCGGCGCAGCCGGTTGACGGTCACCGGGTCGTGGGCCAGGGCGCGCGGGTCGTCGAGGAGGGCGTTGAGGAGCTGGTAGTAGCGGGTCGGGGAGAGACCGAGCCGCTCGCGGACGGCCCGCTCCTTGGCGCCGGGGCCGGGCCAGGAGCGGCGCTCGACGGCGAGGAGCGCCTGCTCACGCTCCCCGAGCCCGCCACCGCCGTCGTTCGCCGTCTCCTCTTCGGTCATACGACCAACCTATTACTCGGCGCTCTCCGCCGCCGTCGCCGCCCGCCCGATGCGGCCGAGGACCTCGGCGGGACGGCCGTCGGGGGCGACGGCCTTGCCGATGTTCTGCTTGATGTCCCCGCTGACCTGGGCCCAGGAGGTCTTGCCGACGGGCGGGAGCTGCGCGTCGGGGAGGACCTTGAGGAAGACCTGGAGGTTGGCGTGCTCGGGGTCGCTCTCCATGCGGACCTCGGCGGTGACGGTGACCGGCAGCAGGTCGTTGTCCCCGGCGAACTTCAGGACGTTCTCGTCGCTGAAGAGGAAGTCGAGGAAGGCGCCGATCTCCTTGCGGTGACCGTTCTGCTTGAAGCCCATGATCCAGTCGGCGACGCCCATGGCGGTCTTGGGCGCGCCGTCGACGCCGGGGAGGGGGACCTGCCCGACCTGGACGCCCTTCTTCGCGGCTTCCTTGAGGAGCGAGGGGTGGCCGTTGAGCATGCCGACCTCGCCGTTCGCGAAGGAGGCGAAGGCGGCCTTGCGGTTGAGCCGGGCGGGGGCGACGGGGCCGGTGAGGTCCTTGCCGACGAGGTTCTTGCGGAGCCATTCGAAGGTGCGGATGTTGGCTTCGGAGTCGACGGCGTAGCGGTCGGCCGCGTCGGTCCAGCCGCCGCCGCCGCTGAACAGCCACATGAGGGCCTCGGCCTGGGCCTCCTCGGGGCCGAGGGGCAGCGCGAAGGGGGTGGGGACGCCCTTGGCCTTGAGCTTCTCGGCGGCCTCGGCGAGCTCGTCCCAGGTGGTGGGGGGCTTGGCGCCGGCCTTCTCGAAGAGGGCCTTGTTGTAGAAGAGCGGCCGGGTGGAGGCGACGAACGGCATCCCGTACTGGGTGCGCTTGTACTCGCCGGCCTCGGCGAGCGCGCCGAGGAAGTTGGCCTGGACGGGGATGGAGAGGAGTTCGTCGGCGGCGTAGAGCTGGTCGGCGGCCGCGTAGTCGGCGTAGGCGCCGATCTGGGCGATGTCGGGGGCCTGGCCGGCCTTGACCATCTCGGCGACCTTGCGGTCGACGTCGTCCCAGGAGACGACCTCGACCTCGACCTTGACCCCGGGGTGCTTCTGCTCGAAGGCGGCGACGAGGTCGGCCCAGTACTTCTTGGTGGTGTCGCCGCCGGTCAGGTCGTAGTCGGCGGCGACCAGCCTGAGGGTCACGTCGCCCGAGTCGCTGCCCAGGGAGCCGCAGCCGGTGGCCGTCGTGGCCAGTCCGAGGGCGGCGGCGGTGGCCGCGGTCAGTCCAAGGAATCGTCGCCGCTCCACGGCTTCATCCACCTTTTGCTCGTCGTTGAGCTGTCGTTCTGCTGCACTGAGCTGCGTGTTTGCTCTTCTCAGGGCCGTAAGTCTGCCTCGCGCCCGGGCATGAGGTCTACACCACTTGGGTATCACTTCCGCAACTCCGGCGGGACCATGGACCCATGGCCGGCCTCGAATTTGTATCCGAGCGCAACAATCCTGCTCAGTGGACTAGACCTTTTGGGTGGTCCCGCGCCAGACTGTCCCCCGTGAGACACGTCATCGCCCTCGATGTGGGCGGCACCGGTATGAAGGCCGCCCTCGTCGGGACGGACGGCACCCTGCTCCACGAGGCCCGCCGCGCCACCGGGCGCGAGCGCGGCCCCGAGGCCGTCGTGGAGACGATCCTCGGCTTCGCCGAAGAGCTCCGCGCCCTCGGCCAGGAGCGGTACGGAGAGCCCGCCGCGGCCGCCGGAGTCGCCGTCCCCGGCATCGTCGACGCCGAGAACGGCATCGCCGTCTACGCCGCCAACCTCGGCTGGCGCGACGTTCCCATGCGCGAACTCCTCAGCGCCCGCCTCGACGGCGTCCCCGTCGCCCTCGGCCACGACGTCCGCACCGGCGGCCTCGCCGAAGGCCGCATCGGCGCGGGCAACGGCGCCGACCGCTTCCTCTTCGTGCCCCTCGGCACCGGCATCGCCGGAGCCATCGGCATCGGCGACCGCATCGAGGCCGGCGCCCACGGCTACGCCGGCGAGATCGGCCACATCGTCGTCCGCCCCGGCGGTACGGAGTGCGGCTGCGGCCAGCGCGGCTGCCTGGAGCGGTACGCCTCCGCCTCCGCCGTCTCCCTCGCCTGGGCCGAGGCCAGCGGCGACCCCGAGGCCGACGCCGCCGACTGCGCGAAGGCCGTCGAGTCCGGCGACCCCACGGCCGTACGGGTCTGGCAGGACGCCGTCGACGCCCTCGCCGACGGCCTCGTCACCGCGCTCACCCTGCTGGACCCCCGCACCCTCATCATCGGTGGCGGTCTCGCGGAGGCCGGGGAAACCTTGTTCACACCACTCCGGGCCGCCGTGGAGGAACGCGTCACCTTCCAGAAGCTGCCCGCCATCGTCCCGGCAGCCCTCGGGGACACCGCCGGATGCCTGGGCGCGGGCCTCCTCGCCTGGGACCTTCTCGCCGCACAGCACCCCACCGACTCGGAGGTTTCCGCCTGATGGCCGATCACCAGGTTCTCGCCGGCGCACACGTCGTGCTGCCCACCGGAACGGTCGAGAACGGACGCGTGATCGTCGACGGCGGCCGCATCGCGGGCTCCGCCCCCGAGAACGCCCCCGTCCTCGACCTGACCGGCCACTGGCTCGTCCCCGGCTTCGTCGACATGCACAACCACGGCGGCGGCGGCGCCTCCTTCACCTCCGGCACCGTCGACGAGGTCCTCAAGGGCGTCCACACCCACCGGCTGCACGGCACCACCACCGTCGTCGCCTCCTTCGTCACCGGCGACATGGACTTCCTCACCCGGCGCGCCGGACTCCTCTCCGAGCTCGCCGAACAGGGCGAGATCGCCGGCCTCCACTTCGAGGGCCCCTTCATCTCCCCCTGCCGCAAGGGCGCCCACGACGAGACCCTGCTCCGCGACCCCGACCCGGCCGAGGTCCGCAAGCTCGTCGACGCCGCCCGGGGCCAGGCCAAGATGGTCACCCTCGCCACCGAACTGCCCGGCGGCCTCGACTCCGTACGCCTCCTCGCCGAGCACGGCGTGATCGCCGCCATCGGCCACACCGACGCCACGTACGAGCAGACGCGGGCGGCCATCGACGCGGGCGCCACCGTCGCCACCCACCTCTACAACGCGATGCCCGCCCTCGGCCACCGCTCCCCCGGCCCGATCGCCGCCCTCCTGGAGGACGAGCGGATCACCGTCGAGCTCATCAACGACGGCACCCACCTCCACCCCGCCGCCCTGGAGCTCGCCTTCCACCACGCCGGACCCGAGCGCGTCGCCCTCATCACCGACGCCATGGACGCCGCCGGCTTCGGCGACGGCAGCTACATGCTCGGCCCGCTGGCCGTCGAGGTGAAGGACAGCGTCGCCCGCCTCGTCGAGGGCGGCTCCATCGCCGGCTCCACCCTCACCCTGGACCGCGCCTTCAAGCGCGCCGCCACCATCGACGGCCTCCCCGTCGAGTCGGTCGTCCAGGCCATCTCCGCCAACCCGGCCCGCCTGCTCGGCGTGTACGACCGCGTGGGCTCCCTGGAGCCCGGCAAGGACGCCGACATCGTCGTCCTCGACGCGGAGTTCGAGCTCAAGGGCGTCATGCGCAAGGGCGAGTGGATCGTGGACCCGACGGTCTGATCAGGTGTCATTCCTGAGAGCGGTTGGTCGCGGGTCTGGGCCAACCGCCTTTCCTTTGGCATGATCTGTGCGAATCGGAACGCACGTTCCACAGGACTTCACAGGAAGTACGGGGGGCGGACAGGTCGTGATCCTCACGGTCACCCTCAACACGGCGCTGGACCTGACCTACCGGGTCCCCGCCCTCACCCCGCATGCCTCCCACCGGGTCACCCAGGTCATCGAGCGGCCCGGCGGCAAGGGGCTCAACGTCGCCCGCGTCCTCGCCGCCCTCGGACACGAGACGGTCGCCACCGGCTTCGCGGGCGGCGCGACCGGCGCGACGCTGCGGGGCCTGCTCGCGGAGACGCCCGTCCGCGACGAACTCGTGGAGACCGCCGGACCCACCCGCCGTACGGTCGCGGTCGTCGACACCGCCAGCGGGGACACCACCCAGCTCAACGAACCGGGCCCGACCGTCACCCCCGCGGAATGGACCGCCTTCCGCGCCCGCTTCACCACGCTCCTCGACGGAGCCGAAGCGGTCGCCCTCTGCGGCAGCCTCCCGCCGGGCATCCACGTCGGCGCGTACGCGGAACTGATCCGCCTCGCCCGCACGGCCGATGTCCCCGTACTCCTCGACACCAGCGGCGAACCCCTCCGCCGGGGCATCGCCGCCCGCCCCGACCTGGTCAAACCCAACGCCGAGGAACTCGCCCAGCTCACCGGCGCCCGCGAACCCCACCGCGCCACCAACGACGCCCGCCGCCGCGGCGCCCGCGCCGTCGTCTCCTCCCTCGGCCCCGACGGCATGCTCGCCGCCACCCCCGAGGGCCTCTGGCGCGCGACCCCGCCCGCCGCGGTGAAGGGCAACCCCACCGGCGCCGGCGACTCCGCCGTCGCCGGCCTCCTCTCCGGCCTCGTCGACCACACCCCCTGGCCCGACCGCCTCACCCGCGCGGTCGCCCTCTCCGCCGCCACCGTCCTCTCCCCGGTGGCCGGGGAGTTCGACACGACGGCCTACGAGGGGCTGCTGACGCGGGTGAAGGTGACGGCGCAGCCAGCCCTTGACTGACTACGCCGTCCTACCGGGTCCTCAGGCGATGCGCCCGAGCGTCACGCACCTGTCGGCGACCCAGCCCTTCCTCCCGTTGTAGTTGAGGGGGGTCCAGGTGTTGTACGTCTCGCTCTCGTTGTCGCACTTGTAGTAACCGCCGGTAACTCGACCCGTGCACGTAGCCGTCCAGCACGGCACGGAGCCCGAGGGGGAGATTCGGGCGAGCACGGTGGAGTTCGTCGAAGCCGACGCGCGAACGTTCCAGGAAACCTTTCCGTATGCGCCTGACACGGCAGCAGACGCCGAGGGTGTCGTCGTAACAACCAAACCAGCAGCCAGCACACCGACCGACGCCATCTTTGCCAGGGCACGCATCTTCAGGACCTCCCGTATTGTCCAACCCGCCCTCATGGTCAACGAGGGAAGGATCATCAGATGATGATCTTACTTTCGTGGGTGAACATAAGAGAGCGAACGTCATGCCGTACTGCAGGCGGTGCGCCGGCACCTACGACCCCGGGGTCACCTCGAGCCAGTCGAGCAGCACGTTGCACTGATTGCCCTGCTCGCACGAGATCTTGATCTCGTTGTCGCCCTTCTTGAGCTCGACCGGCGCCCAGGTGGTCTGCCAGTTCTTCTCAAGGTTCGTGTCCGAGGAACCGATGAAGTTCTTCAGCCCGATCGGCTGGCTGTTCGCCTTGCCGTTGACCGTCAGGGTGGCGTTGGCGTCGACCGCCGGGATGGCGTACCGGACGGTCAGGCGGTACTTGCCCTCCGTCGGCATGTTCGCCTTCCAGGTCACCGAGGCACCGGGCGTGTTGAAGCCCGACACGTACACGCCGCCGACGCCCTCGGCGCCCTGGACGGTCTTCTCGGTCGTCGCCGAACCGCCCAGCGTCAGCGTCGCCGCGTCCTGCTTGGGGAGCTCGTCCGGGGTCTTCTCGGTGGTCGGCTCGGTGGTGGGCTGCTCGGAGACCGTGGCGGGCGGGGCGCTCGACGGCGTGCCGCCGGCCTGGCCGTCCTTGTCGTTCTTGCCGCCCGAGTTGGAGATCACCGCCGCCGCGATGCCGATCACCACGACCGCGACGACCGCGACCGCGCCGACCAGCAGGCCCTTGGTGTTGGGGCCGCGGCCGGAGCCGCCGCCGCGCTGGGGCGGGATCGGGGCCGTACGGGGGCCGGGCTGGGCGCCGTAGGTCTCGGGGGCCGCGTACTGGGCCTGGGGCTGGCCGTACGGGGACTGCTGCGGCGGCACGTACGGCTGCTGCTGCTGGTGGTGGCCGTACTGGCGCTCGCCGACCGTTCGGACCTGGTTGTACGAGGTCCGGGGCACGCCCGGCTGCGCGGGGGCGGGGCCGGGGTAGCCGTAGCCGCCGCCCTGCGGGGGCTGGGCGCCCGCTGCCTGGCCGTCCGCGTACAGGTAGCCGAACGGATCGTCGTCCTCGGGCTTGCTCGCGCCGTCGTTACCGGCAGCCATCCGGGTCATCCTCTCCATGCTCGCCAGCCGTCGCCGACCGGCCGAGCCTACCTCGAATGGCCCACTCCGGACTCAGCCCGCCCGCCGGTGGACCTTCGCCCGGGAGCGTTTCTCCACGTACATCCGCTGGTCGGCGGAGTTCAGGACCTCTTCCACGGTCATCCCGCACTCGGCCCAGCCGATGCCGAAGCTCGCCCCGACGCGGACCGCCCGCCCGTCCACCCGGATCGGCGGGATGATCGCGTTGCGGAGGCGTACGGCCAGGTCGGCGGCGTCGGCGGCACCGAGGCCGTCGGCGAGGACGACGAACTCGTCACCGCCGAGCCGGGCGACCGTGTCGCCGTCCCGCACGCCGGTGGTGAGCCGGCGCGCGACCTCGATGAGGACGGCGTCCCCGGTGTGGTGCCCGAAGCGGTCGTTGATCGACTTGAAGCCGTCGAGGTCGCAGAAGAGGACCGCGAGCCCCTTGGTGCCGTCGTCGACCTCGCCGCCCGTGGGCGCCACGATGTGGACGTGGTGGTCGTACGCGCCGCCGCCCGCCGGCTCGAAACCGAAGCCGTGCTCGTGCTCGTGCTCGTACGGCTGGGGCTGCGGCTCGTATCCCTCGTACCCCTCGTATCCCTCGCGTCCGGGGTCGTACGCGGGCTCGTTCCCCGGGGCGCCCGGGCGCTCGCAGATCCGGGCGGAGAGCCGGGAGCGCAGCTCGGCGCTGTTGGGGAGGCCGGTGAGGGCGTCGTGCGAGGCGCGGTGGGCGAGCTGGAGCTCGTGCCGCTTGCGCTCCTCGATGTCCTCGACGTGGGTGAGGAGGAAGCGGGGCCCGTCGGCGGTGTCGGCGACGACGGAGTTGCGCAGGGAGACCCAGACGTACGTGCCGTCCCGGCGCCCGAGCCGCAGCTCGGCCCGGCCGCCCTCGGCGGAGGTCCGCAGCAGCGTCCCTATGTCCTCGGGGTGGACGAGGTCGGCGAAGGAGTAGCGCCGCATGACGGAGGCGGGCCGGCCGAGGAGCCGGCACAGGGCGTCGTTGGTGCGGAGGAGGCGGCCGTGCTGGTCGCCGCCCATCTCGGCGATGGCCATGCCGGAGGGCGCGTACTCGAAGGCCTGCCGGAAGGACTCCTCGGAGGCCCGGAGCGCCTGCTGCTCGCGTTCGAGCCGGACCAGGGCGCGCTGCATGTTGGAGCGGAGGCGGGCGTTGCTGATGGCGATGGCCGACTGCGAGGCGTACATCTGGAGCGCCTCCTGGCCCCAGGGGCCGGGGTGCCGGCCGTTGCGCGGGCGGTCGACGGATATGACGCCGAGGAGCTCGCGGCCGGAGCCCGAGGCGTACATCGGGGCGTAGAGCCGGTCGTGCGGGTGCCACTCGTCCTCGAAGCGGGGCGCGGGGCCGTCGGTGTGCCACTGGGGGACGTCGTCCTCCATGAGGACCCAGCCCTCGGTGTGCGGGATGAACCGCAGGTCGCCCCAGGCGACGCCCATGGAGAGGCGCTTCTCCCAGGATTCACGCGGGCCGACACGGCCGGTGATCAGGGCCTCCGCGGCGGAGCTTCCGGCGAAGGCGGCGACGACGAGGTCACCGTCGGGGCGGACGAGGTTGACGCAGGCCAGCTCGTAGTTGAGACCGGCGACCACGCCGTCGGCGACGGTCTGCAGGGTGTCCGCCAGGCTGCGGGCAGTGTTGAGGTCCGTCACGACCTGATGCAGCTGCCGCAGGGTCGAGAGACGGACGTACGGCTCCGACTCGGTCTCCATCGCTCGCTCTCCCCGAGACCTCGACAGCAACTCCAGGGTTCTGATCGGCTACGTGTGCACTGTCACTGCCACTGAATCACAGCGAGCTGCGCACCCGGTACACAGGGTCAACAAATACTGTGCTCTGTGACTCAAGTCACAGCAGATGAGGGCGGGTCGCGAGTGCTTTCCGCATATGACAGGACCTAGGTCCGGCGGCCGTGACCGGTTGGTCCCCCGGCCCGATGCGGGGCGCGGAGCACCGGGACTAGCGTTCGGGTGTGCTACTGAGAACACCCGCCTCGCCCCCCGTGACCGACCTGGCCATCCCTCATGCTGAGGGGGTGAGCAACGAAGAGTTCCGGGCGGCGATGTCCCGCCTCGCGGCGGGCGTGGTCCTGGTGACCGCGCACGACCCCGACGACGGCCCGCGCGGCGAGGACGTCGGCATGACGGCCACCGCCTTCATGTCGGTCTCCCTCGAACCGCCCCTGGTCCTCGTCAGCCTCCGCAACGGCTCCCGCATGGACGACCTGCTCGCCGACGTCCCCGTCTGGGCCGTGTCGGTCCTCGCCGAGGACCAGCGCCACGTCGCCGGCCGCTTCGCCATGAAGAACCGCGTCAGCGACCGCCTCCTCTTCGCCGACCTCCCGTACACGCGCGGCGAGGCGAGCGGCGCCCCCCTCGTCGACGGCGCCCTCTCGGTCCTGGAGTGCCGCACGGAGAACCGCGTCGTCGCCGGCGACCACACCCTCGTCGTGGGCCGCGTCCTGACGGTCGGCCTCCCCTCGTCGGGCGGCGGCCCCCTCACGTACTTCCAGGGGAAGTACCGGCACCTGTCCTAAATGGCGATGCGCGCGGCCCCCGCACCGGCCAGACTCGCGCAATGACCGAGAAGATCACCCGCATCAACCCCGAGCAGCTGCACCAGACCCCCGGCTACCACCACATCACGGTCGTGGAGTCCGGCCGCACCGCCTACCTGGCGGGCCAGTGCCCCCTGGACCGCGACGGCGAACTGGTCGGCCCCCACTCCCTCGACGCCCAGATCGACCAGGTGGTCGCGAACTCCCTCACCGCCCTGTCCGCGGTACACGCCCAACCCCACCACGTGGTGCGGTCCGTGATCTACGTACGCAGCGACGACCAGGCCACCCTGGGAGCCGCCTGGGCCCGCCTCACCGCCTCCCCCCTCGCCCCGGCCTTCACCACCGCCAGCACCCTCCTCGGCGTCGCCCAACTGGGCTTCACCCACCAGCTCGTCGAGGTGGACCTCACGGTGGCACTGCCCGACTGAGGCTCCTCACCAGCTGGGGCGGGTCTAGCTCCAGTCGCGGGACTGCCGGGTCCGCTTCGTCTCCGAGCGCTGCTTCTTCTCGCGGAGGCGGCGTTCGTTGATGCCGCGGGGGATCTTGGTGGGGCGGCGGGGCTTCGGGGGCGGGGCGGTGGCTTCGGCGAGGAGGGCGGCGAGGCGGACGGCGGCGGTTTCGCGGTTGCGCCACTGGGAGCGGTGCTCCGAGGCGCGGACGGTGACGACGCCGTTGACGAGGCGGGAGGCGAGGCGCTCCAGGGCGCGGGCCTTCCAGACCTCGGGGAGGGCGTCGGTGGCCGCGAGGTCGAAGCGGAGCTCGACCTGGGAGTCGCTGGTGTTGACGTGCTGACCGCCCGGCCCCGACGACCGCGAGAAACGCCACTGGAGCTCGGCCTCGGGCAGCGAGACGGAGCCGCGGATGGGATAGGGACCGGACATGCCCTCCATGTTCCCCGGAGAGGGCCGGACGAGTCATCCTGATTTCCGCACGGAGGCGGGCGGGAACCGCCGGCCTCCGATGTGCGTTTCTCCAGGCGAGCGACGACTTCACGACGAAAGGGACTTTCCATGGCTGTGAGCCTGTCCAAGGGCGGCAACGTCTCCCTGACCAAGGAGGCCCCGGGCCTCACCGCCGTCACCGTGGGCCTCGGCTGGGACGTCCGCACCACCACCGGCACCGACTTCGACCTCGACGCCTCGGCGATCGGCGTGGACGGGGCCGGGCGGGTCGCCTCGGACGCCCACTTCGTCTTCTTCAACAACAAGTCGACGCCGGACCAGACCATCGTGCACACCGGTGACAACCGCACCGGCGAGGGCGGCGGCGACGACGAGCAGATCAACGTCAACCTCGCGGCCCTCCCGCCGAACGTCGACAAGATCGTCTTCCCGGTCTCCATCTACGACGCGGTGTCCCGCTCGCAGAACTTCGGCCAGGTCCGCAACGCGTACATCCGCATCGTGAACCAGGCCGGCGGCGCCGAGATCGCCCGCTACGACCTCTCCGAGGACGCCGCCGTCGAGACGGCCATGATCTTCGGCGAGCTGTACCGCAACGGCGCCGAGTGGAAGTTCCGCGCCGTCGGCCAGGGCTACGCCTCGGGCCTTGAGGGCATCGCCCGCGACTTCGGCGTCAACATCTGAGACGTCTGACGGACCGGGAAAGGGTAGGGCCCCGTCGGGGCCCTACCCTTTCCCGCGTGATCGTCGAAGCCCTCCCCCGTACGGAAGCGCACGCCCTCCCCGGCGCGCTGCTCACCGAGCTCACCGCGCTGTACGCGTCGAACCAGGAGTTCCAGCAGCTCAGCGGCGACTTCCCGGACCCCGACGACATCAGGCCCGAGCAGGTCGCCGCCGCTCTCGCCGACGAACTGGCCGAGCCCTCCGCCGAGGTGCTCCTCGCCCGCGCGGAGGGCCGGCTCGTCGCCGTCGCGATCACGCGCGGCCGCCACCCCGACCCGGCGCAGACCGACCCGTGGATCGGGCTGCTGATGGTCCACGCGGACGCGCGGCGCGCCGGGTACGGCCGTCGGCTCGCCGCGTACGTCGAGACCGGCTTCCGCGCCGAGGGCCGCACCGGGCTGCGGCTCGCCGTCCTGGAGAACAACCCGAAGGCGCTGGCCTTCTGGACCTCGCTCGGTTACGAGGAGATCGCCCGCCGCCGGGACCTCGCGCACGGCCGCCCGTGCGTCGTGATGAGGAAGAGCCTGGCGGACTGAGGACCCGTCCGGCTCGGAGTCAGAACGCCCAGGCCGGGTCGTTCGCGATCTTCAGGAGCTCGGCCGTGGGCACGGCGGGCTCGGGGCGGGAGGCGTCACGGCCCTGCCACTCCTGGAGCGTGACCGTCCGCCCGTCCTGGCGCAGCACCCGCACGTACCAGGACGTCCGGCCCTTGCCGCCGGCGCGCACGGTGACCACCTCCGCCCGTGCGCCGTCGGACAGGTGGACCACCTCGCAGCGGTCGCCCGTCGTGGCGGCACCCGGCGCGGGCGCGCCGGGACGGGGTGACACCTTCGGCAGGGCGATCTGGGCGCACAGCGGCACGTCGGGCTCCTTGTCGGTGTACCCGGCGCCGCCCACGAACTGCACCGGGCCGGTGCCGCCGTCCCACTGGACGCGGTAGGTGCGGCCGGGGAAGTCGCCCTCACGGGTGAGGGCCCGGCCGGAGGGGAGGAGGCCGACGAGGGTGTCGGCGAGCCGCCGGCTGTCCCACTTCGTCCGGTGCTCGGTCCCCGACCCGAACCCGTCGGGCCGCAGCGGCTGGGCCGCGGTCTCGGCCGCCGCGGGGACGAGGGGGCCGACGAGCGGGTCGGCGGCGCGGGCCACGTCCGGGCCTTCCGGAGAGGCACCGGTACCGGCTCCGGTCAGGGCCAGGGCGAACACCGCCGCCCCTGCGGTCACGCCCGTCACGGCGAACGCCCCCCGCCGGCGCAGACGGCGGCGCCGGCCGGCCGTGACCAGCTCGTCGACGCCGACGCCCAGCGGCGGCTCGTCGTCGAGACCGGCCCGCAGCAGGGTCTTCATGTCGTGGTCGTTCATCGGATGGTGGCCTTCCTTCGGGTCTGACGCGTCTGATCGGCGGGCTGGGCGGACGCGGCGGGCTCCCCGAACACCTCGGAGCCCTTCTCGTCGCCCAGGAGACCGCGCAGTCGGGCGAGCGCACGCGCGGTGTGGCTCTTGACCGTGCCGGAGGTGCAGCCCAGGGCCGCGGCCGTGGCGGGGATGTCCAGGTCGGCCCAGTACCGCAGCACGACCACGGCCCGCTGCCGCGGCGGGAGTTCCTCAAGGGCGGCGCGCACCTGGAGCCCGAGTGCCTGGTCGGCCGCATGCTCGGCGCGGTCGGGCAGCTCGGAGGCGGGGTGCTCGCGGCGCCAGCGCCGCCGCATGTGGTCGACGCAGGCCCGGGTCAGCACCCGGTGGGCGTACGCCTCCAGGTTCCGTATCCTGCGCCGTCCGCCCCAGACCGCGTACAGCTTCGTCAGCGCCGTCTGTGTGATGTCCTCGGCGTGGTGCCAGTCACCGCACATCAGGTAGGCGGTGCGCCGCAGGTGCGGCAGGCGCGCCTCGGCGAAGCCGCGGAATTCCTCCAGGTCCCCGGTACGCAAATGGGTGCCCTCCGTTCGTCTCTGACCCTTCGACGGAGCGGGCCGTACGCGGGGATGTCACGGAGGGCGTCTTTTTTTCGCCGGGCGGAAGAGCCTGGACCGGGCTAGGGCCGGGACGGCTTCTCGTCGCCGTACAGCCAGACGTCCCACAGGTCGCCGAGGTCGCGGCCCGCGACGCCCTCCGCGTAGGCGGTGAAGTCGGCCGTGGTGGCGGTGGCGTGGCGGTACTTCGCGGGCCAGCCGCGCAGGATCTCGTCGAAGACGCGGTCGCCGACGGTCTCGCGCAGCTTGTACAGGACCATCGCGCCCCGCTGGTACACGGGCGGGTCGAAGAGGTTCTCGGCGGCGGGCGGGGAGGCGGGCGGGAAGGCCCAGTTGGCGTCCTGGGCGAAGGCCGTCTCGTAGCGGGTCCGGGCGGGGACGTGCTCGTACCGCTCCCCGTACAGCCACTCCCCGTACGTGGCGAAGCCCTCGTTCAGCCAGATGTCCTTCCAGCTCGCGGGCGTGACGGAGTCGCCGTACCACTGGTGGGACATCTCGTGGACGAGGGTCGACCGGTCGAAGGAGGCGGCCGGGAAGACGGGCCGGGTCTGGGTCTCCAGGGCGTAGTGGAGGGGCCCGTCGGCGGTGACGGTCGCGCCGGTGGCCGAGAAGGGGTACGGGCCGAAGAGCTTCACCTGGCGGGCGAGGATCTCGGGTACCTCGGCGCGGAGGGCGGCGGTGCGCGCCGCGACGGGCTTCTCGGCGGCGGTCAGGACGGGCACGGAGCCGAGGGCGGTCGCCGTCCCCGTCTCGTACCGGCCGATCGCGACGGTCGCGAGGTAGCTCGCCATCGGTGCGGCCTCGTGCCAGACGGTGGTGACGCGGCCGTCCTCCTCGGTGCGCCGCGCGGTGCGGACGCCGTTGGAGATGCCTTCGAATCCGGCGGGGACGGTGAGGGTGATGTCGTAAGCGGCCTTGTCGGAGGGGTGGTTGTTGCCGGGGAACCAGGTCATGGAGCCGGCCGGTTCGCCGACCGCGACCGCGCCGCCGGCCGTGCGCAGCCAGCCCTCCTTCGAGCCGTCGTCGTCGGTGAGCGGCTCGGGCACGCCGGTGTAGGTGACGGTGGCCTTGAACTCGGTGCCCTCGGGGATCTCGTCGCGCGGGCGGAGGGTCAGTTCGTTCGCGGCCCGGTTGTACGCGGCGGGGGCGCCGTCGACGGTCGCGCCGCGCACGGTGAGGCCGGCGAGGTCGAGGTTGAAGGCGCTGAGGTACTGGGTGGAGCGGGCGGTGATCTCGGCGGTGCCGTCGAGGCGGCCGGTGGCCGGGTCGTAGGCGAGGGTGAGGCCGTAGTGGCTGACGTCGTAGCCGCCGTTGCCGAGCTTGGGGAAGAGCGGGTCGCGCAGTCCGGCGGCCCCGGGGGTGCCGCGGACGCCGCCGCCGACGTCGGTGCAGCCGCCCACCAGCAGTACGAGGGCGGCGAGGGCGACGACTCCGGTCCGGCTGCGCTGTGACACGTACCGAATCTTAAAGGTCTTAAGCGGTCGAAAACGAAAAGGCGGTGGCGCCCGGCGGGGGATCCGGGCGCCACCACCAGCTGAGGGGCCACCACACAGCTGAGGGGGTGTTACTCCGCCAGGGCGGCGACACCGGCCTGGGCGAACTTCTCGTCCAGGTCACCGGACGGGGCGCCGGCGACGCCGATGCCCGCGATCGGGGCGCCCTTGGCGGTGACGGGGGCGCCGCCGGCGAGGAACAGGGTGCCGGGGATGTCCTTCAGCGTCGGCGCGTTGGCCAGGCGGCCGGCGAGGACCGAGGTCGGGGCGTTCCAGGAGACGGCGGTGAACGCCTTGCGCTCGGCCGACTCGTAGGACTGCGGGCCCGCGCCGTCGCCGCGCAGGGTGACGATCGTGTTGCCGTTGCGGTCGACGACCGCGACGGACACGCGCTGGTTCTCCTTCTCCGCGGCGTGCAGGGTCGCCTGGGCGGCCTTGGTGGCGGCCTCGATCGTCAGGTGCGTCGACGTCATGGTGTTGCCGTTGTCCGCGTCGGCCATGACCGCGGCGGGAGCGGCGGCCGGGGCGGCGGCGTTCGCGGAGACCACGCCGAAGGTACCGGCGGCGACGACAGCGGCGGCGGTGGCACCGAAGAGGATCTTCTTCATGACTGACTCCGTAAGAGGTGAGGAGGAGAGGGAGGGGAAGCCTTCGAGCGGTTCGTTCGTCCTTCGCTCTGCCTCGATCCTCCGGCCGGAACCGGGGCCGTACGGTCCACGGTCCGGCTGCCCTCCGCGCGCACACCGGACGACGGGCCTGTCAGCCGATCGGTTGATGCCCCGCTGGTCCGACCGGGCCACCATGGACGAGTACACCCAGGTCAGAAGGCAGGAAGGCGGCACGGTGACCCGGCCCGCGGAACACGACCCCGACGCCCGCTGGCTGGCGCGTGTCATGCACATCGCGTTCTTCCTGCTGCTCGGCGCCTCCCTCGCCCGCTTCCTGCTGCGGCACGACTGGGAGGCCCGCAGCCCCTGGATCATCGCCCTCTCCGGCGCGCTCGCCTCCCTCTACCTGCTCGGGCCGGTCCTCGGCACCCGCGCCACCCCGCGCCGGATCGCCTGGCTGGGCACGGTCGTCGCCGTCTGGGTCGTCCTCGTCGTCCTCGCGCCCAGCTTCGCCTGGTGCGCGGTGCCGCTCTTCTTCACCGGCCTGCGCACCCTCCCGCCGCGCGCCGCGCTCGGCCTGGTCGCCCTGCTCACCGCCTTCGTGGTCTTCGCCCAGGTCCAGCTCTCGCACGGCGGCTGGGACCCGAACCTGATCGTCGCCCCGCCGGCCGTCGCCGCCCTCGCCACCGGTGTCTTCGTGTACGCCGACCGGCAGGCCGCCCGGCAGCGGGCACTCATCGACGACCTCATCCGCACCCGGCGCGAACTCGCCGCGATCGAACGCCGCGAGGGCACCCTCGCCGAGCGCCAACGCCTGTCCATGGAGATCCACGACACCCTCGCGCAGGGCCTGTCCAGCCAGCAGATGCTGCTCCAGGCCGCCGACCGCACCTGGGACGGCGACCCGGGCACGGCCCGCCGCCACGTCCGCACCGCCGAGTCCATCGCCGAGCGGAACCTCGCCGAGGCCCGCCGCTTCGTGCAGGACCTCGCGCCCGCCGACCTCGCCGGGGGCGGCGGCCTGGAGGAGGCCCTGCGGGGGCTCGCCGCCCGCGAGTCGGCGGCCTTCCGGGTCGACGGGATCCCGGTGCCGCTGCCCGAGCGCGTGCAGGCGGCGCTGCTGCGGATCGCCCAGGGCGCCCTGGCGAACATCCGCGAGCACGCCGGCGCCGACTCCGCCGCCCTCACCCTCACCTACCTCGACGACCAGATCGTCCTGGACGTCGCCGACGACGGGCGCGGCTTCGACCCGGCGCTCGCCCGCGCACAGGCCGAGCGCGGCCACGGCCTGCCCGCGATGCGCGTGCGCGCCCGGCAGCTCGGTGGCACCCTGACGGTCGAGTCCACCCCCGGCGAGGGCACGGTGCTCTCCGCCGCGATCCCGCTCTCCCTGGAGTCCTGATGTCCGTACGGATCCTCCTCTGCGACGACCACGTCGTCGTCCGCGCCGGTCTGCTCGCGCTGCTCGGCAGCACCCCCGACATCGAGGTCGTGGGCGAGGCGGGCAGCGGCGAGGAGGCCGTCGCCATGGCGGCGAAGCTGAAGCCGGACGTCGTCCTCATGGACCTCCAGCTCGGCGCGGGCATCGACGGCGTCGAGGCGACCCGGCGGATCGCGCCCACCGGCGTCCACGTCCTCGTCCTCACCACGTACGACACGGACGCCGACATCACCCGGGCCATCGAGGCGGGCGCGACGGGCTACCTCCTGAAGGCCGAGCGGCCCGAGGAGCTGTTCGCCGCGATCCACTCCGCCGCGCAGGGCCGCACGGCCCTCTCCCCGCCGGTCGCCAGCCGCGTCATGGACCGGATGCGCGGCGCCGCCGGGCCGAGTCTCACCGACCGGGAGCGGGACATCCTCGGCCAGCTGGGGCGCGGCCTCGGCAACCGGGAGATCGCGCGGGCCCTGTTCATCAGCGAGGCGACGGTGAAGACGCACCTCGGCCGCATCTACGCCAAGCTCGGCGTCGACACCCGCGCGGGCGCGGTGGCGGTGGCGAAGGAGCGGCGGCTGCTGCCCTAGGGGTACCCCGTACGGCTGGTCCCGGGTGCCGTTCCCCGGCACCGGACCCTCTCCACTGCTACTTTGCGTCGTCACTCGACCGCACGGTGTCATGTCTCAGTGGGAGCGCACGTGAAGCTCGCGATCGTCGGCGGCGGCCCCGCCGGCCTCTACCTCTCGATCCTCCTGAAGCGGCAGGACCCGTCGCACGAGATCGCCGTGTACGAGCGGAACCCCGAGGGCTCCACGTACGGCTGGGGCGTGACGTACTGGGCCGGGCTCCTCGACAAGCTGCGCGCGGGCGACCCCGAGTCCGCCGCCGCCGTCGCCGAGGCCTCCGTGACCTGGACCGACGGGGTCGCCATCGTCCGGGACGAGCGGACCGTCCACCGGGGCGACGCGGGCTTCGGGATCGGGCGGCGGCGGATGCTCGCGCTGCTCGCCGACCGGGCCGAGGAGCTCGGCGTACGGGTCGAGTTCGAGCACGACGTCCCCGGCCCCGACGCGCCCGAACTGGAGGGCGCGGACCTGGTCGTCGCCGCCGACGGCGTCAACAGCGCGCTCCGCGAGGCCCACGCGGACCACTTCGGCAGCGAGGTCACGAGCGGCCGCAACCAGTACATCTGGCTCGGCACCACCAAGGTCTTCGACTCGTTCAGCTTCGCCTTCAAGGAGACCGAGCACGGCTGGATCTGGTGCTACGCCTACGGGTTCAGCGGCGAGCGGTCCACCTGCGTCGTCGAGTGCTCCCCGGAGACCTGGACCGGCCTCGGTCTCGACACGCTCGGCGAGGCCGACAGCCTGAACCTCCTGGAGAAGCTCTTCCACGACCTCCTCGACGGGCACGAGCTGATCGGCCGCGAGCGCGCCGACGGCGCCGCCCAGTGGCTGACCTTCCGCACCCTCACCAACCGGGTCTGGCACCGGGGCAACCTCGTCCTCCTCGGCGACGCCGCCCACACCACGCACTACTCGATCGGCGCGGGCACCACCCTCGCCCTGGAGGACGCGCTCGCCCTCGCGGACGCCCTGCGCACCCCCGGCGACCTGGACACCGCCCTCACCGCGTACGGCAAGCGGCGCCGCGCCGAACTCGTCCCGGCGCAGAGCGCGGCCCGCTACAGCGCCCAGTGGTACGAGAACCTGCCCCGGTACATGAGCCTGGAACCGGCCAAGATGTTCGCCCTCCTCGGCCAGCGCCACTCGCCGCTGCTCCCCCACGTCCCGCCGCAGCTGTACTACCGGATCGACCGGGCCGCCGGACAGCTGGAGCCGCTGCGGAAGCTCAAGCGCTGGCTCGGCCCCCGGGTCGCGCGGGCCGTACACGGCCGCTCCTGACCCCGCCCGGGGGCGGCGGTCCTGTCCGGGGGAGGCGGTCCTGTCCGGGGAAGGCGGTCCCTGACCCCGTCCGTGCGCGGCCGCCCCTGACCCCCGTCCGGGGGCGGCCGCGCACCTCCGTCCGCCACCCGAACCTAGGGGCCGGAACCCGCCGCTTCCCCGTCCCGACCGTCCCGGGACGTCCCCGGTACGCCGGTGTTCCCCGGTACGTCGGCGTTCCCCGGTACGCGGGTGTTCCGGTGATCCGCGTTCACACGTCCCGGCGGTGGACCGCGAGAAGGGCCACCGCCACCGCGCCCACCGCCCAGGCCCCGTACACCGTCCACGCCCCGCCCGCCGACCACGGATGGTCCACCGGAACCGGCGACGCCCCGATCTCCGTCAGCCGCTTCCAGGCGCCCTGCGGCAGCAGGTGCAGGAACGTCGCGCCCCAGCGGTTCCGCTCGTCCATCAGGGCCGGCAGCAGGAGCAGCACCCCGGTCAGGGAGACGATCGTCGTCGCGGTGTGCCGCAGCAGCGCCCCCAGGCCGAAGCCGGCGGGATCGACCAGCGCGCGCACGGGACGGGCCAGACGCCCGGCCGGATCAGCCGCCGCGCGCACGGGACGGGCCCGGGGCCCTGACGCCGTCGGCCGCCGTGTGTACGGGACCGGGCCGGGACCGTGACACCATCGGTCCCGTGCTCGACATCGGCTACTCCCTCTCGCGTCGCTTCCCCGACCCGCCGCAGACCGACTACCGGCGCGCGGACGTCCACGCCCTGCGCCACGACCTGTTCTGCGGGGACGTGTACCTCGCCGACACCGAGGCGGACCGCGAGGTGTCCACGGCCTGGGGCTGGGTGCCCGTGCTCGACTTCGCGTGGGCGCTGTGCGACATCGTCGAGCAGCTCGACCAGGACCCGCGCGGCAGCCGCGCCGCGCAGCCGCAGTACGCGGAGCTCGACTTCACCGAATCCACCGACCGGATGCTCTTCGAGCGCCGCTTCGGCTGGGTGGACGTCGAGGCCGACTGGATGCCTGGCGACGAACCTCCGGTCACCTTCAACCACGCGGAACTGCGGCGCGAGGCGCGGGACTTCCTGCACGACCTGATCGCGGACCTCACGGACATGCACGAAGGCCTCTCCGACAACCCCACCATCTGGACCCTCCAGTCCCGCTTCCCCCGCGTCCCGTAAGCCCCGTCACGGGCGGTGCCCCGCCCCGCCCCGTTGCGGGCCGCGCCCCCGCCGCCCCCCCCGTTGTGGGCAATCGTTCCGCTGGGGCGGAACGGGTGGGCACAACGGACCCGCGCCCTGCCGGCGCCAGAGGCTTACGCGCCCTGACCCGCACCACGTCGTGCGCCGTGCATGGGGTGCGGGTCCAGGCTCGGAACGCGGAGGCGCCGCTAGAGGGCGCCGTCCCGTGTGCCCACCCGTCCCGCCCCAGCGGGACGATTGCCCACACGGGGGTGAACGAAGCGCACCGCCCCGCCGGGCACGGGCCCCACACGGGCCAGCGGGTGCGGGCCCCGCACGAGGGGGGCGAAGCCCCAGGCGGGTGCGGGCCCCGCCGGGCGCGGGTGCGGGCCCCGCACGGCGAGGTGAGCCAAGCGCGCCGCCCCTCAGTCCTCCACCCGCACCCCCAGCCGCGCGGCAAGCACCGGCGCCAGGTCCAGGAGCTGCATGGAGGAGATGACCGCGCCGGAGAGGGACTCGACGCCCGCGGCGATCTCCAGGCGCTGGACACCGCGGAGGTCGACGTCGGTGAGGCGCGCACCGGTGAAGTCCGCGCCGGTGAGCACGCAGTCGAGGAACTCGACGCGCTGGAGGACCGCGCCCCCGAAGTCCGGTTCGCTCAGGACGCAGCCCTCGAAGACGACGTCCTTCAGTTTCGAGGCCCGCAGGTTGAGGTAGTCGATCTTGCCGCCCCGGACGACAGTTCTCTCCAGGACCGCCCCGTGGAGCTGCGTCCCGCCGAGCCGCGCCTCCACGACCTCCACGTCCCGCAGCTGCGCCCCGGCGAGCTCCGTGCCCACGCCCCGTACCCCCGTGAGGACCGAGTCGAGGAACCGGGCGCCCGTGAGCCGCGCCCCGTCGAGCGCGCACTCGCGCAGCGCGCAGTCCAGGAACCGGGCTCCCTCGCCCGACTGGTGTGTCAGGTCGAGCCCGGTCAGTGCGAGGCCGTCGTAGTCCCCGTCCGGTTCGAGACCGCCCTCGTACGGCTCCAGGGGAGGCAGCCGCACCTCCGGCCGCCGCGCCCCCGCCACCTTCTTCTGCTGTTGCCGATGCTGGTTCCGACTCGTCGCCATGCCCCCATCGTGACGTACGCCACTGACAGCGCCCGCCATGTCACATCCGCCGCCCCTCCCGCCGTCCCCCGTACGAGACCGACACGAAGGAGACACGGACATGCGGAAGCTCACCATCATCGGCGGCGGTTTCGCCGGACTGACCGCCGCCATCACGGCCGCCGAGGCCGGTACCGAGGTGACCGTCCACGAGGCGCACCGGACGCTCGGCGGCCGGGGCCGCACGGCCGGCGGCCCGTACCGCACCAACGAGGGCCCGCACGCGCTCTACAACGGCGGCCCCCACTGGACCTGGCTGGAGCAGCGCGGTCTCATCCCCCCGCTCGCCGTCCTGCCGACCGCCGAGGCCGTCCGGTTCCGCGTCCACCGCGACGGCGCCGTGCGCCGCACCCCGCCGCTGAGCCTGTTCCGTCAGGCCCGCCGCAGCCCCGAACAGGCCCCCGTCGACCTCGACTTCCGCACCTGGGTCACCGGCCTCGCGGGCGAGCGCACCGCGCGCGTGGCGGCCTCGTACAGCGGGGTCGCGCTCTTCCACCACGACCCCGGCTCCCTCTCCGCCCGTTTCGTGCAGGAGCGGCTGCACCGGGCCGCCGCCCTGCCGCCGGAGGCGCACTACATCCGGGGCGGCTGGGGCGAGCTGATCGAGCGGATGGCCACGCGCGCGCGTGAGCTCGGCGTACGCATCGAGACGTCCTCCCGGGTCGACACCCTGCCGCTCGGCGGCGGTCCCGTGATCGTCGCGACCGCCCTGCCCGCCGCCGCCCGCCTCCTCGGCGACCCGTCGCTGACCTGGGAGAGCGGCCGTACGGTCCTGTTCGACCTGGCGCTGCGGACCCGGAAGGGCGATCCGTTCGTGGTCTCCGACCTGGACGCGCCCGGCTGGGTCGAGCGGTTCACGGCCCAGGACCCCTCGCTGGCCCCGGCCGGGCAGCAGCTGGTCCAGGCGCAGCTGCCGATCGCACCCGACGCGTCGAAGGCGGACGGCGTCGCCCACGGCGAGCGGCTGCTCGACCTCGGCTTCCCCGGCTGGCGCGAGCGGGAGGTGTGGCGGCGGGAGTCCGTCTCCCAGGGCCGTACGGGCGCGGTGGACCGCCCGGGCACGACCTGGCGCGACCGGCCGGCCGTCGACCGGGGCGACGGGGTGTACCTGGTGGGCGACCAGGTGGCGGCGCCGGGCGTGCTGTCGGAGGTGTCGTTCACGAGCGCGGTCGAGGCGGTGTCGCTCGCCCTGCGCGCGGAGCACCTCGACCGCCTTGACCTCAAGCGCGCTTGAGGTCTGAGAGTGGAGCGGTCCACCCGTACGACGACAGGGGAACGCCATGCACGCCATCCGCCTCCACGCCTTCGGCCCCGCCGAGAACCTCGCCTACGAGGAGACGCCCGACCCCGTCCCGGGCCCCGGCCAGGTCCGTGTCCGGGTCGCGGCGGCCGGCGTGCACCTCCTCGACACCGCCCTGCGCGAGGGCGCCACGGGCCCGTTCCCCGCGCCCGCCGAGCTGCCCACGATCCCCGGCCGCGAGGTCGCCGGGACCGTCGACGCCCTCGGCGAGGGCACCGACCCGGCCTGGCTCGGCCGCCGGGTCGTCGCCCACCTCGGCATGAACCCCGGCGGCTACGCCGAACTCGCCGTCACCGACGCCGCCCGCCTCCACGCCCTGCCCGACCACCTCGGCGAGGCGGAGGCCGTCGCCATGATCGGCACCGGCCGCACGACGCTCGGCATCCTGGGGTTCACCGAGCTCGGCCCCGACTCGGTCGCGATCGTCCCGGCCGCCGCCGGCGGCATCGGCACCCTGCTCGTCCAGTACGCCGAGAACGCCGGCGCCACCGTCATCGGCCTCGCCGGCGGCCCCGCGAAGACCGCCCTCGTCGAGGCGAACGGCGCCGACCTGGCCGTCGACTACACGCGGCCGGACTGGCCGGAGAAGGTCCGCGCGTACCTCGAATCCCTGGGCAGGGAAGCCACCGTCGTCTTCGACTCGGTCGGCGGCGACACCGGTCGCGCCGCCGTCGACCTCCTCGGCGAGGGCGGACAGCACCTGGTCTTCGGCTGGTCCGGCGCCGGGCTCCACGACGGCGAACCGCTCACCTTCACCGAGGAGGAGCTCACCGCGCGCGGCATCACCTCGGAGTCCGTCCTCGGCCCCGTCATGATCCAGAAGGCGGGCGGCGACATCCGTACGCTCGAACTCGCCGCGCTCGCCGCCGCGTCCACCGGCACGCTCCGCCCGGCGGTCCACCGCTTCCCGCTCGCGGAGGCGGCGGAGGCCCACCGCGCCCTGGAGAACCGGGGCACGACGGGCAAGGTGGTGCTGATCCCGTAGATCCTGCGAGGACTCAGACCCCGAGGACGTCCCAGGAGTGCGCCTTGAACTCCTTCACGAACTCGGGGTGGTCCTCCCACATCCGGGCGATGGAACGCAGCACGTCCCAGTTGTGCTCCAGGGCCTGGTCGACGACCTGCCGCAGCTCCGGCGCCGTCTCCCGCTTCTCCACGAGACCGTTCACCTGCGACGCGGCCTGCACGGTGTAGCGCAGGGCGCGCAGCGACCGCGAGGTGTCGTCCATGCCGAAGCCGTGGTCGCTGCCGTTGGCGGGGTCGAAGAGGGGCGTGAGGCGTGCCTCGATGAAGTCGGTGATGCGCTGGAACCGCTGCTCAATGTCCATGTCTCCTTCCTACACCGTCACTCCACCCAGCTCCGCCAGGGCCCCGTCCGTCAGCCGGTACACCGACCACTCGTCCTGCGGGCGGGCGCCCAGGGACTCGTAGAAGTCGATCGAGGGCTGGTTCCAGTTCAGTACGGACCACTCCAGGCGCTCGTAGCCGCGCTCCACGCAGATCCGGGCCAGTTCCCGCAGCAGGGCCTTGCCGTGGCCGCCGCCGCGGGCCTCCGGACGGACGTACAGGTCCTCCAGGTAGATGCCGTGGACGCCGCGCCAGGTCGAGAAGTTGAGGAACCAGAGCGCGAAACCGACCGCCTCGCCGGTCTCCGACTCGGCGATGTGCGCGTAGGCGGCGGGACGCTCGCCGAACAGGGCCTCGTGGAGCTGCTCGGGCGTCGCGCGGGCCTCGTCGAGGGCCTTCTCGTACGCGGCGAGGTCGCGGATCAGGGCGTGGATGACGGGGACGTCGGCAGGCGTGGCTGTACGGATCATGCCCCCAGCCTGCCCCGGCTCAGACCCTCCTGGCCAGCAGGATTCGCGCGGCGGCGACCTGCTCGGCGTCGAGCGCGGACTCGCCGTCGGCGACGTCCCACAGCCCGTTCTGCAGGACCCGGCCCAGCGTCCACGCGACCGCCCGCCCCCGGTCCCCGACGACCTCGTCGGCGAGCAGGTCGAACCCCCACAGGAACCCGTCGGGATCGAAGCGGTCCATCAGCGCCGGGAGCAGCTCGAAGCCCGGGTCCCCGGCCAGCGGCTTCGGATCGATCGCCAGCCAGGGTTCCCGCTTCCCCGCGAGCACGTTCCCGAAGTGCAGGTCCCAGTGGAGCAGCCGGTCCCCCGGCTCCCCCGCCACCTCCCGTACGGCCGCCGCGCAGTCCCGCAGCACCGCCGCGTCGTCCGCGCCGAGCCGCGCCACGGCCTCGGGCACCCGGGCGAGCATCCCGGCCGCGGTGTCCCCGAGCGTCCGGATGCCCTCCGGCGCGGGCACGGCCACCAGGCGGGCGAGGAGGCCCGCGACGATCCGGAGCGCCTCGCGGGTGTCGGTGACGGTGGAGAGCGGCCGGGCCTCGTCGAGGCGCTCCAGGAGCATGGTCCCGGTCGGGGCGTCGTGGTCGAGGAGCCGTACGACGCCGGCCCCGTCCCAGAGGCGCAGTCCGGTGGGCTCCCCCTCCGTCTCCTCGTCGAGCAACTGCATCTTCAGCGCTGCCCGCGTACCGTCGGCGACCCGCTCGACGGGCAGCACCAGCGAGACGACCCCGTGCATCGAGGGCCCCGTGACCCGCAGCCCCCACCGCCCGAGGAACTCCTCGGCCAGCGCGGGCAGCCCGGCGACGAACGCGCGCCCGGCGTCACCGTTGTACTTCGCCTGCGACTGCGCCAGTTCCTCCGGTACGTGAATCACCCACCGACCCTAACGACGGTCGCCCCGAAGCGCCTCCGAGAATCCCCCGCGCCCGCTGGACGGCGCGACCTGGCCCGTATCCACGGAACCACCCCCACCGGTAACCTCCCGCCCACGCACCCGGAAGAGGGATACACATGAGCACGGTCAACGGCGGAATATCGTTCTGGTACGCGCAGGAGGGCGCCCCCGCGCCCCGCGAACCGCTCCCCGGCGACACCACCGCGGACGTCTGCATCGTCGGCGGCGGATACACAGGGCTGTGGACCGCCTACTACCTGAAGAAGGCCGTCCCGTTCCTCAACATCACCGTTCTCGAAGCCAAGTTCTGCGGCTATGGCGCCTCGGGGCGCAACGGCGGATGGCTCTACAACGGGATCGCCGGCCGTGACCGGTACGCGAAGCTCCACGGGCACGAGGCCGCCGTCCGCCTCCAGCAGGCGATGAACGCGACCGTCGCCGAGGTCCTCGACGTCTGCGAGGCCGAGAAGATCGACGCCGACCAGCACCGCGGCGGCGTCCTGGAGGTGGCGCTCTCGCCCGCGCAGCTCGTCCGCCTGAAGGCCTTCCACGCCACCGAGCTGGCCTTCGGCGAGACGGACCGCGAGCTGTACGGCGCCAGGGAGACGGCGGACCGCATCCGCGTCGCCGGGGCCGTCGGCTCCTCCTGGACCCCGCACGGCGCCCGCCTGCACCCGCTGAAGCTGGTGAAGGGCCTCGTGGACGCCGTCGAGGCCCTCGGCGTCACGGTCCACGAGTCGACGCCCGTCACGGAGATCAAGCCGAAGCACGCGATCACCCCGTACGGCACGGTCCGCGCCCCGTACGTCCTGCGCTGCACGGAGGGCTTCACCGCCTCCCTCGCCGGCCAGCGCCGCACCTGGCTCCCCATGAACTCCTCGATGATCGCCACCGAGCCCCTCACCGACGCCCAGTGGGAGTCGATCGGCTGGGACGGCCGCGAGGCCCTCGGCGACATGGCCCACGCCTACATGTACGCCCAGCGCACCGCCGACGGCCGCATCGCGCTCGGCGGCCGGGGCGTCCCGTACCGCTTCGGCTCGAAGACCGACAACGACGGCCGCACCCAGCCGCAGACCATCGACGCCCTCCGCGAGATCCTGGTCCGCTTCTTCCCGCAGCTCGCGGGCGTACGGATCGACCACGCCTGGTCCGGCGTCCTCGGCGTCCCCCGCGACTGGTGCGCCACCGTCACCCTCGACCGCTCCACCGGCCTCGGCTGGGCCGGCGGCTACGTCGGCTCCGGCGTCGCCACCGCGAACCTCGCCGCCCGCACCCTCCGCGACCTGATCAAGGAGGACTCCGGCCAGTCGGGCCCCACCGACCTCACGGCCCTCCCCTGGGTCAACCACAGGGTCCGCAAGTGGGAGCCCGAGCCCCTGCGCTGGCTCGGAGTCCAGACCATGTACGCCGCCTTCCGGGGCGCCGACCACCGCGAGGCCACCACCCACACGGCCGAGACGGACCGGGTGGCGGTCCTCGCGAACCGCCTCAGCGGACGCTGAGAAGCACCGGTGAGGGCGCACACCGCGCCCTCACCGACCTTGAACTACTCCACCTCGATGCCGAAGTCCCCCACCAGCTCCTCAAGCCCGCCCCGGTAGCCCTTCCCGCCGAGCACGAAGTCCCAGTCGCCGCCCGCCCGTCGGCGGAACGAGCCGAGGACGAGCGCCGTCTCCCCCGGCCGCCCCTCGGACACCTCCAGGCGGTCGAGCTCGACGCCCGAGTCGTCCCGCAGCCGGATCCCGGCCTCCGTGAACCCGCCCAGATCCGCCTCGGGGTTCACCTCCGGGTCCACGGCCGCCACGAGGACCAGCCGGTCCGCCCGCGCGGGCAGCGCGTCGAAACCGACCCGTACGGCCGCCCGGTCGCCGGGCGCCGCCGCCACCATGGCCACCGAACCGTCGGGCGTCGCCGGGTTGTTGAAGAACACGAACCACTCGTCGCCGAGGACCCGGTTCCCGGCGCAGACCAGCGCGCAGACGTCCAGCGCGGCGGAGCCCGACCACACCATGCCGAGCAGGTTGAAGTCCTCGGAGGCCTCGGCAGGAGAGGAGGCGGGGACGGAGGCCGGGGCGGACGCCTGCGCCGCCTCCCGCGCGGGCCCTCCCAGCCGGCCCCGCAGTCCGTGCTGGTGCAGCAGGTCCACCAGCTCCGTCCCCGAGATCAGCGTCAGCGGCTTGCCGTTGGCGAAGGTGTACGAGCCGGGCCCGAACTTCGAGGTGGTCACCAGGACCCCCTTGTTGGCCCCGACGTCCTGCACGGTCCCGTACAGATCCCGTACCGCGCTCGGCGGCACCGTGTTCCGGTACCGCTTCACCTGCACCGCGATCGATCCGCCGCTGATCGGATCGGGATCGAGCGCCTTGACGTCGACCCCGCCGTCACCGGACCGCTGCGTGGTCACCGCCTGGAGCCCCCGCGCCCGGAACAGCTCGGCGACGAGGCTCTCGAACTCGATCGGGTCCATGGTGAGCAGGTCGGGCTCCTCGCCGTCGCCCTGCACCACCACGTCCGAGCCCACCTGGTCGGGCTCCCGCAGCGGCACGACCGCCACCCGCTCGTCGGGCTTGGCGGAGAGCCGCCCGCCGAGGGCCCCGGTCAGGCACTCCACGGCGCCGACGAGTTCCAGGTTCAGCCGGTCGAACGCCGGCCGCTCCACCACGACCGAGGCCACGCACACCCGCCCGGCGAGCCCGGTGGCGGGATCGACCCCGCCCACGTACCCGTTCAGCGCGACCCCTTCGAGCGCCCCGAACCGGTCCGCCGCGAACAGCTCCCGCACCGCGAGCAGCACGCTCTGCGCCAGCACGTCCCGGTACAGCGCCCGCCGCTGCGTCACCGGCCGCGGCACCTCCTTCTCCTGGTCGGTGCTCGGCAGGTACTTGACGCCCTTCGCCTCGGGAACGACCTCGTACCCGGGCAGGTCCCAGTCGAGCACCAGCCCCCGCCCGGCCCGGTCGTACGCCGCCGACACCTCCCGGGGGAAGCCCTCCGGCCAGGCCGTCGACGCGAAGAGCACGGCGGAGAAGAACTCGACGACGGTGTCGGGCTCCCCGTCCCGCAGCGCCGCGACCGTCCCGTCGACCCCCGCGTTGTGGGCACGGATCTCGGCTGTACGGGCGGCCACCCAGGCGTCGTACTCCCGCCGGTACGCCGCCAGTTGCTCCACCCGCCGCGCCTCCGCCGCCTGCGCCGCGTACCAGTCGTGCTCGAACCTGGCCCGCGCGTCCCGCTCGGCCTGGGCGCGCCCGGCCGGCGTCCAGGCCCCCTGCGGCTGGTAGAACCGCTGGTCCGGCATCGCCACGGGCTCCCCCAGCGGCCCCGGGGCGAACGGCTCGACCGCCTCCTCCCGCCGCAGCGACTCCACGCCGAAGGCGGGCGCCCGGCAGCCCGTCGCGAGCAGCGACTCCAGCGCCGCGACCCGCTCATCGAGCTCCCGCGTCCGCCGCAGGGCGTCCGCGTCCCGCTGCTGCCGATAGGCCGCCCGCTGCTCCCGCTGCATCCGGGCGACGTCCCGCTCGTACGCCCGCTGCGCCCGCTCGGCGTCCCGCTGCTGCCGCAGCGCCGCCTGGTGCTGCCCCTCCCGCTGCCTCTGCGCCACCCGCTGCTGCTCGGCCCACACCCCGATCAGCCCACCGGAACGCCGACTCATTCGCACACCCTCCCCATGACCCCGACGACCACCCGCACACCCCCGTGCCGCACAAGTGTCCCCCGACGGCGGCGGGCCGGGACACGCGAACGTCGCGGTGTCCCGGCCCGGCCGGACGTCAGCCGGGCGTCAGCCGAGCGGCAGCGTCGCGGTCCGGGTCTCGCTGTACGGCGAGTGGTTCCCGGCCTCGTCATAGGTGCGGGCCCGGTACTCGTAGGCGACGCCGTCGGCGGCCTGCGGGGCGCAGACGGTGACCTTGGCCGGGTCGAGGCGCGGGTCGTACGTCTTCTGCAGGACGACCGACCAGGTGGCCGCCCCCGCCGCGCGGCGCGTGATCTCGAAGCCGGAGAAGTCGCGGATCGGGGCGGGGGTCCAGTCGGTGGCGGTGGCCTGCACGCCGCCCGCGCAGGAGCCCAGGGTCAGGTCCGGGGCGTAGGCGGGGGCGATGCCGTCGGGGATCTCCAGCCACAGCTCGTTGAGCGCGGTGGCGTCGAGCGTGCTCGGGCTGAGGGTGGTGGTGCCGCCGTCGTTGGTGACGAGGACGCGGTAGTGACGGGTCTCGCCGTCGGCGGCGACGGGGGCGGTGGTCCAGGTGTTGCCCTTGGTGGTGCCGAGCGGGACCCAGCGGTAGTAGCCGTCGACCAGGTCGTTGCTCAGGACCGTGTAGTGGTCGAAGTGCGGCTCGGTGTTGAGGGGCCACTTCAGGGTGACCTTGCGGGTCGCCTTGTCGAAGGTGCCGGTCAGGGAGGTGACGACGGGCAGCGGCCGCACGATGACGTCCGCGCTGCCGGCCGAGGTGTTGCCCGCCTTGTCCCTGGCGCGCACCTCGTAGTAGTAGGGCGTGCGGTCGTCGGGGTTCACCAGGGGGTCGGTGAAGCTGCGCGCCGTGGTGGAGGCGGTGACGGTCGTCCAGGTGCTGGAGCCGACGGCCCTCCGGTGCAGGGAGTACCCGGCGAGGTCCATCTCCTTGTTGCCCGCCCAGGAGACGGTCGTCCGGCGGGAGGTGGTGTTGTAGGCGGTCGCCACGCCGGTGGGGGCGAGCGGCTTCACCTTGTCGTACGTGGCCGAGGTCCGGGGCGCGTAGGTGAAGTTGATCTTGGCGGCGCCGCTCCAGTTCGCGTGGTCGACGCGGACGGTGTGCCGGCCGGAGGGCACGGTGAGGTTGACGCTCCGGGAGCGCGCGGTGTCCCCGGTGTTCGCCCACAGGTCGATCTTGCGGACGCCGTCCAGGTAGACGCGGGCTCCGTCGGTGGCGGACACGGTGAAGGTGAAGGGGCCGCCGGAGCCGAAGTCGCGGGACACCCACCAGCGGACGCCGAAGTTGTTCGCGGCCACGCCGGCGGCCGGACTCCCCGACCAGTTCTCGGCGACGGCGGCGTCGCAGTCGGTCCTCACGGGCGTCCCGGAGAACGAGGTGTTGTTGTAGAACGTCCGCACCGGGACGTTGGTGGCGCAGGTGACGCCGGCGGCCGCCGCCTGCGGGGCGACGACCACCAGACCGCCGAGGACGACGGCGGACACGACACCGCCGCCGAGGGCGGCGACGAGGCTCTTCGAGGACACGGGGACCCTTCGGGCGGGACAGAGAGAACGTTCGGCACGAAGACTCACGCCCCCCGCCGAAGGTTGCCCCCGACCTGCCGCCCACACAAAAAACCCCGACCCCGCACGAAGGGCCGGTACGGGGGATCTCCCCCCGCACCGGCCCTTCGCCCTGGAGCCCCCTGTCGGGTTCGAACCGACGACCCCCGCTTTACAAGAGCGGTGCTCTGGCCAGCTGAGCTAAGGAGGCAGCGAGTGCAGTGTAACCAACCCGGCCCCGGCGACGGTCGGAAATCTCGTGGGGCCGTGAGTGCTGACAGATCGGGCACCGGCGGGTAGCGTCACTTGCGGTTCACCCAGGTGGACTAGACCTCAATCCTTCCTTTACTCGGATCGTCCGGCACGTTCCTGCCGGTGAAGGGACGCATCACCATGGCTTCCGTCACGTTCGACAAGGCCACCCGGATCTACCCGGGTGCCACCAAGCCCTCCGTGGACCAGCTCGACATCGAGATCGCGGACGGCGAGTTCCTCGTCCTCGTCGGCCCCTCCGGCTGCGGCAAGTCGACCTCCCTGCGCATGCTCGCGGGTCTCGAGGACGTCAACGCCGGCGCGATCCGGATCGGCGACCGCGACGTCACGCACCTGCCGCCGAAGGACCGGGACATCGCGATGGTGTTCCAGAACTACGCGCTGTACCCGCACATGACCGTCGCCGACAACATGGGCTTCGCGCTCAAGATCGCCGGCGTGAACAAGTCGGAGATCCGCGCCAAGGTCGAGGAGGCCGCGAAGATCCTCGACCTCACCGAGTACCTGGACCGCAAGCCGAAGGCGCTCTCCGGCGGCCAGCGCCAGCGTGTCGCGATGGGCCGCGCCATCGTCCGCGAGCCGCAGGTCTTCCTCATGGACGAGCCGCTGTCGAACCTCGACGCCAAGCTCCGCGTCTCCACCCGTACGCAGATCGCCGGTCTGCAGCGCCGCCTCGGCATCACCACGGTCTACGTCACGCACGACCAGACCGAGGCCCTCACGATGGGCGACCGCGTCGCCGTCCTCAAGGACGGTCTGCTCCAGCAGGTCGACTCGCCGCGCAACATGTACGACAAGCCCGCCAACCTCTTCGTCGCCGGCTTCATCGGCTCCCCCGCCATGAACCTGGTCGAGGTCCCGATCACCGACGGCGGCGTGAAGTTCGGCAACAGCGTCGTCCCGGTCACCCGTGACGCCATCGCCGCCGCCTCCGCCGCCGGCGACACCACCGTGACCGTCGGCGTCCGCCCCGAGCACTTCGACGTGCAGAGCGCGACCTCCAAGGACGGCCTGGCCGTGACGGTCAACGTCGTCGAGGAGCTCGGCTCGGACGGCTTCGTGTACGGCACCACCCGCGTCGGCGGCGAGGAGAAGGAGCTCGTGGTCCGCGTCGGCGGCCGCGACGTGCCCGCCAAGGGCTCCACGCTGCACGTCGTGCCGCGCGCCGACGAGCTGCACGTCTTCTCGACCTCCACGGGCGCCCGCCTCAGCGACTGAAGCGACCGAAGCGACTCAAGCGGCGAAGTGACCGAGGCGACCTCGACCGCCTCCGCGCGCTGCCGAACGGCCCCCCGTCCCTTGCGGACGGGGGGCCGTTCGCGTACACCGGCGGTTTGAACGGGCCAACCCCGAAAAACCCCGGCATTCCGGCCCCCATCCGCACCCCCGCGTCAACACGGGATTCGAAAAGCCGCCTCGAACCATCCCTCGCGAGAGTGACTAAATGTCGCCATATCACTACCGGCCGCTACGCTCGCCTGCGTGACGCACACTGCCCGCCGCATCGGCCGCTCTCTCGCCCTCGTCCTGCCCGTCGTCCTGGTGCTCTCGGGAACGCTCGCGGTGTCCGCCGTTCCGTGGGCCGGCCAGGACTCCGGCACCCAGCTGACGGCGTCCTCCACGGACGTCTCCACCCGGGCCAAGTCCCGTGCCCCGCAGGATATTCTCCGCGACCAGCTCCTCGCAGAGCTTCAGGAGAAGGACCCCGGCATCGCCCTCACGCACCTCCAGCGCGAGGTGGAGAACCGGCCCTCCCTCGCCAAGCACTGCTTCTCCATCGCCCGCGCCCTCGGCCGCGCCGCCGTCGAGCACTACGGCCCCTCGCGCGCCCAGTCCTTCTCGCGCCCGGTCTGCGACACCTCGTACGCGACCGGCGTGATGCGCGCGAGCTGAGCGTCATCACGCACACCGGACATACGGGGCGCCTATCGTTCCCCGTATGCACACCACTCCGACGCAGGCCGTGGTCCTGGCGGGCGGCCAGGGCACACGGCTCCGCCCGTACACCGACGACCGCCCCAAGCCGATGGTCGAGATCCCGGGCACCGGGACCCCGATCATCGGCCATCAGCTGTCCTGGCTGGCCGCCGAGGGCGTGACCGACGCCGTCGTCTCCTGCGGCCACCTCGCCGAGGTCCTCCAGGAGTGGCTGTCCTCCGCGGACCTCCCGCTCAAGGTGACGACGGTCGTCGAGACCGAGCCCCTCGGGCGCGGCGGCGGCCTCAAGTACGCCGCCGGCCATCTGCCCGCCCCGGACCAGCCCTGGTACGCCACCAACGGCGACATCTGGACCCGCTTCTCGCTGCGCGAGATGGCCGCCTTCCACACCGAGCGGGACGCCCTCGCGACGCTCGCCCTGGCCCGCCCCCGGATCCCGTGGGGCGCCGTCGAGACCGACACCTTCGGGAACATCACCGACTTCATCGAGGCGCCGCCGTCGCCGTTCCTGATCAACGCGGGCGTGTACGTCTTCGCCGCGGCCTTCACGGAGCTCCTCCCCGACCTCGGCGACCACGAGCGGACCACCTTCCCCCGTCTCGCCCGCGAACGGCGCCTGGCGGGCTTCCCGCTGCCCCACGGCGCGTACTGGAGGGCCATCGACACCGCCAAGGACCTGACGGAGGCCGCCAAGGAGCTGGCCGCGCAGAAGTCCTGACGGAAAGGCACGGGAAAAGGGCGGCACCTCCGGATGAGGTGCCGCCCTTCCCGCTCGTGCTTCCCGCTCGTGTACGTCAGCCCAGCAGGCCGCCGATCGGGTTCTGCGCGCCGCCCGTCGTCGAGCCGCCCTCCGACGGGGTGCTGCCGGTGCCGCCGGTCGAGCCGCCGCTCGACGTGCCGCCGCTGGTGCTCGGCGTGTCGCTCGTGGACGGCGGGGGCGCCGGCTTCGACTGCTGCGTGGGCGTACGGCTGCTGCCGGCGCCGGTGCTCGTGCCCTGGGTGGCGGTCGGGCGCCGCTCCTGCGTCCGGGGGGCCTCGCGGGTCGTCTCGGTGGGCCGGGTGGCCTCCTGGGTCTTCTCCTCGCGCGCGGGGGCCTTGGTGGTCGCGGCGGGCTCGGGCGCGGTGGAGGCGGCCTTCGAGGGGGCGCGGCGCGTCGGCTCCTGCGGGAGCGGCTGGCCGGGGAGGTGGTTGATCGGGTCGTCGTTGGGGCCGGGGACGGTGACCATCTCGGTGGAGCGGACGGCGCCGCCGAGGACGGAGCCGACGAGGAGGGTGAGGCCGACGACGACGGCGGCGAGGAGGGTGCTGCGGCGGGTGACGCGGCGGCGGAGGTCCCAGAGTTCGGCGCGGGGGCCGAGGGTGCGCCAGGCCTCGCCGGCGAGGCGGCCGTCGAGGGAGTAGACGGGGGCGCCGGCGATGATCAGCGGGGACCAGGCGGCCAGGTAGATGATGTCGGCCGAGTCGTAGACCGGGACGGTCTTCCAGCTGACGGTCAGGAGCAGGGCGGCGGAGAGCAGGCCGCCGACGACGGCGGCGACGCGCTGCCAGAGTCCGAGGACGGTGAGGACGCCGACGACGACCTGGAGGAAGGCGACGGTCAGTCCGGCGCCGACGGGGTGCTGGAGGGCGAAGTCCCGCAGGGGCTCGGCGAGGGCCCAGGGGTGGAGGGAGTTGAGCCACTTCACCATGGAGCCGCGCTCGCCGCCGTCGAAGTAGACGGGGTCGCAGAGCTTGCCCATGCCCGCGTAGATGGAGATGAAGCCGAGGAAGACGCGGAGCGGGAGGAGCACGACGCCGAGGTTCATCCGGCGGCCGGGGTAGTAGGCGTGCCGGACGTCGTCCCCGTGGCGCTGCGCGGTCCTGCCGTGCGGCGCTTCGTCCGCGTACGGCTCGACGGGCTCGGGCCCGAGCTCGTACAGCTCGTCGTAGGCGCCCTCGGCGCGGCGCATCGGCGGCAGCAGGGGACCGGCCTCGGCGGGCACCACGGGGGTGGGCATGGTGGTGTCGACGCGCGGGATGGCCTGGGTGTCGCCGACGCCGTGGCCGCCGTGTCCGACGGGTTCGAGCGTGGAGACGGAGGACTCGCGCACGGCCTGGAGGAGACCGGTGGCGCCCGGCGCGGACTTCCCCGTCCACACGACGGGACGGCGGCGCGCGCCGCCCGCGCCCACTCCGGACAGGGCGGCGGCACGGGCCGCGAACTTCGGCTGCGGGGCCGGCGCGAGCCGCACACGGAAGCTGGCGTGGTTCACGATCACCTGGGCGGGATCGGAATCCACCTTGACCATGCTCAGCGCCGGCTGATCGTCGAACCCCGGCCGGGGCGTTCTGGTGTCCACACTCATCTAACCGAGTGATGTGCGGTTAGGACACTGCCTTGACGGTTGCCAAATGTCCGAGGCCCGTCAAGATCACGGCCGGGGCGCGTCCCTCGTTCGGGTCAGCCCATGCGGCGGCGGGCCGCCTCGTAGAGGACGACACCGGCGGCGACACCGGCGTTGAGCGACTCGGCGCCGCCCGGCATCGGGATGCGGACGAGGAAGTCGCAGGTCTCGCCGACGAGCCGGCCGAGACCCTTGCCCTCGGAGCCGACGACGATGACGACCGGGCCGGCGAGCGCCTCCAGGTCCTGCACCTCGTGCGTGCCCTCGGCGGCGAGGCCGACGACGGCGATGCCGGCCTTCTTGTACTCCTGCAGGGCGCGGGTCAGGTTGGTGACGCGGGCGACCGGGGTGCGCGCGGCGGTGCCGGCGGAGGTCTTCCAGGCACCGGCGGTCATGCCGGCGGCGCGGCGCTCGGGGATGACCACGCCGTGGCCGCCGAAGGCGGAGACGGAGCGGACGATCGCGCCGAGGTTGCGCGGGTCGGTGACGCCGTCGAGGGCGACGATCAGCGGGTCCTCGCCGGCGTCGTACGCGTCGGCGGTGAGGTCCTCGGGGTGCGCGTACTCGTACGGCGGGACCTGGAGGACCAGGCCCTGGTGGTTCAGCCCGTTGGTCATGCGGTCGAGCTCGGGGCGCGGGGCTTCCATCAGGTTGATGTTGCCGCGCGCGCCGGCGAGCTGGAGGGCCTCGCGCACGCGCTCGTCGTTGTCGATGAACTGCTGGACGTACAGCGTGGTGGCGGGCACGCCGTCGCGGAGCGCCTCGAAGACCGGGTTGCGGCCGACGACCATCTCGCTGGTGCCCTTGGGGCCGCCGCGGCGGGGCGCGGGGCGGCGCTTGGCCGCGTTCCGCGCCATCGCGTTGGAGACGCGGTACGCCTTGTGGCCCTTGCGGTCCTCGGCCTTGGGGGTCGGGCCCTTGCCTTCGAGGCCCTTGCGCCGCTGGCCACCGCTGCCGACCGTCGCACCCTTCTTGTTGGACGTGCGACGGTTCCTGCGCTGGCTGTTCCCGGCCATGACTACCTAATCCTCGGTGTTGCGTACGTAGGTCTGTAACTGAAGTGTGCCGCCCGGAGGCCCGAGCGGCACGTCTTCTAACGGTTGCCCAGCGTCCAGCGGGGTCCGTCGGGGCTGTCCTCGATGGCGAGGCCGGACTGGTTGAGCTGGTCGCGGATCGCGTCCGCGGTCGCCCAGTCCTTGCGCTCGCGCGCCGATTCGCGCTGCTGGAGCACGAGGCGCACGAGGGTGTCGACGGCGCCGTGGAGCTCCTCGCCGCCACCGCTCTCCTCGGCCCAGTGCGGGTCGAGGGGGTCCAGGCCGAGGACACCGAGCATGGCACGGACCTCGGCGAGGCGGGCGATGGCCTCTTCCTTGTCGTCCGCGGCCAGCGCGCTGTTGCCCTGGCGGACGGTGGTGTGGATGATCGCCAGCGCGTGCGGCACGCCCAGGTCGTCGTCCATGGCCTCGGCGAAGGCCGGCGGCACCTCGGCGGCGGGGGCGACGGTCGTCCCGGCCTTCTCGGTGGCGCGCTGGACGAAGCCCTCGATGCGGGCGAAGGCCGACTCGGCCTCGCGCAGGGACTCCTCGCTGTACTCGATCATCGAGCGGTAGTGCGGGGTGCCCAGGTAGTAGCGCAGGACGATGGGGCGCCAGTTCTTCACCATCTCGGACACCAGCACGCTGTTGCCGAGCGACTTCGACATCTTCTCGCCGCTCATGGTGACCCAGGCGTTGTGCACCCAGTACGAGGCGAAGTCGTCGCCGAAGGCCTTGGCCTGGGCGATCTCGTTCTCGTGGTGCGGGAAGATCAGGTCGAGGCCGCCGCCGTGGATGTCGAAGGCGGAGCCCAGGTACTTGTGGGCCATGGCCGAGCACTCCAGGTGCCAGCCGGGGCGGCCGCGGCCCCACGGGGTCTCCCAGTCGGGCTCGCCCGGCTTGGTCGCCTTCCACATCGCGAAGTCGCGCGGGTCGCGCTTGCCGGTGATGCCCTCCTCGGAGGGCTGGCGGAGGTCGTCGATGTCCTGGTTGGACAGCTCCAGGTAGCCCGGGAAGGAGCGCACGTCGAAGTAGACGCTGCCGTCCGCCTCGTAGGCGTGGCCGCGCTCGATCAGACCCCGCATCATCTCGATCATCTCGGGCACGTGACCGGTGGCGCGGGGCTCGTAGGTCGGCGGGAGGCAGCCGAGCGCCTCGTAACCGGCGTTGAACGCGCGCTCGTTCTCGTAGCCGATGGACCACCAGGGGCGGCCCTGCTCGGCGCCCTTCCTGATGATCTTGTCGTCGATGTCCGTGACGTTGCGGATGAACGTGACGTCGTAGCCGCGGTAGGCGAACCAGCGGCGCATGATGTCGAAGTTCAGCCCCGACCGGATGTGGCCGATGTGCGGGGCCGCCTGGACGGTGGCACCACAGAGGTAGATCGAGACGCAGCCCGGCGTGAGCGGGGTGAAGTCACGGATCTGCCGGGCGCTGGTGTCGTACAGGCGAATAGTCACCACTCCAGGGTAGTGGGCGTGTGGTAGTGCCCCGCGACCGATTCCCGGCGACGGGGCACGTTTTTCACTACTCCTGATGCGATACGGGGTAGACGAGGGCGGTCGCGAGGGCGGCGAGGCCCTCGGCGCGGCCCGTGAGGCCGAGTCCGTCCGTGGTGGTGCCGGAGACGGAGACGGGCGCTCCGGCCGCCTCGCTCAGCGCCTTCTGGGCCTCGTCGCGGCGCTTGCCGACCTTGGGGCGGACGCCGACGACCTGCACGGCGATGTTGCCGATCTCGTACCCCTCGGCGCGGACGATCCGGGCGGCCTCGGCGAGCAGGGTGACGCCGGAGGCACCGGACCACTCGGGGCGCGAGGTGCCGAAGTGGGCGCCGAGGTCGCCGATGCCGGCGGCGGAGAACAGCGCGTCGCAGGCGGCGTGGGCGGCGACGTCACCATCGGAGTGCCCGGCGAGCCCGTACTCCTCGCCCTCCCAGAGGAGGCCGGCGCACCAGAGTTCGCGGCCCTTCTCGAAGGCGTGGACGTCGGTCCCGATGCCGGTACGGGGGATCAGGGGCGGCTCAGAAGCCATCGTTGGCCCTCCTGCGGGCGAGTACGGCCTCGGCGAGGACGAGGTCGAGGGGGCGGGTCACCTTGAAGGCCTCTTCGTGGCCGGGCACGACGACGACGGGCGCGCCGAGCCGCTCGACCATGCCGGCGTCGTCGGTGGCGCCCTCGCCGGTGAGGGCGATCGTGGCGTGGGCGTTGACCAGGGTGTCGTGGTCGAAGCCCTGCGGGGTCTGGACGGCGCGGAGGCGGGCGCGGACCGGGGTGGCGACGACCTGCTCGGGGTCGCCGGGCTTCTCGGCCGGCTCGACCTCCTTGACGGTGTCGGCGACGGGCAGCGCGGGGACGACGGCGACGGCCCCGTCCCGTACGGCCTCGATGACGGCGTCCACGGTGTCGACGGGGACCAGGGGGCGGGCCGCGTCGTGGACGAGGACGGTGGTGACGCCCTCGGGGAGCGCCTTCAGGCCGAGGTGGACGGACTCCTGGCGGGTGTCGCCGCCGGCGACGACGAGGTAGTCGGTCCGCTCGGGGAGGGCGTGGTCGTCGAGGAGGTGCTTGACCTCGGCGACGCCGTCGGAGGGGGCGACCACGACGACGAGCGAGACCGCGCGGGAGGCGGCCATCGCGCGGACGGCGTGGATGAGCATGGGGGTGCCGTTCAGCGCGCGGAGCGCCTTGGGGGCGCCCGGGCCGAGGCGTACGCCCCGTCCTGCGGCCGGGATCACCACGGCGGTACGACGGGGACGCGCTTCGTCTGACATCGGTTGCACTCCGGCAGGTTTGTTTCCGCGGCCGACATGGGTATGGCCTCACCGTGCCGGACGCTCCGCCTTGACCGGGCCCTTTCCGTGACGACGGTCGAGGCGTGGCCGCGTGGGCACAGGTGTTCGGCGTGTGGGGTGGAGAGAAGGTTCAGGGGGTGCGGGTTACTTCGGCGGTGTGGTCACGCGGCGAGCCGCATGCGCCCGTACCGCATGTGTCGCCCCTACCGCGTACGTGAATATGCCGCAGCGCCCGACGGCAGCACTGTGTGGATCACAGCACGCCAGCGGGCACCGCGGCATCGCTTCACTTGGAGACGTGGCTCAGGACGCGAGGACCTCGTCGAGGAGGGCCTCGGCCTTGTCCTCGTTCGTGTTCTCCGCGAGGGCCAGCTCGCTCACCAGGATCTGGCGAGCCTTGGCGAGCATGCGCTTCTCACCTGCGGAGAGTCCGCGCTCGCGCTCACGACGCCACAGGTCGCGCACCACTTCGGCGACCTTGATGACATCGCCGGAGGCGAGCTTCTCGAGATTTGCCTTGTAGCGACGGGACCAGTTCGTCGGCTCTTCGGCGTACGGCGCGCGCAGCACCTCGAAGACCCGGTCCAGCCCGTCCTGACCGACCACGTCGCGAACACCGACGAACTCCGCATTGTCCGCCGGCACACGAACCGTCAGGTCGCCCTGCGCGACCTTGAGCACCAAGTAGGTCTTGTCCACGCCTTTGATCTGGCGAGTTTCGATGGCCTCGATCAGCGCGGCCCCGTGATGGGGATAGACCACGGTGTCGCCAACCTTGAACGTCATGTGACAGGTACCCCTTCCGTGGCTATCCAGGGTAACACGGATTCAGCTTCTTCTGAATGGCGTTTTCGCAGGTCAGGGCATATCTCGGGGCTTGACAAGGGTCACACGAACGTGCTGCGGAGGGCTTCCGGAAGGCGGTATTCGCAGGTCGGAGCGGCTGCATCGACGGAGAGAAACGCGCACGTTACACATACCAGGGAGCCCCTGAGCGAGGCTCGATGCCCCGTTTTGTCCGGTTCGGAGCGGGCCTCTCACCCTACTCCGTTCGAGGATCGTCCACCCGTACGGATGCACACCGGAGTGATTCCCGAAATTGATCAATGGACATCAACCGACACCGGTGCGGGATTTTCCGCGGGGGCGGCCGCGGGGAATGCGGGGCCGCCCCCGAATTGATCAAGGCGGTTATGTGAACAACAGGTCAATGGGTCGTGATCCAGCCAACCGGACGGGCACGCGGCCGACGCGGGAGAACCGACGGGAGGAAGGGCCGCGGGCCCGTCCCGGACACCCCGGCGGCGGCTCCGCGGACGGCTGTGACCGGTTAGGGGCGGGTCGGGTGCGGGACGCGGAGTGAGGCTCGGTAACCTAAGCGCGCTGACACACCTTTAGCTGTCCCTTAGTTCCCACGCCTGTCCGTACGTCCTAGGAGATGCCGCCGCCGTGAGCCGCAGCCTTCGACGCGGCGCCCTCGCCGCCACCGCCATCGTGTTCTCCGTCGCCGCGCTGTCCGCCTGTGGAGCCGGCAACGACGCGCAGACCCTCCAGGTCCGGCCGGACAACGCCGCCGTCACCGTGGACGACGTCAAGATCCAGAACGCGCTGGTCATCACCCAGCCCGAGCCCGGCGTCAAGGGCCCGGCCGCCGTCTCGGCCACCGTCTTCAACAACGGCCGCCTGCCGCAGACCCTCGACTCGATCAGCCTGCCGGGCCTGCGCGCCGCGGTGGTGCTGAAGGCCGCCGGGGGCACGGGCCCGATCGTCGTCCCGGCCCACGGCTCCGTCGTCATCGGCGGCGAGGGCAACGCCTCCGCCCTCGTCCTGAACGGCTCCGAGGCCGCCCGTGACGGCGACGCGCAGAAGGTCGTCTTCAAGCTCAGCAAGACCGGCGACGTCGGCCTGAACGCCTTCGTCGTCCCGGCGAAGAGCTACTTCGAGGCGTACGGCCCGAGCGCCGTCCCGGCCCTCCCGCAGACGGCGCCGACCGCCTCGGCGACCACCTCGCCGAGCGCCTCCGCGACGCCCTCGGGCGAGGCCTCGCACGCCGCCGAGACCCCGGCCTCGGGCGAGCCGACGACCGCCGGCCACTGACGGCGGACAGACACGCGCGAAGGGGCGCCCCCGTTCGGGGGCGCCCCTTCGCGCGTACGTACGAACCGATGGCGGCTCTTTACGGCCAGGCCTCGGCCTACGGCTCTTTACGGCTCGAACTTGTACCCGAGGCCCCGGACCGTCACCAGGTACCGCGGCGCGCCCGGATCGGGCTCGATCTTGGCGCGGAGGCGCTTGACGTGGACGTCGAGGGTCTTGGTGTCGCCGACGTAGTCCGCGCCCCAGACCCGGTCGATGAGCTGCATGCGGGTCAGGACGCGGCCCGCGTTGCGCAGGAGCATCTCCAGGAGGTCGAACTCCTTGAGGGGGAGGTCGACCTTGCCGCCGGCGACCGTGACCACGTGGCGGTCGACGTCCATGCGGACCGGGCCGGCCTCCAGGGCCGCCGGGGTGACCTCCTCCGGCTCCCCGCGGCGGCGCAGCACCGCGCGGATGCGGGCGACGAGCTCCCGCGAGGAGAAGGGCTTGGTCACGTAGTCGTCGGCTCCTATCTCCAGGCCGACGACCTTGTCGATCTCGCTGTCCTTGGCGGTCACCATGATCACCGGGACGTTCGAGCGGCCGCGCAGCTGGCGGCACACCTCGGTGCCGGGCAGACCCGGAAGCATCAGGTCGAGGAGGACGAGGTCGGCTCCGTTGCGCTCGAACTCGTCGAGGCCGTCGGGCCCGGTCGCCGCCACGGCGACCTCGAAGCCCTCCTTGCGGAGCATGTACGACAGGGCGTCGCTGAAGGATTCCTCATCCTCGACGACGAGCACTCGGGTCACGGAAGGACCTCCGGGGCGGGAAGCGGTTCGGTCAGTAGATCGGGGGTGGGAGGCGAGGCGGGCCGGCGGTCCCGTACGGCGCCCGCCTCGGGCAGCCGCAGGGTGAAGGTGGAGCCCTGGCCCTCGGTGCTCCAGACGGTGACCTCCCCGCCGTGCGAGGCGGCCACGTGCTTGACGATGGCCAGGCCGAGCCCCGTACCGCCGGTGGCACGGGAGCGGGCCGGGTCGACGCGGTAGAAGCGCTCGAAGACGCGCTCCTTGTCCTTGTCGGGGATGCCGATGCCCTGGTCGGTGACGGCTATCTCGATCACGTCGCCGGCGGGCGCGGTGACACGGCGGGCGGCGATGCCCACCCGCGTGTGCGCCGGTGAGTAGTTCACGGCGTTCTCGACGAGGTTGCCGAGGGCCGCGGCGAGCTGGCCCCGGCTGCCCCATACGTACAGGTCGGGCGCTCCGCCGGAGACCATGGTGATCTGCTTCTTGGAGGCGGGCTGGCGGGAGCGGTCGATCGCCTCGGCGACGAGCTGGTCCACGGAGACCGGCTCGGAGTCCTCCAGCGGGTCGTCGTTCTGCACGCGGGAGAGGTCGATGAGCTCCTGTACGAGGTTGGTGAGGCGGGTCGCCTCGATCTGCATCCGGCCGGCGAAGCGGGTGACCGCCTCGGGGTCGTCCGAGGCGTCCATGACCGCCTCGGAGAGCAGGGAGAGCGCGCCGACGGGAGTCTTGAGCTCATGGCTCACGTTGGCGACGAAGTCGCGCCGCACCGCCTCGATGCGCCGGGCCTCGGTGAGGTCCTCGACCAGGAGCAGCACGAGCCGCGAGCCCAGCGGGGCGACCCGGGCGGAGACGGCGAGGGCCTCGCCGCGTCCGGTGCCGCGCCGCGCCAGGTCGAGCTCCACCTGTCGTATCTCTCCGTCGCGACGGGTGTCGCGGGCCATGTTGAGCATGGGTTCGACGGCCAGCTTGCCGCCGCGGACCAGGCCGAGCGCGTACGCCGCCGAGCTGGCCTTCACCACGGAGTCGCTCTCGTCGAGGACGACCGCGGAGGAGCGCAGCACGGACAGCACGGTGTCGACGCCGGGCGGGAGCACGGCGTCGGTGTGCAGTGAGGTACGGGTCGGTCGCGCCTGGTCGCGTTCGCTCCAGCGGAACGCCAGCATGGCGATCACGCCGGTGCACACGCCGGCGATCGCTGCCAATGCGGCGACCGCCGCGTTCACGTCCATGGCTCCAGGTTATGCGGGGTCGCGGACAGTCTCCCAGCCGTCCGAGTGGCTGCTCGAACAGTCGTCGCCCAGAGTTCACCGTGGAGATGCGGGTGGTTCATTTGATCCGGAGACCGGGGTGGCGTGCGTCGCCCAGAGTTCACCTGGGGGAAAGTACTGATTCACATCAGGGGGTGGAACCCGACGCACAGGGGGCCGAAGGTGGGAGCGTGGGGGTCCGAGCCTCACCCGGACCCCGGAGTTTTGCGTAGAGAGGGACATCCATGCGGGACGCGTACCACGAGGAACTGGACTCGATCGGCGAGGGCCTGGTCGAGATGGCCCGGCTCGTCGGGTCGGCGATCGGGCGCGCCACGACGGCGATGCTCGACGCGGACCTCAAGCTCGCGGAGAGCGTGATCGCCGCGGACCAGAAGGTCGACGACCTCCAGCACGACCTGGAGGCGCGGGCCATAGCGCTGCTCGCCCGGCAGCAGCCGGTGGCGACGGACCTGCGGATCGTGGTGACCTCGCTGCGGATGAGCGCCGACCTGGAGCGCTCCGGCGACCTGGCGCAGCACGTGGCGAAGCTGGCGCGGCTGCGGTTCCCGGACACGGCGGTGCCGCGGGACCTGCACGCCACGATCCTGGAGATGGGGCAGCTGGCGCAGCGCCTGATGGCGAAGGCGGCGGAGGTCATCATCACGAAGGACGTCGACCTGGCGCTCCAGCTGGAGCAGGACGACGACGAGATGGACCTGCTGCACCGGACGCTCTTCCAGCACCTGATGGACGACCGCTGGAAGCACGGCATCGAGACGGCCGTGGACGTGACGCTCCTCGGCCGCTACTACGAGCGCTTCGCGGACCACGCGGTGTCGGTGGCCAAGCGCGTCGTCTACCTGGTGACGGGCGAGCACGCGGACGAGCTGCAGGCGGCGGACGCGCCGGTGGAGGGCGCGTAGGCGCACGGGCTCCGATGCGCCGTTGATGCGCCGGTCCGAGTGGGCATGCAATGGGGGGAGGCGACGCACGCCTCGAAAGGGAGGGACCCCCATGGCCGAATCCCCCATGACGACCGAATCCGGGACGGAGGCGCCGCGCGAGGCGGTGTTCCTGCCGGTGCTCGGTGCCTGCGGCTGCGGCTCGGGCTGCGGCTGCGGCTGCCAGTCCGGCTCCCCGTGCCAGTGCGGGGGCTGCTCCGGCTGACCGGTGAGAGGGGGGTGCGCACCCCGCGCCCCCCTCTCCTCTTCTTCTACGTCTTCCTATACGTCGAGCACGCCCACGACCTGACCGCCGCTGGCCTCGCCGGTCGTACGGAATCCCAGCTTGTCGTAGAAGGCGCCGGGACCGTCCTCGCCGGGCTCCCAGGTCACGTAGAACCGCTGCTCGCCGCGCCGGCGCAGCTCCTCGCGCACGGCCTCGACGGCGAAGCGCCCGTATCCCCTGCCCTGGACGTCGGCGGAGATGTTGAGGCGCCAGAGCCCGCTGCGCCGGTCGGCCGGGTCCTTCTCCTCGTTCCACGGGATGTCGAGGAAGGCCATCAGGAAGCCGACGAGCTGGTCGCCGTCGAAGATCAGCCGCGGCCAGGCCTGCTCCCCGAAGGCGTACGCCTCCGCGAGGGAGCGCACGACGGGGGCGACGTTGTGCTCCTGGTGGGGGTGGACGCGCAGTTCGAGTGCGGCGTCGACGTTGGCGGGGGTGATCTGCTCCAGGCGGAGTGCTGTGCTCATGTACCGGACAGTAACGGCCCCCGCCGATGCCCGGCTACGGCCGGAAGAACACCACCGACCGCAGCTTCAGCCGGTCGGTGGCCGGGCGGCCGTGCGGGCGGAGGATCCAGGTGTCGCCGGAGCAGTCGGGCCCCGTGAAGACGATCGCCTTCTCGTCCGTGTCGTTGTGCGGCGCGAAGGCGGGCTCGGAGGAGCTCGGGTCGGCGGCCTCGGGAATCGTGATGCACTCCCCGCTCGCCGGGTCGTCGAGCGTGCCCGTCTGCGGTTCGCCGTTGATCCCGACGAACCGGTAGTGGAAGTCGCCGGTCGCGGCGAGGGCGGGGGAGGCCAGGGTGGCGGTGAGGGCGAGTGCGCCGCAGACGGCGGCGAGGGAGTGGCGGAGACGCACGGGGATCGCTCGTTTCGATTCGATGAGGACGACCAAGGTCACCCCACCTCTAACCCCCCTCGTCCCCTCGTACGCGGCGCACGGCAGCGGGAAGGTTTCGCCCTCACCCGTTCGGCGGAGAGGACCGGGCCGGGCTACGGAGTGAAGACTTCCTCGAGCTGATGAACGGCCCCGTCGTTCCCGACCTGGTACCGGAAGACGAGCCCCGAGTCCGGGTGGGCCTTCACCCAGTCGATCAGCTCCTGCACGCCGATCCGCTGGTTCTCGGTGCTGGTGACGATCGGGTTCGTGGCGGTGACGTACGCGGCCTGGTCGAGCGCCCAGCGGCTCTCCTCACCGGCGACGACGAACGGCCCCCCGTCGGAGTCCTTCGGCGCACACCCCCAAGCCCCGTGCCGCACGACGAGGTTCACCTTCCCGGTGCTGCCGGGGAGCTCCTCGATCCGGTACAGGGCGAACTCGTCGGGGTCGACGTCGTCGGGCCCGGGCGGCGAGTCGACGCAGTCCTTGGCCTTGGCCGCGGGGGCCTTCGGCTTCGGCGCGGGCGGCGGCGTGGGTGCCGCGGTCTTCGAGGCGGCCGGCTTCTTCACGGCGGGAGCGACGGTCGGGACGGCGGTCGGCGCGGCGGTGGGGGCGGCGGTCGGCGTGCCGCCCCCGGCCGAGCCGGCCGGTCCGGGAGCGGTGGTACCGGCGGCGGGCGCACCCGGCGCGGCACCGCCGGCGGCGGCACCGCCCTGCTGACACCCGGTGAGCACGGCGGCAAGGGCACCGGCGGCGAGCGTGAGGACAACGGGTCTGAGACGGTCGGCGTTCACAGGAGAGCCCCTCTTCACGGGCGACCACCCACTCGGCCGCCCCTGCCCGGAACGTAGCAACGCCCCACCTCCGGGCACAGCTCCTCACCTGCGATGTCACACACCTGGTACCTCCCGAGGACCAGCGCGGAACAACACCGAAGCCCCTCACCGGCGGACAGACCGCGAGCGGGGGGCTCCTTCGTGGGTGAGGACTACTTCTTGCCCTGGTTCTTGACGGCCTCGATGGCGGCCGCGGCGGCCTCCGGGTCGAGGTAGGTGCCGCCGGGGTTGAGGGGCTTGAAGTTCTCGTCGAGCTCGTAGGAGAGCGGGATGCCGGTGGGGATGTTGAGGCCGGCGATGTCGGCGTCGGAGATGCCGTCGAGGTGCTTCACGAGGGCGCGGAGGCTGTTGCCGTGGGCGGCGACGAGGACGGTGCGGCCGGCGAGGAGGTCCGGGACGATGTTGTCGTACCAGTACGGGAGCATCCGCTCGACGACGTCCTTGAGGCACTCGGTCTGCGGGCGGAGCTCCGGCGGGATCGAGGCGTAGCGGGCGTCGTGGGCCTGCGAGTACTCGCTGTCGTCGGAGAGGGCCGGCGGCGGGGTGTCGTACGAGCGGCGCCACAGCATGAACTGCTCCTCGCCGAACTCGGCGAGCGTCTGGGCCTTGTCCTTGCCCTGGAGGGCGCCGTAGTGGCGCTCGTTGAGGCGCCAGGAGCGGCTGACCGGGATCCAGTGGCGGTCGGCGGACTCGAGGGCGAGCTGCGCGGTGCGGATGGCGCGCTTCTGGAGGGAGGTGTGCAGCACGTCGGGCAGCAGGCCGGCGTCCTTGAGCAGCTCGCCGCCGCGCGTCGCCTCCTTCTCGCCCTTGGCGGTGAGGTTCACGTCCACCCATCCGGTGAACAGATTCTTCTCGTTCCACTCGCTCTCGCCGTGGCGGAGGAGGATCAGCTTGTACGGTGCGTCGGCCATGCGTACGAGCCTAATCGACGGCTGACGATTGACGCGCGCCGTCAATTCGCTGGCGTCCGACGTATGAGATGCGTAAGTTACGAGGGCCGGAAGCAGGGCTTACGCACAGCAGGGGGCCGCCTCACATGTCCATCGATTCACTCAGACGATCGGCCCGCGAGACGGTCTCCGGACTCCCCCCGGGCTTCTGGTGGCTGTGGCTGTCGACCCTGGTCAACCGGACCGGTGCCTTCGTCCTGACCTTCCTCTCCCTCTACCTGACCGTGGAGCTCGGGCACTCCGCCTGGTTCGCCGGACTCGTCGTCGCCCTCCACGGCCTGGGCGGCGTCGCCGGCTCCCCGCTCGGCGGTCTGCTCACCGACCGCTGGGGCCGCCGCCCCACCATGGTCTCCATGCACCTCGCGGCCGCCGCCTGCGCCGCCGCCCTCTCCGTCGTCACCAGCGCCTGGGCCATCGCCGCCGTCGTCCTCCTCATGGGCGTCGCCATGCAGGCCGTCCGCCCCTCCATCAACGCGACCATCGCCGACATGGTCCCCGCCCACGACGTGCGCCGGGCGTACGCCCTCAACTACTGGGCCCTCAACCTGGGCTTCGCCATCGCCTCCATCGGCGGCGGCGCGGCCGCCTTCCTCGGCTACCGCACCCTCTTCGTCGTCGACGCCGTCGCCACCACGCTGTGCGCCGTCATCGTCTTCCTCCGGCTCCCCGAGACCCGGCCCGAGGCCGCCGTCGACAAGCGGGGCGAGCCGGTCGCCGAGGAGAAGGTCAGCATGGTGACCGTGCTGCGCGACGCGCCCTTCCGCACGCTCGTCCTGCTCAACCTCCTCGTCTGCCTCGTCTTCACCGCCCCGTGGATCGGCCTGCCGCTGACCATGGCCGGGCAGGGCCTCTCCCCCTCCTCGTACGGCGTCGTCATCGCCGTCAACGGCATCGTGATCGTCGGCTTCCAGCTGCTCGTCAACAAGCTGACCGACAAGCGCTCGCCGGTCCTCCTGCTGGCCCTGTCCTCCCTCCTCTTCGCCCTCGGCACCGGCGCCACCGCCCTCGCCGGCTCCCCCGTCGCCTTCGCCGCGACCGTGGTCGTCTGGACGGTCGGCGAGATGATCCACGTCCCGACGAACGCCGCCGCCACCGCCCGCCTCGCCCCCGAGCACGCCCGGGGCCGCTACCAGGGCGTCATGGGCATGTCCTGGGCCGTCGCGGGCTTCGTCGCCCCGATCGGCGCCGGCGCGATCGTCGACGGACCCGGACCCGACGTCCTGTGGGCCGCGACCACCGCGATCGGCGTCGTCGCCGCCGCCGGGTACGCCGTACGGCTCCGCAAGGCCCTCTCCGAGGAGCCGGAAGAGGCCGGAGTCGTCACCACCGGGGCCAAGGACGCCGAGTCCTCCTCCGTCAGCGCGTGACCCGCCCCCTGCCGTAGGCCGCCCACCCGGCCACGGCGAACCCCTCTCCCTCCCTGCGCACTTCGGCGGCGCCCGCCCCGCCGAAGTGCGCGGGCACGATCAGCTCCCGCTCGTCGGCGGCCCGTTCGAGGATCCGCCGGCGGCTCACCGCCGCGCCCGCCGCGTCCAGGCAGAAGCAGCTCGCGCGCGCCGGGTCCAGGATCTGCACCGGGCTGTGGAGCAGGTCGCCGACGAAGACCGCCCGATCGGTCCCGGAGGCCAGCCGCAGCACGGCCGAGCCCGGGGTGTGACCGGGCGCCGACTCCAGGACGAGGTTCTCGTCGACGCGGTACGCCCCCTCCCAGAGCGTGACCAGCCCCGCGCGGTGCACGGGCGCCACGCTGTCCTCGTAGATCAGCCGGTCCTCCTCCCGGAGGCCGCCGCCGTACGCGTTCTCCGGGCCGAAGTGGAAGTCGTCGGCGGCCGGGAGCAGATAACGGGCGTTCGGGAACGTCGGCGCCCACTCCCCTCCCGCGTCATACGTGTTCCAGCCGACGTGGTCCGCATGCAGGTGCGTGTTCACGACGACGTCGACGTCCTCGGGCCGGATGCCCGCCCGCTCCAGACGGCCGAGGAAACCGTCCTGCCGCCGGTGGAAGTGCGGCGAGTGGGGCCGCTCCCGCCCGTCGCCCACCCCGGTGTCCACCAGGACCGTCCGCCCGCCGCTGCGCAGCACCCAGGTCTGCAGCGCCATCACCGCGCTGTCGCCCTCCGGCGCCCAGTGGTCCGGCGCCAGCCACTCCTCGTTGTCCCTCCACACCTCGGCCCCGGCGTCCGGGACGAGGGTGCGGGCGGGGGCGAACGGCCCCTGCCACTCGACGACCCGGATGATCTCGACGTCCCCCAGGACGATGCTCTGTGCGCTGTCGTTGGTCATGCGATCGACGGTAGGGAGGGGATGCCGAGCCTCTCAATGCCCGATCTGCTCCTCCGGATACGCGAGAAGCTCACCTCTCCCGGCGGTACGCTCCCGGCCATGGTGGACGTGGTGAGCGACGCGATCTCGGCCGTACGGGTCGGGCGGCCCTCCTCCGACCGGGTGCGGGTCTCGGGGCGCTGGTGCGCGCGGCTCGCCCCGTACGAAGGGGCCGGCTTCCACATCGTCCTCAGGGGCAGCTGCTGGCTGCTGCCCGACGGCGGCGAACCGGTCGCGCTCGGCGCGGGCGACGCGGTGCTGCTCCCGCACGGCACCGGGCACGTCATCGCGGACGCGCCCGCCGACGCGGAGACGGTGGCGGGGGCGGTGCCCTTCGAGCGGTGGGCCCTCCGCCCGCGCTCGCCCGAGAACACCTCGCACGCCCGCGAGGTCGAGATGCTCTGCGGCAAGTACCGCCTCGACCGCAGCCACGCGCACCCGCTGCTCACGGAGCTCCCGCCGCTGGTCCACCTGCCGGGTCACGACGGCGCCCGTCCCGAGCTCCGGGCCGCCGTCGGCCTCCTGGTGGGCGAGCTGGACGGACGGCTCCCCGGGGCCTCCCTGGCGCTCCCCAGCCTGCTCGACCTGCTGTTCGTGTACATGATCCGGTCCTGGGCGGCCGAGAGCACGACCGGGGCGTGGCCGGCGGCCCTGGGCGACCCGGTGGCGGCCGCCGCGCTGCGGGCGCTGCACTCCGACCCGGCCGCGCCCTGGACGATCGACCGGCTCGCGGCGGAGGCGGGCGTCTCCCGCCCGACGCTGGCCCGCCGCTTCACCGCCCTGGTGGGCCGGCCCCCGATGGCGTACCTCACCTGGTGGCGGCTGACCCGCGCCGCCGTCCTGCTCCGGGACACCGAAGCGCCCCTGGCGGCCGTCGCCCGCCGTGTCGGCTACGCCTCGCCGTACGCCCTGTCCCACGCCTTCCGGCGCGAGTTCGGCACGACGCCGGGGAGGTACCGGAGCGGCGCCGTCAGCCCTTCTGCGTCAGGTTCTTGAAGGCGTCGAGGTTGCGGGTCGACTCGCCGCGGGAGACCCGCCATTCGTACTCGCGCCGGATCGCGGAGGCGAAGCCCAGCTCCAGGAGGGTGTTGAAGTCGCCGTCGGAGGCTTCCAGGACCGAGCCGAGGAGGCGGTCCAGTTCCTCGGGGGTGACGGCGGAGAGGGGGAGCTTGCCGGCGAGGTAGACGTCGCCGAGGGGGTCGATGGCGTAACCCACGCCGTAGAGCTTGAGGTTGCGTTCGAGGAGCCAGCGGTGGACGCCGGCCTCGTTCTCGTCGGGGTGGCGGATGACGAAGGCGTTGAGGGAGAGGGAGTGGCGGCCCACCCGGAGCGACAGGGTGGTGAACAGCTTGCGCGTGCCCGGGAGCTTCACGACGTACGAGCCGGGCTCGGGGGACTCCCAGTCCAGCTCCGCGTCGTTGAACGTGTCCTCGATGATCCGCCGAACGTCCTCAGCCATGGTGCGAGCGTACGCGACGGCGGTTCTCGCGCAGCCGGTGGTCGTGCATGGCGGCCGTGTACACGTCCGCCGTGCCCGAGGCGGCCGTGTCCCAGCCGAAGGAACCGGCATGCAGCGCCGCCGCCTCGCCCATCCGGGCCGAGAGCGACGGGTCCGCCACGAAGCGGCCGAGCGCACGGGCGTAGTCCGCCGGGTCGTGCCCCTGCACGAGGAAACCGGTCACGTCGTCCCGTACGGCCACGGGCAGGCCGCCGACCGCCGCCGCGACGACCGGGGTGCCGGCCGCCTGCGCCTCGATCGCGACCAGGCCGAAGGACTCGCTGTACGAGGGCATGACCAGGACCGACGCCGCGCGGAACCAGTCCGCCAGCTCGTCCTGGCCCACCGGCGGGTGGAAGCGCACGACGTCCGAGATCCCGAGCTTGGCGGCCAGCTTCTGCAGCTGCTCCGGCTTCGCCAGGCCGCTGCCGCTCGGGCCGCCGACCACCGGGACGATCATGCGGGTGCGGAGCGAGGGGTCCTCGTCCAGGAGCCTCGCGGCGGCGCTCAGCAGGATGTCCGGGGCCTTCAGCGGCTGTATCCGGCCGGCGAAGACCGGGATGAACGCGTCCTGCGGCAGGCCGAGGCGCGCGCGGGCCGCCGCGCGGCCGTCGGCGGGCCGGAAGCGGTCGAGGTTGACGCCCGGGTGCACGACCGCGATCTTGCCGGGGTCCGCCTCGTAGAAGCGGGCCAGCTCGTCGGCCTCCTCGGCCGTGTTCGCGATCAGCCGGTCGGCGGCGGCGACGATCTGCGTCTCGCCGATCACCCGCGCCGCGGGCTCGGGCGTGTCGCCCTCGGCGAGCGCCGCGTTCTTGACCTTCGCCATGGTGTGCATGGCGTGGACCAGGGGGACGCCCCAGCGCTCGGCGGCGAGCCAGCCGACGTGGCCGGAGAGCCAGTAGTGGGAGTGGACCAGGTCGTAGTGGCCGGGGCGGTGGCCCGCCCACGCCTGCATCACGCCGTGCGTGAAGGCGCAGAGCTGCGCCGGCAGCTCCTCCTTGGCGAGGCCCTCGTACGGACCGGCGTCCACGTGCCGCACGAGCACGCCGGGGGTGAGCTCCACGACCGGCGGGAGGCCGCCGGTGGTGGCCCGGGTGAAGATCTCCACCTCGATGTCGATGGCCGCGAGGCGCTTGGCCAGCTCGACGATGTAGACGTTCATGCCGCCCGCGTCGCCCGTGCCGGGCTGGTGCAGCGGCGAGGTGTGGACGCTGAGCATGGCCACCCGCCGGGGGGTGCGGTGCCGGCCGGGGAGCCGGAGCCTGGCCGGCGCCGGGTGCCGGTGCCGGGTACCGGCGAACCGGGACACGTACTGGCTCACGTCGGCGGTCCTTCCGCTCGGGGGCGTCGGGCATGACTGCTGGAGGGCGCGGTACGTCCTCCAGCCCGCACAACATGTCGACACCCCCTTTCATTTCCGATCACGCGTCCGTTTTGCCAAACCGTTGCCGGGCCGGGCGGCGGACGGTCGCCGGGCCGGGCGGCCCGAGGGCTCCTCCCCGTACCCCGTACGCTCGTGTCATGGCCCCGCGCACCACCCGCCCCGTCGGCACACCGACCCGCGGGACCACCAACCCGAACCGGCTGCGCCGCATGGACCGCTGGATCGCCGCCGTCCACGGCCCCGCCCTGCGCCGCTCCCCCGAGCCGCCCGTCGCCGTCGACCTCGGGTACGGGGCCGCCCCCTGGACCGCCGTGGAGCTCCTGGCCCGGCTGCGCACCGCCGACCCCCGCACCCTGCTGTACGGGATCGAGATCGAGCCCGCCCGGGTCGAGGCCGCGAAGCCGTACGAGGCCGTGCACGAGGGCCTCTCCTTCGTGCACGGCGGCTTCGAGGTGCCGGTGCCCGGCGGGGCCGCCCTGATCCGGGCGGCGAACGTGCTCCGCCAGTACGACGAGGAGCAGGTCGCGGCCGTCTGGGCGCGGCTCTGCGGGCGGCTCGCGCCCGGCGGGCTGCTCGTGGAGGGGACCTGCGACGAGATCGGCCGCCGGCACGTGTGGGTGGCGCTCGGCACGGAGGGGCCGCGCACGGTGACCTTCGCGACCCGGCTCGGCTCCCTCGACCGGCCCTCGGACCTCGCGGAACGGCTGCCGAAGGCGCTGATCCACCGGAACGTGCCGGGCGAGCCGGTGCATGCCTTCCTGCGGGACTTCGACCGGGCCTGGGCGGCGGCCGCCCCGTACGCCTCGCTGGGCGCCCGGCAGCGGTGGATCCGCTCCGTCCGCGACCTGGCGGCGGACTGGCCGCTGACGGACGGTCCGCGCCGGTGGCGGCAGGGCGAGGTCACGGTGCGGTGGGAGGCGCTGGCGCCGAGGGGGTGACGGGGCGCGGGAGCGCCGGGGTGTCCGTTCCCCCGCTCTCCCCAACTCCCGTTGAATTTCTCGTGCGCGAGGAACGCCACGCGCACCTCACTCGTCCCCTGTGGGGGGGAACAGGCCGACAGACCCCGGTTTCCCCTGTCGTTTTCCGGTGGCGCATGGCACTATCGCCAGGTCGCCATCAAGTTACTGACGGTAAATCAGATATGGGTCACTACGAGGGGGAGCTCGTGAACCGACGCCGCCACGCCACCGCCGCGATCACCGTGATCTGCGCCCTGACCGTGCTGGCGTCCCCCGCCCTGACCCTCCAGGCCTCCGCCGCGCCGCTCCCCCCTCCGCCGCCGAAGAAGAGCCTGGAGGAGGTGCGCCAGGAGATCGACGACCTGTACCGGAAGGCCGCCGTCGCCACCGACGCGTACAACCTCGCCGAGGAGAGGACCAAGGAGCAGTCCGCCGAGATCGTCAAGCTCGCCCGGATGATCGTGGACGGCCGCGAGAAGATCGAGGACCTCAAGGCCAAGGCCGGCGCCGCCGCCCGCGCCCAGTACCGCAACGGCGGACTCCCCGACGGCGCGCAGCTCATCCTCACGAACGACCCGCAGCTCTTCCTCGACACCGCCGGACGGCTCAAGGAAGGCGCGAAGGCCACCACCGACCTGCTGGGCGAGATGACCCGCGCCCAGGCCGAGTTGGACACGTACGCCAAGGAAGCCGGCGACAACTGGACCAAGCTGGAGGCCAACCGCGTCAAGCAGGCCAAGGCCAAGAAGGAGATCAACGACCGGATCGACGCCGCCAAGAAGCTGGAGTCCGAACTCGCCGCCGAGGAGCGCGAGCGGCTGCGGCGCCTGGAGGAGCAGGCCCAGCTCAAGGCCCAGACGACCTGGCTCGACACCGGCGTCCTCGACGGCCTGAAGGAGGGCGCGACCCCGGAGGGCAGGAAGGCGGTCGAGTTCGCGACGGCGCAGATCGGCAAGCCGTACGTCTGGGGCGCCGAGGGACCGAAGTCGTACGACTGCTCCGGGCTGACCCAGCGCTCCTGGGGCGCGGCCGGACTGGGCATCCCGCGCACCTCGCAGGAGCAGTGGCGGCTCCTTCCGCACGTGGACATCAGGGACATGCGGCCCGGCGACCTGATCGTCTACTTCAAGGACGCGAGCCACATCGGGATGTACGTCGGCAACGGGATGATCGTCCACGCCCCGCGCCCCGGCCGGAACGTGACCCTCGCGGGCGCGGGCTCGATGGAGATCCTGGGCGTGGTCCGTCCCGCGTGAGCCGTCCCGCTCGCGGCGTGACGGAAGGGGCGTGGTCCGTCCCGCGTGAGCCGTCCGGCTCGCGGCGTGACGGAAGGGGCGTGGTCCGTCCCGCGTGACACGAGCGGGGCCCGCCCCACGTGACACGAGCCACCTTCGCGCCCTTTTCACACCTCCTGGCCGCGTGACGTTTCTCATGGGCTCCGGGCCCCCGGGCGGACCGCGCGGGGGCAAGTACCTCCCCTTCCGCGGCATATGCCAAGCATCCGGCGCCTTCTCAGGGACTGATCACCATTCCGCTGCGCACCGCCCTACCGCTATGGTCCGGGACGGGCGGGACGCCACCCGGCGCCCTGCGCACCTCGGGGGGAGGGAAGGAAACCCGGACCGATGCCCGTATCCGTACCGCGTCAGAGAAACGTCTCTGCCGTTGCGGGACCCGGCGACGCCACTCCTCTGGACGCCACCGCTATGACAGGCACAGTCACAGGAACCGATCGCACCGATCTCACTCTCCTGGTCGTCGAGGACGACCCGGCGGGTGCCCTCGCCGTACCCGAACTGCTCGACGCGGCGGACGCCGCCGGCACCCGGGTCCGCATACGCACCGCCCGGAACCTCACCGAGGCCGAGCGGCTCCTCACCGACGACGTCCACTGCGTCCTCGTCGACCTCTCCCTGCCCGGCCCGCGCGCCGGGGCCGCCGGCGACGACCCGCTCGCCCCGCTGCGGCACATCCTGCGCCTCGCCCCGCGCCACGCCGTCCTCGCCCTCGCGGCCTCCGCCGACGCCGAGCTGGCCGCCGAGGCCGTACGCGTCGGGGCCCAGGACCACCTCTTCCGCGAGGAGCTCGACGGGCGGCTGCTCAGCCGGGCCATCCGGTACGCGGTCGAGCGCAAGCGCGCCGACGCCGTCCAGGTGAAGCTGGCCGAGTCCCGGCTGCGCGCCCAGGAGAACGCCCGCCTGGAGCGCGGACTGCTCCCCACCCCGCTCCTGGAGGGCTCCGACCTCCGCTTCGCCGCCCACTACCGGCCCGGCCGCTCCCGCGCCCTGCTCGGCGGCGACTTCTACGACGTCGTCCGCACCCCCGACGGCACCGTCCACGCCATGATCGGCGACGTCTGCGGGCACGGCCCCGACGAGGCCGCGCTCGGCGTCGAGCTGCGGATCGCCTGGCGGGCCCTGACCTTCGCGGGCCTGTGCGGGGACGAGCTGCTCTCGACGATGCAGCAGGTCCTGGAGCACGAGCGGGAGAGCGAGGAGATCTTCGCGACCCTCTGCACCGTCGACATCGCGCCCGACGGGCGCCGCGCCGGCCTCTGCCTGGCCGGCCACCCCTCGCCGCTGATCGCCCGCCAGGGCCGGACGGCGCGCCTCCTCCCGTACGAGGACGGCGGCCCGGCCCTCGGCCTCCTGCCGCGCGCCCGCTGGCCGCGCCGCCAGGTCGAGCTGGGCGGGGCGTGGAGCCTGCTCATGTACACCGACGGGCTCATCGAGGGCCGCTCGGCCGGCCCCGGCTCGCCGCGGCTCGGCCAGGACGGGATGGTCGAGATGCTCAACCGGCAGCTGGCCTCGGGCCTGCGGGGCGAGGAGCTCCTGGAGGCGGCCGTGACGGAGGTCCGCGCCCTGAACGGCGGCGAGCTGACGGACGACGTCGCCGTCCTGGCCCTGGAAAGGGACAGGACCCGGATCTGAGACCCGGGTCCTGTCGTGGCGCTGTCTACCGGCCGCCGTTGTAGGGGCCGTACGGCCCGTCGCTGCTGGAGCCGCCGCCCCGGCGGCCGCCCCGGCCTCCGCCGGAGACCTGCGCGAGCGCGGGGCGCACGTCCACCATGAAGACGATGGCCGCGACCAGGCCCGCGATCTGCAGGAACAGCATCGGCAGCAGCAGGTTGATGACGAGGTTGATGCCCAGGATGATCAGCCAGAACTTCTTCGTCTGCTTGTCGGCGGCGCGGTAGGCGTCCTCGCGCGCCATGGCGGCGAAGACGAGCGCGGCGACGGCGAAGCCGGTGAAGACCAGGAAGATCACCAGGGAGAGAAGGGAGTCGAATCCCGCGCGCAACATGCTGAGCACCGCCTAGTGGGGATGGAGAGAGAGCGCCTCGCGGTCAAGGTACCCGGTACAACGCACCGGGTACCCGAATCAGTGCCCGGCCCTACTCCTTCTCGGCGGCGACCGCCGTCTTCTTGGCGGGGGCCTTGCGGGCGGTGGTCTTGCGAGCGGGCGCCTTCTCGGCCTCGGGCTCGGCGGCGGCCCCGGCCTCGGCGGTCTCCGGCTCGGGCTCGACGACGACGGCGATCTCGGTGATCTCCTCGGCGACCTCGCCCCGCCAGGCCTTGACGGCCTCCTCGCCGTGGGCGGCGACCTCCTCGTACTTCTCGCGCGCCTTCACGGCGTACTCGGCGGCGACGCCGACCCCGCGCAGGGCGAGGTCCTGGGCGGTCTCGCCGAGCTTCTTCAGGTCGGTGTCGAGGCCGCCGACGACCTCGGCGAGCTTCGACTGCACGGTGGCCTGGGCCTCCTTGGCCTGCGCGGCCACCTTCTCCTGCACGGCCTTCGGGTCGGTCTTCCGCACGGCGTCGATCCGCGCGGGCGCCTCGGCGGCGAGCTGCTCGATCAGGCCGGGAACCTTCTTGGCCTGCTGGACGGCGAGGTCGGCGGTGCCGGCGGCGAAGTAGAGAGGGGTACGCAGTTCGTCGATGATGGCCATGCTGGTGTTCCTCCCGGAGATGACGACGGACTAGCTCGAAGACGGGGTGGCATCGGGCGCGGCGGCCGCCTGTCCGGCGGCGGCCTCGGCGGCGTTCTCCTTGCGGAAGGAGTCGTAGATCTGGAGCAGCACCTGCTTCTGCCGCTCGTTGATCGAGGGATCGGCCAGGATGACGGCGCGCGTCTCCAGCTCCTCCTGCTCCCTCTCGTCGAGGATCCCGGCCCGTACGTAGAGCGTCTCGGCGGAGATCCGCAGGGCCTTCGCGACCTGCTGGAGGACCTCGGCGCTGGGCTTGCGCAGCCCGCGCTCGATCTGGCTGAGGTACGGGTTGGACACCCCGGCGGCTTCGGCGAGCTGCCGCAGGGAGAGCTGCGCGGTCCGCCGCTGCTCGCGGAGGTACTCGCCGAGGTTGCCGACGTTGAGCGATGCCATGCCCCGACCATGCCACCCTCTGCTAACTATTGCAAGCAGCTGCTTGCAAAAGTCGCCCCCGGCGTGTCGCGGGCCGTGCCATGCTGGGGCCGTGGACCTCGACGACCTGAAACGACTGCGCCGCGCGCGGGACACGATGGACCGCGACTACGCGTCCCCCCTGGACGTCCCGGCCCTGGCCAGGGTCGCGCTGATGTCGACGGGGCACTTCGCCCGCAGCTTCCGCGCCGCGTTCGGCGAGACGCCGTACAGCTACCTGATGACCCGGCGGGTCGAGCGGGCGAAGGCGCTGCTGCGGCGGGGGGACCTGAGCGTGACGGAGGTCTGCTTCGAGGTGGGCTGCACGTCGCTCGGGTCGTTCAGCTCGCGCTTCACGGAACTGGTCGGCGAGACGCCGAGCGCGTACCGGGCGCGGAGCCACGGCGAGGACGCGGCGATCCCGGCATGCGTCGCCAAGGTGCTGACGCGTCCGGTGAAGAACGGCGGGCCCGGCGAAGCGATCAGGATCGGAGAAGCGCCGCCGGACGCGTCCCCGTAGCGTCGACGGCATGGACGACATCAAGCTCTCGCAGTGCTTCATCACCGTCGACGACGCCGACAAGGCGCTCACCTTCTACCGCGACGCCCTCGGCCTCGACGTCCGCAACGACGTCGGCTACGAGGGGATGCGCTGGGTGACCCTGGGGTCGCCCGAGCAGCCGGACGTGGCGGTCGTCCTGGAGACCCCGCTCCCCGACCCCGGCGCCTCGGAGACCGACCGTAAGGCGGTCACGGACCTCCTCGCCAAGGGCCTGCTGCGCGGCGTCGTCTTCTCCACCCAGGACGTCGACGCCACCTTCGAGCGCGTACGGGCGGCCGGCGGCGAGGTGCTCCAGGAGCCGGTCGACCAGCACTACGGCGTCCGCGACTGCGCCTTCCGCGACCCGGCCGGCAACATGATCCGCTTCGCCCAGCCGAAGGCCTGACATGATGCCTTGAAGACCCAACGGGGAGGCAAGGCATGGCAGTTGACGACCGGAACGACGCGGTGGCGCCCCAGCGGCGCGCGGACGTCCTCGACGAGGCGGCGCTCCCGGGCCCGGGGCGCTTCACCGGCCCCGCGACCGGCGACGAACTGCCCATGCTGGCCGGGTTCCTGGCGGACCAGCGGGCGACGCTGGTGCTGAAGTGCGCCGGCCTGGACGAGGAGTTGGCGACCAGGTCGGCGGAACCGTCGACCCTCTCCCTCCTCGGCCTGGTCCGGCACCTCGCCGACGTCGAACGCCACTGGTTCCGCGAGATCCTCGCCGGCCAGAAGGACGCCCTCCCCCTCTTCTCCTCCCCCACCTCCCCCGACGGCGACTTCGACGAAGCCACCCCCTCCCCCACCGCCATCACGGAAGCCTGGTCCGCCTGGCACGCGGCCGTGGCCTTCTCCGACCACTTCACGGCCCAGGCCCCGCACCTCGACATCACCGGCGAGGACGACTGGCGCGGCACGGTCTCACTCCGCTGGGTCCTGATCCACATGATCGAGGAGTACGCCCGCCACAACGGCCACGCAGACCTCCTCCGCGAGCGCATCGACGGCATGCGGGGGGTGTAGCCCCCTTCACCGCGCCCAGGCCGCCAGCACCTCGAAGTCGGTGGCCGTGAGGCCGGTCCCGGCGTCCACCCGGTGGAGGAGCGCCGGGCCCGGGTGGCGGGCGGCGACCCAGGCGCGGTCGGCCGCGCCGATCTCGTCGTCCACCCAGACGAACGGCCGCCCGGCGGCCCACGCCACGAGGGCCGGCGTCTTCCAGTGGAGCCCCGGTTCCTCGGGACCGTCGACCCAGGTGACCAGGGGCAGGTCCGGCAGGCCGAGGCGGGGCGCGACCCAGCTGTTCGCGTCCTCCTCCCACGTGGTCGCCCACACCAGCTCGTACGGCAGCGCCGCGAGCCGGTCCCCCTGCGCGGGATCGAGCCGCGCGAGGAGCGGGCTCACGGACGGGGGCGGCGCGGGCGGGTACGTCGGGTACGGGTCGGGGCTCGCGCCGAAGGGGATCAGCGGTCCGTCCACGTCCAGGAACAACAGCGCGCGAGAGGCCGCGCCCGCATCCTTCCCCTCATATCCCGCCATGACCCCATGATGCCGCCCCGCGCCCCCGCCGTGGCGGTACCCACCCCGCTGTGGGCAGCGGGCGCGGGCCCCACCCGGGACGTGGGCGAAGCCCCGGGTGAAGCGGGCCGGCCCGCCGGGCGCGGGTCAGGGCGGGGGCTCACTCGTCCGCTTCGCGACCATCCGCAACGAACGCACCCTCGCTACCCTGGCAGGCATGACAGCCATGGCACCCACCCGCACCGAGCCCGACCTCTCCTACCTCCTCGATCACACCAGCCATGTGCTCCGCACCAGGATGGCCGCAGCGCTCGCGGAGATCGGGCTGACCGCGCGGATGCACTGCGTGCTGGTGCATGCGCTGGAGGAGGAGCGGACGCAGGCGCAGCTGGCGGAGATCGGGGACATGGACAAGACGACGATGGTGGTGACCGTCGACGCGCTGGAGGGGGCCGGGCTGGCCGAGCGGAGGCCGTCGGCGACGGACCGGCGGGCGCGGATCATCGCGGTGACGGAGAAGGGGGCGGAGGTGGCGCAGCGCAGTCAGGAGATCGTCGACGGGGTGCACGAGAGCGCCCTCTCCTCCCTCCCCGACGAGGAGCGCGAGGCCCTGCTGCGCGCCCTGAACCTGCTGGCCACCGGCCATCTGGAGACTCCCGTCGAGAGCCCGACGCCCGCCCGCCGGGCCCGGCAGCGCGGATAGGGGCCCAAACTCCTCCCGTAAAAAATAGTCTGCAACAAAACCTTCTGCTAGCGTCTCTCCTGTCGCCTCCGACGAACAGGAGATGTCCCCATGCCCGCGCCCAGCACCAGCCCCCGCGCCCACCTCGCCCTCGGCGTCCTCGCCACCGGCATGTTGATGACCGTCCTCGACGGCAGCATCGTCACCGTCGCCATGCCCGCCATGCAGAACGACCTCGGCTTCACCCCCGTCGGCCTCAGCTGGGTCGTCAACGCCTACCTGATCGCCTTCGGCTCGCTCCTGCTCCTCGCCGGACGCCTCGGCGACCTCGTCGGCCGCAAGCGGATGTTCCTCGCGGGGACCGGGGTCTTCACCGCCGCCTCGCTCCTCGCCGGCCTGGCCGCCTCCCCCGCCGTGCTCATCGCCGCCCGCTTCCTCCAGGGCGTCGGCAGCGCGATGTCCTCCGCCGTGGGACTCGGGATCCTGGTCACCCTCTTCACCGAGCCCCGCGAACGCGCCCGCGCCATCGCCGTGTTCAGCTTCACCGGCGCCGCCGGAGCCTCCCTCGGCCAGGTCCTCGGCGGGGTCCTCACCGACGCCCTCGCCTGGAACTGGATCTTCTTCATCAACCTGCCGATCGGCGTCGCCACCCTCCTCGTCGCCCTCCGCGCCCTCCCCGCCGACCAGAGCCTCGGACTGAAGGCCGGCGCCGACGTCATCGGCGCGCTGCTCGTGACCTCCGGGCTCATGGCCGGGATCTACGCCGTCGTCAAGATCGAGGAGTACGGGGCGGGTTCGGCGCACACCCTCGGCTTCGGGGCCCTCGCGCTCGCCCTCCTCGCCGGCTTCCTGCTCCGCCAGGCGAAGGCCGCGCAGCCGCTCATGCCGCTGCGGATCCTGCGCTCCCGCGCCGTCGCCGGCGCGAACGCCGTCCAGATGCTGATGGTCGCCGCGCTCTTCTCCTTCCAGGTCCTCGTCGCCCTCTACCTGCAGAAGGTCCTCGGGTACGGAGCGGCCGAGACCGGCCTCGCGATGCTGCCCGCCGCGCTGATCGTCGGCGCCGTCTCCCTCGGCGCCTCGGCCCCCCTCATCGCCCGCTTCGGCGAGCGGAACGTCCTGCTCACCGGCATCGCCCTGCTCGTCGGCGTCCTCGGCCTGCTGACCCGCGTCCCCGTCCACGCCTCGTACGCCACCGACCTGCTCCCCGTGATGCTGCTCGCCGCCGGCTTCGGCCTCGCGCTCCCCGCCCTCACCGCGCTCGCCATGTCCGGCGCGGAGGAGGCGGACGCGGGCCTGGCCTCCGGGCTCTTCAACACCACCCAGCAGATCGGCATGGCCCTCGGCGTCGCGGTCCTCTCCACCCTGGCCGCCGCCCGCACCGAGTCCCTGACGAAGGCCGGAAAGCCCAACGCCGAAGCTCTGACCGGCGGTTACCACCTCGCCTTCGGCGTCGGCGCCGGTCTCCTCCTCCTCGCCCTGGCCGTCGCCTTCACCGTCCTGCGCCCCCGTGTCCCCGAGGACGACCGACAGCTGACCATGGCGGCGTGAGAGCCGACCGACGCCTCGCCGCCCCGCTCTCCCTCCAGACGGCCCGGCGACGCGTCACCGCCGCCGAACCGGGCGTGTGCGAACGCACGGCCCGCCGGGATCGCCGCCCGACCGGCCGGCCCCGGCGCCCGCGTGGGGCTCCTCGGCCCGCCGGAGGCGCGTACGGCCCCGGCCCGTACCGGCCCCGGACTCACCGCTCCGTACGGAGGCACTCCGGCAGCTCCGCCTCGTGCACCAGCGTCAGGCGCGACACCGCCCGGGTGAGCACCACGTACAGCCGGTTCGCGCCGCGCGCCTCGGCCGTCAGGATCGCGGCGGGTTCGACGACCACGACGTGGTCGAACTCCAGGCCCTTCACGAGGGTCGCGGGCAGCACGGCCACCCGCTCCCCGCACCCCCTCAGCGCCCCGGCGACCGCGTCCACGAGCCCGTCGGCCGTGATCACCCCCACCGAGCCCTCCTGCGCGAGCGCCGCCCGCACCGCCTCCCGCGCCCCGGCCGCCAGGTCCGCCGTCCGGTGCACCGTCACCCCGCCGTCCCGGCGCACCGAACGCCCGGCGGGCACATCGGCCCCGAGCTGCGGCAGCAGCCGGTTCGCGAGGTCGACGATCGCGGCCGGTACGCGGTAGCCGAGGGTGAGCGGGACGACGGGCGTCCCCGGCTTGCCCAGATGGGCCAGCTGCTCGTCCCAGGACCGTGCCGCCCACGGGGTGGTGCCCTGCGCGAGGTCCCCCAGGACCGTGAGCGAACCGAACTCGGTCCGCCGGGCGATGGCCCTGCACTGCATGGGCGAGAGGTCCTGCGCCTCGTCGACGACGACGTGCCCGTAGCTCTCGGGGCGCTCGACGAGCCCCGCGAGCTCATCGAGGAGCACGAGGTCGGCGGCGCTCCACCGCGCCGAGCGGTACGAGCGGGGCGGCCGCGCCCAGCGGATGGCGGCGAGCTCGGCCTCGGTCAGAGCAGAGTCGACCGGGTCCGTCAGGACCTCCGCGAGGACCTCCTCCGGACTGGTCTTCGGCCAGCACGCGTCCAGGAACGCCGTCACCGCCCGCGCCCGCTCGATCTTCCGGGCCCAGGCCGCGCCCATGGGCCCCCAGCGGCGTTCGGCCCGGAGCTGGAGGGCGCGGACGACGCGGGAGCGGACGCGTTCGCGGCCGGTGGCGTAGGGCGGGGCCTCCTGCCGTACGGCCGTGACGATCGCGGCGAGTTCGGCGGCCGGGAGCCGCCAGTGGTACCTGCCGTCGGGGACGGCGAGGTCCTCGGCCGGGGCCGGGTCGACCCTGCCGTACAGCGCGCGGTGCAGCACCCCCGCCATCCGGGCGTCGTGCTTGACCAGGGCCGCGGCCCCGCCGTCCTCGGCCCGTACCGGATGGCGGGCGATCTCCTCGTCGAGGGTGGTCTGCCGGATGCCGGTCTCGCCGAGCGAGGGCAGGACTTCGGCGATGTACGAGAGGAAGGCGCGGTGGGGGCCGAGGACGAGGAGGCCGGAGCGGCGGATGCGCTGCGGATGCGTGTAGAGGAGGTACGCGGCCCGGTGCAGCCCCACCGCGGTCTTGCCGGTGCCGGGGGCGCCCTGCACGCACAGGGAGGCGGCGGGCTCGGAGCGTACGAGGTCGTCCTGTTCGGGCTGGATGGTGGCGGCGATGTCCCGCATGGGGCCCACGCGGGGGCGCTCGATCTCCCCGGTGAGCAGAGCGCTGACCCGGCCGGACCCTCCTTCGTCGAGCCGCTCGTCCTCCAGGGCGGTCAGGTCCTCGGTCGCGCCCCGGCTGTTCGGGGCCCAGCCGAAGCGGCGCCGCCGCAGGACGCCCTGCGGGTCGTGCGCGCCGGCCTGGTAGTAGGCGCGGGAGACGGGCGCGCGCCAGTCGACGACGAGCGGCGGGGCGGCGGGGTGCTCGGCGATCCGGCGGCGGCCGATGTGGTGGATCTGGCCGTCCTCGCGGTCGAGGCGGCCGAAGAACAGCGGCCCGGGCGGCTGTTCGCCCATCTCCTTGGCGCGGCTGCGCAGGTGGTAGCCGAGCGCCTCGGCGTCGGCGCCGGAGGCGGCGACGTCCTCGCCGATGACGACCTGTTCGGCGACGTCCTCGGTCATGCGGATCAGGGCGGCGCGGCAGGCGTCGTGGTGGGAGCGTTCACGGGCGAGCTCAAGGTCCAGTGACGTCATTCCGTCGAGCGTACCGGAAAACGTTACTGGGTTACATTTTTTACTTGGTCACGGCATGATCCGCGCGGCCAGTACGGCACCGCTAGTACGGCAGCCCCTCCCGCAGCGACCGGAACGCCTCCCCCGCCGCCGCCACCGCGTCCCCCGCCACCGCGTCGAGCGGCTCGCCGGCCGTCAGCCGGGCCACGTTCTCGTTCGCCAGGATCCGCAGCACGGCCACGATCTGCCCGGCCGCGAGCCGCGCCACCAGCCGGTCGCCGCCCAGCGCCCGCGCGAGGACCTCCTCCGACCGCTGCTGGTAGCCGTGGATCGCGGCGAGCAGGGCCGGCGTCCCGTACAGCAGCCGGTGGTACGCGAGGACGGCCGGCACGTCGCAGAGCCCGGTGACCGGATCGCGCCGCTCAAGGCCGTCGAGCAGGTGCGCGTACAGCGCGTCGAGCGGCGCCGAGCCCTCGGCCCGCCCGGCCTCCACCACGCGCGCGGACTCGTCCTCGTGATCGGCGAACCGGTGGAGGACCAGGTCCTCCTTCGCGGGGAAGTACCGGAAGAGCGTCGGCTTCGAGACCTCGGCGGCGGCCGCCACCTCCGCGACGGAGACCCCGTCGAAGCCCTTCTCCAGGAAGAGGGCGATCGCGGCGTCCGACAGGGCTTGCCGGGTGCGCGCCTTCTTCCGCTCGCGCAGCCCGGCCGGGTACTCAGGCTTCACGGGACATCTCCTTCGAGAGGCGTCCATCCTAGTGAGGGCCCGGCGGAGCGGGAATCAGAAGATGTCGGGCGAGAAGCACCGCAGCGAGGTGCGGAACAGCAGGTCGGCGCGGGCCGCCGCACCGCCCGTCAGCTCCTCCACGCGCCCGAGCCGGGACAGCCGCACCGCCGACTCGTCACCGAACGCCAGCGTGCCCACCTCGGCCACGTCCAGGGCGAGATCGGCCGAGCGGGTGGTCGGGACACAGGACGCGCCCGCCGGGGAGGCGTCGAGCAGGAAACGCCCGCCGGCGAGCCCGGCGGCGTCCCGCACCTCCAGGACGAGGCCGTCCTCCACCGGATACGTCCGGCCCTCCAGGAGCCGGGCCACGTCCAGGGCCCGGACCCACAGCATGTCCGAGTACGTCAGCAGCTTCGCCGCGCGCGCGTCGGGCAGGAGCAGCGGCAGCAGGTCGTCGGGCGCCCGGTAGCCGGAGCGGACCGTGGCGATCCAGTCGATCGAGCACACGTACTGCCACAGAGCGCGCTCGGCGGCCGGGGTGACGGCGATGAGGTCGCGCACGGTCGCCGTGTTCTGCGGCTGGTTCGCGGTGTCCCACTCGCCGTCGGCGGTGTACGCCACGTACCCCTCGACCTCGCCGGACGCCGACCGGTACATCGCGTAGTACGGCTCCCGCCACGGCGCGCGCTGGGGGCGGAGCCCGGTGTCGCGGTCCCAGTCGCCCTTGTCGCGGCTGGTGAGCCCGGCGCGGACGCCGGCGAGCCGGCGGTACAGCCCGGGGCCGGTCTTGCGGATCTCGTCGGCGTCCGTCAGGTCGATCCGCCCGCCGTCCTCCGGGCGGCCCGAGCGGCGCGGGTCGAGACCCGCCCGACGCACGTCCACGCTCCACTCGGCGATCCAGCTCGCCGGGCCGAAGCCGTACCGCCCGTAGATCGGGTACTCGGCGGCGATCAGCGTCGCGATCGCGTCGCCCCGCTCCTTCGCGGCGGCGAGGTCGGCGGACATCATCCGGCTGAGCAGCCCCTGCCTGCGGTGCGTCGGCGCGACCGTGACCTGGGTGATCGCGTCGGCGGTGAGACCGCCCCCGCCGACCGTGCTGACCTCCTGCCGGAAGGACCGGAAAGTGCCGACGATCCGGTCCCGGTCGAAGGCGCCGAGCGTCCGCGCCAGGTCCGCGTGGGCCAGCCGGTCGGCGAGCTCCTCGTCGGAGACGACCGGCTCCTTGAGGAACCCGGTCCGCAGCGACCGCTGCCACTCCCGGAACTCGGACTCGGCCACCGCGCGCACGTCGACAGTCATCCCCCGACCCTACGCACGGCCGTGCCGCCCCCGCACCGGCTTTTCCGTGCCCGGCTCAGGCCAGCAGGTCGTCGACCTGCGCCTCGCCCTCCCGGTAGCGGCGGGCGATCTCCGCGCTGCAGTCGTCGGCGGTCCGCTGGAGGTGCTGGCGGCGGCGCGAGACCTGCTGCTCGTACCCCGCGAGCCTGCCCATCGCCGCGTGCAGCTCGTCGTCGGTGCGGGCCGACAGGTCCGACAGCTCGACCTCCGACAGCATCTCGGCCGCGAGCCGCCGGTACTCCTCGCCGCGCGGCGTCGACAGCGTCACGTGCCGCGCCGAACTGCGGTGCCGCGAGGGCACGTCGGCGAGGATCTCGGAGAGCCGGTCGAGGACCGGGGCCTCCGGGTCGGTCCGCCGCGCCAGCTCGGCCCGCAGGATGTCGATCCGGCCCTGGAGCATCCGGCGCACATAGCTCAGGTCGGCCTCGTCGCTCTGCGCGTCCCGGCGCAGCGCGCGCAGCTCGGGCAGCCGCAGGGCCCCCAGGTCGGGCTGCGGACGGCCGGCCCGCGGCCGGTCCGTCCACTCGGGCTCGGCCTCGGGCCCGGGCTCGGCGGTCCGCTGCACGGGTGGGCGCGTCATGGAAGAACCACCGACTCGGATCAGCGGTACGGGGCCGGACGGCGTCGGCCCGGTGCCAGGTGCACTCATGAGAATCGTCCCCTCGACCGGTGCGGTCGGCCGCACCGCCTCACACGCATGGTGCCACTCCTCCCCGTGCACGTGCAGGCGCTCTGCACCCGTTCGGCCCCTCGTCCTTCGGCCCGCCGCCCGCTCGGTAGGTTGGTGCCCATGCGAGCAGTGGTGCAGAGGGTCGACGGCGCGAGTGTCGTCGTCGCAGGGGAGACCGTCGGTGAGATCACCGGCGAAGGGCTGTGCGTGCTGGTCGGGGTGACCCACGACGACACCCCGGAGAAGGCCGCCCAATTGGCCAGAAAGCTCTGGTCCGTCCGGGTACTGGACGACGAGAAGTCGTGCTCCGACGTGAACGCGCCGCTGCTCGTCATCTCCCAGTTCACCCTCTACGGAGACGCCCGCAAGGGCCGCCGCCCCACCTGGAACGCCGCCGCGCCCGGCCCGGTCGCCGAACCCCTCGTCGACGAGGTCGTCGCCCAGCTGCGCGCCCTCGGCGCGCACGTGGAGACGGGCCGCTTCGGAGCGAAGATGAGCGTCTCCCTCACGAACAACGGCCCGTTCACGGTACTGATCGAGGTCTGAGCCCCCAGGGCTCTCAGGGCTCGACCACCACTTCCTGCGCGGCGGCCGTCGTCCCGGCGATCAGCGGGGCGTCCACCGGCACGTTCCGCTTCACCAGCGCCAGGGCGATCGGCCCCAGCTCGTGGTGGCGGACGGCCGTCGTCACGAAGCCGAGCTGCCGGCCCTCCTCGCCGTCGGCGGCCAGCCGGACCGGGGTGCCGTGGCCGGGCAGCAGGACCTCGCTGCCGTCCAGGTGCAGGAAGACCAGGCGGCGCGGCGGCTTCCCCAGGTTCTGCACCCGGGCGACGGTCTCCTGGCCCCGGTAGCAGCCCTTCTGCAGATGGACGGCGCTGCCGATGAGGCCGACCTCGTGCGGGATGGTCCGGTGGTCCGTCTCGAAGCCGAGCCGCGGCCGGTGCGCCTCGACGCGCAGCGCCTCGTACGCGAGGATCCCGGCGGCCGGCCCGTGCGAGGCCGCGAAGGACTCCAGGTCGGCGCGCGGCAGGAACAGATCGCGGCCGTGCGGGGTCTCCCGTACGACGACGCCCTCGGGCACCTCGGCGATGGAACCCGCCGGGAGGTGCACGACCGCGAAGTCCTCGGTCCGGTCGGCGACCTCGACCCGGTAGAAGAACTTCATCGCCTCCAGGTACGCGATGAGCTCGGCCCGCGTCCCCGGCTCGACGTGCGCCCACACCGTCTCGCCGTCGTCGACGAGGTACAGGGCGTGCTCGATGTGCCCGTTCGCGGAGAGGATCAGCGCCTCGGTGGCCTGCCCGGGCGGCAGTTCGGTCATGTGCTGGGTGACGAGCAGGTGCAGCCAGCTCAGCCGGTCGTCACCGGAGACGGCGACGACGCCCCGGTGCGAGAGGTCGACGAAGCCGTCGCCTTCGGCGAGGACGCGCTGCTCGCGGAAGAGATCGCCGTAGTGCGCGGCGACGCCTTCGTCGCGGCCTTCGGCGGGGACGGCGCCGGGCAGGGACAACAGAGGGCTCTTCATACAGAAGAGCCTACGACTCGACGGCGGCGTCCTTGTTCGAACAGTCCCGGCACCGGCCGAAGATCGCGAAGTGCTTCATGTCCGTCTCGAAGCCGAAGGTCTCCCGGAGCTTCCCCGTGAACTCGGCCGCCACCTCGACGTCCGCCTCGATCACCTCGGAGCAGTCCCGGCACACCAGGTGCAGATGGTGGTGCCGGTCGGCCAGGTGGTAGGTCGGCGCCCCGTGCCCCAGATGCGCGTGGGAGACCAGCCCGAGCTCCTCCAGGAGCTCCAGGGTCCGGTACACGGTGGAGATGTTCACCCCGGACGCCGTCCTGCGGACCTCGCCGAGGATGTCGTCCGGGGTCGCGTGCTCCAGCTTGTCCACGGCCTCCAGGACAAGCTGACGCTGCGGCGTCAGCCGATAGCCGCGCTGCCGCAGGTCGCTCTTCCAGTCGGTGCTCACCACGCCCTCCAGTGTAGGAGGACGCGGCGCGTCACCCCGGTGTGTCTAGCGGAAGAAGGCGATGCCGTCGTCCGGCATGTCGGGCAGGTTGCGGGCCATCTCCGCGACCTCCTCCGGCGTGACGACCTTCTTCAGGTGCGCCGACATGTACGGGCGGAGCGGGACCTCGGGGGTCGCCTTCTCGCCCACCCACATGAGGTCGCTCTTCACGTAGCCGTAGAGGCGCTTGCCACCGCTGTACGGGCCCGAGGCCGCGGTCCGGGCGACGGCGTCCGTCGCCAGGTCGATCTGCGGCTTCTGGTCGGCGAGCTCGCCGTACCAGATCTCGACGACGCCCTGGTCACGGACCATGACGACCTCGACCTTGCGGTCCTTGTCGATCCGCCAGTAGCCGCTCTCGCTCTCCAGCGGACGGACCTTGTTGCCGTCGTTGTCCAGGACCCACGTGTGCGACTGGTACTCCAGGAAGTCCCGGCCGTCGTGGCTGAACGTCACGGACTGGCCGAAGTTGCACTTCTCGGCACCGGGGAAGTCGGAGACGCCCGCGCCCTCCCACGTACCGAGCAGGAACGCGAGGGGGACGAGGTCCGGGTTGAGGTCGGACGGGATCTCGATCATGAGCAGCTCTGGCGTTCTCTAGAAGTGGTTACCGCTGGCCCTGGTACAGCTTCTTCACGGTCAGACCGGCGAAGGCGATCACGCCGACGGCGACCAGGACCAGGAGGGTTTCGAAGAAAGCGATCATGAAGTGCTCCTCGACGAGCGGTGAAGGCGGAACGGGCCGGACCCCAGCTTAGTGGGCGGGGGTCCGGCCCACTCGGTGAGGTGGGTCTCGCGGATGATCAGCGGACGATCAGCCGAGCAGCTGCGCCTGGAGCGTGACCGTCTGCTGGAACGGCACCGTCAGCGCCCCGCCCTTCCGGGTCTGGGTGACCACCGCGAAGGTGTCCCCGGCCTGGATGTAGGCCCAGCGGGTCTGCTCGGGGCCGTACGGCGCCTCCTCCGCGTAGGCGTAGAGGGCCTGGTTCGGCACGTCGACGTCCTTCACGGACATGTCGATCTTCGACACCTCGACCCCGAGGGGCAGCCGGTCGAACCGGGCGACCTCGCTCATGGTGTCGTCCTTGAACGCCTCCGCGAAGGCCACCGACGAGAACCGCAGCAGGTGGATCCGGGTGGTCGTGCCGTCCGGCGTGGTCCAGCCGCGCGCGGCGACGTGCCGGAGCGCCGAGCCGGCCAGCTCCTCCTTCACCGGCCCCCGGTCCTTCTCCTTCAGCAGCCCCAGGTAGGAGTCGAGCCCGACCCACCCACCGTTCAGCTTCGGGTCGACCGTCGCGCCCGCCGGGGCGGGCAGCAGGAGTTTCCGCAGGTCGGCGTGGTGGATCTCGCCTTCGTTGCCCTCGGAGTACGGGCGCGGGGCGCCCTCGGGCAGCGCCGGAAGCGCGAGCTTCGGGTACTCCCAGCGGCCGTCGGACTCGGTCGCGAGCCCCGGCACGTCGGTGCGGTCCAGGGCGGTGATCCCCAGGGCCGTACCGGCCCCCACCCCACCGCAGACGAGCACGGCGGCGGTCCAGCGGACGATGCCCCGGAGCAGGCGCTTCCGGGACTTCCGGGGCTTCACCGACGCGACCTCGGCAGGCGACTCGGCCTGCATCCGAGTCTCTGCCTGCGTCTGAGCCTGCGCCTGCGTCTGCGTCTGCGTCTGCGTCTGCTCGGTCATACGTACTCCCCCGGGGATGCGATGTGGTCGAGCTGCTTCGTCAGCAGCCCGGCCACGGCCGCCTTGTCGAACGGCTTGGCGCCCGCCGCCGTCATGGTGACGAAGACCTCGGAGTCGTACGCGAGGCAGATCATCTCCTCCAGCGCCGCGGCCCGCTCCTTCTTGTCGAGCGAGTCGTCCTCGGGGGCCATGTAGCAGACGGCGTTCCTGTGGTCCTTCACCTTGGGCCCCTTCGGGAACTCCAGGGCGTCCATGACCTCCTTGCGGAGCCGGTAGCTGTTCTTGATCTGCTTCTTGTCCTTCATGCTCGCGAGCTCGAAGCTGACGACGAGGTCGGCGGCCGGGTCGGCGAAGGAGCGGACCCCGATGCCCTGGATGCCGAGCTTGTCGACGCCCTTCTCGAACGCGCGGCGCTTCTTCCCCGACAGCCCCTTGCCCGCCTGCTTCATGAGCGCGGCGGCCTCCGCGGCGCCGAGCTCGCCGTCGTTGCCGTACAGCTGCTCGTCGGGGCCGAACTCGTACCCCTCCGGCAGCGGCAGCAGGAGCTTGCCCAGCGGCGTGCCGGCCTTGCCGCGGGCCTGCGCGGCGGCCGGGTCCTCGTCCTCCTTCGCGGTCCCGTCCGCCGCGCCCCACACCCGCGTCGGCGCGGTGCGGTCGGCGGAGGAGACGGTGACGGCGGTGTACGTGACGCCGCCGCCGACCAGGCCGAGGACGAGCACGGACGGCAGGACGACGCCGAGCAGGACCCGCCGCGCACCCCGCTTCTTCGGCTCCTGATCCACCACGGGTTCGGTCACGTCGTTCCGGTCCTCACTCACAGGCGCCCCAGCTGTCGCTCGGCCAGCGAACGGATCTCCTTCTCGGAGATCTTCTCGGTGTCGCCGACGAAGATCTCGACGGCGATGTCACCGCGGTGGAAGTAGGCCCTGGCCTCGTAGAAGTCCAGGTAGCCGGCCTTTCGGTCCACGGGGAAGAGGTAGTAGCGGCCGTCGGGCGAGCCCTTGAGCTCCTTGCCCTCGTCGCCGGCGTAGTCCTTGTCCGGCATGTAGCGCTGCTGGTCCTCGGTGTACTCCTGCGCGCCGAGGGTCTCGTTCGCGCGGTACTGGATCAGCCGGACCTCGACCCTCTTGTGCTCACCGGACACCCAGGACTCGGCCGCGATCCGGCGGACGCCCAGGTCCAGCTGGTGGTCGAGGGCGCTGCCGGGCTCGGTGAACTGCGAGGCGAACTCGGACACCGACATCCAGCCGTCACGAGGGTCGAAGACGTCCTTCTTCGCCCCCGCAGGCTTCGGCAGCAGCAGCTTCCGCAGATCGCCCCGCGCCTTCGCCTGGAGGTCGTCCTTCGCCGACAGCGGCTCCGGCTCCTGCCCCTTCGGGAGCGGCTTCGCCGGGTACGCGAGGCCCGGCTGGTTGAGCGGCGGGAGCGCGGTCGGTTCGCGGTCGGCCTGGACGCCGTAGCCGACGGCGGTGCCGCCGACGAGGCCGATGACGGCGGCGACGGCGATCAGCCCGACGGTACGGAGGACCCGGCGGCGCGGCCGCTGGACCGGAGGCGCTGGTTCCATGGCCGTCTCGGGCTCAGGCGGCGCCAATGTATCCGTATTTTGGATACTTTCTTCCATACTCAAGAGTCCCCCCACGAGACCTGAAGCGCGGATTCCGTCACCCGCGCACACAGCTGACACGTGAGGGGCGCATGAGGTTGCAGCGCCGCGCATTACAGTTCGGCATATGGCGAAGAAGCTCGTGATCAAGGTGACCGCCGGGGCCGACGCCCCCGAACGCTGCTCCCAGGCCTTCACGGTGGCCGCCGTCGCCGTCGCCAGCGGCGTCGAGGTCTCCCTCTGGCTGACCGGCGAGTCCTCCTGGTTCGCCCTCCCCGGCCGCGCGGCCGAGTTCGAACTCCCCCACGCCGCCCCGCTCCCCGACCTCATCGACTCGATCCTGGCCGCCGGCCGCCTCACCCTCTGCACCCAGTGCGCCACCCGCCGCGACATCACGGAAAAGGACGTCCTGCCCGGCATCCGCATCGCCGGCGCCCAGGTCTTCGTCCAGGAAGCAATGTCCGACGACACCCAGGCCCTCGTCTACTGATTCAGACGCGCCCCTCGCACCGCTCGACCCCAAGGGGCCTCCCGGGCTTCGAGCCGCTGCGCCGGACTCCGGTCGCCGGTGACGGGCGGCTCGCTCGGCCGTACGCTGAAGGTGTGTACGCGCGACGTCGGCACGTCTACTTCTGGATGATGGGCGCCTGTCTGGCCCTCTTCGTGGGCGCCTGGGCCGTCGTGCGGCTTTTTTCGATGCCGGTCGCCATCGGCATGTGCGTGGTCGCCATGGTCATCCCCCCGATCGCCGCGATGGTCGCGAACCGGCGGGGCCCGGAGGACCGCTGGTGGGACGACCCTTCGGGCGATCCGAAGTCCGATGAGTGGTGGGACGAGCTCGACGGGAAGAAGCGCCGGGAGCCCTGAGGGCGCGGGCGCGCCCGGAGTCGGCGGACGGAGGCCGGCGCAGCGCCTCGAAGCCGGGGAGGCCCCTTGGGGCCGAGCAGTGCGAGAGGCGCGGAAAAGAGAGGACCGGAGGGCCGTGCCTCAAAGTCCTGGAATGGCGTCCAACCGTCCCTGCACACCGACGCCCGAAGCGTCGTCGGCGGGGCGCCCCGAACGGTCCTGGGCGACCTGGACCACTGTCATCGTCCGTCGGCGTGGCGCATCCCGTACGCCGTCCTCCGGACCATCGGCGATCCTCAGTGCGCGGCCGGAACCGGGAACGATGCGGTACGCGGGCGGGCGATGGGTCTCCGTACCGGCCAGGCTGCGTGGCTCGACGCACTGCCGCCCGACCTCTTCCGTCTGCCTGCGGGATACGGACTTCTCTGCCCTGCGCCGCGCGCCCATCCCCTGGCCGCGCCTCCCGATCACGACGGCCGAAGCCTCGTGCCGGGACGTCTTCACAAGAGTGGTGCTCGTACTTCTCTGCCAGTGCTCAGCACCCCAGCGGCTGGTGTACGCGGGATCCACCACGATCACCGCCAGCCCCGCGCGATGCGCCATCACCACCAGCCGGGACATGAACCGCGCATGCGGCAGACCGGCCACCCGCGCCCGGAACCTCCTGCCGGACCGCCCGGACCATCCGCACTGCTCACGACCGGTGGCGAAGCCCAGGTCCTCGATGACCAGGGCAGTCGCGCCACAACTCCTCGCCGCACGAATCACCGTGCTGCAGGCGTGCCGCACCGAGGCGTCACGACGGGATACCGGCCCCTCGCACGCTATGTCGACCCGACCGGGCCGATCCACCGGATTGCCGTGAGAGTCCAGACGCCAGAACGCCAGGTGGTCCACGTTCTGGTCGATCCCCAGCACCCCTCCGCTCACGGCCGCGACCAAGCGCGCGTCATCGTCCACGCCCGCCGGTACAGGGGCGATCACCTGGGTGAAGGACGCGGTCAGATAACAGCGGTCGGCATCGAAACGGATGGTGTATCCGACCGCCCGATCCGCCTCGACCTGCGAGCGCCACTCCGCATCCCGATACGCGAATCGGCAGCGCGCGTCGAGGGTGTAGCGACCGAAGCGGTCGCAGTGCTCCCGATGGCGCTCCGCGATGACCGCCGGGAGTTTGACCACGACGACGCCGTCGGGGCCGACGCGCAGGGACTGGTTCCCGTACGTCTTCCCGGCCTCTCCGTCGGCCTCGATCCGGTTCCGCGCTTCCCACCAGTGGTCCTGCCAGTCCCGCAGCGACCGCCCGGAACGGTCCAGATGCAGTCGCCGGCGCAAGAGGTCCTTGCCACCACGGACCACATGCACCCGACCGGCCGCCGCATCGGCGGCCACACGGGCGGCACGTGCGCGAAGGCCGAGGAGGCGCTGCTGTTTGGCCGCCCGAACCCGCCGCGTCGGATACCCCTTGGCCCGCGTTCCCTCGTCCCGGCCGCCCACCGGGATGGCCAGGCGCCGCTCGATCGAGTCGATCTCGGCCGCGAGGGAGGCGAGATGTGCCGTCTGTGCCCGTCGGGCGAGCTGCCACTGGTCGTTCGAACCACGTGTGATCGTGCCCGCCCACCGCGAGGAGGTGAGGGCGGTCAACTCACGCTTGCGCCGGGCGAAGTCCGCCGTGGTGTGCCGGGTTCCCAGTGCCACCCGCTCGGCGAGATCGCGCGCCGCCAGCCCTGACAGGTACTCGGCCAGCTCTCGGAGGATCACGGCATCACGGCCGGACAGGCGCAGCCTGGTCCGCACGGACAGCGCGCCGGTCGGCGCGGCCAGGCGGGGCGGTGTCAGTACCCGCAGTCCGGATGCGGAACGCGCGACCATGCCCCACCTCCGATCACCTGCTCGTCGGATGTATCAACGAGTCGGATGAACGAAGGTCACACATGCGGCCGAATCATCAGCACGCGGAATGGCACGAAGGGCCGTGCCTCGATTGCCTGGGCGTAAAGCGGGCGTCCAAACCCCCCAGGAGGCACGGCCCTCCGGCCGTTCGATGGGGCTTCGTGCCGCGCCGGCTCCGGTGGACGGAGTCCGGCGAAGCGGCTCGAAGCCCGTGAGGCGCCCCGGGCGCCGAGCGGTGCGAGGGGCGCGTCAGGGAATCAGACCGCGATGGCCACGTCCGTCAGGCTGCCGGCCTCGGTGACGACGACCTTGCGGTCGGCCTGGGCGCCGGGGACGAGGGCGCGGAGGGTCCACTCGCCGGTGGCCGCGTAGAAGCGGAACTGGCCGGTGGCCGAGGTGGGGACCTCGGCGGTGAACTCGCCGGAGCCGTCGAGGAGGCGCACGTAACCGGTGACGGGCTCGCCGTCCTTGGTCACCTGGCCCTGGATGGCGGTCTCACCGGGCTTGAGGGTGCTGACGTCGGGGCCGCCGACCTGGGCTCCACACATGTTCTCTGTCCTGTCCTGAAGAAGAAGTGGGGTTACTTGTTGGCGCCGAGCTCGATCGGCACGCCGACGAGGGAGCCGTACTCGGTCCACGAGCCGTCGTAGTTCTTGACGTTCGTGACCTCGAGGAGCTCGTGCAGGACGAACCAGGTCAGCGCGGAGCGCTCGCCGATGCGGCAGTAGGCGATGGTGTCCTTCGCCAGGTCGACCTGCTCGGCCTCGTAGAGGGCCTTGAGCTCGTCGTCCGACTTGAAGGTGCCGTCGTCGTTGGCGTTCTTCGACCACGGGATGTTGCGGGCGCTCGGCACGTGGCCGGGGCGCTGCGACTGCTCCTGCGGGAGGTGCGCCGGGGCGAGCAGCTTGCCGGAGAACTCGTCGGGCGAGCGGACGTCGACCAGGTTCTGGGAGCCGATCGCGGCCACGACGTCGTCGCGGAAGGCGCGGATCGAGGCGTCCTGGGCCTTGGCCTTGTACTCGGTGGCCGGGCGGACCGGGACCTCGGAGCCGTCGACCAGGTCACGGGAGTCGAGCTCCCACTTCTTGCGGCCGCCGTCGAGGAGCTTGACGTCCTGGTGGCCGTAGAGCTTGAAGTACCAGTAGGCGTAGGAGGCGAACCAGTTGTTGTTGCCGCCGTAGAGGACGACCGTGGTGTCGTTCGCGATGCCCTTGGCCGAGAGGAGCTTCTCGAAGCCCTCCTGGTCGATGAAGTCGCGGCGGACCGGGTCCTGCAGGTCCTTCGTCCAGTCGATGCGGATGGCGTTGCGGATGTGGTTCTTCTCGTAGGCCGAGGTGTCCTCGTCGACCTCGACGAGGGCGACCTGCGGGTTGTCGAGGTTGGCCTCGACCCAGTCCGCGTCGACCAGAACGTCGCTGCGAGCCATGCTGTTCTCCTCCGGGGCAGTGTGCGGGGGTGTGCTGCGGTGGTGCGGGTGTGGTGCGGTACGCGTCGTCGCGTGCGTGCGGACATGCGGATGTACGGACATACGGGCGTGCGTACGGCTCTGCACGGGGCGGCCCCGACGTCGGTCGGCGGGCCTGAGGGATACGGGAGTCGGCGTCCCGCTCAGACTGAGCGACAGAGCATGGCGGCGACGCGGCACAGGTCTACTGCCCGCCGCTTCGTGAGATCCGCCTGTCGCTTCATGCCCTCGATCGTAGGGACGGACATGCGGCCGTGTCACCGGTGTGTCGTATTTTGAGACGCGATCGTCCGAGATGCGAGACGTGATCGCGGTTCGGGGCGGCTCCGGACGGCTCCGCGCCCAGGTGTCCGCTTCGTCTTCTGCGGATCGGACGGCCACGTCTCAACATGTGGAAAACCGGCTTCCGCACGGCCCCCGTCAGCCCGCCAGGGCGACGTCCTTGCCGGTCACGGTGACCGCCAGGCCTTCCGGGCGCGGCTCGACCTTCTCCACCTTCATGCCGGCGATCAGACCGATCGGCCGCTCGAAGTCGGTGCGCGCGCGGACCAGTTCCTCCACGCCCGGGATGCCCGCGCCCGGCACCTCGTCGGCGCGGACCTTGAGCGTGTCGCCGTTCACGACGGTGACCGTGGAGAGGACCGACCTGGTCAGGCTGCGGCCCAGGATCTTCACGCTGCCGGTGACCTTGACCTTGCCGTTCCCGCCGTAGGCGACGGTGGCCTCGCGGTCGGAGGCGGCGGTGAGGTCCGCGTACGAGATGAGGGCCGTGCCGCTCGCGGAGCCCGCCTTGGCGCCCGCCCAGTCGCCGGTCACGGTCACGTCCCGCAGGGCCACGGTCAGCTCGCCGACCCGGACGTCCTTGTCGCCCGCCGTGGCCCGTACGCCGGCCGCCTTCACGTCGACCTCGTCGAACCGCCTGTCCACGACCTGGGTGAGGAACGGGAAGCCCTTGATGTCGACCTCGACCGACTCGGCGGGCGCGCCCGAGAGCTTCACCCGGCTCGACGCCTCCGACTCGGCGTACGACACGGCCAGCCGGTCGACGCCGACGAGGATCCCGCCCAGCACGACGGCCACGATCAACAGAATCCGCAGTGCTCGCATGGGCTGTGCGTCCCCCCGTTTTTGTTCCCGAAACAGTTCCGGCCCCCCGACACGAAGATCGACGTGTCGGGGGGCCGGTTGGTTCCCCTGGCGGAAAGGACCGCGGGCCGGGCCAGGGTCAGGCCAGGGCGCGGCCCAGCAGGTAGACGGCGGGCGCGGCGGCCGTGAGCGGCAGTGCGACGCCCGCGGTCATGTGGACGAAGCGCGAGGGGTAGTCGTAGCTGGCGACCCGCAGGCCGATCAGCGCGCAGACCCCGGCGCCGAGGCCGAGCAGCGCCCCGGAGGTCCCCAGGTCGGTGAGGCCGCCGGCCGCGATCCCGGCGCCGGCCGCGGCGAGCAGCGCGGCGATCAGGGAGACCGGTCCGGGCAGCGGCAGCGCCCGGGCGAGGACGGCGGCGGCGACCGCGATCCCGCCGACGACGACCGCGTCCGGGTCGGCCCCGAGGTGCCCGGTGGCGACGACGGTGAGGGCGGCGGAGGCGATAGTGGCCATCAGGCCGTACATGCGCTCGTCGGGGTCGGCGTGGCTGCGCAGCTGGAGGACCAGGCAGAGCAGCACCCAGACGCCGAGCGTGCCGAGGATCGCCGCGGCCGCGTGCTCCCGGCCGGTGGCGAGCAGGGCGGCGTCGGAGACGAGGCCGCCGAGGAAGGCGAGGGCGATGCCCTGCCGGGCGGGCCACATGCCGTTGAGCCGGAACCAGCCGGCGGCGGTGAGGCCCTGGAGCAGGACGAGCGGGACGACGAGCCCGTACGAACCGAGTGAGGCGCCGCCCGCGAGCAGCAGGCCGAGGACGGCGGTGAGGGCCGCGGGCTGCATCCCGGGCTCGATCACCGGCGAACGGCCCTCGGCGCGGGCGCGCTGGGCGTCGGTGAGGCGGACGTTCCCGGAGGTGGTGGGCGAGGAGTACGCGGGCCCGTCGTCGGCCACGGGGGCGGCCGGGGCCACGGGGGCGGCCGGGGCCACGGGGGCGGCCGGGACGGGCTCGGCCACGGGGACGTGCCCGGCGACCGGCTCGGCGACCGGCTCCGCGTAGTACGCGGCAGGGCTCCCGTGCGAGGCGTACGGCTGCTGCTCCCCGTACGACTGCTGGTACGGCTGCTGCTCCCCGTACGACTGCTGGTACGGCTGCTGCTCCCCGTACGACTGCTGCTGGTACGCCCCCTGCTGCGGCGCGGGCGCCTGCGCCGCCTGGATCTGCTCGTACGAGACGGCCGGCTGGTACGAGGTGTCCCAGGTCTGGCCCTCCCAGGTCTGGGTGACCTCGGCGGGGTTCTCGGCGTACGGCTGCTCGTACTGCTGCCCGCCGTAGTACTGGTCGTTGCTCATTGCTCTGGGGTTCACCCTCCTGCGAACGGGGGGAGCACCTCGACCGTGCCGCCCTCGGCAAGCCGTACCGTCTCATGGCTCCGGGTCCCGACGGGGTCGCCGTCGACCAGGAACGAGCACCGCTTCAGGACCTGGACGAGCTCGCCCGGGTGCTTCGCGCGGGCGGCGTCGAGGGCCTCGGCCAGGGTTCCGGCGGTGTACGGCTCCTCGGCGACACCGGCGGCGGCCTTGGCCGCGGCCCAGTAGCGGATGGTTCCCGCTGCCATAGCGGCGCTCCTCTCGTTCGTGTGCGCGCCGCCCCCCATCATGGGCTATGCGCGCGTGAGCCAGTCCCCGAGCCGGGCGAGCAGCTCCCCGCCGGCCGCGTTCTCGGCGTGGCCCATGCCCCGCTCCACCCAGAGTTCCGCGTCGCCCGCGGCGGCCAGCATGCGCGGGTGGTCGAGCGGGAAGTAGGCGTCCCGGTCGCCGTGGACGATCAGGAGGGGCGTCGGCGCGATCAGCGGGACCGCCTCCACGGGGGACAGGGGCACGGGGTCCCAGGCGCGGCTGTCGATCCGGGTGCCGAAGCCGTACCGCCCGACGAGGCGGCCCGCCGGCCGGGTGACCACCCAGTGGACGCGGCGCATCGGGGCCGTCCCCCGGTAGTACCAGCGGGCGGGCGCGGAGACGGCCGCCACCGCGTCCGTACGGGCCTCCGTCCCGCGCTCCAGGGCCGCGTGGCGCAGGACGACGGAGCCGCCCATGGAGAAGCCGACCGTCGCCACGCGCGCGTGGCCGAGCTCGCGGGCCCAGCGGACGGCGGCGGACAGGTCGAGGACCTCCCGGTCGCCGACGGTGGACCGGCCGCCGGAGCGGCCGTGCCCGCGGAAGGAGAAGGTGACGACGGCCGCGCCGCGCTCGGCGAGGGCCAGCGCGGCGCGCCGGACGGCGGGGCGGTCGGCCGACCCGGTGAAGCCGTGGGCGAGGACGACCGCCGTATCGGTGACACTTGCCCGTGAGGGTTCGTAAACCGCCTCGATCCGGACACCGTCATCGGTACGCAGCGTGGACCGCGACGTGGACCGCAAAGGGCGGGAAGTGAGCGAGGAAACATCCAGGATGTGAAATCGGCCCTCTGCCTCGGAACTCATGTGGGCTATTCTGCTTGCCAGAGGATCCGGGCAACGCAGCCCCCGGGTCCTTTTGTGTTTTCCGACCGTTGTTACGGACGGATGAACAAAAGCTCTCAGGCGCGAGAGAGCCAACGTGAGCACACATAGACGTCCTCGCAGGGACCGAGGAGGAACCGACGTCATGGACGAGCGAACGACGACGACGCACGACGGACCGACGACGCACGGCGTACCGACGACCGAAGAAGGTGCGGCGCGATGAGTTCTCTGCTGCTCCTGACCAACGCCCTCCAGCCGTCGACCGAGGTGCTTCCCGCCCTCGGCCTGCTGCTGCACAACGTCCGGGTCGCCCCGGCCGAGGGCCCCGCCCTCGTGGACACCCCCGGCGCGGACGTGATCCTCGTCGACGGGCGGCGCGACCTCCCGCAGGTGCGCTCGCTCTGCCAGCTGCTGCGCTCCACGGGGCCGGGCTGTCCGCTGGTCCTCGTCGTCACGGAGGGCGGTCTCGCGGCCGTCACCGCCGACTGGGGCATCGACGACGTCCTCCTCGACACGGCGGGCCCCGCCGAGGTCGAGGCGCGGCTCCGGCTCGCGATGGGCCGGCAGCAGATCGTCTCGGACGACTCCCCGATGGAGATCCGCAACGGCGACCTGTCGGTCGACGAGGCGACGTACAGCGCGAAGCTCAAGGGCCGGGTCCTGGACCTGACCTTCAAGGAGTTCGAGCTGCTCAAGTACCTGGCCCAGCACCCGGGGCGGGTCTTCACGCGCGCGCAGCTCCTCCAGGAGGTGTGGGGGTACGACTACTTCGGCGGCACCCGGACGGTCGACGTCCACGTGCGGCGGCTGCGGGCCAAGCTCGGCGTCGAGCACGAGTCGCTCATCGGCACCGTCCGGAACGTCGGCTACCGCTTCGTCACGCCCGAGAAGGTCGAGCGGGCGGCGGAGGAGGCCCGCGCCAAGGCGGACGGGACCCACGTCCAGGCCGACGGGACCCGTGCCCCGGCGGACGGGGCCCGTGCGAAGGCCGACGGGGCCCTCGCCCAGGAGGAGGCCCGAGCCTGAGGAGGAGGCCCTCCCCGGCGCCCGCGTCAAGGGAGCCACGGAGGGCATCACCCCCTCGGAGGACAGGAACGTGGCGTATGCCACAGTGCGACCTGCCGGTAGGCAGGTCCCCCCGCGTAGACTTCCGCGCGTGGCCAAGGTGACGCGGGACGACGTGGCGCGACTTGCGGGTACTTCTACCGCCGTCGTGAGCTACGTCATCAACAACGGACCCCGGCCGGTCGCCCCGGCCACGCGCGAGCGTGTCCTCGCCGCCATCAAGGAGCTGGGCTACCGGCCCGACCGGGTGGCCCAGGCGATGGCCTCGCGGCGCACCGACCTCATAGGCATGATCGTCCCCGACGCGCGCCAGCCGTTCTTCGGGGAGATGGCGCACGCGGTCGAGCAGGCCGCCGCCGAGCGCGGAAAGATGGTCCTCGTCGGCAATTCCGACTACCGGACCGAGCGCGAGGTCCACTACCTGCGCGCCTTCCTCGGCATGCGGGTCTCCGGACTGATCCTGGTCAGCCAGGGCATGAGCGAGCAGGCCGCGAGCGAGATCGAGGCCTGGGACGCGCGCGTGGTGCTGCTGCACGAGCGGCCCGAGGCGATCGACGACGTGGCCGTCGTCACCGACGACATCGGCGGCGCCCAGCTCGCCACCCGGCACCTCCTGGAGCACGGCCACCCGTACGTGGCCTGCCTCGGCGGTGTCCCGAACACCCCGGCCGTCGGCGACCCGGTCGCCGACCACGTCGAGGGCTGGCGCCGCGCCATGCAGGAGGCCGGCCTCTCGACCGAGGGCCGGCTCTTCGAAGCTCCGTACAACCGGTACGACGCCTACCAGGTCGCCCTCAAGCTGCTCGCGGGCCCGGACAGGCCGCCGGCCATCTTCTGCTCGACCGACGACCAGGCCTTCGGTCTCCTGCGGGCCGCCCGCGAGCTGCGCATCGAGGTGCCGACGGAGCTGGCGGTCGCGGGCTTCGACGACGTGAAGGAGGCGGCGCTCACCGATCCGCCGCTGACCACGGTCGCCTCGGACCGCCCCGCGATGGCCCGCGCGGCCGTGGACCTGGTCCTCGACGACTCGATCCGGGTGACGGGCTCCCGCCGCGAGCGCGTGAAGCTCTTCCCGTCGGCCCTGGTCGTCCGCCGCTCCTGCGGCTGCCACGGCCAGGACCGGCATGCGTAGGACCACGCGCGCCCTTACATAGGGCATACAGGCTTCTGTCGGGCTTCTCAGCCGCTCCTCAGACTGCTCTCATGTACGGATCCGAGAGTCATAGCCATGACGGACTTCCAGGAGCAGCAGCCGCAGCAGCCGTACTACCCGCCACGCCCCCCGTACGAGCCGACGCAGCCGATCAGCACCGAGCCGGGCACGACGATCTGGCCCTCGGGCGGTCAGGTGCCGCCGCCGGTGGAGCCGCCGCTCGTCGCCTCCGTCCCCGGCCCCTCGCCGCGGCGCCGCGCCAAGCGCGGGGTCGGGCTCATGGCGGCCGTGGCCATCGCTGCCGCGGCGGTCGGCGGCGGCACGGCGACGCTGCTCCAGAACCTCACCTCCGACAAGGCCTCCGTGAGCGCCTCCGCCCCCGTCGTGAGCGGCACCAACGTCTCCGTCGGCAGCAAGGGCACGGTCGCCGGGGTCGCCGAGGCGGTCTCCCCGTCCATCGTGGAGATCTCCGCGACGTCGGACTCCGGCAAGTCCACCGGCTCGGGCGTGATCATCACCTCCGACGGCGAGATCGTCACCAACAACCACGTGGTCTCCGGCGCCTCCACGGTCACGGTGCGGCTCAGCGACGGCAAGACGTACGAGGCCCGGGTCGTCGGCACCGACCCCGACAAGGACCTCGCCCTGATCAAGCTCCAGGGCGCCTCCGGGCTCAAGGCCGCCACCCTCGGCGACTCCTCGAAGCTGAGGGTCGGCGACGAGGTCGTGGCGATCGGCTCGCCCGAGGGCCTGACCGGCACCGTCACCAGCGGCATCGTCTCCGCGCTCGACCGGGACGTGACCGTCGCCAAGGAGGAGGGCGGCCAGGACCAGCAGCAGGGCCAGCAGCAGTGGGACCCGCGGCAGGGCTGGCCGTTCGAGTTCGGCGGACAGCAGTTCAACGGCGACACCGGCTCGTCGAAGACCACGTACAAGGCGATCCAGACCGACGCCTCGCTCAATCCGGGAAATTCCGGCGGCGCGCTGATCAATATGAACGGCGAGATCATCGGAATCAATTCGGCCATGTATTCGCCCAGTTCTTCGAGCGGCTCCACCGCCGGAAGCGTCGGCCTCGGATTCGCGATCCCGGTCGACACCGTGAAGGCCGACCTGGACGCCCTCCGCTCGGGCGGCACGAACTGAGCACGTGCGAGGCTGACCCCATGACGGGACAGCCCATGACCGGACAGCACAGCGAAGCCGAACGCATCCTCGTCGTCGACGACGAACCCGCCGTCCGCGAGGCCCTGCGCCGCAGCCTCGCCTTCGAGGGGTACGGGACCGAGGTCGCCGTCGACGGCCTCGACGCGCTCGCGCGGATGGAGTCGTACGCCCCCGATCTCGTCGTCCTCGACATCCAGATGCCCCGCATGGACGGGCTGACGGCGGCCCGCCGGATCCGGGCCGCCGGCTCGACCGTGCCGATCCTGATGCTCACCGCCCGCGACACCGTCGGCGACCGGGTCACCGGCCTCGACGCCGGCGCGGACGACTACCTGGTGAAGCCCTTCGAGCTGGACGAGCTGTTCGCCCGCATCCGGGCCCTGCTCCGCCGCAGCTCCTACGCCTCCGCGTCCGCCGCCGCCCCCGCCGAGGCCGACGTCCTGGCCTTCGAGGACCTGCGGATGAACCTGGCCACGCGCGAGGTGACCCGGGGCGGGCGGACCGTGGAGCTGACGCGGACCGAGTTCACCCTCCTGGAGCTGTTCCTCGCGCACCCCCGCCAGGTCCTGACCCGGGAGCAGATCCTCAAGGCCGTGTGGGGCTTCGACTTCGAGCCCAGTTCGAACTCGCTGGACGTGTACGTGATGTACCTGCGGCGCAAGACCGAGGCCGGCGGCGAGCCGCGCCTCGTCCACACCGTCCGGGGCGTGGGCTACGCGCTGCGCGGAGGAGGCGGGGAGTGACGGGCCGCCTGAGGAACTGGTTCCGCTCGCGGCCGCTGCGCTCCCGGCTCGCGCTGCTCACCGCGGCCGCCGTGGCGTTCGCGGTGGCGGCCGTGTCGCTGGCCTGCTGGTTCGTGACGCGGGCGCAGCTGGAGGCGGAGCTGGACTCCTCGCTGCGCAGCACCCGCCTGGACCCGAACGGCGTGCAGCAGCTGCTCTCGATGTGCCGCCAGGGCACGCCGCCGCCGGTGGCGGGCTCGTACACGGTGCAGGTGGTCCTCGGCGACGGCGGCGCCTGCACCTCGGGGGAGGCCGCGATCCCGGTCGGCGCCGCCGAGCTCGCGGTGGCCCGGAAGCAGCTGGACGACTCCCTGCACACGGTGAAGGACGGCGCCGGCCGCGAGATGCGGGTCTACACGTACCAGCAGGACAGCCCGCTGGAGATCGCCGTCTCCGTCGCCCGCCCCCTCTCCGAGATCGACAACTCGATGTCCACGCTCCGCTGGGTGCTGCTCCTGGTCTCCGGGATCGGCGTCGTCGGCGCGGGCGCGGCCGGCCTGTGGGTGGCGCGGACCGGCCTGGAGCCGGTGGACCGGCTGACCGGCGCGGTCGAGCACGTCGCCGCGACCGAGGACCTGACCGTCCGCATCCCGGTGGAGGGCGAGGACGAGATCGCCCGGCTGTCCCGCTCCTTCAACGCGATGACGGCGGCGCTCGCGAGCTCCCGGGACCGGCAGGCGCAACTCATCGCGGACGCGGGCCACGAGCTGCGCACGCCGCTGACCTCCCTGCGTACGAACGTCGAGCTGCTCGCGCGCAGCGAGGAGACCGGCCGGGCGATCCCGCCGGACGACCGGCGGGCCCTGATGGCCTCGGTGAAGGCGCAGATGACGGAGCTGGCCGCGCTGATCGGCGACCTCCAGGAGCTGGCCCGCCCGGACGCGGTCCAGCCGGGCCCGCTCGAAGTGGTCCCGCTGCACACGATCCTGCGGACGGCCCTGGACCGGGCGCGCCTCCGCGGCCCCGAGCTGACCTTCGTGACGGACCTGGCGCCCTGGTACGTACGGGCGGAGGCGCCCGCGCTCGAACGGGCCCTGGTGAACGTCCTGGACAACGCGGTGAAGTTCTCGCCGCCCCGGGGCACGGTCGAGGTGACCCTGATGCGCGGCGAACTGACCGTCCGCGACCAGGGCCCCGGCATCGCCCCCGACGAACTCCCCCACGTCTTCGACCGCTTCTGGCGCTCCCCCTCGGCCCGCAGCCTCCCGGGCTCCGGCCTGGGCCTGTCGATCGTGGCCCGTACGGTCCAGCAGGCGGGCGGCACGGTCTCCCTCGCCCCGGCCGAGGGCGGCGGCACGGTGGCGACGCTCCGCCTGCCGGGCGCCCCGACCCCGCCGCCGGAGCTGTGAGGCCGGGGGACGACGGCCCCGCTCTAGTTGTGCCTCAGCAGGGCCTCGACGAGCCCGGCCCGGGTGTTGGGGAAGTCCAGGGGCACGATCCCGAGCCCGACCTGCCCGGCGAGTTCGGCGCTGTCCAGGAAGCCGTGCACCCACGGGTTGAGCCGGTCGGAGTTCCAGCGGGGCGGGAGGTAGGCGGAGGTGCTGACGAAGTTCACGTAGAGCCGGCCGGGCTGGGTGACGGCGGCGCGGAACTGGGCCTGGATCTTGGGGTACTTGGCGTCGGGGAGGGCGTTCCAGTCGTCCTGGACGGCGAAGACGGAGCCGTCTCCCCACCTCAGCCCGGGAAGCCCGCCGTTGTCGGCGAGGAGCACGACCCGTCCGCGGGCCTCGCCGAGCAGGGGCAGCGCGTCCCCGATCCGGAAGAGGGACCGCCAGCCGCGCCGGTCGAGGTAGTCGTCGAAGACGGCGCGGAAGGTGGCGTCGGACTCCTCGGAGTACTCCTGCTTGACTCTCATGAGGACGGTCTCGGAGGGGTGCGCGGCGAGGAAGTCCCGGCAGGCGACGAGCACGTCGCCGAACATCATGTTCTGGTACGAGGCCCCGTGGTGGATGGCGAACGACCCGCCGGTCACCCGGCACCGCACGTCCAGGAACCGGATCCCGCTGTCCAGCTGCTGGGCGATGGTGGTGTTCTGGCACTCGCTCCAGGCCCCGCCGAACCGGGCCCCCGAGTCGTGCGTCCCGGGAATCGTGAGCCGCCGCAGCGGCGTCCCGTCCCCCTTCTCCCCCATCCACGCGCGCGTGTCCACGGCCGAGGCGGCGGGCGCCCCGACGAACAGCGCGGCTCCGGCCCCGAGGGCCCCCACGAGCAGTCGTCGTCGGTCCATGGACCGGGACTATGACAGGTCCACAACAACAACACCAGAGCGCGTACGGAAGTACGGACGTACGGGAAAGGGGGGCGGCGCCCCGCCGAAACGGTTCGCCGCCCCCCCTGTTCAGAGGCCCGTGCGGACTACTTCACGACCGTGATCCGGTTCGCCGCCGGGACCTGCAGCGGGTTGGCCGCCGAGGAGTGGGACGACAGGTAGGCGTTGAAGACGTCGAGGTCCGAGGCGCCGACCAGCTTGTTGGTGCCGGTGGCCAGGGCGCCGAAGCCGTCGCCGCCGCCCGCGAGGAACTCGTTCATCGCGACGCGGTAGGTCTTCGCCGGGTCGATCGCCTCACCGTTCAGCTTGATCGTGCCGTCGACGACGCGGTCCGCGCCCGTCTTGGTCATGTCGAGCGTGTACGTGAGACCCTTCGACACCTGGAGGATCTTGATCGAGTTCAGGTTCGAGCCGCTGACCTGCTGCTTCAGCGCGGTGATCAGGTTCGCGCCGGTCAGGTCGACCACGTTCATCATGTTGGTGAAGGGCTGCACGGTGAAGGACTCGCCGTACGTCACCACACCGTCGCCCTCGGCGCCGGACGCCTTGTAGACGAGGTCGGCGCGGATGCCGCCCGGGTTCATCAGGGCCAGCTGCGCGCCGCCCTTGTCCGCCGGGGACAGGCCCTCCAGCTGCGCGTCGGCGATGACGTCGCCGAGCGGCTTCTCGTACGCCGTGGAGCCGCGGCCGTTGATGTCGGCGGCGATGTAGCCCTGCGGGCGGTTCGCGACCGGCGCGGCGAGCGCCTTCCAGTCGGCGATCAGCTGCGAGATGTCCTGGGCCTTCGGGACGTCGCGCGAGACGACGTGGTTGGCGGAGGCGACCGCCGTGCGCACGATGTCCTTGGTGGCGCGGTCGTACGTCAGCGTCGTGTCCGTGTACAGCTTGCCGAACGAGGACGCCGAGGTGACCAGGCGCGGGTTGCCCGCCGGGTCCGGGATGGTGCACACGTACGCCTGGTGCGTGTGGCCCGTGACCAGCGCGTCGACCTGCGGCGAGACGTTCTTCGCGATGTCGACGATCGCGCCGGAGACGCCCTCGCCCTCGCCGTCGCCGTCGCCGTCGCAGTTGTAGTTGTACGAGGCGGAGGCCGGCATGCCGCCCTCGTGCACCAGGGCGACGATGGACTTGACGCCCTTGCGCTCCAGGATCTTCGTGTACTTGTTGATCGTCTCGACCTCGTCGCCGAACTTGAGGCCCTTGACGCCCTCGGCGGTGACGACGTTCGGGGTGCCCTCCAGGGTCACGCCGATGAAGCCGATCTTGACGCCGTCCTTCTCCCAGACGTAGTACGGGTCGAGGATCGGCTTGCCGGTCTTCTCGTCCGTCACGTTCGCCGCGAGGTACGGGAAGTCGGCGCCGCCGAAGGTCTCGCCCTCGACGAAACAGCCGGCGGTCGGGTGACAGCCGCCGTTCTGCATCCGGGCCAGCTCGCGCGCGCCCTCGTCGAACTCGTGGTTGCCGACCGAGGTGACGTCGAGGTCCAGGTCGTTGAGCGCCTCGATGGTCGGCTCGTCGTGGAAGAGCCCGGACAGCAGCGGCGAGGCACCGATCATGTCGCCGGCCGCGGCGGTGATGGAGTAACGGTTCCCCTCACGGGCCTGGCGCAGGTGCGTCGCCAGGTACTCGACGCCACCGGCGTCGATCTTCTCCGTCGTCCCGTCCTCCTTGGTCCGGGTGACCTGCCCGGACGAACCGGCCGGCGGCTCCAGGTTGCCGTGCAGGTCGTTGAAGGACAGCAGCTGGACGTCGACCATCCGGCCCCAGCCCTTGCCGTTCGTCCCGCCCGCGGCGTACTCGCCCCCGGCCGCGCCGGCCGACGGCATCGCGGCGAAGAGCGCCCCCACCGTCGCAAGCCCGGCTCCGGCGGCGAGAATTCGCCGCCCCGTCTTGTTCTTCCTTGGCGTCGCTGCCATCTCTCCCCTAGTCCCCTTGCCCCGATTCGCGGCCTTGATCTACTCCCCCGTTGCGCGTGAAGCCTAGAGTCAACGCGCGTAGCGCAACAGGGGGGAGTGGGTTACAAGACAGTTGCCGATGGCTGACGAGGTGTCGCCGTAGGCTCGTAGCCATGACTTCCGACGCGGCGCCGGCCCTCGAACCCGGACGGCAGATCCACACGTATGACGAGCTCACGCCCGAGCAGATCCAGGACGTACTGGACCTCCTCGCGGCCGCCGACCAGTCCGACGGCCTGCACGCCGTGTCCGAGCAGGGGCGGCTCTACCTGCGGCACGGCAAGCGCGAGGGCGTGCGCCACTTCCTCCTCACCGTCGGCTCCCGCCTGTACGGCTACGCCCAGCTGGAGGAGACCGACCCGATCGAGGCCCCGGCCGCCGAACTGGTCGTCCACCCCTCCCACCGGGGCCGCGGCCACGGCCGGGCGCTCGGCACCGCCCTGCTCACCGCCTCCGGCAAGCGGCTGCGGGTCTGGGCGCACGGCGGCAAGTCGGCGGCCCGGCACCTCGCCCAGGTCCTCGGCCTGACGCTCTTCCGCGAGCTCCGCCAGCTGCGCCGCTCCCTGGTGCCGCTCGACATCCCGGAGCCGGTGCTGCCCGAGGGCGTCACCGTCCGCACCTTCACGCCCGGCGTCGACGACACGGCCTGGCTCGCCGTCAACGCCGCCGCCTTCGCCCACCACCCGGAGCAGGGCTCCCTCACCCAGCGGGACCTGGACGACCGGATGGCCGAGCCGTGGTTCGACCCGAAGGGCTTCTTCCTCGCCGAGAAGGACGGCAGGCTCATCGGCTTCCACTGGACGAAGACCCACGCCGAGGAGCAGCTCGGCGAGGTGTACGTGGTCGGCATCCTCCCCGAGGCCCAGGGCGGCGGCCTCGGCAAGGCCCTGACCGCGATCGGCCTGCGCCACCTGGCGGCGCAGGGGCTCCCGACGGCGATGCTGTACGTGGACGCGGACAACACGGCGGCGGTGCGGGTCTACGAGGGGATCGGCTTCACCACGCACGAGGTGGACCTGATGTACCGCACGGAGTCTTAAGACCCTTCGGAACGGGGGCGGTTGACACCGCCCCCTTCCTTCCACCACCCTTTCACTACTTGATTAGTGAAAGGGTGGTGGAAGGGATCGTGCTCGAGTACCGCATCGACCGGCGCAGCGGCGTCGCCACCTACCTCCAGATCGTCCAGCAGACGAAGCAGGCCCTCCGGATGGGCCTCCTGGAACCCGGCGACCGGCTGCCCACCGCACGCGAGGTCGTCGAGGCGACGGCCATCAACCCCAACACGGTGCTCAAGGCCTACCGCGAGCTCGAACGCGAAGGCCTCGTCGAAGCCCGCCGCGGCCTCGGCACCTTCGTCCGCGCCACCCTCGGCACCGGCCCCGCCGACTCGCCGCTCCGCGGCGAACTCACCGACTGGGCCCGCCGCGCCCGCGCCGCGGGCCTCGACCGTGAGGACGTGGCCGCGCTCTTCACATCCGCACTGAAGGAACACTTCGAGGGGGACGAATGACCGACCCGGTCATCGAGGCCGAGGGCCTCGGAATGCGGTACCGACGGCGAGGCGGGGGCTGGGCCCTGAAGGACTGCACCTTCACCCTGCCCCCCGGCCGCGTCGCCGCCGTCGTCGGCCCCAACGGGGCGGGGAAGTCGACCCTCCTCGGCCTCGCCGCGGGCCTGCTGCACCCCACGGAGGGCAGGATCACGGCTCCCGCGCGGGACCGCCTCGCGTACGTCGCCCAGGACAAGCCGCTGTACGGGCAGCTCACCGTCGCCGAGACGCTGCGCCTGGGCCGCGAGCTCAACCCGGACCGCTGGGACCCGGCCGCCGCCGGGAGCATCGCCGGCCCGCTGCCCGGGAACGCCCGGGTCCGCTCCCTCTCCGGCGGGCAGCGCACCCGGCTCGCGCTCGCGCTCGCCCTCGGCAAGCGGCCCGAACTGCTGCTCCTCGACGAGCCGATGGCGGACCTCGATCCCCTCGCCCGACGCGAACTCATGGGCACTCTCCTGGCCGACGCCGCGGAACGCGGCACGACCGTCGTCATGTCCTCGCACATCCTCACCGAGCTGGAAGGCTCCTGCGACCACCTGCTCCTCGTGCAGGACGGCCGCATCCGCCTCGACGGCGCGATCGACGACCTGCTCGCCGCGCACACCCTGCTGACCGGCCCGGTCGCGGACCTCGCCCCGCACACGGTCGTCGACTCCCGGACGACGGGCCGTCAGCTCACGGCCCTCGTCCGCCGCGAGGGCCCCGTCGAAGGTCCCTGGGAGGCCAGCGAGCCCTCCCTGGAGGAACTCCTCCTCGCCCACCTCCGCACCACCGAAGGAGCCGCGGCATGAGCGCCCTCGCCCTCAAGGGCCCGCAGTGGGTGACGTTCCGGCAGCACCGGCGGGCGGTGTGGTGGTCGCTCGCCCTCGCGGCCTGCGCGGTGGCCGTCATGGTCGCCTCGCGGATGTGGTCGGACGGCGCGGTGGACGCGCTGCGAACGGCGGGCTGCCCCGTCAACGGCTCGGACAGCTCCTGTTTCCAGGCGCAGCGCGACTACGCCGACGACCAGTGGTTCGCCCGGAACCTCGTCACCTACGCCGCCGCGGGCATGCTCGTCCTGCCCGTCCTGCTCGGGGCGTTCGTCGCGGGCCCGATGCTCGCCCGCGAGCTGGAGTCCGGCACGTACAAGCTGGCGTGGACGCAGTCCATCAGCCCGGTGCGCTGGCTCGCGGCCAAGGTCGCGGTCCCCACCGCGCTCACGCTCACGGTCGTCCCCCTGCTGAGCCTGGTCTTCTACTGGTCGTGGTCGACGGGCCCCGCCGACGACTTCCCCACGTACTGGTACGAGCCGACGGTGTTCGTCTCGTTCGGCATCGTGCCGGTGGCGCACGCCCTCCTGGGCCTCGCCCTGGGTACGGCCGTCGGCATCCTCGTCCGGCGCACCGTCGTCGCGATGGGGGTCGCCGCCGTCGTCGTCGGGGTGGCCCTGGCGGTCCTCTCCCGGCTGCGCGACGGCCTCTGGCCGGTCCGGACCCTGACCGGCTCCGGGGTGTCGACCGAGGGTCACGCCTGGCCACTGGACCGGGGCATGCTCACGGCATCCGGTGAGCGCGTCCTCTGGCAGGACTGCTTCGCCGTCCAGTCGGACAACGTCGAGCGGTGCATGACCGCCCGGGGCGGGGTCACCGGGTTCCTCGACATCCACCCCGCCTCGCACTACTGGCCCCTCCAGCTCGTCGAGTCCGGCATCTGCCTCGCCCTCGCCGCCCTCGCGGCCTACGCCGCCTTCCGCGTCCTGCGCGCCCGCCACCCGTAACCCTCGGTAAGAAGGCGGGGGCGGGGCCCCGACAAGGGCCCCGCCCCCGATTCCCGCACGACACGTCCCCGTTACCGGCCATTCAGACGCGCTTGCGACGCTCACGCAATGAAGCGCTCCGTGTCCGCTCTCCCCAAAGGGAGACTTCCCTCCCCCACGGCCCGCTCCGACGCGCCCGACCACCCCTTCGCGCGGAAGAATGGGGCCATGAAGCAGCAGCCCGCCGAGGTCCCGGTCCAGTCCTCCGCCACGCCGTCCGCCCCGTCGTCCGGAAGGGAGCCCTTCGGCCCCGTCACCGCGCACGTCGTGAACGGCACCATCGTCACCGACATCGACGCCGACCTCGACGCGGATCCCGACGTCTACGAGGACGACGGCACGCTCGGCGACAAACTGCCGCAGGGGCGCTTCCTCGACCGGGAGCGCAGCTGGCTCGCGTTCAACGAGCGGGTCCTCGAACTCGCCGAGGACCCGACGACCCCGCTCCTCGAAAGGGCGAACTTCCTCGCGATCTTCGCCTCGAACCTCGACGAGTTCTTCATGGTCCGCGTCGCCGGCCTCAAGCGCCGCATCGCCACCGGCGTCGCCACCCGCTCCGCCTCCGGCCTCCAGCCCCGCGAGGTCCTGGACCTGATCTGGACGCGCTCGCGCGAGCTCATGGCCCGGCACGCCGCCTGCTACCAGCAGGACGTCGCCCCGGCCCTCGCCGACGAAGGCATCCACCTGATCCGCTGGCCGGAACTCACCGAGAAGGAGCAGGCCCGGCTCTTCACGCTCTTCCGGCAGCAGATCTTCCCCGTCCTGACCCCGCTGGCCGTGGACCCCGCGCACCCCTTCCCGTACATCTCGGGACTCTCCCTCAACCTCGCCGTGGTCGTGCGCAACCCGGTCAGCGGCCACCGCCACTTCGCGCGCGTCAAGGTGCCGCCGCTGCTCTCCCGCTTCCTGGAGGCCTCCCCGCAGCGGTACGTGCCCCTGGAGGACGTGATCGCGGCGCACCTGGAGGAGCTGTTCCCCGGCATGGAGGTGCTGGCGCACCACATGTTCCGGGTGACCAGGAACGAGGACCTGGAGGTCGAGGAGGACGACGCGGAGAACCTGCTCCAGGCCCTGGAGAAGGAGCTCATGCGCCGCCGCTTCGGCCCGCCGGTGCGCCTGGAGGTCGAGGAGTCCATCGACCCGTACGTCCTCGACCTGCTGGTCCGCGAGCTGAAGATCTCCGACGCCGAGGTCTACCCGCTGCCCGGCCCGCTCGACCTCACCGGGCTCTTCGGGATCGCCGGACAGGACCGGCCCGAGCTGAAGTACCCGAAGTTCGTCGCCGGCACCCACCGGGACCTCGCCGAGGTCGAGTCCGCGTCCGCGCCCGACATCTTCGCGGCGCTGCGCGAGCGGGACGTGCTCCTGCACCACCCGTACGACTCCTTCTCCACCTCCGTCCAGGCCTTCCTGGAGCAGGCGGCGGCCGACCCGGACGTCCTCGCGATCAAGCAGACGCTGTACCGCACCTCCGGCGACTCCCCGATCGTCGACGCCCTCATAGACGCGGCCGAGTCCGGCAAGCAGGTCCTCGTCCTCGTCGAGATCAAGGCCCGCTTCGACGAGCAGGCCAACATCAAGTGGGCGCGGAAGCTGGAGGAGGCCGGCTGCCACGTCGTGTACGGCCTCGTCGGCCTCAAGACCCACTGCAAGCTCTCCCTGGTGGTACGCCAGGAGGGCGAGCTCCTCCGCCGGTACTCGCACGTCGGCACCGGCAACTACCACCCGAAGACGGCCCGGCTCTACGAGGACCTGGGCCTGCTCACCGCCGACCCGCAGGTCGGCGCGGACCTGTCCGACCTGTTCAACCGGCTCTCCGGCTACTCCCGCCGCGAGACCTACCGGCGCCTGCTCACCGCCCCGAAGTCGCTGCGCGACGGACTGGTCTCCCGGATCACCAAGGAGATCGCCCACCACAAGGCCGGCCGGCCCGCGTACGTCCGCATCAAGGTCAACTCGATGGTCGACGAAGCGGTCATCGACGCCTGCTACCAGGCCTCCCGGGCCGGCGTCCCCGTCGACATCTGGGTCCGCGGCATCTGCGCCGTACGCCCCGGGGTCACCGGCCTCTCGGAGAACATCCGGGTCCGCTCGATCCTCGGCCGCTTCCTGGAGCACTCCCGGGTCTTCGCCTTCGGCAACGGCGGCGAACCCGAGGTCTGGCTCGGCAGCGCCGACATGATGCACCGCAACCTGGACCGCCGGATCGAGGCCCTCGTACGGGTCTCCGACCCGGCCCACCGGGCGGCGCTCACCCGGCTCCTGGAGACCGGAATGTCCGACACCACCTCCTCCTGGCACCTCGGCCCCGACGGGAACTGGACGCGGCACGCGACCGACCCCGAGGGCCGGCCCCTGCGGCACGTCCAGGAGATGCTCATCGACGCGCGGAGGCGCCGGCGTGCACAACCCTGACCACTCGGACGTCACGGCGGGCGAGGTCCTGGCCCCCTACCTGCACGCGCGGGCCGCGGACTTCCTCCGCGGCCTGCGCCTGCACGGCGAGAGCGGCTCCGACACGGCCGGAGCGGAGGAGGCCGCCCGCACGCTGCGGAGCGCGGCCCGCCGGATCGGCGGCACCCTCCACACCTTCCGGCCGCTGCTCGACCCGGCCTGGGCCGACCAGCTGCGCACGGAACTCGCCTGGCTCTCGGGCACGCTCGCCCTGGAGCAGGCCTGCACCTCCCGCCTGGTCCGCCTGGTGGACGCACTGTCCCGCCTATCGAACGGCACCGGACCGGTCCCGGCCGCCAGGGGCACGGAGGGCGGCCCCGGCCTCACCGTGGGCGCCGCCCGGGCGGGCGCCCTCCTCGAACGCCAACTGACCCTGGCCCGTACGCGCGCCCACTCGGCCTCCCTCCAGGCGCTCGGCTCCGCCCGCTTCCACGCGATCGCCGACGCCGTCGCCCTCCTCGCCTCCGAGGTCCCGCTCGGCCCGGCGGGCGCGGCCCCGGCCGTCGAGGTCATCGACGCCCCCGCCGAGCTCGCCGAGCGGCGCCTCCGGGACGCGGTCGCCGCCCTCCCCCTGACCCGGGCGGCCCACCCGTACAACGCGGACGCCCTCGCCCTCGCCGCCGGCGAAACCCAGGACGCGCCCTGGCACCACACCCGGGCCCTGCTGCGCCTGCACCGGTACGCCAACGAGGCCCTGCACACCGGCGGCGAACCCGAGTCCGTCCTGTACGAGGCGGCCCGCGCCCTCGACCGGCACCGCGACGCGGCGGAGGCGGCCTCGGCGGCGGCCACCGCGGCCCGCACGCCGCGGATCGCCCCGGCGACGGCGTACGCGCTGGGCGTCCTCCACGCGGACCAGCGCCACGAGGTGGAGGCGGCCCGCTTCGCCTTCCAGCGCGCGTGGCGGCGAACGACGGCCCCGGTCCCATGACCACCCCGACCCCGATCCTGGCGGCGGGCTGCGTCCTGTGGCGCCCGGCGATTTCCGGCCACGGCATCGAGATCGCCCTCGTCCACCGGCCCAAGTGGGACGACTGGTCCCACCCCAAGGGCAAGCGCAAACGCGGCGAGACCGCCGAGGCCTGCGCCCTGCGGGAGGTCCTGGAGGAGACGGGCCGCCGCTGCGAACTCGGCCCCCGCCTGCCCACGGCGCACTACTGGGTGGACGGCCGCCCCAAGCAGGTCGAGTACTGGTCGGCCCGCGCCCTCGACGGCGGCTTCGTCCCGACCAAGGAGATCGACGCCCTCGTCTGGCTCCCCCCTCCCTCCGCCCGCCACCGCCTCACCCAACCCCGCGACCGCGACCTCCTGGACGCAGCCCTCACCACCCCCCACCTCTGACCACCACCCGGGCCCCACACGGGGCCCACACCTGCCTGGGGCTTCACCCCGCTGCCGTGTGGGCAATCGTCCCGCCGGGGCGGGACGGGTGGGCACACGGGACGGCGCTCTCTAGCGGCGCCTCCGCGTTCCGCGCCCGAACCCGCACCACGTTGTGCGCCGTGCACCGGGTGCGGGTTCAGGCACTGAAGCCTCTGGCGCCGGCAGGGCGCCGTTCCGTTGTGCCCACCCGTTCCGCCCTGCGGAACGATTGCCCACAACGGGGGGGCGGCGGGGGCACCGCCCCGGCAGGCGCGGCCCACAACCGCCCGCCGTCCGCCCAAGGACCCCGCACCCGCCCTTCCGGCACGGTTCACTTCCCGTTCACCCTCCCCCGCCGACCGCTTCACCTGTTCTGCCTAATTTCGGCCTTACACGGTGCACGGAGCACAAAGACGCACCGACCAACCGACACACGCCGCCGTAGAACGGTCAGGACATGACGGTCCGCGACAAGGCGGCTTCTGGAAGGAACACCCGAAAGTGAAGCTTTCGCGCAAGAACGGGCTTCGCGCCTCCGCGATCGGTGCCCTCGTCGTCTCCGGTGCGCTCGTCCTCTCGGCGTGTGGCTCGGACAACAACACGGAGACCCCGACGAAGGACGGCGGCACCAAGACCTCCGCCGCCGCGTCGAACATCGCGTGCGACGGCGCCAAGGGCCAGATCCTCGCCGCGGGCTCCAGCGCGCAGAAGAACGCCATGGACCTGTGGGTCAAGAACTTCCAGGCCGCGTGCTCCGGCGTCGAGGTCAACTACCAGGCCATCGGTTCCGGCGGCGGCATCACCAAGTTCAACCAGGGCCAGGTCACCTTCGCCGGCTCCGACTCCGCCCTGAAGCCCGAAGAGGTCGCCGCCTCGCAGAAGATCTGCAAGGGCGGCACGGGCATCAACCTCCCCATGGTGGGCGGCCCCATCGCCATCGGCTATAAGCTGGACGGCGTGGACAACCTGGTCCTCGACGCCCCCACACTGGCCAAGATCTTCGACACGAAGATCACGAAGTGGAACGACCCGGCGATCGCCAAGCTGAACCCGGGCGCCAAGCTCCCCGACACCACCATCCAGGCCTTCCACCGCTCGGACGAGTCGGGCACCACCCAGAACCTGGGCAAGTACCTCTCCGCCACGGCCCCGGCCGACTGGAAGTACGACCCGAAGACGAAGTCGTGGCCCGCCCCGAACGGCCAGGCCGCCAACGGCTCCTCCGGTGTCGCCACCGCGGTCAAGGACGCCGAGGGCTCCATCGGCTACTTCGAGCTCTCCTACGCCACGGCCAACAAGATCTCCACGGTCAGCATCAACACCGGCGCCTCCGCCCCGGTCGCCGCCACCACGGAGAACGCCTCGAAGGCCATCGCCGCCGCCAAGGTCAAGGGCACCGGCAGCGACCTGGCCCTCTCCCTCGACTACACCACCAAGGCCGAGGGCGCGTACCCGATCACCCTGGTCACGTACGAGATCGCCTGCGACAAGGGCAACAAGGCGGACACCCTGCCGACCCTGAAGGCGTTCCTCACCTACACCGCCAGCGAGGAGGGCCAGAAGGTCCTCTCCGACGCCGGCTACGCCCCGCTCCCGGCCGAGATCGCGGCCAAGGTCCGCGCGATCGTCCCCACCCTGTCCTGACCCCCGGCCGGGGCCGGCCCCTCACCTCCCGTGGAGGAGCCGGCCCCGGCATCCGGTGCACCGCCGCCAGGGCCCCGTCACCCCGCGAGGGACGTACGGGACCCGCAGACCGGAGAAGAACAGATGGCTACCACCACACCTGACATACAGAGGAGCCGGCGCGCCAAGAGCGCGACCCGCCCCGGAGACCGCGTCTTCAGCGGCCTGTCCAAGGGCTCCGGCATCACCCTCCTCGTGATCATGGCCGCGATCGCGGTCTTCCTGACCTACCGTGCCGCCCTCGCCATCTCGAAGGACAGCACGAACTTCTTCACCACCTTCGAGTGGAACCCGGCGAACAACCCGCCGGTCTTCGGCATCGCCGTCCTCGCCTTCGGCACCCTGGTCTCCTCGGTCATCGCGATGGTCATCGCCGTGCCCGTCGCGATCGGGATCGCCCTCTTCATCTCGCACTACGCCCCGCGCAAGCTGGCCAAGCCGCTCGCGTACGTCGTCGACCTGCTCGCCGCCGTGCCCAGCATCATCTACGGCCTCTGGGGCGCGATCTTCCTCGTCCCGTACCTGGACGGCCTCAACAAGTGGCTCGACCAGTACTTCGGCTGGACGTACATCTTCGACAAGTCCCAGGACGGCGTCGCCCGCAACCTCTTCACCGTGGGCATCCTCCTGGCGATCATGATCCTTCCGATCATCACCAACGTGACCCGCGAGGTCTTCCTCCAGGTCCCGAAGATGCACGAGGAAGCCGCCCTCGCCCTCGGCGCCACGCGCTGGGAGGTCATCCGCATGTCGGTGCTGCCCTTCGGCCGCTCCGGCATCATCTCCGCCTCCATGCTGGGCCTCGGCCGCGCACTCGGCGAGACCATGGCCGTCGCCGTGGTCCTCTCCCCCAGCTTCGTCCTCTCGGGCCACCTGCTCGACCCGGGCGGCGGCACCTTCGCGCAGAACATCGCCGCCAAGTTCAACGAGGCCGACGGATTCGGCCGGGACGCGCTGATCGCCTCCGGTCTCGTCCTCTTCGTCATCACCCTGCTGGTCAACGGCGCCGCACGCTGGATCATCGGCCGCCGCAAGGAGTACTCGGGGGCAGCGGCATGAGCCACGCCATACAGGAACGTCCGGTCGCGGCCGCCCCGCACCGCGCGCCTCTCTCCCACGCCCGGCTGCCCCGCTGGACCCCGGCCGCCGTCGCCGCCGGCTCCATCGCCGCGGGCGTCGGCATCGGCCTCGCCGCCGGCTGGCACAGCAAGGTCCAGTGGGGCCTGATCGCCGCGCTGCTCTTCGTCCTGGTCACGTACACCCTCACCACCAAGGTCGAGGGCCGCCGCCAGGCCAAGGACCGCGTCGCCACCAGCCTCGTCTGGGTCTGCTTCGTCCTCGCCGTCGTCCCGCTGCTCTCCCTCGCCTGGGTCACGATCAGCAAGGGCCTCGAAGCCCTCAGCCCGTACTTCCTGACCCACTCGATGAACGGCGTCCTCGACGCCGAGGAGGGCGGCGGCGTCTACCACGCGCTGCTCGGCACCATCGAGCAGGTCGGCATCGCGACCCTGATCGCCGCGCCGATCGGCCTGCTGACCGCCGTCTACCTCGTCGAGTACGCCACCGGCGGCAAGCTCGCCAAGGCCGTCACCTTCTTCGTCGACGTCATGACGGGCATCCCGTCGATCGTCGCCGGCCTCTTCATCCTCGCCACCTGGAACCTGATCCTGGGCTTCGGCCCCTCCGGTTTCGCCGGCGCGATGGCCCTCGCCATCCTGATGATGCCGGTCGTGGTCCGCTCCACCGAGGAGATGCTCAAGCTCGTCCCGAACGAGCTCCGCGAGGCCTCCCTCGCCCTCGGCATCCCCAAGTGGCGCACCATCCTGAAGGTGGTCCTGCCCACCGCGATCGGCGGCATCACCACGGGCGTCATGCTCGCGGTCGCCCGCATCACCGGTGAGACGGCCCCGGTCCTCCTCCTCGTGTTCGGTACGAAGCTCATCAACCCGAACCCCTTCGAAGGCGCCCAGTCCTCCCTGCCGCTCTACGTGTACGAGCAGTACGCGGTCGGCACCGACGCCGCCGTGGCCCGCGCCTGGGCCGCCGCGCTCGTCCTGATCGCCTTCGTCATGATCCTCAACCTGGTGGCCCGCGGCATCGCCCGCTGGAAGGCCCCGAAGACCGGCCGCTGACCGCGGTAAATTGGAAGTGATTCACATGGCCAAGCGAATCGACGTCAGCGGCCTCTCCGCCTACTACGGCGCCCACAAGGCGATCGACGACATCTCGATGACCGTCGAGCCCCGCTCCGTGACGGCCTTCATCGGCCCCTCCGGCTGCGGCAAGTCCACCTTCCTGCGCACCCTGAACCGGATGCACGAGGTCACCCCCGGCGGCCGCGTCGAGGGCAAGGTGATGCTCGACGACGAGAACCTGTACGGGGCCGGTGTCGACCCCGTCGCCGTGCGCCGCACGGTCGGCATGGTCTTCCAGCGCCCGAACCCCTTCCCCACCATGTCGATCTTCGACAACGTGGCGGCGGGCCTGCGCCTCAACGGCTCGTACAAGAAGTCCCAGCTGAACGAGATCGTCGAGCGGTCCCTCAAGGGCGCCAACCTCTGGAACGAGGTCAAGGACCGCCTCAACAAGCCGGGCTCCGGCCTCTCCGGCGGCCAGCAGCAGCGTCTGTGCATCGCCCGCGCCATCGCCGTCGAGCCGGACGTCCTGCTCATGGACGAGCCCTGCTCGGCCCTCGACCCGATCTCCACCCTCGCCATCGAGGACCTCATCGGCGAGCTGAAGGAGCGCTTCACGATCGTCATCGTGACGCACAACATGCAGCAGGCCGCCCGCGTCTCGGACCGCACCGCCTTCTTCAACCTGGCGGGCGTCGGCCAGCCCGGCCGGCTGATCGAGCTGGACGACACCGAGCGCATCTTCTCCAACCCGAGCGTCCAGGCGACCGAGGACTACATCTCCGGCCGCTTCGGATAACCCAGACCCCATGCGGCTCCGCCGCGTGGCCGTCTTACGGTGCTGCATGGCGGTGCCACCGTAACGACGAGGGCCCGGCTCCCCCACAGGGGAGCCGGGCCCGATCATTTCCAGCGGGTCCTACCCGAAGAACAGCTTGATCACGTAGTAGCTCACCGCGGCGACGATGCCCGCCGCCGGCACGGTGATACCGCATCCCCCGGGGGACGACCCCCGGACCCCCAGCAGCACCGGTCGCCGCCGTCCGTCAGCCGAAGAGCAGCTTGATCACGTAGTAGCTCACCGCGGCGACGATGCCCGCCGCCGGCACGGTGATACCGCATCCCCCGGGGGACGACCCCCGGACCCCCAGCAGCACCGGCCGCCGCCGTCCGTCAGCCGAAGAGCAGCTTGATCACGTAGTAGCTCACCGCGGCGACGATGCCCGCCGCCGGCATGGTGATGAACCAGCCCAGGACGATGTTCTTGGCGACGCCCCACCGGACCGCGTTGACGCGCTTCGTCGCGCCGACGCCCATGATGGCGGAGGTGATGACGTGCGTGGTCGAGATCGGCGCCTTGAAGACGAAGGCGGTCAGGAACATGATCGACGCGCCGGTCGTCTCCGCCGCGAAGCCCTGCGGCGGGTCCAGCTCGATGATCTTGCGGCCGAGGGTCCGCATGATGCGCCAGCCGCCCGCGTACGTACCGAGCGAGAGCATGATGGCGCAGGCGAGCTTCACCCACACCGGGATCGGCGCGTCGGCGCTCTGCACGTCGCCGATGACCAGGGCCATCACCACGATGCCCATGGTCTTCTGGGCGTCCTGGAGGCCGTGGCCGAGCGCCATGCCGGCCGCCGAGACGGTCTGCGCGATGCGGAAGCCGCGCTTGGCCTTGTGCGGGTTGGCCTTGCGGAACATCCACAGGATCGCGGTCATCACCAGGTAACCGGCGATGAGGCCGACGATCGGCGAGAGGAACATCGGGATGACGATCTTCTCGAGGACGCCCGACCAGATGACCTGCGTGCCACCCGCGAGCGCCGCGCCCACCATGCCGCCGAACAGGGCGTGCGAGGAGGACGAGGGGAGCCCGAAGTACCAGGTGACGAGGTTCCAGACGATCGCGCCGAGCAGCGCGGCGAAGAGGATGCCCATCCCCGAGTTGCCGGTCGGCGTCTCGATCAGGCCCTTGCTGACGGTGTGCGCGACGCCGCTGCCGAGGAAGGCACCCGCCAGGTTCATGACCGCCGCCATCGCGAGCGCGGCCCGGGGGGTCAGCGCCCGGGTCGACACCGAGGTGGCGATGGCGTTGGCGGAATCGTGGAAGCCGTTCGTATACGTGAAGCCGAGCGCGACACCGATGGTCACGATCAGAGCGAAGGTGTCCACGAAGCTCAGGACTCCTTGACCGCGATGGTCTCCACCGTGTTGGCCACGTGCTCGAAGGCGTCGGCCGCCTCCTCAAGGACGTCCACGACCTGCTTGAGCTTCAGCACCTCGATGGCGTCGTACTTGCCGTTGAAGAGGTGGGCGAGCAGCTTGCGGTGGATCTGGTCGGCCTGGTTCTCAAGGCGGTTGACCTCGATCCAGTACTCGGTGAGGTTCGACATCGTCCGCAGGTTCGGCATGGCCTCGGCGGTCAGCTCCGCCGCCCGGGCCAGGACCTCGATCTGCTGCTCGACACCCTTGGGGAGCTCTTCGATGTTGTAGAGGACGACCAGGTCGACGGCCTCTTCCATGAAGTCCATGATGTCGTCGAGGGACGACGCGAGGGAGTAGATGTCCTCGCGGTCGAACGGCGTGATGAAGGAGGAGTTCAGCTGGTGGAAGATCGCGTGGGTGGCGTCGTCACCGGCGTGCTCCGCTGCCCGCATCCGCTCCGCGATCTCGGCCCGGGCGGAAGGCTCCGCTCCGAGCAGTTCCATCAGGAGCTTCGAGCCCGTGACGATGTTGTCCGCGGACGCGGCGAACATGTCGTAGAAGCTCGTCTCCCTGGGGGTCAGACGAAATCGCACGTGAGGTCCTCGGGGTGCTGGGTTTCGGTCAGGCTGATGCTAGGCGCATCATCCGGCCACGGCTAACCGGCGTCTCTCAGTGTCGCCCATCAGGCACAGTGAACTGCAGCGGGCCCCCGCCCGGATCGGCGGGGATCGGTACCATATACCCACGAGGGGTATACACCCCCTTTTCTGGACAACGGAGGACGCGATGACGACCACCGAGACGGACCAGGTCACCCCCGAGACCGTCGGGGCGGCCGTCGAGCCTGCCGACCACGCACACGGCGTGCACGGCTACCACAAGCAGAAGGACGAGCACCTCAAGCGGCTCCGCCGCATCGAGGGCCAGATCCGCGGCCTCCAGCGGATGGTCGACGAGGACGTCTACTGCATCGACATACTCACGCAGGTCTCCGCCTCGACGAAGGCGCTCCAGTCCTTCGCCCTCCAGCTCCTGGAGGAGCACCTGCGGCACTGCGTCGCGGACGCGGCGGCCACCGGCTCGGGCATCGACGAGAAGGTCGAGGAGGCCACGAAGGCCATCGCCCGCATGCTGCGCACCTGAGGCGCGGCGGACGGGGCCGTACCGGGGCGCGGCCCGGCCGTCAGAGGTCCGGCCCGGCCACGGCCCGCAGGACCTCGTCGATCCGGTCGGCGCTGAGCCGCTCCCCGTCCGCGGCCGACGCCGCGATGATCAGCTCGCCGCAGAGCTCGATCTCGGCGAGGGCGACGCGGTCCGGGTCTGCGGGCACGGTTGCTGTACCGGGCGGGGCCACGCGCATCCACCTCTTCCTGCCGGCGTCGGTCTCCCAGCGGTCTCCCAGCGTAGGGACGGGGCCTCGAGCCGCGCATGACACGTCCGGACCATTTGCCGATGGTCCGTACCGCCACCGGGCCGGGTCAGGTCTCGATCCTCCCGGCGTAGATGTCGCGGCGGTCCGGCAGCGTCACCTCGACGGGGACCCCGAAGCCGTACAGCAGGGTCGTCGAGGCGACCGCGACCGTCCGGCCCTGGTTGCGGAAGCCGAACTGGTGGCGCACCTTCCGCAGCCGTCCCTCCGCGTCGAGGTACGCGTCGAAGGGGACCGTGTCCTTGGCGAACCCTTTCGCCGCCGCGGTGAGCGCCCCGCGCAGCTGCGGCGAGGCTGCCCGGGCGGCGTGCGCGAGGTCGACGACCCCCCGGTAGTGGCCGACTTTCACCCCTGCCAGGTCGACCTGGCCGAGGTAGGTGACCTCACGGGCGCCGCGCAGCAGCTCGGCCGCGGCGGCGGGGTCGGTGGCGCCGTTGGTGACGAGGTTGCCGTCGTCGAGGGTCGTGGTGTCCACCCGCACCCACTTGTCGGCGGGGACTCCGGCGCCCCGGTTCTTCATGTAGAGGGCGCCGGGGGTGAGGAGCTCGGTGATCGGCCGGTGCTCGCTCGCCCCGGCGGGGTCCTTGGGCAGCATCACCTGGAGGCGGCCGGTGCGGCGCCGGAAGTCGTAGCCGCCCTCGCCCCGGATGGTGACCCGGGTCCCGCCTGCGGCCATCTCCATGGAGGTGCTCGCCTTGGAGGTGCCGGCCCGCACGAGGGCGTCGGCGGCGCTCCGTACGGCGAGGGCGGGGTCGGCCGCCGGCTTCGGGTCCTCGGGGGCGGCGCAGCCCGTGACCGCCAAGGTCCCGACGAGGGAGCCGACCAGGACGGCGGTGACGGCGAACCCCCCGCGACCGAGACCGTGCGGACGTCCGTACCGCTGCTCCACCATCGCCGCCAACCCCCAACGCCTCACCGCTGTTTGCCGGGACCCGCCCTTCCCCCGGCCCTCGGGCCCGGGGACACCCGATCCCCCTAACGACGGGCGGGGCGTGCCGTCACGCGCAGTACGGTGGTGGGGTGCATGCGCAGGCCTCCTCCCACACGACGACCACCACGGAACGCGGCTCGTTCGCGCTGGCCCGCTGCAGCTGCGGCTGGACGGGACCGGCCCGCAGATCCCGCGACAAGGCCCGTACGGACGCGGCGGAGCACCTCCGGGCCAACGCTTCCTGACTGCGCGGCGGGTCGGCTAGGCGGCGAGGTCGTTCCGTCCGGTGCCCCGGGCGGGGCCGCCGAGCCGGGGCTCGGGGATGCCGACGGCCTCGGGGCGGGGCGCCGCGTCGGCCCGGCGGGAGCGGACGAGGCGGGCGCCGCGTCCGGAGCGGGCGACGGCGGAGACGACGGGCGTGAGCAGGGCGAGCGCGACCGGGGCGAGGAGCAGCGCCACCGCCGTGCCGAGGGCGAAGCCGCCGATCACGTCGGTCGGGTAGTGGACGCCCATGTAGACCCGTGCGAAGCCCTCGACGAGCGCGAGGCCGATGGCGGCGAGGCCGAACCGCCGGTTGGCGACGAAGAGGCCGACGCCGAGCGCCATCGTGAGGGTGGCGTGGTCGCTCACGAACGAGAAGTCCGTCTTCCCGTCGACGAGGACCTCAAGGCCCTGGTGGTCCTTGAAGGGCCGGGGACGCTCGACGAAGCCGCGAATGGGAATGTTGACGAGAAGGGCGATGCCGGCGGCCAGCGGGGCCCAGACGAGCCCGGCGACGGCCGAGACGGAGTCACCGGGAGCACCGCGCCGGCGGACGCTCCACCAGCACCAGAGCACGACGAGGACCATCGCGAGCACGATCCCGTACTCGCCGGCGAACTCCATGACGCGGTCGAACCACGGCGGGGCGGCCTTGGCCAGGCCGTTGATGTCGTAGAGCAGGCCGACATCGGGGTTCACGGCGTCCGATGCGAGTCCAGCCATCTGCTGCGGGCCCCTTGCTCTCGTGTCTGGTTTCCAACCCCCGTGGGCAGAGCGGTCGGATCGGGGAACGAACCGCCTGAGGCGTACGTTCCGCTCTCTCCGGTGGATCATGACGACGTTATCGAAGAGTGACGGTTCACCGCAGCTCAGGGCCTGTGCATGACGGAGAGTTCCAGCCATGCCCGATACGCCGGGAAGGCGGCCGACGGCCCGTCTGCTTCCCTCAGGCCTGCGGCAGATGGGTGGGCAGCGCCGCCGCGCCCTCCTTGGTGACCCGGGTGGCACCGAAGTAGTCCGGGGTGTCGATCCGGTCGAAACGGATCACCGCCCCGGTGCGCGGGGCGTCGATCATGTAGCCGCCGCCGACGTAGATGCCGACGTGCCGGATGGCCCGGGAGTTGGTCAGGTCGTCCGAGAAGAAGACGAGGTCGCCCGGCAGCAGCTCGCTCCGGCTCGGGTGCGGACCGGCGTTGTACTGGTCGTTGGCGACGCGCGGCAGGGTCACCCCGACGCTGTCGTACGCGGCCTGGGTGAGCCCGGAGCAGTCGAACCGCCCGCCCTCCGCGGCCGTGCCCGTACCGCCCCAGAGGTACGGGGTGCCGAGCTTCCCCTGCGCGTAGGTGATGGCGGCCGCGGCCTGCTGCGAGGGCGCGACACGGCCCAGCGGCCGGGCGAAGCTCTTCTCCAGGGACCGGATGATGCGGACGTAGTTCCGCGTCTCGCTGATGGGCGGCACCCCGCCGTGCTTGATGACCCGGTACGCGCCCGCGTTGTACGCGGCCAGCATGTTGTCCGCCGGGTCCCCGGGCACGTCCTTCACGTAACCGGCGAGCTCGCAGTCGTACGAGGCGGCGGACGGGATGGCGTCCTTCGGGTCCCAGATGTCCCGGTCCCCGTCCCCGTCGCCGTCGATGCCGTGCCCGGCCCAGGTGCCGGGGATGAACTGGGCGATGCCGCGGGCGTCGGCCGAGGAGACGGCCTGCGGGTTCCAGCCGCTCTCCTGGTACAGCTGGGCGGCGAGCAGGGCCGGGTTGATGGCGGGGCACAGGTTCCCCCACTGCTGCACGAGCCCCTGGTACAGGGCGGGGACGGCCCCCTTCGCGAGGCCCACCGAACCGTTCTTGCCGGCCGTGCCGCCCGCGATCCCGGCCGCCGCGGAGTACGTACCGATGACGAGCATGGCGACGAACCCGAGACAGACCCCCAGGGCCCCACCGGCCACCAGCCACGCCTTGCCCGCCCTACGCACCGTCAACCACCCCTCGGTTCATGGCAGTACGCCAGGGCCGCCAGTCTAGGTCGCGCCCGACGCGGCCCCAAGAGTGCAACAACGACAATCATTGCCCGGAGTCACTCTCCGTGATACACAGAGTGACCATACGCTTCTTCGCATGGAAACCGGCCACGCCACCGCAGGTCAAGACGGTCAGATCGGTCAAGTGTGCGGGGATCGGGTAAAGAGAGCCGCCAAGCCGTCACACGTGAGCGGTTTCATCAGCGAAGATAGGGCGATGACCCATGCCGTCCGGCAGGGGCGACCAAGTACCCAACAGGGGCGGTGAGTTATATGTACCTGGCGGCCGACAAAGGCGACATCACCACCATCATCGGTGGAATCGCCCCCAACTGGGGTCCCTTCGGAAGCCTGGGCAACGAGGCCAAGGTGATGATCGAGGTCGTGATGGCCGTGGCCATCCTGCTCTGCCTCGGCATCGCCATCTGGGGAGCGGCCAAGCAGCGCATCGGCGCGACCGCCCTCCGGGACACGTTCAGCGCGGAACAGGGCAAGGGCCTGATCGTCGCCGGCCTGACCGGCGTCTTCATCATCGGATCGCTGGGGACGCTCTTCACCATCGTGTACGGGATGGCCGTCTGATCTCCCATCGGACCCGACCCTCCCGAGAATGCGTTCCCTGATGCCCAGTCATGTTGCAGCACGGCCGTACCCGCGAACGAGTGAGGGGGCGTACCCGGCATGAGTCCCGGCGACGAGCACGACAGCTTCGGCGGCGTGGGCGGCTCGGGCCAGACCCGGACCCGCCTGCCCGAGGGCAACAGCGGCGACGTCTACGGCGGCGCCCGCCGCCCCGTCCGCAGCTCCCGATCCCTCCTCACGGTCGTCGGCGTGGTGGTCCTCCTCGTCGCCGCCATCGCCTTCGCCAACCGCGGCGACACCCCCCCTGCCGACGCCTCCAACCCCCGCTCCACCACCCCCGGCCGCACCTCCCCCACCACCCCCACCGGCACCCGCCCCGTCACCACCAAAACCGGCACCATCCCCACGGGCTACAGCCACGACGACCAGGGGGCACAGAGCGCGGCCGCCAACTACGCGGTGGCACTGGGTTCGGCGGAGATGTTCCAGGACGGCTCCCGCGAGAACATCGTCCGCACCATCTACGCGCCCGCGGTCGTCGACGGCCTCCTGAAGCAGCTCGACGCCTCCTACTCGGCCGGACTCATGAACAGCGTCGGCCTCGACGCGAACGGCAACGTGCCCAGCGGCTTCAGCTTCGTGTCCCGCACCATCCCGGTCGGCACCAAGGTCACCGACTACACGGACGGTTCGGCGACGGTCGAGGTCTGGTGCACGGGCCTGGTCGGCCTCGCCGGCGAAGGCTCCACCAAGCCCGTCACCTCCTCCTGGTTCACGCTCACGCAGAAACTCACCTGGACCGGAAACGACTGGCGGATCTCCTCGTCCGGGCAGAGCGAGGGACCGACCCCCGTCAGCGGGGACAACCGCGCCTCCCTCGCGGACGACATCGCCAAGGCCGTGGACGGATACGGAGGCTTCACCTATGCCCGCTAGCCGAGGCCCCGCGGGCCGCTCGCCGGCCGCACGCGCCACCGCGCTCGCCACCACGCTGACGGCCGCGTTCCTCTCCGTACCCCTGCTCCTGGCCCCGGCCGCCCACGCGGCCCCCACGCCCACCCCGCCGGCCCCGACACCGACGCCGACTCCGAGCCCCACCTCCAACGAGTGCGGGCTGATCTTCGGCCAGGCCCGCGAGCTGTGCGAGAAGGGCCAGACGGGCGGCACCGGCGGCTCCTCCGTCACCGACCCCACCTCCGCCCTGGACCCCCTCTCCTCCCTCGCCCGCGGCTTCGCCGACGCCGCCATCAAAGTCGTCGACGTCCTCTCCAAGGCAGTCAAGGAAACCGCCGACGTCGACTTCACCAACATGCAGTTCCTCGGCCGCTACGCCATCGTCTTCGCCGCCGCCACCTTCCTCACCCTCCTCCTCTGGCTCCTCGCCGTCGCCAAGCGGGCCGTCCGCGGCGTCCCCCTCACCACGGCCCTCTCCGAAGCCATCGGCTTCCTCTGGCTGACGGTCCTCGCCTCCGCCTTCACCCCCCTGATCCTCTACACCGTCGTCAACGCCACCGACGCCATCACCGAGGTCATCGCCTCCGGCACCGGCCAGCAGACCGACATCTTCTTCGGCAGCTTCAAACAGGCCCTCCAGAAGGGCGACAGCATCGGTGGCGGCCCCATCATGCTGATCATCGTCTCCCTGGTGACCGTCCTCGCCGCCGGCGTCCTCTACCTGGAACTGTTCCTCCGCGCCGTCCTGCTGTACGTCGGCGCCCTCCTCGGCGTCGTCGTCTACTCCGGCCTCGTCGACAAGAACATGTGGGGCCACGTCCGCCGCTGGGCCGGCATCATGATCGCGATCATCCTGGTCAAACCGGTCATCGTGATCGTCCTCGGCCTCGCCGGCGCCCTCTCCTCCGGCACCGGCCCCGACTCCGTCTCCGCCGTCGTCTCCGGCCTCTCGATCATCCTGCTCGCCATCTTCGCCTCCGCGATGATCTACCGCTTCGTCCCCGGCTTCGGCGACGAGATCGCCGCCTCCCGCAACAACCGCCTCCACCGCGCCGGCGAGAACGCGGCCGCCGCCGTCATCTCCTCCCCCGCCTCCCTCGTCTCCCAGGGCATCAAGACCCACAGCACCCGCGACAGCGGCGGCGGCGGCACCCAGTCCTCCGCCCCCCGCCCCGCCAACCCCGTCTCCGGCGGCATGGCCGCCCACAGCAGCCGCGGCGCAGGCGGCGGCACCGGCGGCGGCAGCTCCACACCCCCGCCCCGCAGCAGCAGTCCCACCGCGGGTACCCCGCACAGCAACCGCAAGAACTCTGGAGGTGCAGGGCGTTGACGACCCAGTCCCAGCCGGTCGCGCCCCGCCGCACGTATCTCGTCGGCCGCGCCCGGCCCAACGCGATCGTCGGCAAGAACCGCGAGACCGGCGAGATCGCCCTGATCATCGTCGGCGCCTTCCTCGGCATGATGAGCGGACTCCTCGTCCCCGCCCTCCCCCTGCGGATCGCGCTCCTCGCGGGCCTCCCCATGCTCGCGATCGCCGCCGTCTACCTCCCGTACAAGCACCGCACCTTCTACAAGTGGTTCGAGATCAACCGCAGCTACAAGCGGATGCTCAAGCGCGGCACGGCCTACCGCTCCATCGCCTCCGAGGCCGGCACCCGCCTCGACGGCCGCGAGGTCGAGGTCGGCCCGCCCCCCGGCATCGGCCACGTCGGCTGGCTCTCCGCCCCCTTCGGCCCCGACGAGATCGCCGTCCTCCTGCACGCCGACCGCCGCACCGTCACCGCCGCCATCGAGATCGAGGGCCCCGGCGTCGGCCTCCGCGACAGCGAGGACCAGGAAGCCCTCGTCGACCGCTTCGGCACCCTCCTCAAGCACGTCGCCAACGGAGACGGCTTCGTCACCCGCCTCCAGATGCTCGCCCGCACCCTCCCCGCCGACCCCGACGCCCACGCCAAGGACGTCGCCCAGCGCGGAGACACCCAGGCCCCCGCCTGGCTCCAGGAGTCCTACGACCAGCTCCAGTCCATGGTCTCCACCTCCAGCGAGCAGCACCGCGCCTACCTCGTCGCCTGCATGCACTACACCCGCGAGCTCGCCGCCGAGGCCAACGCCATGGCCCGCGCCGCCCGCCACGCCTCCGGCGCCCGCAAGCTCGACCGCGACGCCGGCATCGCCGTCGTCATGGCCCGCGAGCTCACCGACATCTGCGCCCGCCTCGCCGAGGCCGACATCCGCGTCCGCCAGCCCCTCGGCCAGTCCCGGCTGTCCTCCCTCGTGCACTCCATGTACGACCCGGACCACCCCATCGACCACATCCAGGCCATGACGAAACGAAACGCTTGGCCCGCCGAACTCGACGCGATGGAACCGACCTACCTCCAGGCCAAGACCCGCGAGTCCTCCACCCGCGCCCCCTGGTGCCACGCCACCGCCTGGATCAAGGAGTGGCCGATGACCCCCGTCGGCGTCAACTTCCTCGCCCCGCTCCTCGTCCACACCCCCGACGTCATCCGCACGGTCGCCGTCACGATGGACCTGGAGCCCACCGAGGTCGCCATCGAGCGGATGCTCACCGAGAAGACCAACGACGAGGCCGACGCCAGCCGCGCCGCCAAGATGAACCGCACCGTCGACCCCCGCGACATCGCCGCCCACGGCCGGCTCGACCAGCGGGGTGAAGATCTCGCCAGCGGCGCGGCAGGAGTCAACCTCGTCGGGTACATCACGGTGTCGTCGCGTTCGCCCGAGGCCCTCGCCCGGGACAAGCGCACGATCAGGGCCTCCGCCGGCAAGTCGTATCTGAAGCTGGAGTGGTGCGACCGCGAGCACCACCGGGCCTTTGTGAACACCCTGCCGTTCGCGACCGGCATCCGCCGCTAGGGCCGAAGGGGCACAGACCCATGCGAGATCCGCTGTCCGTCCTCACCGACGCCTTCACCTCCTTCCTCTTCGGGAAGGTGGAGACGACCCGCCTGCCCGTCCGCACCTCCACCGGGCAGGCCCAGGCCGTCTACCTGCCGACCGCCGCGCCCGGCCTCGGCGACTCCGGCGTCATCATCGGCCGCGAGGTCTACAGCGGCAAGGGCTACATCTACGACCCCTTCCAGCTGTACGGGCAGCAGCTCCCCGCCCCCCACTGGCTGGTCCTCGGCGAATCCGGCAACGGCAAGTCGGCCCTGGAGAAGACCTACGTCCTCCGCCAGCTCCGCTTCCGCGACCGGCAGGTCGTCGTCCTCGACGCCCAGGGCGAGGACGGCGTCGGCGAATGGAACCTCATCGCCCAGGAGCTGGGGATAACCCCCATCCGCCTGGACCCGATGGTCGCCAACGACTCCGGGATCCGCCTCAACCCCCTCGACCCCTCGATCACCACCACGGGCCAGCTCGCCCTGCTCCGCACCATCATCGAAGTGGCCATGGGCCACGGCCTCGACGAGCGCTCCGGCTTCGCCCTCAAGGTCGCCCACGCCTACGTCACCGAACACACCACCGACCGGCAGCCGATCCTCACCGACATCGTCGAACGCCTCCGCCACCCCGAGGCCGAATCGGCCGAGGCGATGAACGTCGACATAGACGACGTACGGGCCTGGGGCCTGGACGTCGCCCTCGTCCTCGACCGCCTCGTCGACGGCGACCTCCGCGGCATGTTCGACGGCCCGACCACGGTCGGCATCGACCTCGACGCCCCCCTCATCGTCTTCGACCTGTCCCACATCGACCGCAACTCCATCGCCATGCCCATCCTCATGGCGATCGTCGGCGTCTGGCTGGAACACACCTGGATCCGCCCCGACCGGAAGAAGCGCATCTTCCTCGTCGAGGAGGCCTGGCACATCATCAACAGCCCCTTCGTGGCCCAGCTGTTCCAGCGCCTCCTGAAGTTCGGCCGCCGCCTCGGCCTGAGCTTCGTGGCCGTCGTCCACCACCTCTCCGACGTCGTCGACGGAGCAGCGGCAAAAGAAGCGGCGGCCATCCTCAAGATGGCCTCCACCCGCACCATCTACGCCCAGAAGGCCGACGAGGCACGCAACACCGGCCGGGTCCTCGGCCTGCCCCGCTGGGCCGTCGAGATCATCCCCACCCTCACCCCCGGCATCGCCGTCTGGGACGTCAACGGCAACGTCCAGGTGGTCAAACACCTCATCACCGAGAAGGAACGCCCCCTCGTCTACACCGACCGCGCCATGACGGAGTCCTCCGTCGCGGACCCGGAACTCGAGTGGGAGACCGAACAGCGCGCGATCCTCATCGAGCAGCAGGTGAACGGCACTTCACAGTCGACGGTGGCGTGACGTGACCGAGCAGAAGAGGCAGGGCGGCGTCTCCGACGGCTTCGTCGTCGGACTGTTCGCCCTGGTCCTCGGCCTCGCGGTCCTCGTCTGGACCGCGACCGGCCTGGCCGGACTCCTCGCCCACGGCTCCTGGCCGACCGGCGTCACCTTCACCCGCACCCCGCTCGCCCTGCGCTCCCTCACGACGGCCCCGACCGACCTCCCTGCCGCCTGGCCGGCCACCCCACCGGGCACCCTCTCCGGCTACGGCCTCTTCTGGGGCCTGCTCATCGGCGAGGCCATGATCCTGATGGTCCTCGCGGTCTTCGCCCTCGGCACCCTCACCCGCTGGCGCGCGGTCCGCGCGAACCGGAAGGCGGGCGCGTACGAGACGGCCCCGGTACGCAAGGACACGGGCGTACGGAACCACACGGAGGCACGGGAGGAACCCGCCACGCCCCCGGCCCCCCGCCGCCCCACGGAGCAACAGCCCCAGACCCCACCCCCGGCAACAGAGACACCGACCCCGCCACCGACCCCCATAGCCACCCCCCGCACCCTCTACGGCCCCCCGGACACCCGCCGCCCCGCCGCCGTACAGGCGATCCTGGACGCGGAGGGCCCGGCCCTGGTCGTCACCTCCGACCCCGCCGTCTGGTCCTCGACGAAGGACGCGCGCGGCAAACTCGGCCCCGTCCTCGTCCACGACCCCGGCCACCTCTGCGACACCCCCGCCCGGCTCCACTGGTCACCGTCCGAGCACTGCGAGGACCCGGCGGTGGCGCAGGAACGCGCGGCCGCCCTGCTCTCCCCCGTACGCCCGCACTCCCGCCTGGACGCGGCCACCGCCGACACCGCGGAGACGCTCCTGCGCTGCTGGCTGCACGCCGCCGCCATCGACGGCCGCCCCTTCCGACAGGTCCACCGCTGGGCACAGGGCGCGGGCGCCCACGAGCCCGTACGCATCCTCCGCAGCCACCCGAAGGCCGCCTCGGGCCTGGCGGGCCTCCTGGAGTCCGCGCTCACCGCACACCCGGAAAGCCGCCGCCTGGCCCAGGAACTGACGGCCCGTGCGCTCGCCTCCCTCTCCTCGATCCACATCAGGGAGGCATACGCGCCAAATCGAACTGACTCGCTGGCGCTCGCATCTTTCATCGCCGAAGGGGGCACCCTCTACGTGGTGGGCGAGGCGATCGAGGATCCCCGCACCCACCCCGGCGCGATGCCGCTCCTCACGGCCCTCGCCGCAAGCGTGGTCGAGCACGGCCGCCGCATGGCCGCACGGTCATCCGACGGTCGGCTCGACCCACCACTGACCCTCGTCCTCGACGACGTAGCCGCAGTGGCCCCCCTCCCCCAACTCCCGGACCTCCTGGCCACAGGCCACCCCCAGGGCCTCCCGACCTTCGCCCTGATGCGCTCCGAGGAACAGGCGAGGTCCCGCTGGCCGGAGGCCGTCGTGGGCAATCGTTCCGCTGGGTCGGAACGGGTGGGCACAACGGAACGGCGCCGTTAGCCGCGCCCAGGCTCCCGCGCCTGAACCCGCGCCCTACGAAGGCCGCACCAACTCGTACTCCAGCTCCCGCGCCGTATCGTCCCCCGGCACCGCCACCGCATCCCCGGTAGCGACGAACCCGAACCGCCGATAAAACGCCGCGGCCCGCGCGTTCTCCTCGTGCACGTACAGCCGCACCCGCTCCACCGCCGGCTCCGGCACCGTCCAGGACCACTTCACCCCCGCCCGGAACAACGCGTCGATCACCCCCGTCCCCCGCGCCTCGGGACGCACGTACACACCCACGATGTGCGTCTGGTCGACCTTCGCCGCCTCACCGAACCGCGCCTCGTCCGACGGCCGCTCCACGAGCAGCGTGATCGTGCCCGCCCAACTCCCGTCCGGGGCCTCGGCCACGAACTGCAGCACGCTCCCGTCGCCGCTCTCGGACGACCCCTCCGCCCGGTCCTTCCAGAAGGCGTCGGGCCGCTCGACGGCCGCCTCGTACGTGTCGAGGAACGCCAGGTGCGCGATCGGGTCCTGGAGGGCGGCCAGCCGGATCTCGCGGGTCTTCTCCCACTCGTCGGCGCGGATGGTGCGTATCGAATAGTCCATGCCGCCGATCCTGGCGAGCCCCACACCCCGCTGACAAGCCCTTTCCGTCGTACCCGGGTACTACGGCCCACCCCGCGCACCCACCCGCGGTCCGACGCCCGGCCCCCGCCCGCTCCCTACCGTCGAAGACATGATCCGAGCAGAGAACCTCACCAAGAAATACGGCGACACCACCGTCGTCGAGGACCTCAGCTTCACCGTCCACCCCGGCTCCGTCACCGGCTTCCTCGGCCCCAACGGCGCCGGAAAGTCCACCACCCTCCGCATGATCCTCGGCCTCGACGCCCCCACCCGCGGCCACGCCACCGTCGACGGCCGCCCCTACGCCGCCCACCCGGCCCCGCTCACCCGCGTCGGCGCACTCCTCGAAGCCCGCTCGGTGCACCCCGGCCGCTCCGCCCACCACCACCTCATGGCCCTCGCCCACACCCACGGCATCCCCCGCGCGCGCGTGGAACGCGTCCTCGCCCTCACCGGCCTCACCCACGTCGCCCGCAGACGCGTCAAGGGCTTCTCCCTCGGCATGGGCCAGCGCCTCGGCATCGCCGCCGCGCTCCTCGGCGACCCCGCCACCGTCGTCCTCGACGAACCGGTCAACGGCCTCGACCCGGAGGGCGTCCTCTGGATCCGTACGCTCCTCAAGAACCTGGCGGCCGAGGGCCGTACCGTCCTCGTCTCCTCCCACCTCATGAGCGAGATGGCCCTCACCGCCGACCACCTGATCGTCATCGGCAAGGGCCGGCTCCTCGCCGACACCACCGTCGACGAGCTCGTACGGGCCTCCGGCGGCGCGAGCGTCAGGGTCGTCACCCCGGACGCGGACCGCCTCCGCACGCTCCTCCCCGCCCTCCCCGGCGCCCGGATCACCACGGAGACCCCCGACACCCTCCTCGTCACCGGCCTGGAAGCCGCGGAGATCGGCCGCACGGCCGCCGCCCACGCCGTCCCCCTCCACGAACTCACCCCCCAGGCCCCCTCCCTGGAGCAGGCCTTCATGGACCTCACCCGCGACTCCGTCGAATACCAGGGAGCCCCCGCATGACCACCACCGCGCCCACGACCGCGATCACGATCACCCCGGCCCGCGTCCTCCGCTCGGAATGGCACAAACTCCGCACGGTCCGCTCCACCTGGATCACCCTCCTCGCCTCCGCCGCACTCCTCCTCGGCGTCGGCATCCTCATGGGCGCCACCTACACCTCCGACGGCGGCGACTCCGACGTCGACACCGTCGTCCTCACCCTGTACGGCTCCCAGCTCGGCGTCATCGCCCTCGCCGTCCTCGGCATCCTCGTCACCGCCGGCGAGTACGCGACGGGCATGATCCGCGCCACCCTGACAGCGGTCCCCCGCCGCCTCCCCGTCCTCTGGGCGAAGGCCACGGTCTACACGGCCACGGTCTTCACGATCTCCCTCCTCACGGCCCTCCTGACCTTCCTCACCGCCCAGATCTTCCTCTCCGACACCGACCAGGCCGCCTCCCTCACCGACGACGGCGTCCTCACCGCCGTCGCGGGCAACGCCGCCGGCGTCACCCTCCTCGGCCTGATCGCCCTCGGCCTCGGCGCCGCCCTCCGCTCGGTGCCCGGCGCGATCGGCGCCTTCGTCGGCGGAGTCCTGATCGTCCCGCAGATCCTCGGGATGCTCCCGTACGAGGCGATGGACACGGTCGTGAAGTACTTCCCCACCCAGGCGGCCGCCGCCCTCGGCTCCGCGACCCCGCTCCAGGGCGCCGCCTCGCCCGGCGCGGCCCTCCTCGCCCTGCCCCTCTGGGCGACCGCGGCACTCGCGGTCCCCGCACTGCTGCTCGAACACCGCGACGTATGAGGATGATGACGGCGTGACCACGGAGACGACGACAGCCCCGAGCCGGTACGCCCGACAGCTCATGACCCGGATCCGGGCCTTCGACGCCCGACACCCCTGGGTGTGGGACACGGCGGTCACCGCCTCCTGGACGACGGCGGCCCTCGTGGACGCCGCCGGCGGCTGGCGGACCACCGCCCAGGACCAGTCCGTCCCCGTCTGGCTCGTGGTCACCGCGACCCTGACGCTCTCCGTCCCCCTCTACTGGCGCCGCCGCCACCCGATGACCGCCCTGGCGGTGATGGCCTGCGGAGCGATGGCCGGCGACGCCTCGGGCGCCTTCCTCCAGTCCGGCTACCTCCAGGCGCTCCCGCTCTTCCACATCGCCCTCAACCGCCCGCCCCGCGCACTCCTCTGCTCCCTGGCCCTGCTCGCCCCGCCGCTGGTCGCAGGCGCCCTCCGCTTCCCCCAGGAGTCCTGGGAGCAACGCCTCGTCCCCGCCCTGTGGGCGTACGCACTCGTCGCCCTCCTCGGCATCACGGTCCGCTCCCGCCGGGACGAACGCGCCCACGAGGTCCGCCTCGCCGCCACCGCCGAACGCGCCCGGATCGCCCGGGAGATGCACGACATCATCGGCCACAACCTCTCCGTCATCACCGGCCTCGCCGACGGCGGCCGTTACGCGGCCGCCAAGAACCCCGAGCGCGCCGCCCAGGCCCTCGACGCCATCGGCACGACGAGCCGCCAGGCCCTCGCCGAACTCCGCCGCCTCCTGGGCGTCCTGCACGAGGACGCCGAGACCGCGACCCGCGCCCCCCAACCGACCCTGACCGACCTGGCCCCCCTCATCGAAGGCGTACGGAAAGCAGGCCTGCCGGTCGAAGCCACCCTGCCCTCGACCGCCCCCGCCCCCACCCTCTCGGCAGGCGCCCAACTGACGGTCTACCGGGTCCTCCAGGAAGCCCTGACGAACACCCTGAAACACGCGGGCCCGGACGCGACGGCAACCGTCCGCCTCTCCTGCACCTCCGACACCCTGGAACTCCTGGTCACCGACACCGGAACACCCTCACCCACCCCCTCCCAGGGCCAGGGCCAGGGCATCACCGGAATGCGCGAGCGCACGGCCCGCTACGACGGCACACTCGAAAGCGGCCCACTGCCGACCGGCGACGGCTGGCGCGTACGACTCCGACTCCCCCTGGAGGACTCCCCCTCGTGACGACCGTTCTCATCGCGGACGACCAGCCGATGCAGCGCTTCGGCTTCCGCATGTTGCTGGAGAGCCAGGACGACATGACGGTCGTCGGCGAGGCCTCGAACGGCACCGAGGCGATCCGCCTGGTCGACCGCCACCACCCCGACGTCGTCCTCATGGACATCCGCATGCCCGGCCTCGACGGCATCGAGGCCACCCGCCGCATCATCACCACGGGCTCCCGCACCCGCATCCTCATCGTCACGACCTTCGACCTCGACGAGTACGCGTACGACGGCCTCCGCGCCGGCGCGAGCGGCTTCCTCGTGAAGGACGCCCAACCGGAAGAACTCCTCTCCGGCATCCGCGCCATAGCCGCCGGCGACGCGGTCGTCGCCCCCAGCCTCACCCGCCGCCTCCTCGACGCCTACATCCACCACCTCCCCTCCACGACCGCCCCGCCCCCACCCCCGTCCGAAGACCCCCGCCTCGCCACCCTCACCGACCGCGAACGCGAAATCCTCACCGTCATCGGCCAGGGCTGGAGCAACACAGAAATCGCGGAACGCCTCCACCTCGCAGAATCCACGGTAAAAACCCACGTGGGCCGCATCCTCGCCAAGACAGGCACCCGCGACCGCGTCCAGGCCGTCATCCTGGCCTACGACACCCACCTGGTCACGCCGGCCTGAACCCGCATGGACCTGCATTGGTCCCGAATTGGTCCCGAAACGCAGAAAAGCCCCGCACCAGATGGTGCGGGGCTTTCCCACAATGATTGTTCGGCGGCGTCCTACTCTCCCACAGGGTCCCCCCTGCAGTAC
>NZ_JBIRQU010000018.1:0-140389 GCF_044333355.1 Streptomyces sp. NPDC021012
GGTTACATTCCGAACCCGGAAGCTAAGCCTTTCAGCGCCGATGGTACTGCAGGGGGGACCCTGTGGGAGAGTAGGACGCCGCCGAACAATTTTTAGCCTCAACCCCCGGACCTTGTCCGGGGGTTGAGGCATTTTTGCGTTCTACGCTGGGTCCATGCGATATGACCTGGTCATCTTCGACAACGACGGTGTGCTCGTGGACAGCGAGCCGATCTCCAACACGCTGCTGGCCGGCTATCTGACGGAGCTCGGGCACCCCACCACGTACGAGGAGTCGGTGCGGGACTACATGGGGTCCGCCATGCACCGCATTCACGAGGTGGTGGAGGAGCGGAGCGGGAAGAAGCTGCCGGAGGATTTCGACGACGTCTTCCACGCGCGGGTGTTCGCCGGGTTCCAGGCGGAGTTGGAGGCCGTGCCGGGGGCCGGGGAGGTGCTCAAGGGGCTTGCCGCGGCGGGGGTTCCGTACTGTGTGGCGTCCTCGGGGAGTCATGAGCGGATCAGGGTCGGGCACCGGAAGACCGGACTGGACGTCCATTTCAGGGACGAGATCATCTTCAGTGCCGAGGACGTGGGGCGTGGGAAGCCGTGGCCCGATCTGTTTCTGTACGCCGCGGAGCGGATGGGAGTCGCTCCTGAGCGGTGTGTGGTGATCGAGGACAGCGGGCCCGGGGTGCGGGCCGCGTTGGCCGCCGGGATGGACGTGTACGGGTTCACCGCGATGACGCCCGAGGCGAAGCTCGCCGGGGCGAAGGGCTTCTTCCGGGAGATGGACGAGCTTCCCGCGATTTTGGGGTCGTGATCCATCTACCCAGCGGTAGTTTCCGGCCGTACGCTGTGCCGCCATGACGGATGCGCGTTTGCGGCGTGGGCGGGGATCCCTGGCGGTCAGTTTCTTCGTGCAGGGGGTCACCTTCGCCCTGCTCGTGACTCGAATACCGGCCATCCAGGACCAGTACGGGATCTCGGACGGGCTGCTGCCGGCCTTTCTGGCGGCGGTTCCGATCCTGGCGGGCGTGGCGAGCGTGGTGACCGAGAAGGTCGTCGCCAGGGTGGGGCCGGCGGTGGTGCTGCGGTGGGCGCAGCCCCTCCTGCTGCTGGCGCTCCTCGCCGTGGGGCTGGGGTCCGGGCTCTGGCAGGCCGCGGTCGCGCTGGGGCTCTTCGGGTTGGTCGTGGGGGCCCTGGACGCCTCCATGAACATGCTGGGGGTGAGCCTCCAGCAGGCGTACGGGCGGAGCATCATGCTCGGTTTCCACGCCTCGTACAGCCTCGGCGGGATCGCGGGGGCCTCGCTGGCCTGGGTGGGGGCGCACTGGCACCTGTCGCTGTTCGCGTCGTACCTGCCGATGGTGGCGGTGGCGCTGCCCGTCGTGCTGGTCGGCAGCCGGTGGTACGTGGCCGGTGCGGACTCCGGGGCGACCGGGGCCGGCGCCGGGGAGGGGAGGGGGAGCGGTGTCGTCTTCAAGGTGCTGCTGCCGCTCTGCCTGGTGATGACCTTCGCGTACATCGGGGACTCGACGGTCTCCAACTGGAGTGCCAAGTACCTCCAGGACGTGCTCGGCAGCTCGGAGGAGCTGGCGACCGTGCCGTACAACGCGTACATGATGACGACGCTGCTCGGGCGGGCCGTCGGGGACTTCGGGGTGCGGCGGTTCGGGGCCGTGGTGGTCGTGCGCGCAGGGGCGGTGGTCGCGGCGCTCGGGTTCGCGGCGGTCGCGGCGGCTCCGGGTGCCTGGGCGGGGATCGCCGGGTTCACGGTGCTGGGGCTCGGGCTGAGCGTGATCGTGCCGCAGACCTTCGCGGCGGCGGGGCGGCTGTTCCCGGGGGCGAGCGACGCGGCGGTCGCGCGGCTCAATGTCTTCAACTACGTGGGGTTCCTCGTGGGGTCTCCTCTGGTGGGGGCGCTGGGGGACGCGTGGAGCTATCGGGGGGCCATGGTGGTGCCGATGGCGCTGGTCCTGGTGACGGTGGTGTACGCCACGTCGTTCGGTGAGCGAAAGGCCCGATACGGTGGCGGGCATGAGCGGCCGCGCACTGTTGATGTGGGATGAAGCTGTCACGCAGTACGACTTCGGGTCCGAGCATCCGATGGATCCGGTCCGGCTCGCGCTGACGATGTCGCTGGTCCGGGCCTACGGGCTCGACCGGGCGGTGGACGTGGTGGCGGCGAAGCCGGCGGGGGACTCGACGCTGCGGCTCGTGCACCGCGAGGACTACGTGGCGGCGGTGCGGGCGGCCTCGGCCGATCCGCGCCATGCCGATCAGGCGTACGGGCTCGGGACGGTCGACGATCCGGCGTTCGCCGGGATGCACGAGGCGTCGGCGCTGATCGCCGGGCAGTCGGTGGGCGCGGCGGAGGCGATCTGGCGGGGGGAGGCCGCGCATGCGGTGAACTTCGCGGGCGGGCTCCACCACGCGATGCCGGGGGCGGCTTCCGGGTTCTGCGTCTACAACGACGCCTCGCTCGCCATCGCCCGGCTCCTCGAACTGGGGGCGGAGCGGGTCGCGTACGTGGATGTGGACGTGCACCACGGGGACGGGGTGCAGGCGGCGTTCTGGGAGGACCCGCGGGTTCTGACCGTCTCGCTGCACGAGCATCCGCGGACGCTGTTCCCGCAGACCGGCTGGCCGGAGGAGACGGGCGCGGCGGGGGCCGGCGAGGGCGGGGCCGTGAACGTGGCGCTGCCGGCGGGGACGGGGGACGCGGGATGGCTGCGGGCCTTCCACGCGGTCGTGCCGGAGCTGCTCGCGGACTTCCGGCCGCAGGTCCTGGTGACGCAGCACGGGGCGGACACGCACTTCGAGGATCCGCTGGCGCACCTGGCGGTGTCGCTGGACGCGCAGCGGGCGGTGCAGGAGGCCTGCCACGAGCTCGCGCACGAGCACGCCGAGGGGCGCTGGCTGGCGCTCGGCGGCGGCGGGTACGCGGTGGTGGACGTCGTCCCGCGGTCGTGGACGCATCTGGTGGGGATCGCGGCGCACGCCCCGGTCGATCCGGAGTCGGTCATCCCGGCGTCCTGGCGGGACGAGGTGTACGCGCGGACCCGGCAGCCGGGGCCGATGCGGATGACGGACGGGCGGTGGCCGGTGGGCTTCCGGGGCTGGGACGAGGGGTACGACCCGGCGGACCGGCTCGACCAGGCGGTGCTCGCGACGCGGAAGGCGGCCTTCCCGCTGCGGGGGCTGCTGGCCTGAGGGAGCGGGAACGTTTTCCCGGGTGTTACGCCGACTGTGGGGTGTCCGGGAGGTTTGGATCCCCGGACGGTGGTGTTCCGGCAGCATCGGACGGGTGTTGACTACCGGGGCGCTGCGGGCGCATCTGTTGGCGGCGGGGTTGGCGGGCACGGTGGCGACCTCGCGGGAGGAGAACCTGCGGAGCTACCGGCTGTTCGCCGCGCGTGATCCGCGGGTGCTGCTCGGGCTCGACCCCGCGTGGGGGTGGGACGAGGCCGGTCTGCTGCGGCTGATGGCCGACAAGTGCGGGGTGTCGGGGGATCCGGCACACCGGTCGGGGCCGGACGTCATCGACCCGGAGCGCACGGTGCGGGGCCTGGACGCCTTCGCGGCACGCCTCGGAGCGGCGGCCGCGCGGCGGGTGCCGGTGCTCCTGGGGACGGGCCATCCGCACCGTCTGCTCGGTTTCTACGTCGCTCTCGCAGACGCCTTGTCGGCGGCGGGATGTCTTGTTCTCACCCCGGCGCAGGGGCGATGTGTCGACATAACGACCCGGTTCGGTCTACGTACGTACCTCCTCGACTACGTACGGGGGGTCGCGCTGGTACGGGAGCCCGGCCCGCCCGGGGAGGGGCGTGTGCCGGGGGCGCACTCCCATTCGCCGCTACCGGTCAGGGCCGTTCTGGAGAGCGCGGCGGAGGGTGGCGGGCCGCTGCCGGAGCTCGTGGTGGGGGACCACGGATGGGTCTGCGGGGCAGGTCAGCTGGGTATCGAGGCCATCGGTCTCGCCGATACGGATGATCCCGCGCTGTTCGTCGGCGAGGCGGAGGGGCAGGTGTCGGTGGCCGTTCCGCTTGACGACGGCGTCCGCTCCGCCTCGTACCTCCCGCTGACGCGCTATGTACTCAATCGAGCGTGTCTGTCACGGTAAACGGCCGATGGCAGCTCCTCTTCCCCACTCGTACCACACGCCCCTAGTCTGGAGAGTGAGCGCTCGACGACGAAGAGTCACCGGAGGGGAAGCCGGTGGGCGTCGCGGCGGAAGGTACAGGTGGTGGGTCATGGCTGCTGGCGATCGACCTCTCAACGAGGTCAAGTTTCTGACCGTGGCGGAAGTCGCCTCGGTGATGCGCGTGTCGAAGATGACCGTGTACCGCTTGGTGCACAGCGGTCATCTGCCGGCGATCCGGGTGGGCAGGTCCTTCCGGGTGCCGGAGCAGGCGGTTCACGAGTACCTGCGGGAGTCCTTCGTGGGGGTGGGGACCGCGTAGCGAGCGCGCGGCCTGAACGCCGGGGAAGCTCCGTGCGGCCCTCGGATTACGACGTCGGCCCTCATGCCGGTAGGCTAGGCCGACGTAGGTCGTGTGGGCCCAGACGCCCCGCACCGATCCCCGCCGGGAGGCGGGGATGTTCCGAGAAGTGAGCGAGGGTAGTCGTGGGCTCTGTTATCAAGAAGCGGCGCAAGCGGATGGCGAAGAAGAAGCACCGCAAGCTGCTTAAGCGCACGCGCGTTCAGCGTCGCAACAAGAAGTAAGGCGACAGCTGCATCGCAGCGTTCAGCGCGTCAGGCGTGGCCCTTCACCGTTCGCGGTGGAGGGCCACGCCTTTGTGCGGCCGCTTTTAACCCGAGGAAATGTCGAGGCGCTACGGTGTCGACCAACGGGAGTGACGGACGGAAGGCGCTGCTGTGGGCAAGGTCGTGCTCGTCACCGGTGCCGCCCGGCACCTGGGCGGCCGCTTCGTGCGGCGGATCCAGCGGGACCCGGAGGTGGAGCGGGTGATCGCCGTGGACGCGGTCGCCCCCGCGCACCAGCTCGGCGCCGCCGAGTTCGTCCGGGCGGACATCCGCCGGCCCGAGATCGCCAAGGTCCTCGCCGAACACGACGTCGACACGGTCGTCCACCTGGACGTCACCGGCACGGCGCTCGGCGGCGGCGGCCGGACGTCGGTCAAGGAGACCAACGTCATCGGCACCATGCAGCTCCTCGGCGCCTGCCAGAAGTCGCCGCGGATCGCGCGCCTGGTGATCAAGTCCAGTACGAGCGTCTACGGCTCCGCGCCCCGCGACCCGGCCGTCTTCACCGAGACGACGCCCGCGAAGTCCCTGCCGAGCGGCGGCTTCGCGAAGGACGCCGTCGAGGTCGAGGGATACGTCCGGGGCTTCGCCCGGCGCCGCCCGGACGTGGCGGTGTGCGTCCTGCGGTTCGCGAACATCCTCGGGCCCCGGGTCGACTCCCCGCTCGCCGAGTACCTGGCGCTGCCCGTGCTGCCGACCGTCCTCGGCTACGACCCGAGGCTGCAGTTCGTCCACGAGGACGACGTCGTCGACGTCCTGCGCCTGGCGGCCCACGAGCCCCGCAGGGCGACCCAGAACAGCGGCACGTTCAACGTGGCCGGGGACGGGGTCCTGCTGCTCTCCCAGTGCGCGCGGCGGCTCGGGCGGCCCACGGTCCCGGTGCTGCTGCCCGCCGTCACCTGGGTGGGCACCGCGCTGCGCACGGTCGGGATCACCGACTTCGCGCCCGAGCAGATCCGGCTCCTCACGCACGGCCGGGTCGTCTCGACCGTCCAGACGCGCGAGGTGTTCGGCTTCTCGCCGCGCTACTCCACGGCGGAGGCGCTCGCGGACTTCGCCCGGGGCCGGGGGCCGGGACTGCTGCCGCCCGAGCTGCTCGCCGGGGCGGTGGACCGGCTCGCCGGGCGCCTCGGCACCACTGACGCTTCCACCCTTCACCACGGCGCCTGAGGAGACCCGACTGCGATGGCGGACGCCAAGGTCATTCCGTTCGACGACGACCGCTCACGGGCCCGTCGGCGGCCCGCCAGGGCCGACGGCGAGGCGGCGGCCGTACGGGCCCTGCCGGGGGCCGAGGAGCCGCCGGAGCCCGCCCCCGCGCCCCAGGAGCCCGAGAGGCCCGCCGGCGGGAGCGACTGGGAGCGGAGGCTCGCGGGCGGGCTCGCGTTCCTGCGGCGGCGGATCACCGGCGAGTACGAGGTCGACGAGTTCGGCTACGACGAGGAGCTCACCGACCAGGTCCTGATGTCGCTGCTCCGCCCGCTGTACGAGAAGTACTTCCGGGTGGAGGTGAAGGGCATCGAGAACATCCCGGCCGAGGGCGGGGCGCTGATCGTCGCCAACCACTCCGGGACCGTGCCGCTGGACGGGCTGATGATGCAGGTCGCCGTCCACGACAACCATCCGGCCGGGCGGCACCTGCGGCTGCTCGCCGCCGACCTGGTCTTCGTCCTGCCCGTCGTCAACGAGCTGGCCCGCAAGGCCGGGCACACGCTGGCCTGCGCGGAGGACGCGGAGCGGCTGCTGCGCGCCGGCGAGATCGTCGGGGTGATGCCGGAGGGCTTCAAGGGCATCGGGAAGCCCTTCGGGGAGCGGTACAAGCTCCAGCGGTTCGGGCGGGGCGGTTTCGTCTCGACGGCGCTGCGGGCCGGGGTGCCGATCGTGCCCTGCTCGATCGTGGGCGCCGAGGAGATATACCCGATGCTCGGGAACGCCAGGACGCTGGCGCGGCTGCTCGGTTTCCCGTACTTCCCGCTCACCCCGACCTTCCCCTGGCTGGGGCCGCTCGGGGCGCTGCCGCTGCCGACGAAGTGGACGATCCAGTTCGGCGAGCCGATCCCGACGGACTCGTACGCGCCGGAGGCGGCGGAGGACCCGATGCTGATGTTCAACCTGACGGACCAGGTACGGGAGCAGATCCAGCACACGCTGTACAAGCTGCTGGTGCAGCGGCGGTCGGTGTTCTTCTGAGGATGCTCTTCCGAGTCCTCTGATACGTGAAGAAGGGGCGCCCCCCGTCCGTGGGGGCGCCCCTTCTTCTTGCTAGCGAGCGTCCTCGCTGTCGATGCCGAGGCCTGGAAGCAGGCCCGGCAGGAGTGGCGGAAGGGTCACGTCCGGCATCTTCGGGGTCGACTGGCCCTCGGTGGGGACGGTCGGTGTGCCCGTCGGGGAGGGCTTGAGCAGTCCGCCCGTGTTGCCGCCGAGGAGGCCGTCCTCCTCGGGCGAGACGGTGCCGCCGGTCGTGCTCGGGCTCGCTCCGGTGCTGGGCCCGGACGGGCGCGGCGGGGCGGAGTGGCTGCCCGAGGGGGAGGCCTGCTGGCCGGCCGGCGGGTGCTGGGTGTCCGTGCCCTGGGTGCCCTGCGGGGCGCCGGGCCTGCTGCGCGGGCCCTCGGAGCCGACCACGCCCCGCTCGGGGGTGCGGGGAAGCACCGACTGGAGCGGCTCGACGTCTTCGTCTATGGCGTCGAAGACGTCCGTCACCTCGCTGCCGACGTCCGCCAGCTGGACGGGGAGCCGGTCGCGGAGGCCGTTCCAGGTGTCCCGGTGGGCCTGGGCGAAGGAGTTGAGCCGGGCCATGGGCGCGATCTCGCCGTCCCGCTCGTACGCCTCGTGGAGCAGCCGGTGGCCCTCGGCGGCGTCGTGCTTCATCCCGCCCAGGACGCGGCGGATCTCGGCGAGGGACTCGTGGTCGAGCTCCCCGGCGCGGCCGCGCTCCATGAGGCGGCGGGCCTCGCTGAGGCGCGTGGAGGCCTGGTCGAGGTAGATGCCGCCGCGGTCCGCGTCGTCGTCCGCCATGCCCAGCTTGATGTCCTCCATGCCTCGCTTGAGCCCGTAGAGCGAGTCACCGGGGAGGGCGTCGGAGCTGGCGGCGGCCACTCCGCCGAAGGCGCCCGCCGCGACACCGACCGTGAGGCCGCCGGCGGCGAGGCCCTTGGTCCAGCGGGACCGGGGGCGCAGTTTCCGGAGCGGGGACGCCCGGTGGGCTCCCTTGCCGGCGGAGGTCCGCTGCTCCGGCACCGTAGGGCCCCCGGCGGCGCTCCCCTCCATGAGCATCGCTTCCATGGCGGCGACGAGCTGGGCTCGCTGCACCACCTTGACCTCGGGGTCGAGCTGCGGCTTCGGCAGCTCACCGAGGCCGTTCGCCAAGGCCAACAGCCGCCCCTGCTCGGCGGGTTCGGCCGGTTCCGCCGGGGCCTCGGGCTGTTCGGCCGCCGCGTCCTCGGACGCCCGGTCCTCCAGGGCCTGGGCGAAGGCGTTCGCCCGCCGGTGCGCCGATACGTTCGCGATCACTGGCGGCACCTCCTCTCGTCATGACGGTCGACTCCCCGGGGTGTCCGGAAGGTTCCACACCTTGAGCGCATCCACACGAAAGAGTGAGTGGCTGCGGACATGGCGTGACCACAGGGAGCCTGCATCCCGCACAACGAGCGGCGCGGCACTTGGGTTACGCGCGAAAGATGATCGGACCAGTGCGTCATCGAGGCGTCACCGACTGTGAGTTGGGCTGGGGTAGGGGGATGTGGGGGGAGCTGGGGGCGTGGGGGCACGGAGCGGGACGGGGGAGCGTGTGGGGGGCGCGGAGCGGTCAGCGGGCGTCGTCCGGGAGGAGGCGGGCCAGGGTGCGGACGGCCCGGTACTGGAGGGTCTTGATCGCGCCCTCGTTCTTGCCCATGACCCGGGCGGTCTCGGCGACCGAGAGGCCCTGGAGGAAGCGGAGGGTCACGCACTCCTGCTGCTGGGGGTTGAGGCGGCGGACCGCGTCGAGGAGTGCGGCGTTGGAGAGGGACTCCAGGACGGAGTCCTCCGGGCTGCGCTCGACCTCGTTGGCGTCGAGCATCTCGCCGGTGGTGACCTCCAGGCGGAAGCGGCTGGACTTGAAGTGGTCGGCGACCAGGTTCCGCGCGATGGTGACGAGCCAGGCGCCGAAGTCGCGGCCCTGCCAGGTGAAGGTGGAGATCCGGCGCAGGGCGCGCAGGAAGGTCTCGCTGGTGAGGTCCTCCGCCGTCGCCTTCCCGCCGACCCGGTAGTAGATGTAGCGGTAGACCGTGTCGCTGTACTGGTCGTACAGCCGGCCGAAGGCCTCGGCCTCGCCCGCCTGGGCGCGCTCGACGAGGTCCATCATGCGGGCGCTGTCGCTGTCCGCGGTGGGGCGGCGGGTGGTGGTCGAGGTTCCGGAACCGGAGCGGGCGCCCCGTCTGCTCACGGCTGCGCCGCCCTCGGCCAGGGCGTAGCAAGGGCCGACGGGTGCCGGTGCGGCGAAGGCGAAGGCGGGGACAGGGCCGGCGTACGCGGTGGGGACGAAGCCGCGCAAGTGGTCGAGGACCGTTGCGCGCAGCGTAGCCAGGCCCGAGGTGTCAACCCCGACGTGTGGGTACACGGGACTCCCAGAGGCAGAGCTTCCATCACGTGCAGTGCGGGACCGTTCACCCGTCGTGGCGACGTGAGGGGTCCTTTGTGCGTCTGAGGAGAATAACGCTTCGTACAGGCAGCACTACACCCAGTTGCTCAAATCACCGGTTACGTCGTTTCCGTTACTGCTTGTAGTCGCATCAAGGCGCGGTTTGTGACCGGTTGTTGATCGGTCTGCTTTCGAGTGTGATTGAGCGGGCGATGCGTTGTGCTCAAGTGCGGGACGGGTGAGTGATCCGGGCCGCTGCGGGGTAAGGAGCCCCGAATGCCCGGGAGTCGACCTGTGCGGGGCTGTTCGACCACGGACGGGTGAGCGCGCCTGGTCCGGGGTTGTCGCAGATGATCGCAGCCGAAACGTATCGGCAGGACCCTCCCGGGAGGGCCCGTCGCGTCAGTGGCGGCGGCGGTGCAGGGCGACCGCGGCGGCGGTGCCGCCGGCCAGCGCCCCCAGGCCCGCGGCGGCGGGGATGCCGACCTTGGCGGCCTTGCGGCCGGTCCGGTAGTCGCGCAGCCGCCAGTCCCGCTCCTTCGCGTGCCTGCGGAGCTTGGCGTCCGGGTTGATCGCGTACGGGTGCCCCACCAACGACAGCATCGGGATGTCGTTGTGCGAGTCGCTGTACGCCGCGCAGCGCCCCAGGTCGAGGCCCTCGGCGGCGGCGAGGGCCCGTACCGCCTCGGCCTTCGCCGGTCCGTGCAGGGGCTCGCCGACCAGCTTGCCCGTGTAGACCCCGTCGACCGACTCGGCGACCGTGCCGAGCGCGCCGGTCAGGCCGAGCCGGCGGGCGATGATCGTGGCCGTCTCGACCGGGGCGGCCGTGACCAGCCAGACCTTCTGGCCGGCGTCCAGGTGCGCCTGGGCGAGACCGCGGGTCCCGGGCCAGATGCGGTCGGCCATGTACTCGTCGTAGATCTCCTCGCCGATCGACATCAGTTCGGAGACGCGGTGGCCCTTGACGATGGACAGGGCGCTGTCGCGGGCGTCCTGCATGTGCTCGGGGTCCTCGACGCCGGCGAGCCGGAACCAGGCCTGCTGCCAGGCGAAGCGCGCGAGTTCGCGGCGCTGGAAGAACTTCCGCTTGTACAGGCCGCGACCGAAGTGGAAGATCGCGGCGCCCTGCATCACGGTGTTGTCGAGGTCGAAGAAGGCGGCGGCCCTCACGTCGCCGTGGACCGGGAATTCCGGTTCCGCGGGCGCGACTTCCTCGGCGGCGGCCTCCTCGCGCTCCTGTTCCAGCTGGAGTGAGGACTTGCGCGCCGCCTCGGCGGCGGCCTCGCCTGCCAGGACGCTGCGCGCGGTGGCGGAGCGCCTACGGGGGGTGAGCCATCCCAGAGCGGCCATGTCGTTGAGCATAGCCAGTCTGTTCGGTACTTCCCGACTTGTGAGGATGCCGGTGTGTGAACAGTGGGGTACTCCACTGTTACCCGGCGCCAGAATGGACGACATGTTCGGACGTGCGAAGAAGAAGGACGCCGCGGCGAAGAAGGATCCCGCCTCGCGGACCGTCACGCTGATCGGCAAGCCGGGATGCCATCTCTGCGACGACGCCCGCGCGGTGATCGAGGCCGTGTGCGCGGAGACCGGGGCGTCCTGGGAGGAGAAGGACATCACCCTCGACGAGGAGCTCCACCGCGCGTACTGGGAGCAGATCCCCGTCGTCCTCATTGACGGCGAGCAGCACACCTTCTGGCGCGTGGACGCCGGCCGGCTCCGGCGCGAACTGGGTGCGTGACCGAAAGCCGGTTACCATCATGGACGTTTTGTTGGGTTTCGGGGGCGGGTTCGTGAGGAGAGTGTGCGGCTTTGCCCCCTTCGGGTTCTCAACGCGCTGACACGCTCCGCGGTTCCGGGACGATACGAACCGGCCGCGTGACCCCGGTCACTTTGGGCGGACAAAACGGACACCATCTTTGTGCACGCGTTCACAAAGACATAGCCTGCATTCGACGGGGCGGTCTTGTGACGTATGGCCGCCTGCAGCCCCGCTCATCCCGCAGGAGCACCGTGGCAACTGGCCGAACTCACCGACCGGCGACCCGTAGCCGAGGAATTCCCGAGGCCACCGTCGCCCGGCTTCCGCTGTATCTGCGCGCACTCACCGCGCTCTCGGAGCGCTCCGTACCCACGGTCTCCTCCGAGGAGCTCGCGGCCGCGGCGGGGGTCAACTCCGCGAAGCTGCGCAAGGACTTCAGCTACCTCGGCTCGTACGGCACCCGCGGTGTCGGCTACGACGTCGAGTACCTCGTCTACCAGATCTCCCGCGAGCTGGGCCTCACCCAGGACTGGCCCGTCGTCATCGTCGGCATCGGAAACCTCGGCGCCGCCCTCGCGGGCTACGGAGGCTTCGCCTCCCGCGGCTTCCGCGTCGCCGCGCTCATCGACGCCGACCCCGCCATGACCGGCAAGCCGGTCGCCGGGATCCCCGTCCAGCACAGCGACGACCTCGAGAAGATCATCAGCGAGGACGGCGTCTCCATCGGCGTCATCGCGACCCCGGCCGGCGTCGCCCAGCAGGTCTGCGACCGGCTCGTGGCCGCCGGGGTCACCTCCATCCTGAACTTCGCCCCGACCGTGCTCTCCGTGCCCGACGGCGTGGACGTGCGCAAGGTCGACCTCTCCATCGAGCTCCAGATCCTCGCCTTCCACGAGCAGCGCAAGGCCGGCGAGGAGACGGGCGCCGAGGAGGGCCCCGACGCGGTCGTCGAGCCCGAGCCCGTCGCCGTACCGCCGGCGCCCCGTGGCACCACGGGCACCACCGGCCGCAAGGGACCCGACGGGGACGTCCCCGCGGTGATGCCGGCATGAGCCTCCTCGTCGTCGGACTGAGCCACCGCAGCGCCCCCGTCTCCATCCTGGAGCGGGCCTCGCTGCCGGCGGACACCCAGGCCAAGCTGCTCCAGGACACCCTCGCCGCCGAACCGGCCGCCGAGGCCACCGTCCTGGCCACCTGCAACCGCATCGAGCTCTACGCCGACGTGGACAAGTTCCACGCCGGGGTCGCCGAGCTGTCCACGCTGCTCGCGCAGCACAGCGGCGTCGGCCTGGACGAGCTCACCCCCTATCTCTATGTGCACTACGAGGACCGGGCCGTCCACCACCTCTTCTCGGTGGCCTGCGGACTCGACTCCATGGTCGTCGGCGAGGGCCAGATCCTCGGCCAGATCAAGGACACCCTCGCCCTCGGCCAGGACCTCCACACCGCCGGACGCCTCCTCAACGACCTGTTCCAGCAGGCCCTGAGGGTCGGCAAGCGCGCCCACAGCGAGACCGGCATCGACCGGGCCGGACAGTCGCTCGTCACCTTCGGCCTGGAGCAGCTCGCCCGCGACACGGACGTCGAGACCTGGGCCAAGGGCAAGAAGGCCCTCGTCATCGGCGCCGGCTCGATGTCCTCGCTCGCCGCCGCCACCCTCGCGCGCTCCGGCGTCTCCGAGATCGTCATCGCCAACCGCACCCTGGCCCGCGCCGAGCGGCTCGCGCAGATCCTGAACGAGCCCGGAGGCACGGGAGTCGTCGCACGCGCGGCCGAGATGGTTGCCGTCGGCGACGAACTGGCCCGTGCCGACGTCGTCGTCTCCTGCACCGGCGCCACCGGACTCGTCCTCACCGGCGAGGCCGTCGAGGACGCCGTACGCGGCCGCGGGACCCCGCTCTTCCTCCTCGACCTCGCCATGCCCCGCGACATCGACGCCGCCGCCCACCGCATCCCCGGTGTCCGGCTCGTCGACATCGAGTCGCTCGCCGAGGCCTCCGCCGACGCGCCCATGGCCGCCGACGTCGACCGGGTCCGGGGCATCGTCTCCGACGAGGTCGCCGCCTTCGGCGCCGCCCAGCGCGCCGCCCACATCACCCCGACCGTCGTCGCCCTGCGCACGATGGCCGCCGAAGTGGTCGCGGGCGAGATCGCCCGGCTCGAAGGCCGCCTCCCCGACCTCGACGACAAGCAGCGCGCCGAGATCACCCAGACCGTGCGCCGCGTGGTCGACAAGCTCCTGCACGCGCCGACCGTGCGGGTCAAGCAGCTGGCCAGCGAGCCCGGCGGCGCCGGGTACGCGGACGCGCTGCGGACACTCTTCGACCTCGACCCGGAGACGGTGGCATCCGTCAGCCGGGCCGACCTGAATGACGCCGACGTCAAGAACCGAGGGCGAGTATGACCGAGAGGGCACTGAGGCTCGGGACCAGGCGCAGCAAGCTCGCCATGGCCCAGTCCGGGCACGTGGCCGACGCCGTCCGGCAGCTGACCGGCCGGCCCGTCGAGCTCGTGGAGATCACGACGTACGGGGACACCTCCCGGGAGCACCTCGCGCAGATCGGCGGCACCGGCGTCTTCGTCGCCGCCCTGCGCGACGCGCTGCTCGCCGGCGAGGTCGACTTCGCCGTGCACTCCCTGAAGGACCTGCCGACCACCCAGCACCCCGACCTGGTGCTGGGTGCGATCCCGCGCCGCGAGGACCCCCGCGACGTGCTGATCACGGGCGAGGGCCTCACGCTGGACACGCTGCCCCAGGGCGCGCGCGTCGGCACCGGCTCCCCGCGGCGCATGGCCCAGCTCCACGCGTACGCGCGCAACCACGGCCTCGACATCACCTGCGTCCCCATCCGAGGCAACGTCGACACCCGCGTCGGCTACGTCCGCAAGGGCGAGCTGGACGCCGTCGTCCTGGCCGCGGCCGGACTCAACCGCATCGGCGGCACCGACGAGCTCCTCGGCGGCCTGTCCGCCGAGCCGCTGGCCGTCGACACCGTCCTGCCCGCCCCCGGCCAGGGGGCCCTGGCCGTCGAATGCCTGGCGTCGAACACCGAACTCGTCGCCGCGCTCGCGCCGCTCGACGACCCGCACACGCGGGCCGCCGTGACCGCCGAGCGATCCCTGCTCGCCGCCCTGGAGGCCGGCTGCTCCGCACCCGTGGGTGCGCTGGCCGACCTGCTGGCCGACGACCCCGGTCACGGGCAGGTTGTCACCGAAATGCGCCTGCGCGGCGTCGTCGGCACCACCGACGGCACCACGCTGGTGCAGCTGTCCACCACCGGTCCCGTACCCACCTCGCACGACGAGGCGATGGCGCTCGGACGCGAACTCGCGGACGAGATGCTCGCCAAGGGTGCGGCTGGTCTTATGGGGGAGCGAGCACTTTGAACCCCACACGCCCGACCACAAGCCCCGTGTCCCCGGCCTTCACCGGCCACGGGCACGTCACCTTCCTCGGCGCAGGCCCCGGTGACCCCGGACTGCTGACCCTCAGGGCCGTCGAAGCCCTGTCGGGAGCGGACGTCCTGATCGCCGAGCCGGAGGTCCTCGACGTCGTTCGCGGCCACGCGCGCGCGGGAGTGAGCACGCCTGAGCTGACGGTTGTTGACGAGGCGTCAACAACCGCCGGTGTCCCCGTGTTGAGGGACGCGGCCAATCTTGTCATGGAGGCCGCGAGGGGCGGCAGGCGGGTCGTCCGTGCGGTGACCGGCGACCCCGGCCTCGACGGGAACGCGGGCGCCGAGATGCTTGCCTGCGCCGCCGAGGGCATCCCCTTCGAGGTCGTCCCCGGCGTCGCCACCGCCGTCGGCGTGCCCGCGTACGCCGGCGTGCCGCTGCGCGACGCCCACGGCACCGACGTGCGCTTCGTCGACGCCCGCACCGCCGACGAGCGGTGCTGGACCGAGGTCGGTGCCTCGGACGGGACCGTCGTCGTCTCCACGACCCTCGACTCGGTCGCGGCGGCGGCCGGTGAACTGGTGGCGGCTGGCCGTAAGCCGGACACCCCCCTCACCGTGACCATCGCCGGTACGACCACCCGCCAGCGCACCTGGAACGCGACCCTCGGGACGATCGCCCAGGTCTTCAAGCAGGGCAAGGTCCTCCCCTCGCCCGAGGGCCACCGGCCAGTCATAGCCGTGGTCGGCGAGCGCAGCGCCCCGGCGCAGCGGGACCAGCTGTCGTGGTTCGAGTCCAAGCCCCTCTTCGGGTGGCGGGTCCTCGTGCCGCGCACCAAGGAACAGGCCGCGTCGCTCTCCGACCAGCTGCGTTCGTACGGCGCCGTGCCGCACGAGGTCCCGACCATCGCCGTCGAGCCGCCGCGCACCCCGCAGCAGATGGAGCGGGCGGTCAAGGGCCTCGTCACCGGCCGCTACGAGTGGATCGCCTTCACCTCGGTCAACGCCGTCAAGGCCGTACGCGAGAAGTTCGAGGAGTACGGGCTCGACGCCCGCGCCTTCGCCGGGATCAAGGTCGCGGCGGTGGGCGAGCAGACCGCCGCTGCTTTGGTCGACTTCGGCGTGAAGCCGGACCTCGTGCCGTCGGGTGAGCAGTCCGCGGCCGGCCTCCTGGAGGACTGGCCGCCCTACGACCCGGTCTTCGACCCGATCGACCGCGTCTTCCTGCCGCGCGCCGACATCGCGACCGAGACGCTCGTCGCCGGCCTCATCGAGCTCGGGTGGGAGGTCGACGACGTCACCGCCTACCGGACCGTCCGCGCCTCGCCGCCGCCGGCGGACACGCGCGAGGCGATCAAGGGCGGCGGCTTCGACGCCGTTCTGTTCACCTCGTCCTCCACCGTGCGGAACCTCGTCGGCATCGCCGGCAAGCCGCACAACGTGACGGTCATCGCCTGCATCGGGCCCGCCACGGCCAAGACCGCCGAGGAACACGGGCTGCGCGTCGACGTCCTCTCGCCCGAGCCCTCCGTCCACAAGCTCGCCGAGGCACTCGCCGACTTCGGGCTCCGACGGCGGGAGTCCGCGCTGGAGGCGGGAGATCCGGTGACCCGGCCCAGCGAGCGGAGGCCGGGGGCGCGGAGGCGTCGGACGACGTAGGGGTTTTCAGGGGTGCGGGTCCGGTCTGCGGGCCCGCACCTTGCCGTTGCGGGCCACGCCCCGCCCGTTGCGGGCCGCGCCCGCCCGTTGTGGGCGCGCGCCCGCCGCCGTTGTGGGCAATCGTTCCGCTGGGGCGGAACGGGTGGGCACAACGGGCCTGCGCCCTGCCGGCGCCAGAGGCTTCCGAGCCCGGACCCGCACCCCGTGTGCGCCGTCACCGGTGGTGCGGGTTCAGGCGCGGAACGCGGAGGCGCCGCTAGAGGGCGCCGTCCCGTGTGCCCACCCGTCCCGCCCCAGCGGGACGATTGCCCACACGGGGGTGGGAGGGGGCACCGCCCCGCCGGGCGCGCGGCCCACACGGGGCGGGGGCGAAGTCCCAGGCGGGTGCGGGCCCACACGGATAGGGGGCGAAGCCCCAGGAGGGGGCGCCGCCCCGCCGGGTGCGGGTCCCACACGGGGGCGGGGCGAAGCCCCGGGTGAAGCGCGCCGTCCTGCGCGGGCGCGGTCCCGCACGGGGGCGGGGGCGAAGCCCCGGGTGAAGGGCGCCGCCCCGCGCGGGCGCGGGCCCACACGGAGGGCGGGGGCGAAGCCCCGGGTGAAGGGCGCTGTCCTGCGCGGGCAGCGGGGCGTTGCCCACAGGTCGTCGGCAAAGGCATCGCAGGGGCGGGCGTAGCCTCGGGTCTATGAACTCGTACGGATCCTTTCCCGGGGCGCGGCCGCGGCGGCTGCGGACGACACCTGCCATGCGCCGGATGGTGGCCGAGACCCGGCTGCATCCCGCCGACCTGATCCTGCCCGCGTTCGTGCGCGAGGGGATCACCGAGCCCGTGCCGATCCAGGCCATGCCGGGGGTCGTGCAGCACACGCGGGACACCCTGCGGAAGGCCGCGGTGGAGGCGCTGGAGGCCGGGGTCTCCGGGATCATGCTGTTCGGCGTGCCCGAGGACGGGAAGAAGGACGCCGCCGGTACGGCGGGCACCGACCCGGACGGGATCCTCCAGGTCGCCATCCGGGACGTGAAGGCCGAGGTCGGCGACGACCTCATCATCATGTCCGACCTGTGCCTCGACGAGTTCACCGACCACGGCCACTGCGGCGTCCTCGACGCCGACGGCCGCGTCGACAACGACGCCACGCTGGAGCGGTACGCCGAGATGGCCCAGGTCCAGGCCGACGCCGGCGTCCACGTCGTGGGCCCCTCCGGGATGATGGACGGGCAGGTCGGGGTCATCCGCGACGCCCTGGACACCATCGGCAAGGAGGACGTGGCGATCCTCGCGTACACCGCGAAGTACTCCTCCGCCTTCTACGGCCCCTTCCGCGAGGCCGTCGGCTCCTCCCTCAAGGGCGACCGCAAGACCTACCAGCAGGACCCCGCCAACCTCCGCGAGTCCCTGCGCGAGCTCGCGCTCGACCTGGAGGAGGGCGCCGACATGGTCATGGTGAAGCCCGCGGGCCCGTACCTCGACGTGCTCGCCAAGGTCGCCGAATCCGTCGACGTGCCCGTCGCCGCCTACCAGATCAGTGGTGAGTACGCGATGGTCGAGGCCGCCGCCGAGAAGGGCTGGATCGACCGCGACAAGGCCATCCTGGAGACCCTCACCGGCATCCGCCGCGCCGGCGCCCAGATGATCCTCACCTACTGGGCCACCGAGGTCGCCCAGAACCTGCGCGGCTAGGCCCTAGTCCCACCAGAAGCTCCACACCGGGGCGTCGAGAAGGGCCTTCCCGGCGTACTCGCGCAGGCTGTCGTAGCTGCCCTGCGTGATGTTGTCCGGGCAGAACGCGAAGTGCTCCGCCGCCACCGCCTCGGCCTCCTCCTGAGTCCGGGGCGGTGCCGCGACCGACACCACCAGCTGGTCGAAGGTCAGCGCGACGACCCGGGCACCGAAACGGTCCTCCCACGAGCGCAGCACCGTGCACAGCCGCGCCACGTCGTTCTCGTGGTTCAGCGGTCCCGTCCAGCCGATGACCGCCGGTATGTCCGCGCTGCGCCGGGCCGGCACCAGGGCCGGGCGGGCGTCGTCCAGCCAGAAGCCCGGCTTCGTCAGCATCTCCGCGACCGTGGCCGCCGCCCGGTCGGGGTCCGTGGTCAGGGGCTGCGCCGGAGCCAGCCCCGGCCAGCCCGCACCGTACGGGGCGACGATCTCCTCGTACTCCCGCTGCTCCTCGGGTATCTCCGAAGCCGCGTCGCACCCCCAGAAGTCGGCGAGGACCTCCTCGGCGTCGTGATCCGCCGGATCGCTCATCCGCTCCGGCATCAGGTCCCACCGGTCCAGCCCCCACTCACCCCCCAGCAACACCGGCAACAGCCCCGCCGTCCGCGCCGCCGGGCGCAGCGCCGCCCACGCGGCAGGTCCCGCCGGGGCGTGCCCCGACCACAGGTACGGGGAGTCCGCCGGGCCCGTGAGGGTGCCGGGCGGGAGGTCGAGGCCGAGGGAACGGCCGGTCGGATCGGGGACGAGCTTGGGCAGCTGGTTCGGGATCATCGCCATGATCAGAACGTACGGGGGGCCACTGACAACGAGTGGTGGGGCGGCAGCGGGCGGCGCACTCTGGAGGGGTAGCCGACAGGTCCTCGGTGGAGGTGGTCCTCATGATGCACACGCTTGTCGGATGGCACGTGGAGATGGAGTTCAAGGAGGAAGGGGACCGGACGAGGGCCGCGGCCATGGTCCGGCTCACCGACGGCACCGAGTTCCGGGCCCACGGCACCGCGAACCGGCACCCCTCCGACCCCGACCAGCTGCGCGTGGGCGAGGAGATCGCCGGGGCGCGCGCCCTGATGGACCTCGCCTCGCAGCTGCTGCAGAAGGCCCACAAGGAGATCGACGAGGTGTCCGGCCGGACCTCGCACGCCATCCGCTGACACCTGGTGACGCCCGGTGACGACGAAGCCCCCGGCACGGAGATCCGTGCCGGGGGCTTCGAACGCTACGGGACTCAGAGGCGCTCGGGCGTCCGGATGCCCAGCAGGGCCATGCCCTGGTGCAGCGTGCGGGCCGTCAGCTCGCACAGGAAGAGACGGTTCTCCGCGACCTCCTGCGCCGGCTCCGGCTTGATGACCGGACACTGGTCGTAGAACGTCGTGTAGAGCGAGGCAAGCTGGTAGAGGTACGCCGTGAGCTTGTGCGGCGCGTACTCCGTGGCCGCTTCGGACACGGTCTCGGCGAACTGGTCCAGGTGCAGGCCGAGCGCGCGCTCCGCCGGAGCGAGCTCCAGCTCCGGGTGGGCGACGGGGGTGCGGTCACCGGCCTTGCCGAAGATCGACTTGATACGGGCATACGCGTACTGCAGGTACACCGACGTGTCGCCGTTCAGCGACACCATCTGGTCCAGGTCGAACTTGTAGTCGCGCGCAGCGGACGTCGACAGGTCGGCGTACTTCACCGCGCCGATGCCGACGTACTGGCCGTTCTCGACGATCTCCGTCTCGGTCAGGCCCACCTTCTCGGCCTTCTCGCGGACGACCGCCGTCGCCCGGTCCACCGCCTCGTCCAGCAGGTCCACGAGCCGCACCGTCTCGCCCTCACGGGTCTTGAACGGCTTGCCGTCCTTGCCCAGGACCGTGCCGAAGGCCAGCTGGTGCGCCTTCACCTCGTCGTTCAGCCAGCCCGCGCGGCGGGCCGTCTCGAAGACCATCTTGAAGTGCAGCGACTGGCGGGCGTCCACCACGTACAGCAGGGAGGTCGCCTTCAGGTTCTGCACCCGGTCGCGGATCGCGGACAGGTCCGTCGCCGCGTAGCCGAAGCCGCCGTCGGACTTCTGGACGATCAGCGGCACCGGGTTGCCGTCCGGGCCCTTCACGTCGTCGAAGAACACGCACAGGGCGCCCTCGGAGCGGACCGCGACGCCCGACTCCTCCAGGATCCGGCAGGTCTCCTGCAGCATGTCGTTGTACCCGGACTCGCCGACGACGTCGCCGTCCCGGATGTCCATGTCCAGCTTGTCGAAGACCGAGTAGAAGTAGATCTTCGACTCGTCGACGAACCGCTGCCAGAGCGCCAGCGTCTCCTCGTCGCCCGCCTGGAGGTCCACGACCCGGGCACGCGCCCGCGTCTTGAACTCCTCGTCGGAGTCGAACAGGGCGCGCGAGGCCTTGTACAGCCGGTTCAGGCTCGACATGGCCTCCTCGCCGGAGACCTCCGTCTCCGAGGAGTGGTCCAGCTCGTGCGGGTGCTCGATCAGGTACTGGATGAGCATGCCGAACTGGGTGCCCCAGTCGCCGATGTGGTGGCGGCGCACCACCGTCTCGCCCGTGAACTCCAGGATCTCGACCATCGCGGCGCCGATCACGGCCGACCGCAGGTGGCCGACGTGCATCTCCTTCGCCACGTTCGGCTGCGCGTAGTCGATGACCGTCGTGCCCGCCGACTCGTTGAACGGCACGCCGAGGCGCGCGTCCGCCGCACGGGCCGCGAGGGTGTCGATGATCGCCGCGTCCGTCACCGTGATGTTCAGGAAGCCGGGGCCCGAGACCTCGATCTCCTTCAGCACGTCATTGGCCGGGATCGCCTCGACGACCTTCGTCGCCAGCTCACGCGGATTGCCCTTGAGCCGCTTGGCCAGCGCCAGGATGCCGTTGGCCTGGAAGTCGGCCCGGTCGCTTCGTCGCAGCAGCGGGTCGGCGGACGCGGCGTCCGGCACAGCCGCCGAGAGGCCGTCCGCGAGGCGCTGCTGCACGGTCGAAGCGAGGGAAGGGACCGAGGCCATGAGCTTCCGTTCCTGTTGAGTTCGTCAGGTCTAATTCGCTTGTCAAGTGTCCCATGGGAGCGCAACGTCATTTCCCCGACCGACATCACCGCCTGTGGACAACCTCCGGGAGTCTCGTTCCGTCTGGGAGAATGGCTCTCGTAGGGCTGTCAGGCAGCACCCCTAAGGAAGAAGGACGTACCGACCGTGGCTCAGAGCAGCACCGAGACCGACTGGGTCTCCCGTTTCGCGGACGAGGTCATCGCCGAGTCGGAGCGACGTGCGCCTGGCAAACCGGTCGTCGTCGCCTCCGGCCTCTCCCCGTCCGGCCCGATCCACCTCGGCAACCTCCGCGAGGTCATGACCCCGCACCTGGTCGCCGACGAGATCCGCCGCCGCGGATACGAGGTCCGCCACCTCATCTCCTGGGACGACTACGACCGCTACCGCAAGGTGCCCAACGGCATCGAGGGCATCGACGCGTCCTGGGCCGAGCACATCGGCAAGCCGCTGACCTCCGTCCCGGCCCCCGCCGGCTCGCCCCACCCCAACTGGGCCGAGCACTTCAAGGCCGCCATGGTCGAGTCGCTCGCCGAGCTGGGCGTCGAGTACGACCCCATCAGCCAGACCGAGCAGTACACCGCCGGCGCCTACCGCGAGCAGATCCTGCACGCCATGAAGCACCGCGGCGACATCGACGCCATCCTCGACCAGTACCGGACGAAGAAGGCCCCGAAGAAGCAGTCGCAGAAGCCCCTCGACGAGGCCGAGCTCGAAGCCGAGGAGGGCTCCGGCGCCGCCGCCGAGGACGACGGCTCCAGCGGCACCTCCGGCTACTTCCCGTACAAGCCCTACTGCGGCCAGTGCGAGAAGGACCTGACGACGGTCACCTCCTACGACGACGAGACCACCGAGCTCGCCTACACCTGCACGAACTGCGGCTTCACCGAGACGGTCAAGCTCAGCGAGTTCAACCGCGGCAAGCTCGTCTGGAAGGTCGACTGGCCCATGCGCTGGGCCTACGAGGGCGTCATCTTCGAGCCCTCCGGCGTCGACCACTCCTCGCCCGGCTCCTCCTTCCAGGTCGGCGGCCAGATCGTCCGCATCTTCGACGGCGTCCAGCCCATCGGCCCCATGTACGCCTTCGTCGGCATCAGCGGCATGGCCAAGATGTCCTCCTCGCGCGGAGGCGTGCCCACCGCCGCCGACGCGCTGAAGATCATGGAGCCCCAGCTCCTGCGCTGGCTCTACGCCCGCCGCAGGCCCAACCAGTCCTTCAAGATCGCCTTCGACCAGGAGATCCAGCGGCTCTACGACGAGTGGGACAAGCTGGAGGCCAAGGTCGCCGACGGCACCGCCCTGCCCGCCGACGCCGCCGCCCACACCCGCGCCGCCCGCACCGCCGCCGGCGAGCTGCCGCGCACCCCGCGCCCGCTCCCGTACCGCACCCTCGCCTCCGTCATGGACATCACCGCCGGCCACGACGAGCAGACCCTGCGGATCCTCACCGAACTCGACCCCGAGAACCCGGTGACCTCCCTCGACGAGGTCCGCCCGCGCCTCGACCGCGCCGAGAACTGGATCACCAACCAGGTCCCGGCCGACCAGCGCACCATCGTCCGCGACGAGCCCGACACCGAACTCCTCGGCTCCCTCGACGACGAAGGCCGCGAGTCCCTCCGCCTCCTCCTCGACGGACTCGACACCCACTGGTCGCTCGACGGGCTCACCACCCTCGTCTACGGCGTCCCGAAGATCATGGCCGGCCTCGACCCCGAGGCCAAGCCCACGCCCGAGCTCAAGCTCGCCCAGCGCGCCTTCTTCGCCCTGCTCTACAAGCTCCTCGTCAGCCGCGAAACGGGCCCCCGCCTGCCCACCCTGCTGCTCGCGGTGGGCGCCGAGCGGGTGCGCAAGCTGCTCGCCGTCTGAGCCGCTGACCTGCGCACGCGCCTGAGCACGTGAAAGGGCCGCCGCCCCGGGAGACCGGGGCGGCGGCCCTTTTCCACAGCTCGTTACGGGGTGTCCACGTCGGCCCTCGCCTGCTGGACCCGCTCCTGCGCACCGGATTCCGCCTGCCGCAGCAGACCGATCTCGCTCGCGGGAAACTCCGGAAGGCCGTACTGGTCGGCCACGAGACGGGCCAGCTCGGTCTCGGCCGGGAACTTCCCGTGCTCGTGCACGTACGAATCCATGACCTTGTAGACGACCTCCTCGAAGTCGTCGGCCCGCGGCTCCGGCTGCTCCACGTACTCCGGGTACTCCACGAACTCCTCCGGACCCGACGGAGGAACATCCTCCGGACCCTGCGGCACCGGGACCGGCATGGGCTCCAGGCCCTCCACGATCTGAGGGTTGTAGTTCCCCTCGTACGACTCCGGAGAGACCTGCGAGGCGTCGAACCAGTGGCTCTCGTGATTCACCGGCCCTGCCGGGGCCGGAACCGGGACCTGAGCCGGGGCCTGCGCCTGAGCCGGGTCCGGAACCTGTGCCTGCACCTGCGCCGGGAGCGCCGCCTGCTGGACCTGCGCGAGCGCCACCGGCTGCGCGAGCTGCGGGGCCGGAGCCGGAAGCCCGGACTCCGCAGGCAGCACCGCCGGATCGATACCCGCCGCCGCCAGACCCGCCGACGCCGTCTCCGCCAGCGGCACCCCGTACCGCGCGAGACGCAGCGGCATCAGCGCCTCCACCGGAGCCTTGCGCCGCCACATCCGCCCGTAACGCGCCTGCAGCCGCGCCTGGTAGACCAGCCGCTCCTGCTCCAGCTTGATGACCTGCTCGTACGAACGCAGCTCCCACAGCTTCATCCGCCGCCACAACCGGAACGTCGGCACCGGCGACAACAGCCAACGGGTGATCCGCACACCCTCCATGTGCTTGTCGGCCGTGATGTCGGCGATCCGGCCCACCGCATGCCGCGCGGCCTCCACGGACACCACGAACAGCACCGGGATCACCGCATGCATCCCCACACCCAGCGGATCCGGCCAGGCCGCCGCACCGTTGAACGCGATCGTCGCGGCCGTCAGCACCCACGCCGTCTGACGCAGCAGCGGGAACGGGATCCGCAGCCACGTCAGCAGCAGGTCCAGCGCGAGCAGCACACAGATGCCCGCGTCGATGCCGATCGGGAAGAAGTACGAGAAGGTACCGAAACCCTTGTGCAGGGCGAGCTCGCGCACAGCGGCGTACGAACCCGCGAAACCGATCCCCGCGATGATCAGCGCACCGCCGATGACGAGGCCGATGAGTATTCGGTGCGTACGATTCAGCTCCATCGCGGCCACCCGCGATCCCCTCCCGTCATTCGACATCCGGCGCGCACAGAGTGGCACACGTGCACGAAGCCCGGCCCCCGGGGGAGGGACGGGCTCCGCGCGAATATGCCACTCTGCACTGGTTCGTGACTACTTGTTGGCCGCCGCGACCGCCGCGACCGCCTCCTTGACCGCCTTCGCCGCACCGTCCGTCACCGTCTTCTCCGACGGGGTCTCGGCACCCGCGTAACCCGCACCGTTGTACGACAGCAGGACCAGCACGTTCCCCGTACGCGCCACGATCGACGTGTACTGGAAGTCCTCGTCCGTCTTGCGCAGCTGGTACGTGACGGTGTTCGCCTCGTCCCCGATGCCGCTCGCCGTGAAGGTCTTCAGCTTCTTCGCGCCCGGCGTCCCCTGGACCTTCGCCAGCTCCTTCGCCAGGTTCTCCCGCGCACGCTCCTGACCGCTGCCGAGCGTCACGTCCGACTCGTACCGGTAGAAGGACACGTCCAGCCAGCGGTACTGCGAACCCTTCACGCCCTTGTCATCGAGGCCGTTCCACGAGCAGCCGCCACGGCTCGCCAGATCACTGGACGCGGCCGGCGTACCGTTCTTCGTCTTCGCCTTCGGCACCAGCGACGCCGTCGTCTTCGCCGAGATCGCCTTGCAGACCTCCGGCAGCTTCGCGAACCTCGCCGGCTCGACCGTCTTCGTCGACTGCGACGGCGAAGGCGTCACCGACGCCGAAGCGGACGCCGCGCCCTGGCCCTGCCCCTCCGCCTTGCCGGAGTCGCCGGAATCCGAGGAGCACCCCGCGGCGACGAGCATCACCGGGACGGCGGCGCAGGCGAGTATGCGGGAGAGACGCGTTCGCGGAGCTGATCGCTGCATGGTTCCTTCAGTCGCTTGTCGGCCACGAGTACGCCGACACGTTACGTGGTCGCCGCCCGCTCACGGAGCGGATGCGAACCGCTACTCCTCCAGCCGGTCGGCGAGCTGCCGAGCCAGATTCCGGGCCTTTTCCTGCAGTTCCGCGCTGTCCGGCACCTCGGCGGAACCCGTGGTCTGCTCCCGGTAGGACACCGTCACGATCACGTTCGATGTGCGGAACACCACGCTCACGGCGCGCTGATGACTGTTCGCACCGACCGCACTGAGCACGTCGTCCACGTACGCGACGTCCCCGAGACCGTCGAGGACACGGGGCTCCAGACCGCTCGGATCGGCACCGGGAGCACCCGAGGAGGCGGGGGCGGTGGTGCCGGTGGCAGCGGCGGTGCCGGTGCCGGTCGTCGTCGGCTTGCCCGGCGGGGTGGTGGCCGCGGCCGGCTTGCCCGAGGCGGAGGCGGCACCCGTGGGCGCGCCCGTGGCCGGGGTGGGCGAGGCCGTGGGCGGCAGCGGGATGCCCACCGCGAGCTGCTTGCGGGCGTACACCTCCTGCGCCCGGGCGTCGTCGCTGACCGCCGCGTCGTACGACACCACCCGCTCGATGTCGAGGGACAGCCGGTGCGAGGTGTCCGGGGTGTCGGCCTTCCACGTGCAGCCGACACGCCGGTCCGTGTCGTACGTGACGGCCGCGACGCCCCGGTACGCCTTGTCGCGCTCGGCGTCGGGCAGCGCGGCGGCGCCCGGGAGCAGGTCCTTGAGCGTGGCCTGCGGGACGGCGCCGCAGGGCTCGAAGAGGGTGCGGTAGCGGCCGGGGGGCGCGAGGGGGGCGGCGGCCTGGCCGGCCTTGGCGTCGACGGCCACGTCGTCGGCCGGGGTGCCGGCGGAACAGGCGGTGAGGCCGGCCCCCAGCCCGAGGCCGAGTGCGAGGGCGACGGCGGTGCGCGCCGTGGACCCGGTGCGACCGGGTGCGTACCTCTTTCGCTGCACGGTCCCAGGCTCCCTTCACCCGAAGTCATTCCCGAAAACTGTTTGCCGCGCGAACCCGGCCGGTGGACACAATGTCTATCGCACACGCAGCCGTTGATGCCGGTCCCCTGTCACCTGTACGGGCTTTGGCTCCGGTTTTTGCGTTATCAGTCTTTTCGGGGGAATCGAGGAAGTATGTCGTACGTAGAGGTGCCGGGCGCGAAAGTACCGATCAGGATGTGGGCCGACCCCGCCTCGGTCGAGGGCGGCGCCATGCAGCAGCTGCAGAACGTGGCGACGCTGCCGTGGATCAAGGGCCTCGCCGTGATGCCGGACGTGCACTACGGCAAGGGCGCGACCGTCGGTTCGGTGATCGCGATGCAGGGCGCGGTCTGTCCGGCGGCGGTCGGTGTCGACATCGGCTGCGGCATGTCTGCGGTCAAGACCTCCCTCACCGCGAACGACCTTCCGGGCGACCTGTCCCGCCTCCGCTCGAAGATCGAGCAGGCGATCCCGGTGGGCCGGGGCCTGCACCGCGAGGCGGTGGACCCGAAGAGGCTGTACCAGTTCCCCACGGCGGGGTGGGAGGACTTCTGGGCGCGGTTCGACGGGGTGGCGGAAGCGGTCAAATTCCGTCACGAACGGGCCATGCTTCAGATGGGAACGCTCGGAAGCGGCAACCACCTGATCGAGATTTGTCTTGATCAAGCAGGCTCGGTGTGGCTGATGCTGCACTCCGGCTCCCGCAACATCGGCAAGGAGCTGGCCGAGCACCACATCGGCGTGGCTCAGAAGCTGCCCCACAACCAGGGGCTGGTCGACCGCGACCTGGCGGTGTTCGTCTCGGACACGCCGCAGATGGCGGACTACCGGAACGATCTGTACTGGGCCCAGGAGTACGCGAAGTACAACCGCGCGATCATGATGGCGCTCCTGAAGGAAGTGATCCGCAGGGAGTTCCGGAAGGCGAAGGTGACCTTCGAGACCGAGATCTCCTGCCACCACAACTACGTGGCGGAGGAGCGGTACGAGGGCATGGATCTGCTGGTCACGCGTAAGGGCGCGATCCGCGCCGGCCGTGGCGACTTCGGGATCATCCCGGGCTCGATGGGCACCAGCTCGTACATCGTGAAGGGGCTCGGCAACGAGAAGGCCTTCAATTCCGCCTCGCACGGCGCGGGCCGGCGGATGAGCCGGAGCGCGGCGAAGCGACGCTTCACGGTGCGGGACCTGGAGGAGCAGACGCGGGGCGTGGAGTGCCGGAAGGACGCCGGCGTCCTGGACGAGATCCCCGGCGCCTACAAGCCGATCGAGCAGGTCATGGAGCAGCAGCGGGACCTGGTCGAGGTGGTCGCCAAGCTCAAGCAGGTCGTGAACGTGAAGGGCTGAGACCACTGGGGTCCGGCGCGAATGTCGCGCCGGACCCCAGTGGCTTTGGGATTCGCCCGGACGTGTCAGAGCTCGCGGTGGACTTTGGTGTTGGAGGCCTGGGCGCGGGGGCGGACGACGAGGAGGTCGATGTTGACGTGCGGGGGGCGGGTGCAGGCCCAGGTGATGGTGTCGGCGACGTCGTCGGCGGTGAGGGGTTCGGCGACGCCGGCGTAGACCTTGGCGGCCTTGTCGGTGTCGCCGCGGAAGCGGGTGGTGGCGAACTCGTCGGTCTTGACCATGCCGGGGGCGATCTCGATGACGCGGACGGGGGTGCCGACGATCTCCAGGCGGAGGGTTTCGGCGAGGACGCGGGCGCCGTTCTTGGCGGCGACGTAGCCCGCGCCGCCCTCGTAGGTGGAGTGGCCGGCGGTGGAGGAGAGGACGACCACCGTGCCGTCGCCGCTCGCGGTGAGGGCGGGGAGGAGGGCCTGGGTCATGTGGAGGGTGCCGAGGACGTTGACCTCGTACATGCGGCGCCAGTCCTCGGGGTCGCCGGTGGCGACGGGGTCGGCGCCGAGGGCGCCGCCGGCGTTGTTGACGAGGACGGCGAGGGTGCGGAAGGCGGTGGCGAACTCGTCGACGGCGGCGCGGTCGGTGACGTCGAGGGCGTAGGCGGTGGCCTGGTGGCCGGCCTCGTTGATCTCGGCGGCGAGGGCTTCGATGCGGTCCTTGCGGCGGGCGGTGAGGACGACCCGGTAGCCGGCGGCGGCCAGCTGTCGGGCGGTGGCGGCGCCGATGCCGCTGCTGGCTCCGGTGATGACGGCGATGGGGGTGCCGGCGGCAGTCATGACGTGCTCCTCGCGCGTGTGGTCGATTGCGGGTCGATCGCCCGGTCAGGATAGGCGGGCGGGGTCAGCGGCCTCGGGGGGCGTACATGATCACGGCCATGCCGGCGAGGCAGATGAGGGCGCCGGTGACGTCCCAGCGGTCGGGGCGGTAGCCGTCGGCGGCCATGCCCCAGGCGAGGGAGCCGGCGACGAAGACTCCGCCGTAGGCGGCGAGGACGCGGCCGAATTCGGCGTCGGGCTGGAGGGTGGCGACGAAGCCGTAGACGCCGAGGGCGATGACTCCCGCGCCGATCCAGATCCAGCCGCGGTGTTCCCGGACGCCCTGCCAGACGAGCCAGGCGCCGCCGATCTCGAAGAGGGCGGCGAGGACGAACAGGGCGATGGAGCGGGCGATCAGCATGGGGGCAGCCTGACATGGGACACGCTGAGTGAGTTGATTGTCATGATGTGTGATTATTCGTGGGTATTTTGAGTCCATGCGTCGATTGAGGATGGGTGTGCTCGGGGTCGCTCTCGCGGCCGTGGTGGTGACGGGGTCCGGCGGGAGTGCCGGTGCTACGGGGCCGGGGGCCGTGGGTGAGGCGGATCTGTCCCACCACGGGCAGGTCTCCCTCTGGGACGGGAGGGTCGGCGTCTGGCTGGTCAGCCAGAACCGCGGGCCCGCCGACATCCCCCAGGCGACCGTCCGGCTCGCCTTCTCCGAGCCGATGGCGGGCGGCCAGGAGCTGCCGCCGGCCTGTCTGTGGAGCAGCGATCGGGTGGTGTCCTGCCGGACGGGCGCGCTCCGGGCCGCGGGGGGTGCCGGTGAGCTGGCGCTCGACCTGCGGACCGCGGGTTTCCCGGAGGAGATGACGGTCGAGGTCACCACAGCCTGGCGGGACGGGGTCGCCGACCGGAACCCGGGGAACGACCGGCATCGCGTGCTGGTGCTGGCCACCGGGGATCCGTACGTCTTCTGAGGCCGCCGTCGGCCGTCTTCCGGGGTCGTCGGCCGTCAGTGGCTCGTCCAGTGGACGTAGCCGTCCGGGCGGACCAGGACCGCCGTGCGCTTGGTGGGGTCCTGCCAGGTGGCCCGGACCAGGTGTTTCGGGGTGACCGGGGCGGTCGCCGGCGGTGCGGGCGTCGCTCCTTGCGGGGCTATCAGGACGAACTCGCCCTGCCGGAGCAGCTCGTGGAGCCGGCCTTCGCGCAGCTGGACGTCGGGTGCGCGGCGGCCCGAGAGGCGCCCGGCGCCCGGCGCGGGGGCGTAGGCGATGCCGATGCCGCTGAGCATGTCCAGGGCGCGGGCCGAGGCGGGCCGGACCGTGCTCAGGAGGCGGGCGACGAGGGCGCGGACGGTGCGGGTGAGCGGGGTGTGGGCCATCGCGAGGCGGAGGAGGGCTCCGCTGTTGCGGAGCGCCATGGCGCCGACGGGGTGGCGCTCGGACTGGTAGCTGTCGAGGAGGGCCTCGGGGTCGGGTGCCTCGCCGCGGAGTGCGGCGGTGAGCTTCCAGGAGAGGTTGGCGGCGTCCTGGAGGCCGGTGTTCATGCCCTGGCCGCCGGCGGGGGAGTGGACGTGGGCGGCGTCTCCGGCGAGGAAGACGCGGCCGACGCGGTAGGCGGGGGTCTGGCGCTCGTCGCTGTGGAAGCGGGAGATCCAGCGGGCGTCGTGCATGCCGTGGTCGGTGCCGAGGGCGCGGCGGGTGATCTCGCGGATCTCGTCGAGGTCGACGGGTTCGCTGTCGGGGACCTGGCGGGTGCGGGTCCAGCCCATGACCCGGTACCAGCCGTCGCCGAAGGGGGCGATGAAGGTGAAGGCGTCCTCGGAGCCGTTGACGCTGAACGTGTCGGCGGGCTGCTCGGTGAGACGCACGTCGGCGAGGACGATGGAGCGGATCACGGAGCGGCCGGGGAAGGGGAGGCCGAGGGTGCTGCGTACGGAGCTGCGGACGCCGTCCGTGCCGACCAGGTAGCGGGCGCGGAGGGTGAGCGGGGTGCCGTCGGGGCCGGTGAGCTCCGCGGTGACGGTGGCGGCGTCCTGGCGCAGTCCGCGCAGTTCCGTGCCGTGCCGGAAGGTGACGCCCGCGGTGGCCGCGCGGTGCTCTAAGAGGCGCTCGACCTCGTACTGCGGGGTGACGAGCAGGTGGTTGAAGCGGGTGGGCAGGCGGGTCAGGTCGAGGTCGACGCGGCCGAAGAGACGGGCCGTGGTCAGGGTGGTGCCGGTGGCGAGGAGCTCGTCCGCGAGGCCGCGGGCGTCGAGCTGCTCCAGGGTGCGGGCGTGGACGCCGAAGGCCCGGGTCATGTTGGAGAAGCCCTGCGGGCGGCGCTCGACGAGGGTGACGTCGATGCCGGCGGCGGCGAGGTCGCCGGCGAGGAGGAGGCCGGTGGGGCCCGCGCCGATGACGAGTACGTCGGTGTCCGTGGTGCTCGTGTTCGCCTGCGTGTCGTTCGTGTGGTCCGTTTCCTTGGTGCTCATGGGTGCCTCCTGGGTGCCCGTGACCGTTTGCCAACAGGTGTTGGTCAACGCTTGTTGGCAACGTTAGAGCGCTTCGGTTGGCATGTCAACGGGTGTTGGCCTACAGTCGTTGGCATGACGACCGTCCGCCGCTCCGACGCCACCAGGGCCGCCATCCTGGAGGCCGCCCGCGAGCGCTTCGCCTCCGACGGGTACGAGCGCGCCACCATCCGCGCCATCGCCCGCGACGCCGGGATCGACCCGTCGATGGTGATGCGCTACTACGGCAACAAGGAGGGGCTGTTCGCCGCCGCCTCCGACATCGAGATCGGCCTGCCCGCGCTGGGCGCCCTGCCCGCCCGCCACATCGGGGCCGTCCTGGTCACGCACTTCCTGGAGCGCTGGGAGCGCGACGAGGTCCTCACCGCGATGCTGCGGGTGGGCGTCACCAACGAGGCCGGGGCCGCGCGGATGCAGGAGGTCTTCGCCCAGCAGCTCGGGCCGGTCGCCCGGGGCGTCTGCCCCGACCCCGCGGACGCCCCGCGCCGGGCGGCGCTCGTCGCGTCCCAGATCCTCGGCATGGCGCTCGCCCGCTACGTGCTGCGCCTGCCGCCGGCCGTCGCGATGTCCGCCGAGGAGGTCGTCGCCTGGCTGGGGCCCACCGTGCAGCGCTATCTGACCGCCGAGGCGCCCTGAGCGCGCGGGTCCGTCCGGCCCGTGGCGCCGTGGGGCCCGGGCCGTACGATCTCTGCATGACGCAGAAGAGTTCCGGTCGGCGCGAGGCGCTCATGACCGAGCTGTACGGGGAGGCCCGCCGCTACATGGCCGCCTACGCCCTCTTCAACCAGGCCGTCGCCGACCACCTGGGGCTCCATCCGACCGACGTCCAGTGCCTGAACCTGCTCGGCCTGGAGGAGGGCCAGGTGACCATCGGGCGGGTCGCCGGGCTGACCGGGCTCACCACCGGCTCCGCGACCCGGCTCGTCGACCGGCTCGAACGCGCCGGCTACGTGACCCGCGAGCGCTCCACCGAGGACCGGCGCCGGGTCCTCGTGGCGCTCGTCCCCGAGCGGATGGCCGAGCTCGGCGAGCTCTGGCGGAAGCTGAACGACACCTGGGGCACGATGTTCGACGCCTACAGCGACGCCGAGGTCGCCCTGCTCACCACCCACATGCGGCGCACCGTCGAGGTCAGCGCGGCGCAGGTCGAGCGGCTGCGGGGCGGCGACCTCGGCTGAGCGCGCGCGGGGCGGCGACCCGGGCGGCTCTCAGCGCGCCGTCGCCCCGCCGAACTCCCGTACCGCGTCCGACACGATCGCCTCCAGGCGGGAATGGTGGGCGCCGCGCCAGTAGACCCGGCCGCACTCCACGCACTGCGCGAACACGTCGTACGTCTTCTCCGTGCCCTGCTCCAGCCGCTCGCGCACCGCGTCCTTGTCGGCCTCGCTCAGCTCCCCGTTGCACGCCGTGCAGCGGGTCCAGGGCGCGAGCGGCGGCGCGAACCTCTCCAGTACGTCGCGGAGCTGGTCGTCCGGCCGGTCGCTGTAGACGTAGGCGCCCGCCCACAGCTCACGGCGGCGCAGCAGGCCGCGGTCCCGCGAGAGCATCACGCGCCGCTCGCGCGCGGAGAGCGCGGCGAGGGCGGGGTCGCCGATGTCCTCGCTCTCGTACGCCGCGTCCACACCGAGCAGCCGCAGGCGCCGGGCCAGCGTGCCGAGGTGGACGTCGAGCAGGAAACGGAGCGGTGCGCCGGGGGGTGCCGGCTGCGGGCGGACGACGCTCTCCACCTCGACGGTCTCGCCCGCGGCGGGGACGTGCGAGACGTCCACCTGTCGGCCGTCGACCAGGAGTCGACCGGCCTCGGTGAGGGGGACGCCCAGTGACTCCACGACGTGGCCGAGGGAGGAGGTGCCGTCGGTGATGAGGGGGGTGGGGGCTGCGCGGCGCTCCGGGGGGACGAAGAGGTGGAGGCCGGGGGCGAAGCTGATGTGGATCTCCGGTCCGTTCACGGGGACAGGATGGCATCGGGGGGTGGTGGGGGGCCAGGGGATTCGGTGCGGCTGGGCGGGGCCTTGGTTTCGGGGCCCGGGCCCGCACCGGCAGTGGCGGCTTGCACGGGTGCGGGTTCAGGCTCGGAAGCCTCTGGCGCCGGCAAGGGCGCCGTTCCGTCGTGCCCACCCGTTCCTCCCCCAAGGACTTCGTCCAGGGGGACCCCCGCAGCGGAACGCCTGCCCACAACGGCGGGGGCGGTACCGTCCCGGTATGAAGATCATTGACGTGTTGCCCGGTGATCCCCGGCTGGAGAGCGACCTCCTGCCCGTGCTCTGTGAGCTTCGGCCGCATCTGACCCCGGAGGTGTTCCGGGGGGTGTACGAGGAGGGGTACGCGCAGGGGCTGCGGTTCAGCGGGGCCTATTCGGACGGTGGGCGGTGTGTGGGGGTCGCGGGGTGGCGGGTGGTCGTCAACACCAGTTCGCTGCGCCAGCTGTACGTCGACGATCTGGTGACGGCCGCCGACCAGCGTTCCACCGGGGTCGGGCAGGCGCTCGTGGCGCATCTGGAGGGGCATGCTCGGGCGGCCGGGTGTCACGAGTTGAATCTCGACTCCGGTACGCAGCGGACCGGGGCGCACCGGTTCTATCTGCGGGAGCGCTTCGACATCGTGGCCTTCCACTTCTCCCGGTCGCTCACGGACTAGGCGAGGTCGAGCCGCCAGTCGTTGCAGCGCATGGGGTGGCCCGGGGGGTATTCGAAGTCGCGCTCGCCGAGGAGCTCGAAGCCGGCTTTGCGGCAGACCGCGTTCGACGCGGCGTTGTCCGCGGAGGGGAAGGCGTGGAGGTGGCGGCGCAGCCCCGCGGCCCGGGCCTCGGCGATCACCGCGCGGGTGGCGGAGGTCGCCAGGCCGCGGCCCTGGAAGCCCGGCAGGACCGCCCAGCCCGTCTCGTACACCGGCTCGCCGTCCCAGGTCTGGGCCCAGAAGCCGATGCTGCCCACCACGGTCTCCTCCGGCAGCAGCACGATCCGGAACATGCGCCCCGCGCCCGTGCCGTCGGAGCTCAGGTCCACGTACCGGCGGTGGCGACGGACGAGCTGCTCCTCGGTCTCCGGGCCGCCGAGGTGGTCCATCAACTCCGGCGCGTTCAGGGCGCGCAGCAGGTCCGCGTCCTGCTCGGACCAGGCTTCGAGGCGTACCTGTGACGTGGTGTCGGTCATGTCCGTACCGTAGGTCAGGGCACTGACACCGCGCGGGCGTACGCGGTCGGCGGCAGTTTGATCGTCGCCGTGAAGTCCCGTACGAGGTGGGCCTGGTCGCTGTAGCCCAGTTCGGCGGCGAGTCCGGCCCAGTCGGGGGCGCCCGCCGCCTCGGCGCGTTCCAGGGCCTCGTGGATGCGGTAGCGCAGGATCACCCACTTCGGGCCGACGCCGACGTGGTCGGCGAACAGGCGCTGGAGCGAGCGGGCCGACAGGCCGCTCGCGGCGGCCAGCCGGGACACCTTGCGGACCGTGCGGTCCGAGCGGATCAGCTCCACCAGCTCCATGGCCTGTCCGGCGGCCGGGTCGGGGGCCGGGCCGCGGGCCAGGAGGAAGGCGTCGAGCGCCGCCACGCGCGCGTGGTCGTCGTCGGGGGACAGTACGGCGGTCAGGGCGTCCTCGCCGCCGTGCTCCGGGGAGCCGCCGTGCTCCGGGGAGCCGCCGCGCTCCGGGGGACCGCCGCGCTCCGGGAACACCTCGCCCAGCGGCACCCGGCGGCCCGTCCAGGCCGACACCGGCCACGCGGGCGCGAAGGGGCGGAAACCGCCGGGGCGGAACTGCACCCCGCAGACCCGGCCGGTGTCCGTCAGCTCCTGCGTGAACAGGCCGAGCCCGACCCCCGCCACCTCGGCCGACGGGGCGCCCGGTGATCCGTACCGCTGGAAGACGACGTTCACCGAGGGGTGCGGGACGACACGGCTCGCGTACGGCTCCGGCAGCTCCCAGTCGATCAGCCAGTAGTGCTCCAGGTACGGCCGCAGTTCCGGCGCCGGGGTGTGCCGGCGGAAGCGGACGCGGGTGAGCAGTTCGGTGGGGTCGACGATGCCCCGGGTGTCCCGGCGGGGGAGGGGCGCTGATGCGGGCATGGCCCGGATGCTAGGCGGTGCGGCCGTCAGTACAGGTGGTCCGTCGGGTCCTGGGTGAGCCGGGAGACGACCTGGCCGAAGGCGTGCTCCTCGGCGGGTGTCAGGGGCACCGACTCCTGTGGGTGCCAGACCCGCTCCAGTGGGGGGTCCGCCGGTGCGCGGCGGGCGCGGGCACGGGCGCGGAGGCTCAGGGTCAGCCATGCCGCCGTGGAGACGGCGAGCAGGCCGAGGAACGTGATCACGCGGGGGTCCGAGAACTGGCCGGGCAGGGACATGGCTCACTCCAGGGCGCGAGGGCCGCCCGTTCCCGGCGCGCCCGGGCAGGCGGCGCGCGTGCACGACGGCAAGGGCTGCTTCTGCTGCTTCCTCCCGATTCGTTCAGTTAACACCACCCCGGGGGGCTTTCGGCAGGGGGTGGCCGGGCCGGAGTCCTGGACCGGGTGCCGCCGGGGAGGCCCTCTTGTGCGGGGCGGGGAAGCGTTCCAAGGTGACGGACGAGGGAGATTCCGGCCGGGGAGGGAGCAGCCTTATGTCCGGAACGCAGGCATGGGGATTCACGGACGACAGGGGTACGGAGCTGGGGGCGGCCCGCGTGCCGCTGCGGGTGGTCGCGTACGTGCGGGCGGGTGCGGCGCTGCTCGACCTGGGGGTGACGCCGGTCGGCGTCTACGGCTCCGGGCACGACGGCGGGGCGCTCGATCCGGCCAAGGCGGGCGGTCTCGGGGCGGCCGGGGTGCCGTACCTGGGGCCGGGTCGGGCCCTGGACGAGGCGGCGCTGCGGGAGTCGCGCCCGGACGTGATCGTCGACGTGACCTATGACGGCAAGAGCCCGTACGCGCTGGACGAGGCGGTCGCCGAGCGGCTCGGGGTCCCGCTCGTCGCGCTCTCCGTCGGGAACGAACTCACGCTCCCGGCGATCCTCGGCCGCTTCGCCGCCCTTGCCGCGAGCCTCGGCGCCGAGCCGGCGGGGGCGGCTTCCGCCGCCGGCCCCGCCGCCGACCTCGCCGCCGCCGAGGCCGCTCTCCGGGCCGTCGCCGCGCGGTCCGGGATCGCTGTGCTCGCGCTGTCCGGGGCGGGGCCGGAGCAGGTGCATCTGGCGCGGCCGCAGGCCTGGCCCGAGCTGGCGTACCTGGCGGGGCTGGGGGTCCGGTTGATCGAGCCGGGGCCGGGGCCCGGGGCCAACTGGCTCACGGGGGACTGGGCGGGGGCGGTCGGGCTCCGTCCCGGGCTCGTCCTGTTCGACGAGCGGGAGCATGCGACCCTGCCGTACGGGCTGCCCTCCGGTGTCCGCCTCACCCCCTGGAATCCCGAGACCCCGCCCAGCCCCGCCGCGTACGCCCGCTTCTTCCGCGTGCTTGCGGAGGCCCTGGCGGTCTAGGGCCCGTTCTCCGGATCAGGCCGCGCCGAGCCGGGTGCGGAGGGAGTCCGCGAACTCCTCCGCGCGGGCCAGTTGGGCGCGGAGTTCGGCGACGCGTTCCGCCGCGGCGGTCTCGTAGCGGCGGACGCGGGCGAGGAGGGCGGCCCGCTCGGCGGGTTCGAGGGCGGTGTCGGTGTCCGGGCGGTCGGCGGAGAGGCGGTCGACGGCCGTGAGGAGTTCGCGGGTCTCGTCGAGGGTGAAGCCGAGGGGCTTCATGCGGCGGACGACCATCAGCCGGGACACGTCCGCGTCCGTGTAGAGGGGGAAGCCGCCGGGCGAGGCCGCGGACGGGACGACCAGGCCGTTGTCCTCGTACTGGCGGATGGTCCGCAGGGGCAGTTCGGTACGTGCGGCGACCTCGCCGATCTGCATGGGCCGACCGGTCATGCGTACTGCGCTCACGCGTCTGGTCCTTCCTCGTGCGGGGCTCCCCGGGGCGTACGGGCTCCCTCAGGGCGCGGCTCCCGGGCATTACATACCATTCGTCCTAACTTCAGCACTTATGAGAGCTGGAAATGCGGCGAAACGCCTGCTCGTCGGCCGTCCGTTGGACAGCGGACGGCTCGGGGAGACCCTGCTGCCCAAGCGGGTCGCCCTGCCGGTCTTCTGCAGCGACCCGCTCTCCTCGGTCGCCTACGCCACCGAGGAGATCCTGCTGATCCTCGCTCTCGGCGGCCTCGCCGTGCTCCATCTGGCCTGGTACGCGGCGGTCGGCATCGTCGTGCTGCTCCTGGTCGTCGTCGCCTCCTACCGGCAGACCTGCTACGCCTACCCGGGCGGCGGCGGGGCCTATGTCGTCTCCGCCGAGAACCTCGGGCAGCGGGCGGCGCTCACCGCCGCCTCCGCGCTGCTCATCGACTACGTGATGACCGTCGCCGTCTCCGTCGTCTCCGGGGTCGCCGCCATCACCTCCGCCGTGCCCTCGCTCGACGGGCACGCCGTGGCCCTGTCGGTGTTCTTCGTGGTGGTCCTCGCCTGGATGAACCTGCGCGGGGTGCGCGAGTCGGGGCGCTGGTTCGCCGTCCCCACGTACGCCTTCATCGCCGTCGTCTACCTGATGTTCGCCGTGGCAGCCGTCCGGATGGCGACGGGCGCGACGATCCGCGCCGAGTCCGCGGCCCTGCCCGTGGAGAAGGTCTCCACCTATTCGGGGCTCGCGCTCGTGCTCCTCGCGCTGCGTGCCTTCGCCTCCGGCTGCACCGCGCTGACCGGCGTCGAGGCCGTCAGCAACGGCGTGCCGGCCTTCGAGAAGCCGAAGAGCCGCAACGCCGCCATGACGCTCGCGATCATGGGCGGGCTCTCGGCGACCATGTTCCTCGGGATCACCGTGCTCGCCATGGTCTACGAGGTCCACGTCGCGGAGGACCCCACGGAGCTCGGGCTCGCCCCCGGCACCCCGATGTCCACCGCGCTCGCCCAGATCGGCCGGGCCACCTTCGGCGACTGGCACGTCCTGTTCTACGCGCTCCAGGCCGTCACCGCGGGCGTCCTGATCCTGGCGGCCAACACCGCCTTCAACGGCTTCCCGATGCTCGCCTCGGTCCTCGGCCGGGACCGCTACGCGCCCCGCCAGCTCATCCACCGCGGCGACCGGCTCGTCTACTCCAACGGCATCGTCCTCCTCGCGCTCGTCGCCATCGCCCTGATCGTGGCCTTCGACGCGCAGCTGACCCGCCTCATCCAGCTGTACATCATCGGCGTCTTCGTCTCCTTCACCCTTTCCCAGGCGGGCATGGTCAAGCACTGGCGGCGAGAACTCGCCACCCGTGCCGGAGCCGCCCCCGCCCCCTTCGGGGCTGCCCCCGCCGGAGCCGCCGAGCGCCGCCGCATCCGCCGCCGCCTCGCCATCAACGCCTTCGGCGCCTGTCTGACGGCGGTCGTCCTCGTCATCGTCCTCATCACCAAGTTCACCCACGGCGCCTGGCTCGTCGTCCTCGCGATGCCCCTGCTCTACGCCGGGATGAAGGCCGTGCGGCAGCACTACGACACCGTCGCCGCCGAGGTCGCGGTCGCCCCCGGGGAGCGGCCCCGCACGCTCGCCGAGAACCACATCCTGCTCCTGGTGTCCTCCGTCAACGCGCCGAGCCTGCTGGCGCTGTCGTACGCGAAGACCCTGCGGCCCGACTCGCTCACCGCCGTCACCGTCGCCGAGGACCCGGCGGAGGCGGAGGTGCTCCGCGCGGCCTGGGAGGCGCACGGCATCGACGTGCCGCTGCGGGTGCTCAGCTCCCCGTACCGCTCGATCGTCCATCCCGTCATGCAGCACGTCCGGGAGGCGCCCGAGCGGAGGGGGGACTCGGTGATCTCGGTGGTCATCCCCGAGTACGTGGTCGGGCACTGGTGGGAGCAGTCGCTGCACAACCAGAGCGCGCTGCGCCTCAAGACCCGTCTGCTGTTCATGAAGAACGTCGTGGTCATCGACGTGCCGTACCGGCTCGCCTCCGCACGCGAGCTGGCCGCCGAGCGGGCCGGGACCCCCTCGGCCTGATGCGGAGGACAGGCCCGGGGCCTCAGGGCCAGACCAGGCAGTACGGCTGGTGTCCCGCCTCGTGGAGGCGGACCGAGAAGTCCTGCCACTCGTGGAGGAGCTGGTAGACGTCGAAGGCGTCGCGCGGGCCGCCGCGGTCCGGGACGGTCGACCAGATGAAGGCGGCGGCGCCGACCGACTCCTCGCCGATCCCGCGCAGCGGGTCGACGACGGTCATCGGCAGCTTCACCACCGCGTAGTCGGGGTGGAGGACGACCAGCTCCAGCGGCGGCACCTTGTGCAGGGGCATGCCCTGGATGCCGGTGAGGACCATGGCCGCTATCGTCTCGGGCTTGATCTTGGTGAACATGCCGCCCATGCCGAGCTCGTCCCCGCCGAGCTCCTCGGGGCGCATCGAGATCGGGACCTGGGCCGCCGTGGCGCTGTTGGGCGCGCCGAAGTACTTGTACGTCACCCCCAAGCTCCGGCCCCCGGTCGTCGGGGCCGATTCCGCCACGGGCTCCGGGTCCGGCCGGTGATCGGCAGCGGTCGGCTCCTCCGCTCGCCTGCGCCGGTGCCTTCCCCGCCGGGCAGACTCCGGACCCAGGTCGCCCGTCCCCTCGCCCGGTCCGCCACCGCGATGCATATCTCCACCCGACTGCTTTTTCTCGGCAACACGACCCCGCCGCGCAACCCGATCATCGTGTCAGTGACCTCCCCCGCGTTCGTACGGTGAAACACCTGTCCGCAAGAACGCCGTGGCCTCTGACACCATGGATTCCGTGAGTCATCCCTATGTCGCCCCAGTTTCGCAGACGCGGAGGGCGGGCGTCCCGGCGTAATACAGAGGATGCTCACCGTCGTCCCTCCGTTCCCGATGTCGTGCCCGAAGTCGTTCTCGCAGGTCAGGATCACAGTGCCGTATTCATACGAAGCCCCAGTCTCACAGACGCTTTTCGACCGCGCTTCCCTCGTGACGCCCGGCGGCGTGAACTCACCGGTGCGTGCCTTCCGGGCCGTGGGCGGAACGCCCCGGTTCATGGTGTCCGGTTCCGGTCCGTACCTCACCGACGCCGACGGTCGTGAGTACGTCGACCTCGTCTGCTCGTGGGGACCGATGATTCTCGGCCACGCGCACCCCGAGGTCACCGCCGCCGTGCAGGCCGCCGTGGCCCGCGGCACCTCCTTCGGCACGCCCGGCGAGGGCGAGGTCGCGCTCGGCGAGGAGATCGTCGCGCGGATCGAGCCGGTCGAGCAGGTGCGTCTGGTCTCCTCCGGTACGGAGGCCACGATGTCCGCGATCCGGCTCGCCCGCGGGTTCACCGGGCGCGCGAAGGTCGTCAAGTTCGCGGGCTGCTACCACGGCCACGTGGACGCGCTGCTCGCCGCGGCCGGCTCCGGTCTGGCCACCTTCGGCCTGCCGGACACGCCCGGCGTGACCGGTGCCCAGGCCGGCGACACGATCGTGCTGCCGTACAACGACCTGGACGCGGTGCGGGCCGCCTTCGCCGCGCACCCGGGCGAGATCGCCTGTGTGATCACCGAGGCCTCGCCGGGCAACATGGGCGTCGTCCCGCCGGTGGCCGGCTTCAACCAGGGCCTGGCGGACCTGTGCCGGGAGAACGGCGCGCTGTACATCTCCGACGAGGTGATGACCGGTTTCCGTACGAGCCGGGCCGGCTGGTACGGGGTCGACGGCGTGAAGCCCGACCTGATGACCTTCGGCAAGGTCATGGGCGGCGGCTTCCCGGCGGCGGCGTTCGGCGGCCGCGCGGACGTCATGGGGCACCTCGCCCCGGCCGGACCCGTCTACCAGGCGGGCACCCTCTCGGGTAACCCGGTCGCGACCGCCGCGGGCCTCGCGCAGCTGCGGCTGCTCGACGAGGCCGCGTACGAGAAGGTGAACGCGGTCTCGAAGGAGATCCAGGGCCTGGTCACGGGCGCGCTGGCCAAGGAGGGCGTGGCGCACCGGCTGCAGACCGCCTCCAACATGTTCTCGGTGTTCTTCACCGAGGACGAGGTGCGCAACTACGACGACGCGAAGAAGCAGGAGGCGTTCCGCTTCAACGCCTTCTTCCACTCGATGCTGGCCGACGGCGTGTACCTGCCGCCGTCCGCGTTCGAGTCCTGGTTCGTGTCGACCGCGCACGACGAGCGGGCGATCGAGCGGATCGCCGCCGCGCTGCCGGCCGCGGCCCGCGCCGCCGCCGAGGCCGCGGAGGTGCAGGCATGAGCGACATCACCGTCGTCCACCTGATGCGCCACGGCGAGGTCCACAACCCCGACGGCGTCCTGTACGGGCGTCGCGCCGGCTACCACCTCTCCGAGCTGGGCCGTCAGATGGCGGACCGGGTCGCCGAGCACCTGGCCGACCGGGACATCACGCACGTCGTGGCCTCCCCGCTGGAGCGGGCGCAGGAGACGGCGACGCCGATCGCCAAGACCCACGGTCTGGACCTGGCCACCGACGAGCGGCTGATCGAGGCGGCGAACGTCTTCGAGGGCAAGACGTTCGGCGTCGGTGACGGGGCGCTGAAGAAGCCGGCGAACTGGAAGCACCTGACCAACCCGTTCAAGCCGTCCTGGGGCGAGCCGTACGTCGAGCAGGTCGTCCGCATGATGGGCGCGCTCGACGCGGCGAAGGACGCGGCCCGCGGCCACGAGGCGGTCTGCGTCAGCCACCAGCTGCCGATCTGGATCGTCCGCAGCTTCGTGGAGAAGCGGCGGCTCTGGCACGACCCGCGGCGCCGGCAGTGCACGCTGGCCTCGCTGACCTCGTTCACGTACCGGGGCGACAAGATCGTCTCGGTCGGGTACAGCGAGCCGGCCCGGGACCTCGTCCCCGCCCACCTCCTGGCGGGCGCGAAGCCGGTCAAGGGCAAGTCGAAGGCCTTCGGGGCGTAGTCCCGGGAGCCGGAAGGGCGTGGCCCTCAGGAGCCGGAAGGGCCAGGCCTCTGGAAGCCGAAGGGCCAGGCCTCTGGAAGCCGAAGGGCCAGGCCTCTGGAAGCCGAAGGGCCAGGCCTCCGGAAGCCGAAGGGCGAGGCCCCCGGAAGTCGAAGGGCCTGGCCCCCGGAGGTCGAAGGGCCTGCCCCCCCGGAGGCCGAAGAGCCTGGCCCCCGGAGGTCGGAAGGCGAGTCCCCCGGAGGTCGGAGGGCCAGTCCCCGGAATCTTCACCGTGCTGACCAGGGATCCCCACTGGACAGCGCGGTGCCGGAGCGCCACAGTTCAGGGCGGTCGGATGATGTTCATGTCATCCGGCCGCCTAAAATTTTTATGTGATTTTCCGGAACCTCCGTGTTCCTCCCGGCATCTCACTCATTGTCGGTTTGGATGACGTTTCGGTCATACGTCAGCGCGAATGGGGATGTCATGCGCGGGATCAGCGGGATCAGTCGAAGGGGGCTGCTCGGGGCGGGCGTTGGGGCCGCCGCGGCGATGGGGCTCGCCGCATGTGGGGGCGGAGAACAGGACAAGACGGGACGATCCGGACCCGGCAAGGGGGGTGACGTCTCGGCGGACCCGGGCACGCCCACCCCGACCAAGGACGACGCCCGGCTCATCGGCGACGGTTCCACCGCCGACACCGGCAAGCAGCCGCACCAGCCCGACGCCCCCGTCCCGCTCGAACCCGGCCAGACCCCTCCCCAGTTCGTGGTCTTCTCCTGGGACGGCGCCGGCGAGGTCGGCAACGGCCTCTTCCCGCGCTTCCTCGAACTCGCGAAGAACAACGACGCGGCCATGACCTTCTTCCTCTCCGGGATCTACCTCCTCCCCGAGTCGAAGAAGCACCTCTACCGCCCGCCGAACAACCCCGTCGGCGCCTCCGACATCGGCTACCTCACCGACGGGCACATCAAGGAGACCCTGAAGTACGTCCGGCAGGCCTGGCTCGAAGGCCACGAGATCGGCACCCACTTCAACGGGCACTTCTGCGGCGGCTCCGGCTCCGTCGGCAACTGGACCCCCGGCCAGTGGCAGAACGAGATCGACCAGGCGACGAAGTTCGTCACCGAATGGAAGACCAACAGCGGCTGGACCGACCTCGACCCGCTGCCCTTCGACTACTCCAAGGAGCTCGTCGGCGGCCGCACCCCCTGCCTCCTCGGCCAGGACAACCTGCTCCCCACCGCCAAGCGCCTCGGCTGGCGCTACGACGCCAGCTCGCCCGGCGGCCGCCAGACCTGGCCCGTCAAGCGCCAGGGAATCTGGGACCTGCCGCTCCAGGCCGTGCCCTTCCCCGGGCACTCCTTCGAAGTCCTCTCCATGGACTACAACATGCTCGCCAACCAGTCGAAGAACACGACCAAGGGCATGCCCTCGCGCTATCCCGGCTGGCGGCAGCAGGCGGCCGAGGCGTACCTTTCCGGCTTCACGCGCGCGTACGAGTCGAATCGCGCGCCTTTCTTCATCGGCAACCACTTCGAGCAGTGGAACGGCGGCATCTACATGGACGCCGTCGAAGAGGCGCTCAAGGGAATGGCCGGAAAGAAGGAGGTGCGGCTCGTCTCCTTCAAGCAGTTCGTGGACTGGCTCGACGTCCAGGACCCGAAGATCCTGGAGAAGCTGCGCTCGCTGGAGGTCGGACAGAAGCCCGCGGGTGGCTGGAACGCATTCCTCCGGCCGGACGCCCCGACCCCCACGTCCACCCCGACCGCTTAGGCGATCTTGACAAGGGGCTTTACGGGCACGTAGGGGGGTGCCCAAGATCCCCCAAACGCCCATGCGAAACTTTTCACATGAGCCTTAGCCGTGCCCCTCGTCGCACCCGGCGCACCCTGGTCGCCGTCGGAATGCTGTCCGCCGCCGCCCTCACGCTCTCGGCCTGCGGCGGCGACAACAACGGCAAGTCCGGCGGCGGTGGCAACACCAACTTCGTGACCAACACGGGTGGCATCTCCACCGCCGCCAAGGGCGAGCGCACGGCCCCGAACGAGATCGCCGGCGAAACCCTCGAAGGCAAGCGGCTCGACGTCGCCGACCTCAAGGGCAAGGTCGTCGTCCTCAACGTCTGGGGCTCCTGGTGTCCCCCGTGCCGCGCCGAGGCCCCGCACTTCGCGAAGGTCGCCAAGGACCTCAAGGACCAGGGCGTCGAGTTCGTGGGAATCAACACGCGCGACTTCAACAAGCAGCCGGCCGTCGCCTTCGAAGAGGACTACGGGATCCCCTACCCCAGCCTCTACGACCCCCAGGGCAAGCTGATCCTCAACGGCTTCCCCAAGGGCACCCTCAGCCTCCAGGGCATCCCCTCCACCGTCGTCCTCGACAAGGAGGGCAAGATCGCCGCCCGCTCCCTCATGGCGCTCGACGAGAAGAAGCTCCGCTCGATGATCGAGCCGCTCCTCAAGGAGAAGTGAGCCGGTGAACGAGACCGTCACCAGCGGAGCCCTGCTGCTCGCCCTGCCCCTCGCGGTCCTCGGCGGCCTCGTCTCCTTCTTCTCGCCGTGCGTGCTGCCGCTCGTCCCCGGCTACCTCTCGTACGTGACCGGCGTCACCGGCACCGACCTCGCCGAGAGCCGCCGCGGCCGGATGACCGCCGGTGCCGTCCTCTTCGTCGTCGGCTTCACCGCCGTGTTCGTCTCCGGCGGCGCGCTCTTCGGCTACTTCGGGTCGACGCTCCAGGAGTACCGCGAGACGCTCACCAAGGTCCTCGGCGTGCTCATGATCCTCATGGGCGTGTTCTTCCTCGGCCTGATGCCCTGGTTCACCCAGCGCGAGTTCCGCTTCCACAAGAAGCCCGTCGCCGGACTGATCGGCGCCCCGCTCCTCGGCGCGCTCTTCGGCATCGGCTGGACCCCGTGCATCGGCCCGACGCTCGCCTCGGTCCAGGCGCTCGCCTTCGACCAGGCCAGCGCGGGCCGCGGGGCGGTCCTCGCCTTCGCGTACTGCCTCGGCCTCGGCGTACCGTTCGTGCTTGCCGCCATCGCCTTCCGCAAGGCGCTCGGCGCCTTCGGATGGGTCAAGAAGCACTATGTGTGGGTCATGCGGATCGGCGGCGGCATGATGATCGTCACCGGTGTTCTGCTCCTCACGGGCGCGTGGGACTCCATGGTGGCCACGATGCAGAGCTGGTCCAGCGGTTTCACGGTGGGGATCTGAGTTCCATGAGCAAGACCGATACGACAGGGCAGCAGGGACTGTCGACCGCGCCGCGCGAGGAGAGCGCCGACGACACGGTCGTCGGCGGCCCCGCCCTCGGGGTGATCGGCTGGATCCGCTGGTTCTGGCGGCAGCTGACCTCCATGCGGGTCGCGCTGATCCTGCTGTTCATGCTCTCCCTGGGCGCCGTCCCCGGCTCGCTCATCCCGCAGAACAGCGCGGACGAGCTGAAGGTGCAGACCTTCAAGGAAGCCCACAAGACGCTCACCCCGCTGTACGAGAAGCTCCAGTTCTTCGACGTCTACAGCTCGGTGTGGTTCTCCGCGATCTACATCCTGCTGTTCGTCTCCCTCATCGGCTGCATCGTGCCCCGCAGCTGGCAGTTCGTCGGCCAGCTCCGCAGCCGCCCGCCGGGCGCCCCCCGGCGCCTCGACCGGCTCCCCGCGTACACCACCTGGCGCACCGGGGCCGAGCCCGAGCAGGTCCGCGAGGCCGCGCTCGGCGTCCTCAAGGGGCGCCGCTTCCGCGCCCACCGCGCCGGGGACGCGGTCGCCGCCGAGAAGGGCTACCTCCGCGAGGCCGGGAACCTGGTCTTCCACGTCGCCCTGATCGTGATGCTCGTCGCCTTCGCCTGGGGCCAGCTCTTCAAGTCCGAGGGCGGCAAGCTGATCGTCGAGGGCGACGGCTTCTCCAACACGCTCACCCAGTACGACGACTTCAAGTCCGGTTCCCAGTTCGGCACCGACGACCTGGAGCCGTTCAGCTTCACCCTGAACTCCTTCACCGGCACGTACGAGAAGAACGGCCCCCAGCGCGGCACCCCGCGCACCTTCGAGGCGGACGTCACCTACTCGCAGGACGGCGGCAAGGACAAGAAGGCGGTCATCCGGGTCAACGAGCCGCTCATCGTGGGCGACTCCAAGGTCTATCTGATCGCCCACGGGTACGCGCCCGTCGTCACCGTCAGGGACGGCCGCGGCAAGACCGTCTACCACGGTGCCGTGCCGATGCTGCCGATCGACAACAACATCACGTCGACCGGCGCCATCAAGGTGATGGACGGCTACCGCGACAAGAACGGCAAGAAGGAGCAGCTGGGCTTCCAGGCCTTCTTCGTGCCGACCTTCGCGGGCGCCGGCAAGGGCACGATGTTCTCGCAGTTCCCCGCGCTCGACTTCCCCGTCATGGCGCTCACCGGCTTCCACGGCGACCTGCGCGTGAACTCCGGCCTGCCGCAGAACGTGTACCAGCTCGACAAGTCCAAGATGAAGCAGTTCATGGACAAGTCCGGCAACAAGCTCGCGCAGCGCATGCTGCCCGGCGAGACCATGACGCTGCCCGACGGCGCCGGCTCGATCACCTTCGAGAAGGACGTCAAGGAGTGGGCGAGCTTCCAGATCTCGCAGCAGCCCGGAGGCGGGCTCGCCCTCACGGGCGCGATCGCCGCGATCGCAGGCCTGGCCGGTTCGCTGTTCATCCAGCGGCGCCGGGTCTGGGTCCGGGCCGTGCGCGGTGAGGACGGCGTGACGGTCGTCGAGATGGCCGGCCTCGGCCGGAGCGAGTCCGCCAAGCTGCCGGAGGAGCTGGGCGACCTCGCGGTCGCGCTCACCCTCCAGGCTCCGCCCGCCGCGGAAGAAACCGCAGAAGACCCTGCCCCTTCTGGAGAGGCCGACAAGTGATCCTCGCCGCCACTGCGACCAACGAGAGCCTGGCGCGGATGAGCGACCTGCTCATCTACTCCTCGATGGCCGTCTACACCCTGGCCTTCTTCGCCCACATCGCCGAGTGGGTGTTCGGCAGCCGCAGCAAGGTCGGCCGCACCGCCGCCGCGCTCACCCGGCAGGCCGCCCCGGGCGCCGCCCCGGCCGTGACCGTGCAGGTCAAGCAGGCCGGCGGGACCGCCGTCCTCGACAAGCCGAAGGTCGTCACCCGCTCCGCGGCCGGCACCCGGGACGTGCCGGACGGTCCCGGCGCCGCCGGCGGCACCGTCCAGGGCGACCTGTACGGCCGCATCGCCGTCTCGCTCACCGTCCTCGCCTTCCTGGTCGAGGCGGCGGGCGTGGTCAGCCGGGCGCTGTCCGTGCAGCGGGCCCCCTGGGGCAACATGTACGAGTTCTCCACCACCTTCTCCACGGTGGCGGTCGGCGCGTACCTCGGCTTCCTCGTCGCCAAGAAGAACGTCCGCTGGATCGGCCTCCCCCTGGTCACGACCGTCCTGCTCGACCTGGGCATGGCCGTCACCTGGCTGAAGACCCCCAGCGACCAGCTGGTCCCGGCGCTCGACTCGTACTGGCTGTGGATCCACGTCTCCACCGCGATCTTCTGCGGCGCGGTCTTCTACCTCGGCGCGGTCGCGACCCTGCTGTACCTCTTCCGCGACTCGTACGAGAACAAGCTCGCGACCGGCGGGAACCCCGGCTCCTTCGCCCGCTCCGTGCTGGAGCGGCTGCCCGCGGCGGCCTCGCTCGACAAGTTCGCCTACCGGGTCAACGCGGCCGTCTTCCCGCTCTGGACCTTCACGATCATCGCCGGCGCGATCTGGGCCGGTGACGCGTGGGGCCGCTACTGGGGCTGGGACGCCAAGGAGGTCTGGTCCTTCATCACCTGGGTCGGTTACGCGGCGTACCTGCACGCGCGCGCGACGGCCGGCTGGAAGGGGCGGAAGGCCGCGTACATCGCGCTCATCGCCTTCGGCTGCTTCCTCTTCAACTACTACGGCGTCAACATCTTCGTCAGCAGCAAGCACTCGTACGCGGGCGTCTGAGCTCGCGGGTGACGGGCCCCGGGGCCACGCTGGAGGTATGAGCGAGATCCCCCGGGGCAGGAGCGAGACCCACGACGGCGACGCGCACCTGCTGCGGTTCGTGGTGGACCTTCCGCATCCCGTACCGATGGTCTGGGCGGCCGTCGCCTCGCCCGAGGGCCTGCCGGGCTGGCTCTGCGAGGCGGACCCGCTGGAGCCGCGGCTCGGCGGGAGGGTCACCCTCCGCTGGCTGAACAGTTCGACCGAGGTCTCCGGGCACGTGACCGCCTGGGACCCCGACGTCGTGGCCGAGTACACGGTCGGCCCTTCGCACGGCCGGATCCGGTTCCATCTGGAACCGGGGTCCGACGGCGGAGGGTCGACCGTTCTGCGTTTCACCAACGAGGTGCGGGGCTCCCCGGAGTACCGGCTGGACTGCCTGGCGGGGTGGCACGAGCACTTCGAGCGGCTGCGGGACGCGCTGGACGGGCATCCGACGGACTGGCGGGACTGGTCGCCGGAGCGGTGGCGGCACCTGCGTGGCTTGTACGAGCGCGACGAGGCCGCCTGGCCCAAGTGGGTGCCGTAGGAGCGGGAGCCTCTGGCGCCGGCAGGGCGCGGGTCCGTTGTGCCCACCCGTTCCGCCCTGCGGAACGATTGCCCACAACGAGGTTCAGCCCTTCTTCGGCGGCAGGCACGTTTCTGTCGGCGGTGTGCCCTCCGGCCAGGCCATCTGGACGAAGCGCTGGGTGCCGTTCCGGGTGAGTTCCACGATGGGGACGGCCTTGTTGTAGGGGTTGCCGTAGTTGTCGAGGCAGATCCACCCGCTGGCGCCCTCGACGCGCAGGGAGCCCTTGACCTGGGGCCACTGGGTGCCGACGTCCTCCTTGGAGGGGTAGGCGGCGCCTTCCGGGGTGGCCTGGCGGATGGCGTGGACCGCGGTCGCCATGGCGTCGTACGCGATGATCGCCTGGCCGTCCGCGAGCGCGACGGGCCTGTCCTCGGGGGCGGCCTCGGCGATGTCCGCGACGAAGTCGGCGTAGGCCCGCTCGGAGCCGCCCGTGCGGGGGACCGCCCGGCCCGGAGCCGGCTTCCACGCGTCGGGGTGGGCGAGCGCCGCGTACCGCACGGTCAGCTTGCGCTGGAGGGCCTTGCGGTCGAGCTTCTCGTCGGCGCCCAGGTACGAGCCCTCGTCGCCGGTGAGGATCGTGAAGGCGCGGTCGACGCAGCCGCGGTCGCCGAGCGCGTTGATGAACTGGCGCAGCTGGGTGTGGCGGCCGGCGAAGAAGACGGTCTCGGCGCGGGTGTCGCAGATCAGGTGGGTGATGTTGGTGAAGGTGTTCGCCGTCGTGCCCTCCTGGGTGGGGTCGGGGGCGGAGGTGAACTCCTGCGGTTCCAGGGGCGCGTTCTTGAGGGACCTGGCGAAGGCGGCCTTCAGGGTGTCGACGTAGTGGTCGCCGCCGCGGGTGTCCTGGACGAGGAGCGCCTTGGCGGCGTCGACCCGGCCGAAGTGGGCGAGCGCGCTGGCCTCGTCGCTGTTGGTGGGGGAGACGCGGGCGAGACCGGGGAAGGGTTTGCGGCCGGGGCCGTTGGCGATGTCGTCGGCGGTGATGGTGGTGCCGACGACGGCGATCCTGGCCTTGGTGAGGACGCCGACGGCCTCCCGCATCTCGCCGGACGAGGTGGCGATGCCGGAGACGGCCCGCAGCCGTTCGGGGCCGTCGGCCATGCCGATGAGCTGGTCGACGGTGGTGCGCCAGTGGGCGTTGCCCCGGCCGGTGTTGGCGAGGACGAGGCGGATGGTGGGCCGCTGCCCGTTGGACTCCTGGTTGGCCCGGCGCTGGTAGGCGTACGCGCCCTGCACCTCGTGCAGGACCTTGATGCGCATCCCGGCGTCGGGGGAGGACAGGGGGAGGAGGACGGCGACGGTGACGTACTCGCCGGCCTTGAGCGTGGCGTTCTCGTCGCGGATGCTCGCGGCGACGTCCTTGAGGTCGGCGAAGCCGAAGTCGTGGCCGGTGCCGTTGACGCCGACGCACTCCTCGCTGCCGACGGGGCGGGCCACGCCCGGGGCGCAGGAACGGTCCTCCGGGCGGGTGAGCCGGGCGAAGCCGTAACCGCCGAGGCCGAGGACGACGGAGGCCGTGACGAGCGAGGCGACGAGCTTCTGGCGGGGGGTGCGGACGCGTCGGCTGAGGGCGTTGGGCATGGCGTCAGACTCCGTTCTCACGGCCGGGCGGCAGCGACGGCTCCCGCCAGGCACGGATGTCGCGCGGCCAGTGGCCTGCCGCGTCCCAGAGTGGACCGCTGCCGGTCAGATGGCGGCCGGAGAGCCGGCGCAGTTCGTGCGCGAGCAGCTCGGCGACCTCGTCGTCGGGCAGTGCGAGCGGATCGGTGAGCAGCCATACGGCGTGCAGCAGGCGCCGTACGGACAGGTGGAGCGCGGTGGTGTCGGGGTCGAGGCCGTCGGGCAGGGGGCCGGGCGGTCCCTCGCCGAGGGCGACCGCCCGGCGCGGGTCGGGGCCCGGGCGGTCGCGCTCGCGCGGGTAGGGGGCGGCGGCGATGAAGCGGAGCCGGCCGAGCCAGCCGAGGACGTCCTGCTCGGGGAAGGTCTCCCGCAGGTGGGTGACGGCCTCCTCGGTGCGGCCGAGGGCGAGGGCGTGGTGGAGGCGGTACGGGCCGGGGGCCGGGCCGTAGTGCCGGTAGAGGGTCTCGTGGACGGCGTGCCAGGCGGCGTACCGGGGGTGGTCGCCGTCCTCGAAGCGGAGCCGGTACAGGAGCAGGGCGCGCAGCAGCGGGTCGGCGACGAAGTGGCCGGGGCCCTCGCTCCAGTTCTCGGCGCGCAACTGGTCGCGGACCCGCAGCGCCACGTCCCCGTCGAGGGACTCGGCCTGGAGCCGGGCGTGGGCGAGCATCCGGGCGGACTCCTCGTCGTGGGTGGCGGCGAGGACGGCGTACGGCCCGGGGCGGCGGACCGGCAGGAGTTCGGCGAGGAGCGTGGGGGCGACGGGCACCGGCGGGGCGTCCTCGCGCAGCTCCACGGTCAGGTCGAGGAGCCGGCCCGGGGTGAGGCCGGCCCGCAGTCCGGCGGGGACCTCGCCGGCGGCCCGGCCGAGGAGGGCGACGCCGAGGGGGCGGCCGCCGGTGAGGCGGTGGACGGCGCGGGCGAGTTCGGCGGGGGTGCGGCCGGCCGGGTCGTGGTGGTCGAAGGCGGACCGGGTCTGGGCGGGGGAGAGCGGGGTCAGTTCGACGGCGAGGATGCCGGAGCCGACGCTGGTCCCGCGCGGGCAGGGTGCCCGGTGCGCGGTCTCGGGCAGCCGGGTGCGGGTGGCCTGGCGCAGTCCCTCGTGGTCGCGGGCCCGGGAGGTGGCGAGGACGACGACCTTGTCGCGGCGGCCCTCGGCGCGGGCGCGCAGGATCGGTTCGACGAGCTGCCGGCCGAGCGGTTCGTGGGCGTTGTCGAGGAGGAGCAGGGGCCTGCCGACGCGGCTGCCGCGGCGGAGGCCGGTGTAGGCGGTCAGCAGGTCCTCGGTGAGGGCGCCGACGAGGAAGTCCTCGGCCTCGCGGCGGCGCCGGCCCTCGTACTCGAAGTCGATGGCGAGCTGCTGGAGTCCGGCCTTGCCGCGTCCGCCGGCGTTGCGGTAGCTGCCGTACCAGCTCTCGGAGGAGCGCTGGAGGCGGCCGAAGACCTCTTCGAGGACGGTCTCCACGGTCGCCTCGGCGAGCAGTCCGGCGAGCGGGGCGGCGGCGTCGGCGAAGGTGGCGGCGAGCTTGGTGAGGACCTTGCCGACCCAGTTCCCGGCGGCGCCGCGGGTCGCGTCGACGGTCGCGAGGAGCGGTCCGAGCCGCTGGAGGTCGCGCCGGGCCCGCTCGTCGTCCTCCTGTGACCAGGCGAGCGAGGCGACCGCGACGAGGCCGAGCGAGAGCCGGGGGAACCGCACGGGCCGGGCGGCGAGCACCTTCGGCGACAGCTGTACGGCCAGCTCGGCGAGCGCGCCGGTGACCGGGGTCCAGCCGGGGCCGTGGTCGGCGGGCGGCTCGACGTGGGCGCAGTCGAGGAGGGCGAGCGGGGTGTACCCCTTGTAGCGGTTGCGGACCTCCTTGAGCAGCGCGGTCTTCCCCATGCCGCGCCCGCCGGTGAAGACCGTCACCGGCGGGTCGTCCCCGTGCTCGTACGTGCCCCGCGCGGCACCCTGCCGGCCGAGCCCGACGAGCCGGGCGGCGAGCCCGTCGTCGTCGAGGACCGCCTCGCGGCCGTACAGCTCCCTGTCCACCCGCACCCCCCTGCTTCCCCACGAGATGTGCCCCGTCACATCGTCAATTCCAGGATATCGACAGGGTGTTGGGAAGTAGCCAGGCTTTTCGTTCTTCTCTTGGGCGGGTGCCTTCGAGGGGGGCTCCGGGACAGAAGGGGTCATGGCCTGTTGGGGCCAGCCGGAAGGTGTTCCGCGGGTCGTCGGCGCCGCGCAGGATGGTGATCGCCGCCGGGGAAGCCCGACGGAGCGAGAGGCTCCGGCCTCCCGCAGGAACCCGCTCGCGCATCCTTCCCACCGGAGATCTGTCATGTCTATGTCACGGAAGCGTCGGTCCCGCCACGCCGTTCTCGCCGGCGCCGGCCTCCTCGCCGCGGCCGCCGTCTACGGCGTGGGCCAGCAGGCCGTCGCCTCCGCGACCGACGCCCCGACGGCCTCCGCGGCGGCCCCGGCCACCACCGGAGCGGCGACGCCGAGGGCCACGCCGGCGGCCCCGTCCGCCACCGCCACCGCCGCCGCCCCCGTACGGACGCCCGCTCCCGTACGGACGAAGGCGCCGGCGCGGACGACGGCACCGACGACCGCCCCGGCCACCCCCCGGCCGGCCGCGACGCCCGGCACCCCCGCGGGCAGCGGGAAGCCCGCCCCGGCGCTCGACCCGGTCCGACTCCCGGACAGTGCCCGGCAGCAGTGGAAGCCCATGGGCGAGGTCAAGTCCCTGCCGCTCGCCGGGGAGTTCCAGCTCAACGAGTGCGTGTCCCTCGACCGTGCCACCGCCTGGCACCAGCAGGGCTTCCTCGGCACCACCCGCGACATCATCGCAGTCCAGGACACCCTCGCCTTCCCCGACGAGGCCACCGCGAAGGCCGCGTACCGCGCCACCGTCGACGCGATGAACACCTGCGAGGCCACCAGCCGCGCACTCCAGAAGCGGAACGCCCTCCCCCAGGACGCCGCCGTACGCCAGACGGCGACGACCGCCGACGGCACGGCCTGGCAGCGTCGCTGGACCGGCGTCCAGGGCCTCTCGTCCCCCGGCGACCAGGCCAACCACGTCTACGCCGTCCAGCACGGCCGGGAACTCGCGCTCCTGCACTTCGACGAGGTGGCCTCCGAATCCGCCGCGCCCTCCTACGACTTCCGAGGGGACACCGCCGTCCTGCGGACCCTCGGCGCACAGCTCGACAAGTGATCCCGAGCGGATCAGCCCCCTTCCCCACCCCTTTCCAGGAGACACCTGTGTCCGTCAACCGTTCCGTCGTCCGCGCCGCCGCCACCCTCGCCCTCGCGGGCCTCGCCGGCGCCGCCCTCACCGCCGCCCCCGCCCAGGCCGCGACCAGCACCGTCACGACCCTCGCGACCGCCACGACGGCGGACTCCGCGGTCGGCGGCTACATCACGCGAACGGAGATCATCGAGCGCGCCAAGTACTGGCTCGGCAAGAGCATCACGTACAACCAGGGCGGCTCGTACCCCGACTCCGACGGCCGGTACTACCGCACGGACTGCTCGGGATACGTGTCGATGGCCTGGCACCTGTCGACCAGCCTCAACACCGTCGGCATCGGGGACAGCGCCGACACCTACGGGATCACGTGGGACCAGCTGAAGCCGGGTGACGTCCTCAACAGCTACTACGACCACGTCATCCTCTTCGACAAGTGGGAGGACGCCGCCAGGACCACGTTCTCGTACTACAGCTTCGGCTCGACCCCCGTGAAGCACGTCACCGGCATGTCCCGCTACGCCTCCACCATCGACGGGCACCCGAACGGCGACTACAAGCCGCTCCGTTACAAGAAGGCCATCGACGGCGGCACCGACGGCATCGGCATGTGGGACCCGTCGAACCACTACTTCCACCTGCGCAACGCCGCCAACGCGGGCGGCAACGACGCCGGCGACTTCGTCTTCGGCGCCACGGGCATGGTCCCGCTGGCCGGCGACTGGGACGGCGTCGGCACCGACGGCGTCGGCATGTACGACCCGTCGAACCACATGTTCTACCTGCGCAACTCGGCGAACGCCGGCGGCAACAGCTACGAGGTCAACTTCGGCAGCATCGGCGACATCCCGGTCATGGGCGACTGGGACGGCAACGGCACGGTCACCGTCGGCGTGTGGCGCCCCTCGAACCACACCTTCTACCTGAAGAACTCCAACACCAGCGGTGTGGCGGACAAGTCCTTCGTCTACGGCGGCGACGGCATGATCCCGCTGGCCGGCGACTGGGACGGCGTCGGCGCGGACGGCATCGGCATGTACGACCCGGCCACCCGCATGGTCTACCTGCGCAACGCCACCAGCGCCGGCGGCAACGACTTCGAGTTCCAGTACGGCACCGTCGGCCACAAGCCGGTCGTCGGCGACTTCGACGGCGACGGCAAGGACACGGTCGCGGTGTGGATGCCGAGCACCCACGTCTTCTCGATCAACAACCAGAACACCAACAACGTCGCCGACTACGAGTTCAACTTCGGCGGGGACGGCATGATCCCGGTCGCCGGCGACTGGGACGGCAAGTAGGACCCCCGGGCCTGACCTACAGGCCCTCACGGCGGCGCCGGGCCCCCCGTCCCGGCGCCGCCGCCCCGCGCCTCCTTCCTCCCTCCCACGCACCGAGGTCCCGCCATGAAGTCCCTCTCCTCCCGTCTGTCCACGCTCGCCCTCGCCGCGGGCACCCTCCTCGCCTCCCTGACGCTCGGCACCGGGCAGGCCACCGCCGCGTCCGCCGCCACCTGGGACAAGCTCGCCCAGTGCGAGAGCGGCGGCAACTGGTCCCTCAACACCGGCAACGGCTACTACGGCGGCATCCAGTTCAGCCTGAGCACCTGGCAGTCCATGGGCGGCACCCAGTACGCCGCGTACCCCCACCAGGCGACCCGCGAGGAGCAGATCCTCGTCGGCGAGAAGCTCCTCGACCTGTACGGCGAGAACCAGTGGCCCGTCTGCGGCCCCCAGGTCGGCCTCGGCTCCGACCCCGCCGACCCGGTCTTCGCCCGCCAGGACGGCATCGGCATGTGGGACCCGTCGAACCACTACTTCCACCTGCGCAACACCGCCAACGCGGGCGGCAACGACGCCGGCGACTTCGTCTTCGGCGCCACGGGCATGAAGCCCCTCACGGGCAACTGGGACGGTGTCGGAGGCGACGGCGTCGGCATGTACGACCCGGCCACGCACACCTTCTACCTGCGCAACTCGCCCAACGCCGGCGGCAACAGCTACGAGGTCAACTTCGGCAGCATCGGCGACATCCCGGTCGTCGGCGACTGGGACGGCAACGGCACCGACACCATCGGCGTCTGGCGCCCCTCGAACCACACCTTCTACCTGAAGAACTCCAACACCAGCGGTGTGGCGGACAAGTCCTTCGTCTACGGCGACGACGGCATGATCCCGCTGGCCGGCGACTGGGACGGCGTCGGCGGAAGCGGAATCGGCATGTACGACCCCGCCACCCGCAAGGTCTACCTGCGCAACGCGCCGAACGCCGGCGGCAACGACTACGAGTTCGTGTACGGCACCGTCGGCCACAAGCCCGTCGTCGGCGACTTCGACCGGGACGGCAAGGACACGGTCGCCGTGTGGATGCCGAGCACCCACGTGTTCTCGATCAACAACCAGAACACCAACAACGACGCCGACTACGAGTTCAACTTCGGCGGGGACGGCATGATCCCGGTCGCCGGCGACTGGGACGGCAAGTAGGACCCCGGAGAGGTGCGGGGCGGGAGTCGTCTCCCGCCCCGCACCTCGTTCCGGCGGCTAGGGGAGCCAGCCCCGCTGGACCGCGCGGACACCCGCCTCGAAGCGGCTGCGCGCGCCCAGGCGCTCCATGAGCACGGTCGCCGTCCGGCGGGCGGTCCGGTGGGAGACGCCGAGACGCTTCGCGATCGCCTCGTCCGTCAGCCCGCTCGCGAGCAGCCGCAGCGTGGTGGCCTCGGTGTCGGTGAGCTCGCCGTCCTCCTCGGTCACCGGCTCGCCCAGCGGCTTCGCGCCCTCCCACACCGTCTCGAAGAGGGCGCAGAGCGCGGTGACGGTCCCCTGGCCGCTGATGACCACCGCGCCGGCCGCCGAATCGTCACTGCTGACCGGCATCACCGCGGTCGTGCGGTCGATGATGATCAGCCGCACGGGCAGGGTGGGGACGGTACGGGCCTGTCGGCCGAGCGTGCCGAGCCACTCCGCGTACGCCATGGTGTGCGGGCTGTTGCGGATGCTGTCCAGGTAGACGGTCCGCATCCGGACCCCGCGCTCCAGGAGGGCGACGTCGAGCGGCTTCGAGGCCTCCAGGTTCTCCTGCGACTGCGCGCCCTCGGGGGCGAAGATCATGACCTCTTCCCGGACCTGCCGGTGCAGCGAGGCCAGCCGGTCGCGGATCTCGTCCAGGCCGATCAGGTGCTCGACCCCCGACTCGGCGGTCTGCGGACGCAGCTGCGTGTACTCGGCGATGAGCTGCGCGGCGGCCGCGCGGCTCTCCTCGACCCGCTGCTGCTGGGCGAGCAGCTCGGCCTGCTGCCGGGCGAGCAGCAGCTCCAGCCCCACGTCCGGGCTCACGGCGCGCAGCGTCCCGGGGAAGTCGTACGAGGAGCGGACCAGGCCGATCTCACTGAGCCGGTCGAGCGCTCCCCGTACGTCCTCCTCCGCGAACCCGATCCTCGTCCCGATGGCGACGACCCCGTCGCCCGGATACGCCAGCATGGCGCGGTAGACGGACTCGGTCTTCTGGTCCAGTCCCAGCAGCGTGAGCATCCTGGAGGCCCCCCTCGCACGATGGTTGATCAACAGGGATCGTCGCACGACGTTCGTGATCTTGGCGGACCGGAGGGGGAGGTTGGCCGTTTCCGTCCAGGGCTGCAAGGGGCCACCGGGAGTTGTCGTGGAATCGCCTCCGATCTTGACACCCTGGCTCCCATGTACCTGATCCACGCCCAACTCGACCCGCCCGACGGAACGTTGATGCCCTGCGACGCCGCCGCGAGGGCCCTGCGGCTGGCCCGCCCCGAGGAGGGGGTCGAGCACGTCAGCGCCCATGCGCACGCGCCCCGCGGCCCCGTCCTCGGCGTCTACCTCCTCGCGGACTCGCTCGCCCAGGCCGAGGCCCGTACGGCGGCGCTCTGCGAGCGGCTCCTCACCCGGCACCCGGGCTTCACGGGCTGGTCGCTGCGGCGGGCCGAGGCCGCCTTCCTGGCCCCATTGGGTCATGGCCTCTTGGGGCCACCCGGCAGGCCTACCCGGGGCCCGGCCGGGCGAGCAGAGTAGGACGTGCCGAAGGGGCGAGGAGCTCCGGAGGCGACACCGGCCCGCGCCACCGCGGGGTACGAGGCCGGACCCGTTCCCACTCCGCATCACCCCGATCACCTCTGAAAGGCGCCTCCCATGACCAGCAGCATCCGTCCCGTCCGGACCACCGCGGTTCTCGTCTGCGCCCTCGCCGCCCTCCTGCTCCCCGCGGCGGCCGCGGAGGCCGCCCAGGACCAGCCCGCCCCCACCGTGGCGTCGGCGCAGCCCGTCACCGGCACCGTCACCGGCACCGACGACTTCGGCTGGCAGTAGGACGGGCGGGCGTCACCCGGCGGCGATGGCATCGAGCCGGCCGCGCAGGTACGCATGCGATTCGACGCCGCGGATGGTCGTCCCGGGCGTGCACTCGTAGAAGTAGACCAGCGACATCAGCTCCTCGGCGGGCGCGTCGGCCGGCGGCGGCAGCACACGGTGCCGACCGGACCGCCACCGCCCACCGGTCCACCCCGCCATCAGGTCGCCGATGTTGACGGTGAAGGCGGCCGGGTCGAACGGAGCGTCCTGCCACCCGGCACGGTCGCTGAACACCTGGAGTCCTCCCTTCCCCGCCTCCCGGTCGAGGACGGTGACCGTGCCGAAGTCCGTGTGCGGTCCGATACGGAACTGCCCGGGCTCCGGATCACCGGTCCGCTCCCGCCCCGGGTACCAGTTGACGTTGAAGCCGAAGGTGGGATGTCCGGTGTGCCGGGTGAAGAAGTCGCGCTCCTCGCCGAGCGCGACGCCGAGCAGGTCGAGCACCCGGTCGGAGAGCTCCTTCATGGCGGCCAGATAGGCCTCCACCAGGGGCTTTAGCTCGGGCACCTCGGCGGGCCACGTGTTGGGCAGGAACCACTCGGCGTCCACGGCGGGATCCCCGGTCGGCTCCTCGGCCGCGAAGGAGAGCGACTCCTTCAGATCGGGCGGGGTCGCCGTCCCCTCCGCGTACCCGTTGGCCTCAGCCCCCGGTCCGAGCCACCCCCGCCCCCCGACCCGCACGGCGTACGGCTCCTTGACGGCGGCGGGCAGATGGAAGAACCGCCGCGCGACCTCCCGAATCCCCGCCCGCAGTCCGGCATCGACCCCGTGCCCGCTGACGAGCAGGAACCCGGCCTCGCGCAGGGCACGGTCGACGGCGGGCAGCTGAGGGCCGGGGGCGCGGCCGAGGTCGATCGTGGGCAGGTTCGCTTCACTCATCGCCGATGTCCTCGTTCCAGAGCTCCGGGTTCCTGCCGATGAACTCCCGCATCAGCTCGACGCACTCGGAATCACCGAGCACGACGACCTCTACCCCGTGCTCCGCGAGCCACTCGTGCCCGCCGTGGAAGGTCTCCGCCTCCCCGACCACCACCCGCGAGATCCCGAACTGCCGCACCAGCCCCGAGCAGTACCAGCACGGCGACAGCGTCGTCACCATCGTCGTCCCCCGGTACGAGCGCTGCCGCCCGGCGGCCCGGAAGGCGTCGGTCTCGGCATGCGTGGACGGATCCCCGTCCTGCACGCGCCGATTGCGGCCTCGCCCGAGCAGTGTCCCGTCGGCGCCGTACAGCGCGGCTCCGATGGGGATCCCGCCCTCGGCGAGCCCGGCGCGGGCCTCGGCCAGGGCGGTCCCGAGCCACCGTCGTGCTTCTTCCTCGTCCATGCCGGAAGCCTTCCCCGGCGGGAGGCCGGGATCACCCGGGCCACTCCTCCGCAGGCCCCCATCGGCCCCGCCGATCGCCCCCATCGGCAGGACGCCCCACTGGCCCGTGGACCGGGGTGCGGCCCCCTTCGTAGCGTCGGCGGCATGAGAAACGAGACCAGGGGAACCGTCGAACTGACCCTTGCCATGGTGCTCTCGGGCACGCTCGGCGTCTTCGTCGTGGAGTCCGGGGCGTCGCCCTTCGAGGTGGTGTTCTTCCGGTGCCTGTTCGGGGCCCTCGCGCTCGGGGCCTACAGCCTCGTGCGGGGGTTCTTCCGGGGGCACGGGTTCACCGCGAAGAAGCTGGGGACGGCGGCGCTCGGCGGGGTGTTCATCGTGTTCAACTGGGTGTTCCTCTTCGAGGCGTACGCGGCCACCTCGATCTCCTTCGCCACGGTCGTGTACCACACGCAGCCGTTCTTCCTGGTGGTGCTCGGAGCCGTCTTCCTGAGGGAGCGGATCTCCGCCGGCAAGCTGGGGTGGCTGGCGCTCGCCTTCGCCGGGCTCGTGCTCGTGTCCGGTGTGCGGCCCGGGGACACGGCCTCCCTCGCCGGGCTCGGGTTCGCGCTCGCCGCCGCCGTGCTCTACGCCCTCGCGACCTTCGTCACCAAGCGGGTCACGGGGGTGCGGCCCCATCTGATCGCGCTCGTGCAGGTGCTGGTGGGGATGCCGCTGCTGCTGCCCTTCGTCCGCTTCGGGGGCGTGAGCGGTGGTGGGTGGGGGTGGCTCGTGGGGCTCGGGTTCATCCACACCGGGCTGATGTACGTGCTGATGTACGCGGCCTACGCCAAGCTGCCCACCGCCAAGATCGCCGTGCTCGCCTTCACCTATCCGGCTGTCGCGATGGGCGTCGACTGGGCGGTGTACGGGCATCACATCGGGCTCGTCCAGGCGCTCGGCGTCCCGCTGATCGTGCTCGCGAGTCTGAAGGTCACCCTCGCTGCTCGGACACCAGCCGCCGCGCCTGCTCCACGAACAGCCGCACGTGGGCCGGAAGACGCTTGCCCCGCCGCCACGCGAGCTGGGTGAAGAGGGTGAAGGGGGCCTGCCAGGCCAACTCGACCAGGGTCCCCGAGGCCAGTTCCTCCTCGACCGCCACCCTCGGCAGCAGGGCCACCCCGAGGCCCGCCGCCACGCCCCGCTTCGTCGCCTCGATCGTGCCGAACTCCATGAACGGCGGCGCCCACTCCCGCAGCTCCCGCTCGAAGAGGTCGCGGTACGGGCAGCCCGGCTCGGTGCCCACCAGCTGCGCTTCCGCCAGGTCCGCGCTCGTCAGGGCCGTACGGCCGGCCAAGGGGTGGTTCGGGGCCGCCACCAGGACCAGCGGCTCGGGCGCCAGGACCTCCGACTCCAGGCCCTCGTGCTCCGTCTCCGGCTCCATCAGGAAGCCGACGTCGTACGTGCCCTGGCGGAGGGCCTGGCGGGTCTCGTCGCCGAGGGTGGGGCGGAGCGTCAGCCGCACCTTCGGGTAGCGGTGGTGGAAGTACTCCAGGAGCGGGGGCAGGCGGTAGGACGTCAGGGACTCCATGGTGCCGATGGCGATCGGGCCCGAGGGTTCCGCCGTGGCCGCGACGGCCGTCCTCGCCTCCTCCGCCAGGTCCGCCATCCGGCGGGCGTACGGGAGGAGCCGTTCGCCGGCCTCCGTCAGGCGGATGCGGGAGCCGAGGCGCTCGAAGAGGTCGACCCCGAGCGAGGCTTCGAGGGACCTGATCTGGGTGGTGACGCTGGACTGGGCGTAGCCGAGTTCGGCGGCCGCCCGGGTGAAGGAGAGGACGTCGGCCACCTTCTCGAAGGTGGCCAGGAGCCGCAGCTCCATCAGTTCTCGCCCTTGTCCTCGCCCTGCTCGCGCCGCTTCAGCTCCTCCTCGCGGCGGCGCAGGTCCGCCTCCCAGTCCTTGAGGAGGGCTTCGTCCTTCTTGTTCTCCTCGCGGAGGGACTTCAGGAATTCGGGGTTGTCGTCGGGGGCGACCCACTCGGAGCGGTGGTTGCGGTGCCACTCGGAGGGCGTACGGCCTCCGGCGGGCGCGTGGCGCATCTTGCCGGCGGCGAACCAGACGATCGGGCCCACGATCCAGAACAGCAGGATGATGATGACCCAGACCACCTTCGGCAGGTGCTTGGCCTCGTCCTCGGGGGTGTTCAGGCAGTCGATGAAGGCGTAGATCGTCAGGGCCAGCGGCAGGATGTACATCAGTGCCCTGAGCATGTGGGACAGCCCCCTGGAAGCAGCGGCGGGGACCGTTGCGACGGCCCCGGTGACGAGCCCAGCCTAGCCGGTGACCGATACTGGCCCCTATGGCTTACGACGATCTCCGCTCGCTGCTCAGGGCCCTGGAGCGCGAAGGCGACCTCAAGCGCATCAAGGCCGAAGTCGACCCGTACCTGGAGGTCGGGGAGATCGTCGACCGGGTGAACAAGGCGGGAGGGCCGGCGCTTCTCTTCGAGAACGTCAAGGGTTCCGCCATGCCGCTCGCCATGAACGTCTTCGGGACCGACCGGCGCCTGCTCAAGGCCCTCGGCCTCAAGTCGTACGGCGAGATCAGCGAGAAGATCGGCGGGCTCCTCAAGCCGGAGCTGCCGCACGGTTTCGTCGGGGTCCGCGAGGCCTTCGGGAAGCTGGGCTCGATGGTCCACGTGCCGCCGAAGAAGGTGAGGTCCGACGCGGCTCCCGTGCAGGAGGTCGTGCTCACCGGGGACGACGTCGACCTCGATCTGCTTCCCGCGCTCTTCACCTGGCCGAAGGACGGCGGCTCCTTCTTCAACCTGGGTCTCACCCACACCAAGCATCCCGAGACCGGCGTGCGGAACCTGGGGCTCTACCGGCTCCAGCGGCACGACAAGCGCACCATCGGCATGCACTGGCAGATCCACAAGGACAGCCGCAACCACTACGCGGTGGCCGCCGAGCGCGGCGAGCGGCTGCCGGTCGCGATCGCCTTCGGCTGCCCGCCGGCCGTCACGTACGCCTCCACCGCCCCGCTGCCCGGCGACATCGACGAGTACCTCTTCGCCGGCTTCGTGCAGGGCAAGCGGATCGAGATGGTGGACTGCAAGACCGTTCCGCTCCAGGTCCCGGCCCATGCCGAGGTCGTCGTCGAGGGCTGGCTGGAGCCCGGCGAGATGCTGCCGGAGGGGCCCTTCGGCGACCACACCGGCTTCTACACCCCGCAGGAGCCCTTCCCCGCCCTGAAGATCGACTGCATCACCATGCGGAAGCGTCCGCTGCTCCAGTCGATCGTCGTCGGCCGGCCGCCGACCGAGGACGGGCCGCTGGGGCGGGCGACGGAGCGCTTCTTCCTGCCGCTCCTCAAGATCATCGTCCCGGACATCGTCGACTACCACCTGCCGGAGTCGGGCGGCTTCCACAACTGCGCGATCGTCTCGATCGACAAGAAGTACCCGAAGCACGCGCAGAAGGTCATGCATGCCATCTGGGGCGCGCACATGATGTCGCTGACCAAGCTGATCATCGTGGTCGACAAGGACTGCGACGTCCATGATCTTCACGAAGTGTCGTGGCGGGCCCTCGGGAACACCGACTACGCCCGGGACCTGACGGTGGTGGAAGGGCCGGTGGATCATCTCGACCACGCCTCCTACCAGCAGTTCTGGGGCGGCAAGGCCGGTATCGACGCCACGAAGAAGCTGCCCGAGGAGGGCTACACCCGGGACGGCGGCTGGCCGGACATGGTGGAGTCGGACCCGGCGACGGCGGCTCTGGTGGACCGCCGCTGGAAGGAGTACGGGCTGTGACCACGGCCGCCGTACCGGGCGCCCAGCCGGGGCGCGCGAAGGCCTTCCTGCGGCTCGTGATGATCGAGCACTCGGTCTTCGCGCTGCCCTTCGCGTACATCGCCTCCCTCACCGCGATGTTCCAGCTCGACCGGAACATCCACTGGTGGACGCTCTTCCTCGTCACCGTCTGCATGGTGGGTCTGCGGACCTTCGCCATGGCCTGCAACCGGATCATCGACCGCGAGATCGACGCGCGTAATCCGCGCACCGCGAACCGGGAGCTGGTGACGGGCGCGGTGTCCGTGCGGTCCGCGTGGACCGGGGCCGGGATCGCCGTCGTGGTGTTCCTGGGCGCGGCGGCACTGCTCAACCCGCTCTGTCTGGCGCTCGCGCCGCTCGCCGTCATCCCGATGGTCGTCTATCCGTACGGGAAGAGGTTCACGAACTTCCCGCACGCGATCCTGGGCCTGGCCCAGTCGATCGGCCCGATCGGCGCCTGGCTGGCGGTGACCGGGGAGTGGTCCTGGGACGCGGTCATCCTGGGCCTCGCGGTGGGCATCTGGATCGGCGGCTTCGACCTGATCTTCGCCTGCCAGGACGTGCAGGCGGACCGGGCGCACGGCGTCATGTCGGTCCCGGCCCGCTTCGGCGTCCCGGCCGCGCTGTGGGGCGCCCGCGTCTCGGCGGTCGTGACGACGGGTCTGCTCGTCTGGTACGCCCTGGCGACGGACGCGGGGCTGTTCTTCTGGGTCGGCCTGGTGATCGTGGCTGTCGCCTTCTGCTACGAGCACACGATCGTGAAGCCGCACGACCTGTCCCGTCTGAACAGGGCGTTCTTCACCACGAACGGGTTCATCGGGATCAGCCTGTTCGTGTGCGCGCTGCTCGACCTGCTGGTCCGCGGGCTCACCCCGTAGCCCCGGCGCGATGACGGATAGGCTCGCGGCATGAACGACGGCAAGCGCACCCCATGGATCGTGGGGGTTTCCGGTGCGTCGGGTACGCCGTACGCCGCCGCTGTGCTGAGGGGGCTGCTGGCAGCGGGGGAGAGCGTCGACCTCGTCGTGTCGCGGGCCTCGCGGCTCACGCTGCTCGACGAGACGGGGATCTCCTTCCGGGACGCGCACTGGCGCGAGGACCTGGCGGCCTGGCTGGCGCGGGGCGCGGACGGGAAGCCGGACACGTTCGACGTGTCGGACCGGCTGGGCGGCGTGCGGTACTGGGCGGCCGGGGACCTGGCCGCGGGGCCGTCCTCCGGTTCGTACCCGGCGAAGGGGATGCTGGTGGTGCCGGCTTCGACCGCGGCGGTGGCGGGAGTGGCACTGGGGCTCTCGAAGGACCTGCTGCAGCGGGTCGCGAGCGTGACGCTGAAGGAACGGCGTCCGCTGGTGGTCTGCGTGCGGGAGACCCCGCTGAACGGACAGACGCTCAAGCACATGGTGGCGCTGGACGAGGCGGGCGCCGTGGTGCTGCCCGCCTCTCCGGCGTTCTACGCGGGGGCGACGCACATCCAGGATCTGGTGGACTTCGTCGCCGGGCGGGTGCTGGACGCGGCGGGAGTGCCGCACCAGCTGTACCGCCGGTGGGAGGGAGAGCTCGGTGGAGCCCTCTCGTCTGATTAGCGCTTCTTGGCGCGCTTCTTCGCGGCGCGCTTGGAGGCGGCGGACGTCTGGTGGGCACGCGAGCGGTTGGCCATCTCCTGCAGCTCGCGCATGCGGGCGTAGGCCATCTCGATCGTGTACACGGTGATCACCACTCCTGAAAGATCGTCTTTGATCTGCTGAAAGATTCACAGGGTGTCGCCCCTGTGTGCCTTAGATTCTATACCTAAACTTGCTGTACCGCTGGACAATGGAAGGTGAACTCCTATGGATGCCGTGGACAGGCAGCTCATCCAGGCTCTGCGCGAGAACGGCCGCGCCTCGTACGCCGAGCTCGGCCGGCTCGTCGGGCTCTCCGGCCCCTCCGTCACCGACCGCATCAACCGTCTGGAGGCGGCCGGGGTCATCACCGGTTACCGCGCCACCGTCGACGCGGCCTCGCTCGGCCTGGGCGTCACCGCCCTCATCGGCATCTCGCTCTCCGACGCCGCCGACCACGAGGACGTGGCCCGCCGGCTCAAGGACCTCGCCGAGATCGAGGACTGCTGGTTCATCGCCGGCGACGACTCCTTCATGCTCAAGGTCCGCGCCAACGACGTCGACGGTCTGGAGAAGACGATCCGCCGGCTCTCCGGCACCAAGGGCGTCTCCCGCACCCGTACCACGATCGTGCTCTCCACCAAGTGGGAGAACCGGGTCGGGGAGCTGCCCGAGGAGGGCTGAGAGTACGGTGGGCAGAGCTTGATTTCGGAGATAAAGGAAGGCGGCCGGAGATGGACGCTGGGCTCAAGCGGGAGCTGGAGCAGAAGGTCCGGGACGGTGAGCGGCTGAGCCGTGAGGACGGCATCGCCCTGTACGAGTCCGACGACCTCGCCTGGCTCGGCGGTCTGGCCCACGAGGTCCGGACCCGCAAGAACGGCGACGTGGTCCACTTCAATGTCAACCGGCATCTGAACATGACCAACGTCTGCACCGCCTCCTGCGCCTACTGCTCCTTCCAGCGCAAGCCGGGCGAGAAGGACGCGTACACCATGCGCATCGAGGAGGCCGTGCGCCTCGCGAAGGCGATGGAGAACGAGAACCTCACCGAGCTCCACATCGTCAACGGGCTGCACCCCAACCTGCCCTGGCGCTACTACCCGCGCTCCCTCTCCGAGCTCAAGAAGGCCCTGCCGAACGTCTCCCTCAAGGCGTTCACGGCCACCGAGATCCACCACTTCGAGACGATCTCCGGCCTCTCCGCCTCCGAGATCCTCGACGAGCTCATCGAGGCCGGTCTGGAGTCCCTGACCGGCGGCGGCGCCGAGATCTTCGACTGGGAGGTCCGCCAGCACATCGTGGACCACAGGACCCACTGGGAGGACTGGTCCCGGATCCACCGCCTCGCGCACGAGAAGGGGCTCAAGACCCCGTCCACGATGCTCTACGGGCACATCGAGGAGCCGCGCCACCGCGTGGACCACGTGCTGCGGCTCCGTGAGCTCCAGGACGAGACCGGCGGCTTCCAGGTCTTCATCCCGCTGCGCTACCAGCACGACTTCGTCGACATGCAGGACGGCAAGATCCGCAACAGGCTCCAGGCGCGCACCACGATGGCGACCGGCGCCGAGGCCCTGAAGACCTTCGCGGTCTCCCGGCTCCTCTTCGACAACGTGCCGCACGTCAAGGTCTTCTGGGTCATGCACGGCGTCCAGACGGCACAGCTGGCGCTCCAGCACGGCGCCGACGACATGGACGGCTCGGTCGTCGAGTACAAGATCACGCACGACGCCGACAACTACGGCACGCCGAACAAGCTGGGCCGCGAGGACCTGCTCGAACTGATCCGCGACGCGGGCTTCCGCCCGGTCGAGCGGAACACGCGGTACGAGATCATCCGCGAGTACCCGGGTCCGGACGCGGAGCGGCGCGAGACGCCGCAGTCGATGCGGTTCTGAGGCGTACGGCTTCGTGGCGGAAGGGCCGGTGGGATCACCCACCGGCCCTTCCGCCGTCTCAGGTGAGGGGCAGCAGCATGACGATGTCGTCGCGGTCGTCCCCGGGGGCGACCCGGATCGCGCCGGGGACGCGGCCGACCTCCTTGTAGCCGGACTTGGCGTAGAAGCCGTCGACGCCGGTGCCGCCGCGGCAGGTCAGCCGGATCGCCTCGACCGCCTCGAAGCCCTCGGCCGTGCGGGCGGTGTGCTCGACCGCCGCCATGAGGTCGCGGCCGTATCCCTTGCCCTGGTGCCGGGGGTGGACCATCACGGTGTAGAGCCAGACCCAGTGGGTCATCAGCGGGTGGCTGTTGAAGGTGAAGAAGGCGGTGGCGGCGATCTCGCCGTCCCCGTCGCGGCCGACGAGGAGGCGGGTGCCGCCCTCGGCCATCGCGACGAGGTGCCTGAGCAGGGCGGGGCGTATCGCCTCGGGGGTCACGGGGGGTACGAAGCCGACGGCGCCGCCCGCGTTGGAGACGTCGGCCCAGAGGGAGAGCACGCCGTCGCGCAGGGTGCGGTCGACCGCCGGGTCCACCTCGAAGGTAAGGGTCATGGATCGAGGTTATCTATTACCTTCGGAGGGCTCAAGAGGCCCGGTCCCGGAGCCCCCGGGTCCGCGTGCTTCACTGGAGGGCGCTCGTCCCTCATGGGAACTTTGCGATCATTCGGAACGGAAGAGTGGACTGACATGCTCCGCTACACGCTGATGCGGCTCGGGATCTTCGCCGGGTGCTTCCTCGCCCTGTGGGGTCTCGTCTACGCCGGTGTGCTGCCGCGCGGTCTGGGCGACTCGAACCTGCTCTGGGTCCTCGTCCTCTCCATCGTCGTCTCCGCCCCGCTGAGCTTCGTCCTCCTGCGCAAGGTGCGGGACGAGGCGAGCGCCGAGGTCGTGGCGAGGGTCGAGCGCGCGAAGGGGCGACTGGACGCCAACCGGTCCCAGGAGGACGCGCTGTAGCCGTATAAGGGCTGCGTAAGCTTCCTCACAGACGTCCCGACGGACATCCACCCCAGGCCGGAGCCTTCCAAGGCTCCGGCCTGGGGTGTTCTGCGTTTCGCAGGTCGGGGAGTGCCAAGAGGTCTCAAAGAATGGCTTTGAGGATCTCAAAGTTCAAGTGTTAACGTGTTGGACATGACGACAGCAGTGCGCCCCTACGACGCCGCGAGCACCCCGCTCGTGGCGCGCCTGCACGTCGACCTCTGCCGCTGTATGTCCGCGGTCTGTCGCCGCGCGCTCTGATCCGGCATCATGCAGCGGCCCGCGCCCGAGCGCGTGTGTGCCGCACCCCCGTCCCGTATTCCCCCGATACGCACCTGTGGAGTGTGCCCGTGTCCGCGTCCGCCACCGCGACCGAGAACGAGTCCAAGCCCTCGTCCCGAATACCCAAGGTCCCCTTCTGGGCCCAGATCATCGCCGGTCTGGTCCTCGGTGCCCTGCTCGGCTGGATCGCCCGCAGCCAGGACGTCTCCTGGCTGAAGGAGACCCTCGGCCAGATCGGCGACATCTTCGTCCAGCTGCTCAAGCTGGCCGTCGCGCCGCTCGTCTTCTTCGCGATCCTGGTCTCGATCACCAACCTGCGGAAGGTGAACAACGCCGCCCGGCTCGCCACCCGCACCCTGCTCTGGTTCATGATCACCTCGCTGATCGCGGTCGGCATCGGCCTCGCCATCGGCCTGATCACCAACCCGGGCGCCGGCACGGGCCTCACGCCCAAGGACGGCAAGCTGCCCAAGCACGAGGGCTCCTGGATCGACTTCCTCACCGGCATCATCCCGACGGACGTCATCACGCCCTTCACCGAGCTGAACGTCCTCCAGATCGTCTTCATGGCCGCCGTCGCCGGCATCGCCGCCCTCCAGCTCGGCGACCGCGCCAAGCCGATCCTCACCCTCTCCGAGTCGGCCCTGGAGCTCCTCCAGAAGGCCCTGTGGTGGGTCATCCGCCTCGCCCCGCTCGGCACCGTCGGCCTCATCGGCTTCGCCATCGCCGACTACGGCTGGGACCTGATCGGCAAGTACGCGACCTTCACCGCCGACGTCTACGTCGGCTGCGCCCTGGTCCTCTTCGTCGTCTACCCGACGCTGCTCGCCGCGGTCGCCAAGGTCAACCCGCTCCGCTTCTACAAGGGCGCCTGGCCGGCCATCCAGCTGGCCTTCGTCTCCCGCTCCTCGGTCGGCACCATGCCGGTCACCCAGAAGGTCACCGAGCGCCTCGGCGTCCCGAAGGAGTACGCCTCCTTCGCCGTCCCGTTCGGCGCCACCACCAAGATGGACGGCTGCGCCGCGATCTACCCGGCGCTCGCCGCGATCTTCATCGCGCAGATCTTCGACGTGCAGCTGGGCATCGGCGACTACGTGCTGATCGCCTTCGTCTCCGTCATCGGCTCGGCGGCCACCGCCGGCCTCACCGGCGCCACGGTCATGCTCACCCTGACCCTCTCCACCCTGGGCCTCCCCCTGGAGGGCGTCGGCCTCCTCATGGCGATCGACCCGATCCTGGACATGATGCGCACGGCCACCAACGTGGCGGGCCAGGCGCTGGTCCCGGTGATCGTCTCCGCCCGCGAGAAGATCCTCGACCTCGCCGCGTACGAGAACGCCTCCTCGTCCCCGATCGAGGACCTGGCCGCGATCGGCGAGAAGGACCAGAAGGTCGCGGTCACGGCCGCCGCCTGACCCCGCACGAAGCCGCGCGCCCCCCGCCCCCGTCCGGGCGGGGGGCGCGTACGCTTTCGCGGGGCATCCAGCGGATCTTGGAAGCAAGGGGTGGACGCCATGGCCGGCGGGGCGAAGGCGCGACGGTTGCCGCGGGTGGTGCGGGAGCGGCAGATGGTGGACGCGGCCGTGCGGTGCTTCGCGCGCAGCGGGTACCAGGCGGCGTCGATGGACGAGATCGCCGAGCTCGCGGGGGTCTCCAAGCCCCTGGTCTACCTGTACCTGGGGTCGAAGGAGGAGCTCTTCACCGCGGTCATCCGGCGGGAGGCCGGAGCGCTGCTCGGGGCCGTCGCCGCCGGGGTCGGCGGGGCCGAGGTGCCGCCCGACGAGCGGCTCTGGGCGGGACTGCTCGCGTTCTTCACGTACGCCGCGGAGCACCCGGACTCCTGGGTGGTGCTGAGCCGGCAGGCGCGGACCCACGGGGAGCCGTTCGCCGGGGAGGCGGCGCGGATGCGGGAGGAGATCGTGGGCTTCGTGGCGGGGCTGATCGGGGAGGCCGCCGGGGAGGCGGACGTGGCCCTGGGCGGGCGGGACGTGGAGGCGCTCGCGCAGGCGCTGGTCGGGTCCGCCGAGTCGCTGGCCGGCTGGGCGAACGAGACGCCCGGGGTGACGGCGAAGGAGGCCGCCGCGACGCTGATGAACTTCGCCTGGGCCGGGCTCGGAAACCTCATGAAAAGCGAGCGCTGGTCTCCCCGTTGAGCCTTACCGCGCAGTAAGGTTACCGACTGGTTAAAGGATCGCCGGGCCCAACTTACCGACGCACGACCTCAGTTCATCGCGCAGACCGAGGAGCCGCACGTGTCCGTCGTCACCGCCGCATCCGGGACCGAGCCGGTCGAACCGCAGAAAGTGCTTGTCGACGGGCGGGTGCGGGAAGTGTCCGTCCCCGCGCTCGTCCCCCGGGTGGCCCGCGGTTCGCTCGCCGACCTGCCGTACGACAACGCCCGGCAGGAACCCGACGCCGTCCTCTTCTCCCGGAAGGACGCCGACGGGCAGTGGCAGGACGTCACCGCCGCCCGCTTCGCCGCCGAGGTGCACTCCGTCGCCAAGGGCCTCATCGCCCACGGCCTGCGACCGGGCGACCGCCTCGCCCTCATGGCCCGCACCACCTACGAGTGGACCCTGATCGACTTCGCCGCCTGGGCCGCCGGACTCGTCACCGTCCCCGTCTACCCCACCTCCTCCGCCTTCCAGACCCGCTGGATCCTCCAGGACTCCGGCGCCGCCGCCTGCGTCGTCGAGGACACCGCGCAGGCCCGGCTCGTCTCCGCCGAGCGGCGGCAGCTGCCCGGCCTCGCCCACCTCTGGGTCCTCGACGCCGGCGCCGTCGACCAGCTCCGCAGGGCCGGCGCGCGGGTCGCCGACGAGGCCGTCACCGCCCGCCGGGGCCTGCTCACCCCGGCGACCCTCGCCACCCTCATCTACACCTCCGGCACCACCGGTCGGCCCAAGGGCTGCGCCCTCACCCACGCCAACTTCTTCGCCGAGGTCGACAACGCCGTCCGGCTCCTCCACCCCGTCTTCGTCTCGGAGAGCAGGGAACCCGCCGCCACCCTCCTCTTCCTGCCCCTCTCCCACGTCTTCGGCCGGATGGTCGCCATCGGCTGCGTCCGCGCCCGCGTCCGCGTCGGACACGCGCCCTCCGTCGAGGGCGAGGAACTCCTCGCCGACCTGGCCGCCTTCCGGCCCACCTTCCTCCTCGCCATCCCGTACGTCCTGGAGAAGGTCTTCAACAGGGCCCGCGCCACCGCCGAACGCGGCGGGAAGGCCGCCGCCTTCGACCGGGCCGCGGAGATCGCCCGCCGCTACGGGCGGACGGCCACGCCCTCGCTCTCCCTGCGCGCCGCCCGGGCGCTGTACGACCCGCTCGTCTACCGCCGCATCCGCGACGCGCTCGGCGGCCGCGTCGAGCACGTGATCTGCGGCGGCTCCCCGCTCGGCGCCCGGCTCGCCGAGTTCTTCGCCGGCGCGGGCGTCGAGGTCTTCGAGGGGTACGGCCTGACGGAGACCACCGCCGCCGCCACGGTCACCCCGCCCCGCCGGCCGCGCACCGGGACCGTCGGCCTGCCGCTGCCGGGCACCGCCGTCCGGATCGCCGACGACGGCGAGGTCTGGCTCAAGGGCGGCCACGTCTTCGCCGGCTACTGGGACGCGCAGCGCGGCACGGCCCTGCCGCACACCGACCAGGGCTGGTTCCCCACCGGGGACCTCGGCTCGCTCGACGACGACGGCTATCTGCGGATCACCGGCCGCAAGAAGGACATCCTCATCACCTCCTCGGGCAAGAACGTCGCCCCCGCCCCGCTGGAGGACTGGCTGCGCGCCCACCCGCTGGTCGCCCAGTGCATGGTGCTCGGCGACAACCGCCCCTACGTCACGGCCCTGATCACCCTGGACCACGAGGGCCTGACGCACTGGCGGCGGATGCGGCACAAGGAGCACCTGGCGCTCTGGGAGCTGGCCCGGGACCCCGAGCTGCTCGCCGCGCTCCAGCGGGGCGTGGACGATGCCAACCGGCTGGTCTCGCGGGCCGAGTCGATCCGTGCCTTCCGGGTCCTGACCACCGAGTTCTCGGAGGGCTCCGGGCACCTGACGCCCTCCCTGAAGCTCAAACGGCGTGCGGTGCTGCGGGACTTCGCCCGGGACGTCGAGGAGATGTACGGCTCCGAGGGGGCACGCCCGTAGCGGCGCGCCCCCCTGCGGGCGGGGGTCAGCAGGTGGCGTCGACGGCGTCGCCGTTGGCGGGCTGGTGCGTGGTGGCGGCCCGCAGCTTGTTGTAGTTGGCGACGTACGCGTCGTGGATCGCGGAGTCCTCCAGCTGGAGCATCGTCTCGTCGCTCTGGCGCAGCGAGTTGGTGGACCAGTTGTGGCTGCCGGTCCACACGATCTTGCGGTCGGGGACGTCGTAGTAATTGCCCTCGACCAGCAGGTACTTGTCGTGGATCCAGGTGGAGTCCTTGCCGCAGTAGTACTTGGTGATCACGCCGTTGTAGGCGTTGGTCGTCTTGGCGAGGAGCTTCTCCAGGGAGGTCTTGCCCAGGCCGTTGGTGCCGTCGTAGGTGAGGGCGACCTCGACGTAGCAGCCCTGGGCGTCGAGCTGGACGAGCTTGTCCGCGAGGTAGGGGCGGGAGAAGATCGTCATGGCGACGCGGATGCGGGTGCGGTGGTTGTCGGTGGTGCCGACGACCGAGTTGCCGAAGCACTGCACGTGGTCGAGGACGGTCGCGACCGTGTCCTCGCTCGGGTCGTTGTAGAAGACCGAGTCGCTGGTCGCGGCGCGCGGATAGAAGTGGATCTTCGCGTTGCCGGAGGCGACGGGGGTCCGGCCGGTGTCGTAGTAGTTGTTGTTCGGGACCTTGGCGGCGAGGTCGTCGAAGTAGCCGTTGTAGGCGTTGTAGATGCCGTCGTTGCCGGTCAGGACGAGGGCGTTGTTCCAGCCGAGGTAGCCGTCGCGGCCGGTGTGCAGGTTCGCCGAGGACTGCATGACGACGCGGGGGGTGCCGTTCGTCTCGGTGAGGAGCAGGAACTTGTTGTGGTTGATGGCGTCGACGCCGCCCTTGGCCAGGGTGCCGATGCAGCCGCGTGCCGTGCCGCAGTTGGTGACCCAGGACGGCTTGGAGGTGTCGGTGCCGAGCGCGGCGGCGAGCGTGTTGTACAGCGCGTAGCCGGTGGCCTTGACGTCGAAGATCGCCTGGACGTTCACGCCGCGGTCGTGGGCGGCGGTCAGGGCGTTCGTGAAGGTGGCGTCGTTGAGGTAGTAGTACGAGAGCCGGATCCGGGAGCCGGCCGGGGCGCCGTTGATCAGCTCGATCTGCTTGTCGACGATGGCCCGCTGCTCGGTGGCGGTGCCGGTCGGGTTGTTGAAGACGGCCTGGGTGGTGACCGCCGCCGTGCCCTCCGCACCCGCCGTTTCGGCGCCGGCGGGTGCGGTGGAGAACGCGAGGGCGGTCGTCAGGAGTGCCGCCGCGAGGGAGGCGGCGCGGAGCTTGTGCCGGATGCGCATGGACTTCCTTTCGAAGGCAGGAGGCCCATACGACCATGCGGTGGCCTTGGGGCCGCATCTGTTTTCGGACAGGTCCGGCGCGCAGGAGCGGTCAGGGCCAGAGGAGTTCGCGGGTCCAGTCCCCGTCGGCCGTGCGGCGGTAGCGGAGGCGGACGTGGCGGCGGCGGGCGTCGCCCTGGAAGAACTCGACCTCGGCCGGTTCGAGGACGTACAGCGTCCAGCTGGGGGCGGGGGCGTCCGGTTCGGCCTCGGCCCGGTGCCAGGCCGCCTCGCTCGCCTCGGCGAGGGCGGCGGGGGAGTCGAGGACCTCGCTCTGCCGGCCCACGAGCGCCGCGGCGAGGGCGCCGGTGGTGCGGGCGTGGAGGTCCTCGTACGCCTCCTCGGGGGTGCCGGTGGTGACGTGGCCCCGCAGCCGGACCTGGCGGCCCTGGGCCGGCCAGTAGAAGCCGATCGCGGCCTCGGGGCGGGCGGCGAGCTGGCGGCCCTTGGCGCTGGTGGCGTGCGAGGCGAAGTGCCAGCCGCGGGCGTCGGCGTCGTGCAGCATCACCGTACGGACGTCGGGCCTGCCGTCCTCGTCCACGGTGGCCAGGGAGAGGGTGTGCGGCTCGGTCTGGCCGGCCGCGACCGCCGCCGTGAACCACTCGTGGAAGAGGGGGAGCGGGGCGGGCGGGGCGCCCGCCGGGTCGAAGGAGGGCAGCTCGGTGTCCCAGACCCTGAGCGAGTGCAGGGCGCGGTGGAAGTCGGTCATGCGGCCACGGTAGGGCGTGCGGGGGCGGCCGGAGCGGTGTAGTCCACGAGCGGGACCGCGTGGGCCGCCGCCTGGATGCCGTCGCGGATCTTCTTCGCGATGAGGTTCTTCCAGGGGGTCTTCGGCAGCGTCCGGACCATGAACATGCGCAGGGCGATCTTCCACTTCGAGTCGACCGTCATCTCCTTCACGAAGCCCTCGGCCATCTTCTGGTTCTGCTCGACGCCGGGCCGCATGTGCCGCTCGTAGCGGGCGAAGGCCACGGTGTGGTCGCCGCCGGCGCGGGCCAGTTCGCCCGCCAGGACGTAGGCGCCGATGAGGGCGAGGCCGGTGCCCTGGCCGGAGGCGGGGGAGGAGCAGTGGGCGGCGTCGCCGAGGAGCACGACACGGCCCCGGGACCAGCTGTCCATCTCGACGATCGACATCGAGTCCAGGTAGAAGTCCTCGGCTTCCGCCGCGTGTCCGAGGAGGCGGGGGATCTCCCAGCCGCCGCCCGCGAAGGCGTCGGCGAGCAGGCGCTTCTGGGCGGCGACGTCCCGGTGGTCGTACCGGAGCTCCTCGGGCGAGGAGAAGATGAAGAGGTTCTTGGCGTCGGTCTCGCCGGACGAGCTGTAGACGCAGGTCAGCTTGGAGGGGAGGGCGTGGTAGGTCTCCCAGCGGTCCAGGCCGAGGTGGTTGGGCGCGGTGAAGATGGAGATGTACGCGCCGAGGTGGCGCTTGTAGCGCTCCTCCGGACCGAAGGCGAGCTTCCGGGTGTTCGAGTGGAGCCCGTCGGCGCCGACGACCAGGTCGAAGCGGCGGACGGTGCCGGACTCGAAGGTGACGGCGACCCCGTCGGCGTCCTCGTCGAGGGAGGCGATCGAGTCGCCGAAGACGTACTCGACGTCCTCGCGGGTCCGGTCGTACAGGATGCGGGCGAGCTCGCCGCGCATGATCTCGTCGTCCTCCTCGACGCGGCCGCCGAAGATGTCGGCGGGCAGCTCGCCGATGGTGCGGCCGGCGTCGTCGACGTACGAACCGCCGCGCATGTCGGTGGAGTTGGCGCGGACCTCGTCGAGGATCCCCATCCGGCGGCAGACCTCGATCGCGGTGCCGCGGATGTCCACCTTGTAGCCGCCGGTGCGCAGTTCGGGGGCGCGCTCGACGACGGTCGGGGCGAAGCCGTAGCGGTGCAGCCAGAGCGCGAGGGCGGGGCCGGCGATCGAGGCGCCGGAGATCAGGACGGTCTTGGCGGTCTTCGTGGTGCTGGTCATGGCAGGACTCCTCGTCGGGTGTCTGCGGGCCGTTCCCCTGCCCGCAGACATGACTATACGGATGTCCTACACGGTTGTCTATGACGCTTGTATAGATTCCTCGGGCGGCCGGTCAGCCGCGGCCGAGGACCACCGTCCCGGAGGAGCAGAACCAGCCCCCCGTCCCCGAGGCCACCGCCAGCTCCGGCAGCGAGCCGTCCGGCCTCCGCACCTGCAACCCCGGTGCCTCGCCGCGCAGTTGGCGCACCGCCTCCACGAGCAGGAACAGGCCCCGCATCCCCGGGTGGCAGGCCGAGAGCCCGCCGCCGTCCGTGTTCACCGGCAGCCCGTCCTTCTCCTGGACGAACGCCCCGCCCTCGCCCTTCGCGCAGAAGCCCAGGTCCTCCAGGGTCACCAGGGTCATGTAGGTGAAGGCGTCGTAGATCTCGGCGACGTCGATGTCGGCGGGTCGCACGCCCGCCCGCTCGAAGGCCAGCCGGCCGCTGACGGCCGCCGGGGAGACGGTGAAGTCCTCCCACTCGGACATCGTGGTGTGCGAGACGTGCTCGCCCGTCCCGAGCACCCACACCGGGGCCTTGCGGCAGTCCTTCGCGTACTCCTCGGCCACGAGCAGCGCCGCGCAGCCGCCGTCGCTGCGGATGCAGCAGTGCAGCTTGGTGAAGGGGTCCGCGATCATCGGCCCGTCCAGGACCTCGTCGACGGTGATCGGCTCGCGGAACATCGCCTCCGGGTTGAGCGCCGCGTTCGCCCGCGCCCGTACGGCCACCTCCGCGAGCTGCTCCAGGGTCGTGCCGTACTGGTGCATGTGGCGGCGGGCGGCCATCGCGTACTTGGCGATCAGGGTGTGCCCGTACGGGACCTCGAACTGCAGCGGGCCGCGCGCGCCGAAGGAGAGGTTCGAGGTGCGGCGCCGGGCCCGGATGTCGGCGCGCGCGGTGGAGCCGTACACGAGCAGGACCGCGTTCGCGTGGCCGGCGGCGATCGCGTCGGCGGCGTGCGCGGCCATGACCTCCCAGGTGGCGCCGCCGACGGCGGTCGAGTCCACCCAGCGGGGGCGCAGGCCCAGGTATTCGGCGACCTCGACCGGGGCGAGCGTGCCGAGGCCCGCCGAGGCGAGGCCGTCGACCAGCGAGCGGTCCAGGCCGCTGTCCGCGAGGGCGCGCCGGGCGGCCTGGGCGTGCAGGGCGTAGGGGGTGGCCTCGTCGACGCGGCCGCAGTCGGAGAGGGAGACGCCGACGACGGCGACGCGGCGGGCGCTGCGTGTGATGGTGGGCATGAATCTGACGGTACATCAGATTCTTTGAATCGGGACCGGCGTCGCTCTGGGCAACGGCCCCCGCACCGCCCTAGCATGACGCACCGTCAGATACGGAGGAAGCTCCATGGACACCTCGCCACCCGTCCCGCCGGCGGACCCGCTCACCGTCCCGCTCACCGAGGAGCAGCAGGAGATCCGACGCACCCTGCGGGACCTGCTCGCCGAACGGGCCGGACCGCACGGGAACCACGCGGCCGCCGCCACCCCCGAGGGCTACGACACCGCCCTCTGGGCCCGCATGTCCGGCACCCTCGGCCTCGCCGGACTCACCCTCCCCGCCGAGTACGGAGGCGCGGGCCGCGCCCCCGCCGACCTCGCCCCCGCCTGCGAGGAGACCGGCCGCGCCCTCGCCCCCTCCCCGCTCCTCGCCACCACCGTCCTCGCCGCCCCGCTCCTCGCCGCCCTCGGCACCCCCGCCCAGCGCGCCGCACACCTCCCGCGCGTCGCCGACGGCAGCCTCACCTGCGCCCTCGCCGCCCCCGAGGGACCCGCCCTCGCCCTCGGCCTCACCGGCGACAACACCGGCGGCGACTGGTCCGGCGGCGGACGGGCCGGCGGCATCCAGGCCGCCCGCACCCCGGACGGCGGCTGGCGGCTCTACGGCGAGGCCGCCCGGGTCCTCGACGGGCACCGCGCCGGACTGCTCCTCGTCGCCGCCCACGCCGGCGGCTTCGCCCGCAGCCGGACGCTCCTCTTCCTCGTCCCGGCGGACGCCGACGGGCTCGTACGGACCCGGCAGCCCGCCCTCGACCCCACCAGGACCCAGGCCACCGTCCAGTTCCGGGACGCCCCGGCCGAACTCCTCGGCGAGGAACCCGCCGACGTCCTCGGCGCCCTCGCCGCCACCGGCCGCGCCGCCGCCGTGATGCTGGCCGCCGAGGCCGTCGGCGCCGCCGCGGCCGCCCTCGACCGCACCCGCGCGCGGCAGGCCCGGCACCGCCTCGCCGACCTGTACGTCCAGGTCGAGGCGGCCCGCTCGCTGACGTACTGCGCGGCCCGCGAACCCGACGGCGGGCCGCTCGCCCTCGCGCACGCCCTGGAGGCCCTGCGCGCCGCCGCCGCGGAGTGCGGAGGCACCGGTGACGCCTGGGAGGAGCTCTGCTTCAAGCGGGCCGCCTCCGACGAACTGCTCTTCGGCCCCGCCCGACGGCTGCGCGACCGGGCGGCCGAACGGACCGGACTCTTCGGCAAGGAGGCGGCGTAGATGCCCGCAGGACGCGCGCTCGTGCAGAAGGTGTCCTCGACCCGGACCTTCGCCAGGCTCGCCCCGCACGTCATCCCGGCCATGGACCGGGCCGTGCACCGGCTGACCAGGGGGAAGGTGCTGCTCAGCGCCCGGATGCTGCCCGGGGTGATCCTCACCGCCCGGGGCGCGAGGAGCGGGCGGCCGAGGGTCACCCCACTGGCCTGCATGCCCGAGGGCGACGGCCGCTGGCTCCTCGTCGGCTCCAACTTCGGCCGCCCGGGCCACCCCGCCTGGACGGCGAACCTGCTCGCCCATCCGGACGCCGAGGTCAACTGGCGGGGCGAGGACGTCCCCGTACGGGCGCGGCTCCTCACGGGCGAGGAACGGGCGGCGGCCTGGAAGGCGGCCCTGGACTTCTGGCCCCCGTACGCCACGTACCAGGCACGCATCGAGCGCGAGATCCGGCTCTTCCGGCTGACCCGGAGGTGAGCCCCGAGGCGGGCCCGGGGGCGTCCGGGGACCGGAGACGGACCCGAAGGCGGACCCGGGGCGCCCGGAGGCGAGCCCCGAGGCGGGCCCGGGGGCGTCCGGGGACCGGAGGCGGACCCGAAGGCGGACCCGGGGCGCCCGGAGGCCGAGGTGAACCCCGAGACGGGCCCCGGGGCGTCCGGAGAGACGGCGACGCCGGCGGCGGGACCGCTCCGGTTCGGGGGAGCGGGCCGCCGCCGGCGTCGGCGACAGGACGGGTGAAGGGGTCTCGCCTCTCCGGCAGGGCTATCTGGTCGGCTTCTTGCCGGTGATGCCCAGATGGACCAACAGGGCGAGGTTCGGCTTGAGTTCGGCCTGCTTCACACCCCAGGTCTGGAAGCCCTTCTGGTGGCCGGCCACCGAGGCCAGCATCGCCACCAGGGCGCCCGCCATCGCGGCGGGGCTGACGTCCTTGTCGACCTTGCCCTTGGCCTGGAGCTCCTTCACCGCGTCCGTGAGGGAGTTGGTGACCGAGTTCAGGATCTTCATGCGGATCTTGTAGAACCGCTTGTCGCCCTCGGCGGCGCCGAGGTCCACGACCCGCAGGATCGCGTCGTGCTTCCGCCAGAAGTCCAGGAAGCCCTCGACGAGTTCCTCCGAGGTCTGCCAGCCGGCCTTGCCGACCCAGGAGCGGCCGGAGACCAGCTCGGTCAACGCGGCGCCCTCCTTGGCCATTTCCTCGGCGATCTCGAGGACCGCCCCCTCGACGTCCGGGAAGTACTGATAGAACGTCGCGGGTGAAGTACCCGCCTTCCGGGCCACGTCGATGACCTTGACGTCCCGGTAGGGCGAGGAGCTGAGCATCTCACCGAGGCAGTCGAGCAGCTTCTGCCGCGTCGCCTGGCCGCGTCGTCCGGCCACGCGGCCGTCGACGGTGCGTACTTGTCCTGTCATGCCGTCAGCTTACCGAGGGGGGATCAGCGCGCGATTCGGCCGAGTGCAAATGGGGTGCACGCCCGTTCCGCGAGGTCGGCACGGGTCCGGGCGGGGGAGCCCGGGGACGGGTTCGAGCCACTTCGGGGCCGGACGGGGGACCCGAGCACCTGTCCCGTACCCGAATCGGCTTATGAACAGCCTGTGGACAACTTCGGTGGACAACCCCGTCCCCGCAAGGGTTCCACCCCGCTAAATCATCTCTTTGTTCGTATGTCGGGGCGTGCGGGACCGCCCCCGCCGTCCTAGCGTGTGGACATGGCCGTACGCACTGAGGGCACCCCCAGCTGGGTGGACGCACAGCTCCCCGACCTGGAAGCGGGCAAGCGCTTCTACGGCGAGCTCTTCGGCTGGACCTTCGACCCCGACCGCGACGAGGCGCTCCTCGACGGGCGCCGGGTCGCCGGGCTCGTCCCCAAGCGCGACGGGCGGATGCCCACCACCTGGACCCTCTACCTCGCCACCGAGAACGCGGGCACCCTCGCCGCCCGGGTCAAGGCCGCCGGCGGGCAGATGGTCATGGAGCCCTACCCCGTCGGCCCCTTCGGCGTCTACGCGCTCGCCGCCGACCCCGGCGGCGCGGTCTTCGGGCTCCGCCAGGAGGGCGACGACGACGGCTTCGAGGTCACCGGCGAGCCCGGTTCCTTCTGCTGGATGGAGGTCCACACCCGCCGCCCGGACGCCGTCGACACCTTCTACGCCACCGTCTTCGGCTACCTCGGCCGCCAGGCCGACCCCACGGAGGCGGGCAGGGACGCCGGCTTCGACTACCGCGTCTGGTCGCCCCCCGGCTCCCGGCCCGGCGACGGCAGCGCCTTCGCCGGGCGGGCCGTCATCACCGACGACTTCCCCGCCGAGATGCCCGGCCACGTCCTCGTCCACTTCGCCGTCGCCGACTGCGACGAGGCCTGCGCGACCGCCGTCCGCCTCGGCGGCCGCGTCGCCACCCCCGCCTCCGACACCCCGCACGGCCGCGTCGCCGTCCTCCACGACAACCAGGGCGCCCGCTTCGCCGTCCTCGCGAAACCCGCCGGGGAGAGCTGACTTTCCGCCGTCGGTATGAGGCGGGACACCCGTCGGTATGAGCTAGGACACCCCGATCCGCCCCCGGGTTCGCAACCGGGCCCCCGGACAGGAAGAATCAGGGGCCACGGGGCCGTACCCTCATGGCCCGTACGGGGAGGTGGCAGGCAAGTGGAACAGCTGACGCAGCACGACCCGAGACGTATCGGGCCCTTCGAGGTGCTGGGCCGGCTCGGCGCGGGCGGAATGGGCCTGGTCTATCTCGCGCGCTCGGCCTCGGGCCGGCGCGTGGCGATCAAGACCGTGCGCACGGAGCTCGCGGAGGACCAGCTGTTCCGGGTCCGCTTCACCCGGGAGGTGGAGGCCGCCCGGGCGGTCTCCGGCTTCTACACGGCCGCCGTGGTCGACGCCGACCCGCGCGCCGCCGTGCCGTGGCTGGCCACCGCCTACGTCCCGGCGCCCTCCCTCGAAGAGATAGTGAACGAGTGCGGGCCGCTCCCGGCCCAGGCCGTCCGCTGGCTCGCCGCGGGCGTCGCCGAGGCCCTGCAGTCCATCCACGGCGCGGGCCTGGTCCACCGCGACCTCAAGCCCTCCAACGTCCTCGTCGTCGAGGACGGCCCCCGGGTGATCGACTTCGGCATCGCGTCGGGCGTCTCCAACACGCGCCTGACCATGACCAACGTCGCCGTCGGCACCCCGGCCTACATGTCGCCCGAGCAGGCCCGCGACTCGCGCAGCGTCACCGGCGCCAGCGACGTCTTCTCGCTGGGCTCGATGCTGGTCTTCGCCGCCACCGGGCACGCGCCCTTCCACGGCGCCAACCCGGTCGAGACCGTCTTCATGCTGCTCCGGGAGGGCCCGGACCTGGAGGGGCTGCCGGACGAGCTGCGGCCGCTCATCGACTCCTGCATGCAGATGGACGTCGCCCGCCGGCCCACCCCGGCCGACCTCCAGGCGCAGCTGGCCCCGCACCTCTTCGGCCCCGGCAGCGACGACAGCGGCACGGCCTCCGCGTGGCTGCCGCCGAGCGCCACCGCCATGATCGAGCGGCGGCGCGGCGGCGGCCGCCAGCTGCCCGCCCCGGCCGCCCCGCCCGTGCCGCCGCGGCCCCCGGTGGACCCGCCGGGCCCCCGCCACGACCCGCGCTTCCCGGAGCGGGCGCCCGATCCCGCCCCCGTGGGCGGCCGGCACGCCGGCCCCTCCGAGGGCGCGGGCGGTCCCGTACGCCTCGGCGGCGCGACCGTCCCGATCGGTCCCGGCCCCCGGGTCGCCGACACCCGCGCGGCCCTCGCCGTCGGCCGGGGCGCCGACGCGGGCCCCGCGACCGGCTGGATCCGCCCGCCGGGCGGCGGCCCGCACGGCGCCGAGCAGGCCCCGCAGCACGCCTCCGTGCCCCCGCAGGGCTCCGAGCAGGCGGCACCGCAGCCGCCGCCGGAGCCCGGCCACTGGCGGCCCTGGCGCTTCCGGATGTCGAACGACGTCTGGGGCACCCCGGTCGTCGACGGCGACCTGCTGTACGTGACCTCCTTCGAGGTGCACGCCCTGGACACGGGGAGCGGCCGGCGCCAGTTCAAGACCCGGGACGTGGCCTGGTCGATGGCCGTCGCCTCGGGCCGCATCCACGCCTCCGACGGCCCCACCCTGTACGCCCTCGACGCCACCGACGGCTCCGAGCGCTGGCGGCTGCACACGGACGCCTACGTGTACTCGCTGAAGGTCGACCGGGGCACGGTCGTCACCGGCACGCGCGGCGGCGGGGTGCAGGGCTGGGAGGCCTCCAACGGCGCCAAGCTGTGGGAGCTCACCGGCGCGCAGACCGACTTCGAGACCGCGGAGGCGGGGCCCGCCGTGCACGGCGACACCGTGTACGTGTGGCGGGACGCCCGGCTCCAGGCCCTCGACGCCCGCACGGGCGTGGAGCGGTGGTCGTACCCGATCGGCGACGCGGCCTCCTGCGCCGGCGTCCCCGTACGGGTGGCCCCGGCCGAGGACGGCTGCGTGTACGTCTCCGCCGGGACGCGGGTCCTGTCGATCGACATCGCGGCGGGCCACGTCCGCTGGCACTTCGAGGCCCCGGCCGTCTTCCTCTCCCCGCCCGCGTTCGCGCCCGGACCCGCCGTCACCGGCGGCGGGGTCTACCTGTCGGACCACCTCGGCACGGTGTACGCGCTCGACGCCACCACCGGCCAGGACCGCTGGCGGATCGCGACCGAGCCGCGCCAGTCCACCGAGCCGGTGCTCGTCGCCGACGGCAACGTCCACGTCGGCAGCGGCAGCGCGCTGTACACGCTCGACGCGGTCACCGGCACCCCCCGCTGGCGGTTCGCGGCGGGCGGCGAGCTGGTCGGCTCCCCGGTCGTCGCCGACGGCCGGGTGCACTTCGGCTCGGCCGACCACGTCCTGTACACGCTGGACGCGACCGGCGGCCAGCTCCGCTGGAAGCTCGCGACCGGCGGCGAGATCACCGGCTCGCCGGTGGCGAAGGGCGGGGTCGTGTACGCGTGCAGCAAGGACCGCTGCGTGTACGCCCTCGACGCGGTCAAGGGCACGGCGACGGGCAGGGGCGCGCCCGCGCGCCCGTAGGGGGTAGGCACAGGCGGTCGCCGCCCCGGGCTACTCCCGGGGCGGCGACTGCTCGTCCGGCGGGCGGTCCACGTGGTCCGGCGGGCGGTCCGCGCGCGGCAGCTCCAGTCGGCGGGCGTGCCCGCGGCCCGACATGACGAGCGCGCCGAGGAGCAGCAGGACCCCGCCGCCGAAGGCGATCGCGACCCCGTACCCGAGGCCCGTTCCGTCGGTGTCGATCGTGAGGCTGCCCTCCGCCTGGCCGACCCGCACCATCCACAGGATGGTGAAGCCGAGGACGACGAGCCCGGCGAGGGCGACGAGCAGGCGGGAGCGGAGCAGTACGCCGACGAGGGTGACGAGGGCCGCGAAGGCGAAGGGCAGCAGGACCGAGCCCAGGACGTCGGCCTTGGCGTCGGTGACGCCGGTGAACAGCTCGCCGATGCCGTAGTCGCGTCCGTGACGGCCGTCGTACCAGGCACGGAAGGGGCTCCAGACGGCGGCCGTCGCTCCGGCGAGAGCCAGGACGGAGCCGACGGCGTTGCGGATCATCGCTGCGGCCTCCTCGCGGGTCCCGCTCCCGCTCCCGACGCTACGCCGGGTGCGGGGGGCCCGCCATGCGGCGCGGGCCCGACGCTAGGGTGGCGCGGACACGACACGCAGGACGGGGTGGGAGCGATGGTACGGACGCGTCTGAAGCTGGCGGCGACGCTCACCGTGGTGGTCCTCGCGCTGACCGGTTTCCACACCGGCAAGGGCGGCCACGGCCACGGCAGCAGTGGCGGCAGCGGGAAGAGCAAGAGCGGCAAGAGCAAGAGCCGGAGCCACTCCGGCCACGATGACGACGACTCGGGCGGCGGCTGCTCCAGCGACGAGCAGCGCAACGACGACTACGAGGACTACGACGGCTCGAACGGCTCCACGCCCAGCGCCAGCCCTTCCCCCACCTCCGCCCCGGTCGAGGTCGTGGTCGTCGACTGCGTGAAGCCCGCCCAGAAGAAGCGCAAGGGCAGGCCCGCCCGCAAGGCGGACACCACGTCCACCCTGAGGATCACCTCGCACGACGCCCTCGCGGGGACGTACGAGGTGACCCTGGAGTTCAAGGGGGTCACCGGTTCGGCGGTCGACTCGGTCACCACCGTCGTCACGGTCGGCGGCTACGAGGACAGGACCTTCGAGGTCGCGATGAAGAACCCGAAGGCCGTCGACAAGGTCAGGAACTGCTACGTGTACGACGTGCGGAAGAAGTAGTCCCGGCGGGGGTCGGCTCCAGCGGATCGGCGTCGTGCCGAGGCGGTTCATCGCAGCCGGTGCCCGCCTCCCCTCCGGACGAACAGCTCCGCCTGCCGGTCCGCCGGCAGGTTCCCCAGGGTCACCAGGTGCGGGGCGTGGGCGAGGGCCTGGGAGCGGGAGGGTTCCTTGGTGGACCAGAGGGCCCGGACCGTGCCCTGGACGGCCTCCGTCGGGTAGGAAGCGATGACGGCGGCGGCCTCGCGGGCGGCTTCGAGCGCCCCGCCCGGCCCGGTCACCTCGCTGACGAGCCCCGTCTCGTACGCGCGCCGGGCGGTGACCCGCTCGGCGGTGCCCATGAGGGCCATCCGGGCGATCTCCCCGTACGGCATCCGCTGCGCCATGTGGACGGTCTCGAAGGCGCTGACCATCCCGTAGGCGGTGTGCGGGTCGAAGAAGGTGGCGCTCTCGCCCGCGATCAGGAACTCCGCCTCGCCGAGCAGGTAGAAGGCCCCGCCGCAGGCCATGCCCTCGACGGCGGCGATCACCGGTTTCCACAGGTCGTTCGCCTTGGGGCCGATGGTGAGGAGGGGGTCGTCGATCGTGTACGGGGAGGAGGGCTGCGGCACCCTTCCGGCGTCCTCGCGGTCGATGCCGGTGCAGAAGGCCCGCCCGCCGGCCCCGGTGACGACGATCGCGCGGACCTCGTCCTCGTACCGGAACCCCCGCCAGAAGGCGGAGAGTTCACGGGCCATCCCCAGGGTGATCGCGTTGTGCTTCTCCGGCCGGTCGAGGGTGACGACCGCGACCCCGGTCTCCTTGTCGCGCTCGACGCGGACGCTCATGACCGCTCCAGGAGCCAGCGGGGGACGGTGACGCCGTCGACCTCGGCGAAGGCGACGCGGACGGCGGCGCCGATGCGGAGCCGGGCCGGGTCGACCGAGTTCAGCGGGGCGTCAGGGGTGGCGACGACGTTCCCGGCGAGACGGATGCGGGGGGCTTCGGCGAGCTCGACGAGGACCGCGTTGTACGGGGCCTGGGCGGCGTACTCGGGCAGGAGCGGCGGGTGGGGGAGGACGTACGACCAGATGCGGCCGCGTCCGGACATGAGCCGCCACTCGCTGTCGAAGGACCGGCAGTGCGGGCAGCAGGGGCGGGGCGGGAAGCGGAGCTCGCCGCAGTCGGGGGCCGCGCAGGCCTGGACGCGGAGCTCGCCCCGGGCGGCGTACTCCCAGAAGGGGGCGCCGTCCTCGTCGACGACCGGTGTCAGCATGACGGGGTCAACTCCTCAGGATCGCAGCAGGATGGCGGATGTGGGGACGCCCTCGCCCGCCGTGACCAGGCAGGTGGCCGCGTCGGGGACCTGGGCGGTGGAGGTGCCGCGGAGCTGCTTCACGCCCTCGTTGATGAGGTTGAAGCCGTGCACGTACGCCTCGGAGAGCCCGCCGCCGCCGGTGTTGAGCGGCAGCCGTCCGCCGATCTCCAGGGCGCCGCCCTCGGTGAAGGCGGCCCCCTCCCCTCGTCCGCAGAAGCCGTAGCCCTCCAGGGAGAGCGGGACGAGCGGGGTGAAGGCGTCGTAGATCTGGGCGACGTCCACGTCGGCGGGGCCGAAGTCGGCCTGCTTCCAGAGGTGGCGGGCGGCGGTCCAGGCGGGGCCGGAGAGCGGGTCGTCGTTCCAGTAGTTGACCATGCCGTGGTGCTGGGAGGGCAGGCCCTGGGCGGCGGAGTGCACGTACACCGGCTTCTGCCGGCAGTCGCGGGCGCGCTCGGCGGAGACGATCACGCAGGCCAGCGCCCCGTCGGTCTCCAGGCAGTTGTCGAAGAGGCAGAGGGGTTCGCTGATCCAGCGGGCGGTCATGTACATCTCGCGGGTCAGCGGCCGCTCGTACATGATCGCGGCGGGGTTCTGGTTGGCGCGGTTGCGGCAGGCCAGGGCGACGTTGAAGAGGTGGTCGCGGGTGGCGCCGTACTCGTGCATGTAGCGGCGGGCGAGCATCCCGATCTCGTCGGCGGGGCGGAGCAGCCCGAAGGGGCGGGTCCACTGGCCGGGGGTGGGCAGCTGGACGGCGGTGTTCTTCCAGGGGCGGGGCCCGGAGCCGCGCTTCCGGGACCGCCAGGCGACGCCGACGCTCGCCTGCCCGGTGGCGACGGCGGCGGCGAGGTGCCCGACGGTGGCGCAGGAACCTCCCCCTCCGTACCCCACCTTGCTGAAGAAGGTGACGTCACCGGCCCCGATGGCCTTCGCCACCTCGACCTCGTCGGTCTCCTCCATCGTGTACGAGGCGAAGGCGTCGACTTCCGAGGGGTCGATGCCCGCGTCGTCGAGGGCGGCGAGGATCGCCCGGCAGGCGAGGGTCTTCTCGGTCTCGGGGAGCTGTTTCGCGAAGGCGGTCTGTCCAATTCCGACGATGGCCGTGGCGTCCTTGAGCACCGAACCTCCTCATGGGGCAGCACTGCTGACAGCGCGTCAGGCTACAACTAATCTGACGGATAGTCAGCTACGGGAGGTGGGGTATGGACGCGAGCATGGACCCGGACGGCGACCCGCGCGGTGACCTGGAGTGGGGCACGATCCCCGGGCTCGTACGGGCGGCGGCCGAGCGGTACGGGCCGCGGGAGGCCGTCGTCGACGGCCGCGTCCGCGTCAGCTACGCCGAACTCGGCGAACGCGTCGAACGGGCCGCCGCCGCCTGCCTCGCCACCGGGATACGGACGGGGGACCGGGTCGCGGTCTGGGCCCCCAACACCCTCGACTGGATCGTCTCCGCCCTCGGCGCCGTCACCGCCGGCGCCGTCCTCGTCCCCCTCAACACCCGCTTCAAGGGCGCCGAGGCCGCCGACGTCCTCCGCCGCTCCCGCGCCAGGCTGCTCTTCGTCACCGGCACCTTCCTCGGCACCTCGTACGTGGCCTCCCTGCGCCGCTCGGGCATCGCGCTCCCCGACCTGGAGCGGGCGGTGGTCCTCGGTGACACCGCCCCCGACGAGCCGGGCTGGACGACCTGGAAGGCCTTCCTCGCGGCGGGCGACGGCATCCCGGCCGCCCGGGTCCGCGCCCGCGCCGACGGCATCGACCCCGACGCCCCCTCCGACATCATCTACACCTCCGGCACCACCGGCCGGCCCAAGGGCGCCGTCATCAGCCACGCCCAGTCCCTGCGCTGCTTCGCGATCTGGTCCGAGCTCGCCGGCCTCGCGGAGGGCGACCGCTACCTCGTGGTCAACCCCTTCTTCCACACCTTCGGCTACAAGGCCGGCATCCTCGCCTGCCTCATGCGGGGCGCGGTGATCATCCCGCAGTCCGTCTTCACCGCCGACACCGTCCTCGCCAACATCGCCGCCGAACGCGTCACCGTCCTCCCCGGCCCGCCCACCCTCCACCAGTCCCTCCTGGACCACCCGTCCCGCCCCGCCCCCGGCCTCTCCACCCTCCGCCTCGTCGTCACGGGCGCCGCCGTCGTCCCCCTCCGCCTCGTCGAACGCCTCCGCACCGAACTCGGCGTGACCACGGTCCTCACCGCGTACGGCCTCTCCGAGGCGAGCGGCATCGTCACCATGTGCCGCCGCGACGACCCCGACGAGACGGTCGCCACCACCTCGGGCCGCCCGATCCCCGGCACGGAGGTCCGCCTCTCCGACACGGGCGAGGTCCTGGTCAGGGGCCACAACGTCATGCGGGGCTACTTCGAGGACGAGGCGGCGACGGCGGCGACGACCGACCCGGACGGCTGGCTCCGCACCGGCGACATCGGCGTCCTGGACCCGTCGGGCAACCTCCGCATCACCGACCGCCTCAAGGACATGTTCATCGTCGGCGGCTTCAACGCCTACCCCGCCGAGATCGAACAGCTCCTCGGCCTCCACCCCGACATCGCCGACGTCGCCGTCATCGGCATCCCCGACCCCCGCCTCGGCGAGGTCGGCAAGGCCTTCGCGGTCCGCCGACCGGGCGCGGCCGTCACCGCGGACGACCTCATCGCCTGGTCCCGGCGCGAGATGGCCAACTACAAGGTCCCGCGCGAGGTCGAGTTCGTGCCCGAACTCCCGAGGAACGCGAGCGGGAAGGTGGTGAAGGGGGAGCTGCGGGCGCGGGGCTGAGGGTCCGGCCGACGGGCCGGCCGACACGAGAGGAGGGGCCGGGCATCTGCCCGGCCCCTCCTCGTGCGGCGGTCCGATCGCGTTGCGCACGGTCCCTGCCCTGACGGTTCCCCCTGGTTCCGTCGGGCGTCCCCCGAGCCCGTGTGCTCCCCCGTCGACCGGACCTCCCTGGTTGGCCCCGGCGGCTCCCCCGAAGTCGCCGCCGCGGCCGTTCCCCGTCGGGAGTGGCTTAGTTGGCCGGCTCGGACGTGGCGTGCAGGTCGTCGGTCGTGGCGACGGGCGCCTGATCCCGGGTGAGGATCTTGTCCGCGATCGCGTTCGCGGGCTCGGACGTGGCGTGCAGGTCCTTGGTGACGATCTGCTCGCTGCCGGTACCCGTGGCATGCAGGTCCTGCGGCTTGACGATCGGGTTGGTGGCGTCGATGTCGCTCATGACGGTCCCCTCCTGGTGGATGGCTTCGCGTGCTGGTGGGTGGAGCCCGTCCGGCTGTTCCCCCGTGGACGGTCGGACGGGCTCCTCAGGGCCGTTCACCCTAGTGCGTCCGGGTGATGACCTCACCGGCGACCCGCCTGCCCCCCGACGCGACGGATCGTTGAGAAGAACTCTGCCGGGTGGCGATAAACGAATGATGAACGAGCCTCGGCGGGCCTGGGGTCAGGCGGCCGTCTGGCGGGCCAGCAGCGTCCTGACCTCGGACGCCTCCGGCACCGACAGCTCCTCGTAGATGTCCAGCGCTTCCTGCCAGCAGACCTGGGCACGGCCCGACTGCCCGATGCCCGCCAGGGCCCGGCCGAGCACGGTGAGGACCTGACCCCTGCGCCAGTCGCCGCCGATGCCCCGGAGGACGGTGAGCGCCTTCTCCGCGCACGCGGCCGCGGCCCCGTACCGCCGGGCCGCGATGTCGACCTCGGCGATGCGGAAGAGGCTCATGCCCTCCCACAGCCTCTGGCGGCAGTCGACGAAGACAGCGAGGGCCTCGCGGAGCCGTTCGCCCGCTGCCGCGAGCTGTCCGCTCTCGGTGAGCGCGAGGCCGAGGGCGTAGCGTCCGTTCGCTCCCCTCAGGGCGTGGCCCATCTCGTCGTACCTGTCCACGCCTTGCTGGGCCATGCGGACGGCGTCCTCCTGCCGGCCCGTCGCCAGGCGGATGCGGGAGAGGTTGCAGAGGGCCGCGGCTTCGCCGGCCCGGTCCCCGGCCTTGCGGAACTCGGCGATGGCCAGGGTGAGGTGCCTGTCCCCGTCCTCGTACCGCGTCTGGTAGAGCGCGATGGCGCCCCTGGCGTTCGAGGCCCAGCAGGTGGGGAGCGGATCGTCCACGGACCGGGCCATGCGGACGACCTCCTCGGCCTCCTGCTCGGCCTGGTCGAAGCGGCCCTGATGGTGGTGGACGTACGCCAGCGTCAGCGCCGCCCGCCCCTCCGCCCGTACGTCCCCCGCCCCCTTCGCCGCCTCCCGCAGCACCGTCGCCACCGCCTCGTACTCCTTCGAGTTCGCCCCCGACTCCGCGAGGTCCAGCGAAGCCCACAGCAGGTCGACCCCCCGCCGCAGCGTCGACGGGGACGAGGCCGACTGGCGGACGGTGGCCAGGAGGGAGTTGGCCTCGGCGTAGAGCCAGTCCTGGGCCTGGTGGCGGTCGGTGAAGGCGAGGCCGTCGTAGGAGGTGGGTTCGAGGTGGTCGACCAGGCGGTCGCCGGGGCGCTCGATGGCGTACACCCGGGCCGCCGTCGAGAGGTAGAAGTCCAGGAGGCGCGACAGGGCCGCCTCCTTCTCCGACGGGGGCTGTTCGTCGCGGTCCGCGCATGCACGCGCGTAGAGGCGGACGAGGTCGTGGTAGCGGTAGCGACCGGGAGCCGCGGACTCCAGGAGGGAGGTGTCGACGAGGGCCTCCAGGAGGTCCTCCGTGTCCCAGAGGGGGAGGTCCAGGACCGCCGCCGCGGCGACGAGCGAGATGTCCGGGCCGTCCGCCAGGCCCAGGAGGCGGAAGGCGCGGGCCTGGGCCGGTTCGAGCTGGCCGTAGCCGAGTTCGAAGGTGGCCTTGACCGCGAGGTCGCCCGCCTGGAGTTCGTCGAGGCGGCGGCGCTCGTCCGCGAGCTTGGCGGCCAGGACGGAGACCGTCCAGGTGCGGCGGGCCGCGAGGCGGGAGGCGGCGATGCGGATCGCGAGGGGGAGGAAGCCGCAGGCCGCGACCACGTCGAGGGCCGCCTCCCGCTCCGACTGCACCCGCTCCTCGCCCACGATCCTCGTGAACAGCTGGAGGGCCTCCTCCGGGGACATCACGTCCAGGTCCACCAGGTGCGCGCCCGCCAGGTCGACCATGCGGATGCGGCTCGTGACCAGGGCCGCGCAGCCCGACGTGCCGGGGAGCAGGGGGCGGATCTGGGCCGCGTCGCGGGCGTTGTCCAGCAGGACCAGGACCCGGCGGCCGTCGAGCGTCGAGCGGTAGAGCGCCGCCCGCTCGTCGAGCGAGTCCGGGATGGCCGAGTCCGCCGTGCCGAGGGCCCGGAGGAAGGAGCCGAGGACCGTCTCGGGGGCGGCGGGGCGGTTGCCGGCGCCCTGGAGGTCCACGTACAGCTGGCCGTCCGGGAAGTGCGGGCGGGCCTCGTGGGCGACGTGCACGGCGAGCGTCGTCTTGCCGACGCCGCCGATGCCCGCGAGCGCCGAGACCGCCATGACGTGGCCCTCGGCGGTGGCGAGCCGGGCGCCGAGTTCGCGTACGAAGGCGCCCCGGCCCGTGAAGTCGGGGACCGTGGCCGGGAGCTGGGCCGGGCGGGCCATGGGGGCGGCGGCGGGCGCGGGCTCCTCGACCGGGCGGGCGAGTTCGGCGTCGGCCTGGAGGATGCGCTGCTGGAGGCGGGAGAGTTCGGGGGTCGGGTCGACGCCGAGCTCGTCGGCGAGGAGGCGGCGGGTGTCCGCGTAGACCGCGAGGGCCTCCGCCTGCCGTCCGCTGCGGTAGAGGGCGAGCATGAGGAGTTCGCGCAGGCGCTCCCGCAGGGGGTGCGCGGCGGTGAGGGCGGTCAGTTCGGAGACGGCCTCCGCGTGCGCGCCGACCTCCAGGTCGATGTCGAGGCGGGTCTCCAGGAGGGTGAGGCGCCATTCCTCCAGGCGGGCCCGCTGCGTCTCGGCGTACGGGCCCGGCACCGAGGCCAGCACCTCGCCGTCCCACAGGTCCAGCGCCTCGGCGAGCCTCGCCCGCGCGGCCGTCCGGTCCCCGGCCGCGCGCAGCTTGTCCGCCTCGGCGGCCAGCTCCTGGGCCTCGGTCACGTCGAGGGCGGTGGTGCGGATCGCGTAGCCGCCGGACTCGCTGACCAGGACGTTCGGGTCGAGGGCCTTGCGGAGCCGGGAGGCGTACGTACGGACCGCGGCGAGCGCCTGCGAGGGCGGTTCCTCGCCCCAGAGCGCGTCGATCAGCTCGTGCGCGGTGGCGGTGCGGCCGCCGCGCAGGAGCAGCGCGGCGAGCAGGGCGCGCTGCTGCGGGGAGCCGGTGGGGACGGGTGCGCCGTCGCGCCAGGCGCGGACGGGGCCGAGCACGCCGAAGCGGAGCCCTCCGCCGGAGGCGTTCGTGTCGGTTTCGGCGTGCACGTCGGCCTCCGCGTCTGTGCCGGTGTCCGTCACTTCGCCCACCGGAGCCGTCGGGCTCATCCTCGGAGCCCGCTGCGCCGGAACTCGCGGCCCGTTCTCACGGTCCATCGCTCCCCCTGCCCCTACCGCTGGTTTCGCCCTGGACAGTCTGCCTTGTCCGGAGGGGGTCCGTCAGCATCGGGTCGGCCGTTGTGGAGCCGTGACCCCCGGGGTTCCGGCCCCCAACAGCTGACGGACCGTCAGATCAGCGCTACCGTGAAAGCCATGGAGACCTTCCCGAAGATCATCTCGGTGGACGACCACACCGTGGAGCCCCCGCACGTCTGGCAGGACCGGCTCCCGTCCCGGTACCGCGGCACCGGACCCCGGATCGTCCGCGCCCCCCTCAAGGAAATGACCTTCCTCGGCGGAAAGTTCGCCCCGGTCATGGGCGAGCGGGGGGACGACGGGCCGATCGGCGACTGGTGGGTGTACGAGGATCTGCACAGGCCCCTCACACGCCTCGACACCGCCGTCGGCTACGACCGGGACGAGATACGCCTCGAAGTCATCACGTACGAGCAGATGCGGCCCGGCTCGTACGACGTCGCCGCCCGGCTCGCCGACATGGACGTCAACCACGTCCAGTCCGCGCTCTGCTTCCCCACCTTCCCCCGCTTCTGCGGCCAGACCTTCACCGAGGCCTCCGACCGCGAGCTCGGGCTGCTCTGCGTCCGCGCCTACAACGACTGGATGGTCGAGGAGTGGTGCGGGCCCGAGGCGTACGGACGCCTGATCCCGCTCACCCTCATCCCGCTCTGGGACCCGGAGCTCGCCGCCGCCGAGGTCCGCCGCAACGCCGCGCGCGGGGTGCGGGCCGTCGCCTTCTCCGAGATCCCGCCGCACCTCGGGCTCCCCTCGGTCCACACCGACCACTGGGACCCCTTCTTCCGCGCCTGCGACGAGACCGGCACGGTCATCGCCATGCACATCGGCTCCTCCAGCCGGATGCCGTCCACCTCGGCGGACGCCCCGCCGGCCGTCGGCTCCACCATCACCTTCGCCAACTGCTGCTTCTCGATGGTCGACTGGCTGATGAGCGGCAAGTTCGAGCGCTTCCCGAACCTGCGGATCATGTACGCGGAGGGGCAGATCGGCTGGATCCCGTACATCCTGGAGCGCGCGGACGTCGTCTGGGAGGAGAACCGGGCCTGGGGCGGCGTCGCCGACAAGGTCACCCGGCCGCCCTCGGAGCTCTTCGCCGGCCACGTCTTCGGCTGCTTCTTCGACGACGCCTTCGGGCTGCGCAACCTCGACGCGATCGGGGCGGCGAACGTCCTGTACGAGACCGACTACCCGCACTCGGACTCCACCTGGCCCAAGTCGAAGGAGGTCGGCGAGGCGCAGATGGGGCACCTGCCCGGGGACGTCGTCGAGCGGATCGTACGCGGCAACGCGATCGACCTCCTCGGACTGTCGCCGGAGGGCCTCTGGCGTCCGTAGGCCCGGCTCGTCCGGGGGATCACGGCCGGGTCCTCCTCGGAGGGCCCGGCCGTTCGTCACCTCATCGGCCCAGTGGGGCGGCCTCCTGATGGCGGAGTGTCAGGGAGTGCGCGCAAATAGTAGTCAAGTGTGCGTTTCTTGCACATCACGAACAGCCATGTGGACGTCCCCTCCGGGGGGTGTCCGCGAACGGAGCCTGAGAGACATGACCCCCGACCTCCCGCATTTCCCCCCGGCGGACGACGACGCAGAACACATAGGACCGACCGCCCCGCCCCGCCCGTCGGTTGTCTCCTCGGTCTCGGTGCTCCCGGCCACCTCGGTGCTCCCCGCCGCTTCGGAGGCCCCTGTCGCCTCGGAGGCCCCTGTCGCTCCGGAGGGCTCTGTCGCCCCGGAGGAGCAGACCGCTCCGGAGGCCCCCGCCTCCCGTGACGAGCCGGGCGACGAGGTGGGCGACGAAGCGGTCCGCACGCTGCTGACGACGGCGGCGACCGAGCGGCCGGTGGAGGAGGTCGCCGCGCTGGTGGCCCGCCTCCAGGAGACCGGCGAACTCTCCAGCCCCGCCGACGTGGCGCTCCGCGCCGCGGCCGTCACCCGCCCGCTGGAGGAGGTGCGCCAGCTGCTCGCGCTCCTGAACGCCTCCGGATACGACCTCCACCAGGCCGAGACCACGCTCCGCGCCGCGGCGGTGGGCCGGCCGGTCGAGGACGTGGTCCGGCTCGTCGGCATCCTCGGCGCCGACAGCAGCGACTGGCGGTCCACCGGGGGCGGGGGAGCCGCACCGGCCACCACCGCCACCGCCACCAAGAACGCCAACGACGCCAAGAACGCCGGCGACGTCAAGAACGCCGGCGACGTCAAGAACGCCGCCACCGCCAAGAGCGCCAGGAAACGCGGCACCGCCAGGTCCCCCCTGGACGGCGCCCTGGCCGCGGGCCCCGGCAGCCACACCGCCTCCTCGCCCGCGCTGCGCTCGGTGCTGCGGTGGCCGGCGGCGCTCGCGCTGTTCGCCTGCGGTCTCATCCACCTGCCGACGGACCTCTCGGGCCTGCGCTCGGGCGGCGACGCGCAGGCGCTGTCCGTGGTCGTCACCGTGCTCTGCCTGGCGTGCGCGGTGTGGCTCGCGGCCCGGGACACCCTGATCGCCTGGGCCGCCGCCGCGGGGACCGCCGTCTTCGTCATCGCGCTCCACGGAGTCGCGGGCGCCCGTGGCGGCGACCTGCTGGGCGGCAGCCTCGGCACCTCCTTCGCCTGGGCGAAGGCGCTGGCGCTCCTGTGCGCCCTGGCCGTCGTCTGCCTGGCCGGCACGGCCGTGGTGCGCCACGTGAGGGCGGCCGGCGCGGCGGGCAACGTCTGACACACCGGAGTACGAGGAAAGCCCCGGAGTACGAAGAAGACCCCGGAGCACGAAGAAAGCCCCCGCCCGGACGGCCCCGCGCCGTCCGGGCGGGGGCGCGTCGTCCCCCACCCCTTGCCTGATGGGTCGTCAGGTACGAGCATGGGCCTGCTCGTCGAAGTGACGATCCGTCAGATCCAGTGCAAGGGGGTCCCCATGGTGGTCTACGGCATGCAGCTGCCGGTCCAGTCGCAGAGCACCCTCTACGCCGAGCCCTGGGAGGCGGCCGCCGGCCCGGCGGATCTGCTCGCCGTCGCGCGCGCCGCCGACGCCCACGGCTTCGACTACCTCGCGAGCTGCGACCACGTCGCCATCCCGCGCCGGCTCGCCGGGCCGATGTCCACCGTCTGGTACGACCCGGTGGCCACGCTCTCCTTCCTGGCCGCCGCGACCGAGCGGGTCCGGCTGCTCGCGCACGTCGCCGTCGTCGGGCTGCGCCATCCGCTGGTGACGGCCAAGGCGTACGCGACGCTCGACCACCTCTCCGGCGGCAGGCTGGTCCTCGGGGTCGGCGCCGGGCACGTCCAGGAGGAGTTCGAGGCGCTCGGGGTGGACTTCGCGCGCCGGGGCGCCGTGCTCGACGAGACGCTCGACGCGCTGCGGGCGGCCCTCGGGCCCGAGGAGTACCCGGAGCACCTGGGGGAGCGGTTCGCCTTCAAGGACCTCGGGCAGCTGCCCCGGCCCGCGCAGGAGCGGGTCCCGCTCTGGGTGGGCGGCTCCTCCCCGGCCGCCGTGCGCCGGGCCGCCCTCAAGGGGGACGGCTGGCTGCCGCAGGGCGACCCGCGCGACAGGCTCGCGGCGCAGATCCAGCGGCTGCTGCGGCTGCGCACCGAGGCCGGGATCGCCGAGCCGGTCACCGTCGGCGCGATCACCGAGGCGCTGTACGTCGGCACGCCCGGCTGGGAGGTCGGCCGGCGCACCCTGAGCGGCCGGCCGGAGGAGCTCGCGGCCTCCCTGCGCGCGTACGGGGAGATGGGCGTGCACCAGATCCAGGTCCGGTTCCGGTCCCGGAGCCGTACCGAACTCATCGACCAGATGGCGGCCTTCGGCACGGAGGTCGCCCCCCACCTCTGAGAAGCAGGGAGTACGGACATGGGCAAGCTCGACGGGCGGGTCGTCCTCGTCACCGGCGCGGCGCGCGGGCAGGGCGAGCAGGAGGCCCGGCTGTTCGCCGCCGAGGGCGCGAAGGTGGTCCTCGGGGACGTCCTGGACGAGGCCGGGGAGGCGCTGGCCAAGGAGCTGGGGGAGGAGCGGGCCGCGTACGTCCGCCTGGACGTGACGAGCGAGGACGACTGGACGGCGGCCGTGGCGGCGGCCAGGGAGCGCTTCGGGAAGATCGACGGGCTGGTGAACAACGCGGGCATCCTCCGCTTCAACGAGCTCGTCTCGACCCCGCTCGACGAGTTCCGGGCGATCGTCTCCGTCAACCAGACCGGCTGCTTCCTGGGCATCCGCACGGTCGCGCCCGAGATCGCGGCGGCCGGCGGCGGGACGATCGTGAACACCGCCTCGTACACGGGGATCACCGGCATGGCCGGGGTCGGCGCCTACGCGGCGAGCAAGCACGCCGTGCTCGGGCTCACCCGGGTCGCCGCCCTGGAGCTGGCCGCGAAGGGCATCCGGGTGAACGCGGTCTGCCCGGGGGCGATCGACACCCCGATGAGCAATCCGGAGGGCGTGGACCCGGCGGCCACCGCCGAGCTGTACCGCAAGCTCGTGCCGCTCGGCCGGATCGGGCGGCCGGAGGAGGTGGCGGCCCTCGCGCTCTTCCTGACCGGGGAGGACTCGGCGTACATCACGGGCCAGCCGTTCGTGATCGACGGCGGCTGGCTGGCGGGCGTGAGCCTGTTCTGACGAGTCGTCAGGTATTGACGCACCCCCCGCGCGGTGCGAGAGTCGGGCACATCAAGGAATCTGACGACTCGTCAGAAACGATGAGGACGGTGAACCCCCTTGGAATTCGGGATCTTCGTACAGGGATACGTCGGCAAGCGCGCCGAGACCGATCCCGAAGCCGAGCACAAGGCCCTCATGGAGGAGACCGAGTACGTCATCCAGGCGGACAGGTCGGGCTTCAAGTACGCCTGGGCCTCCGAGCACCACTTCCTGGAGGAGTACTCGCACCTCTCCGCCAACGACGTCTACCTGGGCTACCTCGCCCACGCCACCGACCGGATCCACCTCGGCTCCGGCATCTTCAACCCCCTCGCCCCCGTCAACCACCCGGTGAAGGTCGCCGAGAAGGTCGCCATGCTCGACCACCTCTCCGGCGGCCGCTTCGAGTTCGGCTCCGGGCGCGGGGCGGGCTCCCACGAGATCCTCGGGTTCATGCCGGGCATCACCGACATGAACCACACGAAGGAGATCTGGGAGGAGACCATCGCCGAGTTCCCCAAGATGTGGCTCCAGGACGAGTACGTCGGCTTCCAGGGCAAGCACTGGTCGCTGCCGCCCCGCAAGGTCCTCCCCAAGCCGTACGGGAAGTCCCACCCCGCCATGTGGTACGCGGCCGGTTCGCCGAGCTCGTACGCCATGGCGGGCAAGATGGGCCTCGGCGTCCTCGGCTTCAGCGTCCAGAAGGTCTCCGACATGGAGTGGGTCGTCGAGTCCTACAAGAACGCGATCAAGGAGGCCAAGGCGGTCGGCGACTTCGTCAACGACAACGTCATGGTGACCTCGACCGCGATCTGCGCCGAGACCCACGAGAAGGCCGTCGAGATCGCGGTCGGCGGAGGCCTCAACTACCTCCAGTCCCTCCTCTTCCGCTACCACGACACCTTCCCGCGCCCCGAGGGCATCCCCGAGTGGCCCGAACTCCTCCCCGAGTACTCGGCGGAGATCATCGAACTCCTCATCCAGGAGGAGCTGATGATCTGCGGCGACCCCTCCGAGGTCCTCGCCCAGTGCAAGCGGTGGGAGCAGGCCGGCGCCGACCAGCTGTCCTTCGGCCTCCCGATCGGGATCTCGTACGAGGACACGATGAACTCGATCAAGCTGATCGGCGAGCACGTCATCCCGAAGATCGACACGGACCCGGTCCACCGCACGACGCGCTTCCGCCAGGCGGCGGGGAACTGACCCCACGCACGAACGCGGGGCGGTGTCTTCCCGGACCGCCGCCCCGTACCGGCCCCGGCCGGGGCCCCGCGGCGGCCCCGGTCCGGGGCACACCCGTGTGGAGAGAAGAGAAGGGACCGCCATGCTCGACCACCTGATCAAGGGCGCCACCGTCGTGGACGGCACCGGCGCCCCCGCCCGCGTCGCCGACGTCGGCATCCGCGACGGGCGGATCGTCTTCCCCGAGCCCGGGGAGACGGCGACCACCACCGAGGACGCCACCGGCCTCGTCCTGGCACCCGGCTTCGTCGACCCCCACACCCACTACGACGCCCAGCTCTTCTGGGACCCCTACGCCACCCCCTCCATGAACCACGGCGTCACCACCGTCGCCGGCGGCAACTGCGGCTTCACCCTCGCGCCCCTCCACCCGGACCGCCCCGAGGACGCCGACTACACGCGCCGCATGATGTCGAAGGTCGAGGGCATGGCCCTCAAGGCCCTGGAGGAGGGCGTCGACTGGAGCTGGTCCTCCTTCGCCGAGTACCTGGACGCCCTCGACGGCCGCATCGCCGTCAACGCCGGCTTCATGGTCGGCCACTGCGCCCTGCGCCGGTACGTGATGGGCCCGGACGCGGTCGGCGGACAGCCCACTCCCGAACAACTGCGGCAGATGGTCGACCTCCTCAAGGAGGCCATGGACGCCGGCGCCTGGGGGCTCTCCACCACCCAGTCCTCCACCCACTCCGACGGCGACGGCGCCCCCGTCGCCTCCCGGCACGCGGGACCCGCCGAGCTCATCGCCCTCTCCAGGGCCGTCGGCGAGCACGAGGGGACCCAGATCGAGGCCATCCTCGCCGGCTGCCTCGACCAGTTCTCCGACGACGAGATCGACCTCTTCGTCGAGATGACCGTCGCCGCCGGGCGGCCCCTCAACTGGAACGTCCTCACCATCGACGCCGCCGTCCCCGAGCGCGTCCCCCGCCAGCTCACCGCCTCCGAGCGGGCCCGCAAGTCCGGCGGCCGGATCGTCGCCCTCACCATGCCGATCCTCACCCCCATGAACATGTCCCTCGGCACCTTCTGCGCCCTCAACCTCATCCCCGGCTGGGGCGAGGTCCTCGCCCTCCCCGTCCCCGAGCGGATCGCGAAGCTCCGCGACCCCGACGTACGGGCCGAGATGCTGCGGCGCGCCGACTCGAAGGAGGCCGGGGTCTTCCGGCGGCTCGCGCACTTCGCCCGGTACGTCATCGGGGACACGTACAGCCGCGAGAACGAGGGCCTCACCGGCCGGGTCGTCGGCGACATCGCCGCCGAGCGCGGCCAGGACCCCTTCCAGGCCCTCGTCGAGATCTGCGCCAACGACGACCTGAGGACCGTCCTGTGGCCGATGCCCAGCGACAACGACCCGGCCTCCTGGGCGCTGCGCCGGGAGACCTGGGACCACGAGGACGTCCTGCTCGGCGGCTCCGACGCGGGCGCGCACCTGGACCGCATGTGCGGCGCCCCGTACACCACCCGCTTCCTCGGCGACTGCCTGCGCGGCCGGAAGCTGGTCCCCCTGGAGCGGGCGGTGAAGATGCTGAGCGACGACCCGGCCCGCCTCTTCGGGCTCCGGGAGCGCGGCCGGATCGCGGAGGGCTTCCACGCCGACCTGGTCCTCTTCGACCCGGAGCGGATCGACGCCGGCCCGGCGACCCTCGTGCACGACCTGCCGGGGGACAGCCCGCGCCTCGACTCGCGCGCGGTCGGGATCGTGTCGGTGCGGGTCAACGGCGTGGAGACGGTACGGGACGACGAGGTGACCGGCGCGGTACCGGGCAAGGTGCTGCGCTCCGGACGTGACACGAGGACGGTGAGCACGCGATGACCACCCGGACCGAGCGCCTCTACATAGGGGGAGAGTGGGTCGAGCCCGACGGCGGCCACTACGAGGTGATCGACCCGGCCTCGGAGGAGGTCGTCGGCCTGGCCCCGGAGGCGAGCAGGGCCCAGGTGTACGAGGCGGCCGCCGCCGCCCGCGAGGCCTTCGCGAGCTGGTCCCGCACGCGACCGGAGGAGCGGGCGGCGATCCTCGACCGGGCGGCGGACCTGATGGCCCGCGACGCCGAGGAGAACGTCCTGCTCGCCCGGGCCGAGACCGGCGCCACCACCGGCACCGCGCGCGGGATGCAGGTCGCGGTCGGCTCCTCCCGCTTCCGGCGGTACGCGCGGGGGGCCATGGAACCGGTCGAGCAGGCGCTGCCCCCGCAGATCAACGAGGCCGGGCCGATGGGGAGGGCCGGGGTGTTCGGCGCGGTGGCGGTACGGCGCCCGGTCGGCGTCGTCACCTGCATCACCTCGTACAACAACCCCTGGGCCAACCCGGCCGGCAAGATCGCCCCGGCGCTCGCCATGGGCAACACGGTCGTCGTGAAGCCCGCCCCGCAGGACCCGCTCTCCGTGTACGCCATGACCCGGGCCCTGGCGGAGGCCGGCGTCCCGGCGGGCGTCGTCAACGTCGTCACCGGCTCCGCGCGGGCCGTCGGCGAGGCGGCCGTCGACTCCCCGGACGTCGACATGGTCTCCTTCACCGGCTCCACGGCCGTCGGCCAGGCGATCGGCGAGGTCTGCGGCCGCTCGCTCAAGCGGCAGCTGATGGAACTGGGCGGGAAGGGCGCCGCGCTCGTCTTCGACGACGCCGACCTGGACTCGGCGGTGATGGGCATCGGGACGACCTTCGCCTTCTACAGCGGCCAGATCTGCACCGCCCCGACCCGCGTCCTCGCCCAGCGCGGGATCCACGACCGTCTGATCGAGAAGCTCACCGGCTACCTCGCCTTCATGAAGGTGGGTGACCCGGCGGAGAAGGGCACGGTCGTCGGCCCGGTGATCTCGGCGGCCCACCGCGACCGGGTGGAGTCGTACGTCGAGCTGGGGAAGAAGGAAGGGGCCCGGGTCGTCGCGGGCGGCGAGCGCCCGGACTTCGCCAAGGGCTTCTACGTGGCCCCGACGCTGCTCGCCGACTGCACCAACGAGATGCGGGTGGTGCGGGAGGAGATCTTCGGCCCGGTCGTCGTGGTCGTCCCCTTCGACGACGAGGAGGAGGGCATCGCGCTCGCGAACGACAGCGACTACGGACTGATCGACTACGTGTGGTCCGGCGACGTCGCCCGCGCCTTCCGCGTCGCGGCCCGGCTGCGGGCCGGCGGGGTGGGCGTGAACACGATCGGCCGGAACATGGAGGCGCCCTTCGGCGGCTTCAAGAAGAGCGGCGTCGGACGGGACGTGGGCTCGTACGCGCTGCACGCGTACAGCGAGCTCCAGGCGGTCGTCTGGCCGGGGTGACGGCCCCGGGGGACCGGGGTGAGAAGCGTCTCGAAAATTTCACGGGAAATTTTTGAAACGGACATTTGGGGCACAGCTGCGGTTCCCGCATATCGGACACTCGTCGCCGGATCTGTCGGATGGTTGACCATCCTGGTTGGTCGATCTTTCAATCATCGGCGAGTGTCCGGTTCGACCTCGCAATGCAAGGCCATGATCGATCAAATGAGCATCAAGTGAGCGGAGGCTCGTCCTCCGGATATGGAAACCGCAGCATTTAACGTCAAGTTCATGACTCAGGTGGACGTACGGCAGCAAGCCGTGGACACGGCAAGGGGCAACGGCGCCCCGGACGGCACCTCCGGCGTGCGCGGCAAGGGCCTCGGCGGCAACTCCGTGGGCCTCCTCGGCAGCGCCGTCATCGGCATCTCGACCGTCGCCCCCGTCTACTGCCTGACCTCCACGCTCGGCTCCACGGCCGGCGAGGTCGGGCTGCAGATGCCCGCTGTCTTCCTCGCGGGCTTCCTGCCGATGCTGCTCGTCGCGTTCGCGTACCGCGAGCTCAACAAGCGCATGCCCGACTGCGGCACCTCCTTCACCTGGACCGTGAAGGCCTTCGGCCCCAAGGTCGGCTGGATGTGCGGCTGGGGCCTGGTCATCGCGACGATCATCGTGCTGTCCAACCTGGCCGGCGTCGCGACCTCGTACTTCTGGCTGCTCGCCGGAGAGATCAGCGGCAACGACTCGATCGCCGCCCTGGACGACAACAAGGCCGTCCACATCGTCACCTGCCTCACCCTGATCGCCGCCGCGACCGCGATCAGCTACCGCGGCATGACCGCCACCAAGGGCGTGCAGTACACCCTCGTCGGCCTCCAGCTGGCCGTCCTCGCGGTCTTCGTCGTCATGGCCTTCTCCAAGGCCGGCTCGGTCGACTTCCCGACCGGGGCGAGCTTCTCCTGGTCCTGGCTGAACCCCTTCTCCGTCGGCTCCTTCGCCGCCTTCACCGCCGGCCTCTCGCTGTCGATCTTCATGTACTGGGGCTGGGACACCTGCCTCACGGCCAACGAGGAGACCACCGACAGCGACAAGACCCCGGGCCGCGCCGCGCTCATCTCGATGGTCGTCCTGGTCGGCTCCTACCTGGCCACCGGCGTCGCCGCCCAGATGGTCGTCGGCTCCGGCGACAAGGGCCTCGGCCTCGCCAACCCGGAGACCTCCGACAACGTCTTCGCCGCCCTCGCGGGCCCCGTCATGGGCCCCGTCCTCGGCATCGCGCTCTTCGTCGCCGTCCTCGCCTCCGCCGCCGCGAGCCTCCAGACCACCTTCATCCCGGTCGCCCGCACCGTCCTCGCCATGTCCAGCTACGAGGCCCTGCCGCCGTCCTTCGCCCGGGTCCACCCCGTCTTCAAGGTCCCCGGCAAGGCCACCATCGTGGCCGGCGTCGCCACCGGCGTCTTCTACACCGTCATGACCCTCGTCAGCGAGAACGTCCTGGTCGACACCATCTACGCCCTCGGCCTGATGATCTGCTTCTACTACGCCCTGACGGCCTTCGCCTGCGTCTGGTTCTTCCGCGCCGAGCTCTTCACCTCCGCCCGCGACCTCGCCTTCAAGGGCGTCATCCCGGCCCTCGGCGGCCTGATGCTGACGGCCGTCTTCGGTAAGACCCTCTACGACATGTGGGACCCCGCCTACGGCTCCGGCTCCTCCGTCCTCGGCATCGGCTCGGTCTTCGTCATCGGCGTCGGACTGCTGCTCCTCGGCGTGGTCATCATGCTGGTCATGCAGCGCCGCAGCCCCGCCTTCTTCCGCGGCGAGATCCTGACGAAGGAGACGCCGTCGCTGGTGGTCGCGGACTGACGCCCTGCTGAGGCTGAGGCGTCCCTGAAACGCGAGGGTGGCGGGCCCGTGGGGGGTCCCGCCACCCTCGTCTTCTCTCTCGTACCGGTCAGTGATGCCCGGGCAGCAGGCGCTCCACCGCCGCGTTGGCCGGCGGGAGGTCGGGGGTGTGGGCCGGCTTTGCCTTGGGGGTCAGGACGCCGCTGAGGGGGACGACCGAGGGGAGGTTCAGGCCGCTGGTGTCGGCGGCGGCGGTACCGGCGGCGGCGCCCGCGGCACCCGCGGCGGCGAAGACGGTCAGGGCGGCTGCGGTGAGGATCCTCTTCATGCCCGTCGTAACGCGGACGGCGCGGGTCCGGTTACGAGCTACCAGGTCGCGCCGGCCGGCTGCCGGGTCGTGGCGTTGAGCCGGTTGAAGAGGTTGGTGACCCCGAGCCACAGCACGATCTGGGCGAGCTGCCTCTCGTCGTAGTGCCGGGCCGCCTCCTCCCACACCGCGTCCGGCACGGCGTCCGGGCGGTCCGCGAGCCGGGTCGCGTGCTCGGCGAGGGCCAGCGCCGCCCGCTCCGCCTCCGTGAAGTACGGCGCCTCCCGCCAGGCCGCGACGGCATGCAGCCGCTCGTCCGTCTCGCCCTCCTTCTGCGCCTTCAGCGCCCCGCCGACCACGCAGTACCCGCAGCCGTTGATCTGGCTCGCGCGCAGGTGGACCAGGTCCAGGGTGGTGGCGGGCACGTCGCCGCCCGACTGGACGGCCTTGATGAGCTGGAAGATCGCCGGCATGGCCTCGGGCAGGACGGCGGCGGGGTTGGGCATGCGTGCGGGACGGGAGGTCACAGGGGTGCTCCTTAGGATGCGTACATGTACGGGGAAACGAACTGGGCGCTGCGCCCGGGCAGGGCGCAGGACGTCGAGGCGATAGCCGAGCTGCGGGCCGAGGTGATGCGCGAGGACCTGGTGCGCCTCGGCCGCTACGACGAGCACCGGGTGCGCCAGCGGCTGCGCGACGGCTTCTCGCCGGCGCACACCTCGGTGATCGAAGTGGACGGCGCACTCGCCGGATGCGTCACGGTGCGCCCCTACGAGGACGGCGAGGGCCTCTACCTCGAACACTTCTACCTGGACCCCGCCACCCAGGGCCGGGGCCTCGGGACGGCGGTGCTGCGCGAGCTGCTCGCCCGGGCGGACGAGGCGTCGCTCCCGGTCCGCCTGGTGGTGCTCCAGGGCAGCGCGGCCCGCCGCCTCTACGAGCGGGAGGGGTTCGCGTGGGAGTCCGAGGACCCGGTGGACGTGCTGATGGTCAGAAACCCGCGCCCGCCGGCTGGCGGACGGTGACGTTGAGCCGGTTGAACAGGTTCGTGACGCCGACCATCAGGACGATCGCGGCGAGCTGCTTCTCGTCGAAGTGGTCGGCGGCCGCGTCCCACACCTTGTCCGGCACCGCGTCCGAGACGTCCGCGAGCCGCGTCGCCGCCTCGGCCAGGGCGAGCGCCGCGCGCTCCTCGTCGGAGAAGTACGGCGCCTCGCGCCAGGCCGCGACGGCGAACAGCTTCTCGTCGCTGACGCCGTTCTTCCTGGCGCTCTTGGCGCCGTAGTCGACGCAGAACCCGCAGTTGTTGATCTGGCTGGCGCGCAGGTGCACCAGCTCCAGGATCCCCTCGTCGACCCCGCCCTGGCGGGTGGCCTTGATCAGGTTCTGGATCGCCGGACCGGCGTCGGCCAGGAGGTGGGCGGGGTTGGTCATGCGGGGCTGGGGCGTGTGCGTCGTCATGGTGACTGCTCCTCGTTCTCCGTCGTTCGTGCGTCGCTTTCACTGCACTGACGGAGTGCGCGGAGGGGATGTGACAGGACCGGAGAACTTTTCCGAGATTTCTTTTCGGGCCTGCGTGATCGGGCCTGCGTGATCGGGCCTGTGCGATCAGGCCTCCGCGATGAGGGCGGTCGCGACCGTGCGGAAGCCGAGCCGGCCGTAGAGCCGGGCCACGTCCGCGTCCGAGGCCGTCAGGAACACGAGCTCCGTCCCGTGGGCGCGGGCGTCCGCGACCAGGGCGGCCGTGACCGCCAGCCCGAGGCCCCGGCGCCGGGCCGCCGGGACGGTGCCGACGCCGACGACCTCGGAGACGGCCCCGACGGGCTGGTGCTGGCCGGCGGAGAGGGCGTGACCGTCGGCGTCCAGGGCGGCCGCGAGCCGGGTCAGGCCGGCCGAGATGCGCTCGGCGACCGTGGCGGTGCTGCCGGGCTGCGGTTCCGCGCCGAAGGCGGCGTACGGGGCGGCGACGGCGGACTCCAGGGCGGAGTCGTCCGCGCCCACGAGCCGTACGGTGACGCCCTCGGGTTCCGGTACGGCGAGCGGCTCGCCCTCCAGGACCATCAGCGGGTGCTCGTGCACGGTGAGCCCGGTCGCCTCCACGGCGGCCCGCAGCCCCGGTGTCGTCTCGGCGACCCACTCGAAGGCCTCGGGCACGCCGAGCTCCCGCTGCCGGGCCCGTACCTCCTCCACGGCCTCCACGGGGACCTCGCCCTCGTGCCCGAGCGCCGGGCGGGCGTAGTAGGGCCAGCCCTGCCCCTCCCGCACGAAGAGGGTCAGCGGCCCGTGCGCCTCGGCGCGGGCGGCGGAACGGGGGACGGCGTCGTAGTACGTCTCGATTCGGTTCAGCACCTGGTCACGGTAGGGGGAGGGGGTGGGGGCCGCAGGTGGTTTTCGAGCGGGCCGGAGGGAACCGGGCCGTGGGGCGATCCCGTCCCACAGCGCAACCATGGAAACAGGGGGAGCCATGAGCCGTGTGAGGAACACCTGCCCGGGCTGTGACCGTGACGACCGGGTGCAGGCCGTGCCCGCCGTGTACGTCGGGGGCCGGGACGCCGTCAGCAGCAGGGAGCGGGACCGGGACGGCGACATGCGGACCGTGACGCGGACGGTGACGACCGGGCTGTCCGACGCGCTGGCGCCGGTGCCGGAGCCGCCGTCGTACGCGATCGGCTGCCTCGGCGTGCTCGCCGCGGCCGTCTCCGTCGGCACGTTCCTGGGCGGATCGCTCGCCGGGCACTGGTTCCGGGACGATCCGGCCCCGGAGGAGCCGGAACCGTCGCGCTGGGGGTTCGTCCCGGTCCCGGCTCCGGCATCCGACCCCGGGCCGGACCTCGCCTTCCTCGGCTGGATCTCGGCGCTCGCGCTGCTCGCGGCGGTCCTGGTGTTCACCGTGCTGTGGCGGCGCAAGGCCGCCTTCGCCCGCCTCACGCGCGGACGCCACCGCGCCGAGGAGCTCTGGTCGCACGGCTGGTACTGCCACCGGTGCGGCACGGTGCACTTCGAGGGGGTTCCGGGTGAGGACCGCGTCCCGCTGACCCTGCAGCGCTTCCGGGAGAGGGTCTGGGAGCACGGCGGGTACGGGGACCTGGCGGCGGTGCAGCGGGCGGTGGACCCCGTACGTTCCTGACGGCGGGCCTGTCGAAGGCCTCGGAAATCCGCGCCGGAGCCCCTACCGTGCGGCTATGCGGATCTCGACCACGATCTTCCTGACCGACGAGACCATCAGCCCGGTGCGGCTCGCGCGCGAGCTGGAGCAGCGCGGCTTCGCGGGGCTCTACCTTCCCGAGCACACCCACATCCCCGTCTCCCGCGAGACGCCCTACCCGGCGGGCGGGGAGCTGCCCCGGGAGTACGCGCGGATGCTCGACCCGATGGTGGCCCTGGGGCAGGCGGCGGCGGTGACCGAGCGCCTCGGCCTGGGCACCGGCATCACGCTGATCACCCAGCACGATCCGATCGTGCTGGCCAAGCAGGTCGCCACGCTCGACCACCTCTCCGGGGGCCGGTTCACGCTGGGCGTGGGCTTCGGCTGGAACCGGGAGGAGGCCGCCGACCACGGCGTCGACTGGCCGACCCGCCGGAAGCTCGGCCGCGACCGGCTCGACCTGATGCGGGCGCTGTGGGCGCCGGAACCGAGGGCGTACGAAGGGGAGTACGGCGAGTCCGTCCGCGCCTCGGAGGTCTGGCCGAAGCCGTCCGGCGGCGCCCCGCGGGTCCTCCTGGGCGGGGCGGCAGGCCCGAAGCTCTTCGCGCAGATCGCCGCGCAGACCGACGGCTGGATGCCGATCGGCGGCCGCGGCCTGACGGAGTCCCTCCCGGTCCTGCGGGAGGCCTGGGAGCGGGCGGGCCGCGACCCGAAGGCGCTCCAGCTCGTCCCGTACGCCGTCCTGCCCAGCCCGGGCAAGCTCGCCCACTACGCGGAGCTGGGCTGCGAGGAGGTCGTCCTCCAGCTGCCGTCGGGGGGTGAGGGGGAGGTGCTGGGGGTGTTGGACGCGTACGCGCGCTACCTCTGAGTGATTGACTTCGGAATACGTTCCGAAGTATGGTCGGTGCATGCTGACCCAGAGTGTCTCCTTCTCCGAGCTCTCCAAGAACTCGAAGCGGGTCGCCGAACGGCTCGACAGCGCCTACCGCCTGCTCGTCACCCGCCGCGACGGGCAGGACCTCTACCTCACGACCGCCGGCTACGACCAGGAGCGCGAGGAGACGGCCGACGTCACGGCCCGCCTCCTCGCCGCGCTTCTCTCCGCCGACGGCGGCGCCCGTGTCATAGGGCGAGCCCTCCCTGCGGTCTTCCCCTGGGTGCGTCACCTTTCCGCCGAGGAGACGCGGGAGTTCGTCCAGGACCTGGTGGACGCTACGCACGACGCGGCACAGCTGGACGTTCACGCCACCCTCCACCGCACGATCGTGGAGTGGCGGGCGACGGCCCGCGTCCTCGCCGACCCCGGCCTCACCGCCCAGCTCACCCGTCCGCTCCCCGACGAGGACCACGGAGAGGTGACCGCTCCGTGACGCCGAAGCGCGGCGACGACGTCGCCCCGCCACCGGTCGGCGAGGAGTGGCGCCTGCGCTTCGCGACGAACGAGGCGGCCAAAGGGTGGGGGGAGCTCGCTGCCGAGGCTCCGGGCAACACCCGACGCTGCTTCGAAGCCCTGCGCCGGGATCCGCTCCGGCAGGACGACCCGGACAGGCAGCACCGGCTGCGTGGCCGCCTCGCGGACGGGACGCTCGGTGGGCGCAGCTATCCGCAGTGGGAGTACGAGGTGACGGCCGGCGGTCGGGTCCGGTACCTCGTCGACGGGCCGCGCCGCACCGTGCACTTCGTGTACGCCGCTCCTCGGCACCCCAAGGACACGGACTGACCCTCCTTCCTGCGGGGACCCGAACCCCCGGCCAGGGGTGCGCTCGTATGCTCGGTGCATGACGGATCACCAGGCAGGACGACCCACCGAGAACGCCATGCGCCGCGCCCTGAGGCGGGCCAGGGACGGGGTCGCGCTCGATGTCGCCGAGGCCGCCGTGCTGTTGCGGGCGCGGGGGAGCGATCTGGACGACCTCGTCGCGTCCGCGGGGCGCGTGCGGGACGCCGGTCTTGAGGCGGCCGGGCGGCCGGGGGTCGTCACGTACTCGAAGAGCGTGTTCATACCGCTCACCCGGCTGTGCCGGGACAAGTGCCACTACTGCACCTTCGTCACCGTCCCCGGCAAGCTGCGCCGGGACGGGCACGGGATGTTCATGTCGCCGGACGAGGTGCTCGACATCGCCCGGCGCGGCGCCGAACTGGGCTGCAAGGAAGCCCTGATCACCCTCGGCGACAAGCCGGAGGACCGCTGGCCGGAGGCCCGCGAGTGGCTCGACGCGCACGGCTACGACGACACGATCGCGTACGTACGGGCCATGGCGATCCGCATCCTGGAGGAGACGGGACTCCTCCCGCACCTGAACCCCGGCGTGCTGTCCTGGACGGACTTCCAGCGCCTCAAGCCCGTCGCGCCCTCCATGGGCATGATGCTGGAGACGACCGCGACCCGTCTCTGGTCCGAGCCCGGCGGCCCCCACTACGGGTCCCCCGACAAGGAACCGGCCGTGCGGCTCAGGGTGCTGGAGGACGCCGGCCGGTCCTCCGTCCCCTTCACGAGCGGTCTGCTGCTCGGCATCGGGGAGACCCTGGAGGAGCGCGCCGAGTCCCTCTTCGCGCTGCGGCGGGTGGCGCGCGCGTACCACTCGATCCAGGAACTGATCATCCAGAACTTCCGTGCCAAGCCGGACACGGCGATGCGCGGGATGCCGGACGCCGAGCTCGACGACCTCGTCGCCACCGTCGCTGTCGCCCGGCTCATCATGGGCCCCTCCGCCTGCCTCCAGGCCCCGCCGAACCTCGTCGACTCCGAGTACGAGCGGCTGATCGCCGCCGGCGTCGACGACTGGGGCGGCGTCTCCCCGCTCACCATCGACCACGTCAACCCGGAGCGGCCCTGGCCGCAGATCGAGGAGCTCGCCGAGAGGTCCCGCGCCGCCGGGTTCGAGCTGCGCGAACGGCTCTGCGTGTACCCGGAGTTCGTCCAGCGCGGCGAGCCCTGGCTCGACCCCCGGCTCCTCCCGCACGTCCGCGCCCTCGCCGACCCCGAGACCGGCCTCGCGAACCCCGAGGCGCCCGTGCGCGGCCTGCCCTGGCAGGAGCCCGACGAGGCCTTCACCGCGACCGGCCGCACCGATCTGCACGCGACCATCGACACCGAGGGCCGTACGAGCGACCGGCGGGACGACTTCGACGAGGTGTACGGGGACTGGGAGTCGCTCCGCGAGGCCGCCGCGCCCGGCATGGTGCCCGAGCGGGTCGACGCCGACGTCCGCGAGGCGCTGTCCGTCGCCGCCGACGACCCGACGAAGCTCACCGACGCCCAGGCGCTCGCCCTGCTGCATGCGGACGGCCCGGCGCTCGACGCCCTGACCCGCATCGCGGACGACGTCCGCGCCTCGACGGTCGGCGACGACGTCACGTACATCGTCACGCGGAACATCAACTTCACCAACGTCTGCTACACCGGCTGCCGCTTCTGCGCCTTCGCCCAGCGCCGCACCGACGCCGACGCGTACACCCTCTCCCTGGACCAGGTCGCGGACCGCGCCCAGCAGGCCTGGGAGGTCGGCGCCGTCGAGGTCTGCATGCAGGGCGGCATCCACCCCGACCTGCCCGGCACGGCCTACTTCGACATCGCGCGCGCGGTGAAGGAGCGGGTCCCGGGGATGCACGTGCACGCCTTCTCCCCGATGGAGGTCGTCAACGGCGCCTCCCGCACGGGCCTGTCGATCCGGGAGTGGCTGACGGCCGCGAAGGAGGCCGGCCTCGACTCGATCCCGGGCACGGCGGCGGAGATCCTCGACGACGAGGTCCGCTGGGTCCTGACGAAGGGCAAGCTGCCCACGGCGACGTGGATCGAGGTCGTCAAGACCGCCCACGAGCTGGGCATCCGCTCCTCCTCCACCATGATGTACGGGCACGTCGACCAGCCCCGGCACTGGCTCGGCCACTTCCGGACCCTCTCCCGCATCCAGCAGGAGACCGGCGGCTTCACCGAGTTCGTGACCCTCCCCTTCGTCCACACGAACGCGCCCGTCTACCTCGCGGGCATCGCCCGCCCCGGCCCGACCACCCGCGACAACCGCGCGGTCATCGCCATGGCCCGCCTCCTCCTCCACCCCCACATCCCCAACATCCAGACCAGCTGGGTGAAGCTGGGCACCGAGGGCGCCGCCGAGATGCTCCGCTCGGGCGCCAACGACCTCGGCGGGACGCTGATGGAGGAGACCATCTCCCGCATGGCCGGTTCGAGTTACGGCTCGTACCGCTCGATCCGCGACCTGGAGGCGATCGCGGAGGCCGCGGGCCGCCCGGCGAAGCCCCGGACGACCCTGTACGGCGAGGTCCCGGAGGAACGGCAGCACACGGCCCGCGCCTCCGACGGCCACCTCCCGGAGCTGCTGCCGGTCCTGCCCCTGGAGTAGGACCCCGGTGTGGACTTACAACGGACGGCGCGGTCAAAAACCGCCTGAAGGGCGTCCGATCACATAACGATATGGCCCCCGAACGGACGTACCCGGTCCATTACAGTGCTGCGCAGACCGGTCTACGGGGGAGGGCACATCGTGGCCACGACAGCCGCGGCCGTGTGGGGCCGTGCCGAACAGCAGGACTTCCGGGCCCGCGTGCGGGGCTGTCTGCTCGGTGGGGCCCTCGGCGACGCCCTGGGGGCGGGGGCGGAGGGTCCCCTGGACGGGCTGCGCGAGGCCCACGGACCTGACGGACTCACCGAACCCGTCCCCGCCTTCGGCCGCCGCGGCGCCGTCACCGCCGCGACCCAGATGTCCCTCTTCACCGTCGACGGCCTCATCCGCGCCCAGGTCCGCCGCGACACCGGCGCCTGGCACCCGCCCACCGACGTCCACCGGGCCCATCTGCGCTGGGCCGCCACCCAGCACGACTGGGGCCCGGACGAGCGCCGCAAGGACAACGGCTGGCTCGCCCGCGAGGAGTGGCTCTACGCCCGCCGCAACCCGCCCCGCGCCTGCCTCACCGGCCTCGGCGACGACCGCCTCGGCACCCTCGACAGGCCCAAGAACCCGGACGCCGCCGACTCCGGCGCCCTCGCCCGCTCGGCTCCCTTCGGGCTGCTCGTCGGCTGGGAGCCGCAGCTCGTCTGCCAGCTCGCCGTGGAGTGCGCCGCCCAGACGCACGGCGCCCCGGCCGCCGGCCTCGCCGCGGGCGCCCTCGCGGTCACCGTCCACGGCCTCGCGCGCGGCGGCTCCGTCGAGGCGGCGGTGGCCCGCGCCCTGGAGCAGCTCGCGGCGCGCCCCGGCCACGAGCCGGTCACCGAGGCGCTGGGCCGGGCCCTCGGAGCCGTACGGGAAGGGGTGCCGGACGCGGACCGGGTGACCGCCCTCGGGGCGGGCGAGGACCGGGCCGAGGGGCAGCTCGCGGCGGCCGTCTACTGCGCCCTGGTCGGCGAGGACGTACGGCACGGTCTGCGGCTCGCGGTGAACCACGACGGGCCCTCCGCGGTGACGGGCGCGCTCACCGGCGCGCTGCTCGGCGCCCTGCACGGCGAGACGGCCCTCCCGCCCGCCTGGCTCGCCGAACTGGAAGGCCGCGCCACGATCCTGGAACTCGCGGACGACTTCGCGATGGAGATGACCCAGGGCGCCGCCCTCCACAGCCCCACCGCCTCCTCCCCGGGCTGGCTGGCCCGCTACCCGAGGGGCTGACGGGCCGCTCCAGCCGGGCCCGCTGACCCGAGGGGCCGACGGGAGCCGCTCAGCGCATCAGCTCCCCGGCGTTGACGAGCAGCGACTGGCCGGTGATCGCGCGCGCCCGGTCGGAGGCGAGGAAGGCCGCCGCCTCCGCGACGTCGCCGTCCGTCGCGAGCTCCGGCAGGGCCATCCGCTCGGTGAGCCGGGCGAGGACCTCGGCCTCCGGCACCCCCTCGGTGTGGGCGGCGAACTGCACGTACGCCTGGACGGGAGGCCCCCACATCCAGCCGGGCAGCACGGTGTTGACCCGGATCCGGTGCGGTCCCAGCTCGTGCGCGAGCGAGTACATGGCCGAGGTCAGCGCTCCCTTCGAGGCCGCGTACGCCGCCTGCCGCACCTGCGAGGGCGCGGCGACCGCCGACTGCGTCCCGATCAGCACGACGGAACCGCCCCGCTCCTTGAGGGCCGGCAGGCAGGCCCGGGTCATCCGCAGCGTCCCGAGCAGATTGACGTCGAGCACTCCCTGCCAGGTCGCGAAGTCCGCGTCCTCCAGGCCCCCGAAGTAGGAGTCCCAGGCGGCGACGTGGACGACCGCGTCGATCCCGCCGAACCGCTCGACGGCGAGCGCGGCGAGCGCCTCGCACTGCCCCTCGTCGGTGATGTCCGTGACCCGGTACGCGGTGCGGCGCCCCTCCGGGTCGATCTCGGCGGCGGACTTGGCGAGGTTGGCCCCGGTCCGGGCCCCGAGCACCGCCCGTCCCCCGTCCCGTACGACCGTCTCCGCGATCCGGTGCCCGAGCCCGGCGCCGACCCCCGACACGACGACCGTCTTCCCCTGGAGCAGCATCCGGACCCTCCTCGACCCTGGCCAAGCATCTGACGGTCCGTCAGAGTAGGACTCCGTCACCGACATGGGAAGGGGTACGGGAGTGAGCGAGGAGACCCGCAGCGAGACGTACGCGGAGCTGGCCGCCGTCGGTCCGTACGGCGTGCGCCCCGGCCACGCGCTGATCACCATGGTGGAACCGCGTCCGGGCCACGAGTACGCGTACAACCGCTGGTACGAGGACGACCACTACTACGCCGGCGCCATGGCCATGCCCTGGATGTACGCCGGCCGCCGCTGGGTCGCCACCCGCGAGCTCCAGGAGCTCCGCGTCCCCGAGAAGTCCGCCGTCGCCCGGCCGGTCACCGCCGGGTGCTACCTCTCCACGTACTGGATCACCGAGGGCCGCTACGACGAGCACATGAAGTGGACCGTCGGCATCAACAAGCGCCTCAACCAGGACGGCCGCGTCTACCACGACCGCACCCACGTCTTCACCTCGTTCCAGGACCACGAGGCGACCGTCTACCGCGACGGGGCCGCCGGCCCGCGCGACTTCCACGCCCTCGACCACCCCTACGCCGGCCTGATCCTCCAGGTGATCGACGCGGAGGGCCCGGAGGGCCGGGCGGAACTGCTCGACCGGCTTCGCACCCGGGAACTGCCCCGCCGCCTCGCCGGCTCACCGGCTGCGATGGTGACGGTCTTCCGGCCGACCCCGCTGCCCGGCGACCGCATGACGTACGTGAAGCAGGTCGAGGGCCTCGACACCCGGCTGACCCTCCTGTGGTTCCTCGAGGAGGACCCGCGCACCTGCTGGACGGAGCACTTCGCGCACCTGGACTCCCTGGCCTCCGGAGCGGCCCGGGTCGAGCTGGTGGCCCCGTTCATCCCGACCGTACCGGGCACGGACCGCTACGTGGACGAGCTGCGCTGAAGCTCTCCGGAAAAGGGCCGAGCCCCCTCGGCCAGGACGGCGGACCGGTCGAGAGGGCTCATTCGTACTGCTGGTGACGGCGTGCGCACCGGGGCTCAGAGGGCCCCGTTGCTCACCTCGCCGACGAACGCGTTCCACGATCCCGGGCCGAAAGAGAGGGACGGGCCCTCGGGGGCCTTCGAGTCACGCACCGCGATCGCGGCCACGACGGGGGACTTCACCTCGACGCAGGCCCCGTTCCCGCCCGAGTACGAGGACTTGGTCCAGGTGTCCGTACCGCCCTGAATAATCGCCATGCTGCTCACTCCGGTTCTTCCGAGTAGGGTGTCGCGCCAACGTTCTCGGTGGCGTGATCGACGCTACTCGCCGGTCCCGTCGGGCGGGACCGGCGTTCACACGTCCGGGTGGCATATTCCAACTGGGCTTCCTTCGGGGCGAGTGCCACGTGTACGGTGCCTGCCCCGCCGCCGGACGATCAGCCCTGGGCGTGCTTCTTCGCCATCTTCGAGATGAACTCCCGCGTCTGCTCGACGTTCAGCGCCTGTGCCCTGAGGTGCTCATACATGACGGAGTACTTGCCGACGTCCTGCGCCTTCTCCAGGTACAGATCGCTCGTCACGCCCTCGATGTAGACGACGCTGGAGTCCGAGGTGTCCGGGAACTCCAGGATCGAGTACTGCCCGCTGATCCCGGGATGCGCGCCCATCTCGAACGGGATCACCTGCACGGTCACGTGCGGGAGGTGCGACTGCTCGATCAGGTGCTCCAGCTGCTCGACCATCAGCTGCCTGCTGCCCACGATCCGGTGCAGCGCGCCCTCGTCGATGACCGCCCACAGGCGCAGCGGACGCTCCTCGTCCCTGATCCGGTCCTGGCGGCGGGTCCGGACCGTGACCCGCTTCTCGATCTCCGCGGGCGTCGACTCCGGCATCGCCCCGGAGATCACGGCCTCCGCGTACGCCGGGGTCTGGAGCAGTCCGGGGATGATCTGCGACTCGTACATCCGCAGGCTCTCCGCGTCCGTCTCCAGACCGATGTAGACGCTGTACGGGATGTCGCCGAAGGCGTGCCACCAGCCCTGCTGGCGCGAGTCCTTGGCCATCTGCATGAGGGAGTCGACCATGCGCTCGTCCTCGACCTCGTACACGCCGCACAGGTCGCGGACGTCGCGCTGGCTGATGGAGCGACGGCCGTTCTCCAGCCGGCTGATCTTGGACTGGGAGACGAGGAGACGCTCGGCGACCTGCTCGGCCGTCATGTTCTTCGCCTCGCGGAGCTTGCGCAGCTCCTGGCCCAATCGGCGTCGCCTGACGGTGGGGTTGACGTTGGACGCCACGGAAACTGCACCTCCGGCTGTCTGCTGCGTAGCTGTGAGTATCTACCGCTTGGCAGACTGCCACCAATGGCCGGGTGCGCGCTGGGAAAACAGGACAACGCACATGTGCGGGGCGGCCGTCCAGACCGCCCCGCACACCTGTGCGGCTCCCGGGATGGTTCCAGGGGTGGTTCTTCGGTACGGGGTGCTGCGTGCCGTGCCGTGCCGTGCTCGCGTCGCCTGGGCGTCAGTGCGCGGCCGCGCGGGCCATGCTGCCGCGAGGCTGCGCCGGGACGCCCGCGGCCGGCGCACGGCGCGGTTGCGCCGCGGCACCGTTCTGGACGTCCATGACGGCGTGCGCCACGAGACCGCCCATCGGGTCGTGCCGGATCAGGTCGCGCAGCCGGGACCGCGACGACCGTCCTTCGTTGCCGGGGTAGAGGTGCTTCCCGAGTCCGACCGCGTGGGCCAGCGCGGCAAGCGCCGCGGTCCGCGGGTCCGGCGGTACGCCGGTGCGGATCGCACTGTCCAGCCGGGCCCTGATCTCCCGGCTGATCGCCGTGTCCGTCGCCTGGTAGCGAGTCGTCGGCAACACCCCGCACATCTGGCCCTCCACGGCATGGACCATGCCGCATCGCTCCAGATGCGAGAGATACGTCTGACGGAGCCCCAGTCGGGGTCCGCCGATCCAGTGGACGGCCCGAACCGGGCTGCCGCGCCTGCGCAGCAGCTCCAGTGCGGAGTCCAAGGTCGGATCTCCGGTCGGCCGTGGCATCACCACGGCGATACGATCCCCGTCAGGGGCTATCCGGCCTGCCAGAGCCAGCTCCACTAGCTGTGCTCCGGCCAGACCGAGGTCGAGCGACTGCGGCTGCGCTGTGGTACCCGTGGTCGGGTCCAGAGCGAGCAACAGAAGCTCTTCCGGAATAGTTCTGCGGCTCCTGCCCATCCATGCCTCCCCGCGTGGATGAATGACAGGGTGACCCCTCTCACATTCATCTGTCGAGAGTGCCTGGGTGGTTCATCCGGGAACCAGTAGGTATGTCGTTCTCGTCTAGCACGGGAGCCAAGGGGTTCACACAGGACACTGGTAGACGGTTCGGACGTACGTATGACGCATGGAGGAGGCACGGTGGCGGGCGAGTCCCCCGACAAGGCGGAGCAGCAGGGGTCGTCTCAGGAGACGGCGGCCTCGGGCGGCGGCGGCCGGGATCCTCGGCTTTCCGTGCTCCGTGAGTCAGAGTCCTCGTCGGTTCAGGTCGACCGGGCGACGGCCGTGTTCAAGACCCTGGCCCCGCGCACCCCGGAGGACGACGAGCCGGAGGGCGACCGTCTGAAGGACGCCGTGGCGGCGTGGGTCGCGACGGAGGGCGAGCCTGACGCCGAGGACGCCGAGGACGCCGAGGACGCGCCGGAGAGCGACGGGGAGCCCGAGCCGGAGGACGAGGCCGAGGCCGACGACTCCGAGGACGAGGACGAGCCGCAGGACGACGAGCCCGAGGACGACGAGCCCGAGGCCGCTGACGAGGAGTCCGGCGACGAGACGGACGAGGAGCCCGTCGAGGACTCCGCGGACGCCGAAGCCGTCGAGAACGCCGAGGACGCCGAGGACGCCGAGGGCAAGGCGTCCCCCGATTCCTGGTTCGCCGCACGGAAGCCCGCCGCCGACAAGAAGCCGGCGGAGCCCGAGGGCTCCTCGGAGAAGGCGGAGGAGCCGGAGGAGCCGGAGGAGTCGGAGGAGTCGGAGGAAGCCGACGCGTCCGACGTATCCGATACGTCCGGCAAGCCTGATGCGTCCGGCAAGCCCGACGCGTCCGGCAAGCCCGACGCGTCCGACAAGCCCGACGCGTCGGACGAGCCCGTCGACCAGCCGACGGCCATGTTCAAGATGGTCCGGCCGCCCGTCGTGGACCAGCCGACGACCGCCCTCAAGCTCCCGCCGAGCCTGACCGCGGACTCCGACAGCGAGCGCACCAGCGTCTTCCGTGCCCTGCGCCCGGACATCCCCGCGGAGCAGAAGGCCGAGAAGGCCGAGAAGGCGGCGCAGGAGGCCGCGCCCAAGGGCGACGCGCCCAAGGGCGACGTGCCCAAGGCGGCGGCCGCGCCCAAGACGCCCGCCCCCGCCCCCGTGCCCTCCCCCGCGGCGCTCGCCGAGGCGGAGAGGACCCGGCAGCAGCCGCTGCCGCCGCTGCCGCCGCTCGATCTGCTCGCCGAGCTGACGAACACGCCGCCCCCGCCGCCGACCGCGCTGCGGACGACCGTGCGCCGGGTGCGGATCTGGACCCCGCTGGTCCTGCTGCTCCTGATCGTCTTTGCGATCGTTCAGATGGTCCGCCCGCTGCCCGCGCCCGCGCTGAAGCTGTCGGCCGAGCCGACGTTCACCTTCGAGGGCGGCGAGCTGAAGATGCCGTGGCCCGGCGAGGGGCAGGGCGCCGTCGAGGTCGAGGGCGTCGGCTCCGTGGGCACGTACGGGGCGCAGAAGCCGGCCCCGATCGCGTCGGTGACGAAGACGATGACGGCGTACGTGATCCTCCGCGACCACCCGATCAAGGGGAAGCAGCAGGGTCCGGAGATCACGATCGACAAGAAGGCCGCCGATCAGGGCAAGGAGTCGTCCGAGTCGACGGCGCCGGTCCAGGAGAGCCAGACCTACACGGAGAAGGAGCTCCTGGAGCTCCTGATGATCCCCTCCGCGAACAACGTGGCCCGGCTGCTCGCCCGCTGGGACGCCGGTTCGGAGGCCGCGTTCGTCGAGAAGATGAACGCCGCCGCGAAGGACCTGGGCATGACCCAGTCCACGTACACGGACCCGTCCGGTCTGCTCGACACCACCATGTCGACCCCGCAGGACCAGCTGAAGCTGGCGAAGGCGGTCATGCAGTACGACGTGTTCCGCGAGATCGTGAACATGCCGAACGTGACGGTCGACGGCATCCCCGGCCGCATCGAGAACAACAACAACATCCTGCTCCAGCCGGGTGTGAGCGGCATCAAGACCGGCTCCTCCACCCCGGCCGGCGGCAACCTGCTCTGGGCGGCGAACACCGTCGTCGACGGTCAGAACCGCCGGATCCTCGGCATCGTCATGGGGGCGAAGGACGCCAAGATCCTCAACGACAAGCTCCAGCTCGCCATCGACAACAGCCTCAAGCTGATCCAGCAGGCGCAGAAGGACGTCACCTCGGCCGCCGTGGTCAAGAAGGGCCAGGTCCTCGGCTACGTGGACGACGGTCTCGGCGGCCGGACCCCGGTCGTGGCCACCAAGGAGCTCAAGGCGGTCGGCTGGCCGGGCCTCCGGGTGACGCTGGAGCTCACGGACGGCGGCAAGGCCGTCCCGCACGCGGGCAAGGCGGGCGACGTCGTCGGCCAGGTGTCGATCGGTACGGGCGCGGGCAAGGTCAGCTCCCCGGTCGCCCTCCAGTCGGACCTGGTGGAGCCCGGCTTCGACAAGAAGCTCACCCGAGTGGGCTGACGGCGCGGGCCGGGAGGCCATCCGCCGACAGCCGGGCGCCCCGCTTCTCCGGGGCGCCCGGCTGTTAGCGTTTCCGGACCACGGGGACGAGAAGCGAGACGGGCAGTACGGGAAAGGGCCGCAGTGACCACCGCCGAGCCGACACGCGCCGACCGCGCGGACTCCGACCCCGACGTCTACCGTGATGCCCATGACGCTCGCGATGCCCGTGACGCCGTCGGCGGACCGCCCACGGATACCGGCCCCACTTCGCTCCCGCGAATAGTGCTGCCCACCCAGCGGCCCGCCCCGGCACCCGCCCGGGCACAGTCCGCCGCCCTCCCCGTCCCGCCCGCCGCGCCGCGCCGCAAGCGCCGCTACACGGTCATGGCGGCCACCGGGCTCGCCGCCCTCACCCACCTCCTGTGGTTCTTCGTCTTCGCGAACAGCGGCGGGGACCTGGCGGCGCAGGACGCGTGGGCCGAGTTCGTCGGACGGCACCCGGACTCCGCGTACAACCTGGCCTGGTACGGCGGGATGCATCCCGTCTCGTACAGCGTGGTCTCCCCGTACCTGATGTCGGTGCTCGGCGTCCGCAGCACGATGATGGTCGCCGGGACGCTGTCGGCCGCCCTGACGGCGCTGATCCTGGTGCGGGTGCGGGCGGTCCGGAACCCGGTGGTCTGCTCGGTCGCGGCCGTCTTCGCCTTCCTCTGCAACGCGCTCTCGGGCCGGGTGACCTTCGGCCTCGGCATGATGTTCGCGCTCGGCGCGGTCGCCGCCGTCTTCTGCTGGCCGCACCGCTGGCGCTACAAGCGCTGGGCGAAGGCGGCGGTCGCCGCCCCGCTGGCCGGCCTGGCGACGGCGTGCAGCCCGGTCGCGGGCCTGTTCCTCGGGATCGCGGCGGCGGCGCTGTTCCTGAACAAGCGACGCCCCGGCGCGTACGCCCTGGGCCTGGCCCCCGTGGCCGTGGTGGCCCTCTCCTCCTGGCTCTTCCCCTTCTCGGGCACGCAGCCGATGGCCTTCGGCTCGGCGGCGCTGCCCCTGCTCTTCGGCGTGCTGACCTTCTTCCTCGTCCCGAAGGACTGGCGGACGGTCCGCACGGCGGCGGCGGTCTACACGATCGGCACGCTCCTGACCTGGCTGATCGACTCCCAGATCGGCTCGAACATCTCCCGGCTCCCGATGCTCTTCGCGGGCGTCGTGCTGCTCGCGGCCCTGCCGTACACGGTGCCGCGTTCACGCCGCTGGTACGCGCTGCTGCTCGCCTTCGCCGGCCTGAACATCTGGATCGGCTTCAAGGGCGTCGACGACGTCATCCGCACCGCCCCGGACGCCTCCTGGGCGCGCGAACTGGCCCCGCTCGTCAACCAGCTCCAGGTGCGGGACGCGGGCAAGGCGCGGGTCGAGGTCGTGCCGGCCTCCAGCCACCGCGAGTCCTCCGCGCTCAGCCCGTACATCAACCTGGCGCGCGGCTGGAACCGCCAGGCCGACATGGAGCGCAACCCGCTCTTCTACGACGACACGCTCAACGCCGCCAACTACAAGGACTGGCTCCACCGCTGGGCCGTCCACTACGTCGTCCTGCCCACCGGCGCCCCCGACTCGGGCGCCGAGCAGGAGGCGGAGCTCGTCCGCGAGGGACTGCCGTACCTGAACCAGATCTGGTCCGACGAGAACTGGCGGCTGTACGAGGTCGAGCACCCGACCCCCCTCGCCGACCCGCCGGCCCAGGTGCAGAGCGCGGAGGAGAACGAGGTCGTCATCCGGGTCGACCGCCCCGGCCGGATCCTCATCCGCGTCCCGTACTCGCCGTGGCTCGCCCTCGTGGACGAGCACGGCGGCAAGGTCGAGCCGCCGCGGGAGACGGAGGCCTCGAAGCTGGCCCGCGAGGACTCGGAGACGGAACTCCCCAAGGTCTTCGCCAACGAGAAGGGCTGCCTCTTCAAGACCGAGGCGGACGCCGAGGGCGACGAATGGACGGAACTCGTCGCCCCGAAGGCGGGCGTCTACCGCCTGGGCGCCCCGTACAAGCTCTCGCGCGGCACGCCCTGCCCGGAGGAACTCCGGCGTTAGGAGGCCTAGGCCAAGTCCGTCAACTCGTCCGCGTACACCTGGGACAGCGGCTGCGGCCCGACGTACTGCTGGCAGTTGCAGACACCGGCCTCGTACCGCACCGGCTTCTTGTTCTCGTCCCAGGCCGTCGGCACCTCGACCCGCTCGTGGCACCGGCCCTGCTTGTCGTGCTTCGCGAGGTGGTGCGTGCACCCGCACACGGGCTCGGGCGTCCTGTGCGCGGCCTCCAGCGCGAGCCGCTCCTGCTTCGCCGCCTCCAGCACCTCCATCTTCCGCTCGTGCCGATGGCGCAGCGCGGTACGGACGTTGTCGGCGGCCCAGGCGAAGCCGCCGGTCCAGAAGAGGATGAGCACCCACCAGAACCAGTCCATGGTTTCCCCCTGAGTTCCCCCGGTCGTGAAGGCCAGGATAGGTGCGGTCGGCCGCCGTCAGAGAGGGGTCGCGGCCTCCAGGATCAGATACAGCGACACGGCCGAGTTCGCCGAGGAGAGCGCGGAGACGGTGGTGGCGGCAGCGGCCCCCCAGGTGGCGAGGCCCGCGGCGGTGAACACGGAGGGCCAGCGGCGGGTGGCGGGAGCGGGGGCGAGCAGCGCGGCGACACGGCGCGGCACGGGCCCGGCCGAGGCGAAGCCGGCGAACGCCGTGTCCCGGGAGACCAGCGAGGCCTTGCCGACCGCCCGGGCGACGGTACGGCGGCTGCCGATCCGGGTGGCGGCGTCCTCGTCGGCCCACCGCTCGGTGGTGTAGGCGACCGCCGTACGCAGGGGCAGCAGGAACGGGTTGGCGCGGGCGGCGAGCCGCGCGGCCAGCAGGAACCTGTGGTGCCGGGCGGTCAGATGGGCCCGCTCGTGGGCGAAGAGCGCGCGCCGCTCGGGCCCGGAGAGCGCGCCGAGCAGGGCGGTGGTGACGACGACGCGGCCCTTCTTCCCCGGGAGGGCGTACGCGTAGGGCGTGGAGTCGGGCAGTACGACGACCGAGCGCAGGGGCATCCCCGCCAGGGCCCGGGAGGCGCGGCGGCGCACCCGGAGGTGCCGCCGGACCGCGTCGGCGCAGGAGAGGACCACGACGCCGAGGGCGGGAACGGCGAGCAGCCCGGCGACCTCGTCGTACGGCACGGCCGCGCGGACCTCGGGGTCGGACCAGCCGTCCGGCAGGGGGTTGCCGGGCAGTTGGGCGGTGCCGACGACCATGAGCAGGCCCAGGGACAGGGTGCTGCACACGGCGAGCGCCCCCGAGAAGCCGACGAGCAGCCAGGTGGCCATCCGCGGATGCAGCCGGTGCGCGGCGATCCGGGCGACCGGCCACGCCGTCAGGGGCAGGACCAGCGGCAGGAAGACGAAGACCCCCATGCGGTCAGTCTTCCGCCCCGCCGGGCTCCTGGGCCAGCAGATCCCGCAGCAGCCGCTCGTCATGGTCGGAGAGCCCGGTCACGAAGCTGGCGAGCACGGCGTCCCGGTCGGCCTCGGCGTCCAGGACCCTCCGCATCCGCAGGGCCGCGAGCCCGGCCTCGTCCGCGACGGCCGTCCACTCGAAGGACCGCCCCACCCGCTCCCGGCTGACCGCCCCCTTGGCATGCAGCCGGGTGAGGATCGTGATGACCGTCGTATAGGCGAGATCGCCCCCGAGCCGCTCCTGCACCCACCCGGCGGTCCGCCCCCCGGAAGCCCGCCGCAGCACGGCCAGCACCTGTGCCTCCAGCTCCCCCTGCCCCCGCCGCGGAGCCCCCCCGCCCTTCACCATCTCCCCGCCGCCTTCCACCGGTCCACGGTTCATCGTACTGAGGCGTCACACACGGTCCCGCTCCCGTTTCCCCGCCGTTGGCCCACGGAATTCGAACCTGCCGTGAGCATCCGGTGACCGTAAGGCACGGTGCGATCACCGACAGCTATGCTCCCGGCCATCGCCGCAGCCGTGCGGCGAACCGAGACAGGGGCACCCCGCATGGCCATCATCGTCACCTTCGACCTCCCCGGCGCCGGCCACGACCTCTACGACACGGTCATCGACCGCGTCACCGCCGGCCGAGGCTTCACCCGCTTCGCCGACGTCTCCGACCCGGGCCTCATCTCCCACGCCGCCGGCCCGGTCGAAGGCGGCTTCCGCGTCACCGAGGTCTGGGAGAGTCCCGAAGCCCTCGAAGCCCACGCCAAGACCTTCGGCCCCGTCCTCGCCGACCTCGGCTTCGCCGACCTCCAGCCCACGATCATCCCGGCCCACAACGTCGTCGTCAGCTAGCCCCACCGGCCCGCCGGCGCCGGGCATGCATGGCAAAGGGCGCCTAGGAATGTTCCTAGGCGCCCTTTGCCGTACGTGCCCCCGGCAGGATTCGAACCTGCGACACCCGCTTTAGGAGAGCGGTGCTCTATCCCCTGAGCTACGAAGGCGAAGGCGGAGCGCTGTCAGTGTAGCGGGTGGTGTGGTCGGCGGTCGGTGCAGTTGACCGGCTTCGGGGGCGCGCATAGCGTCGCCGGGGCTGAGGAGGATGGTGTGGTGGCTGGTGGGGTCGAGCGGCTCAGCGCGCCAGGGGCGCCCTTCGCCGTTGAGGGTGGGGTGTATGCCGGGGGGCCGCGGACGCTGCGGGAGTTCGTCGAGGTGACCTGGGGGTACGGGGACCGGGTGTTTCTGGTGGCGGAGGACGCCAGGTGGACCTATCGGGAGTTCTTCGACGCGGCTTGTGGGCTGGCGCGGCGGCTGGTGGGGGAGTACGGGCTGAGGCCGGGGGACCGGGCCGTCGTGGCGATGCGGAACGTGCCCGAGTGGCAGGTGGCGTTCTGGGCGGCGCAGATGGCCGGGCTCGTCGTGGTGCCGCTCAACGCCTGGTGGACCGAGGGGGAGTTCGCGTACGCGCTCGACGACTGTGCGCCGGGGGTGCTGCTGGTCGACGGGGAGCGGGTCGGGCGGGTGAGGGAGTGGGCGGTGCGGAACTCCGTGCCCGGGGTCGTCTTCCGGGGGGAGGCCGAGGACGGGTTCGCGGCGTACGTCGTCGATGACGACCCTCTGCTCGGGCCGCCGGTCGTCGACGTGCTGCCCGAGCACGACGCCACCATCATCTACACGTCCGGGACCACCGGGCGGCCCAAGGGTGCCGTCGCCACGCATCTCGCGCAGGTCGGGGCGGCGATGAATCCGCGGTACTTCGCCGCGGCCGCGGCCCTCGCGCGGGGGGAGGTGCCGGGGGGCGGCCCGGCGATGGTGTCGCTGACCGCGTTTCCGTTCTTCCACGTCGCCGCGTTCACGTCGTTTTATGCCGTCATGGCGGCCGGCGGGACGCTGGTGATGATGCGGAAGTGGGATGCGGGGCGGGCTCTTGAGCTGATCCGGGAGCACGGCGTCACGCACTTCGCGGGGGTGCCCACCATGGCGCTGCAGTTGCTCGACGCGGCCCGGAGCGCGGGTGATCCGATGGAGAGCCTGACCCTGCTCAGTACGGGAGGGGCCGCCGCCCCGCCCGGGATCGTCGCCGGGATCGCCGAGGGGTACGGGGAGCGGATCGAGCCCCGGAACGGGTACGGGCTGACCGAGACCTGCGGGGGTGTCCTCTCCAACGTCGGGGCCGAGTACCGGGCCCATCCCGGGAGCGTCGGGCGGCCCTCGCCCGTGACCGAGGTGCGGATCGACCGGCCCGACGCGGACGGGGTGGGGGAGTTGTGGCTGCGGGGGCAGTCTCTCGTCCGGGGGTACTGGGGGGACGAGGACGCCACCCGTGCCGCTTTCCCCGAGGAGGGGTGGTTCCGGACCGGGGACCTCGCGCGCCTCGACGGCGACGGGCGGGTCGGCATCGTCGACCGGATCACCGACATGGTGATCCGGGGCGGGGAGAACGTGTACTGCGTCGAGGTCGAGGGCGCGTTGCATCAGCATCCGGACGTTCTCGACGCCGCCGTGTTCGGGGTTCCCCATCCGCTGCTCGGGGAGGAGGTCGTGGCCGTCGTGCGGCTGCGGGCCGGGGCCGGGACCGGTGCCGAGGAGCTGCGTGCGCACGTCGGCGCGCGCCTCGCCGCCTTCAAGGTGCCCGCCCGTGTCCTCGTACGGGACGGGGAACTGCCGCGGAATCCGACCGGGAAGCTTCTGAAGCGGCAGCTCAGGGACCTCGTCAGCCGCGGGTGATCCGTACGCGGTAGGTGCCCGTCCCGTCCTCGTCCAGGACGGTGATCCGGATGCCGTTGGCGCGGTCGGTGAACGTCTCGCCCGGGCCGTACGGGGCGTCCGAGAGCTCCGCGTGGACGTTGGCGCGGCGGGTGCAGCCGCCGCTGGCCCGGTCGCTGTCGGCGACGGTCACCGGGCCGTGGCCGGTGTCCACGTCGGACTCCACCCGGTAGATGAGGACGCCCTGCTTGCAGACGGCCTCGTCGTTGCCGTCCTTGCTGCGGACCTCGACCGCGTATCCGGAGGTGCCGGAGAGCGGGACGAACGCGAGCTTGGGGCCGCCGGGGACCGCGAGCGGGGTGAGGCTGTAGTCGCCGGTGCCGGGGGTCGAGGCGCAGCTGACCTGGTCGTTGTCGAGCCAGCCCAGCTTCCATTTGTGCCAGCCGAGGAGGTCGTTGTTGGCGCCCCAGTCCTCGGACATGATGTCCCAGTGCCCGACGGTGCCCCCGCCGTCCGAGGTGTAGAGGTCGGGCAGGCCGAAGACGTGGCCGTTCTCGTGCGGCAGGACGCGGTAGCCGGTCTCGGCGAAGCTGCCGGAGCCGTCGTCCTGGCGGCTGTAGACGAAGGACGTGTTGGCGAGCGGCACGCCGTCGGCGTAGGGGGCGTCGTCGTTGCCGGAGAAGGTCACGGACAGGACGGTGTCGAGGGCGGAGGGCCCGGCGTTCGGCGTGACGAGGATGTTGACCAGGTCGTACGCGCTGAAGTCCACCCGCGCGTCGGCGGCCTTCACGATGTCCTCGACGAGGGCGCGGTAGCCCGGTTCGTACGGTGAGCCGCGCTCGATGCCGTACGAGGAGAACGCCCGGGGCATCCGCAGCCAGTCGGGTATCGGTGCCTCGGCCCGGTAGTGCAGGCGCCCGTACGAGCTGGTGCGGAACCAGTCGGCGGTCTGCGGGAAGAACTCGCGGAAGCGGCTCATCGCCGTGCCGTCCCCGGGGGCGTCCGGGAAGTCGACCATCAGGTTGAGGGCCCTGACGAGGCCCGTGGAGCGCACGTATCCGGGGGCCGTGGGCAGCCCCTCCGACATCTGCACGCCCATCGTGGTGGCGATGCGGCACGGCCCCAGCCGGGCGCCCCTCGGGGCGGCGGCCACGGGGCCCGCCGAGGCGGGGGCGGGCCCGGGGAGGGTGCTGCTCGCCGAGGCGAGCAGGGCGAGGGAGAGGGCCGTGGTCGCCGCCAGGGCGACGGGCCTGCGTATCCGTCGGCGGGGGTGCTGCATGCGTCGCCTCTCCGGTGGGGACAGGTCGGCGCCTCGACCCCTTCCGGGGGTCCGCGCCGTGCGATCAGCCTGTGTCGCGTGGTCCGGGGGCGCGCGTCGGGTGGCCCGATCGTGGGATTCCGCGGAGACGGTGCCGTGTGACGCAGGTCACACCCGAGTGGGGAAATAAGCGGGGAGTCGGTCCCCGTTTAGGAGTGTGTTCAGTGAAGTGGGGACTCTCTCCCCGGATGAATCCAACGATGACGAGTCCGTCGACGACCGAGTTCATCGACGACTGTGAGGAGGTCGTGGCGTGAGCAGCACCGCCGGTACCGCGCCCGCCCGCCGCGTACCCCGTCCGCGGGCCGACGCCCTGCGTAACCGCGAGCGGATCGTGACGGCGGCCCGTGAGATGTTCGTCGAGTTCGGCTCCCAGGTGCCGTACGACGAGATCGCTCGCCGGGCCGGCGTCGGGAACGCCACGCTCTACCGGAACTTCCCCGAGCGCGCCGACCTCGTCCACGAGGTCGTCCTCTCGCTCATGGGCCGCGTCATCGAGGTCGCCGAGCGGGCCGCCGAGGAGGAGGACGACACCTTCGCCGCCCTCCGCCGCTTCGTCCACGGCGCCGCCGACGAGCGCGTCGGCGCCCTGTGTCCGATGCTGGAGGGCACCTTCGACAAGGACCACCCCGACCTGATCGCCGAGCGCGACCGCCTGGGGGAGGTCGTCGAGGGCCTCATCGAGCGGGCGCAGGCGGCCGGCCGCCTCCGTGCCGACGTCGGCGTCGGCGATCTGATGGTCGCGCTCTCCCAGCTGACCCGCCCGCTGCCCGGCTCGGGCTGCGGCGCCTTCGACCAGTTCGTCCACCGCCACCTGCGGATCTTCCTCGACGGCCTGGAAGCGCCCGCCCGCTCCGAGCTGCCGGGCAAGGCCGCCACGCTGGAGGACCTGAGGCGCGACTCCTGCTCCTGACCTCCAGGCCCCCCTCGCTTATGTAACCCGCCCTTACTCACGTCCTTTTTTCACCAGTACGCGCCAAGAGGTGGCTACCCCCATGCCGAAAATCCCCGAGAAGCCCGCGATCCAGGCAGCCGACCCCGGCCGCTGGAAAGCCCTGATCTTCATCGCCCTCGCCCAGCTGATGGTCGTGCTCGACGCGACGATCGTGAACATCGCCCTGCCCTCCGCCCAGCAGGACCTCGGGATCTCGGACGGCAACCGGCAGTGGGTCATCACCGCCTACGCCCTCGCCTTCGGCGGACTGCTCCTCTTCGGCGGCCGCATCGCCGACCTGTGGGGCCGCAAGCGGACCTTCATCACCGGCCTGATCGGCTTCGCCGCCGCCTCCGCCCTCGGCGGGGCCGCGACCGGCGAGGCCATGATGCTCGGCGCCCGTGCGCTCCAGGGTGCGTTCGGCGCGCTCCTCGCGCCCGCCGCGCTCTCGCTGCTCGCCGTGACCTTCACCGACGCCAAGGAGCGCGCGAAGGCCTTCGGCATCTACGGCGCGATCGCCGGTGGCGGCGGCGCCGTGGGCCTGATCCTCGGCGGCTTCCTCACCGAGTACCTGAACTGGCGCTGGACCTTCTTCGTCAACATCCCGTTCGCCGTGGTCGCCGCCGTCGGCGCGTACCTCGTCGTCCGTGAGCCCGAGGGCGGCCGCAACCGCTCGCCGCTCGACATCCCCGGCGTGATCCTCTCCACCCTCGGCCTGGTCGCGCTCGTCTACGGCTTCACGCGCGTCGAGTCCACCAGCTGGACCGACCCGGGCGTGATCGGCCTCTTCATCGCCTCCGGAGTGCTGCTGCTCGCCTTCGCGCTCACCGAGTCGCGGGTCGAGCACCCGCTGCTGCCGCTGCGCGTCGTGGCCGACCGCAACCGCGGCGGCGTCTACCTGTCGCTGGGTCTCGCCGTCATCGCGATGTTCGGCCTGTTCCTCTTCCTGACGTACTACCTCCAGGTCGTGAAGGGGTACTCGCCGGTCAAGACGGGCTTCGCGTTCCTGCCGATGATCGTGGGCATGATCACGGGCTCGACCCAGATCGGCGCGCGTCTGATGACCCGCGTCCCGCCGCGGTTCCTGATGGCCCCGGGCTTCCTGACCGCCGCCGTCGGCATGCTGCTCCTCACCCAGCTGGAGATCGGCACCTCGTACGCCGGTCTGATCCTGCCCGCGCAGCTGCTGCTCGGCCTGGGCATGGGTACGGCGTTCATGCCGGCCATGTCGCTCGCGACGCTCGGCGTGGACCCGCGGGACGCCGGTGTGGCCTCCGCCATGGTCAACACCTCGCAGCAGGTCGGCGGCGCCATCGGTACGGCCCTGCTGAACACGATCGCCGCCTCGGCGACCGCCGCCTACGTGGCCGACCACGTCGCCGGCGCGACCACCCCGGCCGCGCAGAAGCTGCTCCAGTTCCAGAGCATGGTCGAGGGCTACACGACGGCCATCTGGTGGGCGGTCGGCATCCTGGCCGTCTCGGCCGCGATCGCCTTCGTGTTCATCAACACCGGGAAGCCGGGCGGCGGGCAGGTCGCCGGGTCCGGATCCGGCGCCGGTGCCGGTGCGGAGGACGAGGTGAAGGTGCCGGTCATCGCCCACTGACCCCTGTCCGTACGTGACGACCTGCCCTGGTTCCGCAGCTCAGCGGAGCCAGGGCAGGTCCGCGTTCGCGTCCGTGGGTTCGAGGCCCTCGGCCATCACGCGCATGATCGCGCCGAGCTGCTCCACCTGCTCGGGGGAGAGCCGGTCGAACATGGCCTGGCGGACGGCCGCCACATGGCCGGGCGCGTTCTGCCGGAGGACCTCCATGCCCTCGTCCGTCAGCTGGGCGAACTGGCCGCGCTTGTCGGAGGGGCAGTCCTCGCGCCGCACCCAGCCGCTCTTCTCCAGACGGGCGACCGCGTGGGAGAGCCGGGAGCGGGTGATCTTGGCGCTCTTGGCCAGTTCGGTCATCCGCAGCCGGCGGCGGGGGGCCTGGGAGAGCTGGACGAGGAGCCCGTAGTAGACGTGCGGCATCCCGGCGTCGCGCTGCAACTGGCGGTCGAGGTGGTCCTCCAGGAGGGTGGTGGCGTGCAGGTACGCGCGCCAGACGCGCTGCTCCTCGTCGGACAGCCAGCGGGGTTCGGTCATGTCTCCCATGGTTCCCATCGTACGGGTCATTCTTGAAAGTTGAACTATTTGGCGCTATGGTGGCGAGTGGTTAGCTTGAAGTTTCAAGGATCAGGAGGAAGGTCGCCATGGACGCCACCCTCGAACGGATGCCGGCCCTCTACCTGTCCCACGGCGCCCCGCCGCTCGCCGACGACCCGGTCTGGCCCGGCGAGCTCGCCGCCTGGTCCGCCGGACTGCCCCGCCCCAAGGCGATCCTCATGGTCTCCGCCCACTGGGAGGAAGCCCCGCTCGCGCTCGGCGCCACCGAGACCGTCCCCCTCGTCTACGACTTCTGGGGCTTCCCCGAGCACTACTACCGCGTCCAGTACGCCGCCCCCGGCGCCCCGCAGCTCGCCGAGGCCGTCCGCAAGCTGCTCCGCGCGCCCGGCACGCCCGTACAGGACATCCCCGACCGGGGCCTCGACCACGGCGCGTACGTGCCGCTCGTCGAGATGTTCCCGGACGCCGACATCCCCGTCCTCCAGATCTCCATGCCCACCCTCGACCCGCGCCGGCTCATGGACATCGGGCGCAAGCTCGCCCCGCTGCGCGACGAGGGCGTCCTGATCGTCGGCAGCGGCTTCTTCACCCACAACCTCGCCGCCCTCCGGCACACCGGACCCGGCGTCCCCGGCTGGTCCGCCGAGTTCGACGCCTGGGGAAACGAGGCGCTCGCCGCGCACGACGTCGACGCCCTCCTCGACTTCGAGCACAAGTCGCCCGCCGGCCGCCTCGCCCACCCCCGTACGGAGCACTTCGCCCCGCTCTTCGTCACCATGGGCGCGGCGGACGCGGCCGGCGACCTCGACGCGGAGAAGTCGGTGATCGACGGCTTCTGGATGGGCCTCGCCAAGCGGTCCGTCCAGTTCGGCTGACCTTCTCTATCGGTACGCCGGCGGATTGAGGTCGATCGCGCGGACGGCGGCGGCGAGGGCGAGCGGGCCGCCCACGTCGAGCGCCGTGTCCGCGAACTTGATCGTGTGGTCGTCGCCGTGGGCCGCCGCCCGCTCGAAGACCTCCTCCGGGCCGAGCCCGGTCCCGGCGTACGGGGCGGCCTCGCGCGGCGTGTAGGCCGCCGTCACCGCGGCCGCCGCCGTCCAGGCCGCCGCCACGCTCGGCGCCCACAGCCCGCGGGGGAGCGCGGGCAGGGCGCGCAGGACCGCGTTCGGCGCGGTCGCCGCATGCACCAGCATGATCGGCTCGCCGTGGCCGTGGGACGCGTACCGGTGCGTCGCCGCCGTCACCAGTTCGGTGAGCAGCTCCTTCGCCGTGTCCGGATCCGGCGCCTCGCCCCACACCGGGAACGCCGTCAGCTGCGCGAGCCGGGCCCTGATCCCGCCGTCCTGCTCCGGAACCGGCGGTACGGCGTCCAGCGCGGCCGCCGCCGTCGGCGCGGCGGCCAGCGGGGTGAGCGGCGGGAGCGGCTGGTGGCGGGCCGCCCAGTAGCCGAGGGCGTGCGCCAGCTCGGCGCGGCGCGGCGCCGTCTCCTCGGTCGTGAGCAGGGTCCGTACGGCGTGACCGGTACGGATCACCGGATGCGTCGCCCCGCCCGCGATGCCCGGCAGCAGCCGGGGCCACCACTCGGCGAGGACGTCCCGCCAGGGGCGGTCCCCGAGCTCGCGCGCGAAGTAACGGGTCCAGTCGGTGATCCGGACGGGGTCGCCGAGCGCCTCCCGCCAGTTGCCGACGGTGACCGGGGCGTACGGGGCGGGCGCGTCCTCCAGTTTGGGCGCGTAGTGGTCGAGCCAGCGGTGCACGGCGGGGGCCTGGCCGTGGCGGACCAGGGCCTCGACGGCCATGGGGGCGTGGTTGGTGAGCCAGCCGCCCCGCTCGGGTCCCGTGGTGTGGAGCCGTTCGAGGGCCTCGTCGAGGGTGCCGGTGGTGTCGGTCATGGGGCGACGCTAGGCCGGGCCGGGGCCGGGGCGGAACGGGCTGGGGACCTAGGACCTGTCTTAGGTCCCCGGGGCGGTCCTGGGACGGGAGGCAACCGTGTGTCGTGCCGAGGCGTCTGAAGGGATGGCGCCGCATGTGATCGCGGTCTCACCGACGACGTGGTCGGGCACCCCCGCGAGGGGCGCCGTTTCACCCTCCGTGCCCGGTCTGACCTGCACCTCCGTGGGTGCCGACGGCGCGCCCGCGGGCGCGGCGGCCGCGCAGGATACTGCATGATCGCGAAAATCCATGCGTCGGGTGGGAATTCTGTCCTGATTCCAGTCGTTGTTTCCGTCGGATGCAGGGCACCCGTAAGGGTGTCGCGACCTACTCAGCAAGGGAGCACGCATGGCAACCCGTGCCGTCGCCCGTCGTCAGACCTCCGCGAAGAGCGGGGCCGAGCGGGCGAGCAGCGTTCGCGCCGTGGGCGGGGAGATCGCCGACCGCGACCTGGTCGGCATGTACCTCGACGAGATCGCGCGCACACCCCTGCTCGACGCCGCCAAGGAGGTCGAGCTCTCCCAGACGATCGAGGCGGGCGTCTACGCCCAGCAGATACTCGACGGCGCTGTGACATCAGCCGCTGACGCGGCGGGGTCTGGCGAGGCGGGCGGAGCGACCCGTGAGGAGCTCGAAGCGCTGGTCGCCGAGGGCGAGCGGGCCAAGGACCTCTTCATCAAGTCCAACCTGCGGCTCGTGGTGGCCGTCGCCCGGCGCTACCCGCGCAGCGGGCTGCCGCTGCTCGACCTGATCCAGGAGGGGAACGCGGGCCTGGTCCGCGCGGTCGAGAAGTTCGACTACGCGAAGGGCTTCAAGTTCTCCACGTACGCCACGTGGTGGATCCGCCAGGCCATCACCCGGTCCATCGCCGACCAGTCCCGGACCATCCGGCTCCCCGTCCACCTCGTGGAGGAGCTCGGCCGGATCCGCCGCGTCCAGCGCGAGTTCAACCGGGAGAACGGCCGCGAGCCCGAGCCCGCCGAGATCGCCGCCGAACTCGGCTCGACGCCCGAGCGCGTCACCGACGTCCTCGACTGGGCGCGGGACCCCGTCTCGCTGAACATGTCCGTGGACGACGAGGGCGAGACCCAGTTCGGCGACCTCCTCGAAGACACCTCCGCGATCTCCCCCGAGCAGTCCGTCCTCACCCTCCTGCGCAGCGAGGAACTCGACGACCTCATCGGCCAGCTCGACCACCGCACCGCCTCCATCATCCGCATGCGGTACGGCATCGAGGACGGCCGCGAGCGGACCCTCACGGAGGTCGGCAAGGAACACGGCCTCACCCGCGAGCGCATCCGCCAGATCGAGAAGCACGCCCTCCTCGAACTGAAGAAGATGGCCCACGACACGGGCTTCGACGCGGTGGCCTAGAGCGGCCGGCCCACCCAGCAAGACGACACGCTCCGCCCACCCCCCCCGTGTGGGGCCCGCACCCGCCTGGGGCTTCGCCCCGCTCCCGTGTGGGGCCCGCACCCGCCTGGGGCTTCGCCCCCGCCCGTGTGGGCAATCGTCCCGCAGGGCGGGACGGGTGGGCACACGGGACGGCGCCCTCTAGCGGCGCCTCCGCGTTCCGTTGCCTGGACCCGCACCCCTGTGAACAGCTCGCATGGGGTGCGGGTTCAGGCGCGTAAGCCTCTGGCGCCGGCAGGGCGCGGGTCCGTTGTGCCCACCCGTTCCGCCCCAGCGGAACGATTGCCCACAACGGCGGTGGGCGCCGGCCCGGCGGAATGGGTGCCCACAACGGGGGGCGGTCTGCAACGACGTCAGCGCGTCGCGCTGGCCAGCCGTTTCGATAGGTGCCGCATGTGCGTGAGCAGTGGTTCCGGGCCGTGGACGGTGAAGTCGAGGTCCATGAGGGCGAGGCGGAGGGCCAGCCATTCGACGGAGTCGGGGACGCGGGCGCGGAGGCGGCAGTGGTCCGGGCCGGTGGGGACGGGGACGAGGTGGGAGGGCAGGCGGGCGGCGACGACCTCGGCCGGCGCCGCGAAGGACACGTCGAGGTCGACCTCGCCCTGGGCCCGCGCCATCGACCGCGCCATGTACGTCGCGGCATCACCCGAGGGCAGCTCGCGCGGAGTGAAGCGCGCCCCCGTGGGGAACGGCTCGCTCACCCGGTCCACCCGGAAGGTCCGCCAGTCCTCGCGCCCCAGGTCGTACGCGACGAGGTACCAGCGCCGCCCGGTCGACACCAGCCGGTACGGCTCCACCAGCCGTTTCGTCTCCGTCCCGTCCCCGGCCCGGTAGCCGAAGCGCAGCCGCTCGTGCCCCGTCACGGCGCCCGCCAGCGTGGTGAGGGTGGCGGGCGTGACGGTGGCCCCGTCGCCCCGGGTCAGCGGGATCGTCGCGTTCTGGAGGGTGGAGACCCGGTGCCGGAGCCGCGCCGGCAGCACCTGCTCCAGCTTCGCCAGGGCCCGTACGGACGCCTCCTCGACCCCCTCGATGGCGTGCCCGGCCCCGGCGCTCAGACCGACGGTGATCGCGACGGCCTCCTCGTCGTCGAGGAGCAGCGGCGGCATGGCCGTACCGGCGACGAGGCGGTAGCCGCCGACCGCGCCCATGGTCGCCTCGACCGGATAGCCGAGGTCGCGGAGCCGGTCGATGTCACGGCGGATGGTGCGCGGGGAGACCGAGAGCCGTTCGGCGAGCTCGCTTCCGGGCCACTCGCGCGGGGTCTGGAGGAGCGAGAGCAGATTCAGGAGTCGTGCCGGGGTGTCCGTCATGCATTCCAGAATGCCTCTCATCTAGGACATGAATTGACCTATATTTCTCCTATCTTCTTCGTATGAGTTCACACGACGCCGCCCTCACGGAAGCAGCAGCGGCAAGCGACAAGAGGCGCTGGATCGCCCTCGCCATCGTCATGACCGCCGCCTTCATGGACCTGGTCGACGCCACGATCGTCAACATAGCGATCCCCAGCATCGAGAAGGACCTCGGCGCCTCGTTCGGCGCGATCCAGTGGATCACCGCCGGTTACGCGCTCGCGTTCGCCGCCGCCCTGATCACCGGCGGGCGGCTCGGCGACATCTACGGCCGCAAGCGCCTCTTCCTGCTCGGCACCGGCGCCTTCACCCTCGCCTCCGCGCTCTGCGGCTTCGCCGCCAACCAGGAGATGCTGGTCGGCTCCCGCCTGCTCCAGGGCGCGGCGGCCGCGATGATGGTGCCGCAGGTCCTGTCGATCATCCACGTCACCTTCCCGGCGCACGAGCGCGGCAAGGTCTTCGGGATGTTCGGCGCGATCATCGGCCTCGGCGCGGTCTCGGGCCCGCTGCTCGGCGCGCTGCTCACCCAGTGGAACATCGCGGGCCTCGAATGGCGCCCGATCTTCCTGATCAACCTGCCGGTCGGCATCGCCGCCGCGATCCTGGGCCGGAAGTTCATCACCGAGTCGAAGGCGCCGAAGGCGCTCAAGCTCGACCTGGTCGGCGTGCTCCTGGTGACGGCCGCGCTCCTCATGCTGATCTACCCGCTGACGCGCGGCCGCGAGCTGGACTGGCCGCTGTGGGGCTACCTGATGATGGCCGGCAGCCTGCTCGTCTTCGGCGCGCTCGTGGCGTACGAGACGTACAAGACGAAGAAGGACGGTTCGCCGCTCGTCGAGCTGTCGCTGTTCAGGGTGAAGAGCTTCGCGGCGGGCATCGCCGTCCAGTTGACCTTCGGCGTCGTGATGGGCATCTTCTTCCTGGTCTGGACGCTCTACATGCAGATCGGGCTCGGCTGGAGCCCGCTGAAGGCGGGTGCGACCGGGGTGCCGTTCTCGATCGCCGTCTCGACGGCGGCCGGCATGTCCGTGCAGAAGCTGGTGCCGCGCTTCGGCCGGAAGGTGCTCCAGGCGGGCGCGTTGACGATGATCGCGGGCATCCTGTTCTACTTCTTCGTGGCCGGGCGGTACGGGACCGGGATCCACTCCTGGCAGATGATCCCGCCGCTGGTGGTCATGGGCCTCGGCATGGGCCTGATCGTGGCGCCGCTGACGGACGCGGTGCTCTCGGAGGTGCCGAAGGAGCACGCCGGTTCGGCCTCGGGCCTGATCAACACGACCGGGCAGATGGGCAACGCGCTCGGACTCGGCCTGGTGTCCGTGGTCTTCTTCGGGACGATCGACGACGAGAAGCTCGCCAAGGCCCCGGCCGAGGTGGGCGCGGCGTTCACGAACGCCTTCCAGAACTCGCTGGGTTGGGCGGCGGGCGTGCTCGCCGTGATCTTCCTGGTGATGTTCGCGCTGCCGGCGATGCCGAAGCAGCACCTGGAGGGCGGTGACGGTGACGTCGACGCCGCCGAGGCCGTCGACGGCGAGAGCCTGAAGGAGCCGGTGCTCACGCACTGAGGCCGGTCGTCCGGCTGACCGAGGGGCGGTGCGCATCACGAGCGCACCGCCCCTCGGCCGTGTCACCCGTCCGTCAGGGGCGGTTCAGGCCCGGGACGAGGTTGCGCGCGGTGCCGGGGGGCAGGGCACGCTTGAACTTGCCGGCGCGCAGCGCCGCCGGGGTGGGCGTCGCCTGCTGGAACCAGCCTTCGTCCCAGACGAACGTCTGGCCTTGGATGTCACCGTGGGTCTGCCACACCTCGCCGTTCGTCCTGACGATCTTGACGAAAGCGTCGTTGCCCTGCGCCTCGATGGAGATCCCGCACGCGTTGCCGGGGAAGGCGGTCCCCGCCGCCACGCTGCCGTTCGCGGGATCGGTCGCGGTCGCGGTCAGGTTGGTGAGGTCCTGCCAGACGATCGTCCCGCCCGGCACGGATGCCTTCCCGGCATACGCCTTGCCGCCGGTGAGCACCGCCTGGAAGTCCTCGGTGTTCGAGGGGCTGTAGGTGTCGATGTCGGAGCAGGGGCCGGTGGGGCCGGTAGGCCCGGTAGGCCCGGTGGGGCCGGTAGGCCCGGTGGCCCCCGTTGCGCCGGTGGCTCCTGTCGCCCCTGTCGCGCCGGTTGCTCCCGTCGCTCCGGTGGCCCCCGTCGCTCCGGTGGCGCCGGTCGCCCCTGTCGCGCCGGTTGCTCCCGTCGCACCGGTGGCGCCTGTCGCTCCCGTAGGACCAGTCGCTCCCGTAGGACCAGTCGGCCCCGTCGGCCCCGTCGGTCCCGCAGGCCCCGTCGGTCCCGGTGGGCCCGGCGGCCCGGCCTGGCAGTGGTCGTCGCCACCCCCGCCGCCTCTCGGCGCGGCCGTGGTCAGGGCGTGGGCGCGGGACTCGTTGCCCTCCAGAAGGGGCTGGATCTGCTGGTCGAGGAAGGCGGAGAGGTCGCCTTGCGCGGAGGCGTCGTCCTCCTGGCGCGGGTGGGAGTCGTTCTCGTGGTGGGGGGAGTGCTCCTTGCAGTGGTCGCCCGGCGGGGGGCCCGCCAGCGCCGTGCCGGGGGGCTGTTCCCACGCGGCGGCGGCCGAGGGGGCGAAGCCCGTGAGGACGAGGGCGACGGAGGTGATGGCGCCGCTGCAGAGCCATCCGCGCCGTCGGGGCAGCGGGCCGAGCGGGGACCTGGTCCTGGCATCAGGACGCATGCATGCTCCTTCCTCCACCGGCTCCTCGGCCGGTGCGAGTGAGGTCGAGGTGGGGGAGCGGGTTCTCGCTCCCTGGTCGGATCATCGGATCGCACATGCAAAGACTTGATGTGTTTTCGGCGGTCTCAGCGCCATGGCCTAGCGCGAACAGTCGAATGGATGCGTACGCGACGGCGAACTTCGAAGGGCCCGTCGGCGCGCCGGAACCACGCCCGCGGAAGCCGCCCATAGGGTCGCCCACCCCCCCTCGCCCTCCGGGCGCCCCCGCCCCCGCCGGAAGTGGTGTTGCCGTGCGTCCGTCCATCTGCTTGTGCATGATCGTCAAGAACGAGGCCGCGGTGATCGAGCGCTGCCTCGCTTCCGTCCGCGGTCTGGTGGACACCTGGGTCATCTCCGACACGGGGTCCACCGACGGCACGCAGGAGCTGATCCGCGGGGCCCTCGACGGCATCCCCGGGGAGCTGCGCGAGGAGCCGTGGGTGAACTTCGGCCACAACCGCAGCCTGAACATCGCCCACGCCCGGGGCCGGGCCGACTATCTGCTGCTCCTTGACGCCGACCACGTCCTGCGTCAGGAGGGCCCGCTGCCCGCCGCCGGAGGCCCGCTCGCCGACGCGTACATGATCCGCCACCGGGGGACCGTCGAGTACCGCATCAAACGCCTGGTCAGAGGCGACCTGCAGTGGCGCTACGAGGGCGTCACCCACGAGTACCTGACGGTCGACCGGGAGCACGTCCAGGAGAATCTGGACGCGCTCGTGATCGAGGACCACGCCGACGGCGGCTCGCGCCACGACAAGTTCGAGCGCGACGCCCGCCTCCTGAGCGCCGAGCTCGACCGGGACCCGACCAACCACCGCACGGTCTTCTACCTGGCGCAGACCCTGCGGGACATGGGCCGCTCCGCCGAGGCCGTCGCCCTCTACGAGCGGCGCGCGGCGATGGGCGGCTGGGGCGAGGAGGTGTACTTCTCGCTGCTCCAGTCGGGGGTCCTGCGGGCCGAGTCCGGCGACTGGCCGGCCGCGATGGACGCGCTCTCGCGGGCCTGGGAGTCGCGGCCGGAACGCCTTGAGGCCTGTTACGAGTTGGTGGCGCGGCTGAGGAAGATGCGGCGCCACGCGACCGCCCACGCGATCGTCTCCGCCGTCGTGGACCGGGAGCTGCCGGACGACGTGCTGTTCACCCAGCCGTGGGTGTACCGGTGGGGACTGCTCTTCGAGTACTCGATCACCGCGTACTGGGTGGGCGACCACGCCGCCTCGCTCGCCGCCTGCGACCGGCTGCTCGCGCTGCCGGACCTGCCGGAGGGCTACCGCGAACAGACCCGCGCCAACCGGGCGTTCGCCGTCGAGCGCCTGGCCGAGGCCGCCACCGCCCCCTGAAGACGGGGCGGAGGCGGCGCCGGTGCGTCAGCGGACCCGGGAGCGGGCCTCCATCGCCCCGCGGGCCGTCTGCTCGTCCTCGTACACCTCGCACATGTGCCGGCCGTCCGGCGTCGCCGTGTGCTCGACCTCCCAGAGGCTGACCTCGCTGCCGTCGAGCAGCAGGAACTGGTGCTCGTAGAGGGTGAAGCCGGCGTCCCGGCCGCCCTCCACCGGGCAGTGGCGGCCGAAGGCCTGCGTGATGTGGTGCGCGAAGGCCAGCCGGAGGCGGCGGGCCGTCCGCTCGCCCGGCCGGTCCGCGTTCTCCGCGCGGCGCAGGACGCGGCGCGCGTGGTCGGCGGAGTTGTCCGGCACGTACATCCGGGGCTGGGCCGGTATCGGGCGGGCCAGCAGGGTGCTCAGCAGTTCCAGGTCGTCGTCCTCGTCGAGGACGCGGCCGTCGGCGTGCTCGGCCGTCCAGCCGGGCAGCGGCCCGGTCGGGAGCCGGGAGGCGGCGAGCCGCGCCTCCGACTCCTCCGCGTACAGCTCGTGCTGCTCGGTGCCGTCCCGGCCGGCGTTGTGCGTGAGCTCCCACAGGCTGAGCGCGCTGCCGTCGGCGAGCAGATACGTATGGCGGTGGGTGGTGCGGTGCAGCGACGCGCTGTGGTGCGAGGAGTGCAGCGCGCTGGAGTGGGCGAGCGCCGTGCCGAGGCGCTCGACGGTCGAGTCGGGCAGGTCGAAGGAGTTGAGCGCCCGGCCGAGGAGCCGCGCAAGGTGCGTCTCGGTCGTCTCGTACGGATCGTGAGGATCCTGCGGATCGTTCAAGAGGGTCTCCAGGCCGTCGCCGCATGTCACTTGGTGCTTGCTTAACGTAGTCCCTGGGTCTGACATCGTGTCCGGGTTCCGGCAAAACGAAGGGCCCGCGCGCGAAGTTCCCGCCCGTTCCCGTCAACTCCCCTCCCCTTACCGGGAGTACGCGTCCGCTGCCGGTCCGTACAGCTCGCGGTACGAGGGGAAGTCGCCGCCCGGGCCGCGCAGACCGCCCGGGGCCGCGAGGACCGCCCGGACGATCGCCCGGGTCACCAGGTCCGCGCCCGCCGCCAGGATCTCGTTCAGGGCGAGCGGACCCGGCGCCTCCGGCAGCTGCCGCGCCCCGGTGGCGAGGGCGAAGACCGTGTCCCCGTCGTTCATCAGGTGCACCGGGCGCACCGCCCGCGCGATGCCGTCGTGCGCGGTGCCCGCGACCTTCTGGGCCTGGGCCCGGGTCAGGACGGCGTCCGTCGCGACGACGGCGAGCGTGGTGTTCATCGGGGGCGGGGCGGCCGCCCGCCGCGCCTCCGCGAGCCGCCGCAGGGCCGCCTCGTGGACCGCGGCCTCCGGGAAGGCGGGCCGGCCGGCCTCGAAGTAGCTGCCGTACGGGACGCCCGTCGTCGGGTCGACGGCCGAGCCCGCGGCGTTCACCACCACGAGCGCGCCGACCGTGATCCCCGACTCCAGGACGGTGCTCGCCGTCCCCACGCCGCCCCGCAGGCCGCCGGCCACGGTCCCGGTGCCCGCGCCGACCGCGCCCGTCTCCACGCGCGCGTGGTCCCCGCCCGCGGCGGCCGCCTCCGCCGCCGCCCGGCCCGTCGCCGCGTCCGGGCGGGCCGTGAAGTCGCCGCCCCGGCCCAGGTCGAAGACGCACGCGGCGGGCACCACCGGCACCACGTGGGACGGGTCCGGGCCCACCCGCACGCCCCGGTGCCGCTCAGCCAGCCAGGCCATCACCCCGGCGGCGGAGTCCAGGCCGTACGCGCTGCCGCCGGTCAGGACGACCGCGTCGATCCGCTGGACCACGTTCCGCGGGTCCAGGGCGTCCGTCTCCCGCGTGCCCGGCCCCCCGCCCCGTACGTCCACGGCGGCGACGACCCCGCCCTCCGGCGCCAGGACCACCGTGGTGCCGCTCAGCGCGCCGGGCCCGGCCACGCGCGCGTGGCCCACGCGCAGCCCGCTCACGTCGGTGATCGAGTCCTGACGGTCCGTCTCCCCGGGAAGTGTCATGTCCCCTGGGTACCACGCCGCCTGGCTCAGCGCTTCGGACCGAGGTAGGTGCCACCGGAGGCGTCGATCACGGTGCCCGTGATCCAGCGGCCGTCCTCCGAGGCCAGGAACGCCACCGGGTCGGCGACGTCCTCCGGCTGCCCCACCCACGGCAGCGCCTGCCCGCCGATCAGCATCGCTTCGAGCTGGGGCATCGCCGCCATGGCCGCGGCGAGCCCGTCGGTCCGCGTCGGCCCGGGGGCGACCGTGTTGACGGTGATCCGGCGCTCCCCGACGACGTTGGCGAGCGTCCGCGTGAAGGTCTCCATCGCCCCCTTCGTCATCGCGTACGCCAGCTCGTCGGCGAGCGCGATCCGGGTGACGGCCGACCCGATGTTGATGATCCGACCGCCGTCCCGCAGCACCGGCAGCAGGCCCTGCACGAGGAAGTACGGCGCCCGCACGTTGACCGCGAAGACCCGGTCGAACCGCTCCGGGGTCTCGTCCGCGAGGTGCCCGCCCGAGGTGGTCGCGGCGGCGTTGTTGACGAGCACGTCGAGCGCCGCCTTCCCGGTGTGCGCGGCGAGCCCGGCCCGCACCCCCTCGACCAGCGCCCCCACCCCCTCGTACGTCGCCAGATCGGCCCCCACGGAGAAGGCCCGCCCCCCGTCCCCGACGATCATCTCCACCGTCTCCCGCGCCGCCTCGGCGTCCCGCCCGTAATGCACGGCCACCACCATCCCGTCCCCGGCCAGCCGCCGCGCGATCGCCCGCCCGATCCCCCGCGACGAGCCGGTGACGAGCGCGGTGCGAGTGGTGTCGTTCTCCTGCATGGCGATCTCCTCGTGCTCCTGCCTCGGGGCGTTTCCCCGGGGCACGGGAGAACACTCGCGCCGCCCGCTGACGAACCACTGACACCCCACTGACCGCCAACGAGACGCCACGGCCCCCGCGCGTCCGTGCGGACCCCGCCCCCGCCTGGGGCTCCGCCCCGCCCCGCGTGGGCCCGCGCCCGGCGGGGCGGTGCCCCCTCCCGGGGCTTTGCCCACGCCCCCGTGTGGTGCCCGCACCCGCTTGGGGCTTCGCCCCCGCCCCGTGTGGGCAATCGTCCCGCTGGGGCGGGACGGGTGGGCACACGGGACGGCGCCCTCTAGCGGCGCCTCCGCGTTC
>NZ_JBIRQU010000019.1:0-127610 GCF_044333355.1 Streptomyces sp. NPDC021012
CGGGCCCTTCCGGCGGTTCCGACTCTATCAGATCCTTTCGGCGTCTGATTCCCAGTCAGGGGGGTTTGTCTTTCCGGCTGTTGGGCCGTTCCGACTGGTGAGACTTTAGCGGATTCCCTGCCCCCGAAGCGAATCGGGCGGCTGCCCTCAGAGCTTCGAACGCGAATTCCTCATTTCGCAAAAACGCACGGAAAGCATGACGGCACGACAAAGCGTCGTCAGCTTCTGTGGATCTTGCGGAATGGCTGTCCGGGGCCGACCGGGGTCGGTGCTCACGTCGGACAACTCGGAGAACACTACGGACGGGGAGGGGGCGTGTCAACCCTGGTCCGCGGACGTTCCTCTGCTCGGGTGACGGAAGGCGTGGCGGTAGTCGCGGGGGCTGGTGCCCAGGTGGGAGGCGAAGTGCTGGCGCATCGTGACCTCGCTGCCGAAGCCGGCGCGGCGGGCGACCTCGGGGAGGGGGTGGTCGGTTCGTTCGAGGAGCTTCTGGGCTGCGGCGACGCGCTGGGTGATGAGCCAGTGGAGGGGGGTGGTGCCCGTGGTGGCCTGGAAGTGGCGGGCGAAGGAGCGGGGGGACATGCCGGCGACCGCGGCCAGGCTCGCGACGGTGTGGGGTTCGTCGAGGTGGGCCAGGGCGTGGGCGCGTACGGCGGCGAGGGCGTCGGCGTCGCGGTCGGCGCGGGGGGTGGGGTGCTCGATGAACTGGGCCTGGGTCCCCGTACGGAAGGGGGCGGTGACCATCGAGCGGGCGACGGTGGCTGCCGCCTCCGCTCCGTGGGCGGTGCGGACCAGGTGGAGGCAGAGGTCGATGCCGGCGGCGGTGCCGGCCGAGGTCCAGATGCCGGTGTCCTCGACGAAGAGGGCGTCCGGCTCGACCTGGACGGCCGGATGGAGGGCGGCCAGGGTGCTCGCGAGGTGCCAGTGGGTGACGGCGCGGCGGCCGTCGAGGAGGCCCGCGCGGGCGAGGACGAAGGCGCCCGCGCAGAGCGAGGCGACCGGGATGCCGGCGGTGTGGGCGCGGCGGAGGGCGTCGAGGACGGCGGCCGGGAGGTCGGCGTAGGGGTCTTCGATGCCGGGGACGACGACGAGGTCGGTGGGGGTGAGGTCGTCGAGCCAGGTGAGGGGGCGGTCAGGGGTGAGGGTGAGGCCGCCGCGCAGGGGGATGGGGGAGCCGGGGTCGGTGGCGGTGCGGCGGAGTTCGAAGGGCGGGACGCCGCGGAGGGTGCGGTCGCTGTCCCAGACCTCGGTGATGACGGAGACGTCGAAGGCGCGGACGCCGGGGAAGGCGACGAGCGCGATGCGCTGGGGGCGGGGTGCGGGTGTCGGGAGCACGTCTGGCAGTAAAGCATCGATCGCTGGCATTCGTACCCCTGGGAGGCGGAGGCCGTCGGCGGGAGGATCGTGGTCATGGAGATCAACGAGAACGCGGCGCTGGTGGTCATCGACGTGCAGAAGGGCTTCGAGCAGGAGTTCTGGGGGCGGCGGAACAACCCGGAGGCCGAGGAGAACATCGCGGCCCTGATCGATGCCTGGCAGGAGACGGGGCGGCCGGTCGTCTTCGTGCGGCACGACTCGCCGCGGGCGGGGTCGCCGCTGGAGCCGGGGACGGAGGGGAACGCCTTCAAGGACTTCGTCGAGGAGCGGCGGGGGAAGGGGGCCGGGCCCGAGCTGTTCGTGACGAAGTCCGTGAACTCCGCCTTCTACGGGGAGCCGGACCTGGACGCCTGGCTGAAGGGGGCCGGGGTCGAGCAGTTCGTGGTCGTGGGGATCCAGACGAACATGTGCAACGAGACGACCGCGCGGATGGGCGGGAACCTCGGGTACGACGTGCTGTTCGCGCTGGACGCGATGCACACCTTCGACCTGGCGGGGCCGTTCGGCTGGACGCAGACGGCGGAGGAGCTGACCCGGGCGACGGCGGTGTCGCTGCACGGCGGGCGGTTCGCCCGGGTCGTGTCCACGGAGGACGTGCTGAAGGGTGCGGCCGCGAAGTAGGGGCTCAGCTGTTGCCGGAGGCCAGTTCGCGGCTGCGGTCGCGGGCCGCTTCGAGGGCGGCGATCAGGGCGGCCCGTACGCCGTGGTTCTCCAGCTCGCGGATGGCGCTGATGGTGGTGCCGGCCGGGGAGGTGACGGCCTCGCGGAGCTTGACCGGGTGCTCGCCGCTGTCGCGGAGCATCACGGCGGCGCCGATGGCGGCCTGGACGATGAGGTCGTGGGCCTGGGCGCGGGGCAGGCCGAGGAGGATGCCGGCGTCGGTCATGGCCTCGACGAGGAAGTAGAAGTACGCCGGTCCCGAGCCGGAGAGGGCGGTGGCGGCGTCCTGCTGGGACTCGGGGACGCGGAGGGTCTTGCCGACGCCGCCGAAGATCTCCTCCGTGTGGGCGAGGTGGTCGGGGGTGGCGTGGCTGCCGGCCGAGATGACGGACATGCCCTCGTCGACGAGGACGGGGGTGTTCGGCATGACGCGGACGACGGGGGTGCCTGCGGTGAGGCGGTCCTCGATGAAGGACGTGGGGATGCCGGCGGCCGCGCTGATGACCAGGCGGTCGGTGGTGACGTGCGGGCCGAGCTCGTCGAGGAGGCGGCCCATGTCCTGCGGCTTGACGGCCAGGATGAGGGTGTCGGCGCGCTTGGCGGCCTCGGCGTTGGTGACGGTCTCGACGCCGTAGCGGGTGCGGAGCTCCTCGGCGCGTTCGGCGCGGCGGGTGGTGACCAGGAGGTTCGCGGGGCGCCAGCCGGCGCGGATCATGCCGCTGAGGAGCGCTTCACCGATCTTGCCGGTGCCGAGGACTGCGACGGTCTGGGTCATGGGTCTTTCACCTCGCCGGAAGGGGGCTCCACGTGCAGGGCCATCCTTGCACCGGTGGGGGCCGGGGTGCGTGGGGTGTCCGAGGGGCGGTCAGGGCCGGGGCGGGAGCGGTCAGGCGGTGCGGCGGCGGAGGGTGGCCGCGCCGAGGCCGAGGACCAGGACGGCGCAGCCGGCGACGACGAGGACGTCGCGGACGAAGGCCGTGGTCATGGCGGGGTGGCGGAGGACCTCGTTCATGCCGTCGACGGCGTACGACATGGGCAGGACGTCGGAGACCGCTTCGAGGGCGGGGGCCATGCGGTCGCGCGGGGTGAACAGGCCGCAGAGCAGGATCTGCGGGAAGATCACGGCCGGCATGAACTGGACGGCCTGGAACTCGGACGCGGCGAACGCGGAGACGAAGAGGCCCAGGGCGGTGCCGAGGAGGGCGTCGAGGAGGGCCACCAGGAGGAGCAGCCAGGGGGAGCCGATGACGTCGAGGCCGAGGAACCAGACGGCGAGGCCGGTGGCCAGGACGGACTGGAGGACGGCGACGAGCCCGAAGGCGAGGGCGTAGCCGGCGATGAGGTCGGCCTTGCCGAGGGGCATGGCGAGGAGGCGTTCCAGGGTGCCGGAGGTGCGTTCCCTGAGGGTGGCGATGGAGGTCACCAGGAACATCGTGATGAGCGGGAAGATGCCGAGGAGCGAGGCGCCGATGTCGTCGAAGGTGGCCGGGCTTCCGTCGAAGACGTAGCGGAGCAGGAAGAGCATCAGGCAGGGGACGAGGAGCATCAGGGCGATCGAGCGCGGGTCGTGGCGCAGCTGGCGCAGGACGCGGGCGGTGGTGGCGAGGGTGCGGTTCGCGTTCACGGTCGCTCCTGGTCGGCGGCTCGGGCTGCGGCGTGGGTCGCGCGGGTGTTCGCCGCGTCCACGAGGTGGAGGAAGGCCTCTTCGACGGTGGCGGTGCCGCCCAGGCGGCGGAGGGCCTCGGGGGTGTCCTCGGCGAGGATCTCGCCCTCGCGCATGAGGAGGAGCCGGTGGCAGCGCTCGGCCTCGTCCATCACGTGGGAGGAGACGAGGAGGGTGGTGCCCCGGTCGGCGGCGATGCGGTGGAAGAGGTTCCAGAGGTCGCGGCGGAGGACGGGGTCGAGGCCGACGGTGGGTTCGTCGAGGACGAGGAGCTCCGGGGTGCCGAGGAGGGCGACGGCGAGGGAGACCCGGCTGCGCTGGCCGCCGGAGAGCCGGCCCGCGAGGGAGTCGGCGTGGCCGGCGAGGTCGACGTCCTCGATGGCCCGGTCGACGGCGGTGCGGCGGTCGTGGCGGTGGGCGCGGCCGGGGAGCAGGACGGCGGCGAAGTAGTCGAGGTTCTGCCGGACGGTGAGGTCGTCGTAGACGGACGGGTCCTGGGTGACGTAGCCGATGCGGGTACGGAGGGCGGGGTCGCCGGCGGGGCGGCCGAGGACCTGGAGGGTGCCGGTGACCTTGGCCTGGGTGCCGACGATCGCGCGCATCAGAGTGGTCTTGCCGCAGCCGGAGGGGCCGAGGAGGCCGGTGATGCGGGCGGTGGGGATGGTGAAGTCGAGGCCTCGGAGGACGGTGCGGTCGCCTCGGACGGCGGTGAGGCCGTGGGCGGTGACGGCTGCGTCTCCGGGCCCGCCCGCCGGGTTATTCATCATGTGATGAATAGTGGGGCTGGGGGTGCCGGGCGTCAAGGATCCGGACGGGCCGGGGTGGGTGGGCGGTGCGGTGCGGTGCGGTGAGTGGGCGCGTGAGGGCCGGTGGGCCTACTTGCGCTTGCGCTTCTTGTTGGCGCGGCGCTTCTCGTACTGGGCGACGGCCTTCTCGTACTCCGTGCGGTGGAGCCCCTCGCCGGGGGCCTCGACGAAGCAGCGGGCCGCGTAGGCGAGGAGGGAGCCGATGAAGCCGATCGCCTTCAGGCTGCGGAGCGACTCCTCGCGGGCCGGGTCGGCCGGGCGGCGGACGAAGCCCTCCCAGGTCTTGGCGAAGGCGATGGCGCTGCAGACGCCGAACATGATGACGACCAGCGTGTTGACGAGGCCGCCGACGTCGGCGATCTGCAGGCCCTCGTAGGCGAAGCGCAGCACGAAACAGGCCGCCACGGCGGCGGCGAGCGCGCCGGCGGCCAGGCCGACGCGGCGCAGCCCGTAGTTGCCGCTGTGGTCGACCCACGTCGTACCGAAGAAGCGGATCTCCTCCGGCTGCGGCCCGGAGGAGTCGCCGGTCTTGCTGGGGGTCTGCTCTTCGTCGCTCACAGGGTCGATTATCCCTGGAGCGTCGTCTTCCCCGCCCTTGTCAGCTGCCGCAGCGGGGGGCGACGTAGCCGTCGCTGCCCGTGTGCACGTACGCGTCCGAGACGAACTCGTCGCTCGCGATGTTGTCCCAGAGGTTCGTGGTGCCGTAGGGACCGGTGATGGTCTCGCCCGGCATCTGGCAGTAGATCGGCACGCTCGCACCCAGCGGGAGCAGGCGCACGCTCTCGTACTTCGTGCCCGGGCCGGAGCGCACGTTGACGCGGTAGCCGGGTGCGATCGGGTAACGCGCGACGCCGAGCGCAGCCGCCGGAGCCGTACGGTAGGCCGCGAGCTCGGCCGCCGAGGAACCGCCTGCGGTGACGAGCACCAGGCCCAGGGCGGCGGCCGCGCCGCCGATGGTGGTGAGCGTTCTTCTGCGAAGCATCGTCTTCTTCCCCCGTCAGCCGCAGTGGCGGGCGACGTAGCCGTCGCTGCCCGTGTGCACGTAGGCGTCCGAGACGAACTCGTCGCTCGCGATGTTGTCCCAGAGGTTCGTCGTGCCGTACGGACCGGTGATGGTCTCGCCGGCTGTCTGGCAGTAGATCGGCACGCTCACGCCGGCCAACAGTGTCCGCACGATCGGGTACTTGGTGCCCGGGCCGGAGCGCACGTTGACGCGGCAGTTGGGTGCGATCGGGTAACGCGCTACGCCCATGGTGACCACCTCATCCAGTTCCGCCGCTGCGCTCGTCTCTTCGACAGTCATGACGGCCTCCCCCGTTGGGAGCGAGATCGCTCCGCTGGAATTCACTCTCTGCGACGCGCAGGCTAGCAAGCCGCTCCGACATCCGGTGCGCCATGGACTAGGCTCCGTCCGTCGCGCACGCGCGCGCGAAATCAACGGGGAATCACACGGGGGTGGGCGATGCCGCCGTTGCGCAGTGCCGGTTCCGACCGGGAAGCAGAAGGACCTGAATACGCGGGCGAGTACCGCCTTCAGGCCTGTCTCGGCGCGGGCGGCATGGGGGTGGTCCATCTGGCCACCTCCCCCTCCGGACTGCGCCTCGCCGTCAAGGTCGTGCACGGGCAGTACGCGGAGGACCCGGAGTTCAGGGCCCGGTTCCGCCAGGAGGTCGCGGCCGCGCGCCGGGTGAGCGGTGCCTTCACCGCGCCCGTCGTGGACGCCGACCCCGACGCCGTACGCCCCTGGATGGCGACGCTGTACGTCCCCGGCCCCACCCTCTCCGACCAGGTGAAGCGGAACGGGCCCCTCTCCCCCGCCGAACTGCGCCGACTGACGGCGGGGCTCGCGGAGGCCCTGCGCGACATCCACCGGGCCGGTGTCGTCCACCGGGACCTCAAGCCGAGCAACGTCCTGCTCACCGACACCGGCCCCAAGGTCATCGACTTCGGCATCTCCCGGCCGGTGGACAGCGATCTGCACACGGAGACGGGCAAGTTGATCGGCTCGCCGCCCTTCATGGCGCCCGAGCAGTTCCAGCGCCCGCGTGAGGTCGGACCGGCGGCGGACGTGTTCGCCCTCGGGTCCGTCCTCGTGCACGCCGCGACCGGGCACGGCCCGTTCGACTCCGAGAGCCCCTACATCGTCGCGTACCAAGTCGTGCACGACGAGCCCGATCTGACGGGCGTTCCGGCCGACCTCGCCCCGCTCGTCGCACGCTGCCTCGCCAAGGAACCGGCGGAACGTCCGACTCCGGGCGAGATCATGACCGCGCTGCTGCCGCCCTCGTACGAGGCGGCGGCCTTCATACCGGCACAGCGGCGGTCCTCTCCCCTGCCCGCCCCCGAGCCCCGGTCACCGGCCTCCTGGGACGCGGACACTCCCGTACGGGTACCGGTCGAGCGTCCCCGGCGGCGGCTGCCCCGCTGGCCCGTCACGGCCACCGCGCTCCTCGTCCTGGCCGGGGTCGTGACCTTCGCGGCCGTCACGTTCGGCGGCGGGGGGAGTCCCGCGAAGGACGCGCGCAAAGCCCCGGTCGCCGAGGCGTTCACCGGGTGGCAGACCCCGCTGCAGAAGGACGGCGACTCCGTCGCGCCCGCCTGCGCCTATGCCGCTGACGCGCTCTTCTGCTCGGGCCGGGGCATCGGCATCGCGCGGATCGACCCCGCGACCGGCCAGGCAATGTGGTCACACCTGGTCGCCGGCAGCGAGAACTTCTCCGCGCCCGCGCCGATGTCCGGCGGCCTCGTCGGCGTCAGCTCCGCCGACAGCGGGATACGGACGTACGAAGCCGATGGCACTCCTGGCTGGTACATGAACGACTCCGACGTGCGGTTCGCCGACGAAACCGTCCTGTTCGCCGGAAGGTCGGGAAGGCCGAAGGCAGTCGCGGCCGCTACGGGGAAGCAGCGTTGGAGCCACGGTCTGCGGGGGCACTCGGAGCCGCACTTCGGTCCGTACGACCCCGTCTCCGGTCTGTTGCCGGTCTTCGAGGCGTCTGCCGGAGCGACCGGTCGAGCACACACCCTGCTCAGCGCTCTCCGGCCGAAGAGCGGCGAGATCGCCTGGCAGAAGCGTCTGGACGGTGATCTCGTCCCGGTCGGCACAGGAGCCGACGGTGTACTCGTCCTGCAGTCCGTGAACCTCGACTCGCGCACCGACGCCGTCGTCCTCTACGACCCCGCCAAGGGGGCCGCCCGCCGGATCCCCGTGCCCTCTCTGATGGACGAACCCAAGTTCGCCGTCCAGGGCACGACCGTTTATCTGCTGACCCCGACGGGGCAGCTCATCGCCCTGGACGCCAACGCACCCGGCGATCACGTCCTCTGGGAGCTGGAGACCGCCGCCAGCAACGCGTCCGTCCCCGTCGTCGGTGCCGGTGACCGGCTCTACCTCTCCGCCTCCGACGGACGGCTTCTCGCCGTCGACACCGCGCGCGGTGCACTCCTCGGGCAGACGGGGCCCCGGCTGCGGGACGGGCGGCTCGGGTACGCGACGAGCATTCCCGCGCCCGTCGTCGCCGGGAACCGGGTGTTCGGGACGGCGCCGGACGGGTCCGTCTTCGCGGTGGACGCGGGTGATCCGGCGGCCTGGTGACAGCCGTCTGACACGTACGCACGAAGAAAGGGGAGCGGGCCTGAAGAGCCCGCTCCCCTCACTCGTACGTCTCCTACCGGGCTCAGCCCAACTTCGTCACGTCCCGGACCGCGCCCTTGTCGGCGCTCGTCGCCATCGCGGCGTAGGCGCGGAGGGCGGCCGAGACCTTGCGCTGGCGGTTCTTCGGGGCGTAGACGCCGCCGAGGGCCTCGCGGCGGGCGGCGAGGGTGGCCTCGTCGACGAGGAGTTCGATCGAGCGGTTGGGGATGTCGATGCGGATGCGGTCGCCGTCCTCGACGAGGGCGATGGTGCCGCCCGAGGCGGCCTCCGGGGAGGCGTGGCCGATGGAGAGGCCCGAGGTGCCGCCGGAGAAGCGGCCGTCGGTGACCAGCGCGCACGCCTTGCCCAGGCCGCGGCCCTTCAGGTACGAGGTGGGGTAGAGCATCTCCTGCATACCGGGGCCGCCCTTGGGGCCCTCGTAGCGGATGACGACGACGTCGCCCTCCTTGACCTGCTTGAGGAGGATCTTCTCGACGGCCTCGTCCTGCGACTCGCAGACGACGGCCGGGCCCTCGAAGGTCCAGATGGACTCGTCGACGCCGGCGGTCTTCACGACGCAGCCGTCGACGGCGAGGTTGCCGTGGAGGACGGCGAGGCCGCCGTCCTTCGAGTACGCGTGCGCGGCGTCGCGGATGCAGCCGCCGGCCGCGTCCACGTCGAGGGCCTCCCAGCGCTCGGACTGGGAGAAGGCGGTCGCGGAGCGGACGCAGCCGGGGGCCGCGTGGAACAGCTCGACGGCCTCGTCGGAGGCCGCGCCGCCGCGGACGTCCCAGGTGTCCAGCCACTCCTTGATGGAGGGCGAGTGGACGGAGTGGACGTCCTCGTTGAGCAGGCCCGCGCGGTACAGCTCGCCGAGGATGGCGGGGATGCCGCCGGCCCGGTGCACGTCCTCCATGTAGTACGTGCGGTCCTTGGCGACGTTCGGGGCGACCTTGGCCAGGCAGGGGACCCGGCGGGAGACCTCGTCCATGTCCGGCAGACCGTAGTCGACCTCGGCCTCCTGGGCGGCGGCGAGCAGGTGCAGGATCGTGTTGGTGGAGCCGCCCATGGCGATGTCGAGGGCCATGGCGTTCTCGAAGGCCCCGCGGGTGGCGATCGAGCGCGGCAGGACGGAGGCGTCGTCCTCGTCGTAGTAGCGACGGGTGAGGTCGACGACCGTGCGGGCCGCGTTCTCGTACAGCTCCTTGCGGGCGGTGTGGGTGGCGAGCAGCGAGCCGTTGCCGGGGAGGGAGAGGCCGATGGCCTCGGTCAGGCAGTTCATCGAGTTGGCGGTGAACATGCCGGAACAGGAGCCGCAGGTCGGGCAGGCGTTCTCCTCGATCCGGAGCATGTCCTCGTCCGAGATCTTGGGGTTCACGGCGTCGGACATCGCGTCGACCAGGTCGAGCGTGCGGACCGTGCCGTCCACCAGGACCGCGCGGCCGGCCTCCATCGGGCCGCCGGAGACGAAGACCGTCGGGATGTTGAGGCGCAGGGCGGCCATCAGCATGCCGGGGGTGATCTTGTCGCAGTTGGAGATGCAGATCAGGGCGTCGGCGCAGTGCGCCTCGACCATGTACTCCACGCTGTCCGCGATCAGGTCGCGGGAGGGCAGGGAGTAGAGCATGCCGCCGTGGCCCATGGCGATGCCGTCGTCGACGGCGATCGTGTTGAACTCGCGGGCGATGCCGCCGGCGGCCGTGATGGCCTCGGAGACGATCCGGCCGACCGGCTGGAGGTGGGTGTGGCCGGGGACGAACTCGGTGAAGGAGTTGGCGACGGCGATGATCGGCTTCCGGCCGATGTCCGCGCCGGGTACACCGGAGGCGCGCATAAGGGCGCGTGCGCCCGCCATGTTGCGGCCGTGGGTGACAGTGCGGGACCTCAGCTCGGGCATCGTCGCTCGCTCCTCGTGATGGGTGTGCTTGTCTACGAGCGTACGCCGACGCTCCAAGATCTGGACATGGTGTCCGCAATGCGGGACGGCTGTTCAGCTTTCGGTCAGGTAGCGCTGGAGCGTCGGGGCCACCTCTTCGACGATCCGCTCCGGGTCCGCCGAGGCCAGCGGCTCGACCTGGATCACGTACCGCATGATCACGATCCCGATCATGTGGGAGGCGGCCAGCTCCGCGCGGAAGCCCGGGTCCGGGACGTCGAGCTCGGCCGCGATCCGCTCCAGGAGCCGGCGCAGCACGAAGGTCCGCAGCACCTTGGCCGCCGCCTCGTGGGTGAGGGCGGAGCGGACGATGGCGAGGAGGGGGGCGCGGGAGGCCGGGTTCTCCCAGACGCCGATGAAGAAGCGGACGAGCCGTTCGCCGATGGCCTCGCGGGGGCCGCCGAGGATCGCCGGGAGGACGGCGGCGGGCTCGAAGGAGACCTCGATCGCGGCGGCGAAGACCTCGTCCTTCGTGCCGAAGTAGTGGTGCACGAGCGCCGGGTCCACCCCGGCGGCCTTGGCGATGCCGCGGATCGAGGCCTTGTCGTAGCCGCGCTCGGCGAACTGGGCGCGGGCCGCCTCCAGGATGCGTGTCCGCGCGCCCGGTCCGCTCTCCTCCTCGGTACGGGACGGGCGGCCGCGCCGGCGCGGGGCCGGGTCGGTCATGGCGCGGGCGCCTCTGCGGTCGGGCGCGGGGGCTGGTCCGTCACGGGCGCGGGTGCCTCTGCGGTCGGACGGGGGGCCTGGTCCGTCACGGGCGCGGGGCCCGTTCCGCGGGGCGGGGGACGGGGGAGGCGAGGTGGAGGCGGGTGAAGGCGAGGGCCTCCGCGAGGTCGGCCTCGCGTTCGGCGGTGGACATCGCGCGGCGGGTGTTGACCTCGATGACGACGTGCCCGTCGAAGCCGGTGAGCGCGAGCCGCTCCAGGAGCTCGGCGCAGGGCTGCGTGCCGCGTCCGGGGACGAGGTGCTCGTCCTTCGCGGAGCCCTTGCCGTCGGCGAGGTGGACGTGGCCGAGGCGGTCGCCCATGCGGTCGATCATCGCGAGGGCGTCGGTGCGGGCGGTCGCGGTGTGCGAGAGGTCGACGGTGAAGTGCCGGTAGTCGTCCTTGGTGACGTCCCACTCGGGGGCGTACGCGAGCATCTCGCGGTCCTTGTACCGCCAGGGGTACATGTTCTCGACCGCGAACCGGACGTCCGTCTCGTCCGCCATCCGCCAGATGCCGGTCACGAAGTCCTTGGCGTACTGGCGCTGCCAGCGGAACGGCGGGTGCACGACGACCGTCGACGCGCCGAGCCGCTCGGCCGCCGCCTGCGCGCGCTGGAGCTTGACCCACGGGTCGGTGGACCAGACGCGCTGGGTGATCAGGAGGCAGGGGGCGTGCACGGCCAGGATCGGGACCTGGTGGTAGTCGGAGAGCCGGCGCAGCGCCTCGATGTCCTGGCTGACCGGGTCGGTCCACACCATGACCTCGACGCCGTCGTACCCGAGGCGCGCGGCGATCTCGAAGGCCGTCGCCGTCGACTCCGGATAGACCGAGGCCGTCGACAGGGCGACCTTCGCATCCGGGATGCGCACCACTGGTTCTGCCACGGAGACAGGGTACGGGGCGGGGCGGGGCGCCGGGGGGTGGTTCCGGTCACGCCCGGCCCGTGCGCGTGGGGCCCGGAAGTCACGTCCAGGCCCGTGCGCCACGCGCTCCTCCGTACGCCGGTCAGTGCCCCGGCAGGTGGTCCAGGCGGCGCAGGATGACGCCCTCGCGGAGGGCCCAGGGGCAGATCTCCAGCTCTTCGACGCCGAGGAGGTCCATGGCGCCCTCGGCGACGAGTGCGCCCGCGAGGACCTGGGCGGCGCGGCCCTCCGAGACGCCGGGGAGGGCGGCGCGCTCGGGGACGGTCATCGCGGCGAGGCGCGGGACCCACTCCTCCAGGGACTTGCGGGACAGGATCCGCTGGACGTAGAGGCCCTCGCTCGAACCGGGGGCGCCCGCGATCCTGGCGAGCTGCTTGAAGGTCTTGGAGGTGGCGACGACGTGGTCGGGCTTGCCGAAGCGGCTGAATTCGCCGACCGTACGGGCGATCTGCGCGCGGACGTGGCGGCGCAGCGCCTTCACGTCGGCGGTGTCGGCCGGGTCGCCGGGCAGCCAGCCCGCCGTGAGGCGGCCGGCGCCGAGGGGCAGGGAGACCGCCGTGTCCGGGTCCTCGTCGATGCCGTACGCGACTTCGAGGGAGCCGCCGCCGATGTCGAGGAGGAGGAGTTTGCCGGCGGACCAGCCGAACCAGCGGCGGGCGGCGAGGAAGGTGAGCCGGGCCTCCTCCTCGCCGGTGAGGACCTGGAGGTCGACCCCGGTCTCGTCCTTCACGCGCGCGAGGACCGCGTCGGCGTTGCTGGCCTCGCGCACGGCGGAGGTCGCGAAGGGCAGGACCTCCTCGCAGCCCTTGTCCTCGGCGGCCGCGAGCGCGTCCCGCACGGTCGCGATGAGCCGCTCGACGCCGCCGGGCGCGATCGCGCCCCGCTCGTCGAGCAGTTCGGCGAGCCGCAGCTCCGCCTTGTGCGAGTGGGCGGGCAGCGGCCGGGCGCCGGGGTGGGCGTCCACCACCAGGAGGTGCACTGTGTTCGAACCGACGTCGAGGACTCCGAGTCTCATGGGCGGAACGCTACTGCTCCCTGCGGCATACGCTTGGTGTTGTGCCAAAGACGAAAAAGGCGAAGCCGGGCAAAGAGAGCGACGGCGCGCGCGTGAAGGACGCCAGGACCGCGCACGCGGCGAAGGCCGTGAAGGCGGTCAAGGTCGGGAAGCAGAAGCGGGGCAAGGCCGAGGAGCCGGACGAGAAGGGCCTCGACTTCGCGCGCGCGTGGGTCGAGTTTCCCGATCCGACGGACGAGGAGCAGGTCTTCCGCTGCGACCTGACCTGGCTGACCTCCCGCTGGACCTGCATCTTCGGCAACGGCTGCCAGGGCATCCAGGAGGGGCGCCCCGACGACGGCTGCTGCACGCTGGGGGCGCACTTCTCCGACGAGGACGACGAGAAGCGGGTGGCGGAGCACGTGGCCCGGCTGACGCCGGAGCTGTGGCAGTTCCACGAGGTCGGCACGGAGTCGGGCTGGGTGCAGCTCGACGAGGACGGCGACCGGCAGACCCGCCGCTGGGAGGGCTCCTGCATCTTCCAGAACCGGCCCGGTTTCGAGGGCGGCGCGGGGTGCTCGCTGCACATCCTGGCGATGAAGGAGGGCCGGGAGCCGCTGGAGACGAAGCCGGACGTCTGCTGGCAGCTGCCGGTGCGGCGGACGTACGACTGGGTCGACCGCCCCGACGACAGCCGGGTGCTCCAGGTGTCGATCGGCGAGTACGACCGGCGTGGCTGGGGGCCGGGCGGGCACGACCTGCACTGGTACTGCACGACGGCCTCGTCGGCGCACGTCGGTGCCGAGCCGGTGTACGTCTCGTACCGGCCGGAGCTCGTCGAGATGATGGGCCAGGAGGCCTACGAGGTGCTGGTCGGGCTGTGTGAGGCGCGGCTCGCCTCGCAGCTGCCGCTGGTGGCCCCGCACCCGGCGGATCCCGCTCCCTAGGAGGGTGACTGCTCCGCGGGCGGCGGGGACGTGCCCGGGTCCGCGGTCGTGGGCGGGGGTTCCTCGGTCGTCGGCGGCGGGGTGGTCGGTTCGGTCGTCGGCGGGGAGGTGGGCGGGGTCGTGGGCTCGGTCGTCGGCGGCGTCGTCGGTGTCGGTTCCGTCGTGGGCGGGGAGGTCGGCGGGGACGTGGGCGGTGTGGTCGGTTCCGTCGTCGGCGGGGACGTGGGCGGGGTCGTCGGTTTCGTCGTCGTGACCGGCGGGGGTGTGATGGCCCGGTCGTCCGTCGGCCGGCGGTAGCCGTCGATCCTGACCACCGCGCCCGAGGGGTTCACGCCCACACGGGCGCTCCAGGAGCCGACGGGGGCGCGCGCGTGGTCGACGCGGACGGCGACCGCGGTCTGCTCGCCGGGGCGGAGCGTGCCGGAGGCGCGGCTCACGTACAGCCAGGGGGCGTCCGTCCACAGCGACCAGGCGACGGGTGAGCCGCCGGAGGCGGTGAGCGTGAGCAGGGTGACGTCGCCGCGGCCGGTGGCGGTGACCGTGATCCAGCCGACGGCGGGCTCGCCGGGCCGGGCGGGTTCGGTGGGGCCGCCGGGGCTGACGACCTCGACGGAGACGTCGGGGGCGCGGCCGCCCTGGGTGAAGCCGGGCCCCGGGGAGGTGTCGGCGTTGCCCGCGTTCTCGTAGCGGTCGTAGGGGCGGCCGTCCGGGGCCACCGGTTCGTCCGCCTCGCGCGCGCTGATCCCGGGTCCGTCGTGTCCCGCGGTGTCCGCGGTGGGAGTGCCGCGGTAGGAGGTCCACAGGGCGAGGACGGGGGCGGCGACCACGGCGGCGACGACGGTGGTGGTCACCGCGCGGGCCCGCATCCGGTCGCGGCGGGCCACGTGGTCCTTCGGGTCCACGGGGAAGCCGGTCGGCGCGAAGCGCGGGGCGCCGGCACGCGCGCGCGGGACGTGCAGCATCGCCATGTACGCGGCGGCCCGGGGCGCCTCGACGAGCGGCAGCCGGTCCGGCGGGAGGGCCGCGGCGCCGGGCCAGGGGCCGCCGGCGCCGACGCGCTCGGCGGCGCGGCGGCAGCGGGGGCAGTCGTCGACGTGGCGGACGAGTTCGGCGCGCAGGGCTGCCGAGAGGAGCACCTGGCGGTCGCCGGTGAGCCGGGCGACGGTGGGGCAGCTGCCGGTCTCGACGACGGCGAGGGCGGCGCGGGTGCGTTCGACCTCGCAGCCGGCGGTGGCGAGGAGTTCGCGGGCGGCGAGCGGGTCGAGGGAGAGCACGGCGGCGACCTGGCGGTGGCTGAGGCCGTGCCGCACGGCGAGTTCCAGGGCCTCGCGCTGCTCGGGCGTGGTGCCGGCGGCCTCGGGCCAGGCGAGCAGGGCGAGCTCGGCGCGGCGGCGCTCGGCGGTCTCCTCGGAGACGCGGGGCGGCTCGGGGGCGGTGACGGCGGGGCGGCCGGTGTGGGCGCCCTGGCGCTTGCGGCGCTGCTCGCCGAGGCTGCGCAGGCAGGCCCAGCGGGCGAGGGCGTAGAGCCAGGCGGTGCGTCCGTCCTCGTCGGAGGGGCAGCGGCCGTGGTGGCGCTCGGCGACGGCGAGGACGTCGCCGAGGACGGCGGTGGCCGTGTCGTGGTCGCAGAGCACGGAGAGGCAGTACGTGAAGAGGCCGTCGAGGGCGGCCTCGTAGCGGGCGGGGGGACGGCGGCCGAGCGTGCGCGGTCCCTGCTGCGTGGCGCGGTGCGCCCGGTGTGCGCCGGTGGTGCGTGCGGGGGGATCCAGCCTGCTGCTCGTCACTGGGCGACCGTAGGCAGGGCGGGGGGCACTCTTCGTACCGGTCGCACCATTCTCATTCTTACGGGTGAAGCTATCGCTCGAAAGAGGACACGAAGCGGGTGTTCCGGTGCCGTGGGGCTCCCCCTGTGGATGACGGAGGCCCGTTGTCGGTGGGGGCGGATACGGTGGCACTCATGGCTGCCCGTACGAAAACCGCCAAGGACCGGCCGTCCTACCGCTGCACCGAGTGCGGCTGGCAGACGGCCAAGTGGCTCGGCCGCTGCCCCGAATGCCAGGCCTGGGGGACGGTCGAGGAGTACGGCGCGCCCGCCGTCCGGACCACCGCGGCGGGGCGCGTCTCCACCGCCGCGCTGCCCATCGCCCAGGTCGACGGCCGGCAGGCGACCGCCCGCTCGACCGGCGTCGACGAGCTGGACCGGGTCCTCGGCGGGGGCCTGGTGCCCGGCGCCGTGGTGCTGCTGGCGGGCGAGCCGGGCGTCGGCAAGTCCACGCTCCTGCTCGACGTGGCGGCCAAGGCGGCGAGCGACGAGCACCGCACGCTGTACGTCACGGGCGAGGAGTCCGCGAGCCAGGTCCGGCTGCGCGCCGACCGGATCGGCGCGCTCAGCGACCATCTGTACCTGGCGGCCGAGACCGATCTGTCGGCCGTCCTCGGGCACCTCGACGCGGTGAAGCCCTCCCTGCTGATCATGGACTCGGTGCAGACCGTCGCCTCCCCCGAGATCGACGGCGCGCCCGGCGGCATGGCCCAGGTCCGCGAGGTCGCCGGAGCCCTCATCCGGGCCTCCAAGGAGCGCGGCATGTCGACGCTCCTCGTCGGCCACGTCACCAAGGACGGGGCCATCGCGGGGCCCCGGCTCCTGGAGCACCTGGTCGACGTCGTCCTGAGCTTCGAGGGCGACCGGCATGCGCGCCTGCGGCTGGTCCGGGGCGTGAAGAACCGGTACGGGGCGACCGACGAGGTCGGCTGCTTCGAGCTGCACGACGAGGGCATCACGGGGCTCGCCGACCCCTCCGGGCTCTTCCTGACCCGGCGTGACGTGGCCGTGCCCGGCACCTGTCTGACGGTCACCCTGGAGGGCCGCCGTCCGCTCGTCGCCGAGGTCCAGTCGCTGACGGTGGACTCCCAGATCCCCTCCCCGCGCCGGACGGTCTCCGGTCTGGAGACCTCCCGGGTCTCGATGATGCTGGCGGTCCTGGAGCAGCGGGGCCGGATCAGCGCGCTGGGCAAGCGGGACATCTACAGCGCGACCGTCGGCGGCGTGAAGCTCACCGAGCCGGCCGCCGACCTGGCGATCGCGCTGGCGCTGGCCTCCGCGGCGAGCGACGTCCCGCTGCCGAAGAACCTGGTCGCGATCGGCGAGGTCGGGCTCGCGGGCGAGGTGCGGCGGGTGACGGGCGTGCAGCGGCGGCTCGCCGAGGCGCACCGGCTGGGCTTCACGCATGCGCTGGTCCCCTCGGACCCGGGGAAGGTGCCGGTGGGGATGAAGGTGACGGAGGTGGCGGACGTGGGGGACGCGCTGCGGGTGCTTCCCCGGAGTCGGCGGGGGAAGGCCGCTCAGGACGACGCGCCGGACCTCTGAGCGGAGACGGTCCTCGGGGGCGCCGTACAGGCAGCGGAGCCGTCTCCGCGGGGCCCGCCCTTCCCCGGACTCCGTCCGGGGGGACCCCCGCGCCCTGCGGAACGTGTGCCCGCACAGGGTCGGCGAAGCGGATGCCCACGATCCCGCCGGGGTGGTGTCGCTAGACTTTGCCCTGGTCTCGCCCATCCGTACGAGCCGGAGGAGTGCAGTGGCAGCCAAGGACGGCAACGAAGCGCTGATGCGCGCCGCCCTGAGCGCGGTCGCGCCGGGCACCGCGCTGCGCGACGGCCTGGAGCGGATCCTCCGGGGGAACACCGGTGGTCTCATCGTGCTCGGCCTGGACAAGACGGTCGATTCGATGTGCACCGGCGGTTTCGAGCTGAACGTCGAGTTCACCGCGACGCGCCTGCGTGAGCTGTGCAAGCTCGACGGCGCGCTCGTCCTCGACAAGGACATCACCAAGATCCACCGCGCGGGTGTGCAGCTGGTCCCGGACGCCTCCATCCCCACCGAGGAGACCGGCACCCGCCACCGCACCGCGGACCGGGTGTCCAAGCAGTGCAAGTTCCCGGTCGTCTCCGTCTCGCAGTCGATGCGTCTGATCGCGCTGTACGTGGACGGTGAGCGCCGGGTCCTGGAGGAGTCGGCCGCGATCCTGTCCCGCGCCAACCAGGCGCTCGCGACGCTGGAGCGGTACAAGCTGCGGCTCGACGAGGTGGCCGGCACGCTGTCGGCGCTGGAGATCGAAGACCTGGTCACGGTCCGGGACGTCACCGCGGTCGCGCAGCGCCTGGAGATGGTCCGCCGGATCGCCACCGAGATCGCCGAGTACGTGGTCGAGCTCGGCACCGACGGGCGGCTCCTGTCGCTCCAGCTCGACGAGCTGATCGCGGGCGTGGAGCCGGAGCGCGAGCTGGTGGTCCGGGACTACGTGCCGGAGCCGACGGCGAAGCGTTCGCGGACGGTCGCCGAGGCGCTCACCGAGCTGGACGCGCTCACCCACACCGAGCTGCTCGAACTCCCGGTCGTGGCGCGCGCCCTCGGCTACAGCGGCTCGCCCGAGACCCTCGACTCGGCGGTCTCGCCGCGCGGCTACCGGCTCCTGGCGAAGGTGCCGCGGCTGCCCGGCGCGATCATCGAGCGCCTGGTGGAGCACTTCGGCGGGCTGCAGAAGCTGCTCGCGGCGAGCGTGGACGACCTCCAGACCGTCGACGGCGTCGGCGAGGCCCGCGCCCGCAGCGTCCGCGAGGGCCTGTCGCGGCTCGCGGAGTCCTCGATCCTGGAGCGGTACGTCTGAGACCCGGGAGGGTCCTCAGTCCTTGGCGAGCGTGTCTGAGACCCGGGAGGGTCCTCAGTCCTTGGCGAGCGTGAACGAGGCCGGGGACACCTTCGCGCCCGGCACCCGTGCCTCCACCAGGTAGGTCCCGGGACCGGCCGGGCCCGCCGGGGCGCTGGCGCACTGCGGGGCGCTGTGACCTCGGTCCCATTCCACGGTGTGGGTGATGGTGGCGTGCGCGGGGACGCGCAGCAGGACCGGGGCGCCGGGGCGCGGGCAGTCGGCGGAGGACCAGATCTCGTCGTCGCGGTTGTCACTGATCGTCAGAACCGCGCTGCGGGGCCCGAAGTCGGCCTTGCAGGTGGTGTTCGAGGTATTCCTGGCGACGAGCTGGAAGCGGGGCTTCTCGCCCGCCTCGTAAGTGACCTTGGTGGAGCGGAGGCTCAACTGCAGCGCTCCGGCGGGGCAGTTGGGGAGCGGGGAGTCGGCCGGGACCTGCTGGCCCGCGCCGGTGCCCGCGCCTCCGTCGGCGCCCGCCCCGTCGGTGTCGCCGTTCTTGCCGGGGCCCGCGGTGCCGGAGTCGGCACCCGATTCCGTACCGGCACCCGAGTCCGCACCGGCGCCCGTACCCGCGTCGGTGCCCTCGTCCGTACCGGAGCCCGTGGAGCCGCCGTTGTCACCGGAGTCGCCCGACTCGTCGCGGCCGCCGGGCTGTTGGCTGATCGCCGGACCGCTGCCGGAGGGTCCGGGGGTGATCGAGGGCGGGGCCGGCGAGGCGCCGTTGGCCCCGTCGTTCGTCTTCTTCCCGCCGCCGTCGCCCGAGGTGAGGGCCCAGATGCCGAGGAGTGCGAGGAGCACCGCCAGGCACGCCGCCACCGCCCTCCGTCGCCAGTAGATGGTGGAGGGAAGCGGCCCGACCGGATTGCGCAAAGATCCCACGACCGAACCTTACGAGAGATCCGGCCCAACTCCCGCCCCACCCGCCGCCCGAGAGCTCAAGTTTTGCCGATGATCACATCCGTGGGTTCCGGGAACTTTTCCGGGAACCCCGCCCGAAACCATGGGGAACCAGCGCGAATCGCGGCCCCCCACTTTCGTCGGGGGTCGTTCTGGCCGTTGGCCCGGGGCGGGGCACTCCGGATTCCGGTTAGCGTCATGCACCATGAACACCCTTCTCGACCTCTCCGACCGTCTGTATCTCGACGTCGCCGATTTCGCCCATTCCACCCCCCACTGGTTCCAGTGGATCGCCGAGGTGTGGACGGAGCTCGGGCTGCTGCTCTTCGGCGTGCTGTTCCTCGCCGGCTGGTGGCGCTCCCGGGAGGGTTCGAGCCGGGCGATGGCGCTCGCGCTGCTGGCCCCGGTCGCGACCGGTTTCGGTTACGTGGTGAGCGAGGCGGCGAAGTCGCTGGTCGACGAGGAACGTCCCTGCCGGGCGGTCGCCGGCGCGCCCGTCTCGCTGGTCGCCTGCCCGCCGCACGGCGACTGGTCCTTCCCGAGCAACCACTCGGCGATCGCGGGCGCGGCCGCCATCGCGCTCGCCCTGTCCTGGCGCGGGATCGTCTGGCTGACCGTGCCGATGGCGCTGCTCATGGCCTTCTCGCGGGTCTTCGTCGGCGTGCACTACCCGCACGACGTGACCGTCGGCCTGCTGGTCGGCGCCCTGGTCGCGTTCCTCGTGATGCGGCTCGCGGAGCGGCCCGTGCGGTCGCTGGTGGAGACGGCCCGGTCGAGCCGGAGCTCGGCCGTGCTGTGGTGCGCGGGGCGCGGGCCGAGTGCGCACGCCTCCGCGTACGCCCCCGCGCACTCCGAGCGGCCCAGGCGCGCACGCCACGGCGCGTACTGATCCCGCCGGGGACGTGCCAGGATCGGAGGTGCCATGACTTCCATCGATGACCCCACCCCCGCCCCGGCCTCCGTCGCCCCCGAGGTGCCCGTCCCGCCCGCCGAGCTGCACGGGCCCGTCCTCGCCTGGTTCGACCGGCACGCCCGCGACCTGCCCTGGCGCCGCCCCGAGGCCGGCGCCTGGGGCGTCATGGTCAGCGAGTTCATGCTCCAGCAGACCCCGGTGGTCCGGGTCCTCCCGGTGTACGAGCAGTGGCTCGCGCGCTGGCCGCGCCCGGCCGACCTGGCCGCCGAGGCCCCCGGCGAGGCGGTCCGCGCCTGGGGCCGGCTGGGCTATCCGCGCCGGGCGCTGCGGCTGCACGCGGCGGCCGTGGCCATAACGGAACGGCACCACGGCGACGTGCCCCGCGACCACGCCCAGCTGCTCGCGCTGCCCGGCATCGGCGAGTACACGGCGGCGGCGGTGGCCTCCTTCGCGTACGGGCAGCGGCACGCGGTCCTGGACACGAACGTGCGCCGGGTCTTCGCTCGGGCGGCGACCGGCGTCCAGTACCCGCCGAACGCGACCACGGCGGCCGAGCGGCGGCTCGCCCGCGCGCTGCTGCCGGAGGACGAGGCGAGGGCGTCCCGCTGGGCGGCCGCCTCCATGGAGCTGGGCGCCCTGGTGTGCACGGCGAAGAACGAGGACTGCGGGCGCTGCCCGATCGCCGGGCGGTGCGCCTGGCGGCTCGCGGGGAAGCCGGCGCACGACGGTCCGCCGCGGCGGGGCCAGACGTACGCCGGGACCGACCGGCAGGTCCGCGGCCGGCTCCTCGCCGTGCTGCGGGATTCGGCGGACCCGGTGCCGCAGGCGGCCCTGGACGCGGTCTGGGACGAGCCGGTGCAGCGGGCCAGGGCCCTGGACGGCCTGGTCGCGGACGGTCTCGTCGAGCCGCTGGACGGCGGCCGGTACCGGCTGCCGCTGTCCTGAAGCCGTCCCGCCGCTGCCCGAGCCGTCCCGCCGCTCTCCCGGCGCCCGGGCGCCGAAACCCCCGCCGAGCCCGCTGTTACACAACCGATGGGTAGCCGTGCGTCCACCGACGGCTGCCCCGCACAGCCCCGTGACAACCGCTCCGTAGCGTCGTCGACGACACGAGGAACGAAGGTCACGGGGATTCGGAGGCGGTTCGGATGAGGCACGGCGAGGTGCTCGACTTCGAGGAGTACGTACGCACGCGGCAGGACGCGCTGCTGCGCAGCGCCCGCCGTCTCGTCGCCGACCCCGTCGACGCCCAGGACCTCCTGCAGACGGCCCTGGCCCGTACGTACGGCCGCTGGGACGGCATCGCCGACAAGTCCCTCGCCGACGCCTACCTCCGCCGGGTCATGATCAACACCCGGACCGAGTGGTGGCGCTCCCGCAGGCTCGAAGAGGTGCCGACCGAGCAGCTGCCCGACGGCAGCGTCGACGACCCGACCGAGCAGCATGCCGACCGCGCGCTCCTCATGGACGTCCTGAAGGTGCTCGCGCCCAAGCAGCGCAGCGTCGTCGTCCTGCGGCACTGGGAGCAGATGAGCACGGAGGAGACGGCGGCGGCGCTCGGCATGTCGACGGGTACGGTGAAGTCGACGCTCCACCGCGCGCTCGCCCGGCTCCGCCAGGAGCTGGAGAGCCGTGACCTCGACGCCCGCGCCCTGGGGCGGACCGGGGAGCGGACGACCGTACGAGGTGACGAAGGAGGGCGGGAGCGGTGCGCGGCCTAGACGGCGAACCCGACGGCAGACCGCACGGAGGCCACCACGGCGTGCGCGGCGGCGGCGACCGGTACGAGACCGGACGCCGCCGCCCCCGCCGTACCGTCAAGGCGGCGAGCGTCACGGCGACGGCCGGGCTCGTCGCCGTCGGCCTTTCCCTGGCCGGCTGCTCCACCGGCGGCACCGGCTCCCGCGACGAGGGCGCGGCCCGCACCGACGAGGTCGCCGCCGCGGCGCCCACCCCCTCCGTCGCGGCCGACTCCGGCCCGCAGCCGGCCGAGCGGGTGGACCCGATCGCGCTCCTGAAGGGCGATCCGAAGATCGGCGCGCGGTTCAAGGGCGACCTGAAGGCCTGCGTCGCCGACGCGTACCCGGTGGACGCCTCGTACGGCAACCTCACGAACTCCGACGCCCCCGACGTGGTCGTCAACGTGATGACCTGCGGTGACGCCGTCGGCATCGGCACGTACGTCTACCGCAAGCAGAGCGACCGGTACGAGAACGTGTTCATGGCCGAGGACGCGGCGGTCTACGCGACGATCGACCGGGGCGACCTCGTCGTCACCAAGCAGGTGTACGCGAAGGGCGACCCGGTCGCGTACCCCTCGGGCGAGGACGTGATCACCTACCGCTGGTCGGGGAACAAGTTCACCCAGCACGACTGGGTGCACAACGACTACAGCCGGGCCGTCGGCGACGGCATCGAGCCCGCTCCGAGCGCGTCCCCCGCCGGCTGAGCCGCAGACCGCAGCACCCGTACACCGAAGGACACGCACGATGGCCGAGACCCATGTCCTGTTCGTCGAGGACGACGACGTCATCCGTGAGGCCACCCAGCTCGCCCTGGAGCGGGACGGCTTCCGGGTGACCGCCATGCCCGACGGGCTCTCCGGCCTGGACGCCTTCCGGGCGCGGCGGCCGGACATCGCCCTCCTCGACGTGATGCTGCCGGGCATGGACGGGGTCAGCCTCTGCCGCCGCATCCGCGACGAGTCGACGGTGCCCGTCATCATGCTGTCGGCGCGCGCCGACTCGATCGACGTCGTGCTCGGCCTGGAGGCCGGGGCCGACGACTACGTCACCAAGCCCTTCGACGGCTCCGTCCTGATGGCCCGCATCCGGGCCGTGCTGCGCCGCTTCGGCCACGCGGGCGGGGCCGGCGCCGGCGAGCACGAGGAGCCCTCCGACGGCGGCGGGCTCCTCGTCTTCGGCGAAGGCGACCTGGAGGTCGACACGGAGGGCATGGAGGTCCGCAAGGGCGGGACGCCGGTGGCGCTGACCCCGACCGAGATGCGGCTGCTCCTGGAGTTCTCCTCGGCGCCGGGCACCGTGCTGTCGCGGGACAAGCTCCTGGAGCGGGTCTGGGACTACGGCTGGGGCGGTGACACCCGGGTCGTGGACGTCCATGTGCAGCGGCTGCGCGCCAAGATCGGCCAGGACCGGATCGAGACCGTGCGCGGCTTCGGCTACAAGCTCAAGAGCTAGGTCCCGTGTCCGTGCCCGTGAAGCTGCTTCCCCTCCGTACCGGGGTCCGCTGGAAGATCGCCGTCGCCATCGCGGCGGTCGGCGCCCTCATCGCGATCACCCTGAGCGTCGTCGTGCACAACGCCGCCCGCATCTCGATGCTCGACAACGCGCGCGAGGTGCAGATGGAGCGGCTGCTCTTCGCCCAGCGGATGTACGAGACCTCGAAGCCGAAGGAGCCCCGCTTCGGCACGAAGATCAACGACCCGGCGCTGCCGTCCCAGCTGCACCAGCTGATGCGGGACAAGCGGCGCGGGACGTACGTGCAGGAGCACCGGCACGGCGGGCCGCCGGACGTGTGGGCGGCCGTGCCGCTCGCCAACGGCGACGTCCTCTCGCTGCACATCCCCTTCGCCGACCGCAGCGCGACGATCATGAACGATCTGGACCGGGCCCTCGTCATCGGCTCGGTGTCGGTGGTCTTCGGCGGCTGCGCGCTCGGCGTCCTCATCGGCGGGCAGCTGTCGCGGCGGCTGCGGAAGGCCGCCGTCGCGGCCGGGCGGGTGGCCCAGGGCAACACGGACGTACGGGTGCGGGACGCCGTCGGCGGAGTCGTACGGGACGAGACCGACGACCTGGCGTGGGCGGTGGACGCCCTGACCGACGCCCTGAACGAGCGGATCGAGGCCGAGCGGCGGGTCACCGCCGACATCGCGCACGAGCTGCGCACCCCCGTCACCGGGCTGCTCACGGCGGCCGAGCTGCTGCCGCCGGGGCGTCCGACCGAGCTCGTGCGGGACCGGGCGCAGGCCATGCGGACGCTGGTCGAGGACGTCCTGGAGGTGGCCCGGCTCGACAGCGCCTCGGAGCGGGCCGAGCTCCAGGAGATCGCGCTCGGCGAGTTCGTGGAGCGGCGGGTGCGGGCCCTGGACCCGGAGGTCGTCGTCCGGGTCGTCCACGAGTCCTGGGTGAACACCGATCCGCGCCGCCTGGAGCGGGTCCTGGGCAATCTCCTCGCCAACGCGGCCAAGCACGGCAAGCCGCCGGTCGAGGTCACCGTCGAGGGCCGGGTGGTCCGCGTCCGCGACCACGGGCCGGGCTTCCCGGAGGCGCTGCTCAAGGAGGGCCCGAGCCGCTTCCGTACGGGGACGAGCGACCGCGCGGGCCAGGGCCACGGCCTGGGCCTGACGATCGCGGCGGGCCAGGCGCGGGTCCTCGGCGCCCGGCTGACCTTCCGGAACGTGGCCTCGGAGGGGGCCCCGGAGGGGGTGGGCGGCGCCATCGCGGTGCTGTGGCTGCCGGACCACGCGCCGACGAACACGGGCAGCTTCCCGATCCTGCGGCTGCCGGACTGACGGGGTACGGGGAAGGGGCCGGGTCCATGAACAGGACCCGGCCCCTTTCGCGTACGTACTGCTGGTGTCAGACCGTCTCGGCGACCTTCGGCGCGTCGTCGCCGGACTCCGCCTTCGGGGCCGCGGCCGGTCCGGCGCCGCGGAGCAGCACCTCCTTGACGAAGAAGGCGAGGAGGAAGCCGAGGACGGCGACGGCCGAGGCGAGCAGGAAGGCGCTGTGCGTGCCGGAGGCCACCGCGTGCTGGTAGGCCTCGCGGAGCGCGGCCGGCAGCTTGGCGAGGCTCGCCGCGTCGAGCTGGGCGGTGCGCTCGGTGAGCCCGCCCCCGCCGCGGGAGGCCATCTCGTCCTGGACGCGGCCGGTGAAGAGCGCGCCCATGATCGCGACGCCGAAGGAGGAGCCGAGCGTCCGGAAGAGGGTGGTGGAGGAGGAGGCGACGCCCATGTCCTTCATCTCCACGCTGTTCTGGGCGACCAGCATGGTGATCTGCATGAGGAATCCCATGCCGGCGCCGAGGACGGCCATCCAGACGCCGGAGACGAGGCGCGAGGTGCCGGTGTCCATCGTGGAGAGCAGGAAGAGGCCGGCGACCATGAGCGCGCCGCCCGCGATCGGGAAGATCTTGTACTTGCCGGTGTTGGTGGTGACGCGGCCGACGAGCAGCGAGACGACCATCATCGACATCAGCATCGGCAGGAGCAGCAGGCCGGAGTTGGTGGCCGAGGCGCCCTGGACGGACTGCTGGAAGATCGGCAGGTAGAGGACCGCGCCGAACATCACGAAGCCGGTGATGAAGCCGATCAGGGACATCAGGGTGAAGTTGCGGCTGCGGAAGATGTGCAGCGGCATGATCGGGTCGCTCGCCCGGGACTCCACGAGGACGAAGGCGGCGAGCGCGGCGACGCCGCCGACGATGAGGCCGACGATGGTGGCCGAGCCCCAGGCGTACTCCGTGCCGCCCCAGGTGGTGACGAGGACGATCGCGGTGATGCCGGCGGTCAGCAGCGCGGCGCCGAGGAAGTCGATCCGGGTGCCCGTGGCGCGCTGCTTCTTCGGCAGGTGCAGGACGGTGGTGAGCATGGCGAGGGCGACGATGCCGAGCGGCAGGTTGATGTAGAAGGACCAGCGCCAGCCCCAGTGGTCGGTGATGGTGCCGCCGACGAGGGGGCCGCCGATCATGGCGAGGGCCATGATTCCGGCCATCATGCCCTGGTACTTGCCGCGCTCTCGGGGCGGGATCAGGTCGCCGATGATCGCCATGACGCCGACCATGAGGCCGCCGGCGCCGAGGCCCTGGATGGAGCGGAAGCCGATGAGCTGGCCCATGTCCTGGGCCATGCCGCTGAGCGCCGAGCCGATCAGGAAGATCACGATCGAGGTGAGGAAGACGCCCTTGCGGCCGAACATGTCGCCGAGCTTGCCCCAGAGGGGGGTGGAGGCGGCGGTGGCCAGGGTGTAGGCGGTGACGACCCAGGAGAGGTGTTCGAGGCCGCCGAGCTCGCCGACGATCGTCGGCATCGCGGTGCCGATGATCATGTTGTCGAGCATCGCGAGCAGCATCGCGATCATGAGGGCGAGGAGGACGACGCGTACGCTGCGCGGCTGCGGGTCCGAGGCCTCCCCTTCTGCTGCTTGAACGTTCTGTTTCGTCGCCATGTCGTTCCCTTACTTGCCGCCCGGCTAGTTACTACACTGGGACGGTAGGCCCGTAACTAGCCGGGCGTCAAGTAAGTTTTCTGGAAAGCGAGACCCGTCATGGCCCGAGGCAACACACGCCAGCGCATCCAGGACGTGGCTCTCGAACTCTTCGCCGAGCAGGGCTACGAGAAGACCTCGCTGCGCGAGATCGCGGAACGGCTGGACGTCACGAAGGCGGCGCTCTACTACCACTTCAAGACCAAGGAAGACATCATCATCGGGATCTTCCAGGACCTGGCACGCCCGATCGACGAGCTGGTCGCCTGGGCGGGCGAGCAGCCGCGCACCCTGGAGACCAAGCGGGAGATCCTGCGCCGCTACCAGAAGGCCCTGCTCGCCGCGGCCCCGCTGTTCCGCTTCATGCACGAGAACCAGGCGACCGTGCGGGACCTGAGCATCGGGCTCACCTTCAAGGAGCGCTTCCTCGCGCTCAACAAGTTCGTCCAGGAGCCCGACGCCCCGGTGAAGGACAAGGTCCGCGCCGTGAGCGCGGTGTTCGCGCTGCACGCCGGGACCTTCTTCATGGAAAACATCGAGGGCGACACCGAGGAGAAGCAGGAAGCCGTCCTCGAGGTCGCCCTCGATCTGATCGAGCAGGCCGAGCAGGCCTGAGCTACGGGGTGGGTCAGACGCCGACGCCGTGGGCCCGCAGGAAGACCATCGGGTTGACGGCGGAGCCGTAGTTCGGGGTCGTACGGATCTCGAAGTGCAGGTGCGGGCCGGAGGAGTTGCCGGTGTTGCCCGAGAGGGCGATCTGCTGGCCGGCGCCGACCGTCTGGCCGATGTGGACCTGGATCAGCGACAGGTGGGCGTACTGGGAGTACGTGCCGTTGGCGTGCTTGATGACGATCGCGTTGCCGTACGCGGGGCCGTCGCCGCCGCCGTTCGGGCCGGCCTTCACGACGGTGCCGGCGGCCGCGGCGTGGACCGGGGTGCCGACCGGGACGGCGAAGTCCTGGCCGGAGTGCTTGTGGGCCCACATGGCGCCGCCCTGGTTGAAGCTGGCGCTGAGGGCGTACACGGTGACCGGCTTGACCCAGGCCGGGGTCGCCTTCTTGACGGCCTTCACCGGGGCGGCCTTCACGGCGGAGGCCTTGGCGACGGCGGCCTTCACCTGAGCGGCGAGGTGGGCCTGGGCGTCGGCCTGGGCGGCGACGGCGGCGGACGCGGTGAGCGCGGCCGGGGCGGTGGCCACCTTGCCCTCGGCGGCGAAGGCGGACCCTGCTCCGGCCACCAGCGACGCACCCAGACCCGCGGCGGCGAGAGCGACGGCGGTGATGCGGGCGGCGGGGTTCATGACGCGCTTCGACATACGGGGGAAGACCTCCGGGAAGTACGGGACCCGACGCGGACGGTGCTCTGCGCCGGGCTTGCTCATCCTTGGTAACCCGACCCCCAGCCCATCCCAAAACACCCCATCTACGACATTGCGTCGTAGCGATCTCCAGGGAAGTTCACCTCTTGACGCCCCCGGAGGGACCTCGCGAAATCGGACATACCGACACAAGAGAATCGGTTTACGCGCACGTCGCCGGGGCCCGGAACCGCCCGAAACGCCGCCCGACGCCCGGTTCGGGACCCCCTGGGACCAAGGTCCCGGTAGTTGACACCGAAACGTCCCTAATTGGGGTTAAAGGTCGCCACTATTCCAGTTAGTACCCCCCGAAACGCCTGTGCGCCTTGTCACCAGCGCCCGCCCCCGAATGGGACCTGGGTCACGCAACCGAGCCGCCCCGAACACCGTCCCGCACTACGCTGACCACTTCGGGAATCCGGGGAATCCAGGGGGGACCACACATGGAACCGGCACTCATCGGCATGCGCCTCGCCTCGTCCGCGATCGGCCCCATGCTGAAGAAACTGCTGGTCAGCGACGGACCAGGCGCCGGCCTCCCCGGCCCGTCGGGCGCGATCCGACTCTCCTCCCTGGTCTCCTTCCGCGGCGAGAAGCGCACGCTCACGGAGAAGGACGTCCGCAAGCTGGCGAAGACCCTCGTCGAGCGGTCCTCGGGCGGGAACGGCGAGCCCCCCTTCCCCGCCGACGAGACCGAGGCCGTCACCGACGCCCTCGCCCGCACCCTCCTCGCCCTCGGCGATCTCGACATGGACGACGCCCAGGCCGTCCGCCTCGGCCACCGCGACCTCGCCCGCCGCCTGCGCACCGCCGCCCCGGCCCCGGACGGCCTCTCCACGGACTCGGGCCTCTACCTGGAGTCCCTGACCGAATGGGCCTGCCTCCACATCCTGGAGTTCTTCACCCAGCGCTCGACGTTCGTGGCGCGCAGCCTGGTGGAACAGACCCGGGGACAGGCGGAGCTCCTCGCGAAGATGGACGAGGTCATCCGCCGGACACCACGGGGGGACTCGCGTGACGCGGACTTCGAGCGCCGCTACCTGGAGCACCTGGCGAAGAAACACGGCCGCCTCACCATCTACGGCATCGACCTCCACCACTCCCCGGACCGGTGGCCGCTCGACCTCGCCTACCTGTCCCTGGAGGCGACGGGCTCGGGCGAAACACCCGTGCCGGACGAGACGGGACCCTTGCGGGAACAGTCCCTCCGCGCCGACCTCGCCCTCTCCCGCCACGACAAGGTCCTGCTCCGCGGCCTCGCGGGCTCCGGCAAGACGACGCTCGTCCAGTGGCTGACGGTCTCGGCGGCGACGGAGGGGGGCGTGGCTACCGGGGCGCGCGCGAACGCTGTGGCTACCGGGGCGCGCGCGAACGCTGTGGCTACCGGGGCGCGCGCGAACGCTGTGGCTGCCGGGGCGCGCGCGAACGCTGTGGCTGCCGGGGCGCGCACGGACGCTGTGGCTGCCGGGGCGCGCACGGACGGCATGGCGTACCTCCGGGGCCGCATCCCCTTCGTCCTCCCCCTCCGCGCCCTCACCCGCCACGGCGAGCGGCTCCCCGCCCCCGACCGGTTCCTCCCCGCCGCCGGCTGCCCGCTCACCCCGCCGGAGGGATGGGTCGACCGCGTCCTGTCCGCCGGCCGGGGCCTCGTCCTCGTCGACGGCATCGACGAGATCCCCGAGGTCGAGCGGGGCAGGGCCCGCGAGTGGCTCCGAAGCCTCCTGGACTCGTACGAGGGCAACCGCTGGCTCGTCACCTCGCGCCCCACCGCCGTACGCGACGACTGGCTGGCCGGGGACGGCTTCACCGAGCTGACCCTCTCCCCCATGACCCGCACCGAGGTCGCCACCTTCGTACGCCGCTGGCACCGGGCCGCCGGGCCCGAGGCCGAGCCGTACGAGCAGCCGCTCCTCGACGCGCTCCGCACCGCCGAGCACGTCGCCCAGCTCGCCACCAACCCCCTCATGTGCGGGCTCATCTGCGCCCTGCACCGCGACCGGCGCGGCTTCCTCCCGCGCGGCCGCAGGGCCCTCTACGAGGCCGCCCTCTCCATGCTCCTCGCGCGCCGCGACCGCGAGCGGGACATGGGCGCCCCGTCCGGCATCGCCCTCGACGAGGCCCCCCAGATCCAGCTGGTCCAGCGCCTCGCGTACTGGCTGACGCTCAACGGCCGCACCCAGCTGGACCGGTCCCACGCGGAGTCGCTCGTACGGGAGGCGGTCCCGGCGGTCCAGGAGGCCGCGCAGTATCCGCCGGAGAAGGTCTTCACCCACCTCCTCCACCGCAGCGGCCTCCTCCGCGAGCCGACCGAGGACACCGTCGACTTCGTCCACCGCACCTTCCAGGACTACCTGGCCGCCAAGGCCCTGGTGGACCGCTGGGACATCGGCGTCCTGGTCGGCCACGCCGCCGACGACCAGTGGGAGGACGTCATCCGCATGGCGGTGGGGCACGCCAGGCCGCGCGAGTGCGCGGAGATCCTGGAAGAGCTGCTGAAGGCGGCGGACGCGGCCGTGAACCGCCGGGCCCAGCTGCGCATCCTGCTCCTGGCGGCGACGGCCCTCGATCACGCGACGGAGGTGTCACCGGAGGTACGGGAGCGGGTCCTGGCCCGCACGGCGGAGGTGATCCCGCCCCGCACACCGGCGGAGGCCCGCGAGCTGGCGGGGGTGGGCCGGCTGGTGCTCGACCTGCTGCCGGGCCCGGAGGGGCTGAGCGACGAGGAGGCCCAGATGGTGGTGACGGCGGCCACCCACGTCGCCTCCGACGCGGCAATCCCCTACCTGGCCCGCTTCGCCGGCCCCTCCGCCCTCCAGGCGCGGTCCCAGCTGATGTGGGGATGGTCCCGCTTCGACACGGAGCAGTACGCCGAGGAGATCATCGCGAGACTCGACCCGGACGAGCTCTACTACACCGTCACGGACGACGAGCAAGCCGCCGCACTGGTGCGGCTCGGTCTGCGGCCCGAGACCCTGGACATCAGGGCGGGGGTCACCGAGCGCGGCTTCGCCTGCCTCGGCCCTCTGCTGCCCGCCCTGCGAGGGCTCAGGCTGCTCGGCGACCATGACGGTCACCCGACGCTCCACGCCCTGGCAGCTCTGCGGTTGCCGCGGATGGAGGACCTCATGCTGGAGGTCGGACCCGACGGTCCTCCCTTCCGTCTGATCGCCGCCGCCTTCCCCCACCTGCGCGGCCTCTCGCTCCTCCTCTACACGGATGCCGACGCCCCGTGGGACGTGACCTCCCTCGCGCCCCTTCGCGAACTGGAAGAACTGTTCGTCACGGCGGGAAACGTCGAGCTCACCGGCGTCGAGCACCTCCCGCCGGACATCACCATCATCGCGTGACGCGAAAGGGGCGGTCCCGGAACCCTTCAGGTTCCGGGACCGCCCCTTACCGCTCAGCGCTCAGCGCGTGGGTCACGCTTCCTTCGAGAGGTTCGGGCCCGTGCCGCCCGTGGCCTCGATCGGCGGGGCGTCCGGGAGGGACGTCTTCTCCTCGCCGCGGAAGGTGAACTTGCGCTCCTCGCCCTCGCCCTCGGTGTCCACGACCACGATGTGACCGGGGCGCAGCTCGCCGAAGAGGATCTTCTCGGAGAGGGTGTCCTCGATCTCGCGCTGGATCGTCCGGCGCAGCGGCCGGGCGCCCATCACGGGGTCGTAGCCCTTCTTCGCGAGGAGTTCCTTCGCGGACTGGGAGAGCTCGATGCCCATGTCCCGGTCCTTGAGGCGCTCGTCGACGCGGCTGATCATCAGGTCGACGATCTGGAGGATGTCGTCCTGGGTCAGCTGCGGGAAGACGATGATGTCGTCCACACGGTTGAGGAACTCCGGGCGGAAGTGCTGCTTCAGCTCGTCGCTGACCTTCGCCTTCATCCGCTCGTAGTTGGACTTCGTGTCGCCCTGGGCGGCGAAGCCCAGGTTGAAGCCCTTCGAGATGTCCCTGGTCCCGAGGTTGGTGGTCATGATGATGACCGTGTTCTTGAAGTCCACGACCCGGCCCTGGGAGTCGGTCAGGCGACCGTCCTCCAGGATCTGGAGAAGGGAATTGAAGATATCGGGGTGGGCCTTCTCGACCTCGTCGAAGAGGACGACGGAGAACGGCTTGCGGCGCACCTTCTCGGTGAGCTGGCCGCCCTCTTCGTAGCCGACGTATCCGGGCGGCGAACCGAAGAGACGGGAAACCGTGTGCTTCTCGCTGAACTCCGACATGTCGAGGGAGATCATCGCGTCCTCGTCGCCGAAGAGGAATTCGGCGAGCGCCTTCGAAAGCTCGGTCTTACCGACGCCGGACGGACCGGCGAAGATGAACGAGCCACCGGGGCGCTTCGGGTCCTTCAGACCCGCACGGGTGCGGCGGATGGCCCGCGAGAGGCCGATGACGGCGTCCTTCTGGCCGATGACGCGCTTGTGGAGCTCGTCCTCCATGCGGAGCAGACGCGAGGACTCCTCCTCGGTCAGCTTGAAGACCGGGATGCCGGTGGCGGTCGCGAGGACCTCGGCGATCAGCTCGCCGTCGACCTCGGCGACGACGTCCATGTCGCCGGCCTTCCACTCCTTCTCCCGCTTGGCCTTCGCGGCGAGGAGCTGCTTCTCCTTGTCGCGCAGGGACGCGGCCTTCTCGAAGTCCTGCGAGTCGATCGCGGACTCCTTGTCGCGGCGGACGCCGGCGATCTTCTCGTCGAACTCGCGGAGGTCCGGCGGCGCGGTCATCCGGCGGATGCGCATCCGGGAGCCGGCCTCGTCGATCAGGTCGATCGCCTTGTCCGGGAGGAAGCGGTCCGAGATGTACCGGTCGGCCAGGGTCGCGGCCTGGACGAGGGCCTCGTCGGTGATGGAGACCCGGTGGTGGGCCTCGTACCGGTCGCGCAGACCCTTGAGGATCTCGATCGTGTGCGGCAGCGACGGCTCGGCGACCTGGATGGGCTGGAAGCGGCGCTCCAGGGCCGCGTCCTTCTCCAGGTACTTGCGGTACTCGTCGAGCGTGGTGGCACCGATGGTCTGGAGCTCACCGCGGGCCAGCATCGGCTTGAGGATGCTGGCGGCGTCGATCGCGCCCTCGGCGGCGCCCGCACCCACGAGGGTGTGGAGCTCGTCGATGAACAGGATGATGTCGCCGCGGGTGCGGATCTCCTTGAGGACCTTCTTCAGGCGCTCCTCGAAGTCACCGCGGTAGCGGGAGCCGGCGACCAGCGCGCCGAGGTCCAGGGTGTAGAGGTGCTTGTCCTTGAGGGTCTCGGGCACCTCGCCCTTGACGATGGCCTGCGCCAGGCCCTCGACGACGGCGGTCTTGCCGACGCCGGGCTCGCCGATGAGGACCGGGTTGTTCTTCGTGCGGCGGGACAGCACCTGCATGACCCGCTCGATCTCCTTCTCGCGCCCGATGACCGGGTCGAGCTTGGATTCGCGGGCCGCCTGGGTGAGGTTGCGGCCGAACTGGTCGAGGACCAGGGACGTCGAGGGGGTGCCCTCGGCAGGGCCGCCGGCCGTGGCGGCTTCCTTGCCCTGGTAGCCGGAGAGCAGCTGGATGACCTGCTGCCGCACCCGGTTGAGGTCGGCGCCCAGCTTCACGAGGACCTGGGCGGCGACGCCCTCGCCCTCGCGGATCAGGCCGAGCAGGATGTGCTCGGTGCCGATGTAGTTGTGGCCGAGCTGGAGGGCCTCACGGAGCGAGAGCTCCAGGACCTTCTTGGCACGCGGGGTGAAGGGGATGTGCCCGGACGGGGCCTGCTGCCCCTGCCCGATGATCTCCTCAACCTGCTGGCGGACCGCCTCGAGCGAAATCCCGAGGCTCTCCAGGGCCTTAGCGGCGACACCCTCACCCTCGTGGATAAGGCCCAGAAGGATGTGCTCGGTGCCGATGTAGTTGTGGTTGAGCATCCGGGCTTCTTCCTGAGCCAGGACGACAACCCGCCGCGCGCGGTCGGTGAACCTCTCGAACATCGTTAATCGCTCCTCAGAGCGGTCAGTCAGTTAGGGGTCGATCCCCTCCCTGTCCTTCCGCAGCTTAGTCCCGCAAGCGGGGACCGCTCATTCCAACTGCCGACATCCGTCCGGATCACCCCCCTTCTCAGTGGGGAGACCTGCTGCCGAACAGCCGACAAATGCTCCAACCCGATGGTGCGAGACGATGTTCCCGCAGGCCAAGTAGTTACCCGCGCCTTGAGTACGCCGATGGCGAACGTGAGACGCCGAAGCCCGCGAGTCGCCCCTCTCCACTAGGAATGTCTTACCCGTAAGCACTGACACTCCATGCGGCGCACCCCGGTTCCCTCCGCTACCAGCGAACACCCTCGCGCTGCCGAATGCACGCGTACGCCTCATCACGGACACCTTGCGCGCTCGTCGGGGGACTCCGTGTCACCGCGGGCGTAACCAACGCGCCCTCTCGGGAGTTCCCCCGGTATGGCCGTCACCGTCCCGCTGCCCCGCACGCCGCCCGAGGGCGGGATCGCGCGGTGGTACGAGGACGAGCTCGGCTGGGCCACGGTGGCGGGTCCGCCGGTGGGCCTGGTGACCGGGCTGCGGTTCGACGTCCTGGAGCTGCCCGCGGCGGCCGGCCCGGGCGTGCTGCGCCGGATGGGCGCGGCGACGGGTCCGGTGGCCCTGTTCGGACACCGGGTGGGGCTGCTCGTGGCCGCGGGGAGCGCGGAGGAGCTGCCGGGGCTGCTCGACTGGCTGGAGTGGGGCGGGATCTCGCTGGATCTCACGGCCCTCGGTGCCGACGGCCGGATGCCCGCGCCCCTTCCCCCGGGACGGGGTGGATCCGGCGCGCCGGGCGCCGCGGTGTGGCTGCGGGCGCCCGCGCCGGGTCGCGAGGTCGAGTCCTCGCTGCCGGCGTTGCGGTCCGCGCCGTGGGGCGTTGCGGATGCCCCGTGTCTGGTGCGTCTCGTGGCCGCCGCCGCCGCGGAGTGCCATCGGGTGCGGCTGCTGAGTGCCCGGGTCGGCGGGGCCTCTCAGCAGCTGTCGCCTCAGCGGTTCGCGTCCTCGTAGGCGGCCTTGATGTCGGCGGGAACGCGACCGCGGTCGTTGACGTTGAGGCCGTTCTCCTTGGCCCACGCGCGGATCTTCGCGGTGTCCTGGCTGCCCGTCGCCACGGCGCGGCCCTTGCCGCGGCCGCCGGTGGTGCGGCCGCCGGTGCGGCGGCCACTCGTGGTGTACGGCTCGAGCAGGCCACGGAGCTTTTCCGCGTTGGCGGTGGTGAGGTCGATCTCGTAGGTCTTGCCGTCCAGCGCGAACGTCACGGTCTCGTCCGCCTCGACGCCGTCGAGGTCGTCGACAAGAAGGACCTGAACCTTCTGTGCCACCGGATTTCCTTTCATCGAAAATGCAGTACGCGGAAAGGAAACCGCTTTTCCCGGAAAAACACAAACCCCTGGGAGAGGTTCAGAACCCGGGGAACGCGGGAAACGTGCGCGATTCGGACATAGGGTTCCGCGAGAGGCTCCCCGGGCTTCCCCGTCACAGGTGCAGAAGCATCCGGCTGTTGCCCAAGGTGTTCGGCTTCACTCGTTCGAGACCGAGGAACTCGGCGACTCCCTCGTCATAGGAACGGAGGAGCTCGCTGTAGACATCTCCGTCGACCGGGGTCTCGCCGATCTCGACGAAGCCGTGCTTCGCGAAGAAGTCGACTTCGAAGGTCAGGCAGAATACCCGCCGCACCCCGAGCCATCGGGCGGTGTGCAACAACTTGTCCAGCACCTGATGTCCGACGCCGGCGCCCTTGAAGTCGGGATCGACGGCGAGAGTGCGGACTTCGGCGAGGTCTTCCCACATGACGTGGAGTGCGCCGCAGCCGACGACGACGGCGTCCTCGTCGCGTTCCGCGACCCAGAACTCCTGGATGGACTCGTAAAGGGTCACGGTCGCCTTGTCGAGCAGGATGCCGCGCTGCACGAAAGGATCGACGAGACGACGGATCGCGGCCACATCGGTGGTGCGGGCCCTGCGTACGGTGACGGCTTTGGCGGAGGTCGACATGGGGGGACGCTATCGCTACGGGCGGGGCGTCCCTTCCTCACCCTCGTTCTCCCGCGGGGCGGCCGGGAGAGGGGTGTCGCGCTGGACGATCCGGATGGCGTCGTTCAGCGACTCGCGCTGTTCCGGCGACATCATCCCGAAGAAGGCGACGAGGGCCGCGGCGGGGTTGTCGCTCTGCGCCCAGGCCTCGTTCATCAGCGCGGCGGAGTAGGCGGCGCGGGTGGAGACCGCCGTATATCGATAGGCGCGGCCTTCGACCTCCCTGCGGACCCAGCCCTTCTGGTGGAGATTGTCCATGACGGTCATGACGGTGGTGTAGGCGATGGACCGTTCCTGCTGAAGGTCCTCCAGGACTTCCCGGACGGTGACCGGGCGGTTCCATTGCCAGACGCGCGTCATCACCGCGTCTTCGAGTTCTCCCAGGGGGCGGGGCACAATGCCACCTTAGTGCGGGAAGCGGTGATAAACGGCTATTTACGCTCGGAGAACGACAAAAGGGTGCACGACCGGAAGCGGTCGCGCACCCTCGGTGCTGCGGTACGGGGCGGGCCGGGACCCTCGTCAGGAACCGTCCGCCTGGCGGGCCGCCTCGGCGCGGGCGAGGGCGGCGTCCACGACCGCGTCCTCCTTGGCCTTGTTCGGGCCGCCCTGGCTCTTGACGATCGTGACGACGAGGCCGATGAAGAAGACGGCCATCACGACGGGGGGCAGGAGCGCGGATACGTATTCCATGCCGTCCAGAGTAGCTATCCGGCGACCCGCTCCTCGGGCGGGGGCGGCGGAACGGGCCTTCGGCGCGGCGGGAAGACCTCGGAGGGCTTGGGCACCGGGCGCTCGGCCGGGGCGGGCGGCTTCGGCCGGGGCTCGTCGGCCGCCGCGCGCCCGCCGGGCAGCGCGAGCAGCCGGGCCCGGGAGGGGGAGGGCGCGGTCGGGGCGGTGGCCTGGGAGACCCGGGCCAGGCGCGCGCGCACGGAGCGCTCGGCGAGGACCTGGCAGCGGGCGAGCAGCTCGGCGGCGGCCGGGTTGTGGCGCAGCGCGCGCAGGGCGGCGAGGTCGTCGGCGCCGGGGTCGTAGCCGGCGGCCAGCGCGTCCTTGAGGAGCTCCAGGTAGCCGCCGAGGGAACCGGGCAGCGCCTCGCGGTAGCGGGCCAGGTCGTCGAGGAGGAAGGCGCGCAGCCGGCCGGCCTCGCGTACCGCCTCGTCCACGGAGTCGGCCAGGCGCAGGCAGTCCTGGACGTCCTCGTCCTGGAGGCGGGCAGGGTGGAGGGCGATGGCGAGGGCACGGCGGAGCACACGCAGCTCGTCCGCGCTGAACGCCATGCCGCCGCGGGGTCCGTATGGCGTGGGCATGGGCCGACGATACGCGCTAATCGGACAATTTCCGCTTAGCGATCATTCCGGCGCGCCGGAATGATCGCCCCCGCTCACGGGGCGCGCCTACATGCGGGCGACGTTCCGCTCGTAGACCAGGCGCAGGCCGATCAGGGTCAGCCAGGGCTCGTGCTCGTCGATCTCCTTCGAGTCGCCGAGGACCATCGGCGCCAGGCCGCCGGTCGCGATCACGGTGACGTCGGAGGGGTCGCCCTTCGGGCCGACCAGTTCCCGCTTCATCCGGGCCACCACGCCGTCGACCTGGCCCGCGTACCCGAAGACGATGCCCGACTGCATGGCCTCGACCGTGTTCTTGCCGATCACGCTGCGCGGGCGGGCCAGCTCGATCTTGCGGAGCATCGCGCCCTTGACGCCCAGCGCCTCCACCGAGATCTCGATGCCCGGCGCGATCGCCCCGCCCGCGTACTCGCCGCGCACGGTGATCGCGTCGTACGTCGTCGCCGTGCCGAAGTCCACGACGATCGCCGGACCGCCGTACAGCTCGACGGCCGCGACCGCGTTGATGATGCGGTCGGCGCCGACCTCCTTGGGGTTGTCCGTGAGGATCGGCACCCCCGTCCTGACGCCCGGCTCCACGAGGACCGCCGGCACGTCCCCGTAGTACCGGCGGGTCACCTCGCGCAGCTCGTGCAGCACCGAGGGGACCGTCGCGCAGATGGCGATCCCCTCGATGCCGTCGCTCAGCTCGACGCCGAGCAGCGGGTGCATGCCCATGAGGCCCTGGAGCAGGACCGCCATCTCGTCGGCGGTGCGGCTCGGGTCCGTGGAGATCCGCCAGTGCTCGACGATCTCCTCGCCGTCGAAGAGACCGAGCACCGTGTGCGTGTTGCCGACGTCGATGGTGAGCAGCATCAGGCCCGCACCTCGCGCAGGTCGAGGCCGATGTCGAGGATCGGGGAGGAGTGGGTGAGGCCGCCGACCGCCAGGTAGTCGACGCCGGTCGACGCGTACGCCGCGGCGTTCTCCAGGGTCAGCCGGCCCGAGGACTCCAGGACGGCGCGGCCCGCGACCAGCGCGACGGCCTCCTCGGTCTCCATCGGGGTGAAGTTGTCGAGCAGGATCAGGTCGGCGCCCGCGTCAAGGACCTCGCGGACCTGGTGCATCGTGTCGACCTCGACCTCGATCGGCACCTCCGGGAACAGCTCGCGGACGGCCTTGAAGGCCTCGGCGACGCCGCCGGCGGCCACCACGTGGTTGTCCTTGACCAGGGCGGCGTCGGAGAGCGACATGCGGTGGTTGACGCCGCCGCCGCAGCGGACCGCGTACTTCTCCAGGGCGCGCAGGCCCGGCGTCGTCTTGCGGGTGTCGCGGACCTTCGCGTTCGTGCCCTCCAGGGCGTCCGCCCACGCGCGCGTGGCGGTGGCGATGCCGGAGAGGCGGCACAGGATGTTGAGCGCGCTGCGCTCGCCGGTGAGCAGGTCGCGGGTGCGGGAGGTGACGCTGAGGAGCACCTGCCCGGCCTCGACGCGCTCGCCGTCCTCGACGTGCCGCTCGACCTCGAACTCGTCCGTGCAGACGATCGACAGGACGGCCTCGGCGATCCGCAGACCGGCCACGACACCGGCCTCGCGGGCGGTGAAGTCGGCGGTGGCGACGGCGTCCTCGGGGACGGTCGCCACGGTCGTCACGTCGACCCCGCCGTCGAGGTCCTCGGCGATCGCGAGGTGGGCGATGTCCTCGACCTGGATCGGGTCGAGACCGGCGTCGGCGAGCAGCTGCGCGAGGGCGGGGTCGAGACCGCACTCGAACTCCTCGCCGCCGCCGCAGCCGCAGCCGTCGCCGCAGCCGCCGGGCTCCTCCTCGGAGGAGACCGCGTTGATCTGGATGAGAGGGACGTCCACGGGCTCGGGACGGGCTTCCTCGGGCGTGCTCACTTACGGCTCCCTGGGTGCGTCGAGGGTGGGGGGGAAGTCGGCGGTGTCGGTGGTGCGGACGTCGAGCGTCCGCTCCGGGGTGAGGCGGACGACCAGGTGCCTGCGCCAGTGCGCGTCGTCCCGGTCGGGGCGGTCCTCGCGCCAGTGGCAGCCGCGGGTCTCCTCGCGGCGGCGGGCCGCCGCGACCAGGACCCGGGCGACGCACAGCAGGTTCGTGGTCTCCCAGGAGTCCACGCCGGGCTCGCCCGCCTTGCTGTCGTCGTCGCCGCCCGCCACGGCGTCGCCGTGCAGGGCTTCGAGGGCCTCGGCGGCCTCCCGCAGGCTGGCCTCCGAGCGGAGCACGCCCGCGCCGGCCGTCATGATCCGCTGGATACGGGCCCGGGCACCGGCCACGGGCAGCGGCAGGGTCACCGGGGCCGGGTGCGCCACCGGGGCGCCCGGCACGCGCGGGGCCGCGGCCGTGATGTCCTCGGCGATCCGCTCGGCGAAGACCAGGCCCTCCAGGAGCGAGTTCGAGGCGAGCCGGTTGGCGCCGTGGACGCCCGTGCAGGCGACCTCCCCGCATGCGTACAGGCCCGGCACGGTGGTCCGGCCGGACAGGTCGGTGCGGACGCCGCCGGAGGCGTAGTGGGCGGCGGGGGCGACCGGGATCGGCTCCGTCACCGGGTCGATGCCGTGGGAACGGCAGGCCGCCAGGATCGTCGGGAAGCGCTCCGCCCACATCTCGGCGCCGAAGTGACGGCCGTCGAGGTACATGTGGTCGGTGCCGTTCTCCTGCATCCGGCGGGTGATCGCCTTGGCGACGATGTCCCGGGGCGCGAGCTCGGCCAGCTCGTGCTGCCCCAGCATGAAGCGGACCCCGTCGGCGTCGACCAGGTGGGCGCCCTCGCCCCGTACCGCCTCGGAGACCAGCGGCTGCTGGCCCTCGGAGCCGGCCCCGAGGAAGAGCACCGTGGGGTGGAACTGGACGAACTCCAGGTCGGAGACCTCGGCCCCGGCGCGCAGCGCCAGCGCGACGCCGTCGCCGGTGGAGACGCCCGGGTTGGTGGTGGCGGAGAAGACCTGGCCCATGCCGCCGGTGGCGAGGACCACCGCGGGCGCGTGGACGGCGCCGACGCCGTCGTGCTGCCCCTCGCCCATGACGTGCAGGGTCACGCCCGCCGTACGGCCCTCGGCGTCGTGGAGGAGGTCCAGGACGAGGGCGTGCTCGATGAAGCGCACGCCCCGGTCCCGTATCGCCTCGACCAGGGCGCGGGAGATCTCGGCGCCGGTCGCGTCCCCGCCCGCGTGGGCGATCCGGCGGCGGTGGTGGCCGCCCTCCCGGGTCAGCGCGATCTCGCCGTCGGAGGTCTTGTCGAAGTCGGCGCCGGTCGAGATCAGGCGGCGGACGGCGTCCGGGCCCTCCGTGACCAGGGCCCGCACGGCGCTCTCGTCGCACAGCCCGGCACCGGCGACGAGGGTGTCGTCGAGGTGCTGCTCGGGGGTGTCGCCCTCGCCGAGCGCGGCCGCGATGCCGCCCTGCGCCCAGCGGGTGGAGCCGTCGTCGAGGTTGGCCTTGGTGACCACGACCGTACGGAGTCCGGCGGCGGTGCAGCGCAGGGCGGCGGTGAGGCCCGCGACCCCGGAGCCGACCACGACGACGTCGGCGTCGATGGCCCAGCCCGGTGCGGGCGCGTGCAGCCGTATTCCGGTCACTTGGCGGCTCCGAAGGTCAGGGGGATGTTGTCGATGAGCCGCGTGCTCCCCACGCGCGCGGCGACGGCGAGGATCGCCTCCCCGTCGTGGCCGTCGGCGACCTCGGTGAAGTCGGCCGGGTCCACGAGGGCCAGGTAGTCCAGGGTGAGCGGCGGCTCGGCCTTGGCCGCCTCGTCGAGGACGGCGCGGGCGGCGGCCCGTACGGCATCGGCGCAGCCGCCCTCGGCGGCCTGCGCGAGCGCGTGGGCGTCGGCGGCGGCCCGGGCCTCGCCGATCCGGGAGAGCGCCTCGGCGCGGTCCTGGGTGCCGGGCAGGGCCTCGGCCCGCGCGCGCAGCGCCTCCTGGGCGGCGAGCCGCTCGCGGGCCGCGAACAGCGCGCGGGACAGCGCGAGGGCCGTCCGGCGCTCCCCCGCCGACAGGTAGCGGTTGCGGCTGGAGAGGGCCAGGCCGTCGGTCTCGCGGACGGTCTCCACGCCGACGATCTCGACGGGGAAGTTCAGGTCCTCGACCATGCGGCGGATCAGGGCCAGCTGCTGGGCGTCCTTCTGGCCGAAGAAGGCCAGGTCGGGCGCGGTGAGGTGGAGCAGCTTGGCGACGACGGTCAGCACGCCGTCGAAGTGGCCGGGCCGTGAGGCGCCTTCGAGCCGCTCGCCCATGGGGCCGGCGGTGATCCGGACCTGCGGCTCGCCGCCCGGGTAGACCTCGTCGACGGAGGGCGCGAAGACGACGCTCGCGCCCGCGTCGAGGGCCAGCTCCAGGTCGGCGTCGAGGGTGCGGGGGTAGCGGTCGAGGTCCTCGCCGGCGCCGAACTGCAGCGGGTTGACGAAGACGGTGACGACGACGAAGCCCTTGTCGCCCACGCGCTCGCGTGCGGCCCGGATCAGGGTGGCGTGCCCCTCGTGGAGGGCGCCCATGGTCATGACGACGGCGGTGTGGCCGGGCACGCTCCCGTGGGCGACCGCGTCCGCGAGGTCCTCGGCCGTGGGGACCAGCTCCGCCGGCTCGTGGCGCACGGGGCCGCCTTCGGCGCGCTTGCTGGCGAACGGGCTCATCGGTCATCTCCTTGCGGTCCGTCGGCGGGGCCGGCGGGGTGGGCGGCTCCGCTCGCCGTCTCGGCGAGCACGCCCAGCAGGTCCTCGGCCAGCTCGGGCTTGAGCAGGCCGTGCGCGAGCGCCCGGTCGGCGGTCGTGCGGGCCATCGCCAGATAGCCGGCGACGGTGCCGGGCGCGTGCTTGCGCAGCTCGGCGACGTGGGCGGCGACCGTGCCGGCGTCACCGCGCGCGACGGGGCCGGTGAGGGCCGCGTCCCCGGACCGCAGGGCGTTGTCCAGGGCGGCGCCCAGGAGCGGGCCCAGCATGCGGTCGGGGGCGGCGACACCGGCCTTGTGGAGCAGCTCCATCGACTGGGCCACCAGGGTGACCAGGTGGTTCGCGCCGAGGGCCAGGGCCGCGTGGTAGAGCGGCCGGGCCTCCTCCGCGATCCACTCGGGCTCGCCGCCCATCTCGATCACCAGCGCCTCGGCGGCGAGCCGCAGCTCCTCGGGCGCGGTCACCCCGAAGGAGCAGCCGGCGAGCCGCTGGACGTCGACGGCGGTGCCGGTGAAGGTCATGGCGGGGTGCAGGGCGAGCGGCAGGGCGCCGGCCCGGCGGGCGGGGTCGAGGACCCTGGCCCCGTACCGCCCGGAGGTGTGCACGAGCAGCTGCCCCGGCCGTACGGCCCCGGTGTCGGCGAGGCCCTCGACCAGGCCCGGCAGCGCGTCGTCCGGCACGGTCAGCAGGACCAGGTCGGCGAGGGCGAGGACGCGGGCGGGCTCGACGACGGGGACGTCGGGCAGGAGCTCGGCGGCGCGGCGCCGGGAGGCGTCGGAGACCGCCGAGACGGCGACGGGGCGGTGTCCGGCGAGCCGGAGCGAGGCGGCGAGGGCGGGTCCCACCCGGCCTGCGCCGACGACTCCGACGGTGAGCCGGGCGGGTCGGTCCTCGGCCCGGGGCTCCGATGCTCTGGGCTCTGGCGCTGCTGGTGCGTTCACGGTGGGGACGGCCTTCCGTTCCAGTCCTCGGCGGGTACCGGACGATTTCTGGTCATGCTACGCCAGCGTTTCGCGGCGCCCCGCGGGCTGTCCACAGGGTGTGGGCGGTGGTGTGATGATCGGCCCATGAATCCTGAGACTCCTGTGGACACCCCGGTGGACACCCCCGTCGAGACTCCTGCGGAGACTCCTGTGGACGAGGAAGCGGTCCGGCTCCACCGGGCCAGGGTGTGGGGCGCCGCCGAACGCCGGCTGTGGCACACCTCCGTGGACGGCACCGTCGGGTCGCGCCTGCGCGAACTGGCCGCCTGGGCGGAGGCCGCCGGCCACGCGGACGCCATGCCCGACACGTACGGGAACGGGCTCGTGGAGGAGCTGGAGCGGCGCGTCGCCGAGGAGCTCGGGCTCCCCGCCGCCGTCTTCTTCCCGACCGGCACCATGGCCCAGCAGGTGGCGCTGCGCTGCTGGGCCGGGCGCACCGGCAGCCCCGTCGTCGCCCTCCACCCGCTCGCCCACCCCGAGGTCCACGAGGGCGGGGCGTTCGGGGTCGTCTCCCGGCTCCGTACGGTCCACCCGACCGGCGCGCCCCGGCTGCCGACCGCCGAGGAGGTGCGGGACCACCCGGAGCCCTTCGGGACGCTGATGCTGGAGCTGCCCCTGCGGGACGCCGGCTTCGTGCTGCCCTCCTGGGAGGAGCTGACGGAGATGGTGGAGGCGGCCCGGGAGCGGGACGCGGTGGTCCACTTCGACGGGGCCCGGCTGTGGGAGACCACCACGCACTTCGGCCGCGGGCTCCCGGAGATCACGGGGCTCGCCGACAGCGTGTACGTCTCGTTCTACAAGTCCCTCGGCGGCCTGTCCGGGGCCGCGCTCGCCGGCCCCGAGGACGTCATGGAGGAGGCCAGGGTCTGGCGCCACCGGTACGGCGGAATGGTCTTCCAGCAGTACCCGGCGGCGCTCTCCGCGCTCCGGGGCCTGGACGTCGAACTGCCCCGGCTGCCCTCGTACGTGGCGCATGCGCGCGTGGTGGCCGCCGCGATCCGGGAGGCCTTCGCGGAGGCGGGCACCGGCTGGTCCCGGGTCCACCCGGAGACCCCGCACACCCACCAGTTCCAGGTCTGGCTGCCGTACGACCCCGAGACCCTGACGGCAGCGGCCTTCGCCCAGACGGAGGACACCGGCGCGGCCTTCTTCCGCCGCTGGTTCCCCCCGGCCGCGGGCGGCCCGCCGGGGGTGGCGATGACGGAGGTGACGGTGACGGAACCGGGCCTGGAGTGGACGGCGAAGGACGTGAAGGAGGCCGTACGGGACTTCCTGGCGCGCGTCGAGGGGTGACGGGCCGGGCCTCGGCCGGCAGGCGCGCGCTCTGCCGGGCCTCAGCGCGCGGGGCGCAGCCATCGGAGCAGGGTCGCGCGGACGGCGCCGCGCGCCGGGCGGCCCGCCACCACCCGTGCGAAGCGGCGGCGGTCGCGGAGGGCCCGCAGCAGGGCGAGCTCGTGGGTGCCGGGCTCCGGCGGCATCGGTTCGCCGAGCCGGGCGGCGCGGTGGGCGTCGAAGACGTACTGGTGCAGTGCGTTCATGTCCTCACCGTGCGCCGCTCCGCCGCGGTCCGGCCCGCGGTTTGACGGGGGTCGTCAATCCGGGGCCCGCCGATTGACGACCCCCGTCAAACGGGGAGACGGCTCCCCCGTCCGACCCCTCACCATGGGCGGGTGAGCGTGACCATCGACATCACCGGACTGCCGCACGAGCGGATCACCTTCTGCCCCTCTCCGCTGGCCGAGCTGGGCAACGCCCTGCACGCCCTCGCCGAGCCCGGCCACCACGCGCGGCTGCACGCCTGGACGACCGCCACCTCCGCCGCGCTGAAGCCGGAGCTGGCGGACCGGCTGCACGAGGCCGACTTCATGTGGCGGTCCACCCGCTCCGACTTCCTGCTGCCCGCCCAGCCGCGCGAGACCCTCGCCGAGGAACTGGACGACCTCGACCGCATGGACGACGAGTCGTTCGTCGGCGCGGCCCTGGAGATCTCGTGCAGCAGCCGCTACTCCGAGGGCATCCCGTCCCCGCTGGTCGACGCCGACAGCCGCCGCCGCGCCCTCGACCTGGCCGCCGCGCGCGGACCGCGCCAGTCCGCGTTCGTGGAGCGGATGCTGGCCGATCCCGTCGGCACCCGTGCCTGGATCCGCCGGCTCCTGGAGGACTGCGACGAGGCCTTCTTCGCCGACACCTGGCGCCGCGTCCGGGTCCAGCTCGCCGCCGACGCCCGCCACAAGACGGAGCTGCTGCGCCGCAAGGGCCTGGCCGAGGCGCTCACGGCCGCCTCCCCCGCGCTGAGCCTGGAGGAGGACGGGCGCGGCTCCCGGATCGTCGTCGACAAGCTCGTCCACGGCCGGACGGAGGCCCACGGCTCGGCCGTGACGCTCGTGCCGACCGCGTTCGGCTGGCCGCACCTCTTCGCCATCAGCGCGCCCGGCTGGCAGCCGGTCATCCAGTACCCGGCCGCGGCCCGCGAGGTCGGCGGCACCGAGTCCGTCGAGGCGGTCAAGCTGCGCCTGGAGGCCCTCGCCCACCCGATGCGGATGCGGCTGTGCCGCAACCTGGCGCGCGGCCCGTACTCGACGAGCGAGCTGGCCGACGCGTACGGCATCACCGCCCCCGAGGTCTCCCGGCACCTCGCGGTCCTCAAGAAGGCCGGGCTGACCACCACCCAGCGCCGCGGCCGGTACGTGCTCCACCAGCTCGACTTCTCCGTCGTCGCCCGGCTCGGCAGCGACTTCTTGGAGTCGGTGCTCCGGTAGGGGGCGGGTCAGACCGCTGGGGGGCGGGTCGGACCGCTGGGGGCGGGTCAGACCGCGCCGCCGCCCGCCCGGACCAGGCCCGTCTCGTACGCCAGGACCACGACCTGGACCCGGTCGCGCAGACCCAGCTTGGTGAGGATGCGGCCCACGTGCGTCTTCACCGTCGCCTCGGAGAGGACCAGCCGGGCGGCGATCTCGCCGTTCGACAGGCCCTGCGCGACCAGCATCATCACCTCGCGCTCCCGGTCCGTCAGCCGCCCCAGCTCCTTGTGCTCGGGCTCCTTGCCCGAGGACGGCAGCATCGGCGAGAAGCGGTCCAGGAGCCGGCGCGTGGTCGAGGGCGCCACCACCGCGTCGCCGCTGTGGACCGAGCGGATCGCGCCGAGGAGCTCCGCCGGCGGCACGTCCTTGAGCATGAAGCCGCTCGCGCCCGCCTTCAGTCCCGAGAACGCGTACTCGTCGAGGTCGAAGGTCGTCAGGATCAGCACCTTCGGGGCCCCCGGCTCCGAGCAGATCCGCCGGGTCGTCTCCACCCCGTCCAGCTTCGGCATGCGCACGTCCATCAGGACGACGTCGACCGCCGTGGAGCGCAGCACCTCCAGGGCCTCGACCCCGTCGCCCGCCTCCGCCACGACCTCCATGTCCGGCTGGGCGGCGAGCACCATGCGGAAACCGGTCCGCAGCAGCACCTGGTCGTCGACGAGCATCACGCGGATGGACATCAGGTCAGTTCCTTAGGGGTCGTCAGTGGGCGGGCTTGAGGGGGAGCAGGGCGCTGATCCGGAAGCCGCCGCCTGGACGCGGGCCCGCGTCCAGGGTGCCGCCGACCATGCCGACCCGCTCGCGCATGCCGATCAGACCATGGCCGCGCCCGTCGGCGCCGCCGTCCTCGTACATCTCCTGCGGGGCGCCCCGGCCGTCGTCCTCGACGAGCAGGCCCAGACCGTCGTCGAAGTAGACGAGCCGCACGCTGGCGCCGACGTCCGGACCGCCGTGCTTGCGCGTGTTGGTCAGGGCCTCCTGCACGATCCGGTACGCGGTGAGCTCGACGCCGCTGGGCAGCGGGCGGGGGCTCCCCTCGATCGCGAAGTCGACGGTGAGGCCGGCGCCCCGGACCTGCTCGACGAGGTCCTCGATCTGCCGCACGTCGGGCTGCGGCACGTACTCCCCGGCCTCCTGGTGCTCGCCGGTCCGCAGGATCCCGAGGAGTCTGCGCATCTCGGCGAGGGCCTGCCGGCCCGTCGTGGAGATCGTCTCCAGGGCCTGCTTGGCGGTCTCCGGGGAGGAGTCCATGACGTAGGCGGCGCCGTCGGCCTGGACCACCATCACCGACACGTTGTGCGCGACGACGTCGTGCAGCTCGCGGGCGATCCGGGCCCGCTCGGCGGCGACCGCGACCTTCGCCTGCGCCTCGCGCTCCTGCTCCAGGCGGGAGGCCCGCTCCTCCAGCTGCGCGAAGTAGGCGCGGCGGGTGCGGAGCGAGTCGCCGAGGACCCAGGCGAGGGCGAACGGCACGGTCATGATGATCGTGAAGAAGATCTTGGCCGCGTCCGATCCCGGGGCCTCCATGGGCCATCTGATCTGGGAGAGCGTGGAGGCGCCGAGTCCGCCGACGAGCGCGAGCCGGGAGGCCCAGCGGGGGCCGTCGTGCGCGGCGACGGTGAAGATGATCACGAGCATGGCGAAGTCCGCCATGAACGGCACCAGGCCGAGCGCCAGCTGGACGAGGCCCAGCGCGACCGCGAGCAGCAGCATCTTCTCCGGGGCACGCCGGCGCAGGGCCACGACCAGGGAGAACAGCGCGGCGACCAGACCGTACGCGACGGGCTGGTCCACCGTCGGGTGGGTCGTCCCCACCCACAGCAGGGAGAACCCGAGGAGGACGACGGCCCAGAAGACGTCGACGCCCGTCGGGTGTCTGCGGATGAAGTCGTAGAGGCGCTGCACGTCACCCAGAGTAGGGAAGGGCGACGGGTGCCCGGATCAACCGTGGGGTCGATCCTTGGCGCGGGACCCGTACTCCCCGAGGTGGAGACTGGGGCACGTGACGGATGAGACGTGTCAGTGGCAGGGGTGGCGGGAGGCCACGGAGCGGGCGCTGTACGGCCCGGGGGGCTTCTATCTGCGCCCCGAGGGCCCCGCGGGGCACTTCCGCACCTCGGTGCACGCCTCCCCGCTCTTCGCGGCGGCCGTGGCCCGGCTGCTCGGCGAGGTCGCGGAGGAGCTGGGGACGGCCGAGGTCGACCTGGTGGACGTGGGCGCGGGGCGCGGCGAGCTGCTCACCGGTGTGCTCGCGGCCGTCGGGTCCTCGCTCTCCGTGCGGGCGTACGCCGTCGAGCGCGCCGCCCGCCCGGACGGGCTCGACCCGCGGGTGGAGTGGACGGACCGGGTGCCGCGGGGCGTGCGCGGGCTGCTCTTCGCGAACGAGTGGCTCGACAACGTGCCGGTGGACGTCGCCGAGGCGGACGCGGCGGGCACCGTCCGGTACGTGGAGGTCGCCCCGGACGGCACCGAACGGCTCGGCGCCCCCGTCACCGGCCCGGACGCCGACTGGCTGGCCCGCTGGTGGCCGCTGCGGGAGCCGGGCGCGCGGGCCGAGATCGGGCGGCCCCGCGACGAGGCCTGGGCGGCGGCGGTCGGCTCCCTCGCGGCGGGCCGCGCGGTGGCCGTGGACTACGCGCACCTCCGGGACTCCCGGCCCCCCTTCGGCACCCTCACCGGCTTCCGCGCGGGCCGCGAGGTCCCCCCGGTCCCGGACGGCGACCGCGACCTGACGTCCCACGTGGCGATGGACGCGTGCGCGGGCCTCCCGGCGGATCTCCCGGCGGGGGACGGGGACGGTACGGACGACCACGCGGGCGCGTACGGAAGCGGAAGCCCGGGCCTCACGGGTGGCGGCCCGGGTCCGGACAGCCACCCGGACGCGGGCCGTACGGGCGGCGGCCCCTTCGGCGGGCTTCCCGTGGCCGAGATCGTCACGCAGCGGGAGGCCCTGCGACGGCTCGGGGTGAGCGGGGAGCGGCCGGCGCTCTCGCTCGCCTCCGCCGACCCCGCCGGTTACGTCCGGGCGCTCGCCTCCGCCGGAGAGGCGGCGGAGCTCACCGCGCGCGGTGGTCTCGGCGACTTCCTGTGGCTGATCCACCGGGTCCCGGGGGCCCGGGGCGGCAGGGGATACTGACCGCATGACGGAGACGACGGTCGGAATCGGCGGCGCGGCGGAGAGCACCGACATGGTGCTGAACATCGGGCCGCAGCACCCCTCGACCCACGGCGTGCTCCGGCTCCGGCTCGTGCTCGACGGCGAGGTCGTCCGGCATGCCGAGCCGGTGATCGGCTACATGCACCGGGGCGCCGAGAAGCTCTTCGAGGCGCGGGACTACCGGCAGATCATCATGCTGGCCAACCGCCACGACTGGCTGTCCGCCTTCTCCAACGAGCTCGGCGTGGTCATGGCCGTCGAGCGGATGCTCGGCATGGAGGTCCCGGAGCGGGCAGTGTGGACGCGGACGCTCCTCGCCGAGCTGAACCGGGTCCTCAACCACCTGATGTTCCTCGGCTCGTACCCGCTCGAACTGGGTGGCATCACCCCCGTCTTCCACGCCTTCCGGGAGCGCGAGGAGCTCCAGGCGGTGATGGAGGAGGTCTCCGGCGGCCGGATGCACTACATGTTCAACCGGGTCGGCGGCCTCAAGGAGGACCTGCCGGCCGGCTGGCTGGGGCGGGCGCGGCAGGCCGTCGCGGACGTGCGGTCGCGGATGGACGTCTACGACCGGCTGGTCCTCGGCAACGAGATCTTCCGGGGCCGTACGCGCGGGGTCGGCGTCCTCGCCCCGGAGGCCGTCCACGCGTACGGGGTGTCCGGGCCCATCGCCCGCGCCTCGGGCGTCGACTTCGACCTGCGCCGCGACGAGCCGTACCTCGCGTACGGGGAGCTCCAGGACACCCTGAAGGTCGCCGTCCGGCAGGAGGGCGACTGCCTCGCCCGCTTCGAGTGCCTGCTCGACCAGACGCACAACTCCCTGGACCTGGCGGACGCCTGCCTGGACCGGATGGCCGAGCTGCCGCCCGGCCCGATCAACCAGCGGCTGCCGAAGGTCCTCAAGGCGCCGGAGGGCCACACGTACGCCTGGACCGAGAACCCGCTCGGCGTCAACGGCTACTACCTCGTGTCCAAGGGCGAGAAGACCCCGTACCGGCTCAAGCTGCGCTCGGCCTCGTTCAACAACATCCAGGCGCTGGTGGAACTGCTGCCGGGGACGCTGGTCGCCGACATGGTGGCGATCCTGGGCTCGCTGTTCTTCGTCGTCGGCGACATCGACAAGTGACCCCGCCCCGCGCCCGCGCGGGTGCGGGGCCCGGCGTCACGAGCTGACCGCGCCGCGGAGTTCCGCCACGTCCAGCTGCTCCGTCTCGTCGTGGGCCGTGAGGTCGATGACCTGGCCGATCGCGCGGGACGGCAGCGGCGTGAGCGGCTCGGAGGACAGGACCTCCTCGCCCACGACGTCGGCGAGGTCGGTGTTCTGGACGGCCTCGATGGCGGCGGCCGCCTTCTGCGTGTTCTGCGTGCCGAAGAAGTCGAAGTTGCCCTCGGGGCGCGGGGCGGGCCTGCGGGCCGCGTACGGCACGATCGCGGCCGCGACGGGAACGGCCGACAGGGCGGTGGAGGCGGCCGTACGGGTGTGCTGCTCGGTTCCGGCGGCCGCCGCGTGCTTCCCCTGCGGCTCCTCCGTCTCCCGGGCGCGCTCGGCGAGGTCGCGGGCGCGGGCCGCCTCGGCGGTCCGGCGGGCCTGCTGGGCGGCGGCGTTGCGCGGGAGGTCGCGCAGGGCCTGGGCGGCGCGGCGGAAGGCCTCCGGGGTGGGCGCGGAGCCCGCGGCCGGCAGCGCCTTGGCCCCGGCGGTGCCGGTCTCCAGGGCGAGGACGCGGCGGCCCTCCAGGGCGCTGGCGCGCTCGGTCTCGGCGGTGGCGTACCGGCGGAGCAGGTCGGCGTGCTCGCCGCGCAGTCCGGCGAGCTCCACGCGCTTGGCGCGGAGCTTGGCGTCGAGCCGGGAGCGCAGCGCGCGGGCCTCCTCCAGGTCGGCCTCCAGCTCGGCGGTCCGCTCCTCGGCCTTCCACACCTCGGCGGCGCGCGCCCGGTCGAGCTCGGCGACCTTCAGACCGGCGCTCCGGTCCCAACTGCGCATGAGGACGGCGCCGGTGACGGCGGCAGCGGCCGCCGCGGCCGCGAGCAGCCGCGCGATCACCGGGTCGCCGGGCAGCCAGGCCGCCGCGGCGCAGACGACCGCGGCGCCGGCGACCGCGGAGGGCGGCAGCAGTTTGTGCAGAGGCGGGGAATGGCGGTGGCGTCCACGTGGCATGGCCTGAAATTTACCGTGCGTAGGCGCCATGTGGGGCGTCGGCCCGGCAATCTCTTGGCCACTTCTCGCCAGCGGAAGTGGGGAGGAATGGTTCCGGTTCCGTTTCGGGCCGACTCCCCTCCCCCGCCGCCTACTTCTTGAGCAGCCCCTTCGTCTCCAGATACTCCTTGGCGACGTCCGCCGGCTTCGCCCGCTCGGCGTCCACCTTGCGGTTGAGTTCGGCGAGATCCGCCGTGGTCAGCACCTTGGTGATCTTGTCGAGGGCGGCGGCTATCTCCGGAGAGCCGGCGTCCTTGGCGTTCACCACGGGCAGCACGTTGTCCGCGTTCTGCAGGTGCTTGTCATCGGTGAGGAAGACGAGGCCGTAACCGTCGATCGTGGCGTCCGTGGTGGTCGTCAGGACCAGCTGGTCGACGCCGTCCTTCACCGCCTGCTTGGCCTGCGGCGTACCGACGCCCTTGGGGTCGATCCCGGTCACGTCGATCCCGTACGTCTTCTTCAGACCGGGCGCGCAGAAGGGGCGCACGGCGCATTCGTCCCCGGCCGCGATCTTCACCTTCAGCTTGGCGCCGCCGAGATCGGAAAGGGTCGTCAGCTTGTTCTTCGCGGCGAATTCCTTCGTCACCGCGAAGGCGTTCTGATCGACGGCCTCTCCGGCCGCGAGGACCTTCAGACCGCGCGGTTCGGCGAGCTTCCGCAGCGCGTCGACCGTGGCCGTCACGTCGCCCGTGGCGACCGGCTTGTCCTCGGGCGCCTTCGGGCCGTTCACCTTCGCGTTGAGGAATTCCGCGATCGTCGCCGCGTATTCCGGGACGACGTCGATCTCGCCCTTCTCCAGCGAGGGTTCGTACAGTTCGCGATTCTTCACGGTGGTGATGGACACCGAGTATCCGGCGGCCCGCAGCGACTGCGCGTACAGCTCGGCGAGGACCTTGGCCTCGGTGAAGGCGGCCGCGCCGACCACCAGCGAGCCCTTCTCCCCGCCGCCGGAGCTCCCGGACTCCTTCTTCTTGCCTTCCTCCAGGCTGTCGCCGCCGCACGCGGCGAGGGCGGCGGTCAGCGCCGCCGTACCCAGCAGCGCGCCCGCGATGCGCGAGACCCTGTTCACGAGATCACCCATTCCAGTCAGCGTTCAACAAGTCTTCTGCGTCGGTCGGAAGGCCGTCGACCGAAAGGCCGTCGACCGAAAGGCCGTCAGTCGAAAGGCCGCCGGCCGACGAGCCGGTCCGCGGCCACCAGGACGCCCTCCACCAGCAGGGCGAGCAGCGCCACGAGCACGGCGCCCGCGACCACCTGCGCGGTGTCGTACGTGGCGAAACCAGCCGTGATGATCCGGCCCAGGCCGCCCTGCCCGACCATCGCGGCGACCGTCGCCGTGGCGACCACCTGCACCGCGGCCGAGCGGATCCCGGTCATCACCACCGGCCGGGCCAGCGGGAGTTCGACCCTCAGGAAGAGCTGGCCGCCCGTCATCCCCATGCCGCGCGCGGCCCGCACCGCGGCCCGGTCCACCTCCCGCACCCCCACGTACGCGTTGGTGAGGAGCGGGGGGATCGCGAACAGCACCAGGGCCACCACGGTGGGCACATAGCCGGCGTTCCGCAGGGGCGACACCATGAACAGGGCGAGCACCGCGAAGACGGGGATCGCCCGCCCCACGTTCGACACGTTCACCGCGAGCGCCCCGCCCCGGCCGAGGTGGCCGAGCCACAGGCCGAGGGGAAGCGCGAGCGCCGAGGCGATCAGGAGCGCCGCCCCGCTCACGTACACGTGCTCGGCGAGCCGCTGCCCGATGCCGTCCTCGCCCGTCCAGTGCGCGCCGGTGGCGAGCCAGCCCCAGGCGTCCGTCACGATGCCCATCTCACCTGCCTCCCGGCGCGGTCCGTATCCGGGTCCACGGCGTGAGGAGCCGCTGGAGTCCCAGGAGCAGCAGGTCGGCGGTGACGGCCAGCAGCACGCACAGCACCGAGGCCGCGAGCATCTGCGCCTTGAAGAAGGTCGGCAGCGCGTCCTCGATGAGGTTGCCCAGGCCCCCGCGGCCGACGACCGAACCGACCGTCGTCAGCGCGATCGTGGAGACCGTCGCCATCCGCACACCCGCCATCAGGACCGGCAGCGCCAGCGGGAGTTCGACCTGCCAGAGCAGCCGCAGCGAGCCGTACCCCATGCCCCGGGCGGCCTCCCGCGTCTCGGCCGGCACGGCGGCGAGCCCCGCCAGGGTGTTCCGCACGAGGATCGTCAGCGCGTACAGCACGAGGCCGGTCACGACGAGCGCCGCCGAGAGCCCGAAGAGGGGCAGCAGCAGCGAGAACATCGCGAGCGACGGCACCGTGTAGAGCAGGGTGGTCAGGCCGAGGACCGGTCCGGCGAACCGGGGCCTCGCGCGGACGAGCAGCGCGAGGGGCACCGCGACGGCCAGCGCGATCAGCACCGACACGACGGTGATTCCCACATGCTGGAGCAGCGCGTCCGTCAACTCCCCGCCGCGCGTGCGCAGGTACTCACCGCAGATCCAGTCGTTCGTGACCAGACAGTTCGGCGCGGTCATCGTCCCTCCCCCCGGTCGTCCACCCTCCCGAACGCTTGTGTGACGACCCTAACCCCCGCCACCGACAATCGCCGGGACCCGCCACAATGCGGCAACACGCCCTTCACACGCCCCCGGTGTCCAGGGGACAGAATGGGGAACCATGATCCGGTTCGAGCACGTGACCAAGCGGTACGACGACGGCACCACGGCCGTCGACGACCTCTCCTTCGAGGTCGCCGAGGGCGAACTCGTGACCCTGGTCGGCCCGTCCGGCTGCGGCAAGACGACCACGATGATGATGGTGAACCGGCTCGTCGAGCCGACCTCGGGCCGCGTCCTCGTCGACGGGCAGGACATCGCGGGCGCCGACCCGGTCGCCCTGCGCCGCAAGATCGGATACGTCATCCAGCAGGTCGGGCTCTTCCCCCACCGCACGGTCCTCGACAACACCGCGACCGTCCCCGCCCTCCTCGGCTGGAAGAAGGCCGCCGCACGCGCGCGTGCCGCCGAACTCCTCGACCTCGTCGGCCTCGACCCGGCCGTGTACGGCCCCCGCTACCCCGCCCAGCTCTCCGGCGGCCAGCGCCAGCGCGTCGGCGTCGCCCGCGCGCTGGCCGCCGACCCGCCCGTCCTCCTCATGGACGAGCCCTTCGGCGCCGTCGACCCGGTCGTCCGCGAGCGCCTCCAGAACGAGTTCCTCGCGCTCCAGGCCACCGTCCGCAAGACCGTCCTCCTCGTCACCCACGACATCGAGGAGGCCGTCCGCATGGGCGACCGCATGGCCGTCTACGGACAGGGCCGCATCGAACAGTTCGACACGCCCGCCACCGTCCTCGGCTCCCCCGCCACCCCGTACGTCGCGGACTTCGTCGGCAGCGACCGGGGCCTCAAGCGGCTCGCGGTCACCCCCGTCACCGAGGCCGACCTCGACCCCCTGCCCGGTCCCCACGAAGGCGCGGACGGCGCCCCTGCCCATGTCCCCGTCGGGACCTCCCTCAAGGAGGCCCTCGCCGTGCTCCTCCAGCACGACACCGGCCGCCTCGCCGTCACCGGCGAGGACGGCCGGCCGCTCGGCGTCCTCACCCCGGCCGGCGTCCACCGCGCCCTGCGCCGCGCCTCGGCCGACTGAGGTCAGCTCGCGCTGAGCCGCTCACCCATCCAGACCAGACCCGGCGCGATCTCCCGGTTCCACGTGTTGAAGTTGTGGCCGCCGCTGTCGAGGACGATCGACGAGACCTGCGCCGGGCTCTTCACCTTCCGGATGAACTCCCGCGTCGACTTCAGGTTGCCCTCGCCCTTCTTCGACGTCGTCACCAGGAACGACGTGCTTCCCACCGGCCCGTGGTCCAGGCTCCACAGCAGGTCGCCCCGCCTGCGCAGGGCCTCGTCCCCGTGGAACAGGTCCCCGGTCGTGACGTCCTCCGCCGCCTTGTAGTACGCGGAGAGGCCCACCCCCGCCGCGAACCGGTCCGGATGGTGGAGGGCGATCTTCAGCGCGCAGTAACCGCCCGTCGAGTTCCCCATGAACCCCCAGTTCCGCGCCCTCGTCCCCACCCGGTACAGCCCCGAGACCGCCTTCGGCAGGTCCTCGGCGAAGAAGGTCTCCGTCTTCGGGCCCCCCGGGACGTCCACGCACTCGGTGTCCCGCGGCGGCGCCACCGTCGGACGCATCATCACCAGGATCATCGGCTGCATCCGCCCCGCCTTCGCCTGGGCGTACGCCTTCCTCGGGTAGTCCAGCGCCTTGAGCAGGTTCTCGGCCGTGCCCGGATACCCCGTGAGCACCACCGCGGCCGGGAACTTCCGCTTCGCGTACTGCGCCTGGAAGTACTCCGGCGGCAGATACACATAGGCCTGCGAGGCGATCTTCGACCGCTCCCCCTCCACCAGGACCTTCTGGACCTGCCCCCCGACCGACGGACGGCCGCCGCCCGGCACGTCGAGCGCCTGCGTCCCCAGCACCCGCACGTCCTTCGAACCGGCACCGTGGTCGACGACCACCCCCAGCTCCTGCTCCTGCCCGAACAGGTCCGCCCAGGAGCCGTAGAAGAGGAACGACCGGTTCGCCCCCAGGCCCACCGCCGCGAACAGCGCCACCTGGGTCACGAGCAGCATCCCCACCCGACCCGTGACCGGGAGCCAGCCGCGCCGCGCGAGCCTCGGCCACAGCCAGACCGTGACCAGGAACAGCACCACGGCCAGCACCACGGCCGACACGAGGACTTTGTCACTGGTGAGACCCATGAGACGACCGTGCCTTTCTTTCCGAGATTTTCCTGAGAACGAATGAACCCGACCCCGTACACCTTCGTCATAGAAGGCGCACCAGCCGGGACGGCCCGCCGACGCGCCGCAGGGCCCGACCGGAGTCAAGGACCCTGCGCAGGACCACGGGAAGTACGGGAAGCCATGTCTGTCACGCTAGATGGGGACAAATCCGGATTGGTTCCGGTTCAGGTGCGGCGGATTCTCCGCGGCCCCCGCCCCGAGAAGGTCCCCGCCCTCGTCGGCACGGCATGCACCCTCGTCGGCCTCATCGACATCGCCGCCGGGGTCTTCCCCCGCTTCCGCGCCAGCCGCATGCACACCATCGCCGAAGTCCTCCCCGGCACCTTCGGCACCCTCGCGCCCCTCTCCGCCGCCGTCTCCCTGAGCGCCGGCGTCCTCCTCCTGCTCCTCGCCCACGGCCTCAAGCGGAACAAGCGCCGCGCCTGGCGCGCCGCCGTCGTCCTCCTCCCCCTCGGCGCCGCCTCCCAGTTCGTCTGGCGCCACTCCGTCCTCGGAGCCCTCCTCTCCCTCGTACTCCTCACCCTCCTCGTACGCCACCGGGGTGAGTTCGCCGCCCTCCCCGACCCGAGCAGCCGCTGGCGGGCCCTCGCCAACTTCGTCGTCATGGGCGCCGGATCCATCGCCCTCGGCCTCGTCATCGTCAGCGTCCACCCCCGCCGCGTCATCGGCGACCCCAGCCTCACCGACCGCCTCGAACACGTCCTGTACGGACTCATCGGCGTCGAAGGCCCCGTCTCCTACACCAAGGGCACCGACTGGACCGTCGGCTACTCCCTCGGCGCCCTCGGGATGCTCACCGCCCTCACCACCATCTACCTCGCCTTCCGCCCCGAGCACCCCGCCGCCCGCCTCACCGACGACGACGAGACCCGGCTCCGCGCCCTCCTCGCCCAGCACGGCGGCCGCGACTCCCTCGGCCACTTCGCGCTCCGCCGCGACAAGGGCGTCGTCTTCTCCCCCAGCGGCAAGGCCGCCGTCTGCTACCGCGTCGTCTCCGGCGTCATGCTCGCCAGCGGCGACCCCATCGGCGACGTCGAGGCCTGGCCCGGCGCCATCGAACGCTTCATGGACGAGGCCAAGGCCCACTCCTGGACCCCCGCCGTCATGGGCTGCTCCGAGACCGGCGGCCAGGTCTGGACCCGCGAGACCGGCCTCGACGCCCTCGAACTCGGCGACGAGGCGGTGGTCGACGTCGCGGATTTCTCCCTCTCCGGACGGGCCATGCGCAACGTCCGACAGATGGTCAAGCGCATCGAACGCAACGGCTACACCACCCAGGTCCGCCGCGTCCGTGACCTCGACGACGAGGAACTCGAACGCGTCCGCCGCGCCGCCGCCGACTGGCGCGGCACCGACACCGAACGCGGCTTCTCCATGGCCCTCGGCCGCATCGGCGCCCCCGGCGACGGCGACGCCGTGATAGCGACCGCCCACAAGACGGACGACACCGACGGGACCGGCTCCTCCGCGGACTCCCCCTACGGCGACCTCAAGGCGATCATCCACTTCGTGCCCTGGGGCCCCGACGGCATGTCCCTCGAACTCATGCGCCGCGACCGCTCCGCCGACCCCGGCATGAACGAGCTCCTCATCGTCGCCGCCCTCCAGGCCTCCCCCGCCCTCGGCATCACGCGCGTGTCCCTCAACTTCGCCATGTTCCGCGCCGCCCTCGCCCGCGGCGAGAAGATCGGCGCCGGCCCCGTCCTGCGCCTCTGGCGCGGACTCCTCGTCTTCCTCTCCCGCTGGTTCCAAATCGAGTCCCTCTACAAGTTCAACGCCAAGTTCCAGCCACGCTGGGAACCCCGCTTCGTCGTCTACCGCAAAAGCGGCGACCTCCCCCGCATCGGCTTCGCCGCCATGCAGGCCGAAGGCTTCGTGAACTTCTCCCTGCCCCTCCCCTTCACCCGCAGGCGCCCCGCCCGCGCCCCCCGCCCCTGCGCCCACGTCATCCCCGCCCAGACGCCCGACCGAGAGGTCCGCGCGGCCTGATATCGCCCCTGGGCCCTACGCTGGACACATGAGTACGACGATCGACCGGGGCACGGCGCTCGGCCTGCCGGAGTGGGACCGCTGCGCGGTCATGGGCGTGGTCAACGTGACCCCCGACTCCTTCTCCGACGGCGGCCGCTGGTTCGACACCACGGCCGCCGTCAAACACGGCCTCGACCTGGTCGCCGAGGGCGCCGACCTCGTCGACGTCGGCGGCGAGTCCACCCGCCCCGGCGCCACCCGCGTCGACGAGGACGAAGAGCTCCGCCGCGTCATCCCCGTCGTCCGCGGCCTCGCCGCCGAAGGCGTCACCGTCTCCGTCGACACCATGCGCGCCACCGTCGCCGCCCGCGCCGTCGAAGCCGGCGCCGTCCTCGTCAACGACGTCAGCGGCGGCCTCGCCGACCCCGGCATGGTCCCCGCCGTCGCCGCCGCCGAAGTCCCCTTCGTCGTCATGCACTGGCGCGGCTTCAGCGCCGACATGAACAGCCTCGCCGTCTACGACGACGTCGTCGGCGAGGTCCTCACCGAACTCCGCACCCGCATGGAAGCCGTCATCGACGGCGGCATCGCCCCCGAGCGGATCGTCATCGACCCCGGCCTCGGCTTCGCCAAGCTCGCCCCCCACGACCTGGCCCTCGTCGCCCACCTCCCCGAGCTCCGCGCCCTCGGCCGCCCCCTCCTCGTCGCCGCCTCCCGCAAGCGGTTCCTCGGCCACGTCCTCACCCGCGAGGGCGCCGCCCCGCCACCCGCCCGCGAGCGCGACGCCGCCACCGCCGCCGTCTCCGCCCTCGCCGCCCACGCGGGCGCGTGGGCCGTCCGCGTCCACGAGGTACGGGCCACCGCCGACGCCGTACGCGTCGCCAGGGCCGTCGAGGGCGCCGCGTGAGCCGCGCGGACCGCGCCACCGACGAGGCGGCCGTCGAAGCCGCCAACACCACCTTCTACGAGGCCATGGAGACCGGCGACTTCGAACGCCTCTCCGCCCTCTGGCTCGACGACGGAGCCACCCCCATCACCTGCGTCCACCCCGGCTGGCCCGTCCTCACCGGCCGCGGCGAGGTGCTCCGCTCGTACGCCCTGATCATGGCGAACACCGACTACATCCAGTTCTTCCTCACCGACCTGCGGATCTCCCTCGCCGGCGACACCGCCCTCGTCACCTGCACCGAGAACATCCTCAGCGGCGGCCCCGCCGAGGACGGCGCCGAACTCGGCCCCCTCGTCGGCCAGCTCGTCGTCGCCACCAATGTGTTCCGCCGCACACCCGGAGGCTGGCGGATCTGGTCCCACCACGCCTCCCCCGTCCTGGGCGACACCGAGGAGACGGGCGGTCCGGAAGACGGCCCCGAGGCTTCGAATCCACCCGCCTGACGCGCCCCCGGCCCCCCAAGGGCAAGCGCTGTCGGTCCCCGCAGGTAGATTCGAAGTGGACACCCGGCCGTCCGCACCCGGCTGCGTGACCACCCGAACTACGACAGCAGGAGTGATTCGCGTGGATCGTGTCGCGCTGCGCGGCCTCAAGGCCCGAGGCCATCACGGCGTCTTCCCCAAGGAGCGCGAGGAGGGCCAGACCTTCATCGTGGACCTGGTCCTCGGCCTGGACACCCGCCCTGCGGCGGCCGACGACGACCTGGCGAAGACCGTGCACTACGGCATCGTCGCCGAAGAGGTCGTCGACGTCGTCCAGGGCGAGCCCGTCGACCTCATCGAAACCCTCGCCGAGCGCATCGCCCAGCAGTGCCTCAGCCACGCCGGGGTACAAGAGGTGGAAGTCGTCGTCCACAAGCCGGACGCGCCCATCACCGTGCCCTTCGACGACGTGACCATCACGATCACCCGGAGCCGACGATGAAACCGACGCAGAGCGACCCCACCGTCCAGCCCGTGCCGGCCTCCGTCGTCGCGACCGTCGACGCCGCCGACACCACCCTCTCCAACCCCCACTGGGCCGTCCTCGCCCTCGGCGCCAACCTCGGCAACCGCCTGGAGACCCTCCAGGGCGCCGTCGACGCCCTCGGCGACACCCCCGGCCTCCGGGTCAAGGCCGTCTCCCCCGTCTACGAGACGGCGCCCTGGGGCGTCGACCCCGGCAGCCAGCCCTCGTACCTCAACGCCGTCGCCCTCGTGAGGACGACCCTGCCGCCCTCCTCCCTCCTGGAGCGGGCCCACGCCGTCGAGGAGGCCTTCCACCGCGTCCGCGAGGAGCGCTGGGGCGCCCGCACCATCGACGTCGACATCGTCGCCTACGCGGACGTGGTCTCCGAGGACCCCGTCCTCACCCTCCCGCACCCCCGCGCCCACCTGCGCGCCTTCGTCCTCGCCCCCTGGCACGACGTGGACCCCGACGCCCAGCTCCCCGGCCACGGACCGATCGCCGACCTCCTCGCCGCCCTCGGCCGCGAAGGCGTCACGCCCCGCCCCGACCTGGAACTCCGTCTCCCGGAGTAGTCGTTACGCTCGTGCAAGACCGCCCGCGCGACGACACGAAGGACATCCGGTGAAACAACTGCGGCTGAAAGTGCTCACCGGACTGTTCTTGGTCGCCGGCATCCTCTCCTGGGGTGCCGCCCGGCTCTGGGACGCCGTCGGCACCCTCCCCAGCGTGCCGCTCGCCGCGCCCATCGTCCTCGCCGTGATCGCCGTCGTCCTCACCGCGACCGCCCTCTCGATCCGCGCCCGCCTCAAGGCCCAGCGCGAGCGCCGCCCCGGCGCCAAGGGCGTCGAACCCCTCATGGCGGCCCGCGCGGTGGTCTTCGGCCAGGCGAGCGCCCTCGTCGCCGCCCTCGTCGCCGGCATGTACGGCGGCACGGGCGTCTTCCTCCTCGGCTCCCTCGACATCCCCGCCCGCCGCGACCAGGCCATCTACGCCGCCTTCGCCGTCGCCGCCGGCATCGCCGTCATCGCCGCCGCCCTCTTCCTGGAACGGGTGTGCAAGCTCCCGGAGGACGACGAGAACGGCAAGGGCCACGCCCCCGTCTCCTGAACCTGGCAGGATGCCGCCGGGAGGGTGGTTCGGGATGCGCCCGAAAGCCGTACGCCGCAAGACGTTCGCCTGGACGAGCATGGCCTTCGGAGCCGGCTTCTACGCCATCGGACTGTTCGTCGCCCTCGCCGACGAGAACGACGGATTCGGGGTCGGGCTCGCCATGGCGACCACGGCCCTCTTCCTCTGGACCCTCGGCTGGGACTCCACCTACCGCTACACGGCCACCCACGTCTCCACCACGCACTTCCTCATCAGCACAGCCGTCGCATGGCAGGACGTCACGCGCATCGACAGCACCGCCGGCCTGGCCCTCCACCTACGCGACGGAACCACCCTCGGCTCGATCTCCTACGGAGACTCCGTCATCGGCGCCGTCACCGGAAACATCACCCACCGCAGAGCCCAGACCATCCTGCGCGCCGCCCACCACACCGCCACCCACCCCACCGACCGCCGCAGCCCCCCGGGCCCCGTCCCCCGCCACCACGGCTTCGCGTGGCGTCGCGGGCTCGTGGCGGCCGCCGTGATCTACTCGCCGATGCTCGCCGCGAGCACGCTGAACTGAAGCCGCCCCTACCAGGGCTCGCGCGCGAGGTGCCCGTTCACCAGGAAGGTCGGGTGCGGGGCGAGCCGGTAGCTGTAGAAGGTGAAGGGCTTGGTGCCGAGCGCGGGGCGGGGGCGGACCTCGTGGACCTGGACCCAGGAGGACTCGGGTGGCTCGAGCGGGTGGCGCTCTGGGGCGTACGTGCCTCGGGCGGCCCAGCGATTCGACACGTAGAGCCGAGAGGCCAGCCCTCGCTTCGACGGGGTGAACCGGGCGCCGATGACCTGCGCCAGCTCGACCAGGAAGGGAACGTTGGCGCTCACGATCACACGGCCCCAGCCATGCTTGAGATCGCAGCCGTCACCATCGATGTACCCGTCGAGGAAGCCCTGGAAGGTGGCGGCGTCCCTAAGTACCACTCGCGGAAAACTCTGCCGCATGTGGTGGGCGTCGCCGCCGACGTAGTGCCGCATCGCATCGGAAAGATACGAGGACACCACCCGTACCCGGAAACCCGGCAGGTCCCGCTTCAGGTAGCCGGAGGGCCGGGTCACCGCTTCCAGACGAGCAGGGAGGCCCATGCAGGCGGTCAGTGCGGTCGCGTACCGGAAGGCGAAGTCCTCCTCGTTCACGATCAGCGACACGTAGTTCTTGCCGACCGTACCGTCGGCGCACGTGGCCCCCACGAAATAGCCGAACTCGTACCCCGGCCGGATCGTCAGTCGCTCCCGGCACAGCTTCTTCGCATGCGTCCAGGCGACCGTCGTCCCCGCCACGTCCGCCGCACGCGTCCACCCGTCCGGTGTGAGCAGCAGCAGGTCCGGACCGGCAGTGAAGGTCATGTGGTCCGTGACCACATCGACGGCCTGCCGCCCCTTCACCGCCGTCACGTCCACGACCGCGGTCTGCACCGTCCGGTCGCCGTCCAGCGTCCACATCACGCTGCCCGGAACCACGTTCTTGGCCTGCGTGCAGCCGTCCACCAGGTTGACCAGCATCTTGCTGGTCGGTCCGTAGCCCATACCGCCCCCTTGATCAGCGAGGAACTCCGCTGATCAAGGACGCTATGGAGCAAGCCGGACAGTCCGCTACTAGCGGGCCAATATCAGGGACATAGCCTCAGCACGTGTAGTAGCGTCACGAAGTTGGCCGCGTACCGCCGAGGTCGTCGTCTTCGCACCCGGCTTGCGCACTCCGCGCAGCGTCATGCACATGTGCTCGGCCTCGATGACGACGATCGCGCCGCGCGCCTCAAGGATCTCCATCAGCGAGTCGGCGATCTGCGTCGTGAGACGCTCCTGCACCTGCGGACGCCGGGCAAAGACATCCACCAAGCGGGCCAGCTTCGACAGGCCAGTAATTTTGCCCGATTCAGCCGGAATATAACCAATGTGAGCTACGCCATGGAATGCCAGGAGATGATGCTCGCATTGCGATACCAGTTCGATATCCTTCACGAGGACCATTTCGTCGTGCCCCAGGTCGAACGTCGTCGTGAGGACATCCTCGGGCTTCATCCACAGGCCCGAGAACAGCTCCCTGTACGCCCGCGCAACGCGCGCCGGCGTCTCCTTGAGTCCCTCGCGGTCCGGGTCCTCGCCGACCGCGATGAGGAGCTCTCGTACGGCGTTCTCGGCGCGCTTCTCGTCGAACTCGCCGATCGTGCCCTCGCCGTCCAGCGTCACCGGGTCGGTCATCCTGTGCCTCGTTCCGTCTGACTGATGTGCGCGCGAAAGAGCCGCGCCCCCACAGGCTAGAACCTGTGGGGGCGCGGCTTCCATTCCGGGGTGCCGGGGCGGTCAGTCCTCGGGGGTGTCGACGGGGGCGATGTCGATGCCCTTGGTGGTGTCGACCGAGGGGGTGGCCGTGCCGTTGGCGCTGTTCGTCAGGGCCAGCTCCTTGGGGGAGAGGACCGGCGGGCGCGTGGACGGGGTGCGGCGGGCGGAGCCGGTCCAGGCCGGGCGGGCCGGGCGCTTGACGATGGGGGCGAAGATCTCGGCGATCTCCTCCTTGCCCAGGGTCTCCTTCTCGAGGAGCGCGAGGACCAGGTTGTCGAGGACGTCGCGGTTCTCGACGAGGATCTCCCAGGCCTCGTTGTGCGCGGTCTCGATGAGCTTCTTGACCTCTTCGTCGACCAGCGCGGCGACCTCTTCCGAGTAGTCGCGCTGGTGCGCCATCTCGCGGCCGAGGAAGGGCTCGGTGTTGTCGCCGCCGAACTTGATGGCGCCGAGCCGCTCGGTCATGCCGTACTGGGTGACCATCGCGCGGGCCGTGGCGGTGGCCTTCTCGATGTCGTTGGCGGCGCCGGTGGTCGGGTCGTGGAAGACGAGCTCCTCCGCGGCGCGGCCGCCCAGCATGTACGCCAGCTGGTCGAGCATCTCGTTGCGGGTGGTGGAGTACTTGTCCTCGTCCGGCAGGACCATCGTGTAGCCCAGGGCGCGGCCGCGGGACAGGATGGTGATCTTGTGGACCGGGTCGGCGTTCGGCGAGGCCGCCGCGACGAGGGCGTGGCCGCCCTCGTGGTACGCGGTGATCTTCTTCTCCTTGTCCGACATGATCCGGGTCCGCTTCTGCGGGCCCGCGACCACGCGGTCGATCGCCTCGTCCAGCGCCTTGTTGTCGATCAGCTTCTGGTCGCCGCGGGCGGTGAGGAGCGCCGCCTCGTTGAGGACGTTGGAGAGGTCCGCGCCGGTGAAGCCGGGGGTGCGGCGGGCGACGGCCGAGAGGTCGACGTCCGGGGCGACCGGCTTGCCCTTCTGGTGGACCTTGAGGATCTCCAGGCGGCCCTGCATGTCCGGGCGGTCGACGGCGATCTGCCGGTCGAAGCGGCCGGGGCGCAGGAGCGCGGGGTCGAGGATGTCGGGGCGGTTCGTGGCGGCGATGAGGATGACGCCGCCCTTGACGTCGAAGCCGTCCATCTCGACGAGGAGCTGGTTGAGCGTCTGCTCGCGCTCGTCGTGGCCGCCGCCGAGGCCGGCGCCGCGGTGGCGTCCGACGGCGTCGATCTCGTCGACGAAGACGATCGCCGGGGCGTTCGCCTTGGCCTGCTCGAAGAGGTCGCGGACGCGGGAGGCGCCGACGCCGACGAACATCTCGACGAAGTCGGAGCCGGAGATCGAGTAGAAGGGGACCCCGGCCTCGCCGGCGACGGCGCGCGCGAGGAGCGTCTTGCCGGTTCCGGGCGGGCCGTAGAGCAGGACGCCCTTGGGGATCTTGGCGCCGACGGCCTGGAACTTCGCGGGCTCCTGGAGGAATTCCTTGATCTCGTGGAGTTCCTCGACGGCCTCGTCCGAGCCGGCGACGTCGGCGAACGTGGTCTTCGGGGTGTCCTTGGTGATGAGCTTCGCCTTGGACTTGCCGAACTGCATGACGCGGGAGCCGCCGCCCTGCATCTGGTTCATCAGGAAGAGGAAGACGACCACGATGAGGACGAAGGGGAGGAGCGAGAGCAGGATCGAGACGAAGGGCGACTGCTTCGTCGGGGAGACGGTGTAGCCCTTCTCGATCTGTCCGGCCTCGAACTTCTCCTGGAGCTTGTCGGCGAGGTCCGCGCCCTGGGTGCCGATGTAGCTGGCCTGGACCTTGTCGCTCTTGTTGATCTTCTGACCGTCGACGAGGTCGATCTTGATGATCTGCTCGTCACCGGTGGTGATCTTTGCCTGCTTGACCTGGTTCTTGTCGATCGCCTGGACGACCTGGCCGGTGTCCACCGTCTTGTAGCCCTCGGACGAGCCGACGACCTGCATCAGCACGACCACGGCGAGGACGGCCAGCACGATCCACATGACCGGCCCACGGAAGTATCGCTTCACGTCCATCCATACGGAGCGAGAACGCCCCGTCCCTCCTGCCCGTAGGTAAATGCTGCTGTGAGAGCTGCTATGTGAAAAAGCTGTTCTTCGGACGGTACCTCAGCATCGTCGCCCGCGACCGCCTTCCCGTGGTTCAACGGAGGGAAGGCGGTACGGGTTCCCCGTGCGGAGGGGGTCTCAGCCGCCGTAGACGTGCGGGGCGAGCGTGCCGACGAAGGGGAGGTTCCGGTACTTCTCGGCGTAGTCGAGGCCGTAGCCGACGACGAACTCGTTGGGGATGTCGAAGCCGATCCACTTGACGTCGATCGCGACCTTCGCGGCCTCCGGCTTGCGCAGGAGGGTGACCACCTCGAGGGAGGCGGGCTCGCGCGAGCCGAGGTTCGACAGCAGCCAGGACAGGGTCAGACCGGAGTCGATGATGTCCTCGACGATCAGGACGTGCTTGCCCTTGATGTCGGTGTCGAGGTCCTTGAGGATCCGGACGACACCCGAGGACTGGGTGCCGGCGCCGTAGGAGGAGACGGCCATCCAGTCCATGGTGACGGGGGTGGAAAGGGCGCGAGCCAGATCCGCCATCACCATCACGGCGCCCTTGAGGACGCCGACGATGAGCAGGTCCTTGCCCGCGTATTCCGCGTCGATCTTCGCGGCCAGCTCTGCCAGCTTGGCGTCGATCTCTTCCTTGGTGATGAGCACCGACTGGAGGTCGGTGCCCATGTCCTTCTCGTTCACCCGGGTCACTTTCGTTGCAGCGTGCGTCAGCCTTGCCGGATGACAAGTCTGCCACCCTGCCGACGGGCTTCGACGCGTCCGGGCAGGTTGATGGCTCCCTGACCGCGCCAGCCGGTGATGAGCCGGTCGACTTCCTCGATGTGTCGGGCGAAGAGGGAGCCGGCGGGGGCGCCCTCGGCGATCACGGCGCGGCGCAGGACTCGGCGGCGTACGGCGGGGGGCAGCCCGAAGAGCTTGGCGCATTCGAGGGCGCCCGCCTCGTCGCGTACGGCGGTCTCGGCGTCGGCGGCCCAGGTGTCGAGGGCGTCGGCGTCGTCGCGGGAGAGCTGGGCCGTTCGGGCGAGGGCTTCGACGACGCCCTTGCCGAGGGCCTTCTCCAGGGCGGGGAGGCCCTCGTGGCGGAGCCGGGAGCGGGTGTAGGCGGGGTCGCTGTTGTGCGGGTCGTCCCAGACGGCGAGTTCCTGGGCGATGCAGGCCTTGCGGACGGTCTGGCGGTCGAGCTGGAGGAACGGGCGCCGGTAGCGGCCGGAGGTGCCGGAGACGGCGGCCATGCCGGAGAGGGAGCGGATGCCGGAGCCGCGGGCGAGGCCGAGGAGGACGGTCTCGGCCTGGTCGTCGCGGGTGTGGCCGAGGAGGACCGCCGCGGCGCCGTGGCGTTCGGCGGCGGCGTCCAGGGCGGCGTACCGCGCGTCGCGGGCGGCGGCCTCGGGTCCGCCTTCGCGGCCGACGGTGACGGTGACGGCCTCGACGGGGGTGAGGCCGAGGGCGGTCATGCGTCCGGCGACCTCGGCGGCGCGGCTCTCGGAGCCGTCCTGGAGGCCGTGGTCGACGGTGACGCCGCCGGCGCGCACGGGGAGTTTGCGGGCCTCGAAGGCGAGGGCGGAGGCGAGTGCCATGGAGTCGGCGCCTCCGGAGCAGGCGACGAGCACCAGCGGCGCGTCGTCGGTGGTGTGGTCGGTGAGGACGTCGTGGAGTACGCGGCGGACCGCCAGGCGTATCGCCGCGACCGCAGGATGGGGACCCATGTCCGGTTCCCTTCGTGATGGGGGTGGGGTGCCTCGGTCGGAGTCTTAACGGTCGGAAAGGGGGGTTCGGTCACTCAGAGTGCGTCGATGGTGACAGAAACCCGGCCGTTACCCGAGCATTGCACGCCTCACCCCGTGCCCAGGGTCCCTCGGATGGGTGATTGGTGGGGTGTTCTGACGTGTTCTCGTGCCGTGTGCCGCTCCTGTCTCAGGAGTCTGCCTTACGGTGCACCCTCGCGATCCAGTCGGCGGGTGTGGCGATCTCGGTCTTGGTGGGGAGCGTGTTGGGCGAGGTCCACACGCGGTTGAAGCCGTCCATGCCGACCTGGTCGACGACGGCGCGGACGAAGCGCTCGCCGTCGCGGTACTGGCGGAGCTTGGCGTCGAGGCCGAGGAGCCTGCGCAGGGCGAGGTCGAGGCGGGAGGCGCCGCGGGCGCGGCGGGCCTGGAACTTCTCGCGGATCTCGGCGACGGAGGGGACGACCTGGGGGCCGACGCCGTCCATGACGTAGTCGGCGTGGCCTTCGAGGAGCGACATGACGGCGGTGAGGCGGCCGAGGATCTCGCGCTGTTCGGGGGTCTGGACGAGTTCGACGAGGGAGGGGGAGGGTTCGCCCTCCTCGCCCTCGGGGCGGCCGCCGGCGAGGGTCTGGGCGGCTTCGCGGAGGCGTTCGACGACGGTGCCGGGGTCGACGTCGGTGGCGGCCAGGAACGACTGGATTTCGCCCTGGAGATGGTCACGTAGCCAGGGGACGGCGGTGAACTGGGTGCGGTGGGTCTCCTCGTGGAGGCAGACCCAGAGCCGGAAGTCGTGCGGGGCGACGTCGAGTTCGCGTTCGACGTGGACGATGTTGGGGGCGACGAGGAGGAGGCGTCCGCCGCCGTTCGCGCCGGCGGGGAGGTCGCGGGTGGCGGGGGCGAAGGTCTCGTACTGGCCGAGGATCCGGGAGGCGAGGAACGAGAGCAGCATGCCGAGTTCGACGCCGGTGACCTTGCCGCCGAAGGCGCCGAGGACGGCGCTGCCGGGGGTGGCGGAGCGGCGTTCCTGCATCTTGCCGAGGAGCGGGGTGAGGAGTTCGCGGAAGCCGGCGACGTTGGCCCTGATCCAGCCGGCGCGGTCGACGACGAGGACGGGCGTGTCGGCGATGGTCCGGGGGTCGGCGCCCTCGGGGATCATCCGGGTGTAGGCGCGGACGTGTTCCTCGGAGGCCTTGGCGTGTCTGCGGAGTTCGGCGACGACCTCGCGGGCCTCGTCGCGGCTGACTTCGGGTCCGGGCCGCACGAGGCGGGTCGCGGTCGCGACCGCGAGGTTCCAGTCGACCATCCCGGATGTGCCTGCGCCACCGATGCTCGTCATGCGTCAACCGTACGGGTTCGGGGCCTGTTCGGTGAGGGTTCGAAGGGGGGCGCGTGTGATCACTTCCGGCCGGCGAGGGCGGCGGAGAGCCGGTCGAGGGCGGGCTGCGCCTCGTACGGGGAGAGGGTGCGGCCGGCGAGGAACGCGAAGGCGAGGAGGCGTCCGTCGGGGGTGACGGCGGTCCCGGCGAGGGTGTTGACGCCGGTGAGGGTGCCGGTCTTGGCGCGGACGAGGCCGAGGCCCGCGGGGGCCGTGTCGTAGCGGTCGGCGAGGGTGCCGGTGAAGCCGCCGACGGGGAGTCCGGTGAGGAGGGGGCGCAGGGCGGGGCGGGCGGGGTCGGCCGCGCGGGTGAGCAGGCCGGTGAGGAGGGCGGCGGAGACGCGGTCGCGGCGGTCGAGTCCGCTGCCGTCGGCGAAGCGGGCTCCGGCGAGGGGGGCGCCGAGCCGGGTGAGCTCGTCGCGTACGGCCTTCTCGGCGCCCTGGAAGCTGGCGGGCTGCCTGCGGGCGAGGGCTGTCTGCCGGGCGAGGGCTTCGGCGAGGTCGTTGTCGCTGTTCGTGAGGGTGCGTTCGACGAGGTCGGCGAGGGGGGCGGAGTAGGTGCGGGCGAGGGGGGCGGCCTGGGGGGTGCGGCCGGGGGCGGGGGTGCCGGTGATCCTGATGCCGGCCCGGGTGAGGAGGCCGGCGAAGGCGGTGGCGGTGTCGCCGGCCGGGTCGGCGGTGCGGGGGGCGGGGCCGCTGCGGCTGTCGTCGAGGCGGCCTTCGCGGGTCATGAGGGCGACGACGGGGGCGAGGTTGTCGTTGGGGCCGATGGGGTGGAGGGCGGGGCCCTTGTAGAGGCTCGTGTCGTAGGCGAGGCGTACGGAGGTGTGGCCGGCGGCCTTGAGGGCGCGGGCGGTGTCGGCGGCGAGGGCCCCCAGGCGGGCGGGGTCGAGGGTGGGGTCGCCGCCGCCGGTGAGGGTGACGGTCGTGCCGTCGGGGGCGGCGGTGACGGTGGTGGGGATGCGGTGCTCGGGGCCGAGGGCGGAGAGCGCGGCGGCGGTGGTGGCGATCTTGACGGTGGAGGCGGGGGTCATGGGGGTGCCGGCGCCCTCGCCGTAGAGCTGCTTCCCGGTGGCGGTGTCGACGACGGAGGCGGTGCGGAGCGGGCCGAGGCCGGGGTCGGCGAGGAGCGGGACGAGGACGGCGGCGAGGTCGGCGGTGGTTCCGGCGGGGGCGTGCAGGGGGGTGAGGACGCCGGGGGCGCTGGGGGCGGGCGCGGGCCGCTCCGGCCGGGGTGCGGCGGGCGCGGGGGCGGCGTGACGCGTGCCACCCGCCGCGGGGGCGGCGGCGCGGGCCCGCTCGGCCGTACGCTGGCCTCCGTCCCACGGTCCGGCCGCGGCGGCCGCCGCGGCGGCCAGGACGAGACCGAGGGCGGCGGAGCCCGCCGTGAGCTGCCACGTCCTCGGCTCCGGCATTGCTGACCAGCCCCTTTCGCGATCACACACGTGCGTGAGGGACACTTAATCACCGCGCGTCGTCGCGAGCATTCACTTGTGTTGATTCAGGAGGAGCCACCCGTGGAGTTCGACGTTCTCATCGAGATCCCGAAGGGATCGCGGAACAAGTACGAGGTCGACCACGAGACCGGTCGCATCCGCCTGGACCGTCGCCTCTTCACGTCGACGGCCTACCCGACCGACTACGGCTACGTGGAGAACACCCTCGGCGAGGACGGCGACCCGCTGGACGCGCTCGTCATCCTCGACGAGCCGACCTTCCCGGGCTGCCTCATCAAGTGCCGCGCCATCGGCATGTTCCGCATGACGGACGAGGCCGGCGGCGACGACAAGCTGCTGTGCGTGCCGGCGACGGACCCGCGCATGGAGCACCTGCGGGACATCCACCACGTGGCGGAGTTCGACCGCCTGGAGATCCAGCACTTCTTCGAGGTCTACAAGGACCTGGAGCCGGGCAAGTCGGTCGAGGGTGCCGACTGGGTCGGTCGCGCCGAGGCCGAGGCCGAGATCGAGAAGTCGTTCGCGCGCCTCAAGGAGCAGGGCGGCCACTGAGTCCGGCTCGCTTCTGATCTGATCGCGTGAAGGCGGTGCACCCCGGGGGTGCGCCGCCTTTCGCGCATGCGCCGTCCTGCGCACTTTCCCGGCGCCTTCATACCTTCATACTGGAATCCACGATTCCCTGGGGATGAGGCGGAGACAGTGGTGGCGGAGCCGGAGGGCCCCGAGGAGGCTCCTGAGGACCGGAAGCCGCAGTCGGACGAGGCGCGCAGCGCGTTCGTGCCGCCGGCCGGGGTGGAGCAGCCCGCGCCGCCCGAGGAGGAGCATCCGACCTCGGAGTTCGCCCTGCCGTCGGGGCTGGCCCCGGAGCCGCCGCCGGAGCCGGAGGGTTCGGCGTTCGCCCCGCCCGCCACGTACTCCGCGAAGAACTCGCCGCCCGCGTTCACCCCGGCGTACGGGGTCCCCCTGTCGATGCTCCCGCAGAACGCTCCGTGGCAGGACCGGATGCGGACGATGCTGCGGCTGCCGGTGGGTGAGCGGCCGGTGCCGGAGGCGCCGCGCAAGGAGGACGAGTCCGGGCCCTCGGTGCCGCGCGTCCTCGACCTGACCCTGCGCATCGGGGAGCTGCTGCTCGCGGGCGGGGAGGGCGCGGAGGACGTCGAGGCGGCGATGTTCGCGATCTGCCGCTCGTACGGGCTTGACCGGGTGGAGCCGACGGTGACGTTCACCCTGCTGTCGGTCACGTACCAGCCCTCGCTGGTGGACGACCCGATCACGGCGAACCGGACGGTGCGCCGCCGGGGCACGGACTACACCCGGCTCGCGGCCGTCTACCAGCTGCTCTCGGACATCAACGCGCGGGCGCACGAGGTGACGCCTGAGGAGGCGTACCGGCGGCTCGCGGAGATCCGGCGGAACCGGCACCCGTACCCGGGCTGGGTCCTGACGGCGGCGGCGGGCGTGCTGGCCGGGGCGGCCTCGGTGCTGCTCGGCGGCGGTCCGACGGTCTTCTTCGTGGCGGCGCTCGGCGCGGTCCTCGGGGACCGTCTGGCGTGGCTGTGCGCGGGGCGGGGGCTGCCGGAGTTCTACCAGTTCCTGGTGGCGGCGATGCCTCCGGCGGCGATGGGCGTGCTCCTGACGCTGCTGCACGCGGACCTGCGGCCGTCGGCGGTGATCACCGGTGGCCTGTTCGCGCTGATCCCGGGGCGGGCGCTGGTGGCGGCCGTGCAGGACGGTCTGACCGGTTTCTACATCACGGCCTCGGCGCGGCTCCTGGAGGTCGCGTACTTCTTCGTCGCGATCGTGGTGGGCGTGCTGTCGGTGCTGTACCTCGCGGTGCAGTTCGACGCGCAGCTGAACCCGGAGGGGGCGCTGCGGCCGGTGGAGCGGCCGGTGGTGCAGATCCTGGCGTCGATGGTGCTGTGCGCGACCTTCGCGATCCTGCTGCAGCAGTCGCGGGCGACGGTGCTGTTCGCGACGCTGAACGGCGGGGTGGCGTGGGTGGTCTACGCGTCGATCGCGGTGACCGCCGGGGGTTCGGCGGTGATGGCGACGGCGGTGGCGGCCGGTCTGGTGGGCCTCTTCGGGCAGCTGATCGCCCGCTACGAGCACACCTCGTCGCTGCCGTACGTGACGGCGGCGATCGGGCCGCTGCTGCCCGGTTCGGCGACGTACTTCGGGGTGCTTGCGATCGCCCAGCACAATCTGGACCAGGGTTTCGCCTCGCTGGCGAAGGCGGCGGCGCTGGCCCTGGCGATCGCGATCGGCGTGAACCTGGGGAGCGAGCTGGCCCGCCTCTTCATGCGGGCCCCGGGCGCGGCGTCGGCGCGGCGCGCGGCGAAGCGCACCCGGGGGTTCTAGCGGCTTCGGGTCCTACCGCTTGGCGTGACGGCCGCGGGGGGGCTGCGGGGCCGGGATGCCGGGGGTGTCGTGGTCGGCGCTCCGCGGCGGGTTCTTCTTCGCCTGGGAGCGGGCGCGGAGGATCTCGATCGCGACCGGGACGACGGAGATCAGGACGATCCCGACGAGGATCATCTCGATGTGCTTGTGGACGAACTCGACGTTCCCGAGGGAGGCGCCGAGCAGGGTCACGCCCGCGCCCCACAGCAGGCCGCCGATGAGGTTGAAGACGATGAACGAGCGGTAGCTCATCCGGCTCACGCCCGCGATGATCGGCGTGAACGTCCGGACGATGGGGACGAAGCGGGCCAGGATCAGCGACTTCGGGCCGTGCTTCTCGAAGAACTCGTGCGCCTTCTCGACGTTCTCCTGCTTGAACAGCTTGGAGTCGGGGCGGGAGAAGAGGGCCGGGCCGACCTTGCGGCCGAAGAGGTAGCCGGCCTGGTCGCCGAGGACGGCGGCGGCCACCACCAGGGTGCACACCAGCCACAGCGGCTTGTCCAGCTTGCCGGTGGTGACGAGCAGGCCGGTGGTGAAGAGCAGCGAGTCGCCGGGCAGGAAGAACCCGATGAGGAGGCCGGACTCGGCGAAGACGATGACCAGGACACCGATCAGACCGAAGGTCCCGATCAGATAGTCCGGATCCAGCCAGCTCGGTCCGAGGGCAAGCGTGTTCACGGGTTCCGGGCTCCTGCGGTCGGTGGGGGCTTGGGGGACGGCTGGCCCCAAGCTATCAACGCGGGCCGCGGACCCCCGGTTCCACCCGGCCCCCACGGGATGCGGACCCGGCCTCCGCCCCCGAGGGTGGGGGTCAGGAGGTGCATGCCGATGGGCATCGACGAGTACGGGGGCGGCCAGGGGCCGCACCCCGAGGTCCTGGTCGTGACGACGAACGACGTGCCGGGTTACGAGGTCCGGCAGGTGATCGGCGAGGTCTTCGGCCTCACCGTCCGCTCCCGCCATCTGGGCAGCCAGATCGGAGCCGGCCTGAAGTCGATGATCGGCGGGGAGCTGAAGGGTCTGACGAAGACCCTCGTGCAGACCCGCAACCAGGCGATGGAACGCCTGGTGGAGCAGGCGAAGGCGCGCGGCGCGAACGCCGTGCTCATGTTCCGCTTCGACGTGACGGAGGCGGCTGACGTGGGCACGGAGGTGTGCGCGTACGGCACGGCCGTGGTGATCGGGCCGCGCGCCTGATCCCGTTCCCGCCGGGCCTCAGGCCGTCCGGCGGGCGGCGTTCGCCCGGACGGCCTCCCGCAGGTGCTCGGGGAGGCCCGGGTGGATCGACTCGTAGAACGCGTGGAAGTCCTCGTCGGCGACGTACATCTCGGCGAGCTCCACGTGGGTCCTCGGGTGGCACTCGAAGAACCAGGTGGTGAGGTGGCGGCGGTGGGCCTCGGCGAGGTCCATCGCCTCCTCGGACGCCGGGTCCGCGCCCTTGGCCATCAGGGCGGCGTAGGCGGCGCCCCAGGCGTCGACCTCGTCCTTCATCCGCTGCCACTCCTCCTTGCCGTACCCGGCGGCGCGCGCCCGGGCCTGCTCGTGGGAGTGGGAGCCGCCCCAGCGGCGGGCGGTCTCCTCCGCGTAGCGCTCGGGGTCCTTGTCCCCGAAGACCTCGAACTTCTCCTCGGGCGTGAGGTTGATGCCCATCTTCTTCGCCTCCATGGCGTGCTCGACGGCCGCCGCCATCCTCTGGAGCTCGCCGATCCGCTCGGTCAGCAGCGCGTGCTGCCGCCGCAGGTGCTCCTGCGGGTCGGCGCCCGGGTCGTCGAGGAGGACGGCGACCTCTTCGAGGGGGAAGCCGAGCTCCCGGTAGAACAGGATCTGCTGGAGCCGGTCGAGGTCCGCGTCGTCGTAGCGGCGGTGGCCCGCCGTGCTGCGGCCGCCCGGCGAGAGCAGCCCGATCGCGTCGTAGTGGTGCAGGGTGCGCACCGTGACCCCGGCGAAGCCGGCCACCTGTCCCACGGAGTAGCCCATCGGCCGTCCGCCCTCCCTCTGTCGGTACGCCGTTCAGCCTGGGTCCTGACGCGACGTGAGGTGCAAGTCCCGTCCCCCGGCGCCACTCGGGGTGTTGTGTACCTTTTGCTCACTTATGGTGGGGCGGTGGCCACTGATCATGCTCCGTCCCCCGCCCCCGTGGAGACGCCCGCCCGGCTCCTGCTCCCCCAGATCCTGCCCGCGCTCCTCGTCGGAGTGGGGGCGAGCCTGCTCTTCCTCGGGATCAGCGCCCTCGCGGAGAAGTTCCAGCACGTGCTCTGGAACGACCTGCCGGACGCGCTCGGCATCGGGAACCACTCCTCCCTCTGGATCATCGCCATGCTCACGGCGACGGGCATCGCCGTGGGTCTGGTCGTGTGGAAGGTGCCGGGCCACGCCGGCCCCGACCCGTCCTCCGAGGGGCTCGGCGGAGCCCCGCTCGCCCCCGCGGTGCTGCCGGGACTGCTGCTCGCCAGCACCCTCATGCTGGCCGGCGGCGTCAGCCTCGGCCCCGAGAACCCGATCATCGCCACCAACATCGCGCTCGCCTACTGGCTCGGCCGCAAGGTGGCACCCGCCGCACCGGGCGCGGCCTGGGTCGCGCTGGCCTCGGCCGCCACCATCGGCGCGCTGTTCGGCACCCCGGTGGCGGCCGCCCTCGTCCTCTCCGAGGCCCTGACGGGCCGGCCGGGCCCCGGCTCCCTCTGGGACCGGCTCTTCGCCCCGCTCGTCGCCGCCGGCACGGGCGCCCTGACCACCCAGCTCGTGTCCGATCCCAGCTTCGACATCGGGCTCCCGCCGCTGACCGACCCCGGCTTCGGCGACATCCTGGCCGCCCTGGTGATCGCCTCCGCCGCCGCCGCGTTCGGCCTGGTCGCCTGCTACCTCTTCCCGTACGTCCACAGCTCCTTCCGGCGGCTGCGGCACCCCCTGGTGATGCTGCCCCTCGGCGGCCTCGTCCTCGGCCTGCTCGGCGCCCTCGGCGGGCCCCTGACGCTCTTCAAGGGCCTGGAGGAGACCAGGGAGCTCGCCGCCTCCGTCGGCAGCTGGTCCTCGGGCGAGCTGATGAAGATGGCCGCGGTCAAACTCCTCGCCCTCCTGGTCGCCGCCTCCTGCGGCTTCCCGGGCGGCCGGATCTTCCCCGCCGTCTTCATCGGCGCCGCCTTCGGCCTGTGCGTCCAGGCCCTCGTCCCCGAGGTCCACCCGGCCGTCGCCGTCTCCTCCGCCGTCCTCGGCGTCCTGCTGGCCACCACCCGGCAGGGCTGGATCAGCCTCTTCACCGGCGCGGTCCTCGCCTCGTCGCCCTCGATGCTCGCCGTGCTCTGCCTCGCCTCGCTCCCGGCCTGGCTGATCGTCACGGGCCGCCCCCAGCTGGAACTCGACCACGAGGGCCACGCCCTGCACTGACCCCCGCGGCCGGCGGGTTCCGGGTCAGGTCGCGTACGGGTTCTCCTGGCCCTCCCCGAGCATGCCCACGAAGGCCTCGCCCTCGCCCGCGAACACGTACGCCCCGCCCTCGATCCGCTCGATCAGGCCGAGCGTCCACTCCTTGCCCGCGTCCGCCGAGTGGACCCACATGTGCATGATCTCGCCGATGTGCCCGAGCTGCTCCGGGCCGCCCTCCGGCGTGTAGTACTCCGTGACCTCCGCCCGCCACTCGTCGAGCGCCCGCACCCGCCGGCGCAGCAGCTCCGTGACCTCCACGCGGGGCAGGTCCACCATGAAGCCGACGGCCGCCGACAGGACGTCCGTCTTCTGGTCGTACGTGGTCAGCGCCTCGCGCAGCAGCGCGAAGTACTCCTCCGTGCCGGCCTCCGTCAGCTCGTACTCCACGCGCGGCGGCCCGCCCGCGGCGCTCGGCGCGACCTCGTGCGCGTGCAGCAGTCCCTGCTTCGCCATCTGCTTCAGGGCGTGGTAGATCGAGCCGGGCTTGGCGTGGGACCACTCGTGGGCGCCCCAGTACTCCAGGTCGTTGCGCACCTGGTAGCCGTGGGCGCGGCCGTGCTGCCTGACCGCGCCCAGGACGAGAAGTCGGATGGCTGACATGCCCCGATGTTAGTCAACCTTGACTAGGCGGGGGCGTCCTGCCCCGCGTTCTCCTCGGCGATCAGGTCGAAGGAGCCCTTGCCGTCCAGGGACTCGCGGATGATGTCCGCGTGGCCGGCGTGCCGGCCCATCTCCTGGACCAGGTGCAGCAGCATCCAGCGGACCGAGACCCGCCCGTCCTTCGGGAACCAGGGCGCGGGCGGCAGCGGGAAGGTGTCGTCCAGGCTCGGCACGGAGCGGACGAACACCTCCGTCTGCTTCGCGACGTCCTCCCAGAACGCGAGGACGTCGGGGATCGACTCCCCGTCCACGAGCCGGAAGGCCTCGTCCCAGGTCTCCTCGGTGCGCTGCCGCTCGTTCGGCTGCTCCTGGGCCAGCCGCAGCCAGTTCAGCTCCATCTCGGCGACGTGCTTGACCAGCCCGGAGAGGCTGAGTTCGCTGGCGCTGGGGCGGCTCGCCGCCTGCTCCTCGGTGAGTCCGAGGAGCGAGCGGCGGAGCGCGGCGCGCTGAACCTCGACGAAGTTGAGGAACGCACCGCGCTCGTCGCCGGGGGCCTCCGCGGGAACAAGGGCAACCATGGTGTCCGCCTTACGTAGCTGTGGCTCTTTCGACAACCACCACGCTACGGAGACTTGCGGACAGGTACTGTCCTAGAAGGGGAACCGGCTGCGTCCGTGCTGGATCGAGATCCACTTCTGGGTGGTGAAGGAGTCGACCATCGCGTCGCCGTTGAGCCGGCCGATGCCCGAGTGCTTCTCGCCGCCGAAGGGGACGATCGGCTCGTCGTGGACGGTGCCGTCGTTGATGTGGATCATGCCCGTGTGGATGCGCTTGGCGACCCGTACGCCCCGCTCGACGTCCCCGGTGTGGACGGCGCCGCTGAGCCCGTACGGGGTGTCGTTGGCGATCCGTACGGCCTCCTCCTCGCCGTCGAAGGGGACGATCAGGGCGACCGGGCCGAAGATCTCCTGGCCCAGGACCGGGGCGTCGGCGGCGATGCCGGTGAGGACGGACGGGGAGACGAGGTTGCCCTCGACCGCGCCGTGCAGCAGCGCGGTCGCGCCGGCCGCCACGGTCTGCTCGACGACCGAGGAGACCGCCTCCGCCTGCTGGGAGTTGATGAGGGGACCGATGTGGGTGGCGGGGTCGGCCGGGTCGCCGACGCGCAGGGTCCTCACCTTCGCCACGAACTTCTCGGTGAACTCCTCCTCCACCGTCCGGTCCACCAGGATCCGGTTGGCGGCCATGCAGACCTGGCCCTGGTGCACGAAGCGGCTGAAGACGGCCGCGTCGACCGCGTAGTCGACGTCGGCGTCGTCGAGGACGATCAGGGCGCTGTTGCCGCCGAGTTCGAGGACGGCGTGCTTGAAGTTCTGCGCGCAGACCGTGGCGACGTGGCGGCCGACCTTGTCGGAGCCGGTGAAGGAGATGACCTTCGGGACCGGGTGGGTGAGGAGCGCGTCGCCGATCTCGGCGATGTCGGTGACGACGACGTTCAGCAGGCCGGCCGGCAGACCGGCCTCCTCCAGGACCTTCGCGACCAGCGTGCCGCCGCAGATCGGGGTGTTCTGGTGCGGCTTGAGGACGACGGCGTTGCCCAGCGCGAGCGCGGGCGCGACCGACTTGATCGAGAGGAGGAAGGGGAAGTTGAAGGGGGAGATGACGCCGACGACGCCGACCGGGACGCGGTAGACCCGGTTCTCCTTGCCGTCGACCGGCGAGGGCAGGATGCGGCCCTCGGGGCGCAGCGCCAGCTGGACCGCCTCGCGCAGGAACTCCTTGGCGAGGTGGAGCTCGAAGGCCGCCTTGAGGCGGGTGCCGCCGAGCTCGGCGACGATCGTCTCGGCGATCTCGTCCTCGCGGTCCTCGACGATCCGCAGCGCGCGCTCGAAGACGAGCCGGCGCGTGTACGGGTTGGTCTCGGCCCACGCGCTCTGGGCGCGCTCGGCGGCCCGGTAGGCGCGGTCGACCTCGTCGGCGGTGGCGACGGTGATCGACGCGAGCTTCTCCCCGGTGTACGGGTTGAAGTCGATGATGTCCCACGAACCGCTTCCGGGCTTCCACTCGCCGTCTATGTACTGGTGGGCCAGGTCGGTGAAGTGCGACATGCTGGAGACCCCTCTACCCGCTACCTGCAGTGCGACTGATGTGGCGTCATCGTACTGATGTATCAGGAGAGTTGAAGAAGGCCTCGGAGAAGGTCCCGGCTTTCGGCCGGATCCGGACCGTCCTTCTGCAGCTTCTCCATCACCCGCTGGTACTGGGCGACTTCCTCGCGCTTGTCGAGGTAGAGGGCGCTGGTGAGCTGTTCGAGGTAGACGATGTCGGAGAGGTCGGACTCGGGGAAGCTGAGCATCGTGAAGGCGCCGCTCTCGCCGGCATGGCCGCCGAAGCTGAAGGGCATGATCTGGAGCGTGACGCCCGGGTGCTCGGAGATCTCGATGAGGTGCCTCAACTGCCCCTGCATGACCGACCGGTCGCCGTAGGGGCGGCGCAGCGCGGCCTCGTCGAGGACGGCGTGGAACTGCGGGGCGCGCTCGGAGACGAGGACCTTCTGCCGCTCCAGGCGCAGGGCGACCCGGCGGTCGATCTCGGCGCGCGGGGCGTCGGGCATCCCCCGGGTGACGACGGCGTGGGCGTACGCCTCGGTCTGCAACAGGCCGTGGACGAACTGCACTTCGTAGACGCGGATGAGGGAGGCGGCGCCTTCCAGGCCGATGTACGTCTGGAACCAGCCGGGCAGGACGTCGCCGAAGCTGTGCCACCAGCCGGCGACGTTGGCCTCGCGGGCGAGCCCGAGGAGCGCGCCGCGCTCGTTCTCGTCCCCGACCCCGTAGAGGGTGAGCAGGTCCTCGACGTCCCTGGCCTTGAAGCTCACCCGTCCCAACTCCATGCGGCTGATCTTTGATTCGGACGCGCGAATGGAATAGCCGGCCGCCTCGCGGGTGATCCCGCGCGACTCGCGCAGCCGCCTCAGCTGGGAGCCCAGCAGGATGCGCCGCACCACGCTCCCGCTCGCTCCGCTCGATTCGCCTGCGGTCACGGCTCTTCGCCTCCCCTTTACGGTGTCGAGCCCCCGTCGAGCCCCGGATTCTGCCATCAAACGCTTCAGCGCGTACACATTCGATTACGGAAAGGCGACGAGTTCCGGGCATCCGCGCGCACAGTGCGGGCACAGCGCGTGCGGATCCGGGGAAGTTCCCTCCATCGTGTGGACGACTTATGCACAGATTCGGCACGTGGACGGACAGGTCCGGCGCGTGCACGTGCATCTGCCCTTGCATCCAGTGGACGCATTCGGAACCATGGACCCCGCGCAGCCGCGTACTCGTTCGTGTTGTCGCACCACAGTCGCGATTCCCGGGAGTGCCTCGCATGGGGACGAATGGATCGACCGTGCTCGAGCCGTTACGGCAGGGCCTGCCGCCGATCGATCCCGGCGCCGTCTCCACCTCCGCCTCCTGCGCCCTGCCCGCCCGGTACGAAGCCGTGCGCGGGGCCCGCAAGTTCACCAGCACCACGCTCGACCGCTGGGAGCTGACGGAACGCTTCGACGACGTGGCCCTGGTCGTCTCCGAGCTCGTCACCAACGCGCTGCGTCACGCGGTGCCCGCCGACGCGCCGCAGGAGGAGGGCCAGAACCCGCCGGTCCGGCTGCACCTGATGCGCTGGGCCTCCCGCCTGGTGTGCGCCGTGCGCGACCCCAGCCGGGAGAGCCCGGAGACCCGCGAGGGCGAGGAGGACTTCGCCGCCGAGTCGGGGCGCGGTCTGTTCCTGGTGGACTCGTTCAGCGACAGCTGGGGCTGGCACCCGCTGGCCGGCACGCTCCAGGGCAAGGTCGTGTGGGCACTGTTCCGGATCGGACCGGAGTAGCCGGAGCGGCACGGGAGACACACGAAGGGCCCCGACGGAAACCGTCGGGGCCCTTCGCGCGTCCCAGACCAGGTGACCTCGGATCAGGTGACCTCAGATCAGGGGACCTCAGACCAGGTGGTCGAACTCGCCGTCCTTCACGCCCAGCAGGAGCGCCTCTATCTCCGCGGGCGTGTAGACGAGCGCGGGGCCCTCGGGGTGGCGCGAGTTGCGCACGGCGACCTCGCCCCCCGGCAGTTTGGCGAACTCCACGCAGGACCCCTGGGAGTTGCTGTGCCGGCTCTTCTGCCACACGACACCCCGCAGCTCCGTGGCCGCCATGCCGTTGTACGCGTGGTGCGCGTGGTGCACTGGTAGCTCCCCGAGTTGCTTGGTGCAGGTGTCAACTTCCTCGGATCATAGCTGTGTTCACATGCCGATGCATGAGCAGATGCACGTGCACAAGGGGTGGCGTAGCGACTACGCGACGGAGAGTTCTACCGGCGGGTACGCCGCCCTGATCAGCGCTCCTCGCGGAAGTCGACGTGGCGGCCGGCGACCGGGTCGAACTTGCGGAGGGTGAGACGGTCGGGATCGTTGCGGCGGTTCTTGCGGGTGACGTAGGTGAATCCGGTGCCGGCGGTGGACCGGAGCTTGACGACGGGACGGAGTTCATTGCGTGCCATGCCGTGAAGCATAAATGAAAATGAATCCCATTGCCAAGAGATGGTGCGGAGACGTACGTCACCCGTCACCCGGACCGCCTCGCCCCCGTCAGGGCCGTCGTCAGCTCCTCCAGGGACTCCAGGAGCAGGACGGCGCCCTTGTCGAGCAGGAAGTGGTCCGGCGGGTCGGCCGACCAGGCGGTGACCGTCTCGCGCAGGTCGCCCCAGCGCGGCTCCCTGCGCTCCCGCACCTCCTTCGCACCCCGCTCCGTCGACCGGCGCAGGGACTCGGCGAGGGTCGCGGCGGCGGGCAGGGGCGGGGCGCCGCGCTCCGGCAGGTGGGCCTCCAGGAGCATCGCGACCCGGCCGAACTCCGCGAGCGCGTGCCCGGCCTCCTCCACCGCCGCGTGCGACAGCCCCCGGTGCCGCACCGGCTCGTGGGTCGCCCGGTCCACCGCCTCCTGCCAGGCGACCCGGGCCGCACGGGTCCTCAGGAGCGCCTCCCGCACGTCGGGGCTGGCCGGCCCGGCCGGATCGGCGTACCGCGCGGTGACGACGGCCGCGTACGCGCCGACCGCCGCCAGCCAGTCCGCGAGCCGGCCGCGCAGCCGGGGCGTCTCCCAGGCCGGGTAGACGGCGTACGACAGCATCGCGAGGAGCCCGCCGAGGAGGGTGAGGAGGACCCGCTCCCGCACGGTCTGGGTCAGGCCCGCGCCGGCCATGCCGAGCAGGAAGACGACGTACGCGGAGACGAAGACCTGACCGGCCGCGTACCCCGTCCGCATCAGCAGGTACATGCAGAAGGCGCACAGCACCGCGAGGGCTGCGGACAGGTACGCGCCCGGATGCGCCGACCGCACCACCGCCGTCGCCAGGGCCACGCCGACGAGGGTGCCGCCGAAACGGGCCACCGAGCGGGCGTACGTCTGCGAGAAGTCCGGGCGCATCACCATCACCGAGGCCATCGGCGCCCAGTAGCCGTGGCCGAAGGGGAGCCACGTGCCGAGGAGGTACCCGGCGGCCGTCACCGCCGAGACGCGGACCGCGTGGCGCAGGACCGGCGAGCCGGGGCGGAGCTCGGCCCGCATCTTCGCGAGGACGAGGGGCGCGAGACGGGGGAGGGTCGGGCGGGTCCTCAGGGCGTCCGAGGTCTCCGTGCGCGGCTCCGCCGTCTCCACGACGTCGCCGAGCAGGGCCGCAAGACGCAGGGCCGCCCGGCGGGACGGGCCCCTGAGGATCGCGCCGGTGTCCGGGGTGCGGAGGGCGGCGAGGGCGGGCGGGGGCAGGGCGACCGGTTCGCCGTGCCGGATCGCGTGCGCGGCCGCGTCCAGGACCTCGGCCGCCGCCGCGAGCAGCTCCCGCACCCGGGCCCGCTCCGGCCCCTCCTCCGGCACGCCGACCGCCGGATCCGCCAGCGAGGCCAGGACCGGCCGGATCCGCTCCGCCAGCCCCCGCGCCCCGTGCAGCTCCGCCGGGCGGGTCCGGGCCTGGCGGGGTGTCACCGCCGCGGCGTTCCGGGCCGTCATGAGCGGTACGGGGTCGAACGGGGCGACCGGGTCGTGGCGGAGGCGGCGCGCGTAGTCCGCCTCCGCCGCCAGCGCGTCCGCGAGGGCGTCGCGCTGGGCGCCCCAGCGGCGGACCGGGAGGAGGACCACCAGGGCGGCCTGGACGACACCGCCCGCGAAGATCACCGCCGCATGGCCGGCGGCGGTGGCGACGGAGGTCGGGAGGGTGACCGTCACCAGCATGATCGCCACGTTCGAGGAGGCGATGATGCCGGCGGTCGGCCCGGCGGCCCAGGCGAGCCCGGAGAGGAACGTCCAGAGGAGGAGCAGGGCGAGGAAGAGGGCCGTGTGGGCCCCGGTCAGATACCCGAGGAACGTCGACACGGCGAGGCTCGCGCCGGAGGCCAGCGCCAGGGTGGGGCGGGGGCGCCAGGAACGCTGGAAGGTCGCGATGGCCGCCTGGAACGCGCCGAACGCGGACGAGACCGCGACGGCCGGCCCGAACAGCGCCAGCGCGAACCCGACGACGAGCGCGAGCCCCAGCGCTCCGCGCGCCGCGACGGCCGGTTCGAGCCGCCGCCGCTCCATGGTGAGCCCGGAGCGGGCGGTCTCCTTCAGCGCCCGGAGCCAGCTCATGCGGAGAGCGTATCCACGAAGCCGGGCGAACCGGGCATTTACGCCTGGCACGGGCTTGCGCCCCGCCGCCCCCCGTTGCGGGCGCGCGCCCGCCGCCGTTGTGGGCAATCGTTCCGCCGGGGCGGTACCCACCCTCAACGGTCCCGCGTCCCGCCGCCGGCCGCCGTTGTGGGCAATCGTTCCGCCGGGGCGGAACGGGTGGGCACAACGGACCCGCGCCCGGCCGGCGCCAGAGGCTTACGAGCCCTGACCCGCACCCCTGTGCACCGTCACCGCTGGTGCGGCTCCAGGCAACGGAACGCGGAGGCGCCGCTGCAGGGCGCCGTCCCGTGTGCCCACCCGTCCCGCCCCAGCGGGACGATTGCCCACACGGCGGGTGGCGGAGGGCACCGCCCCGCCGAGCGCGCGGCCCACACGGGGCGGGGGCGAAGCCCCACACGGGGCGGGAGCGAAGCCCCGGGCGAAGCGCGCCGGCCCGCCGGGGGCGGGCCCCACATGGGGGCGGGGGGTGAAGCCCCGGGCGGTGCGCGCCGCCTCGCAGGGCGCGGGCCCACACGGGGCGGGGGCAGCCCCGGGTGAAGTGCGTCGGCCTGCCGGGGGTGGGCCCGCACGGGCAGCGGGGCGAAGCCCCACACGGGGCGGGGGCGGCGTTCTACGGCAAACGGGGGCGGGGCGGGTGGAGGCCCGCCTGGTCGGCGGCGGAGGCGCCGTGGGTCCAGCCGGCCTCGTCCCAGGCGGCCCGGACCCGGGTGGTGCGGGTCTCGGGGAAGAGTTCGTCCGTGCGGGCGCCCACCGCGACCTCGCGGGACGCGAGGGCGGGGAGGAGGGTCGGGGCCTCGGCCGCCACCCGCCGGGACGTCGCCGCGAGCCGGGCGCCGAGCCGGTTGGCGTACGCGAGGAGGAAGGACTGGCGGAAGGACTTCGTGCGCTTGCGGCCGCCCGCCCGCTGCTCCGCCTCCGCCCGCGTCATCGCCGCCGTCCCCTGCACGAGCAGCGAGGTGTAGAGCAGTTCCACCGGGTCGAGGTCCGCCTCGAAGCCGACGACCGTCGAGAAGCCGTACGCCTCGTTCCACACGGCCCGGCAGTGGTTCGCCGTCGCCACCGCGTCGAGCAGGATCGCCTTGGCCTGCTCGTACGGCGGCTCCACCCCGATCCGGATCGCGCCCGGCGTCTCCGGGGACGGCGCGCCCGCCGCGAGCGTGGCCTCGTCGAGGCTGTGCCGGGCCATCAGCTCCTGGGCCTTGGCCGTCAGCGCCTCCGCCTCCTCCGGGTAGCCCGTGGCCTCCGCCTTCGCGAGCAGCGCCCTGATCCGGCCGAGCATCCGGGGTTCGCCCGCCGCCGCCGGCGGCAGGGCCTCCCCCGGGACCGGGCCCACCGCGTCGAGGCGCGGCAGCCGGACCAGCAGCCGGTACAGCTCCAGGACCGTCGTGGCCCGCGAGAAGCGGTCCGTCGGGCGGCCCTCCGCCGTGTCGAGCGCGTCGAGCTGCGGCTGCCAGCGGTGCGGGAGCCGTTCGTAGGCGGTCGTCTCCGCCCTGATCAGATCCGCCAGGAGCCGTACGTGCTCGTCCGACAGCTCGCGGCGGGCCATCCGCACCAGGTCCGCCGGCTGCCAGCCCCGTGTCCACAGCGTCCGTACGAACTCCTCGCCGCGCCGGGACAGTTCCGCGTCCGCGCCCGGGTCGGCGGCCAGCAGCGAGGCCGCCGTGTCGAGGGAGCCGTCGTCGGTCGCGTACAGCGCATCGAAGGCCTTGTCGACGGTGGTGCCCCTCACGCCGTTCCCCTCCGACATCCATGTGCCTCCTTCCGCACTCCTGCCCGCCCCTTCACGACGGAACCCGACTCGATCAGTCTCGATCAGACTCGATGGTCTCAGCCGTCACGCCCCCTGGGAGACGCGGGAGGTAGGCCTGGCCCCACCCCCCGGACGCCCGCTGGTGGTCGTGATCGGGGCGGGCCGAAACGGTTCGCTTGAGCCATGACCACGACCACGACCGCCGCCGCCACCGCCGTACGGCTCCGCGGGCTCGTCCGGCAGCACCGGGACGTCCGTGCCCTCGACGGCGTCGACCTCGACTTCCGCACCGGGACCTTCAGCGCCGTCATGGGGCCGTCCGGCTCCGGCAAGTCCACGCTGCTCCAGTGCGCCGCCGGGCTCGACCGGCCCACCGCCGGGACGGTGGAGGTAGGCGGCACGTCGCTGGAGGGGCTGAGCGAGCGGCGCCTCACGCTGCTGCGGCGGGACCGGATCGGCTTCGTCTTCCAGTCCTTCAACCTGCTGCCCTCGCTGACCGCCGCACAGAACGTCGCCCTGCCGCTCCGGCTCGCCGGCCGCCGCCCGTCCCGTACGGAGATCCGGGAGGCACTCGCGCGCGTGGGGCTCGCCGGACGGGAACGGCACCGGCCCGGGGAGCTGTCCGGTGGCCAGCAGCAGCGGGTAGCGCTCGCCCGGGCGCTGATCACCCGGCCGGCCGTCATCTTCGGCGACGAACCGACCGGCGCGCTCGACTCGACCACGAGCCGCGAGGTGCTCGACATGCTCCGGGAGCTCGTCGACCGCGACGGCCAGACGATCGTCATGGTCACCCACGACCCGGTGGCGGCGTCCCGCGCGGACCGCGTCGTCTTCCTGGTCGACGGCCGCGTCGCGGGCGAACTGCGGGGCCCGACGGTGGAGACGGTCGCGGCACGGATGGCGGAGCTGGAGACGGGTGGGGCGGGGGCGGGGGCCGGAGCCGGGGCCCCGGTGGGAGGTGCGGCGTGCTGAGGGTTCTCCTCTCCGGGCTGCGGGACCGTTGGGCCTCCTTCCTCGGGGGGTTCGTCGCGCTCGCGCTGGGCGTGGGGCTGCTCGTGACGACGGGGCTCGGTCTGTCCGCCGCTTCGCATGCGCCCGAGCGTTCTCCCCAGCGGTTCGCGGGCTCGCCCGTGGTCGTGCGGGGACAGGACCGGCTGACACTGGACGTGCGGCGCGGGCCCGTCACGGTGCCCGTGGAGCAGCGGCTCGATCGTCCACAGCCTGTGGACGGCGGGCTGCTGCGCGAGCTTCGCGCCCGCTGGACGGTCACCGCATCCGGCGGCCCGGACGCCGTCGGCGTCGACGGCCCCGCCGCGGAGGTCCGGGCGCTCGTCGGGGACCGTGCCCGGGTCCTCACCGGGGGCGACCGGGCGCAGGCCGACGCCGACCCCGAGCGGGACGCCCGCGCCCTCGTCGGCCTGAGCGCCCTCCTCGGCACCTCCGGGGGCGTCACCGCCTTCGTCTCCGTCTTCGTCGTGGCCTCCACGTTCGCCTTCGCCGTGGCGCTGCGCCGCCGCGAGTTCGGGCTCCTGAGGAGCGCCGGCGCCACCCCCGGCCAGATCCGGCGGCTCCTCCTCGCCGAGGCGGCGGCGCTCGGCGTGCTCGCCTCCGCCGCCGGGTGCGGGCTCGGCGCCCTCGGGGCGCCCCTCCTCGCCCGGACCCTCGTCGACGGCGGCCTCGCGCCCGCGTGGTTCACGATCGGCGGCCCTTCCTCGTCCTCCTCGCCCTCCTGGCCCTTCCACGCGGCCTTCTGGACCGGCGTCGCCGTCGCCCTCGCCGGGGCCGTCGCCGCGTCCCGGCGGGCGGGGAGGGTCGGCCCCACGGCGGCGCTGCGGGAGGCGGACGTCGACGCCGACGTCCTGCCCCTGGGCCGGGCCGTCCTCGGTACGGGCCTGCTCGTGGCCGGGCTCGGGCTCCTCGTCTGGACCTGCGCGACGGAGCCGTCCGAGCTGCTGAAGCGGAAGGCGTACACGACCCTCCCGATGCTCCTGACCAGCGGCGTCGCGCTGCTCTCCCCGCTCCTCGTCCGCCCGGCGGCCCGTCTCGCGCGGTCGCGCGGGGCGGTGGGGACGCTCGTACGGGAGAACAGCGCGGCCGCCGTCCGCCGCACCGCCGCCGTCGCCGCGCCCGTCCTCGTGACCGTGGCGCTCGCCGGGACGCTGTTCGGCTCGGCGGCGAGCGTCACGCGCGCGAAGGAGACGGAGGCGCGGGAGCGGACGGCGGCGGAGTACGTGGTGAGCGGCGAGGACCTGAAGCCGGTGGCGGCACCGCCCGGGGCCGTCCTGTCCCCCACCGGGGCGACCTCCGTCTTCGTACGGGACGGGGACGCGGCCCTCGTGAAGTACGGGGCGCGGGCGGTCGCCGACCCGGCCGCCTTCGCCGAGCTGGCCCGGCTGCCGGTGACCGCCGGGGACCTGCGGGACCTGGACGACCGGTCGATCGTCGTCAACGAGGAGTTCGAGCGGCGCCGGGTCGGCGAGACGGTGGAGGTGTGGCGGGCGGACGGAAGCGGTCCGGTACGGCTCCGCGTCGTGGCCGTCCTCGCCCTCGGAACCGGCGACAACGGGCCGTACGTCACCCGGGCGAACGCACCCGGCGCCACCCTCGACCGGATCGACGCGCGCGGGGGCGGGGCGGCGACGGTACGGGCCCTGGAGGCAAGCGGGGGGACGCCACGCGCGCGCGTGGCGGGCGGCAACCGGCAGGCCCGCCTGGGCATGGTCCTGGTCCTGGGCATCGCCCTCGTCTACACGGTCATCGGCCTCGCCAACACCCTGCTCATGGCGACGTCGGTACGCGGCTGCGAACTGGCCTCGCTGCGGCTCGCCGGGGCCACCCGGGCCCAGATCCTGCGGGTGGTGACGGGCGAGGCGGCGCTCGCCGTCGCCCTCGGCACGCTGCTGGGCCTTCTGGTGACCGGGGGCGTCCTCGGCACCCTGGGAGCGGGCCTGGCGGCCCTCTCCGCTCCCGTCGCCCTGGTCCTCCCCTGGCCGGTGGCCGGCGCGGCGGCGGGCGTGTGCGCGGTGGTCGCGGTCGCCGCGTCGGGTGCCTCCGCGTGGCGGCTCACGCGGTGAGCGGCGATGGTGGGACGACGGGGCGGCGACCGGGGTCGGAGCCGGGTCACCGCCCCGCCCTCCCGCCCCACGGCGCCCCGGCCCACCCCCGTGCGACCGGGACCCTCGCCCGGGGCTTCGCCCCGCCCCCATGTGGGCCCGCGCCCTGCGGGACGGCGCGCACCGCCCGGGGCTTCGCCCACGCCCCCCGTGTGGGCCCGCGCCCGCCTGGGGCTTCGCCCCGCCCCGCGTGGGGCCCGCGCCCGTGCGGGGCGGTGCGCTTCTCCCCCGCGCCCGTGTGGGCAATCGTCCCGCTGGGGCGGGACGGGTGGGCACACGGGACGGCGCCCTTAGCGGCGCCTCCGCGTTCCGGGCCTGGACCCGCACCACGTGTGCGCCGTCACCTTCGGTGCGGGTTCAGGCTCGTAAGCCTCTGGCGCCGGCAGGGCGCGGGTCCGTTGTGCCCACCCGTTCCGCCCCAGCGGAACGATTGCCCACAACGGGCGGGGCGGCGGGTGGGCACCGCCCCGGCAGGCGCCTGCGACGGGGGCGGCGGGTGGGCACCGCCACGGCCGGGCGGGCGGGCGCAGCGGGGGCGGGAGGGTGTGGGTTACGGCTTCCAGTCGGGGGAGAGGACCGACCAGATTTCCTCGTCGTGGCGTTTGCCGCGGTAGTCGTAGCTCTCGCGGAGGACCGCCTCGCGGGTCATGCCGAGGCGGCGGGCCACGGCGATGCTGGGTTCGTTGTCGGAGGAGACGACCCATTCGACGCGGTGGACGCCGCGGACGCGGATCGCCCAGTCGATGAGGGCGCGGGCGGCGCGGGTCACGAGGCCCTTGCCGGCGGCGGAGGGTTCGAGCCAGCAGCCCGCCTCGGCGGTGCCGGCGGCGGTGTCGAGGCGGCGGAGGATCACCGCGCCGACGAGCGTGCCGTCGAGCCAGATGCCGTGGATGCGGCCGGAGTCGGCCGCGACCTTCTCCGCGTACAGGCGGAGGTAGGCCCGGCTCGACTCCAGGTCCGTCACGACGTCGGGGAGTCCGTTGCGCGCGCCGATGAACTCCCTTCCCCGGTCCATGTGGGCGAGGAACTCCTCGGCCTGCCACGGCTCCAGCGGGCGCAGCTCCGCGCCGTCGTCGCCCAGGGACATCGCGTACATCGGCATCGCCTTTCTCCGTGAACTAGGGGATCAGGACGATCTTGCCCCGTACATGACCGGATTCGCTCGCCTCCAGCGCACGAGCCGCCTCCTTCAGCGGCAGCACCTCGGCCAGGCGGACCGACAGCGCGCCCTCCGCCACCAGGCGGGCCTGGGCGACGAGCCCGTCCCGTACCGCGTCCGGCTCCCCCGTGACGCCCGAGAAGACGATGCCGTGCTCCTCCGCGTCCGTCGCCGCGATCGTCACGATCCGCTCCTTCGCCGCGTCGCCGCCGCCGAGCAGGTCGATCGCGACCGGCAGGACGCCGTGCCCGGCCGCGTCGAAGACGGCGTCGACGCCCTGCGGGGCGGCGGTTCGGACCCGGTCGGCCAGGCCGTCCCCGTAGGTGACGGGGATCGCGCCGAGCTCCCGCAGGTACGCGTGGTTGGCCTCCGAGGCGCTGCCGATCACCGTGATCCCGGCCGCGACCGCGAGCTGGACGGCCACCGAGCCGACGACGCCCGCCGCGCCGTGCAGGAACAGGGTCTCGCCCTCGTGGACCCGGAGCAGGTCCAGGACGCGCTGGGCGGTCTCGCCGGCCACCGGGAGGCTCGCGGCGGCCTCCCAGGAGAGCCCGGCGGGCTTGGGGGCGACGGTGCCGGCGATGGCGTACTCGGCGTAGGCGCCGGTCTTCGTCCAGCCGAGGACCTCGTCGCCGACGGCCAGGCCGGTGACGCCCTCGCCGAGCGCGTCGACGGTGCCGGCGAACTCCAGGCCCGGGACGGCGGGGAAGGTGGTCGGGTAGAACTGCTCGACCCAGCCGTGGAGCCGCTTCCAGTCCACCGGGTTGACCCCGACGGCCGCCACCCTGACCCGCACCTCGCCGGGGCCGGGCTCCGGCTTCTCGACGCCGGCCTCGTGGCGCAGCACCTCGGGGCCGCCGAACTCCTCGTACACGATCGCTTCCATCTCAGCCTCCGCTGCTGCCCGTTGCTTCTTCGTTCTCTCTTCGCTGCCCCAAGCCTGCGCCCGGCACCACCCCTCCTCCGCCCTCCCAACGGCCAGTCGTACCTGGCCGAAAGACGGGCCGTCAGCTGATCCCTCCCGACTAGGCTGAGCCGCATGGACGCGCTCACGCTGACCACCGCGTACGAGATCATCCGGCAGCCGCTCGGGGAGATCCTCCCCAAGGTCTCGGCGGCCCTCGCCCCGCTGGTCCCGCACGTGGACGCGGCCGAACTCTCCACCCACTGCGCCCACTCGCCCTTCAAGACCCTCGGCGGTACGGAGCTGATGACCGCCGCCGAACTGGCCCCGCTGCTCGCGGCGGGCGTCCCCGGCGAGCCCTGGCAGGGGTCCGCGACGATCGGCGGCCGGGAGCGCGAGGTCGTCGCCGTCACCAGCCACGCGACCCGCCGCGGAGCGGTCCTCGTGCTCGTACGGGAGGACGGCGCCGCCCCCGCCGACGCGGCCGCGCTCACCGTGGCGCAGGCGCTGTGGGACCTGGTCACCGGGCACTTCGACCGCTTCGCGACGGAGGCCGTGCCGGGCGCGCTGGCGCGTTCGCGGGCGGCGGCCGACACACGCGCGCGTGTGATCGCCGAACTCACCGCCGCGCACGCGGCGGCGCTCTCCGGTGTCCTCGGGGTGCTGCGCAGCCGGGCCCTCGACGACACGACGGCCCGGACCACCGCCACCGACCTGGCCGCCTCCGCGCTGATCGACATGCGGGCGGAGCAGCGGCGGGACCGGGCGCTCGCGGAGGAGCCCGCGGAGGACGCCTTCGAGCGGCTGGCGGGCGAGCTGCGGCCGATGCTCCGGCACAGCAGGGTGCGGCTCGACCTGGGCGCGCCCGACTCGGCGCGCTCGCTCGCGGCGGACGTCGCGCACAGCGCCCGGGCCATCGTCCGCTCCCTGCTCCTCATCGTCCTGGAGCAGGAGTCCGTGTCCCGCGTCCACGTCGGCTGGCAGCTGACCGAGCACGAACTGCGGGCCTCCGTGCGGGACGACGGCGCGGGCGCCCTCGCCCCCTGCGACCTGGGCGCCGGAACGATCCGGGACCGGCTCGACGTCCTCGGCGGGCGGCTCGACATGGACGCCGTCCCCGGCTGGGGCACCACCATCACGGCCGTCATCCCCCTCGCCACCCCGGAGGCCCCCGTCGAGGCCGCCCACCCGCTGACCGGGCTCGGCGAGCGGGAGGTGGAGGTGCTGCGGCACCTGGCGCTCGGGCACCGGAACCGGCGGATCGCCGAGGAGCTGCACATCAGCGAGTCGACGGTGAAGTTCCACGTCGCGAACATCCTCAACAAGCTGGGCGTCGACTCGCGCGGCAAGGCCGCGGCCCTCTTCCACGCGGCGGCGTGACCCCTCCCCCGGCCCGGCGTGCCCGGGGGTGTCAGTGGCGGGTGCCAGACTCGCACCCATGAGCGAGAGGTGGGCGCTGGCGGCCGAGGCCGAGGGGGACGGAGCGCTGCTCGTGCCGCTCGGGCCGGACGGGCTGCCCGCGGGGGCCGTGCGGCGCGAGCCGGACCTCGTGGCGGCCGTCCGCCGGAGGCCCGAGGTGGCCCGCTGGGTGTGGCGGTCGACCGCCGAGGTCTATCCGCGGCTCCTCGCCGCGGGCGTGCGCGTCGAGCGGTGCTACGACGTGGAGGACGCCGAGCAGCTCCTCCTCGGGCACGAGGGCCGGCTCGGTGAACCGCGCAGCGCCGCCGCGGCCTGGGCGCGCCTGCGGAACGCCCCCGTACCGCCGGATCCCCCGCAGCGGGCCGCCGAGCCCGGCTCGCAGGACTCCCTCTTCGAGCCGCGGCCGACCGCCTCCGTGCCCTTCGACGGGCTCCTCGCGGTCTACGCGGAGCAGCTGCGCCGCCACGACCGGGCCGAGCACCCCGGCCGGATGCGGCTGCTCACCGCCGCCGAGTCGGCGGGGATGCTGGTGGCCGCCGAGATGCACCGGGCCGGGCTGCCGTGGCGGGCGGACGTGCACCGGGACCTGCTGAACGAGCTGCTCGGCGAGCGGTACGCGGGCGGGGGCGAGCCGCGCCGCCTCGCGGAGCTGGCCGACGAGGTGTCCGCCGCCTTCGGGCGCCGGGTGCGGCCCGATCTGCCCGCCGACGTCGTGAAGGCCTTCGCGCGGGCCGGGATCCGGGTCAGGTCCACGCGCCGCTGGGAGCTGGAGGAGATCGACCACCCGGCGGTGAGGCCCCTCGTCGCGTACAAGAAGCTGTACCGGATCTGGACGGCGCACGGCTGGTCGTGGCTGGCCGACTGGGTGCGGGACGGCCGCTTCCGGCCGGAGTACCTGCCCGGGGGCACGGTCAGCGGGCGCTGGACGACCAACGGCGGCGGGGCCCTGCAGATCCCGAAGGTGATCCGGCGGGCGGTCGTCGCCGACGAGGGCTGGCGGCTCGTGGTCGCCGACGCCGACCAGATGGAACCGCGCGTGCTCGCCGCGATCTCCCGCGACCCCGGTCTGATGGAGGTCGCCGGGCACCCCGACGACCTGTACACCCGGCTGTCCGACCGGGCCTTCTCCGGCGACCGCGGCCACGCCAAGCTCGCGCTGCTCGGCGCGATCTACGGGCAGACCAGCGGCGACGGCCTGAAGAACCTGGCGGCGCTGCGGCGCCGCTTCCCGCGCGCGGTGGCCTATGTCGACGAGGCGGCGAAAGCCGGCGAGGAGGGCCGGCTCGTACGGACCTGGCTGGGCCGGACCAGCCCCCAGGCCGTCGGCTCGGAGGAGGACGACGAGGCCGGCCTCCCCCAAGAGGCGCCGGAGAGCGGCGAGTTCGCCCCCGGGTACGCCTCGGGGAACGCACGGGCGCGCGGCCGGTTCACCCGCAACTTCGTCGTGCAGGGCAGCGCCGCCGACTGGGCGCTGCTGATGCTGGCGGCGCTGCGGCGCTCCCTGGCGGGGATGCGGGCGGAGCTGGTCTTCTTCCAGCACGACGAGGTGATCGTGCACTGCCCGGAGGAGGAGGCGGAGGCGGTGACGGCGGCGATCCGGGCGGCCGGGGACGAGGCCGGGCGGATCGCCTTCGGGGAGACGCCGGTCCGGTTCCCGTTCACGACGGCGACGGTCGAGCGGTACGCGGACGCGAAGTAGCCGGCGGTACGGGGCCGCCGCCCCGCACCACCGGCCGCCCGGTCGCCGCTACTTCAGCGGCAGCTTGTGCCACTTCGGGCTCAGCGCGATCGTCTTCAGCTGCTCCATCGTCAGCGCGGGCTCGTCGCGCGTGGCGTCCTTGTACTGGGCGGGCGAGTTGAAGGCGGAGACGACGACCCGGAAGCCCTGCGGGGTCAGGGTGTCGACGTTCCACCAGACGACCCCCTCGCCGCCCTTCTCGCCGGGCTGCCGGGTGGACTTGACCTTGGTGCCGTCGGGCAGGGTGACGACGCCCTCGCCGGTGAAGAGCTCGTCGAGCTCCCCGGCGGTGGGCTGGACGTCGATGCCGACGAGGCTCGGGCCCTTGCCGTCGTCGACGACGACGTAGCCGTGGCCGTCGTCGCCGCCGTGGGACTCCACGGTGACGCCCTTGGGGAGGAGGGAGCGCAGGGTGGCCTGGACGGCGGCGGCGCTCGGCGCGGCCGGCGGCCCCTGCTCGCCCGTGCCGGGCGCCTTCGGGAGCTGCGGCAGCCGGGCGGCCAGCGGCCGCCAGGCCTCGGCGGTGACGAGGTCCTTCAGCTGGGTGCCGCTGAAGGGCGGGTCCTCGCGGCTGATCGGGGCGTCCTTCTCGGCGGCGGCGTTGTACTCGCTCGCGTCGATCAGGATCCCGTCCTTGGTGAGCAGGACCGCCCGCCAGTTCTTGGTCTCCACGCGCTTGTCGGGGTACTCGTACCCCTCGATGAACATGAACCGGTCGCCGCCCGACAGCCGCCCGGCGGTGCAGCGGTCGTACGGGACGAGGGCCTGGTCGGGACAGGTGACCTGGTCCTTACCGGACTCGGGGGTCCCGCCGGCCCGGTAGAGGCCGACGCTGACGCCCGCCTTGCCGTGGCCGTCGTCGTAGACGCCGGTGACCGACTGGCCCGTGCCGTCCAGGTTGTCGAACTGCCACTGGCCGGCCGGGGTGTTGGCCTTGAGGACGGCGGCGAGGTCCTTCACCGGGATCGTCGCCTCGCCCATCGGCTCCTTGCCGGGGTGGGCGGCGCCGCTGCCCCGCCCCTGCTGCGGGGGCGCCGCCACGGAGGTGGTCGCCGCCGGTCCGCCGGGGCCGAGCAGCGAGCCGCCGTAGGCGCCGCCGATGCCGACGGCGGCGAGCGCGAGGACGCCGCCGGTCACCGCGAGGCGGCGGCGGACCAGGCGGCGCCGGCCGCGCTGGAGCCCGCCCGCGACCAGCTCGCGCCGGTCGTCGGCGGCGAAGCCGTCACCGGTGCTGCGCAGGACCGCGCCGAGCTCCTCCTCGAAGCGCCGGGTTTCTTCGTTCTGGGACATGCCGAGATCACCGTCTCCGGTCGGTAGGGAAAGTACGTGGTCAGCGGGCGGCGAACTCGACGATGCTGCCGCCGAGTCGTTCCCGCAGCTTCGCGAGCGCCCGCACCGAGCGGGTCCGCACCGCGGCCGAGCTGACGTTCAGGGCGTCGGCGGTCTCCTCGATGCTGCGGTCCTCCCAGTAGCGCAGCACCACGACCGCCCGGTCCTTCGGCGCGAGGCCGGCGAGCGCGTCGAGCAGCGCGATCCTCAGGGCCGGGTCCTCGCCGTTCTCGGGGGCGCGGTCGGGCAGCTCGCCGAGGGGGCGCTCGGTGGCCGAGCGGCGCCGCCGGTGGCTGAGGAACGTGCGGACGAGCACGGTCTGGGCGTACGCGGCGGGGTTCCCTATCCGGGCCATGCGGCCCCAGAGGACGTACATCCGGCCGAGGGTCTCCTGTGTGAGGTCCTCGGCGAGATGCGTGTCGCCGCTGGTCAGCAGGCATGCCGAGCGGAACAGGTGCCCCGTGCGTGCGGAGGCGAACTCCAGGAACTCGTCCGCGCGGGCCTTTCTCATGCCCCTCCTCTCGTCGTGGTCACGTGGTGTGGTCGCCGTACACCTCATTGACGCGACGGGGGCGGGAGAATGTTTCAGACGGATCCGGTATCCGATGAAGCGGAATCGGGTAATCCTGTTGGTATGAACACTCTCAGCGCAGCAGAGAACCTGGCCGCTGGGGTTTGGCAGTCAGGTCTGGCCCAGGTCCTCGGCGGGCTCGTCGTCGTCGTCGTCCTCATCGGCGCCGTCTGGCTGGGCTTCCGGATCAGCGACCGCGAGTCCAGGAAACCGAAACCGGAGGAACAGCCGCACCGGCCCGACACCGGGGCACTGCCCGGCGAGATGGCCGAATACCGCAGGCCGGCCGAGATGCCGCAGACCGACGGCGAGCACCGGCTCATGCCCTACCAGCTCAAGGAATCCGGCACGGAGACCTCACCCGACCCGCCGTCCGAGGAGAAGCGCAAGTGGGGCGGCATCTCCAGCGGCGGCTTCGGCAGCGGCGGCACCGGACACGGCGACTGAACGCGCCCAGGCCCCGGCCCGGCGAAAGCCGGGCCGGGGCTTTGCCAGGCCGGGGCCCGGCCGGTCTGGGGCGTCACCGGGCCGGGACCTGGTCAGGGCCGGGGCCCGGCCGGTCTGGTGGCTTGACCGGCCCGGGGCCCGACCGGCGCCGGGCCGGTCAAGCCGTCGGATGTCACCGCCCCGGGGAGACGGGCCTGCCCGCGCGGGAGGCGATGTGGGCCGGCGGGGCGAGGTCCGCCGGGAGGAGGGGGTCGACGACCGGGTCGCCGAAGGTCGTCACCACCGGCAGTACCCCCGCCCACAGGCCGAGCGCCGCGTCCTCGGACTCGCCGTCGTCCGGCGGGCCGTCGGCGGTCTTCACCGAGGCCTCGGTGAGGTCGAGCGCGAGCAGCGCGGTCGCCGCCAGCTCCTTGCGGCTGGGCTGCCGGGCGTACTCCCACTGCCCGGGGGAGCTCTGCTCGGTCAGCGCCCGCAGACCACGCAGCTTCTCCTCGGGATCGGTGACGATCTCGGGGACGCCGTAGATCATCGCGCAGCGGTAGTTGATGCCGTGCTCGAAGACGGAGCGGGCGAGGACCAGCCCGTCGACGTGGGTGACCGTGACGCAGACGGTGGTGTCGGGGGCCTGGACCAGGCTGCGGCTGGCGACCGAGCCGTGGAGGTAGAGCCGGTCGCCGTCCACCCCGTACGCGGTGGGCACCACCATCGTCGTGCCGTCGACGGTGACGCCGAGGTGGCAGAGGAAACCGGCGGCGAGCACGGCGTCCAGGTCGGCCCGCCGGTGGCTGCCCTTGTGCCGCATCCGGCGCAGCCGGGTCCGCTCGGTGACGGTCAGCTCGTCGCCGAGCTCCGTGGTGGTGCTGCTCATGATGACCTCTCGTTCCGTACGGGTGTACGTGTTGTACGGGTGATCAGTCCGCCACCGCCACCGACTTCCGCCTGTCGGGACGGCGCGGACCGACGAGGGGCCCGGGTCACCCGTACGGAGTGAAGACCGCCTGACGGCCGCCCCCGTACACCCCAGGGGCATAAGGTCCGTGCAGACGACAGCGGAACGACGAAGTCAGGGTGGACATGAGCGACTTGGCGACCGAGGCGCGATCCGGCCGGGAGGGCCCGGAGCCGGACCCTCCGGGCGACGCGGCCCCGGCATCCGGGCGGGCGCCGAAACGGCGCCGCCCCTTCTGGATCGAGCTGCCGTTCCTCGCCGGCATCGCGCTCGTCCTGGCCTTCCTGATCAAGACGTTCCTGCTCCAGGCGTTCCTGATCCCGTCGGGGTCGATGCAGAACACGCTCCAGGTGGACGACCGCGTCCTGGTCGACAAGCTCACCCCGTGGTTCGGATCGGAACCCGACCGGGGCGAGGTCGTGGTCTTCCGCGACCCCGGCGACTGGCTGGCGGGACAGACGGCGAAGCAGCCCACCGCGGTGCAGAAGGCCCTGGGCTTCGTCGGCCTGATGCCCGCGGCCGGCGAGAAGCACCTGATCAAGCGGGTCATCGGCGTGGCGGGCGACACCGTCGAGTGCGCCGGCACGGGGCCCCTGAAGGTGAACGGCAAGCCGCTGACCGAGCCGTACGTCTTCGCGGGCAACACGGCCTGCAGCCCGGACCCGGAGGGCCAGTTCAAGGTCACGGTCCCCGCCGGCAGCCTCTGGGTCATGGGCGACCACCGCCAGGCCTCCCAGGACTCCCGCTACCACCGGACCGACCCCCGCGGCGGCATGGTCCCCGTCACGGACGTCGTCGGCCGCGCGATCGTCGTCGCCTGGCCCTTCGGCCACTGGTCGACCCTCTCCGTCCCGGACACCTTCGACCAGCCGGGCCTCGCCCGCTGACCCGTCCGGGGAGCTCCGGCCATCGGAAAAGCCAGGTCAGACGATGTCTGACCTGGCTTTCTGCTGAGCCGCCTCCGGAAGGTGCGGGAAAGCCCGGGGTCAGAGGGCCTTCGCGAGCTGGTGGCGGGTGGCGAAGGCGATCGCGACGGCGACCAGCAGGACGGCGAACCCGCAGAGGAAGGCCATCTGGGTACCGGGGGAGCTGATGAGCAGGCCGCCGATCTGCGCGCCGAGCGCGGAGCCGCCGAGACTGATCGTGGAGGACCAGGTGAACGCCTCGGTGACATGGGTCGCGCGTGCGGTCCGCGAGATGATCGCGTACAGGATCACGGTCATGGGCGCCTCGAACGAGCCGAGGACGACAAGGGCCAGGCCCATCGACCAGTTGTCCCAGACGAGTACGGGCAGGAGGGCAGCCGCGCTGACGACCACGATGCCCACCCTGAGCGCGACGAGGACGGACCAGCGCCCGCTGCGGCTTCCGTACCAGAGTCCGCCGAGGATCCCGCCGACCCCCCACGCCGCGTAGAACAGGCCGACGCTGCCGGCCGAGCCGTGATCGTCGGCGAAGGCGGGCAGCGCGACGTTGTAGATCCCCGTCCTGACGGCGGTACAGGCGACCAGGGCCAGCACCAGGAGCAGCCCCTTCGAGCGGAGGGCGCCGAGGGCGTCGCGCTCGCTCGGGGTGGCGGGCATGGTGCGCGAAGCCCGGGTCGTCGCGAACCCGATGGAGCCGACGGCGGCGAGCAGGCCGCCGATGACGACGGCCGTGCCCGGGCTGCCGACGAGCAGCATGACGCTGAGCAGGAGGGGACCGCCGATGAGGAAGGCGTTGAACAGCACCGACTCCAGGGAGATGCCCGCCGGCTCCAGCCCCTCCGTCGCGCGCCACAGGGAGCGGATGCAGCCGCTGATCGGCGGGACCGTGGCGCCCGCGACGGCCACGCACACCAACTGCGCGGCCATGGAGCCGGATTCGAGGGCGACGAAGCCGATCAGTGACGCCGGGTACACGACACCGGTGACGAGGAGCACGATCGTCTGCCCGTACCGGTCGACGCGGCGGGCGACGAGCGGCGCGAACAGCGCGGTGCCCAGGCTGTACGCGCCCAGGAACAGGCCGGCCGAGAGGTAACCGGCGTCCTTCTTCGAGGTGGTGAAGACCACCAGGGCGAGGCCGACCAGGTAGAAGGGAAAACGCCCGACGACACTCCAGAACAGCGGGGCGCGCATGGTTCTGCTCCGCAGGGCGGCGACGAGTCGGTTCTCCTCGGGCGGGAGTTCCGGGGAGGTGTCGGCGTCGCTGGGGCTCGTCGTGTCGGAGGAGGGGTGTTTCGCCATGATGTCTCGCACTTCGGGAAGGATTGCCGGCTCTGGGTTACTCGCTGCTGTCGGGGGCAGGGAAGGCGCCATAGGGGCGGCGAGCGATCGTCACGGCGAGGTCCTGGACGGCGTACGCCGTCATGTAATAGGCCATGGGTGCCGTGTAAGGGCTCAGGGTCAGGGTGAACTCGGTCTCCCCGACTCCGTCCGGCCCGATGCGGACCTCCTGGAGCTCCGGTGTGACCGTGCAGTACTCACGCCCGTACTTGGCGACGAAGAGGCCGAGCCGGATCGTGCCGGGCCGTGCGTCGCGCACCGTCACCCGCACCGGCCGGACGTCTCCTTGGAGGAGGTCCTCCTCGGCCTCGATCAGCAGCGACGGTCCACCGGGCAGACCCAGGGCGACGTCGCTGCAGCGCGTGCAGATGACGCCCTCGGTGTCGAGTGCGGTGGGCACCAGGGCACGCCGGACGAAGCGCTCGGCGGGTCGCCCGCACGGACAGCGCACCGTCGCGACCGAAGAGGGATCGACGGTGCTGCGCTCCGCGAAGAAGCCGAAGGAACCGCCGAATTCGTTCTCCGGATCGCTCACGAACTGCTCCGCGATGGCGAGGTCCAGCTGCTCCAGGTCGAAGAGGAGGCTGCGGGTCGTCTCGGCCGGGTCGCGAACGACCTGGGAGTGCCTGGTGATCTGGTGATCGACCCGGGCGGCCAGACTTTCGAGGCCGGATCGCAGGGGGTTGCTGAACGACAGGAGCCCGCCCGCCAGATAGGCGGTGAGGCGGGCGGAGGTGGTCAGCAGGAGCTGTCCCGGCATGACGGACGGCGGCTCCGGCGTGGTGCCCTCCTCGGCGGCGCCCATGCCGAAGTGGACGTAGGCGGGAGAGGGGCCCACGGTGCGGATGCTGGAGTTGAAGGCCGCGGCGGAGGAACCGCGTTCGCGCACGGACTCCAACCAGGAGAGGTTCTCCGCATGCCCGGCCTCGTGTCCCGTGATCGCGGCCACCACGTCCTTGGCGGTGCCGTCGATCGCGTTGAGCATCAGCTGGTACTTGGGGTCGTAGATGGCCGCGTCGGCGAAGGGGCCGCTGTTGCACGAGCTCAGGACGACCTCGGCCGCGCGGACGTCGCGCAGCTGGATCAGCTTGTCCACGGGCTTGTAGCAGGTGGGCTCGTCGGAGTAGGCGCAGATCGGGCCGATGACGTTCTCCTTGCGGGGAACGACCGAGTTCAGGCCGCAGATGGTGTAGTCGGCGAGATTGAGCGAGTCGTCCTTGCCGTGCCCCTGCAGGAGGAGGCGGCTCCAGCGGGTTCCGAGGAGCTCGGACCTGACGTCCGCGGTCTTCATGTCGTCCTCGTCGAGCAGGTGGATGCCGCTGCGCGTCAGTCCACGGTCGACGGCGGTGAACATGCCGATCTCCCGTACGTCCGGGGCCGTGTGGACGTACTGCTTGGCGGTGAACCAGGCCAGGGAAGCCGCGTCCCGGCCGGTGAGGAGCCTCAGGCGCACATCGGGCCGGCTTTCGGCGGCGCGTATCAGGGGCCAGACGGCGTCCACCGAGAGGTGCTCGTAGAGACCGGCGACCAGCAGGGAGCGCCCCTCGGCCCGGCCGGCGTCCTCGCCCGCCTCCGGGAAGAGCGCGTCGAGCAGGCCGGCTCCGACCTCCTCCTCGTCGAGCCACTTGTCGGCGAACGGTTCGAGGAGCGCGACGAGACCGGCGGGCATGGCGTCGGGCCGCAGGACGATGCCGTACGAGCAGGCGGACGGTCGGCGCACCTCCCCGTACAGGCCGGCCGCGCGTTCGGCCGAGGCCGTGAGATCGGCTCGCCCGTCGGTCCAGACCGGGACCTTCGCGCGGGACGTGTCCGCGAGGAACGCGTCGACGGCGGCGGTGTAGGAGGAGGCGTCCTCCACGAGGGAGAACGGCGAGTCCGACACGATTTCGGAATCGTCGCCGGAAACCTGAAGGTCGGACTGCACCACGTGTGGCTCCTTCACAAAGGCAATCGGTCTCGAGCAGCCTGGTTCGGATTGCGACAGCACTCTGCACCGAGGTACCGAGACGGTACTTCCGTTACGGAGCCCTGCGTATCCGCGGCAAGTTCATGTGCGAGGACACATGGCGCTTACCTCTCCCCGAGGCGCCTGCACACTTCGCTTACGCGGCTGCTTCGCGGCGGCACAGTTCGTGGAGCACGGCACGGGCGATCGTGTCGTTCTGCCGGAAGAACTCGTCGTTGCTCCGCGGGGACGGGAAGCGGCCGGATGCCACGCTTCCCGAAAACAGGGCTCCCACCCCGAAGCGGCTCTCGTGGGGGGTCCCGTCGGCGCGCTTGAGGCGATTGAGGGAGTCGGTGTCGACGAGGCCCACGCTGTCGATGACACCCGTGGGATACCGCTCGCCGCCGTCGGGGTCCGTCTGGCGCTCTTCTCGGATCTCCTCGCGCTGGACGAGCGTGGACAGCACCGGGTCGCTCACGTGGAGCACCGTTCGCTCCGGGAGCCGGGCCTCGATGAGGGAGCGGGCCGCGACCGACGCGTTCACGTTGCCCGACCGCGCGTGGAAGAGGCCCCCGTCGGTGGTCACCTTCATCTCCGAGCCGAGGAACTTGACGACACCGGCACGGGTGAGGGCGAGCAGTTCCTCCAGGCGCGGTCCGGGCGGTCCGCTGGTGAGGAAGCGGCAGAGATCGAGGAACGCGGGGATATCGCGCTCCCACGACTCGGGAGAGATCCTCTCCTCGCCGATGAGTTCGGTCAGCCTGGAGAAGCCGGAGATCAGACCCTGGATCATCCCCAGGTGCGCGCTGTGGCGAGGATCGCGCCCGCGTCGCACTCCCGTGTCGATGTAGCGGACCATCCAGTCCTGCAGGGCGTCCAGGTCGGGGAAGCTGCGGCCGGCCAGCGGATGGGACGTCTCCTCCAGGTCGATCCGGTCCTCCTCGAACCGCACGGCCTGGTCGACCAGTTCCTTGAGTTCCGGTCCGTCCCAGTCGAGGGTGCCGAGGCGGTCGACGAACTGACGGGCGTCGATGTCGAGGAGTTCCGGGTGCGAGGCGGCAAGCTCGTGATAGCCGGCGTGGATGACTTCGCGGGCCATCAACGGCCAGATGTCCAGGGCGAAGTCCAGGGGGCGGTCGCCGAGGGCGTCCACGGCGGCGGCGTCGAGGTGGCCGAACGGTCCCGGGGGTGATCCGGTCAGGGTGTAGTGCGTCTTCGACCAGTACGGTACGCCGCGCCGCGAGCCCACGAAGAGGACGGGTTCGTCACCGGACGGCTCGTAACGCAGCTCGCCGGAGTCATCACGGTGGAACGTTCCGCCGCGTCCGGAGGTCAGCAGCACGGCGGTGTCGACGAAGCACAGTCCGAGCCCGCGGACGATCACCGGTTCACCGGCGGGTATCCGGTCGAAGGGATGGTCGGCGGTCGGTCCCGACGGCAGGTAGCACAGGTCGTGGGCGGCCGCGTACTCCGTCAGGCGCACCTCTTCCGCGTTCGGCTCGACGTCGACGTTGCCCTGGGCGAACAGCACGATGTCGACGTCGATCGCGGGAAGGCCGTCCGCCATGACGACGCGCTGCCTTCCCAGAGGAAGGTCGTGCACGTCGACGGCCCGGCCCACGTGCGAATGGACCTGTACCCGGGGTCCGCCGTCCTCCGCCAACTTCCAGAACACCCACGACAGGTATTCGCTCTGGGTCCGACGCGAGGTGAACCAGCCGTCGTGCATCCTGCTCACCTCGGCCGACACGGAGGGATCGTGCCGGAATCCCGAGGGCGACGACAGGCTGCCCGCCGCCAGCTCCTGGGCCCATTCGCTGAGCGTGGGACCGGGAACGACCGGGCCTTCGCATGCGACGGTCTCGTCGGTGAACATCGTGCAGCTGCCGGCCGTGGTGTTCATCCACAGCAGTGGCGACTGCTCGGACCGCCAGATGCGACCGCCCCCCGGCGGGTAGGGATCGATGACGTGGACGGCGATCGTCCGGTCCGGCGCACACTCGGCAGCGTTGGCGATGAGACGTTCGAGAAGTGAGGTGCCACGTGGGCCGGCACCGATGATTGCCACGGCCAGCGTACTGGTCATATTCCGTTCCTACGCCTCGATGTGTACACGTTTCCGCTTGCTCGGGTCGAACCCGTGGAGATGCCGTTACGCGGCGCTCTGCCTGCGCCCGTCGATCAGCTCGGCGAGCTCCGCGACGCTCGCGTCGCCGATCAGCTCGCTCATCTCCAGCTGGACCGAGGTCTCCCGGAGGATGCGGTACTGCACGCCGACCGTCTGCAGCGAGGTCGCGGCGAGCTCGCGCAGGGTCCGCGTGGCGACCTCCTCGGACTCGGCCAGCTGCAGCACCTCCCGGACGGTGGTCTGCAGCCACGACAGAGTGGTGGGCTCGACGCCGGCACTCTTGTGCACTTCGGTGACTCCTTCGTTGGGTGACTGGGGGCGAGGGCCGCTCATACGGCCCTCAGCAGGACGCACATCCGCAGCCCTGACACGCTCGACGCCAGCAGGTACAGCCCGCCCGGGCGGACGTCGCCGGCCGACTGCCGGTCGACGAGGTTGATCAGCGGGTCCGCGGCGAAGCAGTGCCCGATCCTGGTGATGTTCGAGGTGTCCAGCTGGGACGGGCGGAACCCGGCCTGGACCTCCTTCATCAGCACGATCGGCAGGAAGATGTTGTTGTGCAGCAGCCCGTCGACGTCCTCGACGCGGATGCCGGCCTCGGCGAACAGCCGCTGGTTGGCCGTCTTGGCCAGGTCGGAGCTGATCTCGGTGCCCTGAAGCATGGAGGCCGGGTCCTGGGCGTGCGCGTCGGCGACCCACTCGTAGGACTCGGGAGCGCCGTCCACCCGCCGCGAGACCAGGCAGGCGGCCGCGCCGTCGCTGAACAGGGCGAAGTCGGCCAGCCGCGCGGACTCGTCGGGCACCGCGTCGGTGGTGATCACCAGCACGGTCCGGTGCCGGCCCGCGGCGACCATCGTGGCGGCCGTCTGCAGACCGGTGAGCAGGGTCGCGCACCGGTTCAGGGTGATCCCGGTGACCGGGACGTCGACGAGTCCGAGGCCGCTCAGGACCGCCGCGATCAGGTCACCGTGCTCCCCGACCTCGCCGGGGAACGTGGTGGAGCACAGCACGAGCGCGTCGACCCCGTCCGGCGCGACGCCCGCCGCGTCGAGGGTCTGCCGGCCGGCCCGTACGGCGAGCGCGGCCGTGTCGAGTTCCGTACGGCGCACGGTGCCCCAGCCCCACATCTCGGCATCGGGCACCATCCGCCGGCTCTCCACGAATTCGGCGAATCCCTCGATCTCGGAATGGTCCGTCGCGACCTCGCCGAGCACATACCTGGGCGAGCGCAGCACCACGCTCGGAATGTCAGTCGTCCTCATGTCAGCCCAACCGCCTGCGCAGGAAGTCGGCGATCAGGCGAATCGCGTTCCTGGACGTTTCGAGGACGGCCGAAAGCTGGAGAAAGCCGTGCGGAAGATCCTTGTGCGGGTGGAACTCCACCGGCACGCCCGCGCCCGAGAGCAGCTGCGCGTATTCCTCGCCCTCGTCGTACAGCGGGCAGTACTCGGCGGTCAGCAGCAGGGCCGGCGGAAGTCCGCTGTGGTCGGCCGCCTTGGCCGGTGAGGCATAAGGCGATTCGCCGTCGGCGGGATCGGCGAGGTAGTGGTCCCAGAACCAGGCCGAAGACCGCGCGTTGAAGAACATCGGATCGACGTGGTCCTTCATGGACTGCGTCGTGGCGTCATTGCGCGTCGGCGGATAGACGAGCACCTGGGCGGAGATCTCCGGCCCGCCCTTGTCCCGGGCCATCAGGGCCATGACCGCGGCGAGATTGCCGCCGGAGCTGTCTCCGGCGACGGCCATGCGGGCGGGGTCGGCGCCGAGTTCGGACGCGTGCTCCCCCACCCACCGCACGGCGGCGTAGCAGTCGTCGATGGCGGCCGGGAACGGGTTCTCGGGCGCGAGCCGGTAGCCGACGGACACGACTATGCAGGGGGTCAGGCTGGCCACCGCGCGGCAGATCGCCTCGCACGTGTCCAGGGAGCCGACGACCCAGCCGCCGCCGAAGAAGTACACCACCACGGGGAGCGGGCCGTCGTGCTCGCCCTGCGGGCGGTACACGCGCAGCGTCAGCGGACCCGTCGGACCGTCGATGTCGAAGTCGAATACCTCTTTGGGTTCTTCCACCCAATCCCAGATCTCGGCCTCGGTCTCCCGATCCGCAATCCGGGCCTGCTCCACCGGCATGGTGTACAGCGGCGTGAATCCGGTGGCGACACGATAGTCCCTGATTCCCGCGTAGAGCGGATCAAGCGGCATGAAAAATCCCTCAGCTCCCAGGACTACAGCAAGAAAATCCGAACCAACACCGAGAGTGGCACAGGCCCGGACCGCACCGGGGTAACCGAGGCGATGAGCTGCGGCGGGAACGGGTCAGCGCGATGTGTCCCTCCGATGAACTTGCCGCGGACGCGCGGGAATCGGTGGGCTCGTAAAGTCCTGCGAACTCCACTCATCGTTCGACAGGTAACAGGAGAGAACCAGTGAGTGACTTCGAAGGACTCGTGGCGATCGTCACGGGTGGCGCCCAGGGACTCGGTGCGGCCACGGCCAAACTGCTGACCAGCAGGGGCGCGAAGGTCGCCGTCCTCGACCTCAAGACGGAGGGCCTGCCGGACGACGTCTTCGCCGTCCAGGCCGACGTCGGCGACGACGCCCAGGTCGAGGCGGCGGTGGAGGCCGTGGTCGAGCGGTTCGGTCGCCTGGACATCGTGGTGAACAACGCCGGCATACCGGCGGTCGGCGACGTCACCGCGAACAGCTCCGAGGAGTGGCTGAACGTCCTGAACGTCAACGTGGTCGGCATGGTCAGGGTCGCCCGGTACGCCATGCCGCATCTGCGCCGCTCGCCCGCCGCGGCGATCGTCAACACGTGCTCGATCGTGGCGTGGGCCGGACACCAGACGCGCGCGCTGTACTCGGCCAGCAAGGGCGCCGTGTACTCGCTGACGCTGGCCATGGCGGCGGACCACGCCCGCGAGGGCGTCCGCGTCAACTGCGTCGCGCCCGGCACGGCGGACACCCCGTGGGTGGAGAACCAGCTGCAGGGGACGGAGGACCCGGAGGCCGCCAGGGAGTCGCTGATCAAGTTCCTCGCGCCGGGCCGTCTGGTGACGGCCGACGAGGTGGCGGGCGCGATCGCCTACCTGGCGAGCCCGCTGTCGAGCGCCTCCGTCGGCATGATGCTCGCCGTGGACGGCGGCCAGCACAGCCTGCGCCTGCGGCCGCAGGACCAGCAGCACCTCATCGGGCGCTGAGCCCCACACGACTTCGGCCCCGAGACCATGGACATGGTCTCGGGGCCGAAGTCGTGTGGGGGGTCTCCGCTTCTCCTACAGGACGTGCACCTGCTCCGGCACGGTGGACGGGTCGCCCGGCCACAGCCGCATCTCCCCCAGGTCCGGGCGCAGGACCACCGCGGCGACGGTGCGCTCGCGCCGGATGTCGCCGTTGTCCCGGACCAGGATCGGGGGCGTCGCGAGGAGCCGGTGGTGGCCCTCGGTGTCGCCCGCCTTCGGGATGCCGGCGTCGAGGACCGTCTGGAGGCGCCGCTTGGAGGAGTTCTTGGCGAAGATGTTGATCTCGTCCTGCTCGGCGAGCTCGGCGTCCAGGAAGTGGTTCGTGTGCGCCAGTTCGTCGCCTTCGAGGACGCGTCGCCGCGCGACCGTCGCCTCGACGCACACGGCCCGGTCCGCACCGCAGACCGTGAACGCCCGCGAGCTGGCGAGCGGCAGCTCCCGGAGGATCTCGACGGCCTGCTCGACCGTGTCCGCGGTGTCGAGGACGTGCCTGATCGCCAGGTACGGCGGCACGCCCGGCTGCCAGTCGCCGCCGAGGACGAGGTTGATGCCCACGGCGATCCCGGCGTCGTTGACACCGAGGTAGCCGAGGAGACCGGCGAAGCTGAGCACCAGGGAGCGGTGGCGCGGCCCGGAGACCGACAGCACGGCGATCTGGTCGTCGAGGTCGCCGTTCAGGTCGACCGTCTGGGCGAGCACCGGCTCGGCGCCGGCCGAGGCGTACGTGGTGCAGTCGCCGGCGGTGACCCGGCTGTAGCCGATCAGCTCGCGGCGCAGCTGCAGCAGCCAGGCCTCGTCGCGGTCGATCCCGGCGCCGGCGGCGAGGCCGTCGATCTCGGCGGCGAGGTCCGGCAGCGCTTCGGCGGTCACCGCGCGGTGGGCCGCGATCTCGGGCCGCAGCGCGTCGAGGTCGGCCGGCCGGTCGGTGAGGTGGCCGAGGCGGGCGAGCGAGTCGTCGAGAAAGCCGCGGAGCCGCCCGGCCAGCGCGCGCCCGTGGCCGAGGCCACGGGCATGCGGCGAGCCGGACAGCTCGAGGAGTGGCGCGTCGGTCACGCGCACGGGTTGACCGCCCTGCCGTCGCGGCGGAGCTGCTCCTCGACCGAGGGCCACTCGGCGCGGAGCACCGAGTAGTAGATCGCGTCGCGCCTGCGTCCCTCGGGCATCGGGTTGAAGCTGCGCATGACGCCTTCCTCGTATCCGCCGATCTTGCGCAGTCCGGCGCGGGCCTGGAGGTTGAGGACGTCGGTCTTGAACTCGACGCGCTCGGCGCCCAGGACGTCGAAGGCGTGCTGGAGCAGAAGGTACTTGGCCCAGCGGTTGATGCCCTTGCCCTGGAAGTCGACGCCGAGCCAGGACCAGCCGATCTCCAGTCGCCCGTCGGCTTCGCTCAGGTTGCCGTAGCTGGAGCTTCCGGCGACCTGTCCCGTGCTCCTGTCGACGATGACGTAGACCGCGCGCTTGCCACTGGCCTGGTCAGCGAGCATGGCGTCGAAAAACTGCTCAAAATCAGCGTCGCTCTCGACACGGGAAACGAAGTACTTCCAGATCCGGTCGTCGAACGCGATCTTGCGGAGGGGTTCACGGTCTTCCTCCGAGATCGGGTGAAGTTCGACGTGCTCGTTCTCGAGGAGCGCGGAGGCGTGCTGGGTCCAGGCGTTGTGGGTCAAGGAACTCATCCCTTCAGAGGGGCGTGGGGGCGGAGGGCGTCGACGACGTCGCCGAGGGTGCGCATCCCGGCGAGGTCGTCCTCGGTGAAGTTGTCGAGGCCGACCTCCGCGGCCTTGCACAGGGAGGTCAGGAACAGGACCTTGTTGAGCGAGGTGATCCCGTACGTCTCCACGAGGTTCTCGCCGAGGTCGAGGCCCGCGGGGTCCGGGTGGTCGCGCAGGACGCGGGAGAGCTTCTCGCGCGCCAGGGTCTCCAGGTCAGTGGGCATGGATGCCTGCCTTCGGGTTGTCGATCCGGTCTCGGTAGCGGTCCGCGATGCGCTTGCGGATCGGTTTGAACTGCGACGTGAGGAGCCCGCCCTCGACGGTGAACGGCTCGTCGGCGACGATCACGCGGATGATCCGCTCGTCGCGCTCCGACGCGGCGTTGACCGCGGCCAGGGCCTCGCCGACCGCCGCCGTGTCGACCGGTCCCGGGTGGGGCGAGACGACGGCGACCAGGCCGGCCTGGCTGGGGCAGTACACGACGCATTCGGCCACCGCTCCGGTGTCGCGGAACCGCGTCTCGATCGGCCTGACGATGATCTTCTTGGCGTTGTCGAGGACGATGACGTCGTCGCTGCGGCCGAGGATGTAGAGGAATCCGTCCTCGTCGAGGCGGCCGAGGTCCCCGGTGCGCACGATGCCGCCCGGCAGGAACATGCGCTCGCTGTCGCCCGGAGCGGCGTACGTGTACGCGGTGTTGACCGGGTGGTCGCTGCGGACGCAGACCACGCCCTCGTCGTCGATGACGATCTCCTTGCCGGGCAGTGCCCGGCCGACGCTGCCCTCGCGGTGGGCGCCGGGGTGGTTCTTGGTGGCGATGCAGGTCTCGTTGAGGCCGTAGCCCTCGAAGATCGGGAGGCCGGCCTCGGTGTAGAACCTGAGCGTGGCCGGGTCGGCGGGGGCCGAGCCCGTCCACAGGTAGCGGATGCGGTCGCCGAAGAGTTCGGCGGCGGCCTCGGCCGGTTCGACGCCCCCGGCGATGACGCCTTCGACGTGCCGCTTGGCCGCGTCGAAGAAGGCGGGGACGCCCATGACGACGGTGGGGCGGACGAACGGGAGCACGGCGAAGACGGACTGGTACGTCGTGATCGTGATGTCGTGGCCCCAGTACAGCGCCGAGTACAGCCAGTAGCGCTGCTGGAGGAGCGAGAGCGGCAGGAACGTCAGGATGTCGTCGCCCGGCTTGTGCTCGAACACGCTCTGCACGGCGTGCAGCGAGGAGTCGATGCTGCCGACGGTGGCCTCGAGTCCCTTGGGCACACCGGTGGACCCGGACGTGAACTTGACGGTCGTGCACTGCGCCGCGTCCCACTGCTCCGGCTCGAACCCCTCGGGGTCCTCCTCGGCGTAGTCGGCGACGGCCGAGATCGGCAGGACCCGGGCCGGGGCGTCGTCGGGCAGCCGGACGTCGGTGTAGAGGGCGTCGAGGCCGTAGCGCTCGACCAGTTCGGCGTCGGGGCTGAACTTGCCGGGCTCGAACCCCGCGGTCTGCGCCCCGAGCATGAGCGCCGCGACGTCGAGCAGGACCCATTCGAGCCGGTTGGCCGAGAGGATGCCGATGCGGTCGCCCGCGCGGACGCCCCGGCGCCCCAGCGCCGCGGCGACGGCCCGTGCCCGGTCGTGGAACTCGGACAGCGGCAGGGTGGTGCGGTGGCCGAGGCCCGTGACGGTGAGGGAGCCGTCGTGCGTGGGCCGCTCGCCGATGACGCTGTTGATGATCGATACGGTCATCGCTGCTCGCCGGTGCCGAAGAAGCGGGTGTCCGCGAGGGTGCAGCGGCTGCCGGGCTCGACCAGGTCGACCGCGTCGGGCCAGGCCTCGACGGCCGGGATGCCGAGGGCGGCGGCGAGCTTGGCCGAGAAGCGCGGCATCAGCGGCGCCGACGCGGTGGCGAGCAGGCGGGCCGCGGCCAGTTCGAGCGAGAGGGCGGTACGGGCCTCGGAGCTCCAGCGGCCGTCGTGCGCCAGGGCCGCCTGCTGACGGGAGAAGGCGCGGACGTCGGTGACGATGCCGTCGAGCGCGGCCGTGGCGGCCGTCAGCGAGAACCCCTCCGGGTTGAGGGCGGCCGTGACCTCGTCGAGCCGTACCGACAGGCGGGTGAGGAACGCGGTCTGTTCGGTCGTCCAGGTGCCCGCGTCGGGGGCGAGGCCGTCGAAGTGCTTCCCGACGCGCTCGCCGAGGCCGGTGAGCCACTCCTGCCACTCGCCGACGAGGGTGTCCGCGCAGGCGCGGTCGAACTCGGCGCGGCGGAAGTCGGTGCGCTCGCCCTCGGGCCGGGTGCGGGAGAGGTAGTAGCGCACCGCGTCGACGGTGTCGGGGGTGAGGATCTCCTTGCCCCAGATCGCGTGCCGCCGGCTGGTGGAGAACTTCTGGCCCTCCAGCAGGTAGAACTCGTTGACGTGGTAGTCGATGTCCGGGTTCCACTCGGGGTGGGCGAGCGCGTACAGGACCGGGTAGAGGATCGCGTGGTAGAAGCTGTTGTCGTACCCGAAGAAGTGGACGATCTTCCAGTCCTGGGAAGGCGCCTCCTTCGACCACTGCCGCCCCATCCCGGCGCCGAGCTGCTCGATGCCGTGCAGGAAGCCGTGGCTCATCTCCGGCCAGACCCAGATGACCTGTCCGTCCAGGTCGTCCTCGGCGGGCCGCACGCCCCAGTCGGAGGGGTGCGAGACCGGCAGGTCGAGCGTCTTGCGGGCGAAGACCCGCTCGGCCAGTTCCCGCAGCCGGACCGGGACCCGGCCGAGCTTGTGGTGGTCGGCGACGGCGTCGGCGAACTCGTGCAGCGGCAGGGTGTAGCGCTCGATGTCGGCGGTCTTCGGCGCGGCGTCGCTCAGGCGCGAGGCCGGATCGACGAGGTCGGCGACGAGGTTGGGCTCGCCGCACTCCTCGCAGATGTTGCCGCCCGCGCCGTGCGAGCAACTGGGGCAGGTGCCGCCGACGTTGACCTCGTAGAGGTAGTCGCCGGTCTCGGCGTCGAGCAGGGCGGGCGTCGCCTTGGGGCTGACGCGCCCGGATTCGACGAGCCGGGTGAAGTAGCGCTGGAGGCCCTCGTCGTAGCCGTCCTCCACGCTCGTGGCGTAGTACTCGTCGACGCTGATGTCCATCGCCTTGAGCGTCTCGGCGATCTCGGCCGAGAAGTGCGCGGCGACCTCGGCGTTCGTGGAGCCCTGGCGGGCGGCGACGGCCGTGACGTAGCTCTGGTAGTCGTCGCTGCCGGTCAGGTGCCACGCCTGGTTGCCGAGGAGCCGCTGGTAGCGGACGTAGACGTCGGCGCCGAGGTACGGGCCGGAGAGGTGACCCAGGTGGAGGTCGCCGTTCGGGGTCGGGGGCGTGGAGAACACGAACTGGGGGCGGTCGGTGTGGTTCGCGCGGACGCGCGACGTCGCCGACGCCCGGGCGCGGGCCGAGTCGCGCCAGTACTGGGTGAAGAAGACCAGGTCCGTCTCGCCGGTGTTGGTGATGATGTGCGACTCGAACGGCTCGAAGAGCACCACGGTGCCCGGCCGGACCGGGTGGACGCGGCCGTCGACGGTCAGCTCGCCCGTACCGGCGACGATGACGAAGAACTCGGTCTCGTCGTGCCGGTCCGTGTTCGAGGAGGCACCGGGGGCGACACGGCCCCAGCCGGCACCGACGCCGAGACCCTCGACCGAGGACATCTCGATGCCGAAGGCTTCGGACAGTTCGGATTCGCTGTACTGGTTGAGGATCATGACTGCCTCTGTAGTAGCGGGGAGGTGGACCCGGTCGGTGTGAGGTCCAGGGCGGCGACGGTCTCGGCGGCGATGGCCGGGGCCAGGCGGTAGCCGGAGCCGTTCGCGGCTCCGGCGAAGACCAGGCCGGGCAGCAGCTCGGCGACGACGGGCTCGCGGTGGGGGCTGTACGCGTCGCAGAAGACCCGGCCCGAGGTGCACCGGTCCACCAGGCCGGGCGCGAAGCGGCCCAGGACGGCCCGGGCGTCGTCGAGGTCGGACGGCTCCAGGACGGGGCCGACGTCCTCGGGGGTGACGTCCCAGCGGTCGCAGGTGTAGCTGAACAGGTAGTGGCCGCGCTCGTGGAGCGGCAGGAGGAAGGCGTCCTCGTCGTGGAAGACCACGAGCGGATCGCCGGGCGCGGGAGCCCCTTCGAGATGGGTGGCGACGACCTTCTTGACGCGCAGCCCGAGCGGAGCGACGAGCTCGGCCCAGGCGGGGTGCGCGATCCACGGGCCGGGGGCCAGGACGACCCGGCGGGCGAGCAGCTCCCGCCCCGGGCCGAGAGCGAGGCGGTGGTACTCGCCGTCCGAGGAGAGTTCCGTGACCTCGGTTCCCTCCAGGACGGTCACCCGGTCGCGGAGCCCGGCCAGAACCCGCCCGGCGACCGCCTGGACGTCGGCGTGGTGGCAGCCGTCCAGGTCCCACGCCCGGGCGCCCGGCAGGGCCGCCCAGTCGCCGGCCGGGACGGTCTCGTCACCGAGCCGCACGTACACGGGGGACACCGCGTCGACGTCTCCGGACGAGACGACGGTGGCGTCCACCGTGCGGATCGGCAGGTCGAGTTCGGCGGCCAGCTGCTCCCAGACGCCCTGGGAGTACGCGGACATGGACCTGACGCGCTCGGTCCCGCCGCGCGGGAAGTGGACGCCGGCCGAGCGGCTGGAGGCGCCCTGGCCGACCATGCCGCGCTCCAGGACGGCGACGGTCGCGCCGGGGAACGCCGCCACCGCCTCACGGGCGATGAGCGCGCCGATGACCCCACCGCCGACGACGGCGAGGTCTACGCGGTCCACTGCGTGCCCCGTCCGCTCTTGGCCGACCAGTCGATGAACGACGTCGCCAGCTCGGGGGCGCCGCAGCCGCGCAGGCGGTTGGCGATGCGCTGGGCCCGCCAGGCGTTCAGGCTCAGGTTCACGTCGGGCAGGCCGCGCTGGCCGCGCACCGCGTTCTGCACGAAGATCCGCCGGTCCGGCGGGCCGTCCCAGGAGATCGCGAAGTCCTCGTCGACGCGGACCTCGCCGTTCTCGGTCTCGATGCGGTCCTTCAGGGGGTCGAGGAACGACTTGGGGGCGGGACGGAAGCCGCTCGCCCACACCACCGCGTCGACCGGAAGGCACTGGCTCTGGCCGGACTCGTCGTTGTGACGCAGCGTCACCTCGAACGTTCCGGCGGCCGTGCGGTCGGCGGACACGACGGTCCGGTTGGGCATCAGACCGAAGCGGTGCTCGTCCCGCTCGATGAACTGGAGCCGGTACAGCTGCTGGTAGATCGCGCGCAGGGTCGACTCGGAGATCCCGTCCGAGCTCAGCAGGTGGGCCGAGTTGAGCTCGGCGCGCTTGGACTCCGACAGCCGGTAGAAGTACTCGGAGTACTCCGGCATGTAGAAGTCGTTGGTGAAGGTCGAGTCGTCGATCGGGAAGTAGTTGCGGCGCCTGGAGATCCAGGAGACCCAGGCCGGGCGCTCGGCCTCGGGCCGGGAGATGAGGTCGAGGAAGGCCTCGGCCCCGGACTGGCCGCCGCCGACCACGGCGACCCGCTTGCCGGCCAGCTTCTGCGCGTGGTTCAGGTACTGGCTGACGTGGAACTGGCCCGCGCCCTGGTACGGGACGGCGAACTCGGGCACCCACGGCACGGTGCCGACACCCACGGCGATGTTGTCGGCGGTGACCTGCCGGCGATCGGTGGTGACGCGGAAGACGCCGTCGAAGTCGACCCGCTCGACGGTCTCGGAGAAGACCACGTTCTCGTTCTTCTCGGCCGCCCAGGCCAGGTAGTTGCGGAACTCGGTGCGCGGCACCTCCGCGAACTGGGCGTTGAGGAAGTGGTAGATCCGGCCGTGCTCGTGCAGGTACGACAGGAACGAGAACCGGTTCGTCGGGTCGGAGAGGCTCACCAGGTCCTTGAAGATCGACACCTGGAGGGTCGCGCCGTTGATCATCTGGTCGTCGTGCCAGGTGAAGCTCGGCTTGCGGTCGAAGAAGAGGTTCGGCTGCTCCGCATCGCCGTGCAGCAGCGCGGCCAGACTCAGGTTGGCTGGTCCTGCGCCGATGCCGACGAGCCGGAGGTGACTGGCCTGCTCGGCGGCACCGGACGCCGCCATCGGCTTCTGTACGGGTCCCACGAAAGGTCCTTCCTGTGGAGGTGCAGGTCTTTGGCACGTTTCACGCCGCCTTGGCGAGGCGCCATCGGTGTCTGGCCGTAGGCCGGGATCAGTGCTTCGTTCTCGGGCGGTTGTCTGGGGAGTGCGACGGCGGCCCTCCCCGGCCCTCCTTCACAGGGCGTCGGCGATCGTCATCTCGATGACTTCGGAGGACCCTTCGTAGATCCGCAGGGGACGGATCTGGCGGTAGAGCCGCTCCATCGGGCTGCCCGCGACGAGCCCGGCGGCGCCGAAGATCTGGACGGCACCGTCGACGATCTCGCCCGCGGCCTCGGTGGCGTAGAGCTTCGCCGCCGAGGAGTGCTTGGCGTGATCGTGGTCGAGGTCCATCGCCCAGGCGGCGCGGGCGGTCAGCAGCGCGGCGGCCGAGAGCTTGACGTCCATGTTCGCGAGGGAGGACCTCACGAGCTGGAGGTCGGCGAGCCGGCCGCCGTACGCCTTGCGGGTACGGGCATGGCCGCGGGCGAGGCCGAAGGCGCGCCGGGCGAAGCCGAGCGCGGCGCCGGCCACGGTCGCCCGGGCCCGCTCCAGGATGTCGAGCGCGACCACGATTCCCTGGCCGCGCTCGCCGAGCACGGCCTCGGGGCCCACGCGGACGTCGGTGAAGGTCAGTTCGGCCCAGGAGCGCGGCGCGATCGCGCCGATGGGCTCGGCCTTGAGGCCGAGGGCGTCGCCGTCGACGAGGAAGGTGGTCAGGCCCAGCGGTCCCGGGCCGTCGCCCGTGCGAGCGAGGACCACGCACACATCGGCGATGTCGCCCTGCGCGATCCAGGTCTTGGTCCCGTTGAGGACGAAGCCGTCCCCGTCGGGGGTCGCCTCCAGCACCGCGGCGGCGAGGTCGGAGCCCGCGCCGGGCTCGGAGAGGGCCAGCGCCCCCGCACGGGTCCCGTCGGCCAGGCCCGGCAGTTCGCGGCGACGCTGCTCCTCGGTGCCGTGGCGGGCTATCGCGGCGGCGGTGAGCTCCTGGATCGAGTACGTGAAGTCGGCCAGGTCCTCGTGGTACGCGAGGGCTTGCCGCCTCAGGCACAGGGACCTCATGTCGGAGTCCGGCTGGTCGGGGTCGAGGTGGCGCAGCCACCCCGCCCGGCCGAGCTCGGTGAGCAGCTCCCGTCCGGCCGCGGCCGGATCGGTGGTGTCCAGCGTCGCCCACGCCCCGGCCCGGTCCGCGCACCACTGCCCGATCTCGTCGGCGAGCGCGCGGTGGGCGTCGTCGTACAGCGGCAGGGTGAGGATGCCGGGGTCGAACACTTCGGAGAGACTCATCGTGATCCTCACTCAGACGGGCGGTGCGGCGAGCTGCTCGGAGAACGGACGGAAGGGGAATCCAGCCGACCGGTCCGCTCGGCTTCGATGGACGAGGCGGCGGAGGGGGAGCGTGCGATGCCCGCCGTGCCGCGCCGGCCTCGGCCGGATGTCCTCCGGCACGCCGCGGGTCATGGGGCGGACTCCTCCCGGAAGGCCGTCGGCCACGTACAGGGGAAGCTACGGCCCCTCCGGCGCCGGGCGCGTCCGCGACAAGTTCATCCGCCGGGACGCGTGGCGGTTACAGCGCTCCCCCACCCCTGCGCACCGCGTTTACTCCGCCGTCCGGGACAGGAAAAAGGACGTCCGGGGCGGCCGCCGGTCGATGAAATTCCGTTCCCGAGGACCGGACGGCACGGATTCCACCCGGGTAATCGCCGCGCGTACCCGATCCGCCCTCCCGTAAGCCGGAGGGCCGTGGTGGATGAGCCTGTCGCGGACGCGCGGGCCGCGGGCGGGTTCGTACGTTGCCTTTCCATGTGGTGGTTCGGACGCGCCCTCCGATCGGTCGGGCGCTTCCACTACGGAGGTCCTGTAGTGATCGGGGTGGAATCGTGATGCGGGTAGTGGTGGTCGGTGCGGCCGGCTATATCGGCGGAGAGCTGCTGCGGCTGCTGATCGGCCACCCCGAGGTCGAGGTGGTGGGCGCGGTCTCCTCGCGTTTCCCCGGCAAGCGGGTCGACGGGGTGCACCCGAATCTGCGGGCCTCGACCGATCTGCTGTTCTGCTCCGCCGACGAGGTCGAGGAGTGCGACGCGGTCTTCCTGGCCCTGCCGCACCGGGCCGCCATGGCCCAGGTCGAGCACTGGGCCCAGCGGGCCAAGCTCGTCATCGACCTGACCGGTGACTTCCGCCTCGACGACACGAAGGTCTTCGAGCGCTACTACGGCAGCGAGCACCAGGCCCCGCACCTGCTGGACTCCTTCGTGCCCGGCCTGCCCGAGCTGCACCGCGAGCGGCTGCGGGGCGCGGACCTGATCAGCGTGCCCGGCTGCATGGCCATGGCCGGCGTCCTCGCCCTCTACCCGCTCGTCGCGCACGACCTGATCGACACGGAGGCGGGCGTCCAGCTCGACGCCCGCACCGGCTCCAGCGGCTCCGGATCCACCGCCGGCCCGGCGAACCTGCACGCCGAACGAAGCGGCGCGATGCGGGTGTTCGCCCCCACCAGCCACCGGCACGAGGCCGAGATCTCCCAGCACCTGGGAATTCCCGTGGCGATGACCGCCACCGGCGTCGAGGCCGTCCGCGGCGTCCAGAGCATCGGTCACCCCACCCTGCGCCCCGGCGTCGGCAAGTCCGCCATCCGGCGCGCCTATCGCGAGCAGTACGCCGATGAGCCCTTCGTCCGCGTCGTCGCCCACCAGCGCGGCATCTTCCGCTTCCCCGACCCGAAGATCCTCCTGGGGTCCAACTTCTGCGACGTCGGTTACGCCCTCGACGAGGACACCGGACGTCTGACGACCATCGGCGCCCTCGACAACCTCGTCAAGGGCGGTGCGGGCAACGCCGTCCAGTGTCTCAACATCCGCATGGGCTGGCCCGAAAACTTCGGCCTCACCTTCCCAGGCCTCCACCCCCTCTAGACCTCGCCCACCGGAGAGACCGTGACCACCGCACCACTCACCGTCGTCAAATGCGGCGGCAATCCGGCCGTCGACGCCGCGAGCATCTGTGCCGACATCGCCCGCCTCGTCCACGAAGGGCACTCGATCGTCCTGGTCCACGGAGGATCCGGAGAGATCAAGCGGCTCGCCGGGGAACTGGGCGTGCCCCAGCGCACCCTGGTAGCCCCGGACAACGTCTCCACGCGCTACACCGACCCGGCCACGCTCGAAGTGGTCGTCCTCGCGCTGGCCGGCTCGGTCAAGCCCAAACTGGTCGCCGAACTCGCCCGCCACGACGTGCCCGCGGTCGGACTCACCGGCATGGACGGCGGCATGCTGCGCGCCCGCCGCAAGTCCGCCATCCGCTCCGTCGTCGACGGCCGCACCGTGCTGATCCGCGACAACCACAGCGGCCGGCTCACCTCGGTCCGCACCGAACTGCCCGAGGCGCTGCTGCGCCTCGGCTACGTCCCGGTCGTCTCGCCGCCCGCCATCGACGAGCACGACCAACCGGTCAACGTCGACGCCGACCGCGCCGCGGCGGCGCTCGCCGCCGCCCTCGGCGCCGACCAGCTGCTGCTGCTCACCGGGGCACCCGGCGTACTCGCCGACGTCGACGACCCCACCAGCGTGCAGAGCACCCACTGCATATCCCCGACGGGCCGTCCCGACGCCTCCGCCACCGGCGGCATGGCACTCAAACTCATCGCCGCACGTGAGGCACTCACCGGCGGAGTCGGCACCGTACGCATCGCTGACGGACGCGGCCCCGCCCCCGTCAGCCAGGCACTCGCAGGCGCCGGCACCACGGTGCGCATCGCCCCTGCCGAGGAGCCGGCCCACAGCTCACGCGAAAAGGAGATCCGCGCATGACCGAACCGAAGGGCAAACCAGCCGTGTGGCAGGGCGGCACGGTCTGGCTGACCGGACTGCCGAGCGCGGGCAAGACCACGATCGCGACGGGCCTCGCCGAGCGCCTGCGGGCCGAGGGACACCGGGTGCAGGTGCTCGACGGCGACGAGGTCCGTGCGGCGCTCTCGAAGGACCTGGGCTTCTCCAAGGAGGACCGGGACACCAACGTGCGCCGGATCGGCTACGTCTCCGGACTGCTCGCCGCCCACGGCGTCACCGTGCTGGTGCCGGTCATCGCCCCGTACGCGGTGTCCCGGGAGGCGGTGCGCGACCAGCACGCCGCGCAGGGCGTCCCCTATCTGGAGGTACACGTGGCGACTCCGGCGGAGATCTGCGCCGACCGCGACGTGAAGAGCCTCTACGCCAAGCAGGCCGCGGGCGAGATCAGCGGCCTCACCGGCGCGGACGACCCCTACGAGGCACCGGTCGCCCCCCAGCTCCGCATCCACACGGAGAACCAGACCGTCGAGGAGTCGGTCCAGCAGGTGTACGCGGCGCTCACCGAGCGGGGTCTGTCATGACCATCGCCCCGCCCCTGCCCGCCGTCCCGCGGCACGCCCCGACGCCGCCCCCGCTGACCCACCTCGAAGCGCTGGAAGCCGAGGCGGCCCACATCTTCCGTGAGGTAGCGGGCGAGTTCGACCGGTCGACGCTGCTGTTCTCCGGCGGCAAGGACTCGATCGTCATGCTGCACGTGGCGCTCAAGGCGTTCGCCCCGGCACCCCTGCCGTTCTCGCTGCTGCACGTGGACACCGGCCACAACTTCCCCGAGGTGATCGCCTACCGCGACCGCGTCGTCGAGCGGTACGGCCTCCACCTCGACGTGGCGTCCGTCCAGTCGTACATCGACGACGGAAGGCTCCGCGAGCGTCCCGACGGCACCCGCAATCCGCTGCAGACCGTGCCCCTGCTCGACGCGATCCGCGGCGGCCGCTTCGGCGCGGTGTTCGGCGGCGGCAGGCGGGACGAGGAGAAGGCGCGCGCCAAGGAGCGGGTGTTCAGCCTGCGGGACGAGTTCGGCGGCTGGGACCCGCGCCGGCAGCGGCCCGAGCTGTGGCAGCTCTACAACGGTCACCACCAGCCGGGCGAGCACGTACGGGTCTTCCCGCTGTCCAACTGGACCGAGCTGGACGTCTGGCAGTACATCGAGCAGGAAGGCATCGAACTGCCGGAGATCTACTTCGCGCACCGGCGCGAAGTGTTCCAGCGCGACGGCATGTGGCTGGCGCCCGGCGACTGGGGCGGCCCCCGGGACGGTGAGTCCCTGTGCGAGCGCCAGGTCCGGTACCGGACGGTCGGCGACATGTCCTGCACCGGCGCGATCGAATCGTCGGCCTCGACGGTGGGCGCCGTGATCGCGGAGATCACGGCGAGCCGGGTGACCGAGCGCGGTGCGAGCAGGGCCGACGACCGACTGTCCGAGGCCGCCATGGAGGACCGCAAGCGAGAAGGGTACTTCTAGATATGTCAACGGGCGTCACGGAAGAGGTAGTTCAGAGCGACGCGTCCGACCGGTTCCCGGGTGGCCTGCTGCGGCTGGCCACCTGCGGCTCGGTCGACGACGGCAAGTCCACCCTGGTCGGACGGCTGCTGTACGACACCAAGTCCGTTCTCGCCGACCAGGCGGCGGCCATCGAGGAGGTGTCGCGCAGGCGGGGCCAGGAGGCGCCCGACCTGGCGCTCCTCACCGACGGCCTGCGGGCCGAGCGCGAGCAGGGCATCACCATCGACGTGGCCTACCGCTACTTCGCGACCGCCCGCCGCCGCTTCATCCTGGCCGACACCCCCGGGCACGTGCAGTACACCCGGAACATGGTGACCGGCGCCTCCACCGCCGACCTCGCCGTGGTCCTCGTCGACGCCCGCAGCGGCGTCATCGAGCAGACCCGCCGGCACGCGGCGGTGGCCGCGCTGCTGCGCGTCCCGCACGTGGTCCTCGCCGTCAACAAGATGGACCTGGTCGACTACCAGGAGTCCGTCTTCGCCGCGATCGCCGAGGAGTTCACGACGTACGCATCCGAGCTCGGCGTCCCGGAGATCACCGCGATCCCGATCTCGGCGCTCGCCGGCGACAACGTCGTGGAGCCGTCCGCCAACATGGACTGGTACGGCGGCCCGACCGTCCTGGAGCACCTGGAGACCGTCCCGGTCAGCCAGGACCCGGCCTCCTGCCAGGCCCGGCTGCCCGTGCAGTACGTGATCCGCCCGCAGACCGCGGAGCACCCCGACTACCGGGGCTACGCCGGTCAGATCGCGGCCGGCACCTTCCGGGTCGGCGAGCCGGTGACCGTGCTGCCCTCGGGCCGCACCTCCCGGGTCTCCGGGATCGAGCTGCTCGGCGACTCCGTGGACGCCGCCTGGGCGCCGCAGTCGGTCACCCTCCTCCTGGAGGACGACATCGACATCTCGCGCGGCGACCTGATCGTGCCGACCGGCGACGCCCCGGCCACCGCACAGGACGTCGAGGCGACCGTCTGCCACGTCGCCGACCGGCCCCTGACGGTGGGTCAGCGGGTGCTGCTCAAGCACACCACCCGCACCGTCAAGGCGATCGTCAGGGAGATCCCGTCCCGGCTCACCCTGGACGACCTCTCCCAGCACCCGGCCCCGGGACAGCTGGTCGCCAACGACATCGGCCGGGTCGTGGTCCGCACGGCCGAGCCGCTCGCGCTCGACTCCTACGCGGACTCCCGCCGTACGGGTTCGTTCCTGCTGATCGACCCCGCGGACGGCACCACGCTCGCGGCCGGCATGGCGGGCGACTCCTTCGCCACCGCCACGACTCCGGTCGCGGTGGACGAGGAGGGATGGGACTTCTGAGAACCGCCGACGCGGCCGCCCTCCTTCACGAAGGTTGTGAAGGAGGGCGGCCGCGTCGGCTCTTCCGTTCAGCTCTTCGGCTCGGACAGGACGCAGAACTCGTTCCCCTCCGGGTCGAAGAGGGTCACCCAGTGCTGGCCCTCCTGCACGGGGTCGGCGCGCCGGGCACCGAGGGAGATCAGCCGGGCGATCTCGGCCTCGTGGTCGTCGGGGCGGAAGTCGGGGTGGAGCCGGTTCTTCAGGGCCTTGCCCTCGGGGACGGGGACGAAGAGCAGCCCCGGCAGCCGGTCCGGCTCGGGCCGGATCTCGATGATCTCCTCGGATTCGTCGACCACTACCCAGCCGAGCGCCTCGGCCCACCAGCGCCCGAGGGCGATGGGGTCGGCGGAGTCGACGGTGATCTGTTCCCATTCGAGTGCCATAGGCGTGAGCATAGACATGTGCGGAGCCGGCAGGCTGCCAGGGCTGGAGGGACCGCCGTCGACCGCCCTACCGCTCTTCCCCCGTCAAAGGGAGCGGTGGACGCGGACCGTGCGGGGATCCGGGGAGTTCACCGCGACGGCAGCGGCATGACCGGCTGCCAGCGGGAGGTCGGTGAGGCGCCAGCCCGGAAGGTCGCCGCGTACGTCGTCCGCCGCGAGGTCGCGGCCGAGGCCGGTGCCCAGGCCCTTGAGGTAGGCCTCCTTGCGGGCCCACAGGCGGGCGAAGACCGCCGGCCGGTCTTCCGGGGCCGCGGCCTCGACCTCCTCGCATTCCGACGGATGCAGCAGTTGCGCGATCTGCTCCACGGCCTCGGGCTCCGGCACGGGCTCCGCGTCGACGCCGATCGGAACGGGTGCGACGCCGATCAACACCAGATCCCGGCTGTGGGAGAGCGAGAATTCCAGGGGGGCGGACGCCAGTACGGGCCGCCCGTGCGGCTCCCCGCAGCACGGGCAGGGGGCGCGGGTGAAGCGAAGCGCATCGGGGGGCGCACCGGTCAGACCGGACAGGACCGTGCGGAGCGCCACGTGGGCGAAGGCGTAGACCGTACGGTCACAGCCGTGGGTGAAGGACGCCATGCGACGGCGTTCCTCCTGGTCCAGCACCGACAGGTCGAGCGAAGACGCCGAGATGCCGTCCGGAACCCGGAGCGCCCATATGCGCACGTCGCTCGTGTCGCACGCTTCGGCGCCCGTGGGAAATTCCATTGTCGTACCCCCGAGGGGCCTGTTCCCAGAAATGTCGACAGCCGTTCTCTCCAGCCGGCGTCCCGTGGTCCCGTAGCGGAAGCGGACCCGGTCCTCATGGGCGGGCTCTGAGAGCCTGCCGCTGGAGGACCGGGTCCTGCTGGTCGTCGCGCTCCGGAAGCGATGGGTACCGGACGCGGACAAGTCCTTGATCGCCTCGGGTTTACTCGCCCCAGTCCTCTTCGACCTCGGGCGCGAGGGCGAGCATCGTGGGGTTCAGGGCCACGATCTCCAGCTCGCTGCGACAGCCCACGCACTCCAGGATCTCGTTGAGCCGTGCCGACTCACCGATCTGTACGTGCTCCTCGCACTCCGGGCAGGCCTGCCCGATGGTCTCGGTCGCGGTCATGGTCATGAGATGCATTCCTTTCGATCGGTACTACCGGAGCGGGCCGCCGTGTCGAGGGCGGTACGGACCGCCCTCACGACTCGCTCCGCGGTGAGGTCGTAATGCGCGACGAGGTGCTCCTGGTTGCCCACCTCGTCGACGAACTTGTCCGGCATGCCCAGCCTCAGCACCCGCGTGGGCGCCTCCTCCGACAGGGTCTCGGCCACCGCGCCGCCGAGGCCGCCGCCGCGCCAGTGCTCTTCCAGCGTCACCACGAGCGAGGCGGGCCGGGCCGCGGCCACCAGCGTCTCCGTGTCGAACGGCCGCAGGGTGTGCATGTTCAGCACGGTGGCCTCGATGCCGTGTCCGGCGAGGACCTCCGCTGCCTCCAGGACGGCGAGCACCGGGTAGGGGCCGCAGGCGGCGAGCACCACGTCGGAGCCCTGCCGGAGTGTCTGCGCCTTCCCGATGACCGGTGGCGGGGCCGCCGGCAGTGCCGGGGTCGCCTTGCGGCCGAGTCGTACGTAGAGCGGTCCGGGCAGGTCCAGGCTCTGCTCGACGAACGCCTCGGTGGCGGCGGCGTCGGCCGGCACCACCACGGTCATCCCGGGCAGCACCCGCATCACGGCGAGGTCTTCCAGGGCCTGGTGCGTCGGACCGAGGTGGCCCGCGGAGAGACCGCCGTGCGTGGCCATGATGCGGACGGGCAGCTTGTTGTAGGCGATGTCGATCTTGATCGCTTCCAGCGCCCTGGACGTGGCGAAGGCGGCCATCGTGTTGACGAACGGGATCCGCCCGCACGCGGCCATACCGGCGGCCGTGCCCATCAGGTTGTGCTCGGCGATACCGAGGTTGAGGTACTGGTCACCGGCCTCCGCGGCGTATTCCGCGTTGAACAGACCGGTGTCGGAGTCCAGGCACATCAGCTCGGGGTGCCGCTTCAGCAGGGGAAGCAGACTGTCCCGGTACGCCTCCCGGGTCGCGCGGCTCATCCGGTGGCCTCCATGGCTTGCAGGGCGCGGGCCGCCCGGGCGTGGTTGCGCGGCGACAGGGTCACGTAGTGACTGGCGCTGCGGCCGGCGAGGAACGGAAGGCCTTGGCCCTTGACCGTGCGGGCGATCAGCACGCTCGGTTTGCCCGGTTCCCACGGGGCGGCGTCGAGATGGTCCGCCAGCCGGTCCGGGTCGTGGCCGTCCACGTCGCGGACCGCCCAGCCGAAGCTGCGCCAGCGGTCGGCCAGCGGCTCCATCGGCGCGATGCCGTCGGTGGCACCGGTCAGCTGGAGGCCGTTGCGGTCGACCACCACGACCAGCCGGTCGAGTCGCAGGGACGCGGCCGAGATGGCCGCCTCCCACACCGAGCCCTCCTGGAGCTCGCCGTCGCCGAGCAGGACGAAGGTGCGCGAGTCACGGCCGGCGTACCGGGCGGCGAGCGCGAACCCGACGCCCAGCGAGAGTCCGTGGCCGAGCGAACCGGTCGGCAGCTCCACACCGGGCACCGCACGCACCGGATGGCCCATCAGCCTGCTGCCGGGACGCCCGTATCCGGCGAGTTCCCCGACCGGGAAGAAGCCCCGTTCGGCCAGCGTCGCGTAGAGGCCGATGGCGGCGTGGCCCTTGCTGAGCAGGAAGCGGTCGCGGTCCGGGTCGTCCGGCCGCTGCGGGTCCACGTTCAGCACCGAGAAGTACAGGGCGGCGAGGATGTCGGCGCTGGAGAACGCGCCGCCGAGGTGGCCGCCCTCGGGCCCCGCGCACATGTCGACGACGTGGGACCGGATGCGGGCGGCGACCTTGTCCAGGGCGACCCGCTCCAGAACCGGGGCGACGGTCATGAGGCCGCCTTCGCCAGCGTGGCCACCATGTCCTTGTTCGCCCACACCTTCTCGAAGGCGTCCGCGTACAGCCCGAGCAGCTCGCCGGCGCCCGGGTGCAGGTGGCGCTTCTGGATGGTGAGCGAGTCGGCGATGACCGCTCGGGTCACCGGGTAGCCCTCGCCCGCGGTGGTGCCGGGCGCGTCGGTCACGGCCCACGGGTAGCCGGAGCCGAAGCCGACGCGTTCCGTGAAGACCTTCTGGTCGGGCAGCGGCATCAGCTGGTACTGCGACAGCGGCACGCCCTCGGCGCGCATCAGTCGCCGCACCGCCGAGCGCATGGCCTCGGGCCGCACGCCGTCGAGGCCGAAGGCGGCGGGGTCGAAGCGGAAGCGCAGGATGTGCCAGGCGTGGGTGGTGTCCGGCAGCGCGGTCGGCACCGTCAGGCCCGGCAGCTCGGCCAGGCGCGCGAGGAAGCCGGTGACGTTCTCCTGCCGGGCCTTCTCGTAGGCGTCGAACCGGTCGAGCTGGGCGATGGTGAACGCGGCCTGGAGGGCGTTCATCTTGTAGTTCCAGCCCAGGCCGTACGAGATGTAGTCGCGGTCCCGGCCGGCCTCGATGTCCTCGCCGAACTGCCGTCCGCGGCGCATCTTCGCGGCCAGCGCGGCGTCCTGGGTGACCAGCAGGCCGCCCTCGCCGCAGGTCGGGATGTTCTTGCTGACCTGGAGGCTGAAGGCGCCCGCGTCACCGATCGAGCCGACCGGTCGTCCGCGGTGGGTCGCGCCGGGAGCCTGGGCGGCGTCCTCGACGATCGCGAGGTCGTACTTGCGGGCGATCGCGGTGAGCCGGTCCATGTCGGCGGGCGCGCCGTGCAGGTGCACGGGGATGATCGCCTTGGTCCGGGGGGTGATCCGGCGCTCGACGTCGTCCGGGTCGATGTTGAAGGTGACCGGGTCGATGTCGGCGAAGACCGGCACCGCCATCTGGTGCACGGGGGCGAGCCCGGTGGCGATGAAGCTGAACGCGGGAACGATCACCTCGTCGCCGGGGCCGATGCCGAGCGCCGCCAGGGCGAGGGCCAGGGCCGCGGTGCCGTTGGACACCGCGACGCAGGTCTCGTGGCCGAAGCGGCGGGCCCAGTACTCCTCGAGTTGGGACACCGCGTTCACGCCGTCGGTGTCGGACACCAGGCGGGGGCCGTCGAGCGCGTCGAGGACGGCCTTGCGGTCCTCGTCTTCGATCAGCGGCCACTGCACGTGACGCCGGTCCTTCGGTACGACCGCCGTACCGCCGAACGCTGCCAGCTTGCTCATCACTCTCCAGTCCGCTCAGTCGCGGAGGTCGGTACGGGTACGTTCACAGCCGTGCCGCAGCCACGGCGACGGCGTCGACCGCGCGCGCGTAGGCGGCGCGCAGCAGCGTGGCGTGGTGCGCGATGTCGGGGGCGGCCGCACGCGGGTCGCCGTGGCCGTGCGCGCCGGTGAACCGCAGTCCGGTCCACGCGTGGGCGACGGTCTCGACCGCGCGGCCCGCCCCGGCGAGCACCGGGTCGTCCCAGTCGCGGCCGCAGCGGCGCAGCAGTTCGCCGTGGAGCGAGGCCTGCGCCTGCATGGCCCAGCCGAACGGGTACAGCTCGCGCAGCGCGCCCGCGTCCCCCGCCTGGCACCGCTCCACCAGTTCCGCGGCGAACGCGTCGTACCCGGCGAGCCCGGTGCGGGCGGAGGTCTCCGTGGTGAAGCCCTCGATGTTGGCGCGCAGGTAGCCGCCGAGCAACTCCGGCGTCAGGGGCGCCGGCTGCGTGCCGAGACGGACGTCGAGGCAGCGGCGGCCGATCTTCGAGTCGCTGAAGAAGGCGTCCTGCACGTCGGTCGGATTGACCGAGCCCCAGCTGCTCAGGAACTCCTTGATGGGCACGGCGCCACGGAAGGCCGGCGGCATCGCGTCCGAGACGTGGACCACGCCACGCGTCTCGTCCAGGCCGTAGATCACCACGAGGTGGGCGGCGTGCACATCCCCGTACGCGGGCCTGAACGGCAGGTGGAAGTTGTCCACGGCGGCGATGACGAGCCGGTCGTCGGCCAGGTGCTCGCGCACCTCGCGCCACACGTCGCCCTCGTCGGCGGGCTGCCACCAGCGGGCACTCAGGTCGTGGTGCGGGGCGAGGGCCCGGCCCAACTCACCATCGGCACAAGGGTAGTAGAACTCTTCGGGCCTGACGTCGCCCGGCAGGTGCAGGAACTGCCAGCCCGCGCCGAGCACGGCCAGCGGGTCGGCGCCCTCTCGGGCCAGCAGCGAGCCGAACGTGGCCTGCAGGCAGCTGATGAGGTCGCGGTACCAGAGCTCGGGCTCGGGGCCGGTGACCGTGTACGTACGTGCCGTCGCCTCGGCGGCCATGTCAGGACTCCGTCCGCTGCAGGGTGAGGGCGAAGACGTGCACCGCGACGTTGCGGGGCAGCAGGATTCCGGTGAGGCCGGCGCGCCGGGTGACCGGGATCCGCTGCGCCCACATGACCGCGGGGATGCCGCGCTGCGCGTGGTGCGGGTAGTGCATGACGAGACTCTCGAAGGCCTTGACCTCGCCGAACCACGCGGGCGCCGCCCAGAAGTCGGAGACCCGGAGCGCCTCCGCGTCGACCGAGCCGTCGGCGAAGTTCAGCTGGACGGTGTCCTCGCTGCGCCGCTCGGACGCGGCCAGCACGTGGATCCAGTCGTAACGGCCCTCCGGGACGCGGATGAACTGCCCGTCGCAACGGACGTTGTCCGGCCCTTCGCAGACAGGGGGGAACTGGAAGGGGACGCCGTCCACGTGGACGAGGCTTCCGCCCGCAGGCAGGTATTCGGCGGCGAAGGAGTTCCTCCACACATTGAATTCACCCGCCTTGGTGTCCGTCACCGCGGAAATGGCCGTGTTGTTGCGATGGTCGGAAATATCGACCGTGTCGCACAGTTCACTTCTGATGGGGGGTACCGAAATTTCCGTCAAGTTCACTGAAAACCTTCTCAAGTCTCAACAGCCCGGGGCTGCCGAGGACCGGACTGTCGGTCGCTCTCTCCGCCCGCGCCCCGATTACCTTGAATGCCTGAAACGCTGTCCTGTGCACTCGCCGGACAATCATCCTGATCATTTCTGCCGGGACGCTCACGGCCGCAGTGCGGCAGCGCGCAGCTTCTCGTAGTACGGCATGTGGTAGTCGAGATAGGCGCTCAGCTTCGGGTCCGCCGCGACGGTCTCGACCGCCGCGCCCGAGCTGCGCGCGAAGCCGGCGGTCTGGCTGGTCGACTGGTGCCACTTGCTGGTCGACTGCCACTCCGAGCGCATGCCCGGCTGCCAGCTGAGCGCCTCCGGAACGAAGGGGATGCCCACCGCCTCGCAGTACGCGCGCACGGTCTCGGCCGGGCGGTCGAGCAGATCGTCGGAGTCGATCACGACCGGCGTGGTTCCGGTGGCGGCCTGCACCGCGGTGAAGATCTCGTACAGCCGCTCGAAGCCGATCTCGTCGCGGCCGAGGTCCGGGTTCAGCTTGTGGTGCGAGGCGATGGCCTCGGCCGGATGGCGAATGATGAACGTGTGGGTCGCGGCCGCGAGGAATTCCTCGTCGGCGAGGAGCGCCGGGTAGTGGAAGTCCGTCGTGTCCTTGAAGAACACCGGCTTTTCCACGGCGATCGCGCGCAGCGCCGCGAGCACGTCCTGCTCATTGTGCGCGATCCGGTCGCCGACCTGCACCTCGCCGAAGTCGACCACCAGGGAAAGCGGTTCGTGCACGACGGCATGGTCGTCGCGCTCGGCCATCATCCGCGCGAACGCGGTGGACCGGCAGCGCGGCGCGCTCCACAAAGCGAGTACCGGGATCTTCTCCGGCGTGTGTCCCACGATTTCCCCCTCTACTCCGGCGTGCCGTGAACTTTTCCGGCAGACACCGGAACCCGGTTCAGCGTGGCACGGCACGGATGGATACCGGGTAATCAGGGCTTGTAATCGTGTGGGGGTGGGTCAGCGGGGTGTGTCGTTGTGGATGAGCTTGTTGCGGATGTTGGGGGGTGGGGGGTGCT
>NZ_JBIRQU010000020.1:0-112767 GCF_044333355.1 Streptomyces sp. NPDC021012
GAGAGCCGGTGCGCCAGGTGGATCGGCAGCGGCATCAGCTCGGGCGTCTCGTCCGAGGCGTAGCCGAACATCAGGCCCTGGTCGCCGGCGCCCTGGGACGCCAGCTCGTCCTCGTCGCCTTCCACGCGCGCCTCGTGGGCCGTGTCGACGCCCTGGGCGATGTCCGGGGACTGCGACCCGATGGACACCGACACGCCGCAGGAGGCGCCGTCGAAGCCCTTCATCGAGGAGTCGTAGCCGATCTCCAGGATCTTGTCCCGCACCAGCTGGGCGATGGGGGCGTACGCGGACGTGGTGACCTCGCCCGCGACGTGGACCTGACCGGTGGTGATCAGGGTCTCCACGGCCACGCGGGCCGCCGGGTCCTTGTCAAGCAGCGCGTCGAGGATGGTGTCGCTGATCTGGTCGGCGATCTTGTCGGGATGGCCCTCGGTCACCGACTCCGAGGTGAACAGCCGTTTCGTCATGGGGCGCATCAGATCCGCGGCCGCTCCCGCCCGGCAAGCGGACTTGGCCGAGTCACGGAAGGTGCCGCGGATCCGACGCTGCTTGGTCACCTCACGCCACCGGGACACGGACCTTCTCGGCCTCCCGGACGGCGCGTACGCCCAGCAGGGACCGGTAGAGGAGGATCGCGGCGAGCCCGGCCGTGCCGTACAGCAGCCCCATGGCCAGGGAGGGGACGAACGCCCCCAGGGTGACGCACAGGGCGGCGGCGAGCAGGCCGATCCGGGCGTTGAGCGCGTACGCCGCCATGTACTTGGTGCGGGCCTCGGCGTCGATCAGGTCGGCCAGGAGCGCCTGCCGCACCGGGACGCTGGCGATCTCGCCGAAGGTGAGCAGGACCGCGGCGGCGATGAGGATCCAGCCCAGGTCGCTCACGGCCCAGACCATGTAGCCGAGGGTGAAGACCGCGATGCCGCCGTACAGCCTGACCCGCTCGGACACGCGTGTCAGCAGCGTCTTGGCGAAGAGGAGGAGGGCGACGACCAGGGCCGCGTTGACGGCCCGCAGGACTCCGAGGATCGCGACGCCGTCGACGTCGACGGTCCGGTCGCCCAGCGCCAGGAGCGTCTGCCGCGGGAACTCGCGGGCGAGGCGGACGGCGATGTAGTAGCCGATCTGCATCTCGACGGCCGCGATCAGCGCGGCCGCGACCAGCTGGCGGAGGAAGAGCCGGTCCCGGGCGACGGCGAGGTAGCCGCGCAGCATCGCGGCGGGCCCGGTCGCGACCGCCTTGCCGGTGGCCGGGGCGGTCTCGCTGATCCAGCGCCACATCACCGCCGTGGTCAGCAGGCACAGCGCCGCCGCGCCGGTCAGCAGCTGGAGGAAGTGGCCCTCGTAGAGGAAGCCGCCGAGCAGCGCGCCCGCGGTGAAGGCGAGGTTGATCGACCAGTAGTTGATCGTGTAGACGAGCGGCCGGTTCTCCGGGGTGGAGACGTCGACCATCATCGCGTCGGCGGCCGGGGTGGCCAGCTGCGAGCAGCAGGTGTTGAGCAGGAACAGGGCGAACGTGGCGACGCCGGACGTCCACCAGGGCGAGTTCGCCAGGGCGAGCAGGCCGAAGGTGAGGGTGGCGCCGAGCTCGCCGGCGACCATGACGGGGCGGCGGCCGTACACGTCGGCGAAGTGTCCGCCGAGGAAGTTGGAGGCGATGCCGGCCGCCGCGACGCAGACGGTCAGGACTCCGGCGACGGCGGGGCCGTACAGGTTGGCCAGGTGGATGACGAGGAGCGGCATCAGCATGACGGACAGCAGCCGCTGGACGAAACCGACGGCGATCCGCAGCCTGATGTTCGGGTGCAGGGAGCCCAGGGTCATCGCAGGCCCCGCGGGCCGGTGGCCTCGTCGACGAGGCGGCCGCCCTTGCCCCAGTGGTCCGGGGCCACGTCGCGGACGATGACGGTGACGGCGTCGTCCGGGCATCCGGAGACCCGGGTGACGACATCGGTAATGCCCGCCACCAGTTCTCTGCGGGCTTCTCGGTCATTGCCCTGCCACCAGTTGACGGTGATCACCGGCATGTCGGCGGTCCTTTTCTGCAGATGACGGTTCAAGGGCGCGAGCGCGGTGGGTCCGACAATCCCCGGAACGCCGGAGGGCAGGCAAGCGGGGGCCTCGGAAGAAGAGCGACTTGAACAAGTCGGACGGTTTCCCGGATCTTTTTCCCCGTGCGCCGGGAGCGAGTTGGTGAAGTCGCATCGCAATTCCTGGTCCTGTTGCCGTCGATTTCCGGCCGTGATGTGATCGGCGCCGTCCTGCCCGGCCGGTCCCGTCCGACCGCCGGGTTCTACTCCCGTGCCGGGACGGCGTATCGCGCCCGATGCCCGCGCGGCCAGCCCAGCACGGGAGCACAGGTCTCCTGACAGGTGCGGAAGGAATGCCGGTGTCCCTCTTCGACATACGCAGGATCGGCGGAAAGATCGGCGCGGAGGTGACGGGCGTCGACCTCTCCACCGAGTTGTCGGACTCCGTCTTCGGGCAGATCCACGCGGCGTTCCTGGAGCACAAGGTCCTGTTCTTCCGGGACCAGGACATCAGCGACGAGCACCAGCTCGCCTTCGCCGCGCGGTTCGGCCCGCTCACCCAGACGCACCCGATGATGCGGACGGTCGACGGCGCTCCCCAGGTCATCCCGGTCGACGGGGAGGACCAGCGTGCCGACCACTGGCACACCGACATCAGCTTCACCACCGCCCCGTCGCTGGGCACGACCCTGCGCAGCGTGGTGCTGCCCCCGTACGGCGGGGACACGATGGTCGCGAACGCGGCCGCCGGCTACAAGGACCTGCCGGCCGAGCTGCGCGAGATAGCCGACCGGCTCTGGGCCGTGCACACCAACCACGCGGAGCAGCCGCGGCTGGGGACCGACCGGGGGGACAAGGTCCGCGAGGCGTTCCTGGCCCGCCGGTTCGAGGCCGCCCACCCCGTGGTGCGGGTGCACCCGGAGTCCGGTGAGCCGAGCCTGTTCCTCGGCGGGTTCGCGCAGTGGCTGGTGGGCATGGAGCCGCGCGAGTCCCGGCCGATCATCGACGTGCTCCAGTCGTACGTGCGCCGGCCGGAGAACACGGCGCGCTGGACCTGGCGGCCCGGTGACGTCCTCATCTTCGACAACCGCAGCACGCAGCACTACGCGGTCAACGACTACGGGCGGCACCAGCGGGTGCTGCACCGGGTGTCCATCACCGGCGACGTGCCCGTGGGCCTCGACGGCAAGCAGAGCTACGCGCTGAAGACGGGCGAGTGAGCATGGAGACCTCTCCGTCCCACGGCCCGGAGGAGTTCGCCGCGCGGCTGCGCGGCCGTGAGCGCCTGATCGGCTACTGGATCGCCCTGGACAACCCGGCCGGGACCGAGCGGATCGCCGGGCTCGGCTACGACTACATCGGCGTGGACGGTCAGCACGGCGTGCTGCACCAGCCCGGGTGGCAGTCGGCGATGCTGGCGGTGGACGCCCGCGGGCGCTCCGCCGGGGTCATCCGGGTGCCGTCGCCGGACCCGGTCGCGATCGGGATCGCGCTGGACACCGGAGCGCGCGGCGTCGTCGTCCCGATGGTCGAGAGCGCCGAGCAGGCGCGGACCGTGGTGCGGGCCTGCCGGCACCATCCGGCGGGGACGCGCAGCCTCGGCGGGCCCGTCCGGGCCGAGATCCGCGTGGGCTCCGTGCCCGCCGAGATCGACGACCGGGTGGCGTGCGTCGTGATGATCGAGACGGCGGCCGCGCTGGAGGACCTGGAGGCCATCTGCGCGACGGAGGGCCTCGACGCGGTGTACGTCGGACCGGCCGACCTGTCGGCCGCGCTCGGCGCCCGCTGGTTCGGCGACCCGGCCGCCGCCGACGCGCTGGAGGCCGCGCTGGTGCGGATCACGGAGGCCGCCCGCCGGCACGGCATCGCCTGCGGCATCCACGTCCTGGACGGGGAGAGCGCCGCGAAGCGGCTCGCCGAGGGGTTCACCTTCGCCACCGTCTCCAGCGACATCACCCACCTGCAGCAGGTCGCCGCCGAGCATCTGTCGGCGGCCCGGGGCTCCGGCCCGGCCTGAGCGGGCACCGGACGAGGAGGGGAACCGTGACGACAGACGTGAGCACCCGGCCCGCGGGCGCCGCCGTGGCGCCGCCGGCCCGGTCGCTGGAGGACCTGGTGGGGCGCACGCCGCTGCTGGAGGTCCCGCTGCCGGGGCTGCCCGGCTCGGTGCGGCTGCTCGCCAAGGTGGAGATGGCCAATCCGCTGTCCAGCGTGAAGGACCGGGCCGCGCTGTTCATGGTGCGGGCCGCGGAGGAGGCGGGGCTGCTCCCGCCGACCGGGGGAACGGTCATCGAGTGCTCCTCGGGCAGCACCGGCATCTCGCTGGCCGCGCTGTGCGCCCGCCGCGGCCACCGGTGCGTCATCGTGATGCCGGACAACGCCACCGAGGAACGCCGTCTGATCCTCCGTGAGCTGGGCGCCGAGGTGCACCTCGTACCGGCCCAGGACGGCCTCATGGCCGCGTGGGCGTACGCGGAGGAGCTCCAGCGCGCCCTGCCCGGCTCGTGGGTCCCGCACCAGGACCGCAACCCGGCCAACGTGCGGGCGCACTACGAGACCACGGGCCCGGAGATCTGGGAGGCCACGCGCGGCCGCGTCGACGTCCTGGTGTGCGGGGTCGGCACCGGCGGCACGCTGACGGGCACGGCCCGCTATCTGAAGGAACGCACCGACCTGCACGTGGTGGCCGTCGAACCGGCCCGCAGCGCCGTGATGTCCGGGGGCGAACCCGGCCCGCACGGCATTCCCGGCATCGGCGCCGGCTACGTCTCGGACATCACCGACCTCTCCCTCGTGGACGAGGTCGTCGCGGTCCCGGACGAGGCCGCGGCCGCCACCGCCCGGGAGATCACCCGCACCACCGGCCTCACCGTCGGCGTGTCCTCGGGCGCCGCCGCCTGGGCGAGCCGCGTCGTGGCCTCCGACCCCCGCCGGGCGGGAGCCACCGTCGTCACCGTCTTCCCCGACAGCGGGGAGCGCTATCTGTCGACGGCCCGCTGATCCGTCGCCTCCTCACGAAAGACAGGCAGCCATGTGCCGGATCTTCGGCTACTTCAACGCGGTGGCGACGCCGCACGAGATGCGGACCGTCGCCGCCCTCCAGCGACACGGGGGCCCGGACGCGACGGGCACGACCCAGGAGCCCGGATGGGGCCTGGGCAACAACAGGCTCGCGGTCGTCGACCTGGACGGCGGCGAGCAGCCGTACGGCCGGGGCGGCCCGGTGCAGGTGGTGTTCAACGGGGAGATCTACAACCACGAGGAGCTGCGCCGCCGCCTGGAGGCGCGGGGCCACTCGCTTCCCGACCGCTGCGACGGCTCGGTCCTGCCCGCCCTCTACCTGGAGTACGGCGAGGAGTTCACCGAGCACCTCGACGGCATGTACGCGCTGGCGCTCGTCGACACGCGCGGTGAGGTGCCCCGGCTGCTCCTCGCCACCGACCACATCGGGATGAAGCCGCTGTACCACCGGTGGGACGCGGCGGACCGTTCCCTGCGGTTCTCCTCCGAGCTGCCGGCGCTGCTCGGGTTCGGCGGGATCGGCGACCGGGTGCGGGAGTCCGCCCTGGACGCGTACCTGTCGACCCGTACCCCGTTCGGTACGCGGACCATGTACGAGGACGTGGAGGTGCTGGAGCCGGGCACGACCTGGGTGTGCGAGCTCGGCGGCACCCCGCGCGTGCGGCGGCGGCCCGCCGACGTGTCCGGCAGCGCGGTCCGCGACGGGTTCACCGCGGCCCGGCGGGTCCGGCACACGCTGCGCTCCGAGGTGGGCCGGCTGCTCGTCGCGGACGTTCCGGTGGCCCTGATCACCTCCGGCGGCCTGGACTCCAGTCTGGTGACCGCGCTCGCGGCCGAACGCGGGCCGGTGCACACGTTCAACATCGCCTACCGGGGTGCCTGGCCGTTCGACGAACGGCACTTCGCCCGCGAGGTCGCCGAGCGCGCCGGGGCGACGCACCACCAGGTGGAGATCGACCCGGCCTCCTTCCCCGAGCTCCTCGAGGACACGGTGTGGCACCTGGGTCAGCCGAACGCCGACCCGATCGCCCTCAGTACGTTCGCCCTGTTCCGGGCGGTCCGTGACGCCGGCTTCACGGTGGCCCTGACGGGCGACGCCGCCGACGAGGTGTTCGGCGGATACGAACGGATGCGGGTCGCGGCGGAGCGGGCCGCCGTGGGCGCGGACTGGTCGCAGGGCTATCTGGACGCCCTGTCGGCGGCGCCCGCGGCGCTTCGGAACGGGCTGTACACCGAGGCCTACCGGGCTCATGTCGCCACGGATCCGGCGCTGCCCGCGGCGGCCCGGGACGATCTGCTCCACGGCCCCGGTACGGTCCTCGACCGCATCACCCGGTTCGAGCTGGACTACCGGCTGCCCGCCTATCACCTCCGCCGCGTCGACCACCTGAGCATGGCCTCGTCGGTGGAGGCCCGGGTGCCGTTCTGCCAGCGGTCGGTCGTGGCCCTGGGGCGGGCGCTCGCCGACCACCAGCGGATCCAGGGCGGTCACGTCAAGCGGACCCTCTACGCGGCGGCGGCCGGGCTGCTGCCGGAGCGGGTCCTTTCCCGGCCCAAGCAGCCGTTCACGCTGCCGGTGACGGCGATGCTGCGGCCCGGGACCTCGCTGTGGGAGTACGCCCGGGACCTCCTTGCGCCGGGCCGGGTCTCGGCCGCCGGGCGGCTGGACGGGCGGGCCGTCGACGCCCTGTTCGCCGCGCAGGCCGAGCGGCCCGACGACACCGCGTCGCTGGCCCTGTGGGCGCTGCTCGTGCACGAGGTGTGGGAGGAGCAGTTCCGGCGTTCCGTGCGGCGCCTCGGCGCGGCCGGTGTTCCGCCGGGCACGACGAGGCCGCTGGTGGTGGCGGCGTGATCGGGCACCTCGCGTACGCGTCGGGCAGTCCCTGTCCGACGTTCGTGCTGGACGCCGCGCGGCTGCCGCGCGACGAGGAGGCGCTGCTCGCGCACCTCGCGGAGGCCCGCCGCTACCTGGCCGACGCGGGCGGGGCCCATGTGCTGAAGATCGCGCTGGTCGAACCGTCCACGCATCCGATGTTCGACCTCGACTACCGCTTCGTGCAGGCGCTTCCGGGTGCTCCGGACCGGTTCGACCTGCGCGGTTCGTGCGGTCACTCGATCCTGTCGGCGGTGGTGGCGGCCTCGCGTTCGGGGATGCTGCCCCGTCTGGTGCCGGGTGGGCGGATCCGTGTCCAGGTCCTCAACAACGGGGACAGCGTGGTGTGCGAGGTCGACCGGGTCGAGCGGGACGGGGCCGGTTTCACCGTCACCTTCGTCCAGGCGTCCCCGGTTCCCTTCGGTGACCTGCTGCCCGCCGGCCTGCCCCGCACCACGCTGGAGGCCGGCGGCGGGCGGGTGGAGGTCTCGCTCGTCAACAGTGCCAACGCGTACGCGTTCGTGGACGCGCGCGCCCTCGGGGTGCCCGACCAGGCCGCCCTGTTCGCCGCGGGCGACGAGCTGCTCGGTCGGCTGGAGTCGATCCGGGGCGCCGCCGCCGACCGTCTCGGCTGGTCCCGTGACGGCGCCTTCCCCAAGATCGCGGCCGTGCTGCCCGCCGAGGGCGGCGGGCTCGCGGCCCGCGCCGTGACCGTGCCGCGCTGGCACCCGTCGATCGCCCTGACCGGTGTCGTCTGCCTCGGCACGGCGGTGCGGATCCCCGGCACCGTGCCCTGGAGCATCGCCCGCGAGAACGGGGCCGATGCCGGCCTGATCGACATCGCCACTCCCGGCGGGCGGACGGCCGTCACCGCGGTCACCACGGTCCCCGGGAGTGCCGGGGACGGGGGTTCCCTGCTGTGGGCGACCGTCGCGCGCAAGCACGTCACCTTCCAGGGGTCGTTCGTCCTGGCACCCCTGAGCCATCTGCAATTCGAGGAGGTCGCCCAATGTCTGGCTCTGTCGGGGGCGGCATGAGGCCGCTGCTGACGGCCGGGCTGCGCGCCCGGCTGTCCGAATCCGCCGACAAGACCGATCACGCCGGGGAGCCGGACCGTGAGGCGCTGGCGGCGCTGCGCGCGAGCGGCCTGCTCGGTACGGCCGTTCCGGTGCGCCACGGCGGCGCGGGCGGGGACGCCGTGGCGGTCAACCGTCTCGTCGAGGAGATCGCCCGGGTCAACCCCTCGGTGGCGATCATCGCGTTCCAGCACTTCGCCGTGAGCGCCCGGATCGCCGAGTGGGGCACCGAGGAGCAGCGGGAGCGGTGGCTGCCGCGGCTGGCCGACGGCACCTGGCTCGCCGCCTCCGCGTGGAGCGAGACCGGGGCCGGGGCGGCCAAGCGGAACCTGTCCAGCGGCGGCGAGCGTCTCGCGGACGGCCGCTGGCGGCTGGACGGCTCCAAGACGTTCACGACCGGGGCCGGGGTCGCCGACCTCTACCTGGTCCTGGTGCAGACGGCGCGCCCGGCCGACACCGGGACGGGATACGGGGCGGACGGCCAGACGTTCTTCCTGGTCGAGGCCGAGAACCCCGGGCTGGTACCGGATCTCGGTCTGGACCTCGCCGGCATGCGCGGCTCGGCGACCGGGCTGATCGCCCTGGACGGCTGTGTCGTCGCGGACGCGGACCGGCTCGGTCCGGACGGCGGGGCCGCGTCGATCATCGCGGGGGTCCGGGAGTCGGGTGCCAGCCTCGGCGCGGTGTCCGTCGGCATCGCCCAGGCCGCGTTCGACCTGGCGGTCCGTCACGCCCGGGGGCACGGCCTGCTGGAGCTGCCCGGCGTGCGGCACCGGCTGGTGGACCTGGCGACCCGCGTCGAGACGGCACGGGCCGTCGTGGCCGGGGCCGGTGCGCGGACCTCGGCCGATCCGGGCCTGACCACGCTGCACAGCAAGCTCCACGCGAGTGTGGCCGCCGAGGAGATCTGCCTCGACGTCGCGCGGACGCTCGGCTCGGCCGGGTACCGCGAGGGCGCGGCGATCGGGCGGCTGCTCGCCGACGCGCGCGGCATCGCGTTCATGGGGCCGACCAACGACCTGTGCCGGGATCTGGTGGCGGCGACGTGGACCGGCTGACCCCCGCGCCCGACCTCGTGGTCAGCGGCCGCAGGCTGGTGACGCCGCACGGGGTGCGCCCGGGCCATGTGCTCGTCGCCGACGGGCGGATCACGGCCGTCACCGACACCGACACGGCGCCCGCCTCGGCGGAGCGGCTCGACGCCGGCGACCACTACGTGCTGCCCGGGCTCATCGACTCGCACGTGCACTTCCGCACGCCCGGTCTGACGTACAAGGAGGACTGGGAGCACGCCAGCCGGGCGGCGGTCCGCGGCGGTGTCACCACCGTCCTCGACATGCCGAACACGGTGCCCCCGACGCTCGATCCGGAGGCGGTGCTCGACAAGGCCCGTCTGGTGGAGGGGCGTTCGCTGGTGGACCTGCGGTTCCACATCGGTCTCGACCCGGAGCGCCCCGAGCTCCTCGCGGACCTCGACCCGTCGGTGGCGACCAGTGCCAAGGTGTTCATGGCCGGCCACCACACGGCCCCCACCGTCGTCCGCGATCCGGCGGCGCTGGAGAAGGCGTTCGCCGCGGCGGCCGAGGGAGGGGTGCAGCTCGTCCTGCATGCCGAGGACGACGGTCTTTTCGCGCTCCTCGACGCCTGGTGGGGCGAGCCCGGCCACTATCTGGAGTACGAACGGCGGCGCCCCCGCACCGGCGGCATCGTCGCGGTCGCCAAGGTGATCGAGCTGGTGAGGCGGTACGGCACGCGGGCTCACATCCTGCACCTGTCGAGCGCCGAGGAGGCCGATCTGGTGTGCGCGGCGCAGGCCGCCGGATACCCGGTCACCTTCGAGGTCACCGGCCACCACCTGTCGTTCACCGACAAGGACACCTCCCGTCTGGGCGCCCGCACGCGGCTGTCGCCGTCGATCCGGGGGCAGGCCGACCAGGACCGTCTGTGGCGGGCCCTGGCGGAGGGGCAGCTCGCCACGCTGGGCAGTGACCACGCGCCGCACACCGTCGACGAGAAGACGCGCTCGGTCGCCGACTCGCCGCCGGGGCTGCCCGGCGTGCAGGAGCTGGCCGTCGCCGTGTGGACCGGGATGCGCCGCAGGTGGCCCGAGGAGGATCCGGACACCGCGGTGACCCGTCTGGTGCGGCACCTGTCGCAGGCGCCGGCCGAGCTGTTCCGGCTGCCCGGCAAGGGGCGGATCGAGGCGGGCGCCGATGCCGACCTGGTCGTCTTCGCGCCCGACACGCCGTGGATGTTCTCGACGCACGACGTGGAGAGCAAGTGCGGCTGGTCGGCGTACGAGGGCTGGACCTTCACCGGGCGGGTCGAGCGCACCCTGCGGGCCGGCCGCACCGTGTGGGACGCGGCCTCGGGGACCTTCGGGACGTACGACGGCCGTCTGCTGGGGGCCGCGGCCGGAACCTCCGGGGACAGGGCTTCCGCGGACGGCACACAGACGGCGGCGCTCGCCGCCCGGGAGGGATGACATGGCCAGGAGACGGTCCGTCGTGGTGGCGGGCGGCGGGATCGGCGGGCTCGCGGCCGCCGCGGGCATGGCCGCGCGCGGTCTCGACGTCACCGTCGTCGAACGGGCGAAGCGGATCAGCGCCGGCGGCTCCGGCCTCGTGCTCTATCCGAACGGGGTGCGGGCGGCCGACGCCCTGGGCGCGCGCGTCGGCGCCCGGCTGCGGGCCGTCGGGCACGTCACCCGGCGCGACGAGGTGCGGGTGCTGATGGACGCGTCCGGGACCGTGCTCGCGGAGGAGCCGATCGGCGCCGCCGCCGACATCCTGGGCGAGCCCCAGATCCCCATCCTGCGTTCCGCCCTGTACCGGCTGCTGCTCGACGAGGCGGTCAGGGCCGGGGCGGCCGTCCGCCTGGCGACCGCCGTCACGGACTACACCGGGTACCCCGGGCACGTCGCGGTGACGCTGTCGGACGGGGACGTCGTCGACTGCGACGCGCTGATCGGCGCCGACGGCATCCACTCGGCGGTCCGGGCCCGGATGCTGGGCGACGAGCCGCCGCGGTACGCGGGCTACACCTCGGTCCGCGGCCGGACCACCGGCTCCGTCCTCGGGCAGCACGGGTACGTGGTCAACGGGCGCGGCATCCAGCTGTTCGTCGCCCCCGTCGGCGGGAACACCCTGTACTGGACCGCCAAGATCACCGCACCGGCCGGGGAGTGGCCGGCCAAGGGAGCCGCCGGCGCCCGGCTGGCGCTGCTCGACGCCATGGAGGGCTGGCACCGGCCCGTCGTCGATCTGGTGCGCGACGCGGATCCGGAGGACGTCGTCGTCACCGACATCCACGACCGCGAGCCGACCCCGCGCTGGGTGGACGGGCGGGTGGCGCTCCTCGGCGACGCGGCGCACCCGATGGTCCCGGCCCTCGGCCAGGGCGCCAACATCGCGTTGGAGGACGCCGCCGTGCTCGCCGACGCGCTCGCCTCGGCGGCCGAGGTGCCCGACGCGCTCGCCGCCTACGCCCGCGAGCGCGTCGACCGGGCCGCGGCCGTGGTCCTCGCCTCGCGCCGTCAGGGCTCGCTCGACCAGGGGGCCGACGAAGAGGGCGAGGAGCAGCGCAACGCCCACATCCGGTCCGCCGGGCGCAAGGACGCCGACGTCGTCGACGTCCTCGGCTGGCGTCCCGGGACGCGGTCCCGCCGTCCGGAACGGGGCGCCGCGCCCACCCTGATGACCACCGTCCGTACCAAGAAGGAGGCCACCACCATGGCACCGCACATCGTCCTGATCAGCGGCTCACTGCGCCTGGGGTCCACCTGCGACCAGGTGGCCGAATGGTGTGCCCAGCGGTGCGCCGAGCAGGGTGCGTCCGCTCGCGTCTTCACCGGCGCGGAGATCGACTTCCCCGCGTACCGGCCCGGACTGGCCGGGTCGCATGCGGCCGTGGCCGGCTTCCTCGGCGAACTGCGCGCCGCCGACGGCGTGATCCTCGTGTCGCCGACGTACCACGCCACCGTCTCGGGGCTGCTGAAGAACGCCCTCGACTACGTCAACGACATCGGCGGGCCGGTGCCGTACCTGGAGGGGCGCGCCATCGGCACGGTCGCGGTCGGCGCGGGCACGCAGGGCGCGGTCTCGACGCTGACCACGCTGCGCACCATAGGCCACGCGCTGCGGGGCTGGCCGACGCCCGTGGGCGCCGCCGTCTCCCAGGTGCCGCCGCAGCCGTCCGTCGCCGACGAGCCCGGGCCCGACGCGGCGCGGCTGATCGAGATGGTGACCCAGGTGGTGTGGCTGGGCGGCGCCCGCGACAGCGCCATGGCGCATGCCCTGGGTGCCGTCGCCTGATCCGTCCGGCACGGATTCCGTCATCGCAGCAAGACAGTCTCGAACACACCGCGCGTGGACGCGCGGTGGCAAGGAGTGGTTCATATGACCCCGTCCGCTGAATTCCATGTCCTGCCCGTCGGGCTCGGGCCCGTGTGGCGTGACGCCAACGTCCGGTCCGGCCCGTCCCTGGACAGTCCGGTGATCCGTCTGCTGCTGCCGGACGCGTCCGTCGCGTACCGGGCCGAGGGGTGGTCACTGGGTGACGAGGTGGTGGAGGACCAGCACCGTGACGGTGTGATCACCAGTTCGGTGTGGTTCCGGCTGGCCATCGGCGGCTGGTCCAGCGCCGTCAACTTCGAGCCGGAGACGGTCGCCGAGGTCCTGGCCGCGCCCGCCCTTCAGGGGGCCGAGACCTCCTGAGGGGGGAACGGGGTGCGGTGCCGCCGCCCACCGGGGGACGTCGTCCCCCGGTGGGCGGTCGTTTTGCGGGCGCCGTCCGTCAGGCCTGTGACGGGGCCCATCCGGCGGAGTCGCCCGTGCGGGCGTCCGCGGCGGGCGCGGCCGGTCCGGCGGGCACGGCCGCCGCGACCCACGCCGCCGACGCGACCACGGCGGCGGGCGCCGCGAGTACGGCGGACGCGGCCAGGGCCATCCAGGCCTTGGAGGCCGCCCTCGGCGCGAGGGGCGTGCGCGGTTCCCCACGTGTCGTCATGCCGCCACCGCCGTCGGGTCGGAGGCCCAGGCCCGGAGACGGACCCGGTCGTACTTGCCGCTTCTCGTCCGGGGGAGGGAGGCGAGGACCTGGACGGTGCGGGGGCGGGCGTGCGGGGGAAGGCGGCGACAGGCCTCGGCGACGCGGCCTGCGACGGCGGCCCGGTCGTCGTCGGAGCTCTCCACGAAGGCCCAGACGGTGTCGCCGCGGTCGCCGCGGCGGACGCCGACGACCGCGGCGTCGACGACTCCGTCCGCGGCCCGTACGGCGTCTTCCACGACCGTGGGGGCGACGGTCTCGCCGTGGACGACGAGGACCTCCTTGACCCGGCCGCCGACGGTGAGCCAGCCGTCGGCGGTGACCGCGCCGGTGTCACCGGTGCGCAGCCAGCCGTCGGCGGTGAACGCCGCGCGGTCGAGGCCGCCGGTGACCGGGTCGAGGTAGCCGAGCATCAGGCTCGGGCTCGCGATCTGGATCTCCTGGCCCGGCCCGGCCGGGCGGGCGCGCACGCCGTCCAGGAGGCGTCCGACGGTGCCGCGGCGCAGGTCGTCGGGGGCGTTCAGGGCGACGTTGGGTCCTGCCTCGCTGAGCCCGTAGCCGTCGTGCAGGGGCGTGCCGGTGGCGGCGAGGAAGTCGTCGTACAGGGCGGGGGTGAGGACGTCGCCGCCGCAGCCGCGGATCCGCAGGCCGGCGAGGAGCAGGGCGGTGTCGGGGTCCTTGGCGGCCTCGGCGGTGAGCATCCGGTACATGCTCGGCACGCCGTCGAGGGAGGTGATGCGCTCTGCCGCGAGCCGGGTCAGGACACCGCGCAGGTGGAAGCCCGACTCGGCGTACAGGTGGGCGCCGGTGGTCCGCCACACCCGCAGCACGCTGTAGCCGTAGGCGTGGCGCAGCGGCAGCGGGAGCAGCAGCCGGTCGTCGGCCGTGACCCGCATCCGGGCGGCGGTGGCGCGGGCCTGGTGGGCGAGGGCGGCGGCGGACACGGCGACGGCCTTGGGGTCGCCGGAGCTGCCCGAGGTCCAGAAGACGGCGGCGGTCTCCTCGGGGACGCCGAGCGGCCGCGCGGCCGCGGTGACGAGGGGCTCTCCGGAGCCGGTGGAGCGGACGACGGCCGCCGGGGCGATGTGGCGTGCGGGGGTCGCGCCGTCGAGCAGCAGGGGCGCGTCGGCGGCCTCGGCGGCGAGCGCGGCGACGACGGCGGTCAGCGGGTGGTCGGAGGCGAGGGCGGCGGCGCGTCCGGGTCCGGCGCCCGCCGCGGCGAGTTCCCCGGCGGTGCGGGTGACGAGCCGGGCCAGCCGGGCGGGCGGGACGTGTTCGCCGTCGACCGTCAGCAGCGGCTGCCGGGGGCTCATGCGGCGGCCTCGGCGTGCGGGGCGGTGTCGAAGACGCGGCGCACGCCCACGGGGACGTCGGTGTCGCGGACCGGCACCGTGATGACGGTGGTGCGGCCCTCGGCGTGGGCCTCGGCCGCCGCGTCGAGGGCCGCGGCGAGTTCGGCGGCGGTGGTGCACCGCACGGTGTGCCCGCCGAGCGCGCGGACGGCCGCGTCGGTGTGCGAGGGCGTGGTGAAGCGGGTGAGGGTGTCGGGTGCCCGTTCCTCGGCGCGTACGAAGCGGGGCCAGCCGTAGCCGCGGTTGTCGAGGACCAGGACGGTCAGGCCGAGGTCGAGCTCGGCGGCGGTGGGCAGTGCGGCGAGGCCCATCTCGAACGCGCCGTCGCCGCAGACGAGGACGGTGCGCCGGGACCGGTCGGCGAGCCCGGCGCCCACGGCCGCCGGGAGGCCGAAGCCCACCATGGTCTGCTCGCCGGGGGTGATCACCCGGGCCCGGTCGCCGACGGACACCACGGGGTGGTGGTAGCCCCACATGTCGTGCAGGCCGTTCTCCTGGACGAGGGTGGCGTCGCGGCTCACCGATTCCTGGAGCAGCCGCAGCGCCTCGGACACGGTCAGCTCCGGGCCGTCCGCCGCGGCGGCGGTGTGGCGGGCGCGCATCTCCTCGCGTACGGCGGTGACGGCGGCCCTGCGGGTCGCGGCGGCCCCGGTGCCCGCCGGAGGGGCGGCCTCCAGGGCGTCGGCGAGCTGGCCGGCCACCACGGCGGCGTCGCCGAGCAGTGCGACCTCGGGTTCCAGGACGGTGAGGAAGACGGCCGGGTCGACGTCGACGTGCACGAGGGTCTTGTCCTCCAGGCCCTCCCATCCCATGCGGGCGGTCTCCTCCAGGCGGGAGCCGATCGCGAGCACCACGTCGGCGTCGGCGAGCAGGCGGTCCGCCGGGGGCGTGGTGTAGAGGCCGACCAGGCCGCAGGCCAGCGGGTGCTCCTCGTCGAGGACGCCCCGGCCGGCGGCGGTGGTGAAGACGGGGGCGCCGAGGAGTTCCGCCAGGCGCCGGACGGCGGGTCCGGCGCCCGCGGGCTTGCAGCCGCCGCCCGCGACGACCACCGGCAGCCGGGCCGACGCGAGCAGTGCGGCGGCCCGGCGCACCTCCTTGGCGTCGGCGGCGAACCTCAGCCGCCGCACCGGTGGGGCGGGCCGCGGTTCGGGGGCGGGGGCCCGCAGCACCTCGTCGGCGATCTCCACGAGCACCACGCCGGGGGCGCCGTTGACCGCGAGGTGGACGGCGCGGCGCAGCGCCCAGGTCAGCTGGCGCGGGTCCTCCACGAGGAAGTTCCACTTGGTCAGCGGCGCGGCCATGGCCGCCTGGTCGGTGTGCTGGAAGCCGCCCCGGCCGATGCCGAGGGCGGGGACGCGGGTGGTGACGACGACGACCGGGGCGCCCAGCGAGGAGGCCTCCAGGAGGCCGGTGAGGGCGTTGGCGAAGCTCGGTCCGGAGTTGACGGCGAGGACGGCGGGCCGCCCGGAGACGGCGGCGTGCCCGATCGCCGCGCATGCTCCCGCCCGCTGGTCCCGTACGCCGATGACGCGCAGGCCGGGCACGGTCTCCGCCGCGTCCATCAGACCGGGCTCGTCGGAGGGCAGCCCGATGACGACGTCGCATCCGGCGTCCGCGAGGGTCCCGGCGGCGACGTGCCAGGGATGGTTCTCGGTGGTCACGCTCACGACTGGTGCTCCTTGACGGGATCGTGGGGACAGGAAGGGGCGGACGCGCGCGGGACGGCGCCGTGGCGGGAGGCGACCGGGCCGGGGGCGGCCTTCACGGCCGTGCCCGTGCACCGGCCTCGGCGGACAGCAGCAGGGGGCGGCCGGCGGCGGTGCCGCCGCGGCGCACGCTGCCCGCCCGTGGCCCGTAGCCGCCGAACGGCCGGTTGCCGTCCTCCACGTCGAACGTGATGCGTTCCTCGCAGACCACGCTGGTCCCGATGCGCGTCGTGCCGGCGAGGGCCGGTTCGCCGAAGACCGAGACGTACATGCCGCGGGCGGTCTCCTCGGCGGAGCGCAGCCAGCGGACGAGCTGCCGGGGGTCGTCGTACTCCATGGTGAGGACGACCGGGGAGAAGAACTCCGGGGGGTGGAAGGCGTCCTGCCACGGCAGGTGGAGCGAGGTGGGCTCGACGACGCGTCGCGCCACGTCCACCCGGCCGCCGTGGACGAGGGACTCGCGGTGTGCCGAGAGGAATCCGGCCGCTTCCTCCACCGCGTCGGGGTAGACGAGCGGCGCGACCCGCGTGGCGGGGTCGCGGCGGTCGCCGACGCGGATCCCGGCGAGGGAGTCGGCGAGCCGGGGCACGATCTCGCGGACGAGCGAGCGGTGGACGAAGACGATGTCGGGGCACAGGCAGTCCTGGCCCGAGTTGTACAGCCGGGCGTCGAGCACGGTGCGGCAGACGGCGTCGGGTTCGGCCTCGGGGCCGACCACCACCGGGTTGGGCCCGGATCCGAAGGTGAGCAGCAGGGTGTCGCCGGGCAGGCGGGCGGCGACCTCTTCGCCGTTGTCCGGCCGGCCGGTGAAGACGACGGCGTCGGAGCGGGCGCAGTCGGCGAGGAAGTCGCGCTGGGAGGCGGGGGCCATGACGATCCGTCCGCCGCCCAGCTCGCGCAGGTGCGGCCCGAGGATCTCGTGCACGGCCATGGCGGCGGGCGCGACCCGGGCCGACGGCCGGATGCGGACCTCGTCGCTGTAGAGCGACGGGATCACCCCGAACAGGACGTAGGAGTACAGCAGGTTGTTGGACGGCAGGAAGGTCGCGAGCCGGCCGAGTCGGCGCGGGCTGTTCCGCAGCAGTTCCCAGGGGGCTCCGGAGAGGGCGCGCAGGGAACGGAAGTGTTCGTCGGTGGCGGCCTGCGCGGTGGCGACGCGGGTGAGTACGGAATGCAATTCGTGCCGGTGTCGCTGGAGCACGTCGACAATCCCTGGAACGAGGGCGTCCGCAGCCCCGGGGAACGGTCCGGGAAGGGGTGCCGGCCAGTCCGTGGAACTGTCGGGGAACGCCGTCTCCGGTCCTGCTCCGATGACACCGCTGCGCATGTGCGTACCCCCTTGCACCTGCCCGTGTACGTCGGGCGCGGGGGGTCAGCGTCTCCTGCGCCGAAGCCGTCGCGCATCTCGGTCCGTGCTCTCTTCCGAACCGCTCGATTCCACTGCGCATTCTCGGAGAACGACGCCGGATCGGCGGCCAGTAGCATCCAGGACTACGCCGGGACATCCCCCGTACCGGCGCCGGAATCCAGACGGCCGGTGAGAGAGAGGAGCAGCGCCGCGAAGAGAAGCGAATTCTGTTTCGGCGCATTCCCTTCCGCGGTCGTTCTGGATTCCGGATTTCTGGTTCCGGTTCCGGCGCTGCGCGGGGAGGACCTGCCCGCGCTCGTCCGAACCCGGCCACAGCCGACGCCGCCGACCCGGCACCGGCACGAGAACCGCTCCGGCCCGACCGCCGGAGCCGACTCCCCCAGGAAAGGGGGGCACGACACATGACCCCGCACGGACAACTCGCCATCCGACGACCGGCCGACCTCCCGCTGGACAGCCTGGTCCGGCTGGTGCGCTCCTACGAGGAGAACATCACGGGAGTGGCCACCTGCACCCGGGAGGACATCCTTCTGGAGACCAGCCGTCCCGCCTACGCGGAGAACAGCTGGTGCCTGACCGGCCCCGGCGACGAGGTGCTCGCCTGGGCGGCGCTGACCCCCTGCGGCGACCTCCTGGACGCCGCGCTGACCACTCTTCCGGGCCGGCACGGCGAGAGCGCGGCACGCACCCTGCTGTGCCTGATGCTCGACCGCGCCGACGAGCTCGCCGTCGAGCGCGGCAGGCCGTACGCCGTCACCGTCGGCGGTGTGCTGCACGGCGACTCGGTGGTCCCGTCCGTCCTGAAGGAGGCGGGGTTCGTCCGCAGTGCCTCCCTGGGGCGGTACGACATCGATCTGACGGTCCCGCTGCTGCCGCCCCTGCTTCCCGACGGCGGAGTCGTCCGGCGGGCCGGAGCGGAGGACGCGGACGTCCTGCACGCCCTGCACCTGCGCAGCCTGTCGAAGGGCCCCAAGGCCGAGGAGCCGGCCGCCTTCCGCGCGGGGCTGCGGCGGCTGCGCGAGTCCGGTGGCGTGGCGCTGCTGCTGGAGGTGTCCGGCCGTCCGGTCGGCTACGCGCTGGCCCGGACCGACGCCGGAGAGGGCCGCGTCCTGGATCTCGGTGTCGCACCCGCCTTCCGCGGGCTCGGCATCGGCCTCGCCCTGCTCACCGCCGTCCTGGCCGAACTGCGCGGTCTGGGCGCCACCCGGGCGCTGGTCACCCTGGACTCGGGCGACCTGAACGATCACGAGGTGCTCGGACACGTGCTCCGCGTTCAGGGCGCACGCGTCGTCACCCGCTTCCTCAGGACCGACACGGACTGACCGACCGACGCCCGCTCCCCGTACGGACGCCGACCGGAGACCCACCGGACACGGGCGGCACTCCCGACCGAGTCCCGCCCCCGACATCTGACGCAACCATACCGACCCGCCACCGTGCCGAAAGCCGTCGGCGCCCCGTCGGCCCTTCTTCGTGAAGTCGCCGCCGCCCACGGACCTTTCACCCGCCCGTCCAGGCCGATCGGTACCAGAACGGAGCCCCTCATGACCTCCACAGGCGCAGCCGGACGGCTGCTGATGGTGATGCCCTACAGCCAGTTCGTCCGCAAGGCCGCCGAGGCGGGCTTCGAGGTCTGGGCGATCTGGGACCCGGCGCTGCGCGAGCGGGAGTACCTCGACGAGGTCGCCGAGCGCGCCCAGGAGCTGCTGCTGACCGACTTCTCCGACGAGGCCGGCCTGCGGGCGCTCATCGCGGAGACGGTGCGCGCCCACGACATCGGCACGGTCCTGCACCTGGGTGCCGAGGAGTCGATGCCCCCGGCCGTCGCCGAGGCCGAGGCGCTCGGCGTCTCCCCGAACCCGGCCTCCGCCGTCACCGTCCTCAACGACAAGGCCGCGATGCGCGCGCTCCTCGCCGAGCACGGGCTCTCGGTCGTCCGCGCGGAGTCCGCCGGGACCGTCGAGGAGGTCACGGCCGCCCTGGACCGGCTGCCGCTGCCCGTCGTCGTCAAGCCCGCCCGGGCCTCCGGCAGCCGCGGCGTCGCCCTGATCCGCGACGCGGCGGACCTGGAGGAGTGGACGGACCGCGTCACGGAGGGCGGTCTCGCGGGACCGTACCTGGTGGAGGAGTACCTCCAGGGCCCCGAGTTCAGCGTGGAGACCCTCTCCGCCGACGGTGTGCACCACGTCATCGGCATCACGGCCAAGCACACCACCGGCGCCCCCTTCTTCGTCGAGACCGCGCACGTCCACCCGGCCCCGCTCGGGCAGGACGAGCGGACCGCGATCCACGCGGTGGTGACCGGGCTGCTCGACCTGGCCGGCTACCGCTTCGGCCCCGCGCACACCGAGGTCATCCTCACGCCGCGCGGCCCGCGCATCGTCGAGTCCCAGACCCGGCTGGGCGGGGACCGGATCCCGCTGCTCATCGAGACCGCCTCCGACTACGACATCGAGGCGGCGATCTTCCGCACCCTCGCCGGGGAGCCGGTCGAGCCGCCGGCCCCCCGGCACACCGCGTCCGTCGGTTTCTTCTTCTTCCCCGCCGGCCGGCTGGAGTCCGTCGAGGGCCTCGACGCCGTCCGCGCGCTGCCCTACGTCCAGGCGGTGCACTTCCCCTTCTCCCCCGGGGACGAACTGCCGCCCACCACCAGCTCGTTCACCCGCCACGGCTACGCGGTCGTCGACGCCCAGTCCCCCGCCGAGGCCGCCGAGCGCGTCGCCCGCGTCCGCGGACTGCTGCGCGTGGACGTCCGCGAGGCCGTGCTCGCCGCCCCGAAGGGATCCCTCTCGTGAGCAACGCCAAGACCGTCCTGCTGATCGGCGGCGTCGACGCCCATGTGGAGCGCTTCACCGCGCTCGGCGTCAAGGTCGTCCTGATCCAGCACCCCGACAAGGTCACCGAGTACCAGACGCGCGCCGCCGACGTGCTGCTCGTCGTCGACTACACCGACTGGGACGTCGTGCGGCCGTTCGCCGAGGCCGCCCGCGCGGTCTACGGCGTGGACGCCGTGGTCTCGCTCACCGAGCCCGGTCTGAACCCGGCGAGCCGGCTGGGCGACCTGTTCGGGCTGACCGACGGCCACCGCTACGAGGTGAGCCGCCGCATGCGCGACAAGTGGCTGATGCGCCGCCATCTCGCCGAGCGGGGCCTCCCGGTGCCCCACGCCGCCCTGGTGGAGGACCGGGCCTCGCTCGACGCCTTCGGCGAGCGGGCCGGCTTCCCGTTCATCCTCAAGCCCGTCTCCACGACCGCCGGCTTCGGCCTGCTGCGCGCCGAGGGCCCGGAGGACCTGGACCGGGTGTGGGCGCGCGTCCAGGAGCTGGACGGCGGCCGGACCGACCGCGGCTCGACCATGTTCACCGTCGACGGCTTCCTGATGGAGTCCTACATCGACGGACCGGAGTTCAGCGTCGAGGCCCTGAGCTTCGCCGGCCGCCACGTCGTCGTCGCCGTCACCGAGAAGCTGACCGCGGAGGAGCACTTCGTCGAGCTCGGGCACGCCGTGCCCGCCCGGCTGTCCGGCCCCGACCGGGAGCGGCTGACCGGCGCGGTCGAGGAGTTCCTGACCGCCATGGGCGTCACGGACGGTCCCAGCCACACCGAGATCAAGCTCTCCTCGCGCGGTCCGGTCGTCATCGAGTCCCACAACCGGCTGGGCGGGGACAACATCGTGGAGCTCGTCGAGGCGGCGTACGGCGTCGACATGATCGCCTACGGGGCCGCCTGGCCGCTCGGGCTCACCGAGCCGCTCGCCGGGGCACCGGCCCCGAAGGGGGCGGCCGTGATGCGCGCCGTGCTGCGCGAGCCGGGCACCGTCACCGCGGTGTCGGGGGTGGAGGAGGTGCGGGCCCGGCCGGACGTGCTGGCCGCCCAGGTCTCCGTCCGTCCGGGCGACACCGTGCGTCCGCTGAACGACAACTGGGACCGCCTCGGCAGCGTCGTCGCCACGGCCGCCGACACCGACAGCGCGGTGGAGCTGTGCGAGCGCCTGGTGCGCGAGGAGATCCGTATCGACGTCGAGCCGGTGGCCGCGGACACGCCGGCCCTGGCCGCCTGACCCATGGCCCCGCGGAAAGGAGCCGACGGCATGCCCGGACAGCCCGGTCTGCTGCGCACCCTGATCGAGGACCTGGACGTCGTCGTCGCCCGCGACCCGTCCCTCGGCGGCCGCTGGGAGGCCCTCGGCCACACCGGTCTCTCCGCCGTGTGGGCGCACCGCGTGGCGCACCGGCTGTACCGCCGGCGGCTGCGCCTGGCCGCGCGGACCGTGGCCCGGGTCGCCCGCCGCCGTACCGGCGTCGAGATCCATCCCGGCACGGTGCTGGGCCGCCGCGTCTTCATCGACCACGGCGCGTCCGTGGTGATCGGCCAGACCGCCGTCGTCGGCGACGACGTGACGATCTACCAGCAGGTGACGCTGGGGGCGGTGGGCTGGTGGACCGACAACCACCGCCCGCCCGGTGCCCGGCGGCATCCGGTCGTCGGCGACGGCGTGATCCTCGGCGCGAACGCGACCGTCCTCGGGCCGGTCACCATCGGCGACCGCGCCCTGATCGGCGCCATGGCCACCGTCACCGAGGACCTGCCGCCCGGGGCCCGGGTGTACGCGGCGCGTTCCGTCGTCCGGCCCGCGCCCGCGCTGCGGCCGGTGCCCGACGCCGCGCCCGGTGCCGATCCGGCGCCCGTCCCCCCGCCCGCGCCCGACGCCGTGCGGGTGCTCGCCTCGGCGGGTTCCTGGTGACCCGCTCCCCCGCCTTCCCCTCCCTCTTCCCGACCCCTGGAGTCCTCTGGTGACCACCGACCTCCTCACCGCACCCGCCCGGCGGCGCGTCGCCGCCGGCCTGGAAGAACTCATCGGCAACACCCCCCTGGTCCGCCTCGCCCTCGCGGACGGCGCGCCCGGGACCGAGGTCCTCGCCAAGATCGAGGCCGCCAACCCCTTCGCCAGCAGCAAGGACCGGGCCGCCCTGGCCATGCTCCGCGGCGCCGAGCGGCGCGGTGAACTCGTCCCCGGCGGAACCGTGGTGGAGTCCACCTCCGGCAACACCGGCATCGCCCTCGCGGCGCTGTGCGCCCTGCGCGGCTACCGCTGCGTGGTCGTCCTGCCCGACAGCGCGACGCCCGAGCGGATCGGTCTGCTGACCGCGCTCGGCGCGGAGATCGTGCAGACGCCCAGCGCCGAACGGTTCGCCGGCGCCATCGCCAAGGCCGAGGAGATCCAGGCCGCCACGCCCGGTTCGTGGTATGTGTGCCAGCACGAGAACCCCGACAACGTCCAGGCCCACTACGAGACCACCGGACCCGAGATCTGGGCGGACACGGGCGGCCGGGTCGACGTCCTCGTCGCCGGGGTCGGCACCGGCGGCACCCTGACCGGCGCGGGCCGCTTCCTCAAGGAGCGCAACCCGGCCCTGGAGGTCGTGGCGGTCGAGCCGGAGGGCTCGCCGGTCCTCTCCCGCGGCTACGCCGGGACCCACCGCATCCCCGGCCTGAACGGCGGTTTCGTCTCCCCCACCACGGACGTCGCGCTCATCGACCGGGTGATCACCTGCTCCGACGAGGCGGCGCTCGACACGGCCCGCGCGCTCACCCGTGAGCAGGCCCTCTTCGCCGGCCTGTCCTCGGGCGCCGCGGTGTACGGCGCGACGCTGCTCGCCCGGGATCCCGCGTACGCGGGCAGGACGATCGTGACGATCCTGCCGGACACCGGGGAGCGCTACGTCAGCATCTGGAACGAAGGGACCTCCGCATGACCACGCTCGTGCTGCACCGCGGCTCGCTGCGCGCCAACCCCTACGAGCGGTGGCTGGCCGACCGGGGCGAGAAGATCGTCCTGCTGGGCTCGGCCGAGCAGCTCGCGCTGTTCGGCGAGGAGCTGCCCACCGGGGCGCCCTATCTGCACGCCGAGGTGCTGACGGACTACGACACGGGCCCGCACGTGGCCGAGCGGGCCGCGGCCCTCGTCGAGGAGTTCGGCGTCACCGACGTCGTCGCCTGCCAGGAGTTCGACATCGAGCGGGCGGCCGAGCTCCGCGAGCGCTACGACCTGCCGGGGCAGCGGCCCGGGTCCGCCCGGGTGTACCGCGACAAGTGGGAGATGAAGCAGGTCGCGAAGGCCGCCGGGATCCCCGTCGCCGAGCACGTGCTGCTGCGGGGGCGCGAGGACCTCGACCGCTTCGCGGAGCGCCACGGGCTGCCGGTCGTGGTCAAGCCCCGCAAGGGGGTGCTGTCCCTGGGCGTGTCCGTGCTGCGCACCCGCGAGGAGCTCGACGCGTGGGCGCGGGAGGCGGAGCTGTCCTCCCCGGACGGGGAGCCGCAGTGGCTGGCCGAGGCGTTCGTCACGGGCTCGATGTGCCACATCGACGGCAACGTCCTGGACGGCCGGATCGCGACCCTGTGGCCCTCCCAGTACCAGTACGCGCTGGCCGACTTCCGGGACCGCAAGGGCCGGGTCGACATCGCGCTCGACACCGCCGACCCGCTGGCACGGCGGCTCGTCGACTTCGGCGAGCGGATCCTGGAGGCGTTCGGGGGGCCCGAGCACTTCGCCTTCCACATCGAGGTGTTCCACACCGACGACGACGAGCTCGTCCTGTGCGAGGCCGCCTCCCGGGCCGGCGGGGCGGGGGTGCGGGACGTGCAGCGGGCGCTGTTCGGCTTCGACCCGATGGAGTACCCGGTCCGCCGGCAGCTCGGCCTTCCCGCCGACGCCGGGGAGCGCAGGGACCCCGACCGGCTCGCGGGCCAGCTGCTCTTCACCAAGCGTCCCGGCGTGCTGCGGTCGCTGCCGGACCCGTCGGCGCTGCCGCCCGGGGTCGTGAAGTACACGACGTACGCGGAGGTCGGCGACACCGTCCAGGACGCCTCGCACTCCGGGGACTTCCTCGCCGCGTTCGTGATCACCGGTGCCGACCGGGCCGAGACCGAGGCCCGGATCCGGGTGGCCGAGGAATGGTTCTGGGCGGGGCTGCGCATCGGCTGACGTGCCGGGCTCCGCTTCGTGGCGGGAGCACGGCGAGGGGGAGGGCCCACCCGGTGCGGGTGGGCCCTCCCCCTCGCCGTGCGCTCCCGGCGCCTCAGACGAGGTGCGCCGCCGCCAGGCGGGCCGTCAGGGCGGTCGCCGCCGTCAGGGAGGCCCAGGAGGTGAGTTCGACGAGGTGCCGGTCGCCGGGGTGGTGGGCGCGGAAGGCCGTGATGTCGTCGGGGCCGACCTGGTGCGGGGCGACGGCGGTGAGCAGGGCGAGGCGGGCCGCGGGGTGCTGGGCGGCCGGGAGGTCGAGGACCGCGGGGTACAGCCAGCTGCGGCTGATGCCGGGCGGGGTGCCGTCCCAGCCGTCCAGGTGGTCGGCCAGCAGGTCGCGGACCGGTGCGGGCACCCAGTGGGCGGCGGCGTCGACGGCGGCGTGGGCGCGGGCCAGGGCCTGGGCGACGGCCGGGTTGGGGGACGCCCAGGACAGCTCCGGCGGCAGGGGGGCGGCCGGGAGCAGGTCGAGGCAGGCTCCGGGCGTGAGGGGCCCGTCGACCGGGCGCATGGCGCGGGCGACGGTGCGCAGGATCGGGCCGCGCAGGCCGGCGGGGGCCCGCTCGGGCACGGGCGAGTCGTCGAGGAAGACGCCGACCATGCGGTTGAGGTAGTGGAAGGTGAGCACCACCCCGAGGAGTTCGGGCGCCTCGTCGGCGGTGAAGGGTGCCGGGCCGCGGTCGGCCGGGGTGGCGGCGAGCCAGGCGGCGGCCCGCTCGCCGGGGGTGCCGGGCGCGGCGGGCGGCAGGGTCTCGACGGTGGCCTGGTGGACGTCGACGCAGTACGAGCAGGAGTTCGCGCGGGACACCTCGGTCGCGACGGCCTCCTTGACCGCCCGGTCGACGCGCCCGTCGACCAGCAGGGACTCGCGCAGCAGCAGCCAGCTCGCCGCGAGCGGCCCGGGGGAGGCGGAGTGCAGCGCCAGCGGTGGCGCGATCACCCCGAACTCCCGCTCGGACCGCTCGTACACGGCGGCCGCCAGGCCCCCGGCACGGCTCCGGGGGACGGCCTTCACATGGTGGATGTCGCGCAGCGAGCCCCGCAGCACGGCTCGTACCAGCGTCCTCGTCGTCATCGTTGCGCCTCTCGTCTGGTTGGCCTGGCCGGCTAGGGGACGATCTCGAGCTGGGCCATCATTCCGGCGACGTTGTGCTCCTGCATGTGGCAGTGGTAGACGTACCGGCCCGGCCAGCCCCTGAAGGTGGCCTGGAGGCGGATGCGCTCGCCCGGGCGGACGAGCACGGTGTCCTTCCATCCCGACTCGCCGGGCAGCGGGGGCTTGCCGTCGCGGTCGAGGACCCGGAACTGCACGAGGTGCAGATGGAAGGTGTGGTCGATGCCGCCGAACTCGGAGTCGACGGTGTCGGCGTTGTAGATCTCCCAGATCTCGCTGGTGCCGTTGGGGATCCGGGCGTCGACGCGGTTCTCGTCCCAGGTCAGGTCGTTGATGGCGTAGGCCATCTTGGAGGGGGCGACGCCGAGCTTGATGCGGCGGGTGGTCGTCGGGGTGGGCAGCGCGGCCGTCGGGCGGAGCGTGTCGGGGACCCGGGCGGTGTCGAGGACGCGGCGGGTGATGTCGAACCGCATGACGGGGCCGTTGGTGTCGGACAGGACCAGCTTGCTGCCGAGGGGCCGGCGGGAGAAGTCGACGACGATCTCGACGCGTTCGGCCGGGGCGAGGGTGAGGGAGGTACGGGGGACGGGCTCCGGAAGCAGGCCGCCGTCGGAGGCGATCTGGAGCATCTCCACGCCGCCGAGGTCGAGCTGGAAGATCTTGTGGATGGAGGAGTTGAGCAGCCGCAGGCGGTACTTCGCGGCGTCGACCGGGAAGTAGGGCAGCGGCCGTCCGTTGGCGAGGAGCGTGGAGCGGGCTTCGGGGTGCTCGACGTCGAGGATGAGGCCTCCGGCGGCGTCGAAGTGGGCGTCGCGCAGCATGATCGGCACGTCGCGGCTGCCGGTGGGCAGGCCGAGGGCGCGCTCGTCGGCTCCCTCGATCAGGTAGAAGCCGTGCATGCCGCGGTAGACGTGCTCGGCCTCCTGGTGGTGCGTGTGGTCGTGGTACCAGAGCGTGGCGCCCGCCTGCCCGTTGGGGTACTCGACCGTGTGCGCGGACCCGACGCCGATGAGGTCCATGGGGTAGCCGTCGCTCTGCGGCGGGACGTGGCCTCCGTGCAGGTGCACGTTGGCCGGCTTGTCCAGCCGGTTGACGTAGGTGACCTGGACCTTCCGGTTCTCCTTGGCCTTGATGGTGGGGCCGACGAAGGTCCCGCCGTAGGTGAGGGCCGGGGTCGTGGTGCCGGGCAGGATCTCCACCTGCGCGGGGCGCAGGTCGAGTTCGTAGACGTCGGTGTCGGAGGTGCGGCGGACCGGACGGGCGACCTGCGGCACGGGCATGCGCACGGTGAACGGCTCGGCGGCCTGGCGGGGCGAGGCCATCGCCGCCTTGCCCATGCGCAGGATGTGCTCGGACCCGCTGTGGGCCTGTCCGCCGGCGGCGGTCGACACCTCCGGCCGGGTCGCCATCCGTATGGGCCAGGCCAGGGCTGCGGCGGTCGCCACCACGCCGCCGGCCCCCAGCAGCACGCGTCGGTTGAGCATCTCGTCCCCTCGTCGGTTCGTCGGCGCGCCCGGGTCCCTCACGGGTCCGGGAATCCGGTCCGATCGTGGCACCGGGCGCCCCCGGGCCACTTCTTCGATCGTGCGGTGTGCCCTGCTCACGACGACTTCGGCACACCAGCACGCGTGGAGATGCGGGACCGGGCGAGCGGGCCCGAGGATGGGCCGCCGTGCCGCTCGAAGGCCGTGTGGCGCCGCGAGGGAGAGGACGGGCCATGGCCGAGACGACGGCGAACCCGACGGACATCGGGAAGCACTACGACGAGCGGGCGCCCATCGGCGACGAGCTCCGCGGCGGCCAGTTGCACATGTGGTACTGGTACGACCGCGACGACGACGCCCCGCTGCCGGAGGCCGTCCACCGGATCACCCGCAAGGTGACCGACGTCCTGGGGCTGCGGGCAGGGGAGCACGTGCTGGACGCCGGCTGCGGATCCGGCGAGGCCTCCCTGTACCTGGCCCGCCGCCACGGTGTGCGGGTGACGGGCGTGACGGTGAGCGACTACGAGCTCGACACCGCGCGCCGCCGGGCGGAGGCGGCGGGTCTGACCGGCACGGCCGACTTCCGGTACGGCGACTACATGCGGCTGCCGTTCGAGGACGGCACCTTCGACGCGGTGCTGGCCCTGGAGTCGCTGCAGAACGCGCCCGACCTGCCGACGGTGCTCGGGGAGCTGTTCCGGGTGCTCCGGCCGGGCGGGCGGATCGCGTTCTCCGACTTCAGCCTGGAGAACCCGGGCAGCGAACCGGAGCGAGTGGAGCAGTTCATGAGCACGCTGAAGCTGCCCGTGCTGCCGACCCTGCGCGAGTGGCTGGAGCACGTGCGCGCGGCGGGGTTCGAGGTGGAGGAGTACACCAGCTGCGGCCCCCGGGTGTTCGGGATGAAGGGCAAGTACCTGCGGGCCGCGATGGAGCGCCGCGAGGAGGTCGCCGGCAAGTTCGGCGAGGCGGACATCGCGGAGTTCTCCCGGCTGCACCGCGGTTTCTTCGCACCGCGCAAGGACCAGATCGGCTACGCGGTGGTCTGCGCCCGCAGACCGCGCTGAGGCCGTCCCGGGCGGTCCCCGCCCGGCGGGCCGTCGTTCGAACGGGCAGACAGCAATCTGGAAGATGCGGCCTCGAACAGGGGCGCGCAAGGATGCCCGTGGACATCCCTGACCACGCGAGGAACGCCTGCGGCCCGCTCCGGCCCGACGTGTGCGACCCGCCGTGGCGCAGCACGACACGAGGAGACCTTTCATGGTGGACACCCCCACGGTCATCGAGCCGGACGCCGTCCCGGTGGCGCAGGTGCGCGCGCTGGTCAGCGGCCAGGTCCTCGCGCCCGGTGACGCCGACTACGAGCAGGCGCGCACCGTCTACCTGGGCGGGATGGACCAGCGTCCGGCCGCGATCGTGCGGCCGGCGGACGCCGACGACGTCGCGCGGGTGGTCGTCTTCGCCCGGGACAACGGCCTGGCGCTGACCGTCAAGGGCGGCGGGCACAGCTTCTTCTGTCTCAGCGACGGTCTGGTCCTCGACACCTCCTCGCTGCGCGGTCTGGAGATCGACGTCGAGGCGCGGACGGCGTGGGCGGGTGCCGGTCTGAACGCCGGCGAGTACACCCTGGCGGCCGCCGAGCACGGTCTGGTCACCGGCTTCGGCGACACGGGCAGCGTCGGCCTCGGCGGCATCACCGTCGGCGGCGGCATCGGCTACCTGGTCCGCAAGTACGGGCTCACCATCGACGACCTGCTGGCCGCCGAGATCGTCACCGCCGACGGTGTGCTGCGCCGGGTCGACGCCGACAACGAGCCCGAGCTGTTCTGGGCGATCCGCGGTGGCGGCGGCAACTTCGGCGTGGTCACCCGGCTGAAGTTCCGGCTGCACGAGCTGCCGACCGTCACCGGTGGTCTGCTGCTGCTGCCGGCCACGCCGGAGGTCGTCGCCGGCTTCGTCGAGGCGGCGGAGGCCGCCCCGGAGGAGCTGTCCACCATCGCGAACGTGATGCCGTCGCCGCCGATGCCGTTCGTCCCCGAGGAGCTGCACGGCACGCCGATCGTCCTGGCGATCCTGGTGTACGCGGGCGAGGGCGAGGAGGCCGAGAAGGCGCTGGCGCCGTTCCGTGGCCTCGCGACGCCGATCGCGGACATGATGCAGGCGATGCCCTACCCGGGGGTCTACCCGCCGGAGGAGGAGGGCTTCCACCCGGTCGCCGCCGCCCGCAGCCTGCTCACCGACACGTTCGGTCTCGACGACGCCAAGCTGGTCCTGGAGCGGGTGGCGGCCTCCTCGGCGGCCATGCCGGCCGTGCAGATCCGTGTGCTCGGCGGTGCGATGGCCCGCGTGCCCGCGGACGCCACCGCGTTCGCGCACCGCGACCGCCGGATCCTGGTGAACGTCGCCGCCATGTACACCGACCCGGCCGAGGCTGAGCTGCACACCCGCTGGGCCGACGAGCTGACCGTGGCGCTGCAGAAGGGCGTGCCGGGCGTGTACGTCAACTTCCTCGCCGACGACGCCGAGGCCCGGATCCACGAGGCGTACCCGGAGGCCACCTGGGAGCGGCTGCGGGCCGTCAAGCGCACGTACGACCCGACCAACGTGTTCCGCGTGAACAGCAACATCCCTCCGGCCGACCAGGCGAGCTGACCTCCTTTCGGTTTCCCCACGATGTGCACGACGAACGGGCGACGGCAGCCCGAAGACGAAAGGACCGGATCGTGACTTCAGAAGCCGCCCCCCGCGCGGGGCGCCGGGAGTGGATGGGACTCGCGATCCTCGCCCTCCCGGCCACGCTCGTCTCCTTCGACATGTTCGTACTGCTGCTGGCCCTGCCGCAGCTCAGTTCGGACCTGGGCGCGAGCAGCACCCAGCAGCTGTGGATCATGGACATGTACGGGTTCATGGTCGGTGGCTTCCTCGTCACCATGGGCACCCTCGGCGACCGCATCGGCCGCCGCAAGCTCCTGCTGATCGGCGCCACCGTCTTCGGACTCGCCAGCCTGCTGGCCGCCTTCGCCACCACACCCGGCATGCTGATCGCCGCCCGGGCCCTGCTCGGCATCGCCGGCGCCACCCTCGCCCCGAGCACGCTCGCCCTGATCAGCAACATGTTCCGCGACCCCAAGCAGATGGGTTCCGCGATCGGCATCTGGGCCGGCAGCTTCTCCATCGGCGCGATCGTCGGCCCCATCGCCGGTGGCGCCCTGCTCAACCACTTCTGGTGGGGTTCGGTCTTCCTGATCGGCGTACCGGTGATGGTGCTGCTGCTCGCCCTCGGCCCGGTGCTGCTGCCGGAGTACAAGGCGCCGCAGGCCGGGCGGATCGACCTGCCGAGCGTGGTCCTCTCCCTGGCCGCCGTACTGCCGTTCATCTACGGCCTGAAGGAGACCGCCCGCCAGGGCCTGGCCCCGCTGCCCGTCGCCGCCCTCGTCGCCGGTCTCGTCCTCGGCTACGTCTTCCTGCGTCGCCAGCGGTCCCTCGCCGACCCGCTGCTCGACCTCGGTCTGTTCTCCAGCAAGGCGCTCAGCGGCGCCCTCGTCAGCCTGCTGGCGTTCAGCATGACGGGCGGCGCGAGCCTGCTGTTCCTCGGTCAGTTCTTCCAGCTGGTCGCCGAGCTGACGCCGCTGCAGGCCGGTCTTGCGCTGGTGCCGGGTCTGGTGGTGTCCATCGCGGGCATGTCCTTCGCGCCCGCTCTGGCGCGCACCGTGCGGCCCGCGTACCTCATCGCGGGTGGTCTGGTGCTGTCGCTCGTCGGCTACCTGCTGTACTTCCTGGCGGACGCGGACTCCAGCCCGGCCCTGCTGATCGCCGGTTTCGCCCTGGCGAGCCTGGGCGGCGGCCCGCTGGTGGCGCTCGGCACCAACCTGGTCGTCGGCTCCGCCCCGCCGGAGAAGGCCGGTTCGGCGGCGTCGCTCTCGCAGACCAGCAACGAGTTCGGGGCGGGCCTCGGCATCGCCGTGGTCGGCTCCCTCGGCATGGCCGTCTACCGCGACGAGATCGCCGGCGCGGTGCCGTCCGGTCTGCCGGCCGGTGCCGTCGGCGCGGTCAAGGAAAGCCTCGCGGGCGCGGTGTCGGAGGCCGGGCGCCTGTCCGGCGACGCGGGGGACGCGCTGCTGTCCGCCGCGCGCGGCGCGTTCACCGACGGGGTCAACGCCGTCGGCGTGACGGGCATCGTCCTGATGAGCATCATCGCCCTCACCGTCCTCACCCTGCTGCGGCACGTTCCTCCGTTCGGCGCCCCGCAGGGCGGCGGGCAGGAGGAGGGCGGGGCGGACTCCCCGTCGGCCGAGCCGGGCGCGGAGCAGGCCGCCGAGCAGAAGACGCCCGTCGCCGCCGCGGGCTGACCCCCACCGGCGACGACACAGCAGGGAGGCCGTGGCCGGACGCCACGGCCTCCCTCGTTTTTCCCGTACCCGTACGAGCCTTCCCCCGTCTTCCGAGAGGAACAGACCGTGACGTCAGAGACCGTCCCCCGCGCGGGGCGCCGGGAGTGGATGGGACTCGCGATCCTCGCGCTGCCCACCCTGCTGGTGTCCTTCGACGTGTTCGCGATGCTGCTGGCCCTGCCGCAGCTCAGTTCGGACCTGGGCGCGAGCAGCACCCAGCAGCTGTGGATCATGGACATGTACGGGTTCATGGTCGGTGGCTTCCTCGTCACCATGGGCACCCTCGGCGACCGCATCGGCCGCCGCAAGCTCCTGCTGATCGGCGCCACCGTCTTCGGACTCGCCAGCCTGCTGGCCGCCTTCGCCACCACACCCGGAATGCTGATCGCCGCCCGGGCCCTGCTCGGCATCGCCGGCGCCACCCTCGCCCCGAGCACGCTCGCCCTGATCAGCAACATGTTCCGCGACCCCAAGCAGATGGGAATGGCCATCGGGGTGTGGGCGGGCTGCTTCTCGGTGGGGGCGATCGTCGGACCGATCGTGGGCGGTGCGCTCCTCGACCACTTCTGGTGGGGTTCGGTCTTCCTCATCGGCGCGCCGGTGATGGTGCTGCTGCTCGCCCTCGGTCCGGTGCTGCTGCCGGAGTACAAGGCACCGCAGGCCGGCCGCCTCGACCTGCCGAGCGTGGCCCTGTCCCTGGCCGCCGTGCTGCCGTTCATCTACGGCCTGAAGGAGACCGCCCGCCAGGGCCTGCACCCGCTGCCCGCCGCCGCCCTCCTGGCCGGCCTCGCCCTCGGCGTGCTGTTCGTCCGCCGCCAGCGGTCCCTCGCCGACCCGCTGCTCGACCTGCGCCTGTTCGGGGCCGCCCCGTTCCGCACGGCGCTGGTGGGCATGCTCTTCTACAGCATGCTGACGGGCACGGCGATGCTGTTCCTCACCCAGTACTTCCAGGCGGTGGAGGGCATGTCGCCGCTCGCCGCGGGCCTGGGGCTGCTGCCCGGCATGGCCGGGTCGATCGCGGGCATCACCGTCTCCCCCGTGCTGGCCCGCAGGGTCCGCCCCGCCTATCTCATCGCGGGCGGCCTCGCCCTGGTGGTCTGCGGTTTCCTCCTGATGCTCCGGTCGGGCCCGGACGGCGGCGCCGCATGGCTGGTGGCGGGCTGGACGCTGAACGGGCTCGGCGGCGGGCCGCTCGTGTCGCTCGGCACGAACCTGGTGGTCGGGTCCGTCCCGCCGGAGAAGGCGGGCGCCGCCGCCTCGCTCTCGCAGACCGGCAACGAGTTCGGCTACGGCCTGGGCATCGCCGTCGTCGGCACCCTCGGCACCGCCGTCTACCGGTACGGCGTCTCGGACGGCCTTCCCGCCGGTCTGTCGGCCGCGGCGGCGGACCGTGCCCGGGAGGGCATCGCGGGCGCCGTGTCCGCGAGCCGCGCCCTGCCCGAGGAGCTCGCGGCCCGGCTGCTGGACTCGGCGGCGCGGGCGTTCACCGACGGCCTGCACACGGTCGTCGGACTCACCGCCGTCGTTCTCGCCGGGGTGGCCGTGCTCGTCGCCCGCGTCCTGCGCCACGTGCCGCCGCTCGGCGCACCGGACACCGCGCCCTCCGCGGAGGAGACCCCTGCGGAAGGCGCTTCGGAGAGCCGTCCCGAACCCGCGTCGGTGGGCTGAGGCGCATCCGGCGGCGGGCGGTGCGGCGTGCCGTGGTTCCGGCTCGCCGCCCGCCCGCCGGCCGCTTCCCGCCCTAGCGGAGGGAGAGCTGCGGCTCCTCGGCCGGGGCGGCCGACGGGGCCGGGCGGGAGGCCGCGACGGGCTGTGCGGCGCGGGCGGCCGCCTGGGCGGCGCGGTGGGCGCGGGAGGTGCCGAAGCGGCGCATCACCGGGCGCTCGACGAACGTGAACAGCAGCCAGGCCACCAGCAGCGTGGTGGTGAGGAACAGAGCGATCAGGCCGATCGCCTGCCAGGTGCCCCACAGCACGGTGTAGCCACCGAAGATCATGTGGCCGTAGCCGAGGACGAGCTGGTGGCTGATGTACATGGCGAAGGACACCTCGCCGAGCCAGACCATGGCGCGGCCGGAGAACCAGTTGCGCTTGCCGCGCGTGTCGCCCTGGGCGGCGGCGGCGATGAGCAGGCCGAGCGGCACCAGCATGATCGCCGTCAGGTGGTACGAGGCCGGGAAGAACGGGGCGACGACGTACGCGGCGAGGGTGAGCAGCAGCGCGCCGCCGAAGTTGAGCGGCAGGCGGCGGCCCTCGGCGACCACGCGCGCCAGGATCATGCCGAAGACGAAGTCGAGGACGCGGGTCGCCGGGAACTGGTAGGTGAGCCACATCTCGGAGGACTTGATGTTCACCACCGGGATCAGCGACTGGTCCGACAGCAGCGGGGCGAACAGCGGCACGGCGAACACGGCGGCCGTGACGGCACCGGCCGCGGCCCACAGGCGCTCCGGGCGGATGCGGCGCACCAGGCGCCACAGCAGCGGGAAGAGTGCGTAGAACAGCAGCTCGCAGGAGAGCGACCAGGCGACACCGTTGAAGCTGCTGCGGACGAAGATGTCCGGGGACCAGGACTGCAGCAGGAACAGCTGGAGCAGCGCGTTGCCGCCGTCGAAGGGCATGCCGGCGACGGTGACGAGGAGCACGGCGGCGACCACGAAGGTCAGCAGGTGCAGCGGGTAGATCTTGAAGAACCGGCGGCGGAGGAAGGACCCCGTGGTGTCGTCGGCCCGCGCGGACCAGGCGAGGACGAAGCCGCTCAGGATGAAGAAGAAGCCGACTCCGGTCCAGCCGCCCTGGTAGGAGAGCGACTTCATGACCGAGGCGCTGCCGGCGTCGGCGAAGAAGCCCTCGAAGTTGGCGTGGAAGAAGAAGACCAGGGCGGCGGCGATGAACCGCATTCCGGTCAGCGCGGGGAGCCGGGAGGCCCTGGCGGCAGCGGTCCCGGATCTCGTCGTTCGGTCTGTCATGGGGCTCGCTCTCCCGTGGGTTCTGGCCGGATTCAGTTCCCCACGACTTTGCCAAGTCCCTTTCTCCATGGGCATCTTCGAGGTTGCCTCGCTCACGGCGAGACGCCGGTCCAGGGGTTTTCGCGCCATGACCGCACGCCAGGAGATGCAGCCCCTCCGGTGCCGCCCCGACCATGGCCCGGGCGGGCCGAACCGGGGCCGCCGCGGCGATGAACATGGGAGGCGGACGTGCCTGATCCGGACACCTGGGATCTACTGGTCGAGCGGGACGATCTCACGGCGGTCGAGGTACGGAGGGCGTCCCTCGCCCCGTTGCGTCCGGGCGAGGTGCGGCTGGCCGCGGAGAAGTTCGCGCTGACGGCGATCACCGCCACCTACGCCCGGCTCGGGGAGTCCGAGCTCCCGTTCTTCGACGCCTTCGCCGGCCCGGAGGGCCACGGCCGGGTCCCGACCTGGGGCTGGGCCCGGGTCGAGGAGTCGGCCCACCCCGGCGTCGAGGTCGGCACCCGTTACTTCGGCTTCCTGCCGATGTCCACGCACGTCACCCTCACCGCGGAGCCGACGGAGCGGGGCTTCGACGACATCGCGCCCGAGCGGGACTTCCTGCACCCCTGGTACCGCGCGTACCTGCGGGCCGGGGAGGGCGACGCGCTCGACGACCACCGGCTGCTGCTCAAGCCGCTGTACCCGGCCTCGTTCAACCTGGCCGAGTTCCTGATCCGCGAGCACCCCTCGGCCACCGTTCTCGTCACCAGTGCCTCCAGCAAGACCGCCGCGGGGCTCGCCGCCCTGCTGGCCGACCACGAGGGCATCACCACGGTCGGCGTGACGGCCCCCGGCCACCTCGGCTTCGTCCGGGGCCTCGGCCACTACGACACGGTCATCGGCTACGACGAGCTCGGCACGGCCGAGGTTCCCGGGTCCGTCGTCCTCGTCGACTTCACGGGGCAGGCCGACCGCCTGTTCGCCGTGTACGAGCGGTTCGGCCCCGCCCTGAAGGACGCGCTGCTCGTCGGCTACACCCACCCCGGCGCCGAGATCGAGCCTCCCGAGGGGCTGACCGATCCCGAGCCGTGGATCTTCTTCACTCCCTCCGAGGAGCAGCGGCTCATCGAGAAGGAGGGCGAGGAGTCGTACCGGGCCCGCTACCAGCGGGCCGAGGACGCCTTCGTCGCGGACGCGCCGCAGTGGCTCACGGTCACCCGGGCGTCCGGCCCCGAGGCCCTGGTCCGCGTCTACCGGTTCCTGATCGACGGCGAGCTGCCCGCCGAGACGGGCACCGTGCTCTCCCTCCGCTGAACCGCTCCGTCGTCCTTCCCCCCCTCCCCAGAACGGAAGCTGCGCACCGTGACTCAGACCCAGAGCGTCGAAAGACCGCTGTCGCCGGCCCGCGACTCCCGGCCGTCCGGGCGGCCGGACCGCCCCGCGCCGGCCCGCCGCGGCTGGTTCGGACGCAACTACATCGTCCCGCTGGCCGTCGCCGCGGCCGCCTACCTGCTCTACCAGCTCCCGCCGTACCTCACCTTCGACCCGACGAAGACGGACATCCCGCTGCAGTTCCCGCTGCACTACACGATCCTCGTCGCCCATGTGATGACCGGCGCGGTGACGCTGGTGACGCTGGTCCTCCAGCTGTGGCCGTGGCTGCGCCGCAACCACCCGGCGGTGCACCGCTGGAGCGGTCACCTGTACGTGTTCGGCGGGGCGCTGCCGGCGTCGCTGCTGGCGCTCGCGATGTTCCCCGTGGCCTTCAAGCCCGGCAGCGTGGCCGTGCTGATGTCGGGGATCCTGTGGGCGGTCACCTCGGTCGTCGGCTGGGTGCGGGCCCGCCAGGGCCGCTACGCCGAACACCGCCGTTGGATGCTGTACAGCTTCGCGATCGTGTGGGGCCAGACGGTGTGGGGCTTCGTCATCGGCATGACCCTGTTCAGCCTGCCGGTCACCATCGACGTCACGTACATCTCCGAGGCGGCCCGCTGGGTCGGCTGGGTCGGCAACCTGCTGCTCGTGCACTGGTGGATCGAGCGCACCGCGCGGCGCGGCCAGAACCCCGCGTACGCCGGCCGCCGTTCGTAGGGGCGTACGGGGCGGAAAGGGGGCCGGCGGGTGTGACACCCGCCGGCCCCCTTCGTCGTGTCCGCCGTGCCGTCAGAGGGCCGAGCAGCCGGGGGCGACGTCGCCGCGGAACAGGCCGTCGGGGTCGACGCGGGCGCGGACCCGGTCGGCGGCGAGGACGGCCTCGGGCGTCAGGTGGCCCTGGGGCTGGGTGAGGCTCGCGACGAACGTGGGCGTGGTGCGGCCGGTGTCCCAGGGGCCCAGGGCGGCGCGGACCTCGGCGCAGTGGGCGAGGATCTCCTCCTCCGTGCCGCCGAAGCCGGGGACGCCCGCGCCGGAGTAGGCGAAGCGCGCGTCGAGGTGGCCGAGGGCGCCGGAGCCTTCGGGGGCCTCGGCGAGGGCGCCGCCGAGCTGGCGCAGTTCGGCGACGGTGAGGGCGGAGTGCGGCCGGTCGACGGTGGCGCGCAGGAAGGCGGCGACGCCGTCGTCGCCGATCTCGCCGAGCAGCAGGTGGTCGCCGAGGACGGGTACGGGCTCCGGCGGGTCCATGTGGGTCTCGGGCACGGCCGTCGGGCCCGCCTCGTGCCAGGTGTCCATCAGCGGTTCGGCGACGGCCCGCAGCGGGGCGAGCAGGTCCTCGGCCTGCCGGCGGGCGGTTTCGAGGTCGTCCGCGCCGGTCGCGACGACGACGCCGTCGAGGCACAGCACGGGGCCGGCGCTGAGGACCTCGGGGACCTCGGGGAGCTTCGGCAGGTTCATCACCCGGATCGAGGTGGTGGCCTCCCGGGGGGCCCGCTCGGTCCACGCCCGCCAGACCGGCAGCAGTTCGGCGGCGTGCGCGGCGGACCAGAAGGCCGCTCCGGTGACCACGCCGGCCACGGGGAAGAGGGCCACCTCGACGGCGGTGACGACGCCGAGGCCGCCGCCGCCGGCGCGCAGTGCCCAGAACAGTTCGGAGTCCTCGTCGGCGGCGACGCGGCGGAGCTCGCCGTCCGCGGTGACGAGTTCGACGGCGCGGACGCTGTTGACGGCGAGGCCGGTGTGGCGGGCGTACATGCTCAGTCCGCCGCCCAGCAGGTAGCCGACGGCGCCGACGGTCGGCGAGGAGCCGTGCGGGGCGGCGAGCCCGTGGCGGGCGGCCTCGGCGACGACGGCGCCCCAGCGGGTGCCGGCGGGTATCCGGGCGGTGCGGCGGTGCGGATCGACGGTGACGGGCTCGTCGAGTTCGGTACGGATGAGGAGCGCCTCGTCCATGGGGCGGGCGGTCGCGGCGGCGTGGCCGGTCGCGTGGACCCGTACGCCCAGGCCCTCGGCGCGGGCGCGGGCGATCGCGGTGCGGATCTCCTCGACGGTGCGGGCGGTGACGGCGGCGGCGGGAGCGACGGGGGCGAACAGGTTGAACACCCGGGTGGCCGCTTCGTAGGCCGCCTCGCCGGGCCGCGCGAGGGTCACGGGGTGCTCGTCGACCGTGGTCATGGGTGGTTCCTCCGGCGTGGGTCGGGAAGTGGGGCGGCCGGCCCGTCGGGAGGGACGGGCCGGCCGCGGCCGGGGTGTGCGGGCCCGGCGCCCGGGTCGGTGGGGCCTAGGCGGTGCGTTCGGCGGTGATGAAGACGAACGAGCCGGTGCCGGACTGCTCACGGACCGTCAGGCCGGCCGCGGTGAGCCAGCCGCGGACCTCGTCCAGGTCGAACAGGAGCATTCCGGCGGGGCGGCTGGGGAAGAAGTGCGCCCCCTGGAAGTAGCGGTCGACCGGGTCGTCCGCCCAGCGGAAGGTGAGCAGGGTGAAGGTGCCGCCCGGCTTGAGGACGCGGCCGATCTCGGAGATGGCGATGTCGGCCTGCTCGGGGAAGGCCTGGAGCGCGTTCCAGCAGTTGACGGCGCCGATGCTGGCGTCGGCGTACGGCAGGGTGAGCGCGCTGGCGATGACGGCCGGCACCTCGGGCAGGGCCCGGCGCAGGGCGGTGAGCATGGGCAGGCCGAGGTCCTGGGCGATCAGTCGCTCGGTGCCGACGGCCTGCTCCAGGACGGCGGTCCAGCGTCCGGCGCCGGCGCACAGGTCGAGGACGGGGCCGTCGACGGGCCGGGTGTGGTCGCGGAGGTAGGTGTCCTCGTCGGCCGGGGTGACGGCGTCGTCCCAGTTGAGGCCGGCGATCCGCAGGAAGGCGGGGCGCAGCACGGTCTCGTAGTAGACGCCCATGCTCGGCATGGCGGCGAGCTTCTGGAGGAGGTCGGCGGTGTCGTCCTCCTCGGAGGCCTGCGAGCCGGTCGCGCCGCGGGAGAGGTCGAGCAGGCCCTGGGCGAGCGGGTAGGTGGTGGCGCAGGAGGCGCAGCGGACGGCGCCGTCGTAGCCGAGCTGCCCGTCGCACGAGGGGCAGCGCAGGGCGTCGGCGTGGCGGGCGAAGGCGTCGGGGCCCAGTTCGCCGACGGTGTTCCCGGCGGCTTCGGGGGCCGGGTAGGAGGTCTCGTTGACGGAGCCGTGCCGGACCGCCCAGTAGGCCCGCATGCCGGCGTAGGCGAGGACGGTGCGGGTGTCGTTGTTCCAGTTGGCGGCGATCTGCTCGGGCGTGAGGGCCTTGATCCACTCGGTGTCGAAGCCGCGCTCGTCGTCGTTGAGGTTCCAGGCGGCGGGCGAGGGCCAGCAGCGGCCGAGGTCGGGGGCCTCGGGGTCGAGGGGGCGCAGGGCGCGCTCGAGGCGGGTCAGGTCGTGCTCGTCGAGGGCGAGTTCCTCGGTGGCCGCCGCGGCGAGGATGCGCTCGCGCTCCTCCGGGAAGTGGGCGAGCAGGTACACGAGGGCGAGGGTCAGGGGCGTGCCGGCGCCGCTGTCGGCGAGCAGCTCCAGGTAGCGGTCGAGGCCTCGGCGGACCGCGGTGCGGACGGGGCCGTCGCCGGCCGGGTGGTCCTGGTACTCGGTCTCGGCGAGCAGGCCGAGGAGGACGACGAGGTGGCCGGTGCGCCGGGCGTCGGCGGCGTCGAGCGCCGCCACCAGGGCGCCGGTGCGCTCCGCGGCGCCGTCCACCGGGCCGTCGGCGGACCACAGGGCGGCGGCCAGGCGGCCGAAGCCCTCCTGCAGGTCCTCGTCCTCGGCGTGGCGGAAGGCGTCGAGGAGATCGGTGAGGACCGGGGACGTCGACGGGTGGCTCATGTGCGGGTCCTTTCTCGGATTCGGGCGGGCGCCGGGTTCTGGGGCGGCCGTTCGGCGCCCGTGAGCTGCCCGGACACCGCGTGCGCGAGCGCCGTCGTGTTCGCGGGCTCGGTGAGGTAGAAGTGGCCGCCGGGCAGCACCCGTCGGACGAAGCGACCGGTGGTGGTCGCCGCCCAGGCGTCGGCCGTGTCGGGGGTGGCGACCGGGTCGGCGTCGCCGACGACGGCGGTCACGGGGCACGACAGCCGGTGGCCCGGGTCGCGGTAGGTCTCGAAGGCCTGGAAGTCGGCGCGGATCGCCGGCAGCAGCAGGCGCAGCAGCATCTCCTCGCCGTCCGAGCGGTGGGTGGTGCCGCTGATCCGGTCGAGTTCGGCGACGAGGGCGTCGTCTTCGCGGAGGTGGACGCCGAAGTCGCGGGGCGCCGAGGGCGCGAGCGCGGCCGAGGCGAAGAGGTGGACCGGGGCGGGGCCGGTGGCCTGGAGGCGGGCGGCGGTCTCGTAGGCGACGAGGGCGCCGAGGCTGTGGCCGAGCAGGGCCAGCGGGGCGTCCCGGAACGGGGCGAGTTCGGCCGCGATGTGTCCGGCCGTCAGGGCGAGGTTGCGCAGGGGCGGTTCGGCCAGCCGGTCGTGGCGGCCGGGGTACTGCGCGGCCAGCACCTCGATGCCCGGGCCGAGGGCCTGGGCCAGCGGGTGGAAGGCGTGGGCGGAGCCGCCGACGTGCGGCAGGCACACGAGGCGGACCGCTCCCGGAGGAGCGGTCCGCAGGGTGCGGAGCCAGCTCACTTGGTGATCGTCTCGACGCTGGGCTTGGCCGAGGCCTTGCCGAGGCGCTCGCGCAGCTTCATGGCGGGGCTCTCGACGAGGTAGAAGCTGGCGGTGGCGAGGACGATCGAGCCGCCCAGGGTGACGGCGAACAGCTCGGGGAAGCTGCCCCTCGGCATGAGGTCGCCGCGCCAGAAGTAGATGATGGCGATGTGCCACAGGTACAGGCCGTAGGAGATGCGGCCGAGGAAGCGCATCACCGGGTTGCTCATGGCCGCGACGATGGCGCGGGAGGGGTTCGGCACGGTGACCGGGGCGACGAGCAGCAGACCGAAGAGCGTGTAGAGGAACTGCTCGGTCATGCCGCCGGCCATCGACGGGTAGTCGGCGTGGCCGGGCTCGCCGATCGGGCGGACGCAGGCCAGGAGGTAGACGCCGGCCGCGAGGACCCAGCACCACACCGGCTTGTTCTGCACGAACCGGTAGAAGGCGGGGACGCGGTCGGGGGCGACGTCGGCGCCCGCGGAGAGCGCGGCGAGGCCCATGCCGACGGCGATGAACCCGAGCCACTTCGGCGGCCACTCGTTCTGGATGGGGTAGAGGCCGAGGGAGGGCAGGAAGGTGTACGCCGCGTAGACGAAGCCGATGACGACGAGCGGGCTCAGGCCCCACAGGATGCGGCGGACGCGCACGCCCGGGTCGGCGGCCTTGCGGGCGAACCTGTCGAGGGCCCAGGCCAGCAGCGGCAGCGCGGCGTAGAAGGCGACCTCGGTGGCGAGGGTCCAGGTCTGCTCCAGGCCCTCGCCGACGAGGCGGGAGTCGATCTGGTAGACCTGCAGCAGCAGCACGGGGCGGAGGACCTGCCACACGCTGTGCACGGCCTCGCGGTTGAGGGTGAGCATGGTGACGGCGACCAGCACCCAGTACGCGGGCAGGGTGCGCAGGGCGCGGCGCCAGAAGTAGGGCTTGATCTCGGGCTTGCGGGTCCCGGCGATGGTCGCGAGCGCGAACGGCCGGTAGAGCAGCATGCCGGAGAGCACGAAGAAGATGGGCAGACTCACGTGGAGCTGCTGGAGCATGACGCCGAGGAACCCGTTGGGTTCCTTGTCCATGAATCCGACCATGCCGGAACTGAACGCGACGTGTGTGCAGAGCACTCCCATGGCCGCGAGCCCACGCATGCCCTCGAGCTCCGGGAAGAACCGGCGCTGGGTGCTGCGGGTGCTGCTGACGGCCTCGGGAGACCTGGTTGTGGTGATGGCCACCGGCCCGACCCCCTGATCAGCGAAGAGACGGGGGCCAGCCTCCCGGCGGCCGGTCACGGCTGCATCTTGCACGTTGCGGTGTTGCCGCTTGCGGGTTGCGGTGTTGCCGCCGGGGCGCGGACGGCGGGGGGCGGGGACGACGGAAGGGAGCGGTACGGGTCGGGGGACCCGTACCGCTCCCTTCTCGTGCGGTCGGTTCAGGCGCCGGCCAGGTGGTCGGCGAGGGAGTCGAGGAAGCTGTTCCAGCCCGCCTCGACCTCCGGGGCCTTCTCCGTGTCGAGCCGGCCGACCTGCTGGAAGCTGAGCTTCGTGCCGCCGTCGTGGTCCTCGAAGGTGACCGTGGTCAGCTCCTCGGCCTCACCGCGCTCGGCGCGGTCGGCGACGTTCTCGTCGTTCGGGTCGACGAGCGTGAACACCAGGCGCTCGTCCGCCACGACCTCGCGGTAGACGCCCGTGAACGGGAACTCACCGATGCCCTCGGCCGCCATGGTGGCGTTCCAGGTGCCGCCGACCCGCACGTCGAGGGCGACCGTGGAGGGGTCGGTGGTGAAGCCGCGCGGCCCCCACCACTGGGCGAAGCGCTCCGGCTCGGTCCACGCGCGGTAGACCTCCGCGCGCGGCGCGTCGAGAACGCGGGTGACGGTGATCGCCGTCAGCTCGGTGGTGTCGGCCACGGATCAGGCCTCCGGCGCGTCGAACAGCGGGCGGATCTCGACGCCGCCGTCGTGGACCGGGACGAACTTGGCGATCTCCAGGGCCTGCTCCAGGCTCTCGGCCTCCAGCACGAACGCGCCGCCGAGGGACTCGCGGGCCTCGGCGAACGGGCCGTCGTTGATCTCGCCCTTGCGGACGTTCTTGGCGGTGCCGGCCGGCTGCAGGGCGAGACCGTTGAGGATCTTGCCGCCGAGCTCCTCGACCTTGCCGGGGAACGCCTCGTGAGCCGCGAGGAGCTCCTTCGGAGCGTTCTCCCAGCCGCCGGGGATCTCCGCCTCGTAGATGAAAACCGCGAACTGAGCCATGGGGGGGATCTCCTTCTGACTGTGCTCTGTCTGCGTGGTCGGTGCACCCCACGGCGACGACAGGAGGCGCAGGCGTGGGTCCACCTGCCCAGCCTCCCCGGTGGGAGGGGCGTGCGGCATCTTCGAGGTTGCTGTCGTTCGGGCGGTTGCCACGAGCCGCTGGCGGCCCGGCCGCCGGGCGGGGCGCTGCGCAATCGAGGAGATGCGCGGCGGTGCGCGGCGCCCCGACGCTGGCCGTATGACTGACTTCGCCAACAAGACGTACTTCATCACCGGTGGTGGCAGCGGCATCGGCTTCGCCACCGCCCGCCGCCTGCTCGACGAGGGCGCGAACGTGGTGATCGCCGGCCGCGACGCCGCCCGCCTCGAAAAGGCCGTCAAGGAGCTGGACGGCGGCGACCGGGTGCTCTCCGTGACCGTCGACGTGTCCCGCCCGGCCGAGCTGGAGGCGGCCTACGAGCAGGTCCGCGCCCGCTTCGGCGTCCTGCACGGCGTCTTCGCCAACGCCGGCATCGGCCTCAACGCCCGCACCGCGGACGTGACCGAGGAGGACTTCGACCAGGTCGTCGGCGCCAACTTCAAGGGCTCCTTCTTCACCGTGCAGAAGGCGCTGCCGCTGCTCGCCGAGGGCTCCTCGGTGGTGCTCAACGCCTCGTGGCTGGTGCACCGCGGCATGGGCGCGGGCTCGGTCTACGCGGCCAGCAAGGCGGCCGTGCTGAACCTGCCGCAGACCCTCGCCCCGGACCTGGCGGGCCTCGGCATCCGGGTCAACGCGGTCACCCCGGGCCACATCCGCACCGAGATGTTCGACGCCGTCGCCCCGGTCGAGGAGGTCCGCGAGTTCTTCCGCGGCCAGGTCGCCCTCGGCTCCCTCGGCACCCCGCAGGACATCGCCGAGACGGTGCTGTTCCTGCTGTCGCCGCGCGCGGCGTACATCACCGGTCAGGAGTTCGTCGTCGACGGCGGTCTCGTCGGCTCCGTCCCCGCCTGACCGGCGCCGCCCCCTTCCCGGCCCGCCCGGCCCGCCACCACACGAGGAGATTGAAGTGATCGGCTTCCGGCTCGACGAGGAGTACGAGGTCCTGCGCAAGACCGTGGAGGACTTCGCGCGCACCGCCGTGGCCCCGGCGATCGGCGACCTGTACAAGCGGGACGCGTTCCCCTACGACCTGGTCGCCGAGATGGGCCGCATGGGGCTGTTCGGGCTGCCGTTCGCGAAGGAGTACGGCGGCCAGGGCCGCGACTTCCTGGCGCTGTGCCTGGCGCTGGAGGAGCTCGCGCGGGTCGACACCTCGGTCGCGATCACCCTGTCCGCGGGTGTCTCGCTGGGTGCCATGCCGCTCTACCGGTTCGGCACGCCCGAGCAGAAGGAGAGCTGGATGCCGCAGCTCTGCGCGGGTGAGGCGCTCAGCGCGTTCGGGCTGACCGAGCCGGGGGGCGGGACCGACGTCGCCTCGCTCACCACGACCGCCGTGCGCGACGGCGACGAGTGGGTGATCAACGGGGCGAAGTCCTTCATCACCAACTCCGGTACGGACATCACCCGGCTGGTCACGGTCACGGCCGTGACCGGGGTGCGCTCCGACGGCCGCCAGGAGGCCTCGACCGTCGTGGTGCCCTCGGGCACCCCCGGTTTCGAGGTGGCGCCGCTGTACTCCAAGGCGGGCTGGAACTCCTCGGACACCCACGAGCTGTCCTTCACCGACGTGCGGGTGCCGGCCGGGAACCTGCTCGGGCAGGAGGGCCGCGGTCTCGCCCAGTTCCTTTCGGTGCTCGACGAGAGCCGGATCGCGATCTCCGCGGTGGGCACGGGCATCGCGCAGGGCTGTGTGGACGAGTCCGTGCGCCACGCCAAGGAGCGGATGGCGTTCGGCCGGAGCATCGGCGCCAACCAGGCCGTCCAGTTCAAGATCGCCGACATGGAGGTGCGGGCCCACAGCGCCCGGCTCGCCTACTACCAGGCGGTGACGAAGATGCTGCGGGGCGAGCCGTTCGGGAAGGAGGCGTCGATGGCGAAGCTGATCGCCGCGAACGCGGCGATGGACAACGCCCGGGACGCCACGCAGATCTTCGGCGGCTACGGCTGTCTCAACGACTATCCGGTGGCCCGTTTCTACCGCGACGCCAAGGTGCTCGAGGTCGGCGAGGGCACGAGCGAGGTCCAGCGGATGCTGGTCGCCCGCGGTCTGGGACTTCCCGTCGCTTTCTGAGCACCGGCGCCGGCTTCCGGGGGGGGCGCGGGGGGGAGGGGGGGGGGGGCCCCCCCCCGGGGGTGGGCCCCCCCCCCAAACCCCCCCCCCCGGGGGGGGGCGCCCCGGGCCGCCCCGGGGGGGGGCTGGGGGGCCCCCGGGGGTCGGGTCCCCCCGGCGGCTTTCCCCCCCCGGCCGCGGGGGGGGGGGGGGGGCGGGGGGTGGGGGGGGGGGGGCCCCCCCGGGGGGGGGCCCCCCTCCCCCTTTCCCGCGCCCGCAGGTGTCAGGCCGCCTGGCCGAGCCGTTCGGCGAGCATCAGGGCCCCCTGTTCCCGCAGTTCGACCTTGCGGACCTTGCCGCTCGCGGTCATCGGGAAGGAGTCGACGACGGCCACGTAGCGCGGGATCTTGAAGTGGGCGAGCCGCCCGGAGCAGTACGCCCAGAGCACGGGGGCGTCGATCGGCGGGGCACCCTCGCGCAGCCGGATCCAGGCGACGAGCTCCTCGCCGTAGTACGGGTCGGGCACGCCGACCACCTGGGCGTCGAGGATGTCGGGGTGGGTGTGGAGGAACTCCTCGATCTCGCGCGGGTAGATGTTCTCGCCGCCCCGGATGACCATGTCCTTGATCCGGCCGGTGATGCTCACGTAGCCGTCCCCGTCCATGACGGCGAGGTCCCCGGTGTGCATCCAGCCGTCCGCGTCGATCGACTCGGCCGTCTTGTCGGGCTGCCGCCAGTAGCCCCGCATCACGGAGTAGCCGCGGGTGCAGAACTCGCCCTGGCGGCCGCGGGGCACGGTCTGCCCGGTCTCGGGGTCGACGATCTTGATCTCGACGTGCGGGCCGGCCGTGCCGACGGTCGACACCCGCCGTTCGAGGGAGTCGTCGGGGCGGGTCTGGCAGGCCACCGGCGAGGTCTCCGTCATCCCGTAGCAGATCGTCACCCGGGACATGTGCATCCGGTCGACGACCTGCCGCATCACCTCGACCGGGCAGGGGGTGCCGGACATGATGCCGGTGCGCAGCGACCCGAGGTCGTAGGCGTCGAAGTCCGGGTGGTTGAGCTCGGCGATGAACATCGTCGGGACGCCGTACAGCGAGGTGCAGCGTTCCGCCTCGACCGCCTGGAGGGTCGCCGCCGCTTCGAAGAACGAGCCGGGGATCACCACGCACGCCCCGTGGCTGAAGGCCGCGATCGTGCCCATCACCATGCCGAAGCAGTGGTAGAAGGGAACCGGCAGGCAGACCCGGTCCTCCTCGGTGTACTCCAGCAGCTCACCGGTGAAGAAACCGTTGTTGAGGATGTTGCGGTGGGTCAGCGTCGCGCCCTTGGGCAGGCCGGTCGTCCCCGACGTGTACTGGATGTTGATGGCGTCGTCGGGGTGCAGCGCCGCGTCGATCTCGGCGAGGCGGCGCGCCGTCCGCGAGTCGGGCCCGGCGAGCAGGCCGTCCCACTGCTCGCCTCCGATGATGACGGTGTGCCGCAGCTCCGGGCAGCGCGGTGCGACCTCGGCGATCATGCCGGCGGAGTCGGTGGTGCGCAGGGTCCGGGCGGCGACGAGGACGCTCACCCCGGCGTGGCCGAGGACGTATTCCAGCTCGTAGGAGCGGTACGCCGGGTTGATGTTGACCAGGATCGCCCCGATCTTCGCCGCCGCGTACTGGGTGAGCACCCATTCGGCGCTGTTGGGCGACCACAGCCCGATCCGGTCGCCGGGCTCGACGCCCAGGTCCAGCAGGCCGGCGGCGAGCGCGTCGGTACGGGCGTCGAGCTCGGCGTAGCTCCAGCGCCGGCCGCTGCCCGTCCGGTCCACCAGGGCGTCCCGGTCGCCGAAGGAGGCGACGGCCCGCCGCAGGTTCCGGCCGATGGTCTCGTCGAGCAGCGGCAGGGGGTGGCTGCCGCTGATGTGACTGGGCGGGGCGGGCGGCGTCGCGTCCGCCGACTCAATACGGTCCATTCCCTCAGGCTGATCGCGCGGCGACGCGGCCCGCATCTCGGTGGTTGCCCTCTTCCACCAGGCCGTTCGTGCCTTTCCGGGGGTGCGAACCCCGCACGTTCGAAGAAGAGCCGGCCGCCCCGTCCGACCTATTCTGCGGTAGCCGCGCCCGACGGCCCCGCCGCGGGTACACACCCCACCCACGTCATCGAGCCTGTTGGGAGACTGTCTTGAAACTCGGCCTCGCATTCGCGGACTACGCCTGGGACGGCGGAGCGGAGCGCATGGCGGACACGCTCGCGACGATGGCCCGCACCGCCGACGACGCCGGATTCGACGTCATCGGGGTCGCGGACCACGTCTGGCAGGGCCCCCACATGGGCGGCCCCGAGCAGCCGATGCTGGAGTGTTTCACCACGCTGGCCACGATCGCCGCGCACACCCGCCGCATCCGGCTGATGCCGATGGTCGCCGGGGTCCACTTCCGTTCCCCGGGCCTGCTGGCGAAGACGGTGACGACGCTGAACGTGCTGTCCGGCGGCCGCACCGACCTCGGCATCGGCGCCGGCTGGTACGAGGAGGAGGCGCGCGGTCTCGGCATCGACTTCCCGCCGCTGGCCGAGCGGTTCGAGCGGCTGGAGGAGGCCGTCCGGATCTGCCGGAGCATGTGGGACGGGGAGCGCGGCGACGAGAAGCCGATCACGGGCCGCCACTACCGGCTGGACCGGCCGCTGAACGTGCCGCAGAACCTGACCCGGCCGCGGATCGTGATCGGAGGCGGCGGCGAGAAGAAGACGCTGCGTCTGGTCGCCCGGTACGCGGACGCCTGCAACCTGTACCCGGGCCCGGACCTGGGCGACAAGCTGGAGGTGCTGCGCCGTCACTGCGAGGACGAGGGCCGCGACTTCCACTCGATCGAGAAGACCTGCATCATGCCGTTCACGCCCGCGGACGAGGCCGCCGCCGACGAGCTGGCGGGGACGCTGCGCCAGATCGCCCAGGCCGGCGTCACCCGGGTGATCGGCATCCTGGAGGGCAAGGACCAGGTGGGCCGCATCGAGCTGATCGGCGAGCACGTCCTGCCCGCCGTCGCGGACGCCTGAGGTCTCCCGTACGGGTCGGGGCGACGGTCCCCGGCCCGTACCCCGTACGCACACCGGTGCCCGGCCCCGCTCGTCGGCGGGGGCCGGGCACCGGCGCGTGCGGCGGGCCGTCAGTCGGGCAGTCGGACGGAGAGCGCGTGGCGGAAGACGTCACGCGGGTCGTAGGTCTTCTTCGCCCGCTGGAGCCGCGGGTAGTTGTCCTTGAAGTACAGGGTGTGCCACGGCACCCCGGAGGTGTTCCACTCGGGGTCGGCGAGGTCGGTGTCCGCGTAGTTGACGTAGCTGCCGTCGTTGGCGTCGTCCGGTACGGGTACGCCGCCGGTCCGCGCGTACACGTCGCGGTACATCTCGCGCACCAGCCGGATGTTGGTGTCGTCCTCCTCCGGGGAGGCCCACACGGCCATGTAGGCGGCCTTGAGGACCGAGTCGCGCTGGGCGGCGGCGGTGGCGTCCGGGGCGACGGCGTTCACCCTGCCGCCGTAGCCGATGAGGATGAGCTGCACGGGGCTCGTCTCGCCCGTCGTCAGATGGCGGTACAGCGCGTCCGTCTGCTCCTTGGCGTAGCCCTTGCGCAGATAGGCGGCCTTGATCTTGATGCGCCGGGTGAAGGGGTCGCCCGGGTCGCCCCAGCCCGGGTACGACGACATGTACAGCCAGGGCCTGACCTGCTGGGAGACGAACATCGGCTCGGCGTCCACGCCCGCCATGACCTCCTCGAAGAACGAGGTCATCAGCTTCTCGGCGTCCGGGGTGGCGTCGTCCATGTGGGCGCCGACGGTCAGCCCGAAGCCGGAGCGGTGGGTGCCGTGGAAGTAGCCGGCCAGCGCCGCGTACGGCGAGTCGGGGTCGCTGTTGCGCTCGAACCAGGAGCCGAAGTTCGCCTGGAGGGTGGCGAACGCCTCCGGGGTCATCGACTCCCAGGACCACACCGCCATGCCGCTGCGCCAGGCGCCGGGCGCCTTCGGCAGCAGCTCGCCCGGGTCCTCGGAGCGGGCGCCGGGCGCCCTCATCCAGTAGCGGGTCACGACGCCGAAGGTGCCGCCGCCGCCGCCCGTGTGCGCCCACCACAGCTCGCGGTGCGGGTCGTCCTCCTCGCGGGTCGCGACGATCGCGCGGGCGGTGCCGTCCTCGTCGACGACGACGACCTCCACCGCGTACAGGTAGTCGACGACGGCGCCGAGGCTGCGGGAGAGCGGCCCGTAGCCGCCGCCGACGATGTGCCCGCCGACCCCCACCTCGGGGCACTCGCCGGCCGGGATCGTCACGCCCCAGCCCTTGAACAGCACGCGGTAGACATGGCCGAGGGTCGCGCCCGCGTCGATGGCGAAGGCGCGCCGCCCGGCGTCGTACCGGACCTCGGTCATCTCGGACATGTCGAGGAGGATCTCGACGCCGTCGGTGGCGAGGTTCTCGAAGCCGTGCCCGCCGCTGCGGACGGAGATCCGCTTGCCGGCCGCCACGGCCTCGGCCACCGCGGCCACCACCTGCTCGGTCGTGGTCACCACCCGCACGTAGTCCGGCTTTCCGACGAACCGGTGGTTGGTGCCGAGCACCATGCTCGGGTAGCGGGGGTCGTCCGCGGTGATGGTGGCCGCCGCGAAGGCGGGGCTGTCCGGCTCGGTCACGTCTCTCCTCCGTGGAAGGGGCGGCCGCCCGAGGCCTCGGGCCGGGCCGCCGAGGGGCCGCCACCAGCGTGGCCGAGGGCCGCTCGGGATGTCTTCTCCCCCCGTGCGCTTCCCCCGTGGCCTGGCGTTCTTCCAGATTGCTCAAGGACCGGGCGTGGCCCGGATTCGCTTGTGGCCCCGGCCCGGCCGCTGGTTTCGTGGGGCGCCCAGGCCCGACGAAGGAGGATCCGTCACATGTGCGGCATCGCAGGTGCCATGGTCCTGCAGGGCGGCGCGGGGGTCGACGCCCGGGTGCTGGACCGTATGACGGCGACCCTGCTGCACCGGGGACCCGACTCGGTCGGCACGTACCTCCGGGAGGGGGTCGGTCTCGGCTTCCGGCGCCTGAGCATCAACGACCTCGCCGGCGGTGCGCAGCCGATGTCCAGCGAGGACGGCTCCGTCGTCATGGTGTGCAACGGCGAGATCTTCAACCACCGCGAACTGCGCGCCGAACTCGTCGCCAAGGGCCACCGCTTCGCGTCCGACTGCGACGTCGAGGTCCTCGTCCACCTCTACGAGGAGGAGGGCACGGCGCTGCTGCACCGGCTCAACGGCCAGTTCGCCTTCGCGCTGTACGACCGCGCGCGGCGCCGTCTGTTCCTCGCCCGCGACCACGTCGGCATCCTGCCCCTGCACTACGCGACGACGCCCGACCAGTTCGTCTTCGGCTCCGAGGCCAAGGCCGTCCTGGCCCATCCGGGCGTCGGCCGGGCGGTGGACCTCACCGGCCTCGACCAGGTCCTGACCTTTCCCGGCCTGGTCAGCCCCCGCACCCTGTTCCAGGGCGTCAGCGCCGTGCGTCCCGGTCACTACCTCCTCGTCGAGGACGGCGACGTGCGCGAAGTGCGGTACTGGGACCTCGACCTGCCGCCGGCCGGCGAGCCCCAGGAGCACCCGGACGCCTACTACCCCGAGCGGCTGCGGGAGCTGCTGACCGAGTCGGTGCGGCTGCGGCTGAGCGCCGACGTGCCGGTCGGCTTCTACCTCAGCGGGGGGCTCGACTCCTCGCTGATCGCCGGGCTCGTCGGCGAACTCGCGCCGCCCGCCGACTCGTTCTCCGTCACCTTCCCCGAGGCCGACATCGACGAGTCCGGCTACCAGCGCCTCATGGCGCAGAAGGCCGGCTCGCGCCACCACGAGATCCCGTTCACCACCGACGACATCGTCGGGGGGCTGGAACGGATGGTGCTGCACGCCGAGACGCCGGTGAAGGAGACCTACAACACCTGCTCCCTCGCGCTGGCCCGGCAGGTCCGCGAGGCCGGCACCACGGTGGTCCTCACCGGTGAGGGCGCCGACGAACTCTTCGGCGGCTACGTCGGCTACCGCTTCGACCGGCTCGGCCGCGGCGCCGCCCGCTCGGGCGACCCGCTCGCCGACGCGCTGGAGGACGACGTCCGGCGCCGGCTGTGGGGGGACGCCGGGCTGTTCTACGAGCGCCCGTACCACGCCTGGCGCGAGGCCAAGCTCGCCCTGTACTCGGCGTCGGTGCGCGAGGCGTTCGCCGAGGTGGACTGCCTGCGCGAGGCGCCCGTGGACCACGACCGGCTGGCCGGCCGCGATCCGCTGGCGCAGCGCTCGTACCTGGACTTCCGGCTGCGGCTCTCCGACCACCTGCTCTCCGACCACGGCGACCGGATGGCGATGGCCCACTCCGTGGAGGCCCGCTATCCGTTCCTGGACCGCGCGGTGGTGGAGTTCGCCACCCGGGTTCCGGCCCACCTCAAGGTGCATCCGCGGGGCGGCGAGAAGTACGTGGTGAAGCAGGCCGCCCAGGGCCTGGTGCCGCCGGAGATCGTGGACCGCGAGAAGTTCGGCTTCCGCGCGCCCGGCAGCCCGGCGCTGCTGCGCGCCGGCGTCGAGTGGATCAACGACATGCTCTCGCCCGCGCGGATCAGGCGGCAGGGCTACTTCGACCCGGCGGCGGTGGAGCGGCTCCGTGCCCGCTACACCCGCGACGGTTTCGAGATCCATCCGCACTACGGCGACGACCTGCTGCTCACCGTTCTGACCTTCGGCATCCTCCTGGACACCTTCTCCCTGCCGGACCACCCGTGACGGGCCGGACGTCGGCCGGACGGGACCTTCCGGGACAGAGAAAGGAATCACGATGACGTTCGAGGCCATCCACGACCTGGTGGGGAGGGCGATCGAGCGCTTCCCGGACCACGTGGCCGTCGAGACGGCCGACGGCCGCCTCAGCTACTCCGAACTGGACGCGCGCGCCGCGCACGTGGCCGCGGAGCTGCGGGCCGCGGGCGCGGGCGCCGGCGACTTCGTGCCCGTCCTGGTCGGGGACCGCCGCGATCTGGCCGCCGCCGTCCTCGGCGTCCTGCGCATGGGCGGGGTGTTCGTGCCGGTCGACCTGGCCGCGGCGCCGGCCCGGCTGCGCGCGATGCTGCTCGACCTCGACCCGCGCTGGGCCGTGGTCGGCGACCCGGCCGACCCGGTGGCGCTCCAGGCGCTCGCCGAGGCGGCACCCGCCGCCCGTACCGTCGCGGTCGGTCCCTCCGGCGAAGCCGGGGCGGTCGAGGCGCACCGGGCGGGCGCGGACGACCCGGCGTACGTCTTCTTCACGTCGGGCACCACGGGCCGGCCCAAGGGCATCGTCGGCCGGCTCGGCTCGATCGCCCCGTACATCCGGTGGGAGAGCGAGCTGCTCGGCGCCGGACCGGGGCTGCGCGTCGGCCAGCTGGTCTCGCCCTCCTTCGACGCCGTGCTGCGCGACCTGTTCCTCCCGCTGACCTGCGGCGGCACCCTCGTCGTTCCGCCGAGGGAGACGCTGCTCGACCCCGCGGCGCTGGCCCGCTGGGCGGACGAGGAGCGCGTCGCCCTGATCCACACCGTGCCCTCGCTGTTCCGGGGCCTGGTCTCGGCCGCGATCTCCGGGGACCACACGCTCTCCGCGCTGCGCTGGGTGGCGCTCTCCGGGGAGCGGCTCGCGCCGGCGGACGCCGAGCGGCTGTTCGGGCACTACGGCGACCGGATCCGGCTGCTGAACCTGTACGGGCCGTCGGAGACGACGATGACCAAGACCTTCCACGAGGTCACCCGCGCCGACCTGGACCGCCCGTCGATCCCCGTGGGCCGGGCTGTTCCGGGCGCCGAGGTGCTGCTCGTCGACGAGCGGGGCGGGCTCGCGGAGCCCGGCGCGGTCGGCGAGATCCACCTGCGCACCCCCGACCGCACGCTCGGCTACCACCGGCGTCCCGAGGAGACCGCGCGGGTCTTCGTGCCCCACCCGGTCACCGGCGACCCGGCGGACCTCGTCTACCGCACCGGCGACTTCGGCCGCCTGCTGGACGACGGCAGCCTGGAGTTCCTGGGCCGCAAGGACCACCAGGTCAAGATCGGTGGCGTACGGGTCGAGCTGGAGGGCGTCGAGAGCGTGCTGCGCGCGCACCCGGACGTCGCCGACGCGGCCGTGGTCACCGGCGACGAGGACGGCGCCGCCTACCTGTGCGCCTACCTGGAGCTGCGCGAACCGGCCGGGGAGACCCTGCCCGAGGGATTCGAGCAGCGGCTCCGCGCCCACCTGCGCGAGCGGCTGCCGGACGGCGCGGTGCCGGCCCTGTTCGTGCCGCTGGCCGAACTGCCCCGCACGCTCAGCGGCAAGACCGACCGCAAGGCCCTGCCCGCGCCCGTCCGGCGCGCCGCCGGGGGCGCGGACGGCGAGCCGCCGCGCACCGCGACCGAGCGGACCGTCGCCGAGCTGTGGCTGGCGACGCTGCCCGTGACCGGCGTAGGCCGGGACGACGACTTCTTCGCGTCGGGCGGCACGTCGCTGCTCGTCGTCGAGCTGCTCGGCCGGGTGAACAGCGCCTTCCAGGTCGCGGTGCCGCTGCGGGACTTCCTCCTGTCGCCGACCGTCGCGACCCTGGCCGCCGCGGTCGAGCAGGAGCTGCTCGCGGCCGACGCCCCGCTCGACGACCTCTTCGCCATCTAGGGACCGCCGATGACCACGCACCTCGCCCAGCCGACCACCGCCGCCGCCGGTCTCCCGGCCGCCGAGCGGGCCTGCGTCCGCTGCGGCATCAGCAGCCGCTACCCCGGCCTCGTCTTCGACTCCGACGGGGTCTGCGACCTGTGCACCCGGTACGCGGAGCACGGCACCGAGATCGACGCCTGGTTCGGGGACGTCGACCGGTTCGTCGAGCTCGTCCGGGGCCGGGCGGAGGCCCGCGGCTCCGCCTACGACTGCCTGCTGCTCTACAGCGGCGGCAAGGACAGCAGTTACGTGCTGTACCGGCTGATCGACCTCGGCCTGCGGGTGCGGACCTTCACCTTCGACAACGGGTTCATCTCCAAGACCGCGCTGCGGAACGTGGAGACGATCACCTCCGAGCTGGGGATCGAGCACGTCACCGCCACCCACGCCGACCAGAACGCGGTGTTCCTGCGCAGCCTCCAGCAGCACAAGAGCGTGTGCAACGGCTGCTTCCGCTCGCTGCTCGACCTGAGCACCCAGCACGCCCACGACCTGGACATCCCGACCATCGTCACCGGTCTGTCGCGCGGTCAGATCATGGACGAGCGGCTGACCTGGTTCCACCGCCAGGGCATCTTCGACCCGGCCGAGATCGAGCCGCGGCTGCGGGAGGGCCGGCAGGTCTACCACCAGTCGGGCGGGGCCGTCTCCGCGGAGGTGGTCGACTCGGTGGAGGTCGTCGACTTCTACCGCTACAGCGACGTCACCAAGGACGGCATCCGCGCGCTGCTGCGGGAGCGCTCCGACCTGTGGGCGCAGCCCGGCGACACCGGGTTCTGCAGCTCCAACTGCATGATCAACGACGCGGGGGTGCTGGTGCACTCCCGTGAGCGGGGCTTCCACAACTACGAGGCCCCCACCCGCTGGGAGGTGCGCCTGGGCCATCTGGACCGGGCGGAGGCGGACGAGGAGCTGCGCCCGCCGGCGGCGACGCCGCGGGTGCGCAAGATGCTGCTGCAGATCGGCTACCCGCTGCCGGAGGAGGGCGTCGCCCGGCCTCCGGCCGGGGCGCCGGTGGCCGAGCGGACCTCTCCCCCGGCCCCGTCCCCGGCCGGCCCGGCCGCGCGGCGGGCACCGCTGACGCCCGCCCAGCGCGAGGCGCTCGGGCGCGGGACGGAGGCGCCGGACCGCCAAGCCAGGGTGCTGCTCCTGCAGACCCCGGAACCGGCGGACAGCGCCCTGACGCGCCGGGCGACGCTGCGGCTGCTGCTGCACCACGAGGCGCTGCGGCTGCGGTTCGTACGGCGCGGCGAGACGTGGGAGCAGTACGACGGCGGTCCTGCGGGCGCCGTCCCGGTGCTGCGCCTGGACGTGTCCGGACGGGACGCGGCCGCCGAGGCGGAGCTGGTGGCCACCGCCGTGGACCGGCTGCGTTCCCGGCTCGACCTCGCCGGCGGGCCGCTGCTGCAGGTCGCGCTGGTCGACCGGGGCGAGCTGCCGGCCCGGCTGCTGCTGGTCGTCCACGAGCTGGTCGCCGACACCCGTTCCTGGCGGGTGCTGCTGCGCGACCTGTCCGCCCTGTGGGCGGGCGGCGGCGAGGCGGAACTCGCCGTGGCGGACTCCTTCCTGGAGCGGGCCGCGGCCGTCGCGCCCGGCCCGGTCGCACCGGCCGCGCCCGCGTCGAAGGACGGGGGGGATCCGGTGCGGCTGACCGTGGCCTGCGGCGCTCCGGCGAGCGCGACCCGGGTGGCCGGGGTGCTGGCGGCGGTCCTCACCGACCTGGGTGACGCGCCGGACGTCGAGGTCCTCGACCACACCGCCGGGGACGGCCCGGCGGGCATCGGCCGCTGGACCCTGGCGCAGGCGCCCGCCTCGGGCGACGCGCCGCTGATCCGCTACCAGCACTTCGGAGACCTGGACGCGCTGCTTCCGGACGGTTCGCCGTTCACGCGGGTGGCGGCCGACGAGGCGGACTTCACCGTGCTGCCCGACACCGGCCGGGACGGCGTGAGCGTGCACGGCGTGGTGCGCGCGGGGGTGCTCCATCTGGACTGGTGGTGCCCGCCCGGTGTGCGCGGGCGGCTGCTGGCCGCCGCGATACCGGAGCGGGTGGCCCGTCGGCTCACGACGTCGCCGTGACGGCTGCCGCGCCGGTCCCGGTCCGGACGCTCGGCGTCCTCGGCGGGATGGGGCCGGCGGCGACCGCGGAGTTCCTGCGGCTGCTGGCCGCGCGGGTGCCGGCGGCCGACGACCAGCACCATCCGCGGATCGTGATGCTGTCGGACCCGTCGGTCCCCGACCGGTCCGCGGCGCTGACGGAGGGCGGCCCGTCGCCGCTGCCCGCGCTCCGCGAGGGCCTGGCCACGCTGACGCGCTGGGGCGCGGACCTGCTGGCCGTGCCGTGCAACACGGCGCACGTGTACCTGGACCGGTTCCGGTCCGAGCTCCCGGTGCCCCTGGTCCACATCGTCGACGCGACGCTGCGGGCCGCGATGGCGAGGAGCCCGGAGGGCGGCTGGCTGGCCGCCACGGCGGGCACCGTGGCCAGCGGCCTGTACCAGCGGCGGGCGGCCGAGCTCGGCTACCGGCTGGTGGTGCCGGGGGCCGCCGCCCAGGGGCCGATCCACCGTGCGGCCGTGCTCGTCAAGGCGGGCCGGACGGACGAGGCGGGGCAGGTACTGGCCTCGGCTCTGGGGCCGCTGTGGCGCGAGGCGGCCCTGCCGGTGGTCACGGCCTGCACGGAGCTTCCCCTCGCCTACTCGGCGGCGCTGCTGCCGGCGGACGCCACGGTGTCCAGCCTGGACGCCCTCGCCTCGGCCTGCGTCGACGCGCTGTACGCGGCGCGGGCCCCGCGCACCACGCCGGACCTGCTGGCGGCGGCGTAGCGGCGCGGGGCCCGGGCGGTCAGATGCGGACCGTGAGGCAGTCGGGGGTCTTCGGGCCCGTGCCCAGGGCGTACGCGTTGTAGTCGTCGAGGTGGCCCTGTGCCACGGCGGCGGCTTCGGCGAGGCGGGCGTCGATGTCGGCGTCGTGGGCGAGGACGTCCTCCATCGCCTCCATGAAGGCCATCTGGACGGCGTGGAAGGCGCCGAGGACGGCGCCGTGCGCCTCGGGCGGCCCGGCGCGCAGCTCCAGCTGTTCGCCGGTGGCGCGGTGGTGCGGGTGCTCGTCGAACCAGCCCTCCTCCTCCAGGAGGGCGATGCAGCCGTACGTGGCGGGGGCGGAGCCGCTGGCGCGGTGCCAGGCGGCGGCGGCGCGCGGGCTGTTGAGGTACATCATGAAGGCGAGCGCGCCGTCCCGGACGGCCTCGTCGAGGCCGTCGGCGAGCCACAGCGAGTCGCCGCCGATCCAGTTGCCGGCGCAGGGCAGGTCACCGTTGCGGGGCAGTACGCCGACCTCCAGGTCGAAGCCCGCGGCGGCCGCCGCCTTCACCATGTAGTTGGCGTCGAAGGAGGAGCTGAAGCGCAGGGCCACCTCCTGGCCGGCGAGGGCCTGGAAGGTGCCGGCCCAGTCCTCCAGGCCGTCGCTCTTGCGGTAGTGGCCGGCCCGGTGCAGGTCGCGCCACCAGCGGACGTACGCCTTCACCGCGTCGGAGGTCAGGTCGAGGCGGGTCGCCCGGCCGTGCCGCCCGTTGCCCGCGTCGGTGAGCAGCGCGCCCTGCTGGGCGACGGCGTGCTGGAGGAACTTGCCGTCGACGGGCCAGGCGATGGCGTGGGCGGGTCCGTCGTCGAGGCGGGCGACGGCCTCGCATGCGGCGGTCGTCTCCTGCCAGGTGCGGGGCGCGGCGGCGACGCCGGCCCGGCGCAGCAGGGTGGTGTTGGCGTACAGCAGCATCGTCGAGAGGGTCATCGGCACGGTCGCGAAGTCGCCGTCGACGGTGTAGTACTCGCGTACGCCCGGCAGGAAGTCGTCGAGGACGACGGGCTCGCCGAGGATGGAGTCGCGTCCGGCGACGGCCTTCTCCACGGAGACGAACAGCGGCCGGCCGTCCTGGGTGCGGGCGTCGCGGGCGAGCTGCGAGGCTCCGGCGTAGTAGGTGGCGAGCGCGGGCGCCCGGCCTTCGGCGGCCGCCTGGGCGACGGCCTCGGGCAGCTCCTCGTAGGAGTGGCCGCGGATGTCGATGCGGTAGCCGGGGTGGGCCTTCTCGAACTCCCGGGCCCGCTCCCGGATCGGCTCCAGGAAGTCGGGGAACGGGAACTCGGACAGCCAGGCCTCGATGACGACGACGTCGTCCGGGGCTCCGGAGTGCATGGGTCCTCCAGTGAAGGGGGGGGTCGGGGCGGACGCGCCGCGCGGGTCAGACCGTGACGACGGGAAGCTGCGTCCGCCGCGGGGCGGGCTCTTCGCCGGGCGGGGCGGCGGCGGGCTCGACGACGACCGGGGCGCCGTTGAAGACGGCGTTGCCGGACAGGGCGTCGATGGTGGAGTCGTCGGTGAGGGCGTTGGCGTTGACGCCGGGGTACCGGGCCGCGGTGCGCTGGGTGGATCCGGCGTGTCCCCAGCCGTGCGGCAGGCTCACGACGCCGGGCATGATCCGGTCGTTGGCCTCGACCGCGACGACGAGGTCGCCGGTGGCGGAGGTGATCCGGGCGTGGGTGTCGAGGCCCAGGCGGGTGATGTCCTCGGGGTGGACGTGCAGGGTGCAGCGGTTGCTGCCGCCCATGAGCGTGGGCACGTTGTGCAGCCAGCTGTTGTTGGAGCGCAGCTGGCGCCGTCCGATGAGCAGCATCGCGGGGGTCGGTGCGGCGAGCCGCTCGCCGAGGCGGCCGATCTCGTCGGCGAGCTCGGCCGGGGCGAGCCGGACCTGCCCGGATTCGGTGCTGAGCACCTCGTCGATGCGGGGCTTGAGCGGGCCGAGGTCGATGCCGCTGGGGTGCTTGCGCAGCTCGGCGAGGGACAGGCCGTAGGGGCCGAGGCGGAGCATCGCGTCGAGCATGAGCTCGGGGCCGCTGTCGCCGTCCAGCAGGGCCCGCGCGTCGGCGAGCTCCATGCCGTGGAAGGGGGAGCCGGGAATCTGGGTGCCGGCGCCGAGGAGCTGGCCGAGGACCATCTCGTCGACGAGGGACGGGTCGGCGTCGGCGCCCTGCCCGGAGGCGATGAGGCACAGCCGGGCCATGATCTCGGCCTCGGAGAGCTGTCCGGGTTCGAGCGGCAGGACCGGCGGCGAGAACCGGGTGTAGTTGCGCACGGTGACGGTGAGCAGCAGCAGGTCGTAGTGCGGCATCTGCATCATGCGCGGCGGCGGCAGGATGACGTCGGCGTGCCGGGTGGTCTCGTTCAGGTAGGGGTCGACGCAGACCATGAAGTCGAGCTCGTCGAAGGCCTTTCCGAGGCGGGGCCCGTTGGGGGCGGACAGGACGAGGTTGCCGGCCACGCACACCAGTGCCTTGACCTGGCCTTCGCCGGGGGTCTCGATCTCGTCCGCCAGGGTGGCGACGGGCAGGTCGCCGCAGGCCTCGGGCAGGCCGCGCACCCGGCTGTGCCAGCGGCCGAAGGTGAAGGGCCGCGGGCCCCAGGGCACTTCGAGGGTGGCGGGCTTGGGGAACATCACGCCGCCGGGCCGGTCGAGGTTGCCGGTGAGGATGTTGAGGACGTCCACCAGGTACTGGGTGAGGGTGCCGAAGTCGGCGGTGCTGGTGCCCATCCGGGTGTAGACGGCGGCGGTGGGCGCGGCGGCGAGGTCGCGGGCGAGGCGCCGGATCGTCTCGGCGGGCACGCCGGTGGGCCCCGCGACGGCCTCGGGGGCGAACGGGGCGGCGTGGGCGCGCAGCTCGTCGAGGCCCTCCACGTCGAGGCGCACAGTGGCGAGGTCCTCGGCGAGCAGGGTGTGGACCATCGCGAAGAGCAGCAGGGCGTCGGTGCCGGGGCGGACGAAGACGTGTTCGTCGGCGAGGTCGGCGGTGCGGGTGCGGCGGGGGTCGACGACGACGATCCGGCCGCCGCGGGCGCGTATCGCCTTGAGCCGGCCGGGGAAGTCGGGGGCGGCGCACAGCGAGCCGTGGGACTCGGCCGGGTTGGCGCCGATGACCATGAGGTGGTCGGTGCGGTCGAGGTCGGGTACGGAGATGGCCGTGGCGTTGCCGAAGAGCAGGCCGACGGCGACGTGCTTGGGCATCTGGTCGATGGTGCTGGCGCTGTACAGGTTGGTGGTGCCGAGCGACATCGAGAGCGGGCCGCGGTAGAAGATGCCGCCCATGGTGTGGAAGGTGGGGTTGCCGAAGTACGCGGCGAGGGCCTGGCGCCCGTGCTTCTCGACGACGCCCATGAGGCCCTGCTCCACGGCCCGGAACGCCTCGTCCCAGGTGGCCTCGCGCCACTGGTCGCCGGTGCGGATCATCGGGACGCGCAGCCGGTCGGGGTCCTCGTCGATGCGGCCGAGGCTCGCGCCCTTGGGGCATATGTAGCCGCGGGAGAACGGGTCGTCGGTGTCGCCGCGCACGCCGGTGACGTGACCGGCCTCGTCGAGTTCGACCTTCAGGCCGCAGACGGCGTCGCAGACGGGGCAGGAGCGGTGCGCGGTTCTCAACGGGACTCCAGGGACGTGGGTGTGAGGGTCCGTCGCGGTCGCCTCGGAAGGACCGGCCCGGCACGGCCGGGCCGGGCGGCAGGCCGCCGCCCGAGGGTCTCACCGGGCCGAGGCGGCGGGCATCTCCTGCCGTGCTCTCCTCCGGCGGTCGGGCCGCCGGGTGGGCGGAAGGGTGCCTCGCCGGGGTGCTGCGCAATCGAAGAGATGCCCGTCCCGAGCGACGGGTGCGACGCTGCGAGCTCCATGGCCGTGGGCCAGGGCCGGTCCGGTGCCGCAGGCGCGGGGGCCGGCTTCACCGAGGCGGCTTTCGTCCCAGGCGTAAGGAATCCGCGCAGCAATGACAGTGACCGCGAGTGCCCCTGAACGGACCGCCGAGGTGCCGGTGCCCGAGCCCGGCCTGACGCCCGAAGCGATCGTGGCCCGGGCCGAGGAGCTCGCCCGCGGTCTGATCGGCCGCCAGGCCGAGACGGAGCGGCGCGGTTTCTACGCCGAGGACACCCACGAGGAGTTCCGCCGGGCGGGCCTGTACCGGATCCTCGTGCCGCGGCGGTACGGCGGCTACGAGTTCGGCGTCGAGACCTTCATGCGCGTGGTGGTGGCGCTGAGCCGGGGCTGTCCGTCGACGGGCTGGATGTACTGCCTGGGCGCGGCGCACGCGCACGCGGTGGCGACCCTGTTCGACGAGCGGGCGCAGGCCGAGATCTTCGCCGGTGGCGACTTCCTGTGCCCGTCGACGGTCGCCCCCAGCGGTACGGGCGAGCGCACGGACGACGGGCGCTGGCGGATCAACGGCACCTGGCGCTACTGCTCCGGCTCCCCCTATGCCACGCACTTCCTCGGGCACACCCTGGTCGACGACGGCACGGGCGAGGTCCGTCCGCTGCTGTTCATCGCCCCGCGCGAGACGTTCACCCGGCTCGACGACTGGGGGGCCCAGCTGGGCCTGCGCGGCAGCGGCTCGCACAGTCTGCGGATCGAGGACGGCCTGATCCCGGAGCACCTGACGCTGGACACCCACCTGAGCCAGGTCGACGTCTCGGACGGGACGCCGGGCCGGGCGCTGCACGGGAACCCGATGTACGGCGGCGGGCCGCTGAGCTTCATGATCCTCGAGGACGCGGCGCTCGCCGTCGGCATGGCCAAGGGCGCTCTCGACGCGTACGAGGAGCTGATGCGGTCACGGCAGACGCTGTTCCCGCCCATCGTGCCGCGCACCGAGGACCCCGACTTCCAGTACTGGTACGGCGAGGCGGCCGGCCTGGTGCATGCCGCCGAGGCGGGCCTGCTGGGCGCCGTGCGCGAGTGGGACGAGATCGCCGCCAGGGGCGAGGTCACCCCGGAGCGCGAGCTGAAGGTCGCCACGCTGTGCCGTGAGGCGGTGCGGATGAGCTGGCGGGCCGTCGAGAGGTACCTCTTCCCGACCGCCGGATCCAGTGCCGTACGCGACGGTGAGCGCATGGAGCGCGTGTGGCGCGACATGTCGATGCAGCAGAGTCACGCGGGCATCTCGGTCTTCCTGTTCACCATGGCCAACCGCGAGCTCACGCGGACCCGTTTCGGCGTCGCCGCCGCGCACTGAGCGGCGCGCGCAGCACTCCAGGAGATGCGCCCCACCCTGTCGGGGCGCGACGATCGGCCCCTGTCCGGAACCGATCATCCGTTTTCCGTCCAGATCAACATCCCACCCTCATACCGGGAAATTTCGAGGAGGTACCCGTGTCGGGCGACAAGACCGGTACGCGCGCGGTGGTACTCGGCGGCAGCATCGCGGGGCTGTTCGCGGCCCGAGTGCTCGCCGATGCCTACGACGATGTGCTCATTGTGGACCGCGACGTCCTGGTCGGGGTGGAGGGGCCGCGCAAGCACTGCCCCCAGAGCCGGCACATCAACGGCCTGCTGGCCCGCGGCCAGCTCGCCATGGAGGAGATGTACCCCGGGATCACCGAGGAGATCTTCGCCGACGGCGTCCCGACCGGCGACCTGGCCGGCCACGTGCGGTGGTACTTCAACGGCCGGCGGCTCAAGCCGGAGGTGGCGGGCCTGACCTGTGTGGCCGCCAGCCGCCCCATGCTGGAGAAGCACATCCGCCGGCGCACCGCCGCCCTGTCCAACGTCTCCTTCCGCGAGCAGCACGACATCCTGGGCCTGGTGACCACGGCGGACAAGAGCCGCGTCACCGGCGTCCGCGTGCAGAGCCTCGTCGAGGAGGGCGGCGAGCAGGTCATCGAGGCCGACCTGGTGGTCGACGCGACCGGCCGCGGTTCGCGCACCCCGGTCTGGCTGGAGGAGCTCGGCTACCCGCGTGTGGTCGAGGAGCGCAAGAAGATCGGCCTCGGCTACGTCACCCAGCACTACAAGCTGCTGGACGACCCCTACGACGGCGACCTGTCGATCAACCCGGTCGCCTCCCCCGAGCTGCCCCGCGGCGCGATCTTCACCAAGACCGACGGCGACCGCGTGGAGCTCACCACGTACGGCCTGCTCGGCGACCACCCGCCCACCGACCAGGAGGGCCTGTACCAGTGGGTGAAGTCGCTGGCGGTGCCGGACATCTACGAGGCGCTCCAGCGCGCCGTTCCGCTGGACGAGCCGGTCGCCTTCCGCTTCCCGACGACGCTGCGCCGCCGCTACGAGGACATGGACCGCTTCCCGCTCGGCCTGCTGGTCGCCGGTGACGCGGTCACCACCTTCAACCCGGTCTACGCCCAGGGCATGACGGCCGCCGCGCTCTGTGCCCTGACCCTGCGCGACCACCTGCACTCCGGTGCCACGCCGATCCCGGCGCAGTACTTCCGGGACCTGGCCCGTGACGTCATCGACCCGCCGTGGGAGATGACCAACGCCGTCGACCTCACCTTCCCCGGGGTCCAGGGCGAGCGCACCAAGCAGGTCAAGGCCGCGCAGAAGTTCCTCAAGCTGGTGCAGACCGCGGCCGTCCACGACGGCAAGGTCACCGCCGCCTACATGCGTGGTGCCGGTCTCGTCGACAAGCCGGAGGCCATGATGCGCCCGGCGTTCCTCGCCCGTGTGCTGTGGAACGTGGTGCGCGGCACGGTCACGGAGAAGCTCACGGGCCGCAAGGCCGGCGCGTCTCCCGTCCGGCCGGGGTCCACGCGCCCGGTGTCCGTCCCGTCCCGCGACGACGAGCTCGTCTCGGCCAAGTAGCACGGTCGGCGAGGACGAGGGGAGTGGGTGTGACCGAGACGGCCCAGCTGATCCGGGCCTACGCGGTGACCGGCGGTCTCGACGAGGCGGCGCTGCGCGCCGCCTGGGTCGAGGCCGCGGCGCACCACGGGGCGACCGACGTCGAGGGGGGCTCGTTCACCGTCCTCGGGGACCTCGCGGACCCGGGCCCGTGGGAGGCCGCCGAACGCCTGTGGGCCGACCCGGGGTTCCTGGTCTTCCCCGCGGGCGCCGGACCGGCCGCGCGGCTGGCCGTCGGCCGGCCCGTCGCCGGTGGGCAGCTGCTGGTCCTGGCCGTGAACCGGGCGTTCACGGCCGCGGGCCACCGTCTCGCCCCGCTCGCCGACGCCCTCGGCGCGGCGTACGCGGAGCGCGTCGGGGCCGACCCGGCGACGGTGGAGTCCACCCTCGACGCGGGGACGGCCGGGGCCGTCTCGGCGCTGGCCGCCGAAGAGGGCGCCGGACCCACGGACGTGCTGCTGGCCGCCTACGCCTGCCTGGTCGGACGCCACCACGGCACCGACCGCCCGCTTCTCGCCGTCCGCACCCCGGACGGCGACCGTACGGCCCTGATCGCCGACCTGTCCTCGGCACCGTCCTTCCGGGCCGTGGTGCGCCGGATCGCCGCCGCGCCGCAGGCCCCTCACGAGACGCCCCTGAGCGGCGCGTTCGCCGTGGAGGGCGCCGACGAACCCGTACTGCGGCTGGCCGGGGCACGGGTGCGCCGGCTGAGGGCGGGCGGTGCGCTGCCCGACGGCGCCGACCCCGTCCTGACGGTGACGGCCGGTCCCGCCGGTCCGTCCCGGGGCCTGCTCGAACACCGCCCGGTCCCCCGCGACACGGCGGCCGCGACCGGTCTGCTCGGCCAGCTGCGGACCCTGCTCGACGCGGCCCTCGCCGCCCCCGACGCGCCCGTCGGCACCCTTCCGCTGGAGACCGGTGAGCAGGTGCGCGCAGCGGTGCGCGCCGCCGACCTCACCGGTGCCGCGCCCGAGGCGGGGCCGCCGGTCAACGCCCGGGTGCACGCGATCGCCCGGGCCTTCGGGGACGTGCCGGCGCTGGACGGCGACGGCGACCCCGTCCCGTACCGCGAACTGACCGCACGGGCCGCCCGGATCACCGACGCGCTGCGCGCGCTCGGCGTGGGCGAGGGCTCGGCCGTGGCACTGCGCCTGCCGAACGGGGCGGGACAGGCCGCCGCGCTGCTCGGCGTCCTCGACGCGGGCGCCCACGCGGTGGGCCTCGCCCCCAAGGACTCCGGCGAACGCGTCAAGGCCGTGCTCGCCGGCCTGCGGCCCGAGGTCCTGGTCGTCGCCGGCGAGGAGACCGGGGCGGCCCTGCCGACCTGGTTCCGTGCCGAGGTCGGCGGCCGGGTCCTCGACCTCGACGACCTGCCGTCCCTCCCACCCGGCCCGGTCCCGGCGGATCCCGCCGCGGACGGGCAGGACCGCTGGGCGTACGTCGCCTACACCTCCGGCTCGACGGGAACGCCCAAGGGCATCCCGCAGACCCACCGCACCTTCGGCCAGTTCGTCGCCTGGTTCGCCGCCGAGTTCGGCATCGGCCCGGGCTCCCGGGTCGCCCAGTGGGCGCAGCCCGGCTACGACGCCGGCCTGGTCGAGGTCTTCGCGGCGCTCACCACCGGCGCCACGCTGTGCCCGGTTCCCGCCCGGCTGCGGGCCAACCCGGAGAAGCTGGCGGCGTGGCTGGAGTCCGAGCGGATCACCCACTTCCAGACCGTGCCGAGCTTCGCCCGGGAGCTGCTCGCCGCGCTGCGGGCCACCGGCGGGGCGCCGTCCTCGCTGGGATGCCTCCTGCTGGCGGGCGAGGCGCTCGGCGGGGAGCTCGCCGACGCGCTGCGCGCCGCGCTCCCCGGGACCCGCGTGGTCAATCTGTACGGCGCCACCGAGACGGTGCTCGCCACCTGGCACGAGGTCGACGCCCCGGCGGGCGCCGGCACCGTCCCGATCGGGCGGCCGATCCCCGGCCGCCAGGTCCTCGTCCTCGACGAGGAGGACCGGCCCTGCCCGGCGGGGGTCACCGGCCGCATCGTGGTGTGCGGACCGCACGTCACGCCCGGCTACCTCGGCGCCGGCGGGCCCGACGGGGCGTTCCGCCCTGTGGCCGCCGGCCCCGACGGGGCCGGTGTCCCGGACTCCGGCTGCTACCGCGGCGGGGACCTCGGTCGCAGGCGCTTCGACGGCCTGCTGGAGTTCCGGGGCCGCGGCGACGAGCGGATCAAGATCCACGGCACCCGCCTGGAGCTGACCGACCTGGAGGCGGCGCTCGCGGCCGATCCCTCGGTGCGCTCCTGCGCCGTGGTCACCCGCGCCGCCGACGACGGCCTGATCGCGGGCCTGGTGGCCTACGTGGTGCCGCACGAGGGCCCGGAGGCGCCCGTCGGCTCTCCGGCGGCCTGGCGTGCCACGCTGCGCCGCTGGTTCGGTCCCGCCCTGCCCGCCGTGACCTTCGTGACGATCGACCGCCTCCCGCACAACAGCGGCGGAAAGGTCGACCGGCGCGCACTGGCGGACCGCGCGACAGTCACGCGCTGAACGCGACGCCGCCCTCCGAACAACCGCCCGTTTCCCAACTGATGCACGTATCCAATCCATGATGGGGTGAATGTCGTGACCATGCTCGAAACCGACTTCTCGGTCGACTCCGACGGGTCGAGCGTCAGCTTCGACGGCGAGAACCTGGACATCCCGGCGGTCCGCCGGGTCGCCGAGGACCTCGCCCCGGTCCAGGTGGCCCCCCAGTCGCTGGACAAGGCCGCGAAGAGCCGCGCGCAGTTCGAGAAGATCATCAACGACGGCGCCCCTGTCTACGGTGTCACCACCGGGTACGGCGAGATGATCTACATGCTCGTCGACCCGTCCAAGGAGACCGAGCTCCAGACCAACCTGGTCCGCAGCCACAGCGCCGGCGTCGGCCCGGTCTTCGCGCAGGACGAGGCGCGCGCCATCGTCGCCGCCCGCCTCAACGCCCTGTCCAAGGGCTACTCGGCGGTCCGCCCCGAGCTCCTCGAGCGCCTCGCCCTCTACCTCAACCAGGGCATCACCCCGGCCATCCCGGAGATCGGCTCGCTGGGCGCCAGTGGTGACCTCGCCCCGCTCTCGCACATCGCGAGCACGCTGATCGGCGAGGGGTACGTCCTCCAGGACGGCAAGCGGGTCCCGACCGGCCAGGTGCTGCGCGAGAAGGGCATCGAGCCCCTCCAGCTCCGCTTCAAGGAGGGCCTCGCCCTCATCAACGGCACCTCCGCGATGACCGGCCTCGGCTCGCTGGTCGTGGGCCGCGCCCTGGAGCAGGTGCGCCAGGCCGAGATCGTCACCGCGCTGGTCCTGGAGGCGCTGCGCGGCTCCACCAGCCCGTTCCAGGCCGAGGGCCACGACATCGCCCGCCCGCACCAGGGCCAGATCGACACCGCCGCCAACATGCGCGCCCTGCTGCGCGGCAGCGGCCTGGTCGTCGACCACGCCGAGCTGCGCCAGGAGGCCGAGGCGCAGCGCGGCGACGGCGACGTCTCGCGCACCGAGGTCTACCTGCAGAAGGCGTACACGCTGCGAGCCATCCCGCAGGTCGTCGGCGCCGTCCGCGACACCCTGTACCACGCGGTGCAGAAGCTCGAGACCGAGCTGAACTCCTCCAACGACAACCCGCTGTTCTTCGACGGCAAGGAGGTGTTCCACGGCGCGAACTTCCACGGCCAGCCGATCGCCTTCGCGATGGACTTCGTGGTCCTCGCCCTGACCCAGCTCGGCGTCTTCTCCGAGCGCCGCACCAACCGCCTGCTCAACCGCCACCTCAGCGACGGCCTGCCGGAGTTCCTCGTGGCGGGCGAGCCGGGCCTCAGCAGCGGCTTCGCCGGCGCCCAGTACCCGGCCACCGCCCTGGTCGCCGAGAACCGCACGATCGGCCCGGCCTCCACCCAGTCCGTCCCGTCCAACGGCGACAACCAGGACGTCGTCAGCATGGGCCTGATCGCCGCCCGCAACGCGCGCCGCGTCCTGTCGAACAACACCCGCATCCTCGCCGTCGAGTTCCTCGCCGCCGCCCAGGCCGTGGACCTCTCCGGCCGCGCCGACAAGCTCAGCCCGGTCGGCCGCGCGGCCTACGAGCAGATCCGCTCGCTGGTGCCCACCCTCGACAAGGACCGCTACATGTCCGACGACATCGAGCTCGTCGCCGCCGCGCTCTCCCGTGGCGAGTTCCTCCAGGCGGCCGAGCAGACCGGCACCGTGCTCGTCTGATCCCTCCCGCCCCCCTCCCCACCCACGAGACTGGGACGAACCGATGAGTTATCCGCTCTCCTTCAACCAAGAGTTCCTGTGCATGTTCGACCAGGGCGACGAGGAGGGTCCCTTCGGGCCCCTCTACAACATCGTCGGCGGCTGGCGGCTCAGCGGGAAGATCGACGCGGAGGCGCTGCAGGAGGCGCTGAACGACGTCGTCGCCCGCCACGAGGCGCTGCGCACGACGGTCGTGCGCACCCCGGGCGAGCAGCGCCAGGAGATCGCGCCGGCCGCGCCGGTCTCCCTGTCCGTGCGGGAGATCCCCGAGCCGAACCCGGCGCGGCGCGACCGCCGTGCCGAGGAACTGCTCATCGAGCTGGAGGGCGGCCGCTACGGCACCGACCTGCCGCTGCTGCGGGCCGTGCTCGGCAGGTTCGCCGAGGACGACGCCGTGCTCGTCCTGGTCGTCCACCACACGGCGGCCGACGAGGTGTCCATGCAGCTGATCATCCGCGACCTCGGGGTGCTGTACGCCCGGCGCCGCGGGTTCGAGACCGCGGAGCTGCCCGAGCCGACCGCGTTCGGCGAGTTCGCCGCCTGGGAGCGGGAGCGCTACGCGCCGACCGCCGAGGTCAAGGCGCGCGGCTACTGGCGCGAGCAGCTCGACGGCGGTGCCATCACCGGTGTGCCGAGCGACCACCGCAAGTCCGACGGGGTGCCGAAGACGACGGCCGTGCACCGCTTCGTCGTCGGTGGGGAACTGACCTCGGCCGCGTTGGAGCTGGCGAAGGAGACCCGCGGTTCGGCCTTCATGGTGCTGCTCGCCGCGTACAAGGTCTTCCTCAACGAGCGGGTCGGCGCCACCGACATCGCCGTGCCGACGATGGCGGCGGGCCGTGGCCCGGCCCGCTTCGAGAACACCGTCGGCGCGTTCTTCAACTTCGTGCCGCTGCGCACGGACCTCGCGGGCGCGGCCACGTTCCGCGAGGTAGTCTCCCGCACCCGCGCCACCTGCCTGAAGGCGTACTCGAACCCCCTGCCGTTCGGCCAGGTGGTGGCCGAGGCCCCGGCGTCGGCGGCCGCGTTCGCCGCGGACGACCTCGCCGTCGTCGCCTTCCAGGTCTTCCAGTTCCCCGCCCTCGAGGGGGTGGAGACGGGTGATCTGACGATCTCCGAGATCCGCCGCCGGGAGCTGTCCCAGGACGTCTCCACCGACATCCCGGACGGGGTGATGTTCCAGCTGGACATCGACCCGCTCTCCGGCGAGATGCTCGGCCACCTCGGCTACAACACGAACCTGTTCGAGGAGCGCACGATGCGGGAGTTCGCCGCCTCGTTCGTGACGGTGCTGCGCCGCACGCTCTCGGCCCCCGACGCGCCGCTGCGGCTGGCCTCCTGACGGGCCTCTCCGCGCCACGGCACTCCGCCCGCGTCTTCCCCGGAAGGGAAGGACGCGGGCGGAGTGCCGTGGCGCGCGGGTTCCGGCTCAGCCGTCGTGCAGGGCGCCGCGGACCGTGGAGCGCAGGTCGTCGAAGGAGGCGAGGTCGGGCACGGTCCAGCCGTCCAGGTCGTACTCGTTCAGGCACTCGTCCACGAAGGCCTTGTAGCTGTCGACGTGACCGGAGGCGGTCTGCGAGAACAGCAGCTCCACCCGGGTGTTCTCGTGGTTGCCGGCGTAGTTGCGCTCGTAGAGCTCGTGGCGGCCGCCGAACTCGGTGCCGACCGCGTCCCACAGCAGCTTCATCACCTTGACGCGGTCCACGGCCTCCTTGCCGCCGGAGCCGCGCAGGAACTTGTCGAGGTAGGGGCGGACGTCCGGGTTCTTGAAGTCCTCGGCGGAGGAGTTCACGTAGATCAGGCCGCTGGCGACGTCCTGCTGGATGATCTCCTTGATCCGCGGATAGCCCATCTGCATGAACCAGCGGTAGGCCATGCCGTACTGGGGGTTGGGCAGCAGGGCGCCGTTCTTCCACTCCACCGGGTTGCGGGCGGCCGCGTCCGACAGGCCCCAGAAGAGGTTCCGCCAGGCGAGCACCTCGCCGACGCGGCTCTGCACGCCGCGGAAGTCCTTCGTGCCGGTGATCTCCAGCGCCTTGATGAGCAGACCGGCGAGGAACTCCAGCTTGACGGCGAGGCGGGTGCAGCCGTGGAAGGTGAAGCGCTCGACGAAGCCGGAGCGGCCGGGGAACATCTGCACCTTGCCCAGGTGCCCGTAGACGAAGACGTTCTCCCAGGGGATGAGGACCTTGTCGAGGACGAGGATGGTGTCGTTCTCGTCGAGCCGGGAGGACAGCGGGTAGTCGAACGGGCTGCCCGTGGCGGCCGCGTTCGCCGTGTACGAGGGCCGGCAGATCAGCTTCATGCCCGGCGCGTCCATGGGCACGGTGGCCACCAGCGCGAACTCGCGCTTCTTCACGGGCAGCCCGAAGTGGGCGATGAAGTTGTAGTGGGACAGCGCCGAGCCGGTGGCCACCACCTTCGCGCCGCTGACGATCAGACCGTTGTCGGTCTCCTTCTCCACGTGGATGAAGACGTCCTCCACCTCGTCGGGCGCCCGGTCGCGGTCGACCGGGGGGTGCACGATGGCGTGGTTCCAGAAGAGCACCTTCTCCTGCGACTCCGCGTACCAGCGGCGGGCGTTCTCCTCGTAGGGCGCGTAGTAGTCGGCGTTGGCGCCGAGGGTGCCGAGGAACGAGGCCTTGTAGTCGGGGCTGCGCCCCATCCAGCCGTAGCCGAGGCGCGCCCACGCGGCGATCGCCCGCTGGTCGGCGACGAGGTCGTCGACGCTGCGCGGGGTGGTGAAGAAGCTGTGGGTCCAGCCGTCGGAGCCGGTGTCGGTCGGCCGGGTGAGGATGCCGCGCTGGGCCGGGTCGTGCAGCGCCTCGTACATCCGCGCCGTCATGCGGATCGGATTGCGGAAGGCGGGGTGGGTGGTGACGTCCTTGACGCGCTCGCCGTAGAGGTATATCTCCCGGCCGTCCCGCAGACTCTCGATGTATTCGTCACCCGTCAGCGGGCGGGTGCGGCGCCGCCCCTCGGCGGTACCGGCGGGGACATCCTGACGGTCGGTCATCGGATTTCTTCCCTCTTCCACGAGGCGCTTTCGAAGACATGCAATGCGGGCCTCATCGTGGCAGCCCGCACCTGGTCAGGGCTTCTTGTGGTGTGCGGGAAGGACAGGGCGGCAGCTGTCCAGCAATCCTGAAGATGCAGCTGATCGGCGCCCGCTGGGAAGGTCGTCCCGTTGTCACGGACGGCCATTTCCGGCCTTCCGAGAATGAACGTCTCCGGGAGGAAATGGTGCTTGCGACGACCGATGTTCCCACGCGGGAACAGATTGTTCGTCGAGTCTCCGAACTCGTGCCGCAGCTGCGCGAAAAGGCGGCCTGGACGGAGGAGAACCGCCGGGTCCACGAGGACTCGATCGCGGCCCTCGCCGACGCCGGCGTCTTCAAGCTGCGCACGCCCGCCCGCTTCGGCGGCTACGAGGCCGACACCCGCACGCTGATCGACGTGGCGGCCGAGATCGGCCGCGCCGACGGCTCCACCGGCTGGACCGCTTCGGTCTACTGGATCCCCACCTGGATGGCCGGGCTGTTCCCGGACCACGTCCAGGACGAGGTGTTCTCGACGCCCGACGTCCGCGTCTGCGGCACCCTGAGCCCGAGCGCCATGGCCACCCCCACCGAGGGCGGCGTCGTGGTCAACGGCAAGTGGGGCTTCATCAGCGGCGCGCTGCACGCCCAGTGGCAGGTCGTCGTCGCCGTCCAGATCGCCCCGGACAGCGAGCCGATGCCGGTGATGGCCCTCGTCCCGCTCTCCGACCTCCAGATCGTCGACGACTGGCACACCTCCGGCCTCAAGGGCACCGGCAGCGTCTCCACCGTCGCCGACAACGTCTTCGTGCCGGCCGACCGCGTGCTGCCGCTGCCCGTCGTCCTCCAGGGCCGGGGCGGCGCCTCGCAGGCCAACGCCGACGCCCCGATCTACCGCGCCCCGCTGCTGCCGGTCGCCTCCGCGTCGTCCGTCGGCGCGATCCTCGGCATGGCGCGCGCCGCCAAGGAGGCCTTCCTGGAGCGGCTGCCGGAGCGCAAGATCACGTACACGAACTACGCCAGCCAGGCCGAGGCCCCGCTGACCCACCTCCAGGTGGCCGAGGCCACCCTCAAGATCGACCAGGCCGAGTTCCACGCCTACCGCCTGGCCGACCTCGTCGACGGCAAGTCCGCCGAGGGCTCCGAGTGGACCCTGGAGGAGCGGGTGCGCGCCCGCGCCGACATGGGCGCGGTCGTCAAGCTCGCCAAGGAGGCCGTCGACATCCTCGCCACGGCCAGCGGCGGCTCGTCCATCTACACCACGGCCGCCATCCAGCGCGTCACCCGGGACATCCAGGCCGTCAGCCTGCACGCCCTGATGCACCCCGACACCAACACCGAGCTGTACGGGCGGGTCCTGTGCGGCCTCGAACCCAACAGCCTCTACATCTGATCCGTACCGGACACCGCACACAAGGGGAACGAGCATGACCGCAGCACCCTCGGCCGCGCCCGCCGGCACCGTCTCCGACGCGGACCGGGCGGCCGTCGCCGCGCTGCCCGGCCGGATCGTCGAGGCCTGGGCCCGGCACGACGCCGCCGCCTTCGCCCAGGTCTTCACCGAGGACGGCACGATGATCCTGCCCGGCGTCTACCGCGGTGGGCGCGAGGAGATCGAGGCCTTCATGTCCGGCGCCTTCCAGGGCCCGTACAAGGGCACTCAGGTCGTCGGCACTCCGCTGGCGCTGAAGTTCCTCCGCGAGGACGTCGCCATCGTCGTCACGCAGGGCGGCGTGCTCGCCCCGGGCGAGACCGAGGTGGCCGACGCCCGCGCGGTGCGCGCCACCTGGGTGACCGCCAAGCAGGACGGCGAGTGGCTGCTCGCGGCCTACCAGAACAGCCCGCGCGACAACTGAGCCACCGCGGCGGCGTCCCACCCACCCGTCGCCGCCGCGGCCCGCACGAAGAAGCGCCCCCCGGATCCGATCCGGGGGGCGCTTTCCGTGGGTGCGTCAGCGGGCACCGGCGGCGGCCGGGACCGGGGCGGTCAGACGGACCGGGAGGGAGCGGTGGCCGTTCATGATGAACGTCGGCAGCGGCTGCAGCTCCTCGGCGGGGACCGCGAGCGACAGGTCGGGGAAGCGGGCGAAGAGCGAGGACAGGCCCACGGTGGCGACCAGGCGGGCGACGCCGGCGCCCAGGCAGTAGTGGGGGCCGTGGCCGAAGGACAGGTGCTCCTTGTCCCCGCGGGTGATGTCGAAGGCGTCGGCGCTGTCGCCGTGCAGCTGCGGGTCGCGGCCGACGGCGCTGTAGTTGACGAGGATCGGGTCGCCCTGGGGGATGGTCACCCCGTCCAGCTCGATGTCCTCGACGGCGTAGCGCAGCGGCAGGTGCGCCAGCGGCGACTCGACGCGCAGCGTCTCGTCGATGACGTCGTCCCAGGAGGCCTCGCCCGACAGCACGAGCCGGAGCTGCTCGGGGTGGCTGAGCAGGGCGGTGATGGCGTTGTCGAAGAAGTTGATGGTGGTCTCGGAGCCGGCGCCGAGGATGGCGAAGATGGTGTCGCACAGCTCGGCCTCGGAGAGGCGCGAGCCGTCCTCGTCGCGGGCGGCGATGAGGTCGCTGGTGATGTCCTCGCCGGGGTTGGCGCGCTTCTGGGCGACGAGCTCCTCCATGGCGCCGCGCCAGTTGAGCAGCACCGCCTGGGCCTGCTCGGGGGTGACGGTGGTGTCCACCATCATGTCGATGACCTTGGCGGTCGCGGCGCGCTGCTCCTCGCCCATGCCGATGAGTTCGGCGACGAACATGGCGGGCAGCGGGTAGGCGAACCGCTCGCGCAGGTCGACGACCTCGCCGGGTCCGGCGGCCTCCAGCGCGTCGAGCAGGTGGTTCGTGAGGCCCTCGATGAGGGGCTTGACGGCCTGGGTGCGGCGCGGCGAGAAGGCTCCGCCGACCAGGCGCCGCAGCCGGATGTGGTCCTTGCCGTAGGCGGTGACCATGTTGTCCATGGCGACCCAGCTGATCATCTCCCAGTCGGGGCGGATGCGGCCCTCGATGAAGTCGGGCCAGTGGTTGCGGGCGCTCTTGGTGACGCGGGGGTCGGAGAGGATCTTGCGGATGGTCGCGTAGTCGTTGACGGACCAGGCGTGCACGCCGCCGGGCAGCTCCACCCGGACGGCGGGGCCCTGGGCGCGCAGGCCCGCGGCCTCCGCGTGGATGTCCTGGCCGGTGGTGTCCAGGGTGTGGGCGACGGGGCAGCGCTGCGTCATGGGTTTCTCCCGCGGTGACGTTGAAGTTCGGTGTGGGGCGGCCCGGGGCACGTCGTCCGGCGCCGGCCGCGTGAAGAGAGGAGCCGGCCGGTGCGTGACCGGCCGGCGGATGCCGAAGGGGCGTTACGGGGCGGGCACCGGGACCTGCGCGGGGGCCTCGTCCTCCAGGACGGTGTAGGGGTCGTCCATCTCGTACCAGCCGAGGCCGGGCGGGCAGCGGTCGTAGCCGAGCAGCCGGCGCACCTCCTCGGGGTAGGCGAGGACGGACTCCTTCGGCACCGCCAGGTACTGGTTCTCCTCCTGGCGGAGGTTGCCGAGGTCCAGCGCGATGGTCAGGCCGGTGCGCGGGGTGTCGGTGGTGTTGGCGCCGCCGCCGTGGTACACCCCGCCGAGCCAGATGAGGCCGGAGCCGGCCTTCATCTCGGTGGGGATCGCCTCTTCGGCGCGCGGCGGCCGCTCGTCGTCCCAGTGGTGGCTGCCGGGGATCACCAGGGTGCCGCCGTTCTCGGCGGTGAAGTCGCTCATGGCCAGCATGAGCTGGACCCGGCTGGTGGGGCCGGGGTGGCGGCGCAGGTGGAGCGAGTCGTCCCGGTGCAGCGGCTGGCGGCCCTGGCCCCGGTGGATCTGGATGGCCTGGGTGCCGCTGATCTGGACGGTGGGCACCAGGGCGGTGCGGGACCTGCCGATCCAGACGTGTACCGGCCGCTGCATGATCCGGCGGGCGCTGCCCAGGAACAGCGGGTGGGTGACGACCGGGGTGAGCCGGTGCGTACGGGCGAAGATGGAGGAGACCCGCCGGGTGCGGGTCCCGTTGTACCAGTCGCCGCTGTAGTCGCGGGCCTCCAGGGCCGGGCCCAGGTCCTCCCACAGGGCGGCCATGGTGGCCGGGTCGGCGAGGTCCTCGACGATCAGGGCCCCGTCGCGCTCCAGGATCTCCACGGCCTCGTCGAGGTCGGTGCCGGGCGCGATCCGCCGGAGACCAGGGGTCATGACGTGGCCCGGGCGCCGGTCTTGGCCGTGACGATGGCGACGAGTCCCTCCAGGGTCGGGTCCTCCTCGAAGATGTCGCCGACCTCGATCTCGACGCCGAGCTCCTCCTCGATCCGGGCCACGAGGCGGGTGGCGGAGATCGACTCACCGCCGGCCTCGAAGAACGTGACCTCGGATCCGCTCTCGGGGGTGTCCCCCAGGATCGCGGTCCAGATCGACCTGACCGTCTCCGCGGCCGTGGCCACATCCGTGCTCATGCGCTGCTCTCCCTCATGCCTCGGGCTGACGCGGGTCGCCCACCGGGCGATGCGGTGGCAGCATCACACCCGGGCGCGGGAGGGGGCATCTCCTGGATTGCGCGACCCCGCTGCGGCCACGAGGGCCTGCCGGCCGAGGTTTCCGCGCAGCAGCAGCGAGCCGACGGTGACCGATCCGGCCTGGTCGTCCTCCCTCAGCTCCCGGGACAGCAGGGCGAGGTCGGCGGCGACCCGGTCGAGCGCGTCGGCCACGGCGGAGGCGTTGTGGCCGATGATGTCGCTCCACAGGCCGGGGTCGCCGGCGGCGATCCGGGTGGTGTCGGCAAGTCCGCCGGCGGCCAGGGAGAGGACCTCGGGGGCGGTGTTCGCGAGCTGCGCCGCGAGCGCGGCGGCCACCAGGTGCGGGGTGTGGGAGACGGTGGCGACGGCCTCGTCGTGGGCGGTGGGGGTGAGGGTGCGGGGGCGTGCGCCGACCAGGGCGATCAGTTCCTCGACGGCCGCCACGGCCTCGGGGACGGAGGTGGGACCGGGGCAGAGGATCCAGGGCCGGCCGGCGAACAGGCCCGGCTCGGCGGCGTCGGGGCCGGAGGACTCCCGTCCGGCCATCGGGTGGCCGGGGACGTAGCCGTGGAGGTCGCAGCCGCGCAGCTCGGCCTCCTCGGTGATGCGTCCCTTGGCGCCGGCCACGTCGGTGTAGGCGCGGCCGAGGCCGGTCGCCTGCGCCTCGTACACGGTGTCGACGACGGCCGACGGCGGTACGGCGACGACGACGAGGTCGGCGGGCGGGGCGGTGGTGTCGAGCGGGGTGCCCGCGCCCCGGGCGACCGCGCGCTCCACGGCGCGGGGGTCCAGGTCGGCGAGGGAGACGTCGACGCCGGCGCGGGTGAGGTCGAGCGCGAGGGAGGTGCCGATCAGTCCGCAGCCGATGACGGTGACGCGGCGGAGGAGGGGGCGGGGGGCCATGGGTCGCTCCTGGTGGGCTTCGGCCTCGGACGGGCGAGGGGGCGGGGAGGGGGGCGGGGACGAGGCGGGCGGCGGGGGCCGCCGCCCGGCGCGGGGAGCGCGCCGGGCGGGTCAGTCGCAGCACTGGTCCGCGAACTGGCCGGGGGTGCGGCCCTCGCCCGCGGGGCCGCGGTAGGCCTGGGCGATGTCGAGCCAGCGGTCCGCCTCCTCGCCGGTGGCGACGAGGGCGAGGTCGTCGCGGTGGCGGCGGCGGGTGACCAGGAGGCAGAAGTCCTGGGCGGGGCCGGTGACCTTGTTCGCCGCGTCCTCGGGGCCGTACGCCCAGATCTCGCCGTTGGGGGCGGTCACCTCGATGCGGAAGGGCTCGGCGGGCGGGGTCAGGCCGCGGGAGAGGTAGCCGAAGTCCCGGGTGAGGAAGGCGAAGAACACGAGGTGGCGCAGCCGCTCGGTGGGCTCGCGGCGGACGCCGAGGGCGTCGGCGATGTCCTGGCCGTGTCCGAAGAGCTCCATGATTCCGGCGGAGGCGAGGACGGCCGGCGGCAGCGGGTTGACCAGCCACGGCACCACCGAGTTCTCCGGTACGACGGCCAGCGCCTCGACCGAGGCGTCGCCCTCGGCGCGGAACCGGGCGAGCAGCTCCTTCGGCGGGAAGCCGTTGAACTGCTTCAGGGCGGCGTTGACGGCCCCGTCGAAGTTCCCGGCTGCCTGGGCGGCGATGCCCTTGAAGGTGTCGGGGTCGGCGGCCGCGGTCTTGGCGAGCCGGAAGATGAAGGTCAGGTGGGCGACCTGGTCGGCGATGCTCCAGCCGGGGGCCGGGGTGGGCTTGGCCCAGTCGGCGTCGTCGAGGTCCCGTACCAGGTTCTCGACCTCGTCGATGTCGGCGGAGAGGGCCTTCAGCACGTCGTTGAGGTTGCTCATGTCCGTTTCACTCCTGAGGAAGCTGATGAAGGGGGGCACTTCTGGGTTTCTTGATGCAACTCACTGGAGTTGCTGAGTTTTTTGATGCAACTCACTGGTCGTGCGAAGTCGTGGATCGGATCAGACCTTCGCGAGCGGCTTCTTGCGCAGCAGCGGCAGGTCGACCGTGGCGCGGGCCTTGTAGCCGGTGGGGGCCGGGGCGCCGTAGGTGACGTCGATGCCCTTGGCCCGGGCGGCGGCCACGATGTGCGGGACGGCGCGCTCGGCGAGCGCGGCGATGGTCATCGCCGGGTTGACGGTCAGGGCGCCGGGGACGGCGGAGCCGTCGGTGACGAAGATGCCGGAGTGGCCGCGCAGTTCGTTGGTGTCGTCGAGCGCCGAGGTCTCGGGGTCGTCGCCCATGCGGCAGGAGGCCAGCGGGTGGACGGTGTAGGCGCCGACCAGGTCGTTGGTCCACGGCATCACCTTGGCGAGGCCGTCCTTCTCCAGGATCTCCTTCACGTCGGCGTCGGCCTGGTTCCAGCCGTGCCAGGTGTTCTTCGTCGGCTTGTACGACAGGTTGCCGCGGCCGAGCAGCTGCTGGGAGATGCGCATGGAGTTGCCGGTCGCCGGCGGCGGGCCGAAGACGCCCTCGTTGTCGTCCTCCGTCATGCAGAAGATCGTCAGCCAGGACTTCCAGTTCTTGAGGATCTCCTTCTTCTCCTTGCCGAACCAGGTCGTCGGCCCCTTGGCGTCGGGCGCCTGGGCGAGGATGGTGCCGAGGCCCGGCGGGAAGTAGAGCTGCTCCAGGGAGTAGCGGGAGTACTCGGGCAGGTCGGCGTCGAGCTTGTCCCAGCTGGCCACGGTCGGGCCCTTGCCGATCGCGTTGGCTCCGTACGGGAGCTCGCCCTCGCCGCGGGACAGGCCGAGCAGTTCGGCGACCTTCTCCTCGTTGAGGATGGCCGTGTTGAGGCGCTCGCCGTTGCCGGAGAAGTAGCGGCCGACCGCGTGCGGCATCTTGCCGAGGTGGTCCTCGCTGCGCTGGAGGATGACCGGGGTGGCGCCGGCGCCCGCCGCCAGTACGACGATCTTGGCCTCGATGACGCCGGAGCCGGTCTGCAGACGGTAGTCCTCGTCGTCGACGATGTTGTAGTGGACGCGGTAGTCGCCCTCGGGGGTCCGCGACAGGTACTGCACCTCGTGCAGCGGGCGGATCTCCGCGCCGTGGGCGAGCGCGCCGGGCAGGTAGTTGACGGTGAGGGACTGCTTCGCCTCGAAGCGGCAGCCGGCCATCATGAAGTTGCAGTTGACGCACTTGGAGTTGTCGACCGAGGCGGCGAGCGGGTTGGCGGTGCGCCCGGCGTGGTCACAGGCGGCGGCCCACAGGCCGCCCGCGTAGGAGGCCTCGTTCCAGTCCGGCTTGGTGACCGACAGGGACTCCTCGACGCGCTCGTACCAGGGGTCCAGGCTCTCGCGGCTGATCGACTCGGGCCACATCCGGCGGCCGATGCTGCCGTGCCGCTCGAAGACGAACTTGGGGGCCCGGGGCATGGCCGCGAAGTAGACGACGCTGCCGCCGCCGACGCAGTTGCCGCCCAGCACGCTCATGCCGTCGCCGACGACGAAGTCGAAGATGCGGGTGTAGGAGGAGCCGAGCTTGTAGTCGTGCTCGAAGTCCTCGGGCTTCAGCCAGGGGCCGCGCTCCAGGACGGTGACCTTCGCGCCGCCGGCGGCCAGGTGGTAGGCGGTGATCGCTCCGCCGAAGCCGCTGCCGATGACCAGGACGTCGGTCTTCTCGATCGAGGTGCTCATGCTGGGCTCCCGGTGGGGGTCGTGTCGGGGTGGAGGTTGGCGAGCTGTCGGCCGTAGCCGAAGTCCTGGAAGCGCCACAGGCCGTCGGCGTCGGGCGCGGTGATGCCCATGGCCGTCAGGCCCGGGTGGCCGTCCGCGAGGGCCTCGTCGGTGTGCAGGTGGGCGGCGGAGTCGTAGGCCATGTTGCAGAAGAGGGAGAGCAGGACCCAGAAGTCCTTCTCCGGGTGGCCCGGAGTGGTCAGCTCCACGATGAGGTTGACGCGGTCGTCGTAGTCGAGGGAGACGAACGGCGGGACCTCGGTGTCGAGGGCGAGGCCGTTCTTCTCGGCGTAGGCCTTGGCGTGGCCGTTGACCAGGTTCGCCAGGTCGTCGAGGCCGTCGTGGATGCCGGTGGCGTCCCAGCGCAGGAGGTCGAGGGCTCCGGCGGTGACCGCGCCGCCGCCGGTGCTGACTCCGGCGATCGCCCGGTCTCCGGGCCAGCGCTTCTCTCCGGGGACGATGGTGTCCGCGTAGGCCTCGAGGGTGATGGTCGTCTCGGGGCCGATGTCGACCCGCCGTTCGGGGATCCTCCGGACCCTTCTCACTACAGGCACCTCATCCTCCGCTCGTTCTGTCGGGACTTCGTGTTGTCGTCGTGCTGTCGTGAGAAGAACGTAGAGCTGCCAAGTTGTTTCAAACAACCAACCAGAACGGCGTTCACCGAACAGCGAGTTGCACGATGAAACTGCCGAAGTCGAATCGGGCTCCGCCACAACCCTGCAAAGAAACCAAAGGCCCGTTATATTTTTTGATGCGTGTCGGATTTCCTGGTTCTCGGTTCTATTCCGCAACGGGGAAGCGGAACACGCTGGATGGCCGTATCCGACCCGGGGGAGGGGAGTTGGAAAGCACGGACAGGCGCCTGACGCTGCCCATGAACCTGACTCATCTGGTCCGTATCGAGGCCCTCCTTCCGGCGGATTCCCCGCGTTTGGACGGACTGGACGAGACCCACGTGCAGCGGCTCGCCGAGATGTACGCGTCCCTGCCGCCGATACTCGTCCACCGCCCGACCATGCGCGTCATCGACGGGGCCCACCGGGTCGCCGCCGCCCTGCTCAAGGGCATGGACACCATCGAGGCGCACTACTTCGACGGCCCCGAGCAGGACGTGTTCCTGCGCGCCGTGTCCGCCAACACCGGCCACGGCCTGCCCCTGCCGCTCACCGACCGCAAGGCCGCGGCCGCCCGCATCCTGCGCTCGCACACCGACCTCTCCGACCGCGCCGTGGCCGGCTACACCGGCCTGGACGCCAAGACGGTCGCGGCGGTGCGCCGCCGTTCAACCGAGGACGCGGCGCGGTCGAACACCAGGATCGGCAGCGACGGCAAGCCCCACCCGCTGGACCGCACCGCCGAACGGCTGCACGCCGCACAGCTCATGGCCAGCCGCCCCGACCTGCCGCTGCGGGCCATCGTCAAGGAGACCGGACTGTCCCTCGGCACCGCCCACGACGTGCGGCAGCGCCTGCTGCGCGGCGAGGCCCCCGTGCCCGGGCGGCGCGTCCCGGCCCCCGCCTCCGAACCCCCGCTCCCGGTCTCCGGCCACGCACCCGCCGGACCCGTCGCTCCCCCGCCGGCCGTCGAGTCCCCGGACCTGCCCGCGCCGCACACCGCGCCCCGGCAGCCCGGTCCCCAGGGCCCCGGCCCGCAGGGCACCGGCCGGACCCGGACGTCGCTGGAGACGCTGCGCAAGCTCTCCGGCGACCCCTCGCTGCGCCACTCCGAGTCGGGCCGGCACTTCCTGCGCTGGCTGCACACGCACTTCCTGGTGGACGACTCCTGGCGCCAGCAGCTGGAGACCGTCCCGCCGCATTGCACCGCCACCGTGGCCGAACTCGCCCTGCAGTGCTCCCAGACCTGGCGCAGGTTCGCCGAGGACCTGAGCAGTCGGCGCCTGACCGACATGGCGCCCGCCACCACCCCACCACGGCCCGTCACGCGTTCCCGCTGACGGCATCAGGGCATCGTCAACAACGACAGGGAGAATCGGTGACCTCCACCGCCATCGAGCGTGCCGTCCGCAGGGTGATCCAAGACATGCGCGCAAATCTCGGTCAGGATCTGACGATCGATGACATGGCGCGTACCGCAATGTTCAGCAAATTTCATTTCACTCGCGCGTTCCGTGATGTAACCGGAACCTCACCCGGGCGTTTTCTGTCCGCGCTGCGACTTCAGGAGGCGAAGCGCCTTCTGGTCGACACGCGATTCAGCGTCGCCGATATCAGCAGCCAGGTCGGATACAGCAGCGTCGGCACCTTCAGCTCGCGTTTCAAGTCCTGCGTCGGTGTTTCCCCGAGCATGTTCCGGGACCTCGGCGGATTCACCTCCGCCATCGACACGGACTCCACGGGAAACCAGGTCCTCACCCGCAGCACCCTGCGCGGCCGGGTCACCTTTCCCGAGGACCGCGCCCCCGGCAACTGCTTCCTCGGGCTTTTCCCGACCCCGGTCCCGCAGGGCCAGCCGGTGCGCTGCACCGTCCTGGACGGTCCCGGCACCTTCGAGCTGCGCAACATCCCGGCCGGCACCTGGCACGTGCTCGTCCACTCCGTTCCGTACGGCTACGAGCACCTGGCCGCCGGCGTCGGCGCCGAGGACGCCGTCTCCGTCGGCAGTTACGGACCGGTGACCGCGCACGCCGACACCCTGCTGCTGCCCGCGGAGATCACCCTGCGCCCGCTGGACGAACTGGACCCGCCGATCCTCCTGGCCCTGCTCGACCTGCGCACCAACGCCCTGGAGCGCCTGGCCGGCTGACGGTCCGCACGACCACGAGAAGACACGAAGCAGGCCGGCCACGGGAGGAAACCCGTGGCCGGCCTGCTTCGTGCGGTCGTGCGGTGGGGCGGTCGTGCAGAGATGCGGTGGGGCGGCGATCAGTCCGCCGTACGGATGCTCATCGGCAGCCCGCCGCGCATCCGCAGCGACATCATCGGCTCGGCGACCCCCTCGTGCCCCGGCACCACGTCCAGGTCGAGGTCCCTGGTGAGGAGCGCGGTGACGAACACCGCCTCCATCATCCCGAGGTTGCTGCCGACGCAGAACCGCGGTCCCGCGCCGAAGGGGATGTACGCGTACCGGGGCCGGTTCGCGACCCGCGACGGGTCGAAGCGGCCCGGGTCGAAGCGCTCGGGGTCGTCCCACAGGTCCGGGTGGCGGTGCAGCGTGTAGGGGCACACCAGCACGTCGGCCTTGGCCGGCACGGTGAACCCGCCGACCTCGTCGGGCGCCTGGGCGATCCGGGGCAGGATCCACACCGGCGGGTACAGCCGCATCGCCTCCTGGACGACCTGCGTCGTGTACGTCAGCTTGTGCAGGTCGTCGGCCTCCGGAAGGCGGCCTCCGGCCAGCACGGCGCGGCTCTCCTCGCGTACCAGGTCGCGGACGTGCGGGTGGCGCGCGAGCAGCAGCAGGGTCCAGCCGAGCGTGCTCGCCGTGGTCTCGTGACCAGCGAGGAGCAGGGTGACCAGCTCCTCCTGGAGGAGGCGGCGGGCCTGTGCCGGGTCCTCGCGCAGGCGGGCGGCGAGGATCATCCGGGCGAACGCGTCGTCGGCCCCGTCCCCGTCGCGCATGCGGGCGGCGCGGTCGGTCACCAGCGCGTCGACGATCCGGGTCAGCTCCCGGCGCGCCGCGCGGAACCGCCGCTGGGTGCCGAAGGGCACCCAGGTCGGCACCAGGCCCTGCGTGACCATGTCGAACATGGCCTGGTCCTGCACGGCCTCGAAGGCGTGCTCGATGCCGCCGTGCCCCTCCAGGGAGGTGTCCATGAGGGTCCGGCCCAGCACGCCGAGGGTGAGCCCGGTGACCTCCTGCAGGACGTCGACGGGCGTGTCCCCGGCGCGCCGCCTCAGCAGGTCGAGCAGCCGGCCGGACTCCTCCGCCACGGCGCCCGCCTGGGCGGCGATCCGGCCCGGCTTGAACGCGGGCTGCACGTTGCGGCGCTGGGCGCGCCACAGGTGGCCCTCGCTGGTCAGGAGGCCGTCGCCGAGGACCTTGCGGGACTCCACCAGGCCGATGCCCTTGTGGTAGTTGGCGGCGTTGTCGGCCAGCACGTGCTTGGCGTAGTCGGGCCGGTTGAAGATGTACAGCTTCTTCGGGCCCATGGAGACGCGTACGGCGTCGGAGAGTTCGGCGGCGTCCCGCATCATGCCGAGCCGGTCGACCGCCAGCTTGCGCAGCAGACCGGGCAGGGCCCATACGGGCGGACCCGGCGGGTGGACACTCATGGGCGGCCTCCTCTCGGTGCCGGGGCGAGGCTGCGGAAGCGGCCTCCGTGGAAGACCAGCGGCTCGCGGTCCGGCAGGGCGTCCAGGGCGAGCACGCGGCCGAGGTGGATCGTGTGGTCGCCGCCGTCGTAGGTGCGCCACCGGGCGCACTCGAAGTGGGCCGCGGCCCCCGCGATCAGGGGGGCGGCGGAGGCCTCGCCGGGCAGCCAGTCGACGGCGTCGAACTGGGCGGCGCCCGGCGGCCGGGACCGGTCGGCGAAGTGCCGGGCCACCTGCTCCTGGCCGGCGCCGAGGACCGACACCGCGAAGGTGTCGGCCTCGGCGAGGACGCGGTTCATCACCGCGTCCTTGCCCACGCACAGGAGCACGAGGGCCGGGTCCAGCGAGACCGAGGTGAAGGAGTTGGCGGTCATGCCGCGCGGCGAGGCTCCGCCGACGGTCACGACCGTCACCCCGGTGGCGAAGGCCCCGAAGGCCCGCCGCAGCGCCGCGGGATCGCCGGTGACGGCGTCCCGCGGCGGCGCGGCGGCCAGGGTGCTCATGCCGTCCGCCCGGCCAGGGCCGGCCCGTGGGTGGCGTACGGCTCCAGGGCGCGCGCCAGGCCCTCGGGGATCCGGGAGGGCACGGTGTTGGTGTTCGGGCCGCGCATGCACGCGATCCGCTGCCGGCCGCGGGCGATCAGCACCTCGGCCCCACCGGTCACCTTGACGTAGTCGAAGGTGAACTCCAGCTGCGTCTGTCCCAGTTCCGAGAGGCGCATCCGGATGGACAGCTCGTCGAACGCGGTGATCTCGGCGAAGAACTCGCAGTCCACCTTCAGCGTGAACAGCTTGAGGTCGTCCTGCACCTCGGCCAGCACGTCCGGCGCCTTCTGCTGCAGGAACAGCTCCCGGCACCGGCCCTGCCAGCGCAGGTAGTTCACGTAGTACACGTTGCCGACGAGGTTGGTCTCCTCGAAGCCGACGGTGTGCCGGTACTCGAAGTAGTCGTCCGCCATGGTCTAGGACCGCCCTTCGGCGAGAGGCGTTTCGTGGGTGAGGAACGCGAAGACGGCGGGCTCCAGGGCGTCGCGCAGTGCGGTCACGAAGGTCGCGATCCGCAGGTCGCCGGCGGCGAAGACCACCCAGGCGTCCTTGCGGCGCGGCAGCACCGTGAGCGGCGCGCCGGCCATGATGCCGGCCTTCCGCAGGCACTCCACGGCACCCCACACCCGGGTGGCGGCGGTGTCCGGCGCCTCCCCCGTCTCCTTGGCGACCAGCTCCGCGACGGGCGCGTGGTCGCCGAGCAGCCCGCGCCACTCGTGGGCGGAGCGCATGCTGACCGCCTCGATGTCGCAGGCGACCTCGGTGTCGGAGACGGCGCTGAGGGTGACCCCCAGGCCGTGCGCCGCCGACATCGACATGTGCCGGCTGGGCTCCAGCTCGGGTCGTCCGTCCGGGCGGTGCCGGACCGCGACCGGGCTGCCGAGCGCCCGGGCGGCCGCGTCGGCCGTGAAGCCGCGCCGCTGGGCGACCGAGCCGGCGGGGGCGTCCCCGTGGGGCTCGACGGCGACCGCGATGCGGTTGCCGACGACGTCCTCGAGGGAGCGCTCCAGGTACGGGCCGAGCAGCGGGGCGACCCAGGGGCCGGACCCGTCGGTCTTGCGCACGGCATGCAGGGTCAGGCCGTCCCAGCGTTCGACGACGGTGCCGGCCTCGTCGCGGACCGCGATGTCGTACACGTACGTGTCGCCGTCGCGGCTGCGCTCGACCGCGGTGTAGCGCAGCTGCTCGGGGACGTGGTCGCCGGAGCCGAGGGTGTGGATCCGCTCCACGCCCGAGGGCAGCAGCGTGGCGTCCGGGACGCACACCTGGTTGCCGTGCATGAGCGCGTCGCGCATGCCCGGGTCGGCGAGCAGCAGTTCGCCCGGCAGGAAGCCGGCGAACCAGCCCTCGGGCCGCCGCTGGACGGCGACCTCGGCGTCCACGTGCCGGGCCGCGGCCCGGTGGAAGCGACGCAGCCGCTGGAAGCGGGCGCCCTGGAACAGGACGCTGCCGTACAGGTCGGCGGCCGGGTCCAGCGGGACGACCGGGGTGTCCTCGGGCACCTGGACCGGGGGGCCGTCCGACGCCTGGGCGCCGGAGAAGATCAGCCGGGCCCGGAAGTGCTCGGCGACGAAGCCGGTGTCCTCGGCGTGGATGGCCACGTCGACGGTGTCGGTGGCGGTGACGGTCGCCGCGATCCGGATGCGGGTGCTGCCGTTGGGCGGCACCACGATGGGCCGCAGGAACTTCGCGCCCTCGATGACGGGGGCCACCCCGGTGCGGCCGGTGACGGCGGAGGCGACCTGGGTCATGGCCTCCATGCCGATGACGGCGGGCAGCAGCAGGTTGCCGTCGAGCAGGTGGTCGGCCAGGTACGGGTCGGTGCCGGCGTTCAGCTCGACCTCGGTGACCAGCTCGACGCCGTGGTAGCGCACCAGCGGGTTGCCGGTGAACCGCAGCATCGGCAGCGTGGGCAGGTCGCGGCGGACCGTGTCGATGCCTTCCGTGCGCCCGCTGATGACGGTGACGACGGGCGCGTCCGGGTCCTCGATCAGGCGCAGCAGGATCTCCACGCCCTGGTCCGGGGAGACCGGGGTGATGCCCTCGCGGGACAGCGACTCGACGACGGAGAGCTTCTCGCCCATGCCGACGCCGGACCACACGGACCACTCCATGCAGCGCGCGCGGACGTTCGGGTGGGTGCGGGCAACTTCCTCGGTGAGGTCGGCCAGCCACTCGTTGGCGGTGGCGTAGTGGGCCTCGCCGCGCAGTCCCGCCCGGCCGATGATGCTGCCGAAGCTGACCAGGAGCTTGAGCTCGCCGGCGCCCACCGCGTCGAGGACCGTGCGCAGACCGTCGACCTTGGGGCCGAAGGTGCGGGCGAAGTCCTCCGCGGTGAGACCGGTCAGCGCGCCCGGCCGGTTGAGTCCGGCGCCGTGCAGCAGGCCGGTGATCGGGCCGAGCGCCTCGCGCAGTTCCGCGACGGCGGCCGCGACCTGCTCGGGGACGGTGACGTCGGCGCGCGCGTAGTGCACGCGGACGCCGCTGTCGCGCATCCGGCCGAGGTTCTCGTCCAGTTCGCGGTCCTGGGCCGGGTCGGAGCGGCCGAGGACGGCCAGCTTCGCGCCGGTCTTCTGGGCCACGGCCAGGGCGCACTCCGCGGAGATGCCCTTGCCGCCGCCGGTCACCAGCAGGACGTCGTCGGCGCCGAGCGGCACGTCGGTGCGCTCCGGCTGGACGGGCAGCGCCCGCAGCGTCGGCACGCGCCGTACTCCGGCCTCGTCGTAGTGGACCTCGGCGAACCGGGTGGTCGCCGCGACCTCGGCCACGACCCGCTCCACCACGTCCTCCGTCACCGGGGTGTGGACGACGGTGGTGCGCAGGTGCGGCGCCTCCAGGTGGAGGGTCTTGGCCAGGCCCGCCGCGCCGCGGCCGTCCTGGACCAGGACGAAGCGGCGTCCGCGGTCACCGGCCAGCGCGCTCTTGGCGGCGGCCAGCACGCGGTCCACTTCCTGCTGCGGGCAGCCCTTGGCGAGGACCGCCAGCACGCCCGCGCCGAGGCCGGCCGTCGCCAGTTCCCCGCGGAGCCGCTCGGCGTACGGGTGGTTCTCGGTGCCGAACAGCTCCCAGGCTCCGTCGGCGCCGTCGGTCACGGCGTACGGCCGGGCGACCTCGTCGAGGTCCACGGCGAACGGCCTGGCCCAGGGAGCCGCGCCGGCGATGACGGGAGCGGAGGGCTCCTCCACGCCACCGGTGCTGATCAGGGTGTCCAGGGCCTCGGCCAGTTCGGCGAGCGTGGCGGTGGCGAAGTTGGTCGGCACCTGGGCCGCGGCGATCCCGAGGCGGGACGCCGCCTGGTTGACGATCTGGCCGACGGTGATGGAGCTCATGTGGAGGTCGTCGAGGAGCCGGCTGTCGGGGTCGACGAGTTCGGCGGGCAGCTCGGCCCGTTCGGCGACGAGGGTGCGCAGCACGTCGAGCACGTCGGGGCCGTCCTCACCGGCCGGCTCGGCGGTGGGCTCCGCCTCGACGGCCGTGGCCGCCTCGGGCGTCGGCGCCTGTTCGGCCTTCGGCACCCGCTTCGCGCGCGGGGGCGCGGCCGGAGCCTCGGCGGCGGGACGCGGCCGGCGCTCGGCCGGCGGCACGTCGCGCGGGGCCTGCTCGCAGGGGCTGGCGAGGAAGGAGAACTCCTGGCCCACTTCCAGGGGGCGGATGAGCCGGTCCTGGAAGAGCCGCTCCAGGGCGACGTGCGCGCCCGCGACGAACGCGGCGCCGGCGACCTGCAGGACGCTGCGCAGCGACTCGTCGTCGGTGTTCAGCGCGACGACCGGGACGCCGGTGGTGGCCTTGGCGAGGCCGCTGAGGACCCGGCCCGGGCCGACCTCCACGAACAGGTCGACGTCGCGGGCCGCCTCGCTCACCGCCTGGGTGAAGCGGACGGGGCCGGTGATCTGCTCGCTGAGCAGTGCGGCCAGGTCCGTGTCGGGGGTCAGTTCCTCGCCGGTGACGGTGGAGACGACCCGTCCGCCCACGGTGCCCCGGTCCGCGGTGGCGAGCCAGGCGCCGAAGGACGCCGCGGAGTCCGCGACGAGCGGCGAGTGGAAGGCGTGCGAGACGTTCAGGCGGGTGCAGGTGATCTCGGACCGGTCGGCCCGGCGCTGCACCTCCTCGATGTCCTCGGTCGAACCGGCGACCACCGTCTGCTCGGGGCCGTTGTAGCCGGCGATGACGGCGTCGAGGCCCGTGATGAGCTCCTCGACCCGCTCGGGCTTGGCGCCGAGCGAGGCCATCGTGCCCGAGGCGCTGTGCTCGGCCATGGCGCGGCCGCGCACCCGTGCCGCCTCCAGCAGCGTCTCCTCGTCGAACGCTCCGGCCCAGTGCAGGGCGGAGAGCTCGCCGAGGCTGTGCCCGACGGCGACGGACGCCTCCAGGCGCAGTGCGTCGAGGACCCGCAGGCCCGCGGCGGAGCCGGTCGCGATGCGCGGCTGCGCGACGTCCGTGGCGACCATGTCGCCGGTGGTCGGCAGCGCGGCCCGGTCGAAGACCTCCGCGGCTTCGGGGAAGCGGCGGCGCAGCGCCCCTCCCCCGGTGCCGTGGCCGGAGCCCTGGCCGGGGAAGAGGAAGCCGACGCGGGCGCGGCCGGCGGCCCGGCCCAGGAAGCTGCGGCCGTCGGCGGCGGTGTACGCGGTCTCGCCGGACTCCAGCAGGTCGGCCAGGTGCGTCAGGCGGCGCTCGGCGTCCTCCGGGGAGGAGGCGACGACGGCCGCGCGGTGCGGCAGGCCGCGCAGTTCGCGCTGGAGGGTGGCGGCGAGGTCGGCGACCTGGCCGTAGGAGACCTTCGCGACGAAGGCGGCGACCTCGGTGAGCCGGGCGCGCAGCGCCTTCGGGGAGTCGCCGTCGACGACGAGGAGTTCGGCGTCCTGCAGCGCGTGCGCGAGGGTGGCGGAGTGCCGCCCGGCGCCCGTGCGCCGTCGGCCGGCGGGCTCGTCGAGGACGACGTGGGTGTTGATGCCTCCGAAGCCCATGGCGGTGATGCCGGCCCGGCGGGGGGTGCCCTCGGGCCATGCCTCGGCCTTGCGGAGGGCCTTGAGGTTGGCCTTCTCGTCGGTGAGCAGCTCGTGCGGGTCGGTGGTGCCGATGGCCGGCGGCAGGGTGTGGTGGTTGACGGCCATGGCCGCCTTGATCAGACCGGCGACGCCGGCGGCGGCCTTGGTGTGGCCGATCATGCCCTTGATGGACGTGATGGCCGCGGGGGCGGCGTCCGGGTCGGCCTCGCGGCGCGCGCCCATGAGGGCGGTGAGCTCGGTGCGGTCGCCGACGGCGGTGCCGGTTCCGTGGCCTTCGAAGAGGCCGACGGTCTCGATGCCGAAACCGGCCTTCTCGTACGCCCGCTTGAGCGCGAGCTGGTAGCCGCTGACCTCGGGGCGGGTGATGCCGCCCTGGCCGTCGGAGGAGACGCCCCAGCCCGCGATGGTCGCGTAGATGCGGTGGCCCGCCGCGAGGGCGTCCTCCTCGCGCATCATGACGATCATGCCGCAGCCCTCGCCCGGCCAGAAGCCGTTGGAGCCGCGGTCGTAGAGCTTCATCTCGCCCTTGGCGAGGGCCCCGGTCTTGGCGAAGCCGATGATCTCGAACGGGTCGATCGACAGGTCCACACCGCCGGCGACGGCGACGTCGATGTCGCCGTTGAGCAGCCCGGTGCCGGCGGTGGTGACCGACAGCAGGGAGGAGGAGCAGGCGCCGTCGACCGTGTAGCCGCCGCCGTTGAGGTCGAAGTGGTTGCAGATCCGGCCGGCGATGGTGTTCGCGAGGCCGCCCGCCAGGGTGTCCTCGTCGATCGCCGGGAACGGCTCCTTGTACGAGGCCTCGACGTCGGCGAGGAACTCGCCGATGCGGTCCTCGTCCCAGCCTTCCTCGGACTTGAGGGCGGCGGCCATCACGCGTCGTACGTAGGGCCAGCGCAGGCGCATCACGTTGGCGCGGGAGAACTCGCCGGTGAGGGTGTTGCCGACGACGACGCCGGTGCGCTCGCGCGGCAGGCCCTCGCCGCCGGGGAATCCGGCGTCGGCGAGCGCGCGGCCCGCGGTGTCCAGGGCGAGCCAGTGCGTGAGGTCGGTCGACCTGAAGGTGCTGCCCGCGATCTTGTGGGCGATCCGGTCGAACGCGTAGCCCTCGATGACGGCGGCGTTGCGGGCGTAGAAGGTGTCGGGGGTCGCCGGGTCGGCGTCCCAGTAGTCGTCCAGGTTCATCCGGACGTCGGGGAGCCGGCGGAACGCGCGCCGTCCGGCGACGGCGTTGTCCCACAGCTCTCCGGGGTTCGTGGCGTCGGGATAGCGGCAGGCCATGCCGACGATGGCGATCCTGGTCATGCTGCCACCGGAATCTTCTTGGTCTCGGCCTCGGCGGTGGCCGGGGCGGGGCAGGCGCAGGCGCCCTCGGGGCAGGCGCATCCGGCGGCCTCGGCGGTCGCCGGGGCCGGGCAGGCGCAGGCGCCTTCGGGGCAGGCGCACGCGGCGGCGGTGGCCGGGGCGGGGCAGGCGCAGGCGCCCTCGGGGCAGGCGCACGCGGCGGCCTCGGCGGCGTCGGCCCGGGCGACGGCCTGGGTGACGGCGGCCAGCGCGAGGGCCTCCTCGGCGCGCTTCTTGGACACGACGTCCGCGGTCCACAGGAAGGCGCCGCGGATGCCGCAGACGAGGGCGGTGGCGAAGAACAGGCCGTAGGCGATGCTCATCGCGGTCAGCACGCCGTACATGGCGGCGACGCTGCCGCCGAAGGCGATCTGGCCCCACTTCGAGGAGGGCGTGGTGCCGGGGTCCGTGATCATGTAGTTCGTGAAGAGCACGAACGCCACGCCGGACATCATCGCGAGGCCCGCGGGGATGGAGGTGTCGAACAGCAGGCCGCGGACGATGGCCTGGAGGGCGAAGCCGCCGACCCAGGCGAGGATCAGCCACATGCGCTCGGTGAGCTTGGCGTTGAGCATCGTGCCGAGGGTGAGGATGATCGCCGGCACCAGCCAGTCGAAGCCACCGTCGATGTACTCGGTGAACTGGTACGGAGGGGCGATCGAGGCCCACGGGAAGAGCACCAGGATGACGGCGATGCCGAAGTTCGACGGGTTCATGAAGTGCCGCATGCGGCCCTTCACGGGGGCGCGCAGCACCCACTTGGTGCCGACGGCGACGATGACGCCGAACACCATGACCCACACGAGGTCGTTGACGTACGACAGCATGTTCACGGCGAGCGAGGTGATGTGGGCGGGGAGGAGGAACTCCATCACGCCCTTGGCCCCGCCGCCGAGGAAGCGCGGCGCGCGGCCCTCGGCGCGGGCGCCGAGCACCTCGAGGACGATCTCCAGGGTGTAGCCGGTCGCCAGGGCGATGAGCGGCCAGGTCCAGGGCTGCTCGAAGCCGAGGACGCTGTATCCGAAAACGTTGAGCACGGAGATGGAGATCGCGAAGCGGCGCAGTGCCGTCGTGACCTTCGGGTTGTGGCGTGGTGCGGCGGTCTTCTGTGCGGACATCGTCACTTCTCCTTGGCCTGGGTGCCCAGCTCGAGGCTGTGCCAGCCCGGCGTGAGCTTCAGCTTCTGCTCGTGGACCTCACCGGCGCGGTCGCGCCAGGTGACCATGGCGTTGAGCGGACCGCTCACGCCCCTGCCCAGCCCGATGTGGACGTCGGTGCTGCGCTTGCCGGAGTGGCCGCCGCCGCCGTCGAGGCGGGTGACGCGCTTGGAGCCGTCGGGCAGTTCGACGCAGACCTCCGCGCCGACCACGGGCGAGCCGTCCGGGTGGGTGAGCTTGAGGCCCAGGTAGGAGCCGGCGTTCTTGCTGACGTTGTGGAAGAAGATCGGCTCGCCCCACTGGCGGGCGACCGCCAGGTCGAGGCGGCCGTCGCCGTCGGCGTCGCCGGTGGCGAGGCCGCGGGTCGGGATGGGCTCGCCGAGGCCGAGGGCGACGGAGAGGTTGACGTACTCGCCGGTCTCGGCGTCCTTGGCGAAGAAGCGCATGCGCTGGCTGCCGGCGAGGTCGTCACCGTGCCTGACGTTCGGCCACCACGCGGGGTTGGGGACGAGGGCGTCGTTGGCCGTGGCGAGCTCCTGCAGCTGCGGCCAGCGGTTGTTCTTGCCCTTGACGAAGCCGAGGGCCTGGGTGATCTCCAGGTCTCCGTTGTTGTCGAAGTCGCCCATCTTCACGTCCCAGCCCCAGCCGGACCAGGCCAGGCGCAGGTCGGAGGACTCGTCCTTGTACGGGGCCTCGCCCTTCTTGAACCGGCCGGCCAGCTCCTCCTTGCTGGAGGCCTGGCTGATGTAGGCGAAGTTCGACTCCTGGATGCCGAAGGAGGTCGTGATGTTGCTGACGAACATGTCGTAGATGCCGTCGTGGTTCAGGTCGCCGAAGTCGACGCCCATGCCCTTGAAGGAGCTGCGGCCCAGTTCCTTGGACTTGGGGACCGTACCGCTGTGGACGGCCTTGACCTGGGAGAACCGGATCTTGCCCGGGGTGGAGGTGTTGTACAGCAGCGCCGAGGTGCCGAAGTCGTGGGCGAGGAACAGCTCGGGCAGGTGGTCGCCGTCGAGGTCGGCGGCGGAGGCACCGAGCGACCAGCCCTTGTTCAGGCCCTGCGGGATGGCGTCGTCGGTCTTCTCGTAGCCGTTCTTCGTCCACCGGAAGATGTGCCCGCCGCCGCCGTTCTGGGCGTGCGACAGCGAGGCGTTCATGGTGACGTCGCCGTCCTTGGACGGGTCGAGCACCGGGCTGTCCGGGAAGTAGTTGCCGATGTAGATGTCGTCGTGGCCGTCGCCGTCGAAGTCGGCGACGGCGGCGGCGTTGGAGTTCCACAGCGGGCCGGTGTACGCCGCGCCGGGCTTGCCGGGCAGCAGCTCCGTGGGCGTGAAGGAGGCGGCGGTCAGCGGCTTCCCCTTCTCCCCCTTGTTCACGAAGATGACCGGGGTGCGGCCCCAGTAGTAGACGAGGAGGTCCATGCGGCCGTCCTCGTTGTAGTCGCCGGGCATGCAGCCCATCGGCGCCATCGTCTTGCTGGTGCCGAGCGGCGCCGGGTTCAGCGCGAACGGCGCGTACTTGTCCTTGCGCGTCGGTGCCGGGGTGACCACGGCCTGGTCGATCCGCACGTCGTTCACACAGAGGTCGTTGTCCAGACCGTCGCCGTCGAGGTCGTTGACGGCGATGCCGGCACCGACCGAGGAGACCCAGCCCTCGATGTGCTGATACGCCTTGTTGACCTTCCGGACTTCCTGCTTCTCGAATCCGGCGGGCATGGCGATGGACATCGGCTCGAATGCGAAGTCCTTCGCCAGCCTGTCGATGTCAGCGGCCGAGGACTCGGGCAGCCGGACGGCGTAGAACGTGCCCACCATCAGGGCGAGCGCGACGATTCCCGGTGAATTCCTGCGGAGCCAGTTCTTTGTGACCGTCACTGGTCGGCACCTTTCGAAATGAGCGAGAGGGAGGCGAGTTCCGCGGCGATGTCGCGCCGCCAGGTCTCGTAGGCCGGGGACGCGCCCCCGGGAAGCGCCTGGGGCCGGGTGTCCCGGCACACCTGGGAAGCCCGCTCGGCCGTCGTGCCGCACACGACACGGGCTGCGAGGTGGGTGTGATCGATGACCGTGCCCGCCTTGACGCGGGCTTCGGTGGCGAAGGCGGATCCCTGGGCGAGCGCCCAGCGGTGCTCGCCGGCGCCCTCGGCGAAGCGTGCGAGCTCGTCCTCGGTCACGCCGCCCGCGTAGGAGCAGGCGAGGCCCGCACCCGCGTAGAGGTCGCTGTGGCGGCGCTCGGGATAGGCGCGGATGAGTGAGGTCACGACGTCGGGGTCGGTGCCGCCGACGAACCAGAGCGCGCGGCCGATGCCCTGGTCGACCGCGTTGAGCGTGTAGTGGTTGTGCCCGCCGTTCCAGCGGAAGGGGTGCTGGATCTCCGGCGTCCGCACGTACGCGTCGGTCTTGAAGTACGCCTGGTGGAAGCCGTATCCGTCCAGCGCCAGCCAGCGCAGCAGCGGGTCGGTGGCCGAGATGTCGGGCCACAGGAACTTCGGCAGCCGGGCCATGGCCCAGCCGACGCCGACGTAGATCATGTAGTCGTGGTCGCGGCCACGGCCGGCCAGCAGCCCGTCCAGGCGCCCGCTGTGCCCCGGCAGCGAGTCGTACACCGCCGCGCCCATGCCGGCGCCCTCGTAGGCGAAGCCTCGCATGTCCCTCGGAACGGTCTCCAGGAGTTCCTCGGCCTCGGCGGGCGAACCCGCCTCCACGGCGTAGGCGTATCCCAGGAGAAATACCTCTCCGATGTATTCAAGCCTCTTTTTCGCTTCCGCGTTCTTCACATGGAAGCCACGTACTTCCATGGTCGTCTCGGAAACAGGAGGCGTGAGCAACCTGCGGCGGAGCGCACCAAAAGCACTGGACACGGCAGTAAACCGCCCCTCTCGAATCCCTGAAATCCTCCAGCGAATCGAATCTAGCCAGGGGCCCGGGAGGGGCGTCTACTCCCGATGTGCTCAAACGGTCGCGAGGGCGAGCTGCGTGCGCACTTTGGCACGCCAGACCTCGTAGGCGGGTCCGACGCCGGCCTCGGGGGCCGACGCGGCGCAGTCGTCGGCGAGGCGGGCCACGGCCTCGACGGTGCGTCCGGTGAACGCGTGCACGGCGGCGCTGCTGTGCTCCGGGACGAACCCCGCGTGGTGCCGGGCCTTGGCCGCGAAGACCGAGCCCTGCGCCAGGTGACCGGCGTGGTCGCCCGCCTCCACGCGCAGCGCGTCCAGGTCCGCGGCCGTGCTGCCGCCCGCGAAGGTGGAGGCGAGTCCGACGCCGCTCCACAGGTCCGCGCGCCGGTCGCCGGCGAACGCCCGTACGGCGGCGGAGACGTTGCCGACGTGGCCCCCGTGGATGAACCACAGCGCGCGGCCGACGCCCTGGTCGAAGGCCCGCTGCCAGTAGGACGGGTCGCCGTCCCAGTCGTACGGGGCGTCCAGGCGCTGCCCGCCGACCCAGGTGTCGGTGTCGAAGTAGGCCCGGTCGAAGCCGTAGCCGTCCACGCACAGCCAGCTCATCGCCGGATAGAGGTCCGGCTCGGTCAGGTCGGGGACGAGCTTCTTCCACAGCGGCCTGGGCAGCTTGGCCATGGCGAAGCCGATGCCGATGTAGTTGAGGAAGATGTGGGGCCTGCCGCCGCCTCGCAGCAGGTCACGGGCGCGGTGCCCCTGGGGGCCCATGGTGTCGCGGATCGCGCAGGCCATGGTCGCGCCTTCGTACGCGAATCCCCGGTTCAGCGGGTCGACGAGCGCGAGCCGGCGCTCGGTCGTCGCCAGGTCCTTGTCCTCGATGCCCCATTCGAAGCCGGTGACGACGGCCTGCGGCACGGCTTCCAGCTGCCGTGTGCGTTCGGTGGGTTCCACGGTGAACCCTCGTCCCGCGAAACTCACGTCGTTCAGGGACGGGGCCATGATCAGCCTGCGCAGCGCTCCCAGTGCGGGCACAGATGCCTCCTCGTACGAGCCCGCTCCGGTGATGGGCGGCGGGGGCTGTCATCGTCGGCAGAGCGGCCGAGGGGCGGCATCTTCCCCGTTGCGCTCCCGCTTGGTGCTTTCGCTCGGTGCTTCCGCGTGGGGCTCAGCGGATGCGGCGGACGTCCACCTCTTCGTCGTGCACGGCGCGCCCGCAGTCGTTGCACCGCAGCTCGACGTGGACGGAGCCGTCGCAGCCGATGTGGTCGGCACGGCGCGGCGGGCCCAGCTCCTGCGGCAGGTTGCGGTCCCCCCACTGCATCAGGGCGATGACGGCCCGGGTCAGGTCCCGGCCCACGGGCGTGAGCCGGTACTCGTACCTCACGGGCTTGTCCTGATAGGGGACGCGCTCCATGATCTCGTGTTCGACCAGCCGGGACAGCCGGCTGGAGAGCACGTTGCGCGCGATGTCCAGGTGGGACATGAACCCGTCGAACCGGGTGATGCCGAGCAGCGCCGAACGGATGATCAGGAGGGTCCAGCGCTCGCCGATCACCTCCAGGGACCGGGCGAGGTTGCAGTCCTGCCCCTCGTACGTGTGCTTCAGCATGCGCTCACTCTAGGACGGGGAGGGTTGCGTGAAGGAACCCCGAGTTGGCGAAGTCGTCGCGGAACGCGCCCGACCGCTCAGGCGGCGACCAGCAGGCGCTCGCCGCCGCCGGTGGGAGCGGGCCGCCGGTTGAAGCTGCTGTAGGCGTACGCGGCGGAGACCAGGGTCATGTGGTGGTGCCAGCCCGGGTAGGAGCGCCCCTCGAAGTCCTGGAGGCCGAAGTCCTCGGACATCTCCCGCACGGACTCCCCCGCGTGTGCGAGCGTCCGCGTCAGGGCGAGCACCGACTCCATGCGGGCGTGCGTGAGGCTGGTGAGCCACAGCTGGATGGGCTGCCGTCCGTTGTCGGGGCGGACCGCGAAGAGCCGGTAGGTGCGGTGGATCCGCTCGCCGCCCCGTCCGGAGTGGGGGAGGCGCACGAAGCTGGACATGACCGTGGTGTGCCGGCCGCGCCCGTCCCAGGGGGCGACGTTCTCCACGCGGGTCAGCGTGCCGGCGCCGAACTCGAAGAGGTTGCGGGCCGCGAGCACCAGGCCGTGGCCGTCGCCTCCCTGGGGGCGCTGCACCCGCAGGTGACGGCCCACGGCGACCTGGAGGCTGTCGGGGACGGCGACCACGAAGTCGCGTCCGCGCAGGGCCAGTCCGTGGACCAGGGCGGTCGCGCTGGTGCCGCCGAGGGCCTCCAGGTCGGCGACGACCGGCAGGGGAACGCCGCGGCTGGTGTCGGCCAGGGTGTCGACGAGGTCCAGGGCGTGCTGCTCGACGGACCGGGGGCCCACCTCGGCGGGGATGCGGGTGCGGGCGCGGCGCTCGGGGTCCTTCGTCCACGAACCGGGAAGCAGCAGGCGCCAGTCGACCGGAACGGCCTGGTCGTACGAGGACAGGAACATGCCGACGCCGACCTGGCACGTCACCGAGCGGCCGGTGGAGGCCAGGAAGCGGCGGTGCACACCACAGGAGTGCTCGCCCCGCTTGCGCAGGACGGCCTGGCCGATCACCCAGGCGCGCGGCGTCATCTCCTGCGAGGCCCAGCGGGCGAGCTCGGCGCGCACCGGCATCCAGTCCCACGGGCTGGCGTTGACGAACTGGTGCAGCGACTGGGACGTCGCCGGCGAGGGCGAGATGGTCTCGGCGAGGCGCTTGACCGACTTCTTGCCCGGCGTGGTGAGCAGACTGTGCACGTAGGACTCGGCCCAGCGGCGCTGGTCCACCCTCGGCAGGCACTCGAAGAGTCTCTTCGCGAACACCGGCACCGAGGTACGGTGCGTCGTCGAAGCGTATGCGGCCATGGCTAGTTCCCTCCCCTGTGTCGGTCTGCGGCTGCCGACCACACTAAAATAATAGCGAACGTCCTCTTTTTTTTGCGACTCAGGAGAGTCGCCGTATGCACTTTGCCAAGTCGGATTCCGCACCACAGCGCGGCAGGACCTGCCGCACCCCTGTGACCTGCGGAAACTCGAAACGTCTTGGGCAACTCCGCCTTGCCCACCACAGTGAGGGAGCGTCAGCCTTGGAAGGGAAAGGGGTCGCGAGTTGCCTGCGGGACAGCCCTCTTCGGGAGATGGTGTGGTGAAACAGGAGAGGGCCGTACGTACGCGTCAGGCCCTGGTCAAGGCGGCGGCGCAGGAGTTCGACCGCTACGGGTACGACGGCACGTCGCTGTCGCGGATCAGCTCGGTCGCCGGCATGTCGATCGGCGCCGTGACCTTCCACTTCCCGTCGAAGGTGCACCTGGCCGACGCCGTGCAGCAGGAGGGCCGCGAGGTCACCGTGGCGGCGCTGGAACGCCTCGCCGAGGAGCCGGTGTCGCCGCTGCGCATGGTGATCGACCTGACCCTCGAACTGACCCGGTTGATGGAGCAGGAGCCCGCGGTGCGGGCCGGCATCCGTCTCGGCCGCGAACGGCCGGGCTCCGAGGCATGGTCGGACGCCTGGCTTCCGACGGTACGGGGCCTGCTCGAGCGAGCGTATGAAAATGGCCAACTTCGGGGCGACGCGCAGCCCGCGGACGTCACGATCCTGGTGGAGCACCTCACCGGCGGGGCCGAGGCGTACCTGCGCCGCCGCATGGGCTCCGACCCCGCGCTCGAAAGCGCCGTCGCCCAGCTCAAACGCGTCTGGCACCTCGCCCTCGTGGGCGTCTCCGCGGAGACCACCGGGGTGCCTCGCCAGGCGACAGAGGCGGACAAGACCGCGGAGAAGACCGCGGAGGAGCCGGCGGAGCAGGACTGAGCGCGCCGGTGGACCGGGCGGGCCCTCATCGGGCGACCCGGTCCACCAGGGCCGACCGGTACCAGTCCGCCGCCTCGGCCAGCCGGTCCAGCGGACCCGGCCCCGGCGGGCAGTCGGCGGCGCGCCAGACCTCCCGGCTGTCCTGCCAGAAGTCCTCGGCGAACAGCCGGAACTGGCGCTCCCTCAGCCGGGTCCCCGACGCCCTCAACCGCTCCAGGCATGCTTCCAGGGGCAGCTCCGGCCACGGAGAGGACGGCACGATCCCGTGGCGCGCCAGGGCCCGGAGCAGATCGGCGGCGCGCACCGGTTCGGGATGGCTGGCATGCCAGACGCTCCCGCCGGCCGGCGCGTCGTCCAGCGCGAGCCGCACGATGAGCCGGGCCAGGTCCCGTACGTCCACGAGCGAGAGCATCGCCCGCCCACCGTCCCACAACGCCGGTACGGCGCCGAGGAGTTCGGCGAGGGCGGGCACGACCCAGCGGTCGCCGGGGCCGAGCACGAGACCGGGCCGCAGCACGGTCGCCCCGGCCGCCAGGGCGTGAGCCTCGCCGGCCAGGCGGGTCCGGCTCGCGGCGGACACCGGGGCGGGCGCGATCCCGTCCACGGCGATCCCCCGGTGCGGGCCCAGGCCGTAGACCGCCGCCGTCGACAGGTGCACCACCCGGCGCACCCCGGCGCGCCGCGCCTCGTCCATCAGGGCCTCGGTGCCACGGACGTTGACGGCGTCGCACCGGGACTCGTCCGCGTCGACGAGCGCGGCCAGGTGCAGCAGCACGTCCGCCCCCTCGCAGACCCCCGCGAGGCTGCGGGGTTCCGCGAGATCGGCGCAGGCCCACTCGTCGGCCGCGACGTCGCCGTCCGGCGCCCGGCGGCCCACCGCCCGCACGACAACGCGGTGGCCCTGCCCGTCGTCGGGCAGGGCCAGTTCACGCAGCACGGTCGATCCGATGAAGCCGGTGGACCCGGTCAGCACCACGCGTAACGCACTCATGCGGCGACCTCCTGGAGGTCTCGGGGGATCCGGAGTTCCGCGATCGCCTGCGGGGTGGCGAGGCCGGGCAGCAGATAGCGCCACATGGAGGCGAGGCGCTCCTGCAGATCGTCCCGTCCCGAGGCGATGCTCGAGAACACCTGGATACCGCTGTAGGCACCCACCAGCACGTTGGCGAACTCCCGCTCGTCCACGTACGGAAGCAGCTCCCCGCGCTCCCGCGCGGCGCACAGCAGGTCGTAGAACTGGTCGACCCACTCCTGGTACGCGGTGTCGTCCCGCAGCCCGAAGTCGCCCTGCTCGACGGCGAGCCGGACGCTGGCCCGGAAGAGCACGTTGGTCTGCAGCTCCCGCGCCAGGAAGAAGTTCAGGTCGATCAGGAGCTGGAGTCCCGGTGCGCCCTGCGGGGGGAAGTGCACGAAGTCCTGCTGGTGCGCCAGCACCGCGTGGGCCAGTCCCAGCTTGGACTTGAAGTGGAAGTACATGCCTCCCTGCGTGACCTGGGCGCGCTCCATGATCTTGCTGATGCTGGCGCCGGTGTAGCCGAACTCATCAAAGACCTCGGCAGCCGCCCTGAGGATCGCGGCGCGTGTCTGCACCGCCCGTTCCTGCTTCGGCTCATCCATCGGGTCGGACCTGCCTCTCTCGACAAAAAAAACGAACGCCCTTATTTTACTAGCCGACCCGAACGACCGATAGCCCTACCTCGGTCAGGGTCTCCATCCGCGCGCCATTGGGGAGAGGCATGCTCATCACCACGGACCGTCCGGCTGTCCCACGACAGGCTCTGACCACGACGGTCGCCAAGGAGTACGTGCATCGAGCGGCTTTGTCGGAGGTCTTCCTCACAGGGTGGGAAAGAGCGGGGCGCGACACGTTCACGGTCAGCGCCCAGTGGCCGCGCAGCCACAGCTTCTACCCGTCCGAGCACGGTGTGTACGACCCGCTGCTGCTCTGCGAGACGGTGCGGCAGACGTTCCCCCTGCTGACGCACGTGGCGTACGGCATCCCCTTCGGCTACCAGCTCAGCTGGTCCCGTCTGCAGTACGCGGTGAACCTCCAGGCCATGCGCATCGAGGCCAGGCCGGCGGACATCGAGATCCACGCGGTCTTCTCGGACATCCGCTACCACAAGCAGCTGCCCGCGATGATGACCATGCACCTCGAAGTCGTCCGCGACGGCGCCCTGCTGGCCATGGTCAGCACCCGCTTCGGCTGCCACTCCCCCGCCCTCTACCGGCGGCTGCGCGGCAGCGTCGGCGAGATCGCCGAGGTCTTCGCCGGCGCCCCCCAGCCCCCGGAGCCCGTCTCGCGGGCCACGGTCGGCCGGCTGCGCAAGCAGGACATCGTGCTCGCTCCGACCCTGGACCGCCTGCGCTGGCAGCTCCGCGTGGACACGAGCCACCCGGTGCTCTTCGACCACGCGCTCGACCACGTCCCGGGCATGCTCCTGCTGGAGTCGGTGCGGCAGGCGGGACTCGCCATGCAGCCCTCGAAGGCCGGCGCCCTGCTGCCCACTTCGATGGACGTCTCGTTCAACCGCTACGTGGAGTTCGCCGAGCCCTGCTGGATCGAGGCCGAGCCGGTGGAGACCGCCGCGTCGGACAACAACCGCCGGGCCATCCGCGTCAACGCCCTTCAGGGGGGCACCTTCGCGCTCAGCGCGAGCGCCGAACTGACGGATGCGTCATCGCTCTGAACGCGCCCCATCACACCAACGAATGAAGGGGGCCGTGATGTAAGTCACAGCACGGCCTTCTGGGGCCCTCTCCCGCCCGAGGCGGGGACCCGCAGACCGATACTCAGTGAGCCACCACTGAGAAAGGTCATTCACAGCGCCCGTCGAGCGCCAACTCGACGGGCGAAGGCTCGTCTCCGGTTGCCACACCAGAGACGCGCAACATCAGGTTCGCCAGAACCAGAAGCCGCCTAGCGGCTTCACCAGGCCTCCCGCACGGAGGCCAAAAAGCCCCGAATGAAGCTCACTTCATTCAGAACGGAGATCACCTCGGATCACCTCAGGCGACTTCAGATCACCCCAGATTCACCTCGGCCCTGCTCCGGGTTCACCTCAGGTGAACCCATGAACCCGCCTCACACGAAGAACAACCCGCCCTCGCACGAAGACCAGTCCGTCCCATCCCGCACGGAGAACAACCCGTCCTGAACGGAGACCACCTCATGATGAACCAAAGTTCTGCGATTCTCCAGCCCCCTGAGCACCTTTCTGAGATGAAAAGTCACGTTGATGACGCTTCGTCACCGAAAGAATCAAGCCAACCTCAGGCCGTGACTGACTGTTCCGCGCCCACGCCCATCCGCCGCGGACGGGTGAAGGTGCCGATGCGGCTCGTCGAATCCCCGTACTACAGCGACGCGGCTCTGAGCGTTTACATGAAGGTCAAGGCGCTCGGACTGCGCCCGGAGGGCTGCACGGCGGGCCTGGCCACCCTCGCGTCGTACCTCGGCCTGTCCGTCTCGACCGTGCAGCGCGGCCTCGCCCAGCTACGCTCCCATGCTCCCGACGGGGTGGTCGAACTCCCCGACAGCAGGCGCCGCTCCCTCCCGGGCGGCTGGGGAACCACCGCACGCCGCCGGGTCCGCCCCCTGCGCCCCACCGAGACGTTCATCTGGCTGCCCGTCGCGGCGAGCGAACACCTGCGGCCCCGGCTGCTCCGCGCGTACGCCGTGATCGCCTACGCCGTCGTGCGCGGCATCCCCCTCAGCGAAGGCGTTCTCGCCAACTTCCTGCGCCATCACTCCGGTCGACGCGCCGGCCAGACCCTCACCGTCGACGCGGCGGGCCGCATCGTCGACGAACTGGCGGAATCCGGCTGGATCAGCGTCCAGCGCCGGGCCGGATCCCAGGGACGCCACCTCTTCCTCGTCCACGATCAGCAGGTCATCCCGTCTTCCGGCGTCAATGACCGATCGGGTCCCCGACCTGATGATCGTTCGCTCGCGTATGAGGAAGACGTGAGGATTGACCGACATGAGGAGAACAACAAGTCTTTCTCACCCGCCGTAGGCGAACTACAGGTAGATGAAGCTGTGGAAAACCTCGACTCGACACCGCCCCCCGTCGAGACACCGGGTGATCACGCGCTGCGCGCGGGCAACGAGAACCCCACCTTCTCCTCCACGCCTCCCGGCACCGGGGCGAACGCCTACCGGGGACCCGAACTGACCTTCAGCGCACGACTCCACACCGTCCTGGCACCGGTCCGGTTCCTGCTGCCCGAGATCAACACCTACATGCAGCGGCGCATCGGCCAGGAGATCAGCCGCCAGCTCGAAGACGGCACCGAGGTCCAGCGCCTGAAGAACCGCCTCACCTGCCGCCTCGCCCAGACCCTCGTCGACGACATCCGGGACCCCGGCCGCTGGCTGCTGGGGGTCGCACTCCCCCGCTGGGGCTGCGCCAACCCCGACTGCGAATCGGGAACGCTCTGGTCGACCGGCGAGGAGTGCCGGGCGTGCCGTGAAGCGCGCAGGGAGCGGGCGGAAGCCCGGAGGGAGACCGCCGCCCCGGAGACGGCCCCGGAGACCGCCCCGGCGACCGCTCCGGCCTCTGAAGCCGGCCTGCAGGGCGCCCCCGAGGCTCATCCAGAGGCTGGTCCCGAGGATCGTCCCGAGGCGACCGTCGTGCGGATCGTGGAGTGCTGCCCGGACTGCGACGGGCCCCACCTCCCCGGAGACACGGGCCTCCGTCCGCGTCCGGCAGCCGTACCGGACCCCGAGTCCGCCCCTGTGATCGGCATCGGCTGCCAGGGCCGCGGCGGAACGTGCGGCCGCCCCGCACCGCGAGGCCTGTGCTGGCGGTGCCGCGTCGAATCGGAGGCCCAGCAGGCCCGACCCGAGCCCGCCCCCACCGGCGCACGACCGGCCCCGCACCTCTAGGAGCACGCAGCATGCGCATCGCGGAACTCAGCCGTGCCAGTGGCGTGTCCACCGCCACGATCAAGTACTACATCCGCGAGGGACTGCTTCCCTCCGGCCTGCTCACCAGCAGCAACCAGGCCCGCTACACCGAGGACCACGTCCACAGGCTCCGCCTGATCCGCGCCCTCATGGACATCGGCGGCCTGACCGTCTCCAGGATCCGCTCCATCGTGACCTCCCTGGACGATCCCGACGGGGTCTTCGCCCCGGAGACGATGACGGCCGGCGGTCCCTTCGCCGGACCGCTCGCCCCGCTCGTGGCGGACCCGCGGACCGTCGCGACGGTCCGCTCCCTCACCGAGCGCCAGGGGTGGAGCGCACCGGTGGACGGCCCGGAGTTCGCCGCGGTCGTGGAGTTGCTGGACGTCCTGTGCGAGCTGGGCCAGGAGCGGTTCGCCGATCGGCTCGGCGACTACGCGGAGGCCGCCGAGAGGATCGCGGCAGTCGACGAGGAGGTCCTGCGCTCCTGCGACGGGGACCGGAACCGGGCCGAGAGCCTGGTCGTCGGCACCGTACTCGGTGACAGCCTCCTGTCCGCCCTGCGGCGCCTCGCCCGGGCCGGCAGGATCGCCGCCCCGGTCCCCGCGTTCGCGACGTCCGGGACGAGCGAGGCCCGCTCATGACGAAGACGGACGTGGGGGCCGTGCACCACACGGCCCCCACACATCGCGGTTCAGCGGCTCGCTACGAGCGGCCCGCCAGCGCGGGCGACCGCACGCCGTCTTCCTCGGAGACCGGGAGCAGATCGCAGGACAGGACGTCGGCGGGCTTCTCCGACTGCGCCTCGGGGGCGTAACCGTCCTTGACCGCGCGCTTCTCCTTGCGCAGGTGGTAGAGAGAGATGGCGAGGATGCCCGTGCCGATCAGGTTGGCGACGAAGTGCCACCACACCCGGTACGTCACCAGCGCCGGCCCCGGGTCGATCAGGCCGAACCACGTGGACAGACCGATCGCCCGGCTGGCGCCCAGCGCGACGGACACGGTCAGCACGATGTGCTCGATGCCGTGGATGCCCTGCATCCAGACGCCCATCTTGGCCCACTTGCGGGACTTGAGGTGCCCGGTCGCCCGCTTGGTGATCAGGACGATGCCGACGAGGCCCGCGAGGAAGATGAAGTTGCCGGTGAGGTGCAGGATCTCCATGCCCAGCGAGGGCTTGGTCGGGTCGATCTGCCCCATGCCCCGCGCGAGGCTCATCGCCCAGGGGGTCATCCACGCGGGAGAGTACGGGTTCGCCACCCAGTAGCCGGCCTGCGACACGTGCTCCTGGAAGTGGCCGAGCTGCCCGACCACGCCGAGACCGATGAGGCCGACCGCGGTCTTGTAGAGCCACGGCCGGACCGGCCCTCGGTTCGCGTAGGCCAGCACGACGACGGCCAGCCACATCGCCACGGTCCATCCGATGAACAGGACGGCACCCACCGTGTCGAGGGTCGAGACGGCCGCCCCTCCCATGTTGTGGCCCGCATGCGCGCCGGGCATGCCGGCCATACCAGCCATGCCAGCCGCTCCTTGTGCTCCATGCGCTCCGTGCGCGAGGTACATGGGTGGGGCTCCTTGTCCGGGTTCCAGTCGGTGACTCCTGCGTGACGCTTTCACCACGCTATGGACCCCGGGCCCGGTCAGGCACCTTCATATGTGCGGATTTCGCAGCCCGGCGACACGACAGCACGAAGGCCCCTGCCCACCGCCGTGAAAGCGGAGAGCAGGGGCCTTCTTGCCAGGCTGCTACGCGTCGTCCAGAAGACCGGCGGAGACCCGCTGGAGGATGGCCGCGAGCGAGGAGCGTGCCTGCGGAGGGAGGTTCCCCCTCATGTCCGCGATGACGGCCTCGACTCCCTGACTGCGCCGGAAGTACCGCAGGATGAACTCGCTTCGCTGGTCCGCGTCCAACCGGTCGAAGGCGGTGTCCATCAGAGCCGCTCCGTCGTGCCACGGAACCTGAAGGCCCTGGCCGGCATCGGAGGCGGCGACCCCCAGAGGATCCGAGCCGTCCCTCTGCCCCGGAACGTCATCCCGGGCGCCGGGGTTATCACGGCGTGATAGGTCGGCTCCCGTTCCGTCCGCCCGGGAAGTCCCGGCGCTGGGGTTATCACGGCGTGATAGGTCGGTCCCTGTTCCGTCCGCCCGGGAAGTCCCGGCGCTGGGGTTATCACGGCGTGATAGGTCGGTCCCTGTTCCGTCTACCCGGGAAGTCCCGGCGCCGGGGTTATCACGGCGTGATAGGTCGCGCGTGGCCGTGCCCTTCCTGCTGGCGGCCTCGGCCCGCGCGTCGGCCTTGGCCCGCTGCTCCTCGGGGGACAGCTTGGACAGGTTGCGGACGTGCTCGATCGTCCGGCGTCCTTCGACGAGGTCGGCCTGGAGGGCCGGGGCGAGGTCGAGGATGGACAGCTTGGAGGAGATGGTGGACTGCCCGATGCCGAGCCTCTTGGCGGCCTTGTTCTGGGAACCGTAGAACTGGACGAGGCTCTTGAGGGCGTGTGCCTGCTCGATGGGGTTCATGTCGTCGCGCTGGATGTTGGCGACGAACGCGGCTTCCAGGAGGGCTTCGTCGGTGGCGACGAGCTTGTTGTTGACGCTGACACGGATCGTGCTCGCGCCGGCGATGCGGGCGGCTTCGAGGCGGCGATGGCCGTCGACGACGATGTAGCGGGTGCCCTCGTCGAGTTCCGCCACCCTTTCGGGCCGCTCGGCCAGGTAGGCGTCGACGGTGGCGACGGTGATGGAGTTGACGAGGCCGATCTCGCGAATGCTGTCGGCCAGGCCCTCGAGGTCGCGGAGTTCCTCGCGCGGGTTGTCGGGGTTCTGGCTGATGAGGTCGAGCGGGAGCTCGGTGGGGTCGGGCACTCCCGCGGTGGGTGCGGTCGTGGCGGCACCGATCGCGGCGCGGCGGGCACTGATCGGACGGGCCTGCGCGAAAGAGGCGCCGACGCCGAGGTTCTTGGCCTTGCTCACTTGCTGATCTCCCGGGCGAGAGCGCGGATGGCGATGGACTGCTCGCACCGGGGGGCGTAGGCGAGCAGGGGGCGCTTGGCCCGGACGGCTTCCTTCTGCTCCTTCAGGTCGCCGACGACGCCGACGACCCGGGGGTCCTTGATGTCCATCCACGCCTGGAGCGACGAGGTGGCGATGTAACCGCGGCGGGCGTCGTAGTGGTTCACCACGAGGCCGAGGTAGTCCATGTCCAGGGCGAGGTCGCTCCGCATGTCCTCGATCTGGGAGGTGAGCAGACCGTAGGCGTCGGCACTGCTGTCCTCGGCCTGGACGACGATGAGCGCACCGGAGTTCCCGGTGTCCTCGTTGTCCCTGCGCCGCCCGAAGTACAGGGCGGCGTCCATGCTGATGCCGAGGCTCGGCGGGCAGTCGATGAGTACGACGTCGTAATCGGCTTCGACGGAGCGCAGGGCGCGCTCGAGCGCGGCTTCCCTGGCACGGACGGAGGCGATGCGGACGTCGAGGAGGAAGGCGTCGGTGCAGGCGGGCAGGAGGTGGAGCCTGTCGCCGAAACGGTCTTCGTCGACGGTGACGACGAGGTCGCTCAGCTTCCCCTTGCCGTCACCGGCCATGTGGTTGGTGAGCGAGTCGCCCCCCATCGGAAGCAGCTCGTGCCCGAGCTGCCGGGTGAGGTGGCCCTGCGGGTCGAAGTCGACGAGGAGGACCCGCTGACCGAGACCGGGGAGGTCCTCCAGAGCGAGCGGGTCCTCCGGCCGGTCCTCTTCTTCGAGCAGCGCGGCGAAGTGCTTGGAGACACGCACCGGCACGAGCGCGGCAGGGTCCTCGGCGAGTGCTTCGCCGAGGCCGGCCGTGATGGCGGTCTTGCCGACCCCGCCCTTCTGGTTGCAGACGACGATGCGCCGGACCATCGCGGGACGCTTGACCTCGGGAACAGGGTTGGTGTCGAGCCAGATGCTGACGGCCTGGGCGATGCCCTGGGTGAGCGAGACCCCGCGGTTCTTGCAGTCGTCGCGGAAGCCGTCCCACAGACCCGCGGGAAGGAAGGTGGAGTAGGTCTCCGCGCCGCCGGTGTCGACGGCCGCAGGGTTCGAACCCAGGGCCCGCCAGGCGGTGATGCCCGCTTCGACGGCGTCCTGCATGTCGAGGCCGTGGAGCGCGGCACGAACCTTGAGGTCCTGCCGAAGGGTGCTGGTGAGTTTGGTGACGACCTTCTCCCGGTCGCCGCCCGTGTCAGGTGACGTCATGGACGTCACTCTACTAACGAACTAGATCAATTTCCGCCATTGACGCGTTAGCAAACTTACGAACTCTCCCCGGGTTATCACGCCGTGATAACCCCTCACCCGTCCAGACCCGCCTCCGGACGCCGAGGACCCATCACGCGGCGGACCTATCACGCCGTGATAACCCGCCGAGCGCGACGCCCACACCGAAGACCTCTGTGCGGGTTAAATATTCGAGTAAAATCAAGGGATAAAGTCTGCTATCGTCCAGGCTGGAGGTAGTGACATGGCATCCGAAGAAGAGCTGTTCGCGTCCGTGGACGCACTCCTGGAAGAGGAGCCACAGCTCCCGCCCCCGGCCGAACGCGCCCGGCTGCGCGAGGCCGCCGGCATCACCCAGGCCCGCCTCGCGGTCGCACTGAAGACCTCGACGCAGAGCATCAAGAACTGGGAGAACGGCAGGAGCGAGCCGAAGGAGCCACGCCTCTCGGCCTACCAGCGGCTCCTGAACGGCTGGGCGGCAAAGTTCCCCGCCCACGGCCCCGCCGCCCCACCCGCCACGTCCTCCCCCGCCCCCGAACCCACGCCGGAGCCGCAGACACCGGCCGCGCCCACCCCGCAGGCACAAGCACCCACCGCCGCACCCGCACCCGCCGCCGCGCCCGCCGCTCGCCCGGAGACACCGTCGCGGCGCCCAGCGGCGAGGAAGACCACCGCGCCCGTCCTCGACCCGCGCTTCCCGCACGGCCCGCTGGCCGTCCTGGACGGCGACGGCTCCGCATACGGTGTCGACGGCATCGTGCTGGACTGCCCGGCGACCACGATCGTGGAACTGGTGGAATGGACCCTGGCCGAGTCCGGGCTCGGCGCGCCGAAGCTGCACCGCAACGGCAAGGACTCCGACCCGCTGATCGTCCTCACCGCCTCCGCGGCCGTGAAGTTCGGACTGCCCGAACACCTGGAAGACCGCCGGGGCCTGCGCCTCGCGGAGGACCATCCGGTCGTCAAGCAGATCACCAAGGCGAAGTGGCAGCTCACCCAACGCGGCTTCGGCCCCTGGGCCCGCGTCTACCGCAAGGCCCAAGGCGCCCAGCGCCAGTGCGTACAGCTCGCCATCCTGCCCTGGGACGCCCTCGACACCCGCTCCTGGCCCGGCGTCACCCACATGGAACCTGCCGACATCGCCCGCGTCCTGGGCACATACGCCCAGCGCGTCACCACCCCACGCGGCAGCACGGCGGTCACCGGCCTGGAACTGATGACCGCCCTGCGCCCGCCGACCCGCCCGGTACGAGACGAACAAACCGGCAACTGGGTCTCCAGCCACAACCCGGGCAGCCTCGGCACCGAACCACTGGCTCCGGCACCCCCGGAAGCCCGCCCCGAACACCCCGTGGTGGCAGCCACCGGCTGGAAGGGCGGCTTCCTCAACGAGGAGGCCTACCAGTGGACCCGCGACGTCGACCTCCTCACCGGCGAGGAAGCCGCACTGCCCTACGCCGTCGGCCTGGACCTCAACACCGCCTTCCTCGCGGCCTCCGCCCGCCTGATGGTCGGCCTGTCGGAACCCGAGCACTTCGTGGCCCCCCACTTCTACCCGAAGGTCCCCGGCTGCTGGCTGGTCGACCTCAGCCACATCGAGCTGGACCCCCGCCTGCCCAGCCCGTTCACCCCCACCGGCGAGCGCCCGACCGGACCGGCCTGGTACCAGACCCACACCGTCGCCTACGCCCAGGAACTCGGCCACAACGTCGAGATCCTGGAGGCGTACCTGCGCCGCGAGACCGGCGCGTACCTGGACCCGTGGCACGACCGCCTCAAGAACGCCTACGTCGACACCCTCGCCGACCTGGGCGTCACCAAGGACCTCACCGACGCCGAGTTCCTGGCCGCGATGGAACGGCACAAGCAAGCCGACCCGGCCATGGCCGCCGTACTCGCGGCGATCAAGGGCACGGTCAAGGGCGGCATCGGCAAGCTCTTCGAAGGCCCCCAGGGCAAGGGCTACAAGGACGGCGAGCCCTGGCCGGCCATGCAACGCCCGACGTGGTCCCCCTGGATCCGCAACGCCGTGATCAGCAAGGCACGCGTCAACATGCACCGCAAGCTCCTCAACATGTCCCGCATGACAGGCATGTACCCCCTCGCCGTGCTCTCCGACTGCGTCGTCTACCCCTCACCGAGCGCGAGCCCGCTGGACTTCCTGCCCTACGCCGCATCCGGCAAGCCGATCCCCGGCGGCTTCCGCCTCGGCCCCACTCCCGGCCTCGCCAAACTCGAAGGCGTCCAGCCCCTGCTGTGGGCGGTCGACCTGATGGAACAGGGCTACAACCCCGCCCGCCACATCAAGGGCGACGGCCACGACGCCGTCTTCGACGACGGCGAGTAGCCCATGGCCACCCCCCACCCGCCCCTCGAAGAAAGCAGCTGACACACCGTGGGAGACATCGACGACGCCCTGCAACGCGCCGACCAGGAGCACTTCACCAAGCAACCGCCCAAGAGCCTCCAGGCCCGGGTGAACTTCCTGATCAAACACCTGGGCACCGCAAAGGCGGTGGCCCAGGAGATCGGCGTCACCGCCGACTCCGTGAACCGCTACCGGCGCGGAACGAGAAAACACCCCCCCAAGGACATCGCCGCCCGCATCGACGCAGCCGTACGAGCCCGCTGGCAGCCCCAAGTCCGCAAACGCCGACGCAACCAAGCCGCCACCACCACCGGCATCACCGTCGAAACCCGCGCCCGCTTCGGCTACACCGCCGCCATCGGCACCACCGACGACGGCCGCTTCCGCCGCCTCACCGTCCACCTCCCCCCTCCCTACGCCCGCCGCCTCTTCGACGCCGACAACCAAGGCGCCACCGACCAGCAGATGCGCCAAATCATCGCCGAAGGCCTCAAAGAAACCTATTTCCAAAACGCCGGAACCCGCGCCACAGACCTCTCAGAAGTAGAAATCAACGACATCGACTACATCGACGTCGAATTCTAAAAACCCAAAAACACCCCAGAAAAACCCGCCCCGCCCCGACCCGGCCGAACCCCGAAGTCGAGGCACACGTACGGCGCCGCACCAAGGGGGGGTGCGGCGCCGTACCGGTGAAGCCAGTCGCGGTCAGCGGACGCGCTTGAGGCGAGCCGTCCTGGCGATGGGGGTGACGTTGCTCTTGGCCTTGGCTTCGGCCTTGCGAGCCTTCTCGTCCAGGTGCAGCTGGAACCGGCGCTCGTACTCGTCCTCGAAGTCACCGGAGTCCAGGCGCATCTCCTGGGGCAGGGCTTTGACGGCTCGCTGCTGCTCGCGGGGGTCGTTGAAGGCGGCGATCATCGGGTGCAGCTGGAAGCGCCCGCGGCGGACCACTGTGACGAGCCGGGCGGCGACCAGGTGCGGCATGGCGCGGCTGATCATTCCGCGCTCCATGGCGAGGCCGGCCGCGAGTTCGTCGTGCGTGGCGACGACCAGGCCGCCCGGCTCCTGCTCGGTCATCATGTGCAGCAGCAGGGTGTACGCGGTGGGAGGCAGCCGCGGCACGTACGCGAGACCGTTGAAGCTGCCCCACAGCACGTTGCGGCGCGGAACCCATTCCTCGGCAGCGGACGTCATGACGCCTTCCCTTCCCCATCCGACTTCTTGCCGACTTCCAGTTTCGCGCCAGGAGCGGCCATCGCCCGGAACGCTTCAGGTGCGTCCGGGTCCTCCATGATCTCGCGCAACAGGTCCAGCTGCTCCACCCTGTCGCCCGTACCCGCCCTGGACCGCTTCTTCTCGCCCTTCTGCGGCTCTCTGAGCCCGCCCCTGAGCGACGCGGCCGGGTTGAGCTGGTAGAGGCCACGCTGCACCCGGCGCAGCGCGCCGTCGGTCTCCAGAACGTTGAACACGCGGCTGATGTGAGACCGGCTGTAACCGAGGGCCTCGGCGACATCCTCGTGTTTGGCCTCGATCAGCCCGCCGGGCTTCTGCGAGCCCATCAGGTGGAACAGCACCACGAGCACGAACCGGTCGCTGTCGTACCGGACAGCAGCCCAGCGCATGAACTCCAGACTGTCCATGGAGAACGCCTCCCCGATGAACCCCGTGCTGGAGCCAACCGGGAACACCTGGGCCGCATGACCGACGGGCAGCTCAATGGTGGAGCCGGAAGACCGGTTGTAGGCAGTGGGCGGCGGCTTCGGACGCCGCCGACGACGGGACGGGGCGCCGGGCAGCTTCGGTGCTGCACTGCCGTCCAGGGGCCCTGAGCTCATGGGGTCGCCGCCTCCTTGATCATCGTGATGCCAGAACCATAGCGGAGAACCGTGGCAGTACTGCCACCAAAACGCGGCAGCACCGACACGAAAGTCACCCGTACGTCAGCCCTGGACTGACCTTCGCCCTCCGAGTCGATGCCGAGTGCCGACTGACACACCGCCCCGAGTTTCGTGGCAGTAGTGCCACGAAACGATGTGGTTGAGTCAGGACCGGCTGACACCCCGACCGAGATATGTCAGTCCAGGGCTGACATATCTTTCGGCCCACAAAGCTCTGACCTGCGGAAACATGCGACTCTTCTTTCTAGAGCGCGCGCGCGTGATACCGGCTCTCCGCTCCGTTCTCAAGCACCGCCACGCCGTGGGATCTGCTCTCAGCTGCCAGCAGGCCGGTGCAGCGGCGGGCGTCCTCCTGGCGCTCCTTGGATCCATCCCTCAGCAGCAGCGTTTCGCGTTTGTACAAGCAGAGTTGGCAAATACGGGTGTCGCTGTGGCACCACGGACACATTTCCGCAGGTCGATGTGTCAGCGCTGACACATCGCGTTCCGTAAAACCCCAGGTCAGGGCATGTTTTTCGTGAGGGCCCTCTTTTCCTTAAGACGCACGCGCGCGAGGGTGCCCCCGGGTTCGGGCTTGGGGTACTTCTCTTTGCTAGTGACGGCATCAACCATGGACGGCTGAGGGCGCGCCGGCAGTCCGGTTGTCTCGGTTTGTTGCCGCCACTTGGTGCGTGTCGCTCGCTGCGTCCGCGTAGGGGCCCCTGTCGGCCCCTCAGGGCCTTCCCCGGGTGTTTCGGGGCCCCAACAGGTCTGCGGCTGTGTGGGGTTTGTGGGTGGCTTTCTGTGGTGTCTGGGTGTCGGGGGTGTGGCTGGGCTTGCTTCGCGTGCGGCTGGGTGGGAGTGGTGCGGGTGGTGGACAGCATGAGCGTTGCTGAGTCTCGGGTGGTGCAGGCCGTGACAGTTACAAGCAGGGAGGCGTGGTTGATGCCAGGGGGTGGTTTCGCTGTGCGGCCCTGGGGGCCGTACAGCTCCTGTGTCTCCGCCTGTGGGGTTTTGGCGTTCTGTTGTCGGGGGTTTCTGTTCTGTGGCTGAGGGTTTTTCGGGTGGGCTGGTTGTGGATGTGCAGGTGTCTTTTCAGGAGGATCGGGGGTGGTGGGGTGAGGATCCAGTTGCTACACAGCTTGTAGTTGTGATGCATCATTCTCGATACGGCTTCTGCCCTTGAGGTGATGCGCCGTCATATAGCGTCCCGTATCGTTGAGTCACCCACGCCCTTGGTGGGGTGCCTCTCAAGGTTTCAGCGTGACTTCAAGGGTGGGGTAGGGGGTTCGGGCGGAGCGCAGCGGAGCCCTTCACTGCGATAGTGCCGACACCCCGTCAGGCTGACGATTCATCAAGATACCGGGCAGTTTCCCCACACCCGCACAAGCCCGCACCCGGACACCCTCCCCTACCGCCAGCCTCGACACCCGCGCTTGCGCGGGTGTTCACAATTCGCGCTTGCGCGAATTAACCAACTTCAAGAATTCCGCTTGCGGAATTCTATTCCCGCGCTTGCGCGGGAATACGCAGCGCGCTTGCGCGCTGCGTTCTCTAGGACCCGGCTTGCCGGGTCCTATCCCGCTCCGCGGG
>NZ_JBIRQU010000021.1:0-90021 GCF_044333355.1 Streptomyces sp. NPDC021012
CAGCGAGCTGATCATCGCCGCCGCCGAGCGGGCCGGTGCCGCGGTGACGGCCGTCCACGACAAGGAGACCGTCCCCGAGGTCATCGCGGGAATGGTCAAGCCGAGCGACTTCGTCCTCACCATGGGTGCCGGCGACGTCACCGACCTCGGCCCGCGCATCCTCGACCACTTGGCGAGCTGAGCCGGGCAACAGCGTGGGGGTGGTGGTCTCGGCCCTTGCTTGTCGAGACCACCACCCCCACGTACGCGTGCTCTACGCGTTCCTGATGGCGTCCTGGGCAGCCCGGATGAACGCAGCATGGGCGTTGGAGAAGTTCTCGAGGGAGGAGGGCGCGTTGGGGTCCTCGTGTCCTTCAAAGATGGAGTTCCTGTAGCGGATCGCGGCCTCCGCAACTTCAAGCGGCCCTTCCAGCTCAACCAGCGCGACTGCCTGCTCCATCGCAGCGGTTTCTCGCCGGTTCAGCTGGTACGCGGATCCAGCGACGAGTACCTGGGCGTAGGTTTGCCGGCGCTGTTCCTCTGCCCGGACCCGCCGCTGCTCGTTGAGAGTGTCCTGCACAGTCGATATCACCGCGTCGGCCTGCCGATTACCCGCGTGCTCGGCCGCCGCGGCTTGTTTGTGACCGGCGTTCCTCGTGAACCAGCCTGTAGCGATGCCGCCGACAACGGCCGCCCCTGCGCCGATCAGGGCGCTCACCCACTCACTCATACGGCGGATCCTGCCACGGACGACCGGCAGCGCGGCCAGCCTTGTCGTGGCCCTGCTATAACGCAGCATGGACATATCCCCTTTGGTGCCAGGCGCAACTCGCGCGGCTGGCAGCGCGATCAGTGCGGCGGTCGGTCGGTACCGGCCCATCGGAGTTGTGCGAGTAGGTAGCGCCGAAGACCGAGCGCAGGCCTACCGACGGTTCCTCGATGCTGCCGCGCACTTTGTGGTGCTGGTGGGAACGATCAACAGGATGCATCACGAGGGCGGGGAGGCGGCAGAACCCCACATTCAAGAGGTTCTTCCCGATACGAGGCATGCCGGGAACGAAGTGCTTGCTGCTCTGGACGGGATCCGGGTATGTGCCCCGGACTACGTGATTGACCAGGCCGAAGCTGCGGCTCAGTCGTTTCCCAACGTTGACCTGGAGCCAGAAGCATTCAGCAAGGCCGGGGCCCTCTACCTGAAGAAGAAGGCCCTCTTCATTGACTCCGTCCGCAGGGATCTAGCCTATGGCGCTGCCTGGTGGCAGCTATGGCGGAAGGCCAAGGAGAAGTGGTTCGTGTGGCGGCACTACTCAGAGCAGAAGCAGTCAGATGCAGGGGAGCCGGAGAGTGCCCCGGTCTCAGCCGTACGGCCAGGGGGCTCATGACAGGTTCAGACAGATCAGACCCCGTGCTCCTGGCGCTGCGCTAGCCTCAGGGGCGTACCCGACCAACGAGGGGGCCCGTCGTGGCGAACCTGACCTTCAACGAGGCTGAGCAGCGCGAGCTCCGCGACGCAGCCCGTGCCGAGTTCCCCGGGAACCCGGCGCTCGCGTACGTCCTTGAGAACCTCGCGGCCGAGGGCATCGACCTGGACCGGTGCCGGGACTGGGACGACATCCGCGCGGAGAAGGGTCTGCCCGAGCGGGACGAGGCCAGCGACGTTGCCTAAGCACCACCGCGGCCGCCGGCCCCGCATCGTCTTCATCGAGCCTGCCGAGACCCAGGTCCGCCTGCTCTCCGCGAGCCAGACCGCGGCCTTGGACGACACCCTGAACGTGATCGCGGCCGACCCCGGCGCCGTCAAACAGCACGCGACCGCGTCGGCCCTGCGCGACTACCAGCACGACGGCATCCGCGTGATCTTCTATGCGACCGCGCTCGGCAGCATCCTCATCGTCACCTACGTCGAGGTCGACTGACCGACGTCCGACTCCCCGATCGCTCTGGCGTTTGAGCGGTACCTCCAGGGCGTGAACGAGTTCCCCGAGGAGGTCGCCACACCGCTACGGTGAGCCGTGGATGGGCCTGTCGACTGGTCAAGCTGGTGTGCCTGTCCGGTGCCCTCACTCCCCTGTGTGAGGGCACCGCGCGTTTCCGGGCCCTGCGGCTACGGCGCGGGCGTGTAGTGCACGACGGTCGACTCGCAGGCATCCGCGTACACCACGAGCGCCTGTACCTCGTCCCGGTCCGCGGCCAGGCCCCAGCGGAGCTTCGTCGCGGTCCACTCACCGACGTACCGACAGTGCGCGTCGGGCAGCGGCGGCATCCACTGCGCCGGATCCTGATCGGCCTTCGACCGGTTCGTCCGCGCGGTGACCGCGACGAGTGAGGCGGCCGCGCCCTGGTCGTTGGCGTACGCCTCCCGCCGCGCCGGCGTCCACGAACTGGCGCCCGAATCCCAGGCCTCGGCGAGCGGGACCATGTGGTCGATGTCGAGCTTGGCCGGGTCGTTGACCTCCTGGCCGTCGTAGTACGACACCCACAGGCCCCCGGACAGCTTGCAGCCGGCCGCCACCTCCGGCGCCACGACCGCCTCCGACAGGAGCACCTCGGCCCGCGTGTTGCAGCCGTCAGCCGGATCCAGGCCGGCGTTCCAGTGCCTGAACTTGTCACGGGTGTAGCCGTCCCTGGACTCGTCGGCCACGGGGATCTGCTTGACGGCGTCGGCGAGGGTCAGCACTTCCGCGGCCGCGGGGGCCGATGGCGTGGCAGCAGTGGCCGCGGACGGGAGGGTGAGCGGGGACAGGACGAGAGAGAGCGCGGCAGCGCGCAGGAACTTCTTGATCACGGACGACAGATAGCGGCACGCCGTCCCGCGGCGCACGGTTCCGCGCACCGGCGTCAGCCGTCCGGGGGAGGAGATTCACCGCAGAAACGGTCTCCCGAGCGCGCGGCAGACGGCGACCGGGCGCACGATGAGAACAGAGCCCGCCCGGGAAGCCTCGCACGTTGCACCGGGCGGGCGCCTCGTCGCCCAGCAGGAAATCAGCCCACGGGGTTGTCCTCAGGCGCCGATTCCGCCAGCCACGGCTTCTTGTTCACGGTTCCCCACCACGCGTCCAGCTCGTGGTGCCTCTCCCAGTACGCCCCGTTGGGCAGTCGTGGCGTGACCACGGTCAGGAAGCCGTGGTCCTGACGGCTGTGTTCCATGAGCTGGAACAGGGCGACGACTTGAGCCGGTGTCATCGGCCGGTCGAGGACGAACTCGCGTGAGTCGGTGCGGCGGGCGCCGGAGTCCCGCAGGAGGCCGGCCACGGTGGTGAAGTCGTCGAAGTAGCTCAGGCGCAGCCTTACGACCTGCATGTTCTCTGTCATGGCGGCAGCGTAGGAGTGGGAAGGCGTTGCGCTGCGGGGCCTTTGGGTCGCCGCGCTCCCTCCATTCGCGCGAGCCTACTCGTCCTAGGACGCAGGTCACATCGGGACTGTCTCGTTCGGGTGAACCCCTACCCCCCTATCTATTGCGTACGCAATAGATAGGGGGGTAGGGTGGGAGGCCCCCGAGCAGGGGCACCAACCGCGCCGAACCGCGCGACCCTAGACCCACCTCCCCTTCCCCCCCCGGAGGCCCCCATGGCCGACACCACCCCCGCACCCCGCGTCTTCCGACTCCAGCGCCACACCGACATCTCCGGCGTCTCCGGCCTCGGCCACATCGCCGACGGCATCCAGTGGCCCGACGGCACCGTCACCATCCGTTGGCGCGGCCCCCGCCCCTCCACCGTCCACTGGAACTCCCTCGACGACGCCCTCGCCATCCACGGCCACAACGGCGCCACCGAAGCCATCTGGGACCAGCTCACCGAACAGCAGCGCGCCCTCGCCGCCAACGCCGTCAGCACGGCCCTCAACGCCCTCAACTGCTGGCGCCCCGCCGAGGACTGCCGCACCGTCGCCGACGCCGCCCTGAACGCCGCCACCGGCCTCCTCGACCGCATCCCCACCCAGGAGGTCCAGCAGTGACGGCCGACCTTGGCCTTGCCCCCTTCAGCAGGCCGCCGACGCCCGACATGTCGGCCCCCGCCCCGGTGATCCCCGCCGAGGAACCCCTCACCATTCAGGTCACCCGCTATCAGTGCCCCCACTGCCGGGCCACCCGCAGCAAGAAGACCGCCGCCATCGCGCACATCGGCCGCTGCTGGAAGAACCCCGCCGTCCGCACCTGCAAGACCTGCACCCACTACGAACCCGCCGGCGACGGCGACCAATGCATCCCCGGCCGCTCCTGTGGCTGCAACGTCTACCCCGAGTCCTGCGGCGCCGGGAACGACATCCCCGGGCACCGGCCCGCCACCCACTGCCCGAAGTGGGAACCCCGCCGGGAGGAATGGCCTTGCTGACCACCGCCATCGCGGTCACCTCCCTGGCCGCCGGCTACGTCCTCGGCCGCGTCCGCCCCTGGGACCTGCTCGACACCTGGGTCTGGCGCCGTTTCACCTTCATGGGCGCCTGGACCGAATCGAAGCCCCAGGCCGTGCTCACCATCGCGGCCCACGTCCTCGTCCGCCCCCGCGTCTCGTACGACATCTGGCGCCGCCGCAACGACCCGAGGCCCCCGGAACGCGCCCCCGCCCTCCGCTTCCGCAGCACCACCGACACCGAGGAGCCCACCCCGTGACCGAACAGCCGCCGACTCACTGCTGGGCGTGCAGCCATCCCGTCGAGCAGCACGACCTCCAGCCCGACGGCACCCGCCCCTGCCGCAGCCCCGGCCACCCCAACGGCGTCCCCTGCGCCGGCTGCCGAGCCCTGCTAACCCCCGAGCACCGCGCGGCCATCCAGGACGAGCGAGAGAACGACTCCTTCGAAGCCGCCTGGGGCGCCTACATGGTCACCCTCCAGGACGCCCAGAACGCCTTCGGCGAGCACGCCGCCGTCATGTTCTCCGACATCCACCAGTCCGCCCTGGCCTCGGCCCTGATCGCCTACCGGAAGCACGCCACCGACGAGGGAGGCACGTGATGCGCGCCCTGACTATCCGGCAGCCATACGCCGACGCCATCGTCTGGGGGACGAAGCGCACCGAGAACCGCTCCCGGCCCATCCCTGCCGCCCACCTCGGCACCACGATCCTGATCCACGCCGCGAAGGACCTTCACGCCTCCGGTGCCGTCGCCTCCGACTTCACCCACGAGACGTGGCCCGATGCCCGCAGCGCCATCATCGGAACCGCAGTCCTCGACTCCTGCCACAAGGCCAGTGACGACTGCTGCACGCCGTGGGGCATGGATGACCACTGGCACTGGACTCTTCGCGACTGCCGGCCTCTGCCCCGGCCCGTGCCGACTGCCGGAGCGCTCGGCCTGTGGACCCCGCCCGAGAACGTCCTTCACGACGTCCAGGTGCAGTTCTGGGAGCCCACCCCCACCCTCCCGGCCGGAGCCGCCTCATGAACCGTGAGACGCGCACCCCCCTCGCCGACCTCACCGAGAACCAGCTCGAGACCCTCTACGCCGAGCTCGACGCCCACCGCAACGCGCCCCAGCTCCGGCACTGCCTCATCCCCGGCTGCCTCCGCGAGTTCGACGCCATGGCCCGCATGGCCGGTGACCCGCCCGCCCAGCCGTCTTGGTCCGGCGACGGATGGCGTCAGCTCGGCAACGGCAGCGTCGTCCCCCGCAACGGCCGGTACGTCTGCCCCGACCACGCCGAGCTCGTCATCGCGCACCACGCCCGCCGAGTACAGACGGTGTCCGGCCGGTGGACCGCCGCGTGCCCCTGCGGCTGGGCAGCCCCTTCCCAGCGTTGGTACGGGCTCGTCGCACCCCTGTGGGAGGAGCACCTCCTCACCGAACTCGGCGACCTCCCGCCCGCGCCGCCGGTCACCGACCCTGAGCACCGCACTCCGCTCGCCGAGCACACCGAGCAGTCCCTCGCCGAGCTGTACGACCGGCTGTGGGACGCCGAGACCGACAGCCAGGAAGCCCGCGAGGTCGCCCGTGCCGCGATGCTCGGCTACAGCCTCGCCGTCCCCGCGCTCCTCGGCGCCAAGACGTCCCTCGAAGCCCTCCGGCAGCGCATCACGCTCGACTCCCGGGACTGGACTGCGGACAAGACCGACGCGTGGCTGTACGCCGTCCTCGTCGGCGTCAACTGCGAGAACACCGACGAAGGCCACGTCCACAACGACATCGACTGCAACGGCGACCAAGCCCTGTGGGACCTCGGACTCCAGCACGACATTCCCACCGACCAGGTCATCCGGACCGGGCACCTGCGCTGGTGGGTCGCCAACGCCGTGAAGGTTGCCCAGCAGATCGAGGCGGGCGCCAGTGACGACTCCTGAGACCCGCGCCCGCCTCAGCGCTCTGGAGCAGCAGCTCGCCGCCCCCACACCCGACCCGCTCGACGGACAGACCACCATCGCCCTCAACTGGGTCTGCCCGTACTACGACCAGGAGACCCTGTGGCCGACGCCGCCCTCAGCGACTTCAACCCCTCCGCCCGAGCTGACGCCCGACGAGACTCCCGGTACGCCGCCGTCCTCCAGCAGGTCCAGAAGCTGACCTGGCCGGCCGGACAGCCGATGGTCCCGGGCGGGTGGGCGGAGACGCTCGCCATCCAGGTCCTGGCCGCGGTCCGCCGCCAGGAGGGGAAGCACCGGCTGATCACCCACCACACCTACGAAGGACCCGGCCCCTGCAACGCCCGGTTCTACGGCGTCAACACCTGCGGCTTCCCCCGGGACGAGCACGAGCTCGTCGACGACGAGCCGGCCCAGGCGAACGAGAGCAGCCGCAGTCTGCAGGCGGGAGGCCCGCTGATGGTCGGGGGCTTCCCCATGCTGACGCTGCCCCTGGAGCCCACGCTCGCCATCCACGGGCCAGGCGGACAGCCGTTGGTCACCCTGAACCTTGCCACCGGCGAGATGACGTACGGGCCCGGCTACACCCCGGACGTGGCCGCTGAGGCGTTCTGGGACGCGGTCGACGTGATGGGCCTGGCTCCGGTCCGGCAGGAGCATGTGGCGCGCGCGGCGAAGGACCGGGCGTGGGCCCTGGTGGGGGAGTGGCGCCGGCAGGCCGCCGAGCGCGGTGAGGACCCGTACGCCGATCCATACGCCCAGGCCCTCGCGGCCGCACTCGTCGGCGAGCAGCCGGCCACCGATCCCGCAGGCGGATAGGGGCAGGCCCCGGGCAGCGGGTGGAGGTGGCTGCCCGGGGCCCGGGGGTCGGCCAAGCGGCACCGGGGGAAGCACCGCCTGACCCGTAGCACGGCCAGCGTCGAGGACGCGACATCGGGGCGATTGTCGACGCCGACCGCAGTCACAGGAGCCCTCAAAGCCCCGGCGAGTGGCGAACCGGAACGGTGCCGAGCTGCGAAATCCGCACCATCGCACGGAATACAGCACCGTCCGGCAACGCCCCTGCCGGAGCCCCGACGAGGGCAACAGAGCATTCCACACGAGGATTTGACGGATTCCCTGCCCGTCGCTCGCGGGAGCGCCCTGTGGTGTTGCACTGTGGCCGCTCCGCCCGCTTCCCGGCAGGTCAGCGCGTCCACGCTGGACAGCTTGACCGTTCAACAGGGGTGTTTCCACACCCAATCTTTATTAAGAAACAGAGTGCTATTAATTTGTCTCACGGAGAGCGTGTACGGTGCACGGGGGGAAAGCGGCGATGAAGATGAACAAGAAGGCGCTCAAAGGACTGCTCCGTGAGCGGAGGGACCTGATTGAGCCCGCCGACCATGGCCTGACACGTCCGAGCGGCCCTGGGCGGCGCGCTGCCGGCCTGTCCCAGCAGCAGGTCGACGAACTGACTGGCCGCAAGCCGAACACCTACTACCGGCTCGAATCCGGCCAGTACCCCAGCCCACCGATCGACTACCTCGAGCAGGTCGGCAGGCTTTTCGGCCTGAACGAGCAGGAGTGGGGGAGCTTGTGCCGCTACGCCGGCATCGGTGACCCGCCCTTCCCTCTCAACCCCGAGACCGGTCTCGTCATCCCCGGCGTCTGGCAGGAAGCCGTCGACGGCATCTCCCACATGGCCTACGTCACCGACGCCTCCTGGGACCTCCTCGCCTACAACGAGCAGTGGGCTGAACTCTTCCCCGGCGGCCGCGTCCCCTCCAACACCATGCGCTGGATGCTCCTCGACGACGACGCCCGCAACATGCTCCTCGAATGGAAGACCGTGTGGGCCCCGCTCGTCCTGCCGCAGTTGCGTGCCGCGCTCGCCGTACGGCCCGACGATGAAACGCTTCAGCAGATCGCCCGTGACGTCGCCGACGACCCCGACCTCGCTCCCATCTGGGAGGCCGGCGGTGCCCACATTCACCCCGACGGCGACGAACGCCCCATCCACCACGCCCTGCACGGCCCCGGCCACGTCACCATGTGCGCCGCCATGCCGCTGACCGCGCCCGGCGCCCGGCTGATCATCCTGATCTACCACCCCGGGGAGAAGAAGGCGCACACCAGGCTGCCGATGCTCCGTTCCCGTCGGACTGACTGAACCGCAGGTCAGGGGGACCAAACGGACCGGATGTGTCGTACGTTGTCCGGACCCCCCACGCCGACCACCCATGCGCCGGAGGACACGCGTGCCCTACATCTCCCGCCCCTTCACCACCCTGCCCGCCCACAAGGTCACCACCACCGAGATCATCGACGACATCGTCAGCCGCCACCCCGACCACCCGCGGCTGCGCGTCATCCCCCGCGCCATCAACAACCTCGGCATCGAGAGCCGCCACTTCACCCAGCCGCTCACGGCGCCGACCGTCTCCGGCAGCGCCGCCATCGAGGAGCGCTCCAACACCGCCTTCGCCGACGCCCTCGACATGGCCACCCGCTCCGCCAAGCGCGCCCTCACCGCCTACGGCCTCGCGCCCGGCCCCGCCCCCGGCTCCTACGCCGACATCGACGCGATCATCACCACCCACTCCACCGGATGGTCCGTCCCCAACCTCGACATCCACCTCATAGGCCCCCTCGGCCTGAGACCCACCATCTCCCGCATCGCCCTGACGACCATGGCCTGCGCCGGCGGCACCCAGGCCCTCATCCGCGCCGTCGACTACGTCACCGCCCGCCCCGGCAGCAAGGTCCTCGTCGTCGCCGCCGAGGTCATCTCCAGCGTCTACAACCACGCCGACACCTCGATCGAGGCGATGATCTACAAGGCGCTGTTCGGTGACAGCGCCGCCGCCTGCATCGTCTCCAGCGAGCCCCTCGGCGGCCCCGCCTTCCACGTCGCCGGCCCCGACGACACCCTCGAGTACGTACTGCCCGACAGCCTCAGCCGCTACAACGGCCGGATCGGCTCCGACGGCTTCCACTTCGACTCGACCAAGGAAGCCTTGAGCGCCGCCGACGAAGCGCTCCCCACCGTCCTCGACTGGATCGGCCCCCACCGCGCCGTCGACTGGGCCGCCATCCACCCCGGCAGCCCCCGCATCATCACGGACACCGCCCGTGCCTTCGGGCTCGACGACCACGACACCCGCCACTCCACCGCCACCCTCGCCCACGAAGGCAACCTCGGCGGCGTCTCCACCCTCCGCGTCCTCGAACGCACCCACACCGACCCGCCCGAGACCGGCACCCCCGGCATCGTCATCGCCTACGGCCCCGGCTTCACCACCGCCGCCCTCCGCGGCACCTGGCACGCCGCCTGACTACTCGTAGGCCGCTGACCAGCGGAAACACTCGCAGGCAGTTGCTGAATCAAGTGATTGCTCCGCGCGAATTCACCCACCTACCAAAATCCGTATGTGCTGTCGGCGGACGAATTCGCCGAGCGAGCAATCCCCTCGAACTTTGGATTCGGCCGTCCGATGTCAAAGGTGAAGGGGTAGATTGGCGTCACAAGCCAGCGCACTCAGTGGTGCACTGGGGTGGATTCGGTCGACAGTTCGACCGTAGGGTCCACACATAGGAGGGGCGCTCCCGTAGGAGCGCCCCGGTGGGTGGACCTGGTCAGGATCCGGAGCTCTTCCCCAGCAGGACAGCGGCCAACTGGCCTGCGTTGACGAGGGTTGAGCCGAGAAGCAGGATCCTGTCCAGGTTCCTCCGAACCCAGTCGTAGACCCTCCTCCACCACGGAGGTCCGTCGGCCGGCATCAGGCGCTCCACCTTCCCTTCATCTGGTCGCCATTCGGTTGCCCGACCGGGGAAGGAACTGTGGGCGTGACACGTCGTCATCGCTTCATGGGCGACGGTAGTCACTCGACCTCTCTCCTGTCCTGGGAATCCTCTCTTTTCGGCTCACGCGTTCCCCGTGATGACTCCGGCATATGCTTCCGGTCTGAATGGGTGGTCAAAAGCCATACCGACCCGACCCCTTGTCCTGCATGATTCCGCCATGCCCCTCGCACAAGAGCCCTGGTACAGCACCACCCTGAACGTGTGGTCCCTTGCCGCCACCCTCGTCGCGACCATCACCCTGACGAAGACCGTGACCGCCGCCTGGCGCGCGTCCTTCGGACGCCGGCACCACGTCATATCCCGGATCCGCAAGGTCGCCCCGTGGGTCAGCCCCGACTACGTGGAGGAGCTCTTCGGGGAGCCGGCGTGGGTGAACTCCCTCACCGTCCACCAGTACCAGGGCGAGACCCCCGTCCCCGAAAAGGACCTCGCGGTCGAACTGACCAAGCGGACCTGGAAGCTCGGGCGCTTCGGCTACCTCGTCACCTGGTCGACCGAGAACGCCGTGCAGATCTACGGCATCACCACCACCAGCCGGCGGTTCCGCCCACGGCTGCTCGTGAACGGCACCCGGGTCAAGCTGGGCAGGACCCGGCTCGCCACCCTCCAGAACCCCGGCAACTTCTGGTCCTGGATCGGCGCCCGCCGCTTCACCTACATCGAGTCCCACTACGGCGGAAACCCCGGCGGCTACCGGACCTGGTACGTCGGCGTGAACGACATCGGCCACTTCCCCATGGCGCCCGTCGGCATGGACGAGACCTCAGAGGCAGAGCGCGAGGCCTTCCGCTCGGTCGCCCGCATCAACACCGTCATCGTGAGCACTGCCCTTTACCGCGAAGTCAGCGACGCCACGGTCTTCGGGAACTCCTTCGGGCCCGACCAGGACCAGATCCGCCTCCTTGAGCCCGAGATGCGCCTCGTCCACAGCTGGACGGACACCGCACGAATCCGCTGGAACGCCTTGCGTCGAAGCTGGAACTGGCGCCACAAGTACGCGTACCGCCGCTACGGCAAGGCACTGGACCGCGCCCGGGGGAACACCGCGAAGCCGTAGCCGTACGCTGATCACAAGGCGCGGGGCCCGATACCGGAGGGGTGTGCCCCGTGGGCCTCAAGCAGCTCATCATCGACGCCTGGGGATGGGCGAACTACAAGCCCGTCTACTCGGACGCCCGCGGCATGCCCAACCGGCGCGCCTTCCCCCAGGCCAACGCATCCTGGGTACCCCCGGGCGACCAGCGCCGCCTCGCCGCCTACACACTGCTGGCCGCCTACGCCAACAACCAGGCCGCCGAGATCGCCCAGTTCACCAACCCCGACGCCGACGAGCGCCGCGAGTTCGGCGACCCGTCCATGTACGTCGAGACGGCCCTCGCCAACCTCCTCGGCCGCGAGCAGAGCATCACCGTGCCCGGAGCCGAACAGACCGGCACCAGCAGCGGCAGCGAGGATGCCGACCAGGCCATGGCCGAGCGCGTCCAAAAGCTCCTGCGCACCTGGGCCGAGGCCGAGCAGTTCGAGCTCCGCGTGCTCCAGACCGAGCGGAAGGCCGTGACCCTCGGCGACGGCATCTACTACCTGCACTGGGACCCCGCCAAGCAGCGCGTCCGTCTCAAGGCCTACGACCCGGGCTTCTACTACCCGGTCATCGGAGAGGACGACGACGGCTCCGACTACCCCGACCGTGTCCACCTCGCCTGGGACCTGCCCGAGGACCCTCGCAAGGGCCTGAAGCCGCGACTGCGCCGCATCACCCTGGAGCTCGACTGGATCCGTCCGGCCACCGCGTCCGGCGTCGACCGCGCCGGCCGCCCGGTCCGCGCCCCCGTCATGACCGACCCCACCGACACCGAACCCGCGCAGCCGGCCCTCGGCCCCGGCGACATCCCCGGCCCCGATGGGCTCATCGCCCGCCAGTACCCGTGGAACGACGCCCCGTCCTACACCACCTGCTACCTGACCGACGCCACCTGGAACCTCGACGACCTCAAGGGCACCCACGACGTCGACAACCTGCCGATGGACAAGGCCGCCTACGCCACCGGCCCCACCGGCGAGGTCCTCGACCGCCTCGACCTCATGGTCGACTTCATTCCGCTGGTCCACGTCCCCAACACCGTCCCCGAAGCGCAGGAGCACTGGGGCACGTCCAGCCTCGCCAAGATCCTTCAGATCTTCGACGAGCTGGCCTCCACCGACACCGACTCGGCGAAGGCGTCCGCCACCACCGGCTCGCCGATCATCTCCGTCTCGGGCCGCCCCTCCAGCGGCCGGCGCAGCGAGCTGTCCGTCACCCCCGGCATGGTCGTCGAGCTCGGCGAAGGCGGCCGCATGGACACCCTCGACACCTCCGCGCAGCTCGCCGAGCTCCGCAACCGCACGGCCGAGCTCACCGAACGCGCCGGGACCATCGCCCGGCTCCCCGCCGTCGCCCTCGGCACCGTGAACCCCTCCGAGGTCCCCTCCGGCTACGCCCTGGAGATCTCCCTCGGCCCCCTCTCCTCCCTCATCGGTGCGATGCGCCTGGCCCGCGCCTCCAAGTACAACCTGCTGCTGAAGTTCGTCCAGCGCCTCCACCTCGCCGGACAGGCAGCCGACTGGGCCGGGATCACCATCCAGCCCGCCAGCCTCACCTTCGGCAGCTTCACCCCCACCGACAAGGCCGCCATCCTCACCCAGGTCGTCAACGCCTTCGAGGCCGGCGTCATGTCCCTGGAGACCGCGATCCGCACCCTCACCAAAGCCGGATGGGACATGGACGACGCCGAGACCGAGATCGCCCAGATCCAGGCCCGCCGCTTCGAGGAAGCCCGCTACCTTGCCGACGCCACCGGCTCCACCAAGGCCGTCGGCGACTACCTCGGACTCGACATCGAACCCGACCCCACACCGCCCGCCCCCCAGCTTCCGCCCACCGCCGACCCCGCGGCGGCCACCGACCCCACGGCCAGCAACAGCAACGAGAACCCGGCCCAGGGAAGCAGGGGGAACAACTCGTGAGATCTGTGCTCTCCTTGGATCAAGGCGCGGGGCCGAGTTTCTCCATGGGAGGTTGTGCCCTCATGCGTCGCCCCACGCAGCACTCCGCGCGCACCCCGCGCGGCACCTGGTCCCACCCGTACACCGGCATCCAGGGACTGGCCGTCTTCTACAACGACGGCGGCGCCCCGACCCCCGGCAGCCCGTCGAACCCGGCTGCTCCGCCAGCCACCTTCGTCGCACCCCCGGCCACACCGCCCACCCCCGCCGCCAGTGCGGCCGACGACGAACTCGTCATCAGCCAGGACCAGCTCAGCGCCCTGGCCGCCAAGGAGAAGGCCCAGGGAGAGCGCTCCGGCGCCCGCAAGGCACTGGAGAAGTTCGCCGCCGACAACGGCTTCAGCACCGTCGAGGACGCCCAGACGTTCATCACGGCCGCCCGCAAGGCCCACGAGGACGCGCTCACCGAGGAGCAGAAGCGCGCCGCCGAGCTCGACCGGCGCGAGCAGGAACTCGCTGCCCGCGAGGCCGCCGCCGCCAAGGCCCAGCGCGACGCCGACCGGCGCTCCGCGCTCGCCGGGCTCGGCGCCACCGGCGACGACCTCACCGACGCCCTCGCCCTGCTCCAGGCCGGACTCGCCGACGACACCGACGCCGTCGCGCTCACCGCGGCCGCCGAGGCGCTCAAGGCCCGCCGCCCTGAACTGTTCGGCACCCCCCAGACCCCCGCCACTCCACTGCTCCCCCCGGCCCCGGCCGGTGCCCCCGCCGGAGGCCCGCCGGCCCGCCAGAGCGGCGGCGAAAAGCCCGGCAGCCGCGGCCTGGAGATGGCCCGCCTTCGCGGACACCGCACCGCCGCCTGAAAACCTCCCAGCCCGCGCTGGGAACCCAAGGGACCACGCCCTCTCCTCGTGGACGCACCCCACAGGTGCAGCCGACACACAGGCTCCATGAGGAGAGGCAGTCGTGAACGACTTCCAGCCCTACTCCTACAGCGACCAGGTCACTGCCGATCGGCCGTGGCTCGCCTCGCTCGTAGGGGTGCAGGACACCAACACCATCACCCTCGACCTGAGCAAGTTCACCGCCGGCGTCCACTACGCCGTCTCGGCGAACCCGCTGCTCCAGGGCCGCAACGTCATGAAGTCCGGCATCCCCCTCGGCCGCGTCACCGCCTCCGGGCTGTACGCGCCGTACGCCGGCCCGACCGACGAGGTTCAGACCGTCACCGTCACCGGCGCCCCCACCGGCGGCACCTACACGCTGACGCTCTCCGGCCAGACCACCGCTGCGATCCCGTACAACGCGACCGCAGCGCAGATCCGCACCGCCCTCGAAGCGCTGTCGAACATCGCACCGGGCGACATCACCGTCGCCGGAGGCCCGCACCCCGGCAGCCCCGTCACCGTGAAGTTCAACGGCGGCCCCTACCAGGGCGAGGACGTCGCCCAGATGACCGCCACCGCCTCCCTGACCGGCGGCACCACCCCCGGCGTCACCGTCACCACGACCACCGCCGGCGGCGCCGCGACCGCGTCCGACGGCACCGAGGTCCTCCACGGCTTCCTCGTCTCCAGCATCAGCTTCAACCCCGGCTCCCTCAAGGCCGCCGGCGCGCTGCTCTGGCACGGCGAGATCTTCGCCGCCCAGGTACCCGTCCCGTTCGACCCCACCGACGTCGCGTCCACCGCGCCCGGCGTCTCCATCCACTACCGGTAAGAGGAGCAGACCACCATGGAAGCTCTCGAGCTCCTCCTGCGGGACACCAACGAAACCGACCTCACGGTCTTCGCCCGCCAGATCGACACCCCCGCGAAGTACCGGCTCACCCGCGAGGTGCTGCCGGAGACCCGCATCCAGGGGATCAAGTTCCGCACCACGTCCGCGAAGCGCCGCGTCAACGCCGCGAAGTTCCGCGCCTACGACGCGCCGACCGCGATGGCCAAGCGCCAGGCCGAGCGCGTCGTCAACGAGGGCATGTTGCCCGCCCTCGGCCAGACCCTCGCCGTCTCCGAGATGGACCAGATCCTCCTCGACGTCGGCCACGGCAAGGACACCCAGGAATACATCGACCTGCTCTACTCCGACGCCGAGCGGCACGTCGAGTCCATCCAGACCGCGCAGGAACTGCTCGCCGGCCAGCTCCTGGCCACCGGCACCGTCACCCTGCCCGGCCTCGGCCTCGACGTGAACTGGAACGTCCCCGCCGCCAACCGGCCCACCGCCGCGATCCTGTGGGACAATCCGAACGCCACCCCGCTGTCCGACGAGCGCGCCTGGATGGACTACCTCGCCGACTCCGGCGCCCCCGCGCCCCGCGAGGTCATCACCTCCCGCCGGGCCCGCGCGCTCCTGGCCTCCAACGCCGAGTACCGCGCGGCGTACTACGGCTCCAGCACCGTTGGCGGCACCCCCACCGCCACCCTGGCGCCGAACGAGGTCGACGTCGTCCGCGCCCGCTACGGCCTCCCGCCGATCGTCACCTACGACGTCCAGGTCTGGAACGACGACGTCTACCAGCGCGTCCTCCCCGACAACAAGTGGATCATGGTGCCGGACGTTCCCGCGTCCGAGTGGGGCCAGACTCAGTACGGGCGAACCCGCGAGGCCGCGAAGTTCACCTCCGGCACCAACCCGGCCCTCACCCGCGAGGAGGCGCCCGGCATCGTCGTCGTCTCGCACGTCGACGACAACCCGGTGCAGATCTACACCCGCGGCGCTGCGGTCGGTATGCCCGTCCTCTACGTGCCGGACATCCACATCTCCGCCACCGTCCTGGGGAGCTGATCCGCCATGGCCAAGCTCGCCACGGTCGTTTTCGTCCGCGACCCCGAACGCCACCGGACCGTCATCCTCCATCCGGGCGAGGAGCCAGCCCCCCACCTGGCGGCCCTCATCACGGCCCCGGAGGCGTGGGAGAACGGAGAACTGCCCGACCTCCCCGACCCGGAGACGGGCCCGGAGGACAACGACCCGGACGAAGGGGAGAACGCCAACGGCCAGACCCCCGGGACCGAGCCGACCCCCGAACCCGAGCCGTCGGAGCCGGAGACGGAGGACACCCTCCTCGAGGAGGCCCCGGCCAAGACCCCCCGTAAGACGACCGCCCGCAAGCCGGCGGCCGACCAGTAACCGACCGCCCCTGAGGGCACGGCGGTCACCGCGGCGTACGGGTCCGGCCCCCGGTGGGGCGCCGGACCGGGCCCGTACCCGCACCCCTTCCCACCCCCACCCCAGCACCTTGGAGGAGAGCCGCATGGACGCCGCCGTACGCGCCTGGCTCATCTCGCAGCTCGGCACCAGCACCGACCTCGCCGACCTCGACACCCGCTACACCCGCCTCGGCACCGCGCGCGCCGTCGCCCTCGAGATCCTCCGCGAGCGTTTCGCCGCGCTCGTCCACGACCAGCCCTCCACCATCGCCGTCTCCAGCGTCGTATCGCTCTCCTACACGGAGAACATCCGGGCGATCGAGCGGCAGATCACCCAGCTCGAGAACGGCGAACCCCCAGCACCCGATGACCCGGGCACCAGCGACTGCGACGGCGTCCCCAACGGCTACGGCATCATCCAGCTCGTCCCGCGGCCCCGACGATGACCACCGCCCCGGCCCACCAGCGCCCGCAGACCGAGGACAGCACCAGCACCACAATCCTCGAACTCGCCGCCGCCTGGGACACCCTGCACAAGGCACAGCTCGCCACGATCCGCGCACTCCGCCAACACCGACACCTCCGTACGGTCACCGCCACCCGACGCGTCCGCACGACCCTCGCCGACTTCCTCCAGGCCGTCGCAGTCTTCGACCGCACCGCGCGCGCCGTCGCCGAACGCTGGACCATGCAGGACCTGCCGCAGATTTACCGCGACGGCGCCCGCACCGCCCTCGCCCGCACCCTTCGCGCCACCGGCATCCCCTTCAGCCGGCCATTCGCCTGGACCGACCGCCACCAGGCCGCCATCACCGCGCTCGCCGCGCAGTACTACACCGACCTCATCGCCCGCATCCAGCAGACCGTCCGCCGCGCCCAGGCCTTCGTCCGCGCCGCCCGCGACCAGACGCGCACCCCCGAAGGCGTCCAGCGTCAGCAGCTCCTCGCCGACCACGGCCTCGACACCGTCGTCTACCGCGACCAGACCCGCCACCCCGCCAGCTCCTGGGCCCGCGCCGCCCTCGGCGCCCAGGCCGTCACCACCCGCAACACCGCAGCCCTCACCTACGGCCGCCACGACCTCGACGCCCTCTGGTTCGAGTGCATCGACGGCAGCGAGTGCGGATTCACCCAGCACGGCGACCTCGACAAGGCCAACGGCACCATCCGGTCTGCCGAGGACGCCGAGGCCTACCCCACCGCCCACTTTGGTTGCGTCCGGTCCTGGATACCGCGCCCCGACCTCAACAACGCCCCCGGCCTGGAATCAGGAGCCGACCTCTGATGCGGATCTACCTCACCGACGGCACCCGCACCGTCCAGCTGTCCACCGGCCGCCGCGACAGGACCACCTTGAAGGCCGCCGAGAAAACCGCCCTGCGCCTGCTCGCCGCGCTGCCCGGATCGCCAGCGGAGAAGCCGAAGACGCCGATCGGGTTCGCTGGCCCGCTCGACGCCGACATCGAACGGGCCAGCGAACCCGAAGACACGGACGAGACCGACGACGGAGACGACGTATGAACGAGCACACGTTCGCCGGCCCGCCGCGCCGGGTGGAGATCACCGCCGACCTGTGGAAGGCCGAGGTCGTCGTCGACGGCACCGACATGACGTCGGCCCTGCGCGCCTACGCCCTGTCCCAGGAGGTCGGCCAGCCGCCCACGGTCGTCCTCTACCCGTCCCCACAGCACACCGCGACTTTCGCCGGCTTCGCCCGCGTTCAAGTCGCCGAGCAGGCCGACCCCGGGCCCGTCATCGTCGACTTCCTGCGCGCCATCAACCCGGCCGCCCTCGACCAGGCCGCCCTCGGCCGCGACGACCTCGACGGCTCCCCGACCGAGCTGACCAAGGCGATGCTGGCGCAGCTCATCGACTGGGCGGAGGGCCGCACATGACCACCCCCCTCCCCGGCCTCGACCGGGCACTCGCCGGCGTCGTCCGCTGGATCGACAACAAGCTCGTCGTCGACACCGTCCGCGTCACCCTCCCCGGCGCGGGCGAGCCCGTCCTCAACCCGGACACCGGCACGCTGGAGTACCCGCCGGACACCGTTCTGTACGAGGGGCCCGGCGCCGTGCAGCGCGCGGCCGCGCAGGGCGACCTCGTCGCCGTCCCCGACGCGAACCTGCCCTGGCCAGCGAACATCAAGTCCCGCTACCGGCTCCTGACCCCCCTCGACGGCCCCAGCTTCCCCAAGGACGCCGAGGTCACCGTCACCGCCGTGCACAACCCGGCCAACACCGGGCTGCTCGGCCGGTCCTGGATCTGCGCGGACGCCACCGACGCCTCCACCGTCCAGGTCGTACGGATCACCGCCCTCGACCAGAACCCCGGCGCCGCCACATGACCCCCGACGAACTCGCCGACCGCCTCAGCCGCGCCGCCGACCGCCTCCCGAACGCCATCCACAAGGGCGTTGCTCACACTGGTGTTCTTGGCGTCGCACGCATCCGTGGCAACGCGTCCGGCCGCCCCGGTCCGAACGTCATCACTGGCGACTACCGCAACTCCTGGCGGGCCGTCACGCTTCGGATCCCGTACGGCGCCATGTGCACCCTCGGCACCAACAGGCCGCAGGGCCGGCGCCTGGAGTACGGCTTCTACGGGACCGACAGCCTCGGCCGCACATATGCCCAGCCGCCGTTTGCCCACGTGGGCCCCGCGATCGACTTCATCACCGGCACCCTCCACGCGCAGATGCGGTTCGCCGTCGCGGAGGCCCTGACGTGATCGAACGCCGCCTCGTCACCAACGCCGCCCTCGCCATGCTCGCCGCTGCGACTGGCGTGCCGGTCGGCCGCGGCCGCGCTCCGGCCAACCCGGGCCTGCGCTACTACGTCCTCTACGCCCTCGACGCGGATGACCCCGAGCCGTCGCTCGCCGATGAGCACGAGGACCTCACCGCCGTCTACCAGGTCACGTCCGTATCCCTCCCGGACCCGGCCAAGCCTGGTAGCTCGGGGAGTGAAGAACAGGTGGAGTGGCTCGCGGACAAGGCCCGCGCCGCATTCCTCGCCCGCAACCCGGCCACCGGTGCCTGGCTTCACGAACTCGCCGTCGAAGGAGCCTCCGTAAGGAACCGTGAGCTCGACACCGAACCAGGGGGAACGAATGATCCCGGCGATGCCATCATGAGCTATGTGCAGAGGTTCAAGGTCACCTTGACCCCCGCCTGACCCGTCAGGCACTGCACACCGAACCGCGGCGGACCCCACGCGGACGTCACCACACAGGTGGCCGCAACTGCCAGCCACGTTGCAAGGGGTCCCTCCATATGCCCAGGTTCAACCGTCGTGGGAAGACGAAGATCCTCTTCGCGCCCACGCTCGCCTCCTCCTCCTACATCCCCACGCGCTCCGAACTCGGCGGGGCCACGAAGCTCACCAAGGCCGTCGCCGCGGTCGAAGGCTTCCAGCTGGAGAACCAGCCGATCGACACCCCCGACCTCGAATCCACCTTCACGGGCAAGATCGCGGGTGAGGACCAGGCCGCGGACTCCACCCTGACCTTCTACGAGGACGACACCGACAACACCCTCGAGACCGCACTCGCCAAGGGTGTGTCCGGCTACATCATCATCCTGCGCAAGGGCGACATCCCCGCTTCCCCGAGCATGGACGTCTACCCGGTCACCGTCGCCTCCAAGTCGAGCACCATCACCGTCGACAACGAGGCCGCGAAGTGGATGGCGAAGTTCGTCATCACCGACACCCCGGCGCTCGACGTCCCCGTCCCGGCCGCCGGCGCCGACGAGGTCCAGACCGTCACCATCACCGGCACCCCGACAGGCGGCACCTACACGCTGACCTTCTCCGGTCAGACGACGAGCGGCATCGCCTTCAACGCCACCGCGTCCGCCGTGCAGTCCGCCCTCGAGGCCCTGTCGAACGTCAACCCCGGCGACGTCATCTGCGCGGGCGGCCCGCACCCCGGCACGCCAGTCACGGTCACCTTCGGCGGCCAGTACGACGGCCAGAACGTCCCGCAGATGACCGCTTCCAGCGCCGGCCTCACCGGCGGTACGACGCCGACGGTCACGGTCACCACGACCACACCCGGCGGCTGATCCACCACCGCCACCACCCCGCGGCGCACGATCCGCCACCACCGCCGCCGCGCGGCGGCGGATCCGCCGCATCCCTCGGCTCCCGGCCGGGCGCGACCGCGTTCGGGAAGGGGCGCGACCCCCGCGCCCGGCCGGGCCCCTTCCCCCCCTGACAGAGGACTCCTCCCATGCCCCCCAAGACCCGCACCGCCCAGCAGAAGCAGTCGCCGGCCGAGCGAGCCCGACAGCGCAAGCGTCCCGTGCTGAAGATGACGATCTGCGACGACCAGGACGTCAAGACCGCCCTGGAGGTCGCCCGGCACACCGTGCGCCGCCTGAAGGCCGAGACCGCCGACCACCCGGACGACGCGACCGTCACCGTCGCCCTCGCCCAGGCCGAGCAGGACCTCGAGGCAGCGCAGGCCGCGTTCGACGCGGAGGCGTACGACCTCCGGTTCGAGGCCCTGCCGCGCACCGACTTCGAGGACCTCAAGAAGGGGCACCCGCCGACCGAGGCGCAGGCCGAGGACGGCTTCGCGTTCAACATCGACACCTTCGGCCCGGCCCTGGTCTCCGCTGCGTCCCTCGACGGCCTGACCGTCGACGATGCCGCATCCTTCCTCGACACCTGGGCCGAGAACGAGGCCGCAGCGCTTTTCAACACCGCGTGGTCCGCGCAGCAGGAGAACCGCACGGACGTGGGAAAAGGCTGATCGTCGATGACCGGTTCCGCGCCGAGCTCGAGCTGTGCGACCGCTGGGGCATCCCGCACTCCCTCTTCCGGGGTGCGGGCGACGGCCGGTGGACCGCGAGGGACCGGGAGAAGGCGCTCGCCTACCGGGACTACCTGCGCACCGTGTGCCCGCAGTGCGGCACCCGGTACGACGACTGGGACCACGGCGGCGCCGACGAGGCCGAGGACGCCTACGCCGTCACCGTGCAGCGCTGCGTCGGCTGCCAGGTCATCGGCGAGAAACAGGACGAACTCCAGCAGAACGGCGACCTGCACGGCAAGAAGATCGCGCTCATCCCGGCCGCCGTCGCCGCGGCGATGGAGACCGAGCGCGAACTGAACGAGCAGCAGTGGGCGGCCCGCCGGGCGGCCCGGGAGTCCGAGTAGACGAGAGAGAGGCGCGGGCCGGTGGCGAACTGGAACCTGTCGGTGGACCTGCGTGCCACCGGCACGAGCCTGGCCCGCGAGCTGAAGGACGCCGCCAAGCACTCCCGCGACCTCGGCCGGGAGAGTCGTGACGCCCGCACCCACGTCTCCGGCCTCGGCCGTGACGCCCGCGCCGCCGCCCGCGGCCTGGGGACGTTCGAGCGAGCGGCCCGCGACGCCGCGCGGGCCGCCAATACCCTCGGCGACAACGCCCAGCGCGCGGGAATCCGTCTCGGCCGGTACGGTGACGCCGCCCGATCCACCAACCGGCACCTGCGCGACGTCGGCAGCAACTCCCGTGCTGCCGGCCGGGACCTGGCCCGCATGGCCGGACAGATCGACACCGCCGTCCGCGACCTGAACCGCCTGGCGACCGCCGCTCAGCGTGCCGCCGTCCACACCAACCGGGTCGGCAACCGCGGCGCGCTCGCCATGCGCCGCTACGCCGACGAGACCGGCCGGCTGCGTCACCACCTCACCAGCACCGCCGCGCTGCTGTCCGGCGGGGCGCTCGTCATGGGCGGCGCCGAGCTGGTCAAGGAGGGCAACGAGTACCAGCAGTCGATGAACACGTTCGGCGCGGTCACCACCGCAACGGCGCTGCAGATGCAGCGGGCGGCCGCGACCGCCGCCCAGCTCGGCAACGACCTGAACCTGCCCGCGGCGACCGCGACCGACGCCGCCGAGTCGATGGTCGAGCTCGCCAAGGCCGGTTTCCGTACCGACCAGGCCATCTCCTCCACCCGCGCATCCCTCACCCTGGCCTCAGCCGCAGGCGAGAGCGCCGCCAAGTCCGCCCGGTACCTCGGCGACATGATGGACCAATTCGGCCTGGGCGCCGACAAGGCCGGCGTCGCCGCCGACACCCTCGCCGCCACCGCGAACGCCGCGTCCGGCGACATCATCGACATCTACTACGCGATGAAATACGCCGGCCCCGTCGCCCACGGCTTGGGCGTTTCCATGCAGGAAGCCGCCGCCGGTGTCGGAATGCTCGGCAAGGCCGGCATCTTGGGCCAGACGGCCGGTACGACCCTGCGCGGGATCATGACCAACCTGGCCAAGCCGACCCCGCAGATGAAGGAGGGACTGGACGCCCTCGGTATCTCGGCTTGGACCGCTGAAGGACGCTTCAAGGGCCTTAGGTACGTGATCGAGCAGCTCGCCAAATCCGAGCACTCGATGTCCCAGAAGGACTTCACCGCCTCCGTCGCCAAGGCTTTTGGCAAGCCCGCGATGGCCGGGGCCATCGCGCTCGCGCACCAGGGCGTCGACTCCTACGACGCCCTCATCCAGGCCGTCTCCCGCACCGGCGCCGCATCCGACATCGCCGCCGCCAAGGGCAAGGGTCTGTCCGGCGCGATGCTCCAGCTCAAGACGCAGGCCCGGCAGACCGGCCTGACCATCTACAACGGCGCCGCCCCCGGCATCGAGTACCTCACCCGGGCCATCACCTCCGGGCTGTCCGACGCCACCCCGAAGATCGAGGCGTTCTTCCGCTACGCCAACGACTTCGCCACGCTCTTCGGGCCCGGGATCGCCGCCACCCTCAAGGACCAGTTCGGCGAGGTCGGCGACGCGATCGACGACATGCTCGCGCCGTTCAAAGACGGCGCGCTCGACGTTGCCGCCACGGCCCTGCACCTGCTGATGACCGTCGGCCGGGCCGCTGTCGTCGTCCTGAAGAACCTTGCCGACGGTGCCACCCCCGTCCTGAAGTCACTCGGAGACCTGGCCGGCGAAGGCACCGGCGCCGCAACCGCGCTGGACACCGTCGTGTACGTCATCGACCTCGCCGCCTCGGCCGTCGAGGCGCTCTCCGGTGTCCTTGGCCCTGTCGGCCACATGGTCGCCGGTCTCGTCTCCGCCTTCGGTGCGCTGCCCGGCCCGGTGCAGTCCGCGGTGTTCGCGATGCTCCTGATGCGCCGCGTCGGCCCGATGGCCTCAGGCCTCGCCGGACAGGTTGGCGGACGCCTCACCGGCGCCTTCCGCTCCCTCAACGACGAGATGCGACTCCAGCGCGCGCTCGCCGGTCCCGCCGGCGCCGCCATGTCCCGGTACGGCGCCGCGTTCGCCGTCCTGCAGTCCCGCGTCGGCGTCATCGGCACCATGGGCACCAGCTTCCGTGCGGCCCGCGGCGAGGCCACCGGCTTCGCCGGCTCCCTGCGCGGCGTCACCGCAGCCGCCGGCACCGGTCTGAAGACGGCGATGGGCGGCCTCATGGGTGCCCTCGGCGGCCCGTGGGGTCTCGCGCTGACCGGCGCCGCCGTCGGCCTCGGCATCCTCGCCTCCCGGCAGCAGAAGGCCGCGGCCGCCGCCCGCGAGCACGAGACGCAGATCGCGAACCTGTCCGCCGCGCTGCGCGAGTCCAACGGGATCGTCGACGAGAACGTCCGCCAGGTCGCCATGCAGACCCTGATGGACACGAAGATCAAAACGACGCTCGACGGGCAGCAGCGACTCATCGACGTCGCCAAACAGGCCAAGATCCCCATGGCGGACCTCGTCGACGCCTACACCAACCAGGGCTCCTCCCTGGACGAGCTCAAGACAAAGCTCGCCGCTGCAGCCGAGGCGTCGAAGTTCTGGTACGCCGATGCAGAGGGCCGTGAAGGGATGGCGTTCACCGTCGCTGGCCGGGCCGCCGACGACCTGCGCGCCGGGATCACCGGACTGTCCGGCGACTTCAAGAAGGCCCAGTCCGATGCCGAAGCCTTCGCCCAGGGCGTCGCGAAGGCCGGGAAGAACACCACCGCCTACGACCTGCTCAAGACCGCCGTTGGGCAGCTCGCCGACAAGACCGCCGACGCCGACTCCCGCACCCGCGCCCTGCGCCAGGCCCTCGACCTGCTGTCCGGCGGATCGGTTTCCCTCCAGGCCGCGCAGGCCCGCGTCAACGAGGCCGTGCTGCGCGCCACCGAGGCGATGTCTGCCGGAATCGACAAGGCTGACGGGTACGGCAAGCAGCTCATCGGCATGAACGGCACCATCTCCACGGTCACCCGCAACGGCCAGCAGCTCTTCGACACCTTCAACACCATCGCCGACGCCTCCGCGTCCGCCGCCGTCGCCGCGTACGACTTCGCTATCTCCCAGAAGCAGGGCGTGCAGGCCGCCATCCAGGCCGCGCAGCGCGAGATGGCCAAGGGCCGGGAAGCGGCGCTGAAGGTCGCCGGTGGCTACAACGTGGGTGCCGAGGCCGCCGCGCGGATGGCGGACTCCATGGGCCTGATCCCCGGCCAGGTGTCCATCCTCCTGCAGACCAAGGGCGTCGACACCGCGCTCGCCGAGCTGATCGCCGTGCAGGCGGAATTCGCCCGTATGCCCAAGGAGAAGACCATCCGGGTCGACGCCCTCGGCACGGAGGCGAAGAAAGAGCTCGAGGACATCGGCTACCAGATCGAGCTGATCCCCGGCACCCGCGAGTACAAGATCACCGCCCCGACGGCCGACGCCCGCCGCGAACTCGACCTCCTTGTACAGAAGCTCGCCACCACCAACGGCAAGACCGTCACCGTCGGCGCCGACACCACCGCGGCGGTCGCCGGCCTCGACCAGGTCATCGCGAAGATCCAGGAGACCCCCGGCGCGAAGTCCGTCACCGTCTCCGCGCTCACCAACGAGGCCATGGCCACCCTGACCTCCCTCGGCTACAAGGTCGAGACCCTCCCCGACGGCCAGGTCAAGGTCACCGCTGCCACCGGCCAGGCCCTCTCCGGCCTCGCCGCCGTCAAGGCCGCCCGCGACGCCCTCGAAGACCGCACCATCACCATCACCACCGTCCACCGCACCGTCGAGACCAACACCCTCGGCCGCCCGCAGGCCGGCGAAGGCAACCAGTCGAAGTTCGCCGACGGCGGCATCGCCCGCGCGGCAAACGGCCTGTTCGTCCCCGGCTACGCCCCGCGCCGCGACACTGTGCCCGCGATCCTCTCTCCGGGCGAAGGCGTCCTCGTTCCCGAGGCCGTCCGCAAGCTCGGCGCCGCCACCGGCCTCGGCGGCCCCGGCGTCATCAAGGCCCTTAACACCTGGGCCCGCTACGGCACCGCCATCAGCGGCCGCCGCCCCCTGCCGTTCGCGAACGGCGGCACCGTCCCCGGCGCCGCAGTACGTGGGTACGCCTCCGGCGGCTTCGTCTACGCCCCCACCGGCCTGCGCAGCACCGTCAGCGACGTCCAGTCCCGCTACGACGAATCCCACCAGCCCATCAGTGCCGAGGACTACAACAAGAAGATCCGCGCCCGCGCGAACGCCGTCGACCGGCTCCGCGACGCCGAGGCGAAGCTCCGCGCGCTGCGCCGCCGCCGGCACACCGCCGCGCAGGAAGACGCCGCCGAGCGCAAGGTCGCGGTGGCCCGCCGCTCGCTGGCCACCGCGACCGAGGCTGCCGCCATTGCCGAGGCCCGCTACAAGAAGCGGTTCTCCCTGTCCGACTGGGCCAAGACCCTCAGGAGCACCGTCGCCGCGAACAACGCCTGGGAGGCCAACCTCAAGAAGGTGGCGGCCCGGGGCGGCGCGGACGTCATCGGCATCCTGCGCGACATGGGCGAGGAAGGCGCTGCGATGGTCGCCGCGCTCGCCAAGGCGTCCGGCAAGCAGTTCGCCGAGATCGTCGCCAACCTCCGCCGCCTCGGCCCGCTCGCCAAGGTCACCCTGACGGACCTCACCACCCAGCTGAGCGGCTCCAACAAGGCCGCCGCCGCGTTCCAGGAGAACCTCGCCCGACTGTCCGCGATGGGCTTCGGCGACCTCGCCGCCATGCTCGCCGCCCAGGGCGACGACGCCGCGATGAAGCTCGCCGCCGACGCGGTGAAGGACAAGAAGAAGGCCGCGGCCGCGAACGCCTCCGCAAAGACCAACAACAAGCAGCTGTCCCAGGACGACCTCGCCGCGCTCATCCAGATCATCGCCGCCGTGAAGACCAGCAAGACCGGCCTGCACGACGTCGCCGCCACCACCAACCTCGGCGAGGACGAGATCATCGCCGTCGCCACCAAGGCCTCCGGCCAGATCAAGAAGTCCCTCGGCACCCGCGCGACAAAGTTCCTCGCCGACCTCGCCCGCGCCAACCGCGGCCTGTCGTACGCCAACGGCGGCATCCGGCCCGGGATCTACGCGACCGCCGGCGGCGCCGTCACCTTCGCCGAACCGTCCACCGGCGGCGAGGCGTACATCCCCCTCGGCGGCAACAAGCGCGCCAGCGCCCTGCCCGTCCTCCACGAAGCCGCGCGCCGCATGGGCGTCGGCGTCACCGACCTCGCCTCCCGGCAGGTCGTCATCGTCCGCGAGTCCGGCGACACCTTCAACATGACCATCCCGGCCGTCCGGACCGGCGCGACCGCAGCAGAGATCAGCGCCGCGTTCGAACGCTCGGCCCGCCGCGCCCGCCGAGGGGGAGTGGCTACCCGATGACCGACCCGATCCTCACCACCGGACAGCTCGACCTCGCCGGCACCGTCATCGGCAAGGGCACCGTCGTGCAGATCCGCGACATCACCGGCCTCGGCCGGCCCCCGGTCCGCGACAACGACGCCGACCAGCCGTCCCTCGACGGCGCCTGGCCCGGCCCCGACTACTACGCCGCCCGACCTGTCCAGATCGACGCCGCCATCCGCACCCCCGGCAACCGCGCCGCCGCCCTCGACGTCCTCGCCGCCCTCCAGCAGACCCCGCACACCGCCGCCGTACGCCTGACGGCCGGCGCCACGCAGGCCCTGCGGATCGCCTGGCCCGGCCGCCCCGTCAAGCGTCTCTTCGGCCGCGTGCGCCGCCTCGACGCCACCGTCGACAAGTCCGTCTTCGGCTTCATCCCCCTGGACATCGAGTTCCTGGCCACCGACCCCCTCTGGTACGCCGACACCGAGTCCACCGTCGAGATCCCCCTCGGCTGGCTCACCGGCGGAGGCTTCGCGGCCCCGGTCGTCGCCCCGATCTACGTCCAGGACGGCACCGTCGCCGCCGACCGGCCCGGCTGGGTCACCAACAACGGCACCACCGACACATGGCCCGTCATCCGCATCACCGGACCGTGCGCGCAGGTCACCGTCACCCACGTGCCCACCGGCCGCGCCCTACAGCTGCCCACTCTCAACCTGACGGCCGGCCAGTGGATCGAGATCGACACCCGCCCCGGCTACCGCACCGTCACCCGAGAGAACGGCGGCAACGCCCTCGCCCTGCTGTCCCCGGCCTCCCGCATCGACCAGTTCTCCCTGCCCCCCGGCACCAGCGAAATGCGCTGGACCGCCTTCGACAACACCAACTCGTCCCGTATGCGCCTGACCTGGCGCGACGCCTACACCGCCCTCTGAGGAGAGAGCCATGACCTTGATCCCCCGGCCGATCCTCGTCAACGGGGCCACCCACTCGGCGCAGCAGTTCCGCCTCCTCGTGGCCGACCTCGCACGCGACAACGAGGGCATCACCCGCGGGACCGACCTGAAAGTCACGCAGCTCGGTACCCCGGGCGGCGCGGTGCAAGTTGCCACCGGAACCGCGGTCGTCCGCGGCCGGGTGAACGCCTTCCAGGGCACCTACGCCTGTGCCAACACCTCCACCAGCAACGTGTCCATCGCCCCGACCGCCGGCACAGGCCGCTCCGACATGCTGATCCTGCGGGTCGAGGACCCCGACTACGAGGGCAGCATCAACCCGACCACCGGCGAGGTCGCCTACTTCCAGGTCATCTCGAACGTGTCCTCGAGCGCGACAGCGATTCCGGACGGCCGGACCGGCATTCCGCTGGCCCGCATCGACATCCCCGCCAGTACCGCCACGATCACGGACGCGATGATCGTGGACATCCGGCAGATCGCGAACCCCCGCCGCGAACGGACACTCCTGCCCGTGCAGTCCCCGGCGTCCGCCAGCACTGCCCTCGGCGCCTCCACCACCTACAACTACTTCTCGACCGCGCCCGGCTGGAACGTGGCCGTGCCCGCCTGGGCATCCAAGGCGATCATCGACGTCCGCGCGTCCAGCCTCCGCCTGACCGTCGCGAATTTCTACGGCGGGTTCCGCGCCACGTTCGGCGCCTCTCTCACCCTGCAGTCCGTCACGATCGACGACAACCAGGGCACCGGCACCCGACGCGTCCCCTCCGAGTGCGCCGACACCCTGACCATCCCCTCCAGCTACCGCGGCACCACCCAGCTCCTGCGCGCTCAGGCCGCCGGCTACTCCGGCAACGCCGGCCGCATCGACGTCGACGCCTCGACGACCTTCATCGCTGACATCGAGTTCTTCGAGGCTCCGCGATGAGCGCCAACCGTCGCATCCTGACCCAGAACGTCCTGACAGGGGCGTGGCTCACCCACAACCTGCCGCTGCAGGACCTGGAGTACGGGCCCGAACTCAACGGTCCCGGCGCCCTGAGCGGCACCCTCTTCCCGAAGCTCGCCGCCCAGTCCCTCAGCCTTGTTGACCCCGGCACTACCTGCATCTATGTCGAGGAGGATGACCAGATCACCTGGGGCGGCCTGATCTGGGACGCCCGCCCCCGGGGCAACGTCCTCGCGATCGAAGCCGCGTCCTGGACGTCCTACCTTCACCACCGCCACGATCTGCACGGCCAGCTGAACGCCCGCGGCCCCTACACGAACGCCGACCGCACCAAGGTCATGCGCGACATCTGGGCCTACGCCCAGTCCGTCGCCGACGGCGACCTCGGGGTCACCGTCGACACCACCACCAGCGGCAGCCTCATCGGCACCCCCGCCGACCCGTACAAGTTCAACAGCTGGGAGACCCCGAACCTCGGCGAACGCTTCGACGAGCTCGCCGACGGCGACGCCACCCCCGACTACACCTGCACCGCCGAGTGGAACAGCACTCGCACCGCGGTGACCAGGCGGGTCCGGATCGGCTGGCCCCGCCTCGGCACCCGCCGCACCGACATCTCCTTCGTCTCCGGCGTCAACGTCATCGAAGACCCCGAGATCGTCCTGTCCGGCGACGACTACGCCCAGGTCGTCATCGCCTCCGGCCAGGGCGACGGCTCCGCCAAGCGAAGGCAGACCTCCGCCGTCCGCGACGGCCGGCTCCGCCTGGAACACGTCCTCGACCTGCCCGACATCAAGGCCAACGACGTCCTCGCCTCCCGGGCCGCCCGCGAACGCACCCGCCGCCAGAAGCTCGGTCAGGTCTCTGAGGTCGTCGTCCGCGACCACCCCGCCGCCCCGCTCGGATCCTGGCAGGTCGGCGACGACATCTACGCCCGCATCTACAACGTGTGGACCGTCTACACCGGCTGGTGCCGCATCACCGGCTGGACCACCCGACCCGACACGGCCGGCGGCCCCCAGGCCACCGTCCGCCTCGCACCCGCCGACAGCTTCCAGTACGGAGGAACCACGTGACCGACCTCGGTACCGAGATCCAGCGCATCAAGACCCGGCTGGCCGCCGTCGAGCGCGCCTCCCGCCTCGGGGCGGCCGCGATCGACGACACCGCCGTCGAGGTCCGCGACAACGCCGGCGGCCTGCGCGCGCTCGTGGGTCAGCAGGGCGACGGCACCACCGCCGTCAACGTCGTCAACGGCCCCACCCCGGCCGCCCCCACTGCCCCGCTCGTCGCCTCCGTCATCGGCGGCGTCGCCGCGGAATGGGACGGCCAGCTCGTCGGCGGAGGCGGCGGTGTCCCGCTCGACTTCGCCCGCGTCGAGGTCCACGCCGCCGCGTCCTCCGGCTTCACTCCGGCCGGCGCCACCCTCGTCGGCACCATCGAGACCGCGCAGGGCGCCATCGTCGTCATCCCGACCATCAACCCGGTCTACGTACGGCTCGTCACCCGCACGACCTCCGGCACGGCCTCCGCGCCGTCCGCCGAGAACGGCCCGATCGCCCCCGCCCTGATCGTCGCCGACGACGTCGCCGACGGCATCATCACCGGCACCAAGCTCGCCGCCGACGCCATCGACGGAAAGACCATCACCGGCGCCACCGTCCGCACCGCCGCATCCGGCCAGCGCATCACCCTCACCCCAGAAGGCCGCCTCTACCTCCACTCCGGCGCCCCCATGGAAGTCTTCCCCGCCATGGTTCTCTCCGAAGTTCTGGACGTCGGCGCCGGCTACGGAGTCCTCAAGCTCATCGGCCCGGCCTACGCCGGAACGGAACCCCCCGACATCAGCCTGTACATGGACGGCACCGGCGCAAAGCGCTGGGACGTCGGCCCCCTGCTCATGGTCCAACCCTACGGCGGCCCATACGACACCATCGTCTCGGGAACAGTCAGCTTCGCCGACCCTGTCACTGTCACCGACGACCTCGACGTCACCGGCGCCCTGACCGGCACCTACGGACAATTCAGCGAAGAAGGCACCTGGACCAACGTCACCTTCAGCCAGTGGAAGCAGTCCACAAACAGCACCTACCAGACCCTTCGCTGCTCACGTGGCGCCAAGAGGGCCCGCCTCGACGGCTGCGCCATGGTCTCCTCCGCCATGTCCGCCGGCGTCGCCCAGAACGTCTGCACCGTCCCCGCTGGCTACCGGCCCACCAAGGCCCACTACTTCACCGTCCCCTTCGTCACCGCCACCACCCCTCCCGTCCTCGGCTGCCGCGTCGGCGCCGACGGAGTCGTCACCGTCTGGTCCTCCGCCGCCCGCGCCGTCGACGACCTCTTCGACTTCTCCAAGGTCGACTGGCCCCTCAACTGACCGAGCAGGGGGAACGATCCGCCCCCACACGCCTACGCTGATCACAGGGCGACCCTCCGCCCCACGCTCCACCCCCCGAGGGACCGCACCCCGCAGGTGCGCGCCGACCACACCACCGGCATGGGGATAAGGAGCACCTTCCCGTGACTGACTTCCACGTCGCCGTCGACCACCTCGACCCCGACACTCTCACCGTCTCCACCACCTACCTCGGCACCGTCGACCAGGCACACGTCGACGAGGTACGTGCCATCGCCGGCCTCGACACGACGGAGCGGTGGGTCAAGGAGCACCCGCGCCAGCCCGGCGCGTTCTCCGTGCTCCGCGACGACGGCAAGCTCGACGTCTACGTCCCCACCGACGCCCCCGCCTTCGCCGTCCGCACGCCCGACCTGGCGCCGAAGGGCGACCTCGAGACCGGCGGGACCCCGACCGCAGACGCCACAGCATCAGTCGGCGAGACGACCCCCGGGACGGCGCTTCCGGCGCGTAAGACCTCGGCGCAGAAGAAGGCCGCGGCGACCGTCGCCACGACCCTCGTCGCCTTCGCGGCCACCTCCTCCGGAGGACCGGCGTACATCGACGGAGCCGTCCGCTTCGGAGACCAGTCCATCGGCGGCGCCATGGACACCCCCGGCAACCCGCCCCGGATGACCTGGCACACCACCGAATCCCCGTCCGGCAAGTCCTACTTCTACTCGGTCGCCGCCTACCTGATCCGGGCCGCCGCCGAGCCGCAGGTCATCTACGACCCGGCATCCGACCTGATCGGGCAGTTCGGTCCCCTCACCCAGTCCGGACGCGCCCTCCGCAACGACGGCACCCGCCGCACGAACCGCGAAGGCAAGGTCAACATCCAGGTCGAAGTCCTCGCCCGTGCGAAGGACCCCTGGACTGACGGATTCGACCCGGCGAACAAGCCGAACTACCGCAAGCTCATCGCCGCCGGACGCGCCCACGGCATCCCCGACGACTGGCCGGCCGGAAAGCCGGTCCCCACACCGTCCAGCCCGATGAAGCGCGACCGCACCACCTGGCAGACCCAGGGCGGCCACTACGGCCACTGCCACGTCCCCGGAAACGACCACTGGGACCCGGGACCGATCAACACCACGATAGTCCCCGGCAAGGCGGCCTCGACCGGCGGCACCACCCCGAGCAAGCCGCCCACCGGCGGCACGAACGGCACCGGCACCCCGGCCCGCTACCAGGTCACCATCAACGGCCTGCCGTACGGCTACGGCGCCACCGGCACCCACATCACCAAGGTCGGCCGGGCCCTCGTCGCCAACGGATGCTCCGCGTACAAGACGGGCCCGGGGCCCGAGTGGACCGACGCCGACACGCTTTCGTACCAGAAGTGGCAGAAGAAGCTCGGCTACAGCGGCACCGCGGCCGACGGCGTCCCGGGCGAGGAGAGCCTGCGCAAGCTCCTCGGCTACCTTCCGGCGAAGGCGCCGACCACCCCGAAGTACGCCGCGTTCCCCGGGCCCGGGTTCTTCAGCTCCGGCCGCCGTGACCCGCTCATCACCGCCGTGGGCCGCCGCCTGGTCGCCGAGGGCTGCTCCGCGTACGCGCGGGGCCCGGGGGAGATTTGGACGAACGCGGACCGCGAGTCCTACCGGCGCTGGCAGAAGAAGCTCGGCTACACCGGCGCGGACGCCGACGGCATCCCCGGCAAGAAGTCCTGGGACGCCCTCAAGGTCCCCCACCAGCTCTGAGTAATTAATTTGGGGTGTTCAGGGATTTCTCAACGCGGCTTTCTTGGAAGGGAGGTTCAGTAAAATGAGAGACGTGAAGACCTGCCATATCTGCGATGCGCAGTACATTCCCACAGGCGGAAGGGAATGGCAGCGCTACTGCTCTCGAAAGTGCGCCTCGGCATCTACGAATACGCGTAAGCGCAGGGATCCTTCCTTGAAGCGATGTCGCACTTGCCTGTTGGACCTCCCGGTGGCCAGGTACGAGCTGAACCACCACTCCTGCCGCGAGTGTGAATCCTTGTCCCTCGCTGGTCAGAAGCGCTGCAAGACATGTGCTTCCGTCAAGCCGGTTGAAGCGTTCCATGCTCGCAACTCTCGACCGGATGGACGGGAAAGCTCATGCAAGGCGTGCAGGTCGGAGAGGTCTCGGATAAGGAACGCGGATGCTACCCAGCGGGAGGTCAACCGCAATGCGAAGTACCTCGCCCGCTACGGTCTGTCCGTAGCTCAGGTTGAAGCAAAACTAGCCGAGCAAGGCGGCAAGTGCGCGATCTGCCGTGAGGAACTTACGAAGTACGTGGTTGATCACCATCACGGAAGCGGCAAAGTCCGAGATCTTTTGTGCAACGGCTGCAATGTAGTAATCGGGCATTGTCGCGAGAAGCCAGATGTTCTTCTGGCCGCCATCCACTACCTTGAAAGGCACAAACCATGATCAAGATATGGGGCCGTGAACCGGCTGCCTGGCTGACGCTCTTCGCCGTCGTCGTGAAGCTCGCCGTCGCGTTCGGCTGGGACGCCTCCCCGGACGTCCAGGCCGCCGTCAACGCGACCGCCGCCGCGGTGATGGGCATCCTCATCGCCCTCGCCGTCCACGACGGCCTCGGCGTCGCCATCGTCGGCTTCGCCCAGGCCGGCCTCGCCCTCGCGATCGGCTTCGGCCTGGACTGGTCCACCGACCGGCAGGCCGTCGTCATGGCCTTCGTGACCGTCGCGGTCGGCATGTGGGACCGCACCCAGGTCACCGCCAAGGTCCCGGCGAAGCAGCCGCTCCCGCTCGCCTGACCCACCCGCCCCTACCCCCCCCCACCCTTCCGGAGTCCCCATGGCCGATGAGCCGACGAACGGAGAGCTGGCGCGGCTCATCAGCCAGATGGATGTCCGCATGGACTCCCGTCTCGGAGAGCTCAGCTCCCGCTTCGACAAGGTCGTCACGCTGGACGTCTACACGATCCAGATGACGCACATCGAGCAGCGGATCGCGAAAGCCGACGCAGACAACCGCAGCAACGCCGACGCGGTCAAGAAGCTCGAGGACGACTTCGAGAAGTACCAGCGCGACCAGGCCACCAAGCGGGAGGAGGACCGGCAAAAGCGCCTCTACCAGGCCATCCTGCCGGTTCTCCTCGGCCTGATCTCCGCCGCGATCGCCCTGTGGGCGGTGGTGTCGAAGTGACCCAGCACCGCGCACCCCAGAGCCGACTCGCCCGTCTCCTCAGACGCTGCGTCCCGCGCGCCGAACTGCTGCTCGCTACCACGCTGCTCCTGGTGATGCTGTTCCTCGGCTGGCTCGCCGTCCAGGTCCTCAGCCTCACCCAGGAGCTCCGTACGGCGAACGCGGCCCGGGACGCGCTCGCCCGTCAGGTCGAAGGCCTCGGGGAGAGCCCGGTCGCCGGGCCCCCCGGGTCGCGCGGCCGCCCCGGGGAGAGCATCACCGGGCCCGAAGGCCCTGCCGGGCCCACCGGCCCGCCCGGAGACCCTGGACCGTCGGGCCCGCCCGGTCCCGCCGCCACGGGCAAACCGGGCCCCTCCGGGCAGCCTGGGCCTTCTGGGCCGCCGGGATCCGCCGGCGCCGACTCCACCGTCCCCGGCCCTATCGGCCCTGTCGGCCCCACCGGGCCCGCCGGTCCCGCAGGCCCAGCTGGCACACCGGGCAAGGACGGCACCGACGGTGCGCCCGGACGAGACGGTACCGACGGCCGACCCCCGGCGGGCTGGACCTACACCGACCCGCAGGGTGTCACCTACACCTGCACCCCCGCCCCCGGCTTCGACCCCGCAGCGCCCCGCTATACCTGCACCCCTACCACCGTCCCCGACACCCCACCCGGGCAGCAGAAGCGCGCGGCACTGCTCACCGCCGCCGCGCTCGCCCCCGACCGCCGCCGCTACTGACAGGAGCCTGCCTTGCCGTTCCCGCCCGGGGTGCCCACCGTCCGCGTCACCTACACCGCCGCCTCACCGGCCGGCGGCCAGCCCGCGCAGGGCACCGTTGAGTTCGCCCCCGTCGCCCCCGCCGTCATCCTCCCCGACCACGGCATCGTCTTCTCCGGCCGTGGCGTCTACCGCCTGGACGAGCAGGGCCGCCTCGTCGACACCGACGGCACGGTCGGCGTACCGCTCCTGCCGTGCGACATTCCTGGAGCCAACCCGGCCGAATGGGTCTGGATGGTCACCATCACCCTGACGAACGCCGGCCCGCGCCGCTTCTGCATCTCCCTGTCGACCACCCAGACCGAGGTCGACCTCCACACCGTCGACCAGGTCGCCCCGTCCCGCGCCTACTACGTCGCCGTCCCCGGCCCCCGCGGCGAGACCGGCCCGCCCGGGCCCCAGGGCCCGCCCGCGACCGACGCTGAAACGCCCGCCGGAGCCCTGGAGAAGATCGCCGCGCACGCTGCCGCAGCCGACCCACACGGCGACCGCGCCTGGGCCAGCGAGCAGTTCAGCGCCCTGTCCTCGCGGGTAGCGGCCCTCGAAGGCACGGGTACCGCTGCCCCGCCGTCCGTCACCGGATCCCGCTCCGACGGCACGGCGCTCGCCAACCTGATCACCGTACTTGCCGCCGCAGGCCTCATCACCGACGACACGACCGAGTAGGACCCGTTGTCCTACGGTTTCTCACACTAAATAAGTGAACCGAGCCGCGCTCTCATCGTCCCGCTGGATGGCTGCCGTCATGACGAACTCAAGCAGCAGGACACGACTCCGGGCATGTGGCCGTCGAGGACGCAGCTCGGGAGAAGGTGGTCTCGACCATGGCGCTCGGCCAGCTCTTCGCGAACGGGTACGACAGCGTGGTGATGTGGCCCGAGGACATTCAGCGTGCCGCGCGGGAAGGGGCGCTGCGAGGCCTCAGGGAGCCGGAGCTGTACGCGCGCCGCGCCCATCCCGTCAGAACGTCCGCGCTTAGGATCGTTTCTGGAGAAGTCGTTGGTCGGCCAACGGCTTCTCCTTTTTCGTGTCCTGCCAGGGGATCATGGTTTCCTGATGCGCGATAAGCTCACATATCGTGAGTCAGGAACCTGCTAGGGGAGACCTGTTGAGCAACGATCTGTTCGCGTTCATCCGCGCCCGTCTCGACCGCGAGGAAGCGGTCGCCCGCGCGGCGACCGAGGGCGCCTGGTCGGCTGACGACGAGACGTACGCGGAAGCGATCCAGAACGAGCACGGGGTCGTCGTGGTGGGCGGAGGCCGGTGGAACGGGGAGGCGCCCGTCTTCGAGAGCACCGAGGACGCCCTACACATCGCCATGCACCACCCCGACCGGGTGCTGGCCGAGATCGACGCCAAGCGGCGGATCCTCACCGAGCACCGACCGATGATGCCGAGATGGTGCACGACCTGCGACGTCCCCGGCGACTCTCGGGGCCGCGAACACGGCTGCACCACTGTGCGCCTCCTCGGCCTGCCGTACGCCGACCACCCTGACTACCAGCGGGAGTGGCGGCCGTGAGCACCCGCCTTCCGGTTTCCGCCATCCACACCGAACGCCCCCTGCTCCCGACCGAGTTCGACGCCGACCTACGCGCGCGGCTCGCAGCTCTGGATGAGGCGTCGGACGGGCACGCCGCCGAGCAGCGGCCGGACAACACCGTGCTCGCGTACCGGGCCGACTGGAAGACCTGGACGAAGTTCTGCGGCCAGCTCCAGGTCCCGCCCACCGCCGCCACCCGCGGCACCCTGCGCGCCTTCGTCGACTACCTCTGGAACCGCGAGAAGCGGGCCTACAGCACCATCGACCGCAAGCTCGCTGGCGTCTCAGTCACCCTGCGGCAGGAGTACGGCGTCGTCATCGACCCCGAGGACACCAAGGCCGCCCGGGAGATGTTGAAGGACTACCGGCGCAAGGCGGAGGAGAACGAGGAGCCCGCGCGCGGCCGCGGGAAGGCGCCGGCTATGCGGGTCGACGCGCTGCGGCAGATCGTGCAGAAGTGCTCCGACGACATCTTCGGGGTCCGGGACCGCGCGATGCTGCTGCTCGGGTTCGCGATCGCTGCGCGCCGGGCCGAGCTCGCCGGCCTGCGGCTGCGGAACGTCGTCGAGGACCCGGACGGCAACGGGCTTCTGGTGCACGTGATGGTGTCGAAGACCGATCCGCGGACCGTGCCGGTGCCGTACGGGACGAGCCCGACGACCTGCCCGGTGCGCGCGTGGAGGGCATGGGTCGACCAGGCGGAGATCGACGACCCCGACCGGCACGCGTTCCGGGCGATTCACGCCTCCGGTGCCGTGCAGCCCAAGGGTATTACCCCGGCGCGGGTCGGTGACATCATCACTGCCGCTGGCGCCCGAGCCCGTATCCCGGTCCTGTTCACCGGGCACTCGGTACGGTCGGGCATGGCAACCGAGGCTCGGCGGGCGAAGAAGGACCCGAAGGCGATCGCGCAGATCACTGGGCACAAGCCGAACAGTAAGGTCCTGCATGGGTACATGCAGATCGTCGACCGGTGGAGCGAAGAGGACAACGCGCTGATGGGAATCGGGCTGTGAACAAGCAGACGCAACAGGACGGCCCGCCCGGCGGCTGGCTGCGCGCCGCGGTGGCGGCCGCAGGCTACGACTTGTCGGAGCGTGGCTCCGCGACACGGTTGGCTGCGGATGCAGGCATCCCTATGTCGGTCGCTTCACGGCTGCTGAACGGACAGGGCGAACCGTCCCCGGACACTCTCCGGAAGCTGGCGCCCGTTCTCAGGATGAGCGAGGTGGCGCTGTTCACCGTGGCCTACGCCCTGGACAACACCCCTGCACCTGCCTCACCTCCGCGCCCTGTCGTCACTACTGGGCAAGCTCTCACCGCGTGGGGGATCACCGCTTCGGAGGATCGGGAACTGGTCGAAAAACTGGTGGAGAGGCTGCGGCCCCGGTGACCGTTCGTACGTACGCCGCGGCATCGGTGCGGCAGCTCGCGGCGCACGTGACCCGGGTCGCGCCGCGGGAGAAGGAGCAGTGGGCGTCGCGGGAGCCGATCGCGGCGGCCGGAGGGGCGCGGCTGCAGGTGTCGCGGCAGCGCGCGGACCAGCTGTGGATGGTCGTGGGCATGTGGGACCGGGCCATCGGCCGGGAGGAGTTCCCGCCCAGCGCACGCCTGGAAGCGCGCCGGCTGTTCACCGGGCCGGTCCTGGGCGCGTTCTGGGACCTGGCGGAAGCCGGGGAGCTGCGGGCCCGGGCGGAGGATGTGGGGCGGCCGCTGCCGTTGGCGTCGCTGCGGATCGTGCGGGACGTGCTGGGGATCCTCGCGGACCTGGTGGTGCCGGCGCGGTCGGTGGCGTTGCCGGTGCTGGAGCAGCCGGAGCTGAAGGAGACGGTTCCGGCGCGGGACCGCGCGGCGCTGTACCGGGGGCTGGCGGACCTTGCCGCGGCGGGTTCGCCGGTATGGGACGGGACCGGCTTGTCGAGCGCGGAACGGGCCCGGCTGCTGGCGATGGTGGGGATCGTGCTCGATTCCGGGGCCCGGTCGGGGGAGCTGGCCGCGCTGCGCCTGGACGACCTGGCGGAGGGTCTGGCGGCGGTGGGGGTGCGACGGCGTCCGCAGCGCGCGTCACCGTCGCGCGAACTGGAGATCGCGGAGCTCGCGCGGGTGCATCCGTCGGCGGTCAAAGACATTCGGGCGGGCCGGCTGGAGCAGCGCTCGGAGGCGACTCGGCAGCGGGTGCTGGCGGCGATGGCCGAGCTGGAACCGCTGCCGGAGGTGGAGTGGTACGCGCTGCGTGAGGGGACCCGGGTCGCGGTGCGGCAGTGGCTGGCCGTGCGGGAAGGCGTGGTGAACGCACTGCCGTTGGAGGGCGGCCGGACGGCGCTGTGGGTGACGCTGCGCGCGTCGAAGGCGGGGCCGCCGGGCATCACGCTGGGCTCGCGGGGGCTGAAGCTGGCGTACACGAAGGGCGTCACGGCGTTGAACGTGGCAATGGCCGGCGCGTACGGATGGTCACCGTTGCCGACGCGGATGGAGCAGCTACGACGCGCGGTCGAGGCGGAGCCGCTCCCGCCGGAGGCAGTCTCGGCAGGTGCAGGGTGCGGCCCGGATTCGCCTGGTTCGCAGGGGGACTAGCGCCCTGCCGAGGCCCGAGGTTAGACTGCGCTTGCGCAACACGTGTGAACTTCCAAGGCCACCAACCCGGTTCGGGGCGGTGGCCTTCGTCGTGCCCGGGTCAGGTCGTCGGACCGGGGCGGTGCCTCTCCACCTCGACGCGGACCCACAGAGGGAACCGGTCGAAGAACTCAAGACGGCCGGAGATCTCGGTCGTCTTGTCGGCGTCCGGGCCGGTGGCTTCCTGTTCCGTGCCGATGAGGGTGAGATCGGCGAGGTTGCCGTCCTGGTAGGTGATGCGAAGGCCGGTTACGTCGTAGTGGGAGTAGTCGTACTTGAAGGCCGGGGCATCGGCCACGGCGAGTTCGACGCTCACGGTCTGCTGCACGAGGCTGCTGGTGGGCAAGGTGGTCTCTCCTTCGGTCAGTCGACAGTGTCTCCGTGCTGGGAGAAGGGAATCCCCCCTCCTAGGCCGCCAGGTCGGTGTCGGTCTGGGTGAGGCGGCGGCGGGGCTGGTAGTCGGCGTCTTCGGTGCCGCGTGCCAGCTCGTGGAAGAAGAGGGCCTGGGCGTCGTGGGCGGGGGCCAGGGACGGGCGCTCGTAGACGGTGGGCTCCGGCCGCTGCAGGACGTAGCCGATCCGGTGAACCGTGTAGGCCGTCACGGAGCTGAGCAGGAAGTTCCGCTCCTCCTTCTGCATCCGGCACATGGCGACGAGGGTGATGTCGCCGTCGGCGGTGGTGCGCAGTTCGTGGAGTTCCACGGTGCGGACGGTCTCCTCGCCCTTCCGGCCCTGGTAGGTGAGGGTGACGGCGTGGCGGCGGTCGAGGGCCTTGTAGAGGTCGGTGAGGGTCCGCAGGCGGGTCTGGCGGTGGGTGTGCTTCACGGTGTCCCCCTGGCGTTGTGGTGTGGTCACACCCTACGGCTTATCTATTGCGTACGCAATAGATAAGCCGTAGGGTGTTCTCCGTCAGCACGACAACCCCACGCACCACTGCATGGTGCGTACGCAATAGATAAGGGAGACTGCCATGGCCTACAACCACACCCGGCCGCCGACCCGAGGACACAGCGGCCGCCCTCCGAAGGGAACCCGCCCCGTGGCCACCAAGAGCGAGAAGCTCCTCACCAACCTCCGCACCATTTCCACCCGTCTGCGCGAGGAGGACGAGCCCGACCTCGCCGGCACCGTCGAGAGCCTGCTGGAACCGACCGGATGGGGCGCCCTGCGTCGCGCCATCGAGGCGGAGAGCAAGGGCGACAAGGGCGACGCCTTCCCGATCGGCATCCAGCCCGATCTGCACGAGAAGTACAAGGCGCTCAGCCCCAACCTGACCAAGGACGTCATCGAGGGGCTCACCGCCTTCATCGACGGCACCTTCTCCCCGGCCGGCTACCCGCGGCGCGGGGCCACCGGGTCGGCCAAGAAGGCGTCTCTGAACGTCCGGCTCCCGGCCGAGCTGAAGGAGTCCTTCGCCGCGGCGGCCGAGGCCCGCAAGGCGGAGCTCGGCTACACGACGACGATCGGTCACGTCGCCAAGGCGTGGCTCGCGCACAAGTACGCCCAGCCGGCGCAGTAGCCGGGCCCGCGGCAACGGGCCTGGACGCCGACAACCGGGCCCCCTGCCGCCGCAGTACAGCCACAACCCCATAGGAGACCTCATGGCCCCGGCCGCCGAGGCTGCCCGTCACGCGGGCGGCCCGACCTCGCACACCCCGAACCAGGACGCCTTCGACTTCGAGGACGCCGTCCGAGCCGCCGAGAAAGCCCGCCTCGCTCTTACTGGTCCCTCCGGCTCCGGCAAGACCTACACCGCACTCAGCATCGGCACGGGCCTGCTCCCCGAAGGCGGAACCCTCGGCGTCATCGATACCGAGCGTGGCTCCGCCTCGAAGTACGCCGGCCTGTTCACGTTCAAGACGATGAAGCTGCCCAGCTTCGAGCCGCAGGCCCTGATCAGGGCCCTCGCCGTCGCCGCCGACCGGGGCATCGACGTCGTGATCATCGACTCGCTCACCCACTTCTGGTCCGGACGCGGCGGTGCGCTCGCCCAGGTCGACCAGAAGACCCGCGCGTCCACGTCGAAGAACGCGTTCACCACCGGGTGGAAGGACATCTCCCCGGTGCTCCTGGACATGCTGGACGCGATCCTGTCCTACCCCGGCCACGTGATCTGCACGATGCGGGTGAAGACCGAGTGGGTCATCCAGGAGAACGACCGGGGCAAGAAGGAGCCCACGAAGATGGGCACCAAGCTGGACCAGCGCGACGGCATCGACTACGAGTTCGACCTCGTCGGGGCGATGGACCAGACGCACACCATGACCGTCGACAAGTCCCGCTACCCCACCATCGAAGTCGGCTCGGCCCACGAGAAGCCGGACTTCGCCTTCGGACACGAGATCGCGAACTGGCTCGACGACGGCGAAGGCGTCGCGCTCGGAGTCATGGACTACGTCGGACTCGCCACCGACCCTGCGAAGACGCCGCAGGAGCTGCTGAGCCTGCTCTCCGAAGTCGAAAGCCGTGGTCTTCTCGGCGCTGCCGTCCTCGGCCTCGACCGCCAGGCCACCTCCCTCGGCGCGCTCATCCGCCTCATGGGGTCGGCAGCCCGCGTGAAGGACCCGGCCACCGGCCCCGACGGGCTGCGCGCCCTGCGCGTGCGGCTGGAGCAGGACGGCCGCCTCGGCGCCCTCGTGCCCGGCATGGACGGCACCCCAACCCCCATCGGCGACCTCATCGCCTTCGCCCAGAACGCCGCCAACGAGAGGAGCGCCGCCTGATGCCCAGCCTGGCCGACGCAGTCGACCTGTTCGCCGGCATCGGTTGGGCCGAGGGAATTCCTCCCCTCGGCCTCACCGAGACCGGTCTCGAACTTGCTCCCGCCGCCTGCAGCACCCGGCGTGCCGCCGGACACCACACCGTCCAGGGCGACCTGACCCAGGCCGCTCCCGCCGCCTACCGCGGCGTCCCGGGGTTCATCGGCTCCCCGCCCTGCCCCGGCTTCGGTAAGTCCGGCAGGAAGCTCGGACTGCGCGACCTGCCCCACGTCCACCAGGCCATCGACGACCTTTCCAGCGGCCGTGACACCCGCGCCGCTCTCAACGCCCAGTGCCTCGACCCGCGGAGCGTCCTCACCGCCGAACCCATGCGCTGGCTCCACGAACTCCGCCCCGAATGGGTGTGCATGGAACAGGTGCCGTCCGTGCTGCCCGTCTGGGAGCACTACGCCCGCATCCTCACCACCTGGGGCTACAGCACCACCACCGCCGTCCTCGACGCCGCCGACTACGGCCTCGGGCAGCGCAGGCCCCGCGCCATCCTCATCGCCTCCCGTACCCGCGACGTCGCCATGCCCGCGGCCACGCACGGGCCCGGCCTGCTCCCGTACACAGCGATGGCCGACGTCATCGGCTGGGGCTACACCCAGCGGCCCGCGCCCACCGTCACCGGAGGCGGCACCGCAACCGGCGGCGCCGAGCCGTTCGGCAACGGCACCCGGCAGGCCATGCGCCGCGTGATCGGGACCCCCGCGTGGAAGGACCGGGCCGGAATCGCGCATCTGCGGCCCACCATCGCCGAATGCGCCGCCCTCCAGGGCTTCCGGCCCGGCCTGCCGCTGCAGGGCCGACAGGGCGAGCAGTACCTCATCGTCGGCAACGCCGTCCCCCCGCCGCTGGCTACCGCCGTCGTGTCCGCGGCCAGCGGCATCACCGCACCCGCCCTGTCCGTTCCCGCCGCCGCGTAACACCCCGCACGCCACGGCGGGGCCCGCCACCACACCCACACCCTGGAGGCCCCGCCATGCCCCAGCCCGCCCTGCACACCCTCTGCGCGCTCGCCGGCGTCCTCGCCGGATACAGCGCCGCCACCCTCTACCACCGACGCCGCGCCCGCGTCCAGGCCCTCCACGACCGCCTGATCCGCGCCGGCGACGCCCGCCACACCGACGCCCTCCGCGCCCGGCTCGCCGCCCACCGCGCGGAGGGCGATGTCGTCACCGCCGCCACCGACCTCGTCGACGCCGCCTACGCCCGCCTCGCCCGCAACGCCCAGGAAGGGGGACCCACCCCGTGAACCACGCCGACCGCCGCCAGCTCGACGAAGCCCGCCGCGCCTACGAGGCTCTCACCGAGCACCGCCACTACGCCTACCGCGGCTGCGCCCCCGACCCCGACAACCCGCGCCACTCCGCCGCCGACCCCGACCTCTCGCTCGACGCCTGGGTCGGCACCACCACCGACGGCGGCCTCCACCCGGCCGAGCGCGCCGAACAGCAGCGCCGCGCGCTCGCCATCTGCGACCGATGCCCGGTCCTGGCCCAGTGCCGCACCTACGCCATGCTCCCCGGCGGCGGTCTCGCCGAGGCCGAGGGCATCCAGGGCGGCATGACCGCCGGGAAGAGGCTCCGCGCCGACCGCAAGAGCACGGATGCCAGCGGCACGGCCTCCCGGGCGCCGCTGCGGCCGATGTCCCACGAGCAGGTCCTGGAAGCCATCTCCGCGCCCAAGCGCGCCGTCCTCCGGCAGCTCGCGCGGGAGACCGACGCCGAACTCGTCGCCTACCGGGCCGGCATGGACCTGCGCACAGCGAACTGGCACCGCGCCGCCCTGTGCCGCCTGGTCGGCCTCGACAAGGAGACCGCCACCCGCGCCCAGCTCCTCCAGGCCGCCATCGACCACCGCATCCTGCCCGCCCGGACCCGGATCGTCCCCGACGGACCCTGGCCCGTCGTCGCCGCCCCCAACACCGACGGCTCCCGCCAGCGCCGGATCGCCCCGGGACGGCCCGAGCAGACCACCATCACCGGCCTCCTCGACCACCAGCCCACCCCACCGGCGCCACGCCGTCCCCGCCTGGTCCTCGCCCGCACCACCCCGGCCACCGCCCGGCCCGTCCCGCTCCTGCTCCCCGTCCGCACCCTGGAGGCCCGAGCCGCATGACCACCCACCCCAGCACCCCCACCACGGCCGACGCCGACCGCGCGCTCGCCGACCGGGCCGCCTCCTCCGGCGAGTACCTCGCCGGGATCCTCGCGGCCGCCATGCTCGACACCGTCGGCCAGCCTGAGAAGCTCCCCGCGCTCCTCTTCCCCGGCCTCGACCCCAACGCCGTCGAGCTCGTCTGGGAGAAGGCCCTGGTCGTCGGCTACCGGCTCGGCCGGCTCATCGAGCGCCCACGGTGGGACACGGCCAGCCTCCGCCGCTTGCGCACCGCGCTCGCCGATGCCGGGTACGAGGCCATGGACAGCCAGGTCGCGCGCTCTCTCGCCACCGTCCACCCCGCCGACACCGAGCCCGTACGGGAACGGCCGTGACCCGGGGCCGCGGACGGCCGATCACCAAGTTCACCGCCGAGACCCGACAGCGGTTCCTCGACCAGGTCGCGGCCGGCGCCCGCCTCGCCGACGCCGCCCAGAACGTCGGGGTCCACCACAACGTCCCCCATCGCACCGCTCGCACCGACCCGGCCTTCGCCGAAGCGCTCGCCACGGCGAAGGCCCGCGGCCGGGCCGCCCGGCAAGACGAGCGACCGCACGACGAGTCCCGCTACAACCACCAGGCCTGCCGCTGCGACACCTGCCGCGCCGCAGCAACCACCGCCCGCACCGCACGCCGGACCACCGACGACAGCCAGGTCCTCGACCTCGACGCCAACCGGGAACCCCCCACTTCCTGTTCGGCGCCCTGTCCTTCTTCTGGAACGGCCAGGGCGGCCGCCTGATGCACTTATTTAGTGTGAGAAACCGTAGGACACGATGCCTGGCCCGTACGGATGTCCGATGACCTGGATATCTGATGACAAGTGGGCTCGTACGACACGACTAAATCGATCTCGGAGAGGAGGTAGCACTGTGCCGAGCCGAACGGATAGGCTGCGCCTGTCGCCAGACGACCACTCAGACACGAGCGGCCCGACGGCGCCACCGGCCGGAGCCCTGAAAAGGGTGAAGGCCCCGCTGCAGTCCTCGGTGTTGGTAGCACCTTGGAGCGGGGCCGTGGCCGACACACAACCGCGAAGAAGGTGCCGGCTCCGCCGGTACGCCCCATGCGTCGAAAGGCAGTACCGACATGCGTCAGAGTAGCCGCCCTCCCGGGCAGGCAACTAGTGGGACCCTCCACTCCACCGTGAAGATCACACCGGTGTCGAGTGCAGTCCCTTTCGTGCTGATCTCCGCCACCGCATGAGCGGCCAGGGTGGAGCCGTCGCCATCGCGGCCGCCCACACCTTCCCCGACCTCCCGGACAGCGAGCTCTGCTCCTTCGCGTACCCGTTGCTGGGCGCGGACTTCGGGACGCTGTGCAACGAGGCCGACCATCACGCGGGCCACCACCGTGCTCTCGCCGTCGTGGCGGGCGCGTACCGGCGCTACGTCGTCTGGGCGCAAGACGGAACGGTGCTCCCGGACGAAGAGACTTCCCCTGCTGGACCGCAGGGGCAGACCCCACCCAGTGAAGGGGATCGAGTGACGTAGCGACTTCCTAGGCGGGAGGTCCTGGGCCCCTTGGCGGGGGCTCTCTCCTCTACCGCCGGCCGCTGGTGTTGGCGCACCGTGCGCGGCCCTTCCTACGGCTCGGATTGACAGTCCGAGCTAAGGCCCGACTTCCGGATCCCGTTTGGCGACGGGGCCCGAGCGGTCGAGCGACTTCCTGGTTCTCCCGAACCTGACCCACCAACTGGGGGCCCTTTCGTGCCCTCAGCTAGTACCGAAAGCAGGTACATCTTGCAGTACGCAACCCCCTCTTGTCAGCTTCCGCACGCCCGCACGGGCGATTCGCGGCTTATCTCCCCTCTCTCGGGTGGCACTCCGAGCCACCCGGAGGCCGTTCTCGAGGCCTTCCGTGTCGCCGACGCGGACCAGTGGCTGTCGACGACCACCGGGCGGATCGCGCCCGAGGGGTACTCGTGGATGCAGGCCGTCCACTGGCTCGCGGGCTGCGGCCTCTACGACCAGCAGCCCGGGCACGGCCCGAAGTGGGGTCCGACTACCGTCGCCATCGCGCAGGAGATCGCCGCGCTCGCCGAGTGCCGGCCCAGCATCGACTACCTCGCCCGGAAGCTCGGCGTGTCCCCGCGGACGGTGAAGTACCACCTGGCGCACCTGCGCGCGGCCGGGCTGCTCGTCTACCGCTCCAAGGGCACGCGCCTCGCGGGTCGGGTCCGGCTGGCGTCGGTGTACGAGCGGGTCATCCCCGCGGCGTTCGACGTGGCGCTCGGGATCCGTACGGTGCTGCGCGACGAGACGGCCCCGGCGTACGAGCGGGTCGCGGTCGGGATCGCCGAGGAGGGCCGGAAGGCCATCGGTGTCCTCGCGAGGAAGGCCGCCCGCAAGGTCCGGCGAAAGCGGACAAAGCCGGGTGTGGACAAGTCTGTGGACGACCAGGGGCGTTGCACCCCAATGCAGGTAGGTACCTCAACTGTCTCCTCTGCCGGTTCTCCCACTCTTCCCTCTGAGAGCAAGCTCGCCAGCGGGAAGAAGTCGTCCCTCACCCCAAAGCAGCAGAAGCCGAAGGCCCGGACCCTCAACCGGGTCGGCCGCCGCTACCAGCTGGCGCGTGAGCTCATCACGTCGGTGCCGTGGCTCAAGCAGGCGGCTGCCCCGCGGATCGCGTGGATCGTCCGGCACGTGGCCGACGCCGGCTGGAGCGTCGACGACGTCCGCGCGTTCCTGTCGCTGGCGGACGTACCTTCGGCCCGGCGCCCGTCCGGGATGCTCGCCCACCGCCTCAAGGGCGCGCACCAGCTCTGGACGACTGCTCCTCAGCGCGCTGCGGGTGTCGAGGTCTGGCACCGCGCTGAGGAGCAGCGGCGCCAGCAGCGTATTGCCGCCGTCCGCGCGGAGCGCGAGGCATCCGGCGAGGTCACCCACGCGAAGAGCGCCCACGTGGCCCGAGCCTGGAACGCGGCCATCCTCAGCAGCCGGGAGACGGTCAGCGACGACGTCAGCTGCCACGGCCTCGAGGACAGCCGTGCCCTGGAGGACCTGTCCCGCCAGGAGGTGCTGCAGCACCGTGCCTGGGCCGAGCAGGACCTCGGCTTCATCCTGGCCGCTCTCGACTGCGGGATGACCGAGCTTGATGCCCGCCGGCTCTACACCAACCGGCTCGTCGACCGCGCGCTCCGCACCATCACCCCCGCGTTCTGAAGGGAGCCCCCTCATGAGCATCAGCCCGTACTACCAGGACGAACACGTCACCCTGTACCACGGTGACGCCCGAGAGGTCCTGCCCGCCCTGCAGGTCGCGGCCGATCTGATCGTCGCCGACCCTCCCTACGTCGAGACCAGCCTCGAATGGGACGTCTGGCCTGACGAATGGCCTTCGCTCCTGTCCGAGTACGCCCGGTCCATGTGGTGCTTCGGTTCGATGCGCATGTTCTTCGACCGGAACACCGAGTTCGCCTTGGGGGGCTGGAAGATGTCCCACGGGGTTGTGTGGGAGAAGGCGAACGGTTCAGGATTCGCCACCGACCGCTTCCGCGGGGTCCACGAGCACGTCGTGCACTGGTACCAGGGGCCGTGGTCCGACGTACACCACGACGTTCCCCGCGCCGCATACACCGGCCCGAACAAGAGCGCCCGCGGCAACGCCTCGCGCACCACCCACACCGGCACCATCGGCGCCCACACCTACATCGACGACGGCACCCGCATGATGCGCTCCGTGCTCTACGCCCCAGCCCCCCGCAGAGGACTGCACCCCACGGAGAAGCCCATCAGTGGCCTTCTCGACCCGCTGATCCGCTACGGGTGCCCCGTCAACGGCCTGGTGCTGGACCCATTCGCAGGCAGCGGTTCAACCCTCGACGCCGCCCGCCAAGCCGGCAGGCGCGCCATCGGAATCGAAGGCCGAGAGGACTACTGCGAAACCGCGGCTACGCGTCTTTCTGCACTCACTCTCGACTTCGGCGGTGCGGCATGAATGAACCCCAGCTGTCCGGCGCCGACCTTGCCCGTCAAGCCCTCGCCGCCTACAAGGTCGGCCGCCGCCCCGGCACCGGCCCCACCGCGCCCGTACGCCGACCCCAGCGACGCCGGAGCGACGGACGCGACCCGCAGACCTTCGCCACCGTCCTGGAGCGCCTCGGTGCCGAGCAGGGCTGGAACGCCGGAGTGCGCGGCGGCGACATCCTGAGTCGCTTCTCCGAACTGTGCCCCCAGTTCGATGGCCGCGTCATCGCGGTCGCCTGGCACGCCGACCTCGGCCGGCTCGACCTGCGCCCCGGCTCTCACGCCTACGCCGCGCAGCTGCGGCTCCTCGGCGGCCAGCTCTGCCAGCAGATCAACACCAAGCTCGGCGCCGACGTCGTCCAGGCGATCGGCGTTCTGCCCGTCGCCTCCCTCGGCCCCACGGCCAGCGCCCCCGAACCGGTCGAGCCTGCGCCGACCGCCGAGCCCGTCCGTACGCCCGTACCACCGTCGGCCGGATACCTCCGCGCGCTCGCCGCCCACCACGAACACCGCGGCGACCCCGTGCCCCGGACCGAGTTCGCCGAGCGGATCGCGGCCGCCCGCGTCCGCCAGGACGCCGCCCTCCGCGCCCGTCGGCTCCCGCCCGAGGAGCACGCCGAGTACCTTGCCCAGCTCGAGCTCCAGGAGCAGAGGGAACAGCGCGAGCGGCCTCTGACCGGCATCGAGGCCAGCATTCAGGCCGCCCGCCGCTACGCCCGCACCGGTCGGCCTACCGGCGTGGACGAGGCCCGTCAGGTGTTCGACGCTGCTTGATTGTTCGGCTGTCGATGGGCGGGTGTCGGTATAACGGCGTTATACCGCCCTCCTGAAGCACGCTGCCGATCATCCGGACCTCGTCGGTATAACGCCGTTATACCTGCGGGTGCAGAAGAACGTTCGACACACCCGAGAGTGATACCGGTGTCTGGCGTGTAGCCCGAGGGTCAGTAAGGTGACGCCATGGCATCTCCCAACCCCCAGAGCGACAGGGAGAAGGTAGCGTCGAAGCTTCCGCCCGCGCTCAAGCAGGAACTCAAGATCAGGGCAGCTGAGCTGCAGCTGGACATCCAGGACGCAGTAACCGCAGCCCTCACCAACTGGCGCGACCGGCCCGCAGGCACGGGCGGGGTCGACACCACTGGAGCGGACTCGTTCAGCACCTGGCTCCCGAACGGCGTGTACGACGCGTTCAAGGAAACCTGTACCGACCGCGATGTCTCCTACATCCAGGGCCTCGCACAGGCGGTACGCCGATGGCTGGACGAGAACCCGTCACCGAGCGACCGCCCCGAGGGCGGGATCGTTCAACGCAAGATCGTCTGTAACCAGAAGGGCGGGGTGGGCAAGACAGCCATCTCGGCCGGCGTCGCCCAGGCGTACGCCGAAGCTGGCAAGCGGGTTCTGCTCGTCGACTACGACCCCCAGGGCCACCTCACCGACCAGCTCGGCTTCGCCCCCATCCCGCCCGGCCACGACAGCCTCGTTTCGCACATGTGCGGCGAGGGGCGCGGCGACCTGCGGGAGCTCCTGGTCACGGTCGACGGCGAACGCTTCGGTAAGCGGATCGACCTCCTGCCCGCCTGCTTCGATGGATTCCTCCTCGACGTCAGGGTCGGCGTCAAGGCTGTCCAGACCCGTGGATTCCACAAGGAACGCGTCCTCGAAGAGGCGCTGGCCTCGCTCGAGACGGACTACGACGTCGTGGTCGTCGACTGCCCGCCCAGCCTCGGTCTCGCCATGGACGCAGCCCTGTACTACAGCCACCGGCGTACCGGCGAGCCGGCAGGCGTGTCTGGCGTCATCATTCCGGTTCTCGCCGAAGACTCCTCCGCCACCGCCTACGGGATGCTCGCCGCGCAGATAGAGGATCTCTGCGTCGACCTTCGTGTCGAGGTCGACTACCTCGGTCTGGTCGTGAACCTCTACGACAGCCGCCGCGGTGTGGTAGCCACCTCGTCCCTGAAGGATTGGGAGACGATGGGCGATCCTCCAGTCCTGGCCGTCATCAACGACCTCAAGGAGCAGCGCGAAGCCGTACGGCTGAAGCAGCCGCTCCTGGCCTACGCGCCCACGAGCGAGCAGGCCAAGGCCATGCGCAACATCGCGGAGGCGGTAGCCGGATGAGTCAGACGAAGGCCCAGGCACTCGGCGCCTCCTCAGCATTCAAAACCGCGCATACACGAAGCCGGCGGGACCTGTTCCGCCAGCAGATGGGTATCGAGGAGACCGAGGTGGTAACCCACCTCCCTGTCGAGGACATCAGCCTCAACCCCGACAACCCCCGCACGGAACTCGGCGACCTCACCGATCTGGCAGGAAGTCTGCGGGACCACGGGCAGAAGACCGCGATCACCGTCATGGGCCGATCCGCCTACCTGCAGGCGAACCCCGGGCGCGAGGACGCACTCGAACCCCGCACCCGGTACGTCGCGATCGACGGGAACTCCCGGTTGGCCGCTGCCCGTGAAGCTGGGCTGCTGACCATCAAGGTCATGGTCGACAACGAGATGGGAAGCGACCCCAACGAGCTGCTCGAATCGGCACTCGTCGCCAACGTCCACCGCAAGGAGCTCGACGCGCTGGACGAGGCCCACGCTCTTGCGCAGTTGCTCAAGGTTCACGGCACGCAGGTCGCGCTCGCCGCCCGGCTGCACCGCACGCAGGCCTGGGTGTCCCAGCGGCTCGGCCTGCTCAACCTCACTCCGGAACTCACGGAACGCCTCAAGAACGGCGAGGAGAAGGCCGCCCACCTGCGGAGTGTCGGAAACAAGAAGCCTGAGGAGCAGGTGGCGCACCTGGCTGCAATCAAGGCGAAGGAGGCCGCAGCCAAGGAGGCGAAGAAGCAGGCCCGCCGAGCTCCCATGACTCCAGCACCGCAGGGCGAGAACGTGTCCACCGGCTATAACGCCGTTATGGAGCCGGAGCCGGCTGTGGTCCCAGCCGGAACGGGCACTGCGGGGGAGCTTGGCCTTGAAGACCAGCAGGGCAGGAATCGTACTGGCCTGCTCCCCGAACAGACGCACTCTGCCGCAGCCACGCCACCGTTGCAGCCGGCCAGCACCACTTCGGCTCCTGTACGGGGACGGGCAGGCATCGACCTGAGCGGCCTTGCCGATGAGGACCGCAGTTCGACGCTCCATCAGTACGTCACAGCGTGCGGCAACGTTGAGGTGCTGGCTGCGGACTTTGAGCGTGGCCTCGATGAGCGCCGCCGCCTGATCCTGGGAAGGATCTTGAAGGAGGTTGCAGAGCGAATGCTTCGGGACGAGCGAACCTGACGTAACCCCTGGTCCTCGTATAACGCCGTTATACGAAGCCGGGTCGGGTCTACCGTCGTGCCGAGCTGTCTGGCTACAATCGCCGTCATCTGACGGGCACGCGCTCGTGAGGTCTCAGGCCCCCGCAGGCCACCGGGTTGTTGTCGGAAACACTCCGACCCCGGCCGGCGGGGGCTTCGCCATACCCTGTACTGGCCAGTACGGTACCGATTTCGGCCAAAGACCGGACGATACGGCCCAATCGTGCTGTTTTGTGCAGTGTGAGAGCTGTGAAAAACAAAATGAATCCTCGCCACAGCGGCACAACGGCGTGCACAGTGGCAACCCGGGGTGTCAGGCAGTCATCCCGGACCCGAAGCCCGGCCAAGGGGAGCGCCGGACTGAGGACCCTTCCCACACTGCCACCACGGAGCGGAGACGCCCCCGATGCCCTCAGCAGAGCACGCCCCCGTGCCCCAGACCGGCCCGCCCGGCCCCGGCACGGGATCTGTGATCCATCTCGCCCACCACTCCCGCCGTCGCCGATCGCGCGTCGCCGAACCGGTGCCGGAACCGCCGTCGACGCCGGCCTTCCAGGTCGCCCTGACGGTCCAGGCCATGTACCAGGCGACCGGGCAGTCCCTCAACGACCCCGCGACGGCCGCCGCCTACCGGACCGCCCTCGAAGCCACCGTCCTTCTCATCGACGGAGCGCACGCGACCGACGTGATCGACGAGACCGGCTGGGAAAATTTGCGGGCCATGCTCGCTGACCTGGCCCAGGCCCCAGACCTGGTGTAGCCAGGGCATATGCCACGGGGAATGCGACCGCGCGGTCGGTTATTGATCGCGCGGAGTTGATCGATATGCACACAGCGCTGTCAACACCCGCCCCACCTATGCCACGATGAGGCGTCCGGAACACCCGGAGTGATTAACTCCGGCCCCGGGCGCGAGTCCCTGGCACCCCGTCACGCACCCGCGCCCGCGAGGGCCGTACAGCGGACGGGGACAGCATGAACAGTGGGGACACCACCAGCCCGGCGGAACGCCTCCGCCTCATCCAGGAGCACTTCCTCGCGCCCGGCGCCACCGGCCCCCGGGCCGAACGCGTCGCCCGCACCACCGAGCCCGCCGCGGCCATGCGCATCGACGTCTACGACCACATGCGCAACGCCGTCACGGAGACCGTCGCCCTGGCGAAGGAACTCTGCGACGAGCACGAGCCCTACGAGCCGAGGCCGGCGAAGCTCGAGCACCTCTACGAGTGGCTGGTCGCCGAGACCCCCCACCTCGACGAGGAACGCCGACAGGCACGCGACGCCGTCATCTACCGGCAGGGTCTCGAGCACGCCATCCTCATCGGCGAGGCCGACATCATCCGTCGGCACCCCTGCCCCAGCTGCGTCACCTGGGGCCTGGTCTGGGACCGCCACACCAAGAGCGTTGTCTGCTGGAACCGGCACTGCGCCGACGACGACGGCCAGGCCACCCGATGGACCCTCGCCCAGCTCGCCGAGGACCACATCGCACGGAAAAACCGTCGCGCGGCCCGTGCAACCTGAGCACCACCTCGCGAGTCTAAGAACCATCCACACTTGACGGCGGACCCTTCCCGACCTGCCGTCAGCGCACCACAGCACCACACCCGCACATCGGCCGCCGGAGCTGCGAACGACGGCCCGCCGAGACCCGGGAGCACCACGCCATGGCCGCCAGTACCGTTCAGCCCCACCTGCCGCCTCGTGACCTGGTCACGCTCAAGGAGGCCCGCCGGCTCTTCGCGCAGACCCCGCACCCCGTCTCCGAGAGGACGATGCGTCGCTGGGGGGTCGACGCCATCAAGCACGCTGGCATCGTCTACGTGTCCCTGTCCGACCTCCTCGTTGCCCATGGCGAGTGGGTCGCTGGCGGCCCCGTTCCCTGAGCTGTCCGTTCCGTAGCTGCGATTTCCAGGCCCCGCCCCGGCTCTCCGGGTGCGGGGCCTTTTGTGTGCCCGGAGTCCAGCCTTATCTATTGCGTACGCAATAGATAAGGCCTAGTCTGGTGGAGCCGACAACGCACCAGCCCAACCGGGCCGATGCGGAGTACCCGAACACCGGAGCGCCGCCATGACCGTGCTCACCACCACCCGCACCGCCCAGCCCCTCGCCATTCACAGCACGCTCCTCCCCCACCAGCAGGACGTCTTCGACACCTGCATGGACCACGCCGACAACGCCCTCGACGCCCTCACCTACAACCGGGCCATGGAGATCGCCGCCAAGGCCATCGAGATCGACCTCCCGCCCAGCGGCAGCCTCATCAAGTGCGCGTGCACCGACTGCTACTGCCCCGCGATCTTCGACCCCGCCGCCCCCGGCCTCCGCCGCGTCGAACCGTCCGGCCCGTACAACCTCCCGCGCCTCCAGTGCGCACCCTGCGCCGACGCCCACCCCGCGCCCCACGAGGACTAACCCCCTCCAGCACCGGCCCGGCCGCCAAGTCGAGGAACCCGCTCCCTCGCGGTCGGGCCGGACCAACGCTCCACCCCAGACCCCACACAGCACCTACCGGGAGACACCCATGTCCGAGACCGGCCTCATCCTCCGCACCGCCCAGCAGGTCCTCAACAACCACGGCCTCCTCGACTCCGACCTCGGGAACTTCGCCGCCCCCGACGGCCGCCTCGACATCACCGCCGCCATCTACCGCGCCGTCACCGGCACCACTCCGAAGTGCTTCATCAACGACCCCGGCACCGCCCGCCTCCTCATCGAGACCAACGAGGCCGTCACCACCGCCATCCGCTGGGTCTCCGCCGTCCTGCCCACCCGGCCCCCGCACGACCCCGGAACCGGCATCGACGACCACATCGAGCACCTCGCCTACTGGCTCCTCGACGTCGACCACTTCCTCGGCCGCCGCCCCAACACCAGCGACGTCATCGGCGTCCTGAGCCGCGCCGCCGACGCCGCCGACAACGTCACCGACATGCCCCGCCAGCGCGCCGCCGCCTGACCCTCCACCCGCCACGGCCGGGCCCACCCGCCCGGCCACCCAGAACGGAAACCCACCGCCATGAGCATCGAGACCACCACCACGACCACGGGCACCTACGCCACCGACCCCGAGTACGCCGCCGGCCGCGCCGACGCCTACGACGACGAGACCACCCTCACCCTGGACCAGCTCGCCGCCCGCGCCGCCCTCTACGCCGAGCACGGCCACCTCCTGCGCGCCCTCGGCTACGCCGACCGCGTCCTGGAGAAGCGCATGGAGCAGCTCGCCGTCACCGCCGCCGAGACCGAACTCGCTCACACCGACGGTGCCGCATGAACCGCGCCGAGCTCCTCGCCGGCCTGTCCGAGCTGATCGCCAACCCGTTCATCCCCGAACTCCACGAGGACGACTGCGACGACCACGCCTGCCCCGGCTGCGCGCTCCCCGACATCAACCCCAGCACGGCGGACGGTGTCGCATGACCGAGCACGACTACGTCCGCCAGCTCGCCGCCACCCTCGAACTCGCCGCCGAGTTCCGCATCCCCTGCCCCGGCCACCCCCTCGGCCCCTTCGCCGACCTCCGCGTCGAAAAGCGCCTCGACGGCCACGGCGACGGATGGGCCATCGCCCTCGACGGCGACGCCTGGACCGGCACCCACTGGGAGCACCGCGGCGTCCTCACCCGCTCCGAGATCTACCGCTACACCCGCGACCAGGCCCTCACCGAAGCCCAGCGCATCGCCCCGCTCGAAACCGAACGCCACCACGCCCTCATCCGCAGCATCCAGCCGCGCCACAAGGTGCCCACCAGCCGCGACACCTACCCGAAGGAGCCCGAGCGGTGACCGCCTGCCCCACCCCCGACAAGCACCGCTACGCCACCCGCGAAGGCGCCCTGGCCGGCGCCCGCCGCTCCCGCATAGGCGTCAGCCACCCCCTCTACCCCTACGCCTGCCCCTGCACCTGGTGGCACCTCACCAAGCACCAGCCCAGCGAACTCCCCGACTCTGCCGCCACCGACCCCCTGCGCGTCCAGTACCTCCAGGCCGTCCCCGACATCACCTTCCGCACCACCGTCGTCCAGGACGCCACCGGCAAAGCCACCGCAGCCGACCGCCTCGCCCTCCGACACCCCGCCAACCTCAAGCGCTGGCACAAGATCCTCGGCCAGCTCATCGCCGACGCCGAACAGCAACTCGCCGAACGCTCCGACGACACATCACTCGCCACACACGACTGGCGCCGCCGACACCTCGGCTACCGCACCTCCCTCCACACCCGCCGCGACGAATGCCAGCAACTCCGAGCCGAAGCCCACATCGACCCCACCGCCCGAGCCGCACGCGAAGCCGCCTACCTCGACAAGGCCAACGCGAAAGAACTCCGGCGCCTCGCCGGCGACGCCGCCATCAAGCGCCTCCAGGCCGACCACCCCGACACCTGGGCCCGCTACCTCACCGAGGAATGCGCCCGCATCGGCGCCGACCTCCCCGCCCGATACCGCGACCTGCCCCAGACCGCGTAAGGAGCCCGGTGTGACCACCGACCAGACACGCAACCTCCGCCTCACCGTCGTCGTCCACGGCCGCCCCGCTCCTCAGGGCAGCAAGAAGTACGCCGGCCACCGCCGCAACGCCGCCTCCGGACGCATCAGCGCCGTCCTCGTCGAACAGTCCAAGCGCGTCAAGCCCTGGCGCGCCCTCGTCACCGCCGCCACCCGCGAGGCCCTCACCGCCGGCTACATCGGCAGCCTCCCCGTCCACCAGCTCCCACTCGACGGACCCCTCGCCGCCGAGATCGTCTTCACCGTCCTCAAGCCCGCCTCCGCCCCCAAGCGGAAACGCACCTGGCCCACCACCCGCCACAGCGGCGACATCGACAAGCTCCAGCGCTCCACCTTCGACGGCATCGCCGACGCCCAGGCCGTCGTCGACGACTCCCGCATCATCCACGTCACCGCCATCAAGACCTTCCCCGGCGAGCACCCCGACGCCCTCGACGAGCCCGGCGCCGTCATCCGCCTCTACACCCTCGGAGAACCCCGATGACCACCGAAACCCGCCTCGCCATAGCACTCGCCGCCGCGCGCCCCTACGAGAGCCGCTGGGACCACGACGCCGCCTGCAAGGGAGCCGGCGGCGACCGGTTCTTCGAGGCGTCGGGAAAGGCCCAGGAGGAGTCGCGCGGGCACTGCCGAGAGTGCCCGGTCCTGGACAACTGCCTGACCGCTGTCGTGAAGCGGGAGAGTTTCTCCCGCGACCGATGGGGCGTGGTCGGCGGGCTGACGCCGGCGCAGCGGATCGCGCTTGCGTGGGAGCAGCGGCTCCGCGGGCACGGGCCCGACCTGGACGTCGCGCGGATGCTGATGAAGCCGGCGTGGCAGTACCGGCTGCACCCGCTGCGCTGCTCCGGCCTCACCCCGGACGAGATGGCCGAGTCGCTGCGGATTGACGGGCTGGTCACCGATGGGATGACGGTACGGCTGGCGGTGTGGTGGCTGGGTGGCAAGGGCGCCTGGGTCACGTGGCGTACCCAGGACCGCAGGGTCGAACGGCTGGTGGCCGAGCACGCGGACGTCATGACTCGGCTGCGTGAACTGGGGGCCATCCACGCTGAGGTGGCCGCCTACCTCGGCGTCGAGTTCAAGTACGTCACCCGTGCCGTGACGCTCATGGAGCAGTCCCGTGTCGCGGCGGAAGACCTGGAGGTGGCGGCATGAAGCGGGAGCTCGCTGCCCATGGCACGGCCAACCGGTACAAGAGCGGTTGCAAGTGCAGGCCCTGCACGAAGGCGGCCACCCGGGCTGACGCGGAGCGGAAGCTGGACCGTCTGGCAGGACGTCCGAGGTCCGTTCCGGTGGAGCCGGCTCGCCAGCACATTCAGGCGCTCTTCGCGCGGGGACTGACCAGCTGGCAGATCGGCCGAGAAGCTGGGGTGGCCCCCACTACCGTTGTCCGGCTCGCAACCACGGGAGTGCGCGCGCACCGAGACACCGTTACGAAGATCCTGGCTGTACCGCTCGACGTGCGGGTGGCTCTCGGCGACGTTCCCGCGGTCGGCGCGACGCGCCGTCTCCAGGCCCTCTATGTACTTGGCCACCCGGTCACCCTGATTGCCGAGGCTGCGGGCATTTCCCACGACACTGTGGCGCTTCTGGTGGCGGGCCGGTGGCAGACGCTGAAGGTCCAGCTCGACGACGGGATCCGGGAGGCGTACGCCCAGCTGTCGATGAAGACGGGTACGTCGTGGCAGACGCGACAGACCGCAAAAGCCAACGGCTGGGCGCCACCGTTGGCGTGGGACGAGGAGACCCTGGACGACCCCGACGCAAAGCCGAACCTGGGGGCGGAGGCCCCCGCGACGTTGGGTGAGGACATCGACGAGGTCGCGGTTCGTCGGTACGCCCGCGGCGACCGAGTTGAGGTGACCGCCGACGAACGCCTCCTCGGCATTGCGCTGTGTGTGGATCGAGGCCTGGCATTCACCGACGTCGACCGGCTTCACGGTCACAGGAGCATGTTCACGTCGGTGTTCGTATCCCGGATGCGACGCACGTACGAGCGTGACGGCCGGCCGTTTCCCAAGGTGCTGAGTCAGACCGCGGCACGGGTCCTGACGGAAGACGAAGTCGTGGCGATCCGTACCCGCTCAGCAGCTGGCGAGACCGATTTGACGCTCGGCCTGGCATTCGGCGTGCGTGACCGGACCATCGCGGATGTGTGCCTGGGGCGTTCGTACCGGCAGTACGGCGGACCGGTCCGGGAACCGAAGAAGGGTCCGTCGAAAGCCAGCAAGACCGTATGGGCCGGGAAGACCGGCCGGCGTGCGGCGTAGCCACGCCGGCGCATCAACGAGACGAGGAGAAGCACATGGCAGGCGAGGTGACCATCACGGTGGTTGGGAACCTGGTGGACGACCCGGAGCTCAGGTTCACCCCGGGCGGCGCGGCGGTGGCGAAGTTCCGGATCGCGTCGACGCCGCGGGTGTTCGACCGGCAGACCAACGAGTGGAAGGACGGCGAGTCGCTGTTTCTGTCGTGCTCGGTGTGGCGGCAGGCCGCGGAGAACGTGGCGGAGTCCTTGACGCGGGGGATGCGGGTGATCGTGCAGGGCCGGCTGAGGCAGCGGTCCTATGAGGACCGGGAGGGCGTGAAGCGCACGGTCATGGAGCTGGACGTGGAGGAGGTCGGCCCCAGCCTGAAGGGCGTGACGGCGAAGGTGACGAAGGCTGGCGGTCGGTCGCAGGCGTACGAGGGGGCGCGGCGGGAGCAGGGCGCGGCGTCGACGGCGGATCCGTGGGGCACGGGCGCGCCGGGGTCGGGCGGGCAGTCGTCCGGTGGTGGGTCGTGGGGCGCTGATGGCGGGGCCGGCGGGTCGTGGGGCGCCGGTGGGGGTGCGGAGGAGCCTCCCTTCTGACGGTGAGTGGTTGTGGGGCCCGGTCCCGGGTGGGGCCGGGCCCTTCTGTGTGCTGGAACCCTTCCCCCCTTATCTATTGCGTACGCAATAGATAAGGGGGTAGTCTGGCGGAGCCGACAACAACCCGACAGGGGCCCAACGCCCCGGGGATGGAAGGGGAACCGCACATGAGCAGCACCACCGACACCATCACCGACGTCATCAATCTCCTCGCCGGAGACGACACCCTCTACGACCGGTTCATGACCGCCATCGAGAACCTGGCCAACCCCACCGACCAGCACGACGGCCACGCCCCCGAGGCCCTGACCGTCGAGCGCCTCGCCGAGGACATCGCCAGCGCCATCTGACGGCCCCAGACCGGCCCCCACCCCCAGGGGGCCGTACCGCCCTCCCCAACACCCCCCAGCGGGGAGGGCACCCCCAGGGGCCTGGCATCCGGACATGCGGTCCGCACGGCATCCCCCTCCCGTGCACCGACCCGCAGCCCGTCGAGTGCCGCCCCACCCCTGGCCGCGCGCCCCGTACTGCCCCTTCCGGGGCGCGCGGCCCCCATCCCGTCTGATCCCGCTCCGACCGGAGACACCTCATGCCTGAAAACCAGTGCTGCGCCGACGAGACCTGCTTCGACTGCCGGTACTGGCAGGAGAAGACCGAGTGGGCCGACAACGGAGACCGGGTACCCGCCCACATCTCCGGCGACGATCTGAACCTCGTGGCCCGCATCGACGGCAAGCACTACATGGTCGGCCCGATGAACCACACCAGGCCGGCGCACTGGCTCGGATATGGCGGCACCGTCTTCACCTTCCGGTTCCACGACGGACGCGAGATCACCTCGAACGACGTCTGGGCACAGGGCGATATCCCCCAGCGGTGGCGCGACCGGCTCCCCGACAACGCGGTCATCGTCCCCACCGAACCGCGCCCCACGACCGTACCGTTCGGCCCCACCGAGGGCCTCGCACTGGAGAACACCTGATGTCCCTCGTCACCCGCGACCCCGTCACCGGCCTCCGCCGGGACCCGATCGTCTACCCCAACGGCCAGCCGCCCACCCCGTACGGATGCCGCTGGTGCGGCACCGAGCAGAGCGGACATGGCCGCCGCTGGAAGCCCAGCGTCGGAGTGCACTGGTGGGCGGAGCCGACACGGGCGCAGATCCTCGCCCGGATGCGCGCCCGCCGCCGTGCCCGCCTCAACACCCCGCCGGCCCAGTACCACGCCGCCACGGTCGAGGAGACGGGATGGAGCCACGCCGGCGACCGCCCCTACACCAGCCGTCTCTGCGCCGACTGCGGCGAAGGCGACTGCCGCCGCTGGATCCGCACCCAGGAACGCCTCTGGGTCAGCAAAGACCCCCGGAACCACACCAGGTCGCACGGCCCCATTGTCCGGGCCGTGCTCCTGGACCAGGACAAGCCGTTCTGACCCTCCCCAGGGAGCCCATCGTGAACGACAGGAGCGACGCACCCCCAACCTGCCCCAACGGCCATCCCTTCCCCGAGAACCTTCGCCTCTACGGCAAGAAGTACAACGGCGAGCCGCGCACCTACTGCCGGCTCTGCCGCATGGCCAAACGGCGAACCACCACCAGTTTCGAACCCGACCCTGTGGCTATCGAACGGGCCGTCGCCGGAAACCCGCCGGCCTACCTCTACCCCGTGGAACGAGCGGAAGCCGTCCGCCGACTCGACAGCCGCGGCCTCACTGCCAAGCAGATCGCCGCCCGGGTGGGGTGTGCCAAGCGCAGCGTCCACCGCATCCGCAGCCGCGCCCGCAACGCCGCCTGACCTTTCCCAAGGAGCAGCACATGCCCGAGCCCACCCACCAGGGCCCCAACCCGTTTCACAGCGGCCTCGAAACCCACCGGGGGCGCCGCGAGGACTGCACTGGCCCCGACTGCGGACCCGCCGACGACGAGTGCTGCGGTGCCGAGTACGACGGCTTCGAGTGCGAGTTGGAGCCCGGACACCTCGGCGCCCACTGCGACGGGACCTTCGCCTGGGCCTACCAGCCCGAGCCGGCCCCCACCTCCGCCGCCTGATCCCGCACACAAGCCGGCCCCGCTCGCGGGCAATGCGAGCGGGGCCACCCACAGCATCCCACCACCAAGGAGCAGCACATGACCGACCTCCACCTCGTCATCCCCCAGCCCGAGACCAAGGGCGAATGGCTCGGCCGACTCGACGTCCTCGAAGCCCTGGAGGCCGCCGGATGGACCGGCGACGACGACATGCCGCTCAGCATCGTCCGCCACCCCTCCGGCGCCGTCTGGGCCGTCTCCAACGAGGTCAGCGACTCCGGCCTCGACTGCCCGAACGGCGCCGTCATCGAGTTCCCGAGCGACGCGCCCGCCGTCGTCATCGTCGCCGCCTGCCTCGCGGCCGCCTCCGCCTGACCTTCGCCGCCGGGCCGTACTCCGGGACGGCCCCCACCCACAGGAGCCACACATGACCGACCAGCCGAGCCGTCTCGCTGTCGCCCTCGTCCTCCACCAGGCCTGGTGGGACGACCACCCCACATGGCACGGGCACGCCCTCTACCTCGACGAGGACACCGCCAAGGAGCACGCCGCCCACGACTACCTCGACGACGAGTACGGCCCTCAGGACGACGAGGAGCCCACGTACCGGCCCACCCTCACCTGGGTCGAGGAGTACGCCCGCTGGCACCTCCTCGCCGACGGCACCGCCACCGGCGTCCAGATCGCCACGGCCAACGTCTACCGCACCGCCTGAACACCCAGAGGATCCCTGCATGACCATCCAGCCCGGCCAGACCTACCGATCCGCCGACCCCCGCGACAGCATCCGCATCCGCATCAAGTCCTACACGCCCGGCGAGAACCGCGCGCTCGTCGTCGACGCCAGCACCGGGAAGCGCCCGCGGCCCATGCTCGTCAACGCGCTCCACGACTCGGCGACCACCCAGGCGGGGAAGCCGCGTCGATCCGGGTACGTCCTGGAGCAGCCTGCCTCCGGGAAGCCGGCCCCGGGCGTCGTTGACGAGTTCATCCGCGACATGGTCACCCAGCATCCCGCCTGCGCCTGCACACACCCCCAAGACCGGCACCTCAGCGCCTGCACCGAATGCCCCTGCATCGGCTACGCCCCGACCTGGCCGCCCCAGACCACCGGGCAGGCCGACACCGAGACGCGCTGCTCGACCTGCGGCCACCCCATCGAGCCCTTCTATGGCGCCGACTGGATCCACACCGCAGGTTCGGACACCGGCTGCCTCCGCGCCACCGCCCCCACCACCGGGCAGGCCGGCACCGAGACCATGCCGTGCATCTGCGGGCATCAGGAGCAGCGGCACGTTGAGGACGTCTGTCAGGACTGCGGGTGCGGCGACTACCTGGAGCCCGCCGACGCTCGGGACGTGATCAATCGGTGGCGTACCGCCGCGCTGGAAGCACGCGCTCAGCTGGCCGCCGCCTCCGCTGTCGGGCAGCCGGCCGAAGCACAGGCCACCGACGAGGCCGAGATCCTCGCCCGCGCCGCCAGCAACCTGTGCGCCTTCGGACACGGCGAGGCAGCCGCCTTCCTCCGCGACCGCATCAAGGCCCTCGTGGGACCCGGCACGTGGGTGCCCCAGTACGGCCGCCCCCTCACCCCCGAGGAGCAGGCAGCCGAGACCCAGGCCGCAGCCGACACCGTGGAGGACGAGCGATGACCCAGCCCACCGAGCAGCAGGCTGCCCGTGACGACCTGTACGACGCCCTCGACCAGTCCTGGTACCGCTGGGACCCCCAGAGCATGGCCAAGGGCACCGGCATCATCCGCCTCATCGACGCCCACGCCGCCGAGGTTCGGGCCGCCACCCTCCGCGAAGCCGCCGAGCTCGGCCGCGAACTCAGCCGCCAGGGCTACAGCGCCCAGGAGATCGCCAACCGCCTGGACCGGATGGCCGAGGAGGCCCGCTCATGACCACCCCCGCCGTCGGCAGCATCTGGAAGTCCCGGTACACCACCGGCCTCCGCGTCACCGTCACCGAGACCGACGGCAGCCGCATCCGCATCGCCGACATCGATCCGACCACCGGCCTCCCGCGCGCCCGGGCCCGATGGACCCCCGTCCGACGGTTCACAGATGCCTACACCGAGGACGCCCGATGATCCAGACCCCGGACCGGCCCGACACACCCCGCCACCCCTACGACCACACCGACGACGAGCAGCGGCCCGTCGAGGATGTCCCCACCGGGGAGTACCTGTGACCCAGCCCGCCGATAAGTGCTGCGTCTGCGGCAGCCCCGACGTCACCTACCGCAACTACCGCGAGCAGCCGTTCTGCTGGCCCTGCGCCAACTGCCGATGCGGCCTCACCCCATGCGTCCGGGAGACCCTCTACAAGCCCGCCCAGATCTCGGCCCGGCACGGCATCAACCACCTCACCAGCGACAGCCGGAAGGAGCCCACCATGGCTTGCGACATCCACACCTACTTCGGCCTCTCCTACGCCAACTACTTGGTCATCCCCCGCACGCTCCTGCAGTCGATGCCGGAGGAGTGGCAGGAGCAGTTCACCACGCTGCTCACCGAGCTCGACGAAACGTTCGAGGGCGTGCCGCGCGCGGAGGCGTACATCGTCCAAGCCGCGGAGGAGAAAGAGGCCGGCGACCTCACCGTTACGGAGCGCCTGTCCGCGCGGGTCGGCAAGAGCCTGGGCGGCGAGCTGAGCCACACAACCCTCCTGGGAGAGGTGGCCGAGCTCGACAGCGACGACCGTGTGCTCGTCCCCGCGACGGACCCGGTGCCGCGCTACAACCGTGGCCGCACCCGTGTGCAGCCCGCCACCGTCGTGAAGGAGATCTGAGCATGACCGTTCGCCGCGTCTACCTCGACACCGAGTTCCTGCCCGCTGACCCCACCAACCGAGGCCTCGTCTCCATCGGGCTCACCGACGACCGGGGTCGCTCGTACTACGCCGTCAACCGTGACATGGACACGGACGCGGTGCTTGCCGTCCCGTGGATGGTGAACAACGTCTGGAGGTTCCTGCCGCGCATGAACCACCCCCGCCGCGGACACCCGAGCGTGCTGGACCTGGCGCACCAGGACGTGAAGCCGCTCGAGACCATCCGAGGCGACGTCACCCGGTACTTCGCCGACACCGATGCCTCGGAGGCCCGGCTGTACGCGTACGACGCCGGCAACCCGCGGCTCCCGGAGCAGCCGGCCGGTGCGCACCACGCGCTCGCGGACGCCGAGCACAACCGGCGCATCCACGAGCACCTGATGACGCTGGGAAGGGAGCGTGCCGCGTGAGTGTCGTACGGAACTCCCCGGGACCGGCACCTTCCAGTGCCGGGCCCGGCCCGTCTCTGACCCCGAATGAGATCGCGGTCCTCTCGGGTGCTGCTGAAGGCGCCACCTACGCGGTGATCGCTCATAGGCTGGGGCTCCGAGAGAAGAGCGTGAACAGCCTGGCGCACCGTCTGGCCAGGAAGTTGGGGGCGCAGAACATCACCCACGCCGTTCTCCTGGCCTGCCGGGCGGGGATCCTTGACGGCCGGCCTCGTCGGCACGGTGACCATGCTGGGTACGCGGCGCACGTGGCGCGCGGCGAGGAGCCGTGCGAGGCGTGCTGGGCGGGGGAGCGGGCGTACCGGACGGAGCGGCGCCGGGCCCGGAAGGAAGCCAAGAACCGCGCGGGGTGACCCGGGTCACTCTCATCTTGGTCCTGCGGAACGGCATCGCGGGCCGGTCCAGCGCCAGGCTGGGGACCGGCCCGCTACCAACCACACTCTGTACGGGCGGAGGAACGATGCTCGGATTTACCAGGTGCGCTATTCAGGCCCTTCGAGATTGCTACCCGAACTACCGAGATCTGACGGACGTGGGGCACGACTACGACTGACCGTCACCTCTGAAGCATTCCAGGCTTCGAAGAAACGGACATCTTAGACAGCTCCACCGGCCTGCAACTAGCGGGTAGCTACTCATCGTCACATGCACCCCTGGGAGGGGACCATGGCCTCCACGGCCGAACGCTTCGCCGCCTCGTACGCCGTTCTCACCGCCGCGCACGACGTCGGCGACTACATCGTCCAGCAGGACCGGGACGCGGTCGCCAAGGGCCGCCCCGGGCGGGAGGGCCGGATCGCGTGCGCCCGGCATGTCGCCTCGTACACCGCCACGCAGGCCGTCGCCCTGGCCGCCGCGAACCGGGGGCTGCGTCTCGGGCTGTCGTGGCGGCGGATGGCCGCCGGGCTCGCGGTGTCTGCCGTCACCCACTACGTCGCGGACCGGTGCGCCGGCCACTGGGCCGAGACCGACGGCGCGCCCGTCCTCGTCCGGGCGGCGCACCGCAGTGGGAAGGCGGGCTGGCTCACCCGGGACCCGGGCGCGGGTCCGCTGCTGGACCAGGCGTGGCACAAGGGATGGATCGCGCTGGCCGCGGCCGTCGCTGCGGGCGGGGGCCACCGGTGAGCGAGTACCTGGCCACGGCCGAGGAAGGCCTCAACCCGCGGCGCCGCTACCTCGTCGCCGCCGGCCACCTGCTGCTCCCCGACGAGCCGGAGGCCGTGCACCTGGCCCTGTACACGTGGCACGAGCGGGCCGGGGCGTGGTTGGTCGGGCAGTCGTTGTGCGGCCGGTCCGTGGAGGGGACGCCGCTCTTCGACGGCACGGGCCCGTCGTGCGCGGCCTGTGAGGTGTACCGGGCGACGTACGAGGCGGCGCTCGCCCGCGAGGCGGCCCGCCTGCATTCGCCCGTCGGCCGTTCCGGTGCCCGGCATCCCGAGGACACGCCGGAGAACGGCGCCTGGTGCACGGTGTGGCTGGAGGGGAACTGGCGGTGGGTGACGTCGCGGATGACGACGGAGCAGCGGGAGTACGCGGCGGACCGGGTGGCGGCGTACGGCAGGGTCCTGGCGGCCGCGGACGGGGAGGACCGGCCGGAGCCGGAGGGGCTGCGGTGGTGGCGCACGGAGGGATGAGGCGAGCGGGCCCGTACCGAGTCGGTACGGGCCCTTCCTGGTCAGTCCCAGTTCGGGTCGGCGGCCGCGCCCCATTCGGGATCGCGCAGGCCCCAGCCGGGGTCGGTCACGATGCCCCAGCCGATGTCGCGGCGGCCCCATCCGACGTCCTTCGGCCCGAGGCCCCATCCGGTGTCGCTCATGCGTGTCCCCTCCCGTGCTTCGGGCTGTGGTGTGCGCCCGTTGGGGTGACCGTAACCGCAGGTGGCGTGTGTGACTAGCCTCCGTAAATCGAACAGAGGTACGTTTCTGGTGTGGCAGACACCTTCCCCTTTCCCGATGACCTGATCGAGCTCCAGCAGCGGCTGCACCAGGCCCGCGCCGAGCACACCGCGCTGTGCCGCGCCCTGCCCTGGTCCGTGGAGCCGCTGGCCGGCTGGCCCGGCACGGTGCACCCGCATACCGGAGAGGTCACCGGCGGCCGTGAGGCGTCCCCCGGCTACACGCCGGAGCAGGAAGCCGAGGAGAAGCGCCTGTGGGACCTCGTCCGGGAGCTGTCGATCGCCGTATCCACGCACCCGTACTGGGACACCCTGGAGAAGAACGCCGGGCTGGTGAAGGCCCGTATGGCGCTGAAGCAGCACCCGAAGGCTCAGCCGGACGCCGCGAGCGCCCCGGTGGCCGCGTAACGGGCGCGCGGGGCCTCCCTGCTACCGGGCGCCGAGGACGGGGTGGCAGCGGAGGAGCGTGTCCTGTCTTCGCGGTGGCCCCGGCTCACCCGGATCGGTGCGCCGGGGGCCTGGCCTCGGTCAGGATCGCTGAGCGGCCCGTACTCCCAGGTTTCGCAGTACGTCGGCCGAAGTGATCTGAGGGTCGAACCGGTCGTGTTCGGCGGCCAGTTGGCGGAAGGCCACGGTGAATGCGCTGATGACATCGGTAACTCGTGGGCTGAGCGCCTGGCATACGGCTTGGACCACCTCGGTCGGCGTAGCATCCGGCTCGATCTCCAGATCGACCTTCACGAGGTCCTGCAGCAGCTCTTCGAGCGGCCCTCCCGCCTCGCGCAGCGCCCTCTCCTTGCCTCCGGGCCCGGTCCACTGGCTGGATTCGGTGAGAAGCGCCACTACTCGCGTCATCGTTTCGGGGTTCATGGTCGAAACCCTATGGGGTGCCAACGGTCGACGACCGCATGGAGGAGTAGTCACCCTCCGTCGGCGTGATTCCACAGGATGACGGGCGTGGGGTCGCTGGCCGGCGCGTACTGCGGAGTGGGGGCGGGTGGGTCCGCGTGGAACTCCTCGTCCGCCATGGCGAGCACTGCGGCGACCTGCCGGTCGGTCATCCTCGCCAGGCGCCGGGCGAGCAAGGCCTCGTCCTGGCTCTGGAACCGGGGAAGGGTCTGCAGGCGGGTGAGGAGTTGGGTGCGGGCGGGGTCCAGCGTGTGCGTCATGTCGTCCTTCTACCAGCTACACGCCGGGCTTCTCCGGGACGATCTCGACGTCCGCCACGCCGGTCTCCTGCTCCAGGCGCACCTTTCGGTGCTCGGCGCTCGGCAGGTCGTACGCGACCCCGGACCGCTTCGGCTGGCCGTCCTGCGTCCACGTGACCCTGAAGTTCTGCATTGCTCGCTCCTCTGCCGTGTTCGGGGTGCCCGGCGGCGGCATCGGCTTCAGGGATGGGCGCCGCCAGGCCCGTACAGGGTGGCACGCGGTACTGACAGAGCTGTTCGTCTTGGGTGCGGCACTCGCACTCCCTTGGGTGTGTAGCGCGCTTGACATCGGTAGAGCATCCCGGCAATCTATGTGTAGCGCGCTACACAAGGTGGCGCCGGAAGGGGGAACCCGCCATGAACATCACCACCGAACAGATCCAGGACCTCTTCCACGGCCGAATCAACGAGGTCGACCGCGGCGACGAGTACGACGTCATCAAGAGCGCGGACGTTATTGCCCTCGTCGACAACTGCGACATCGACACCGACGACGATGGCACGCCGCTCGATGACCAGTGGGAGGTGCTTGCCGAGGCCCTCAGCAACGCCCCCACCGATAGCCCTCGCGAGCGGGCCCTCGAGGCCGTCGAAGACGCCGTCAGGCAGCTCGACAACGCGGAGGCCGCCCGCGACGCCGCCATCCGCGACGCCATCGAGGCTGGCGCCAGCGTCATCTCCATTGCCGCCGCCGCCAGCCTCAGCCGTGCCCGGATCTACCAGATCCGCGACGGCCGCCGCTGAGCAAGGGCCTTGGCCCTACGATCGATTAGCTCCTCTCTTCCCTGCCTGAGCGGGGACGGCGGCCCCCGAAGACACCCGCGGCCGCGCACACCCTGCACGCGCAGGGCCGAGCCTCAGACGGGGCTTTCGAACCGACCGCACCTGACATGAAGCCCTAGCGCTTCGACCGTGCGGCCGCCGAGAACATCGAGTCGAGACCGGAGTGAGCATGGACCAGGACCAGACCAACGACGACCAGCTCCAGACCGTCACCCTGTGGTTCCCCAAGCGTTGGAAGGACCACTCCGACGTCGAGTGGAACCTGGACGGCGACGTCCTCTGGGGCTTCCGTCAGGTTCCCCGCGTGGGCGAGCACCTGCACTGGCAGGACTCCCACCACTTCGAGGTGGTGTCGGTCATGCGTCAGGCCAACGACTACGCCGAGGAGAGCATTCACGTGCGCCTGGACGTCGCCACCGACGCGGACCGGGAGCACCTGCACGCTCTGGGTGGGCTGTGCCTGAGGGATCAGCTGATCCTGGCCCGCGCCTGCGGAGCCTCCTGGGATGAGCTGGGACAGGACTACGAGATCCTTCCGTCCGCTCTCCTTCGGTACGTACGCGACCAGAAGGAACTCGCTGACCGTGACCTGGTGACCGAGGTCGTCGAGGGAGGCGACTACGGCGTCGACATCAGCGGCCTTGACCGGGCCGCGGTGCTCGCCGCCCTGTGGAACGGCTGCCGCCCGAGCTCTCAGGACCGGGACGAACTCCTCACCGTTGAAGAGGCCAAGAGCGTGCTCACCGATCGCGGGGGACGTATCGGTTCCCTTCGCGGCCGAACTCTTCAGGTGGTACTGACCGGGGACCGGTTCAATCCCTGGCTGTACGACCAGGCGGCGTTCAACGCGGACCTTGACGACCTGGGGCACGTGACGGCCGAAAGGGTGGTCACCCACTTGCGTGCCACCGGTTCCATCGACGGCGCCCTCTGATCATCGCGTAGTGGCCACAGGCCCGCTCAGCCCCCTGGGCGCGCCTGTGGCCTCCCGTGGGGAGCCGGGAGGTGGCGCGGCCCCGCCCTCGCGGGCGACGCACGGCGGGGCCAGTGCGGTGTCGCATCGGGGGATGTGTACCGCGTGGCCTCACCCTGCCACCGGGCCGGTCGGGGACGCCAGAGGCGTGCACGAACCAGCCACCGGCATATGCAGTCGGGGTCATCGCCGCCCGGCGAGCCGCTGGTCCGCGTACGACCCGCTGCCCGTGGACACCGCGGCCGGGTCGGCCAGCTCGGTCAGGGCGTGCACGGCGGCGTCCATGCGGTCCGGGGAGTCCATGCCCGGGATCCACGTGACGAGCTGCCCCTCGAGACGTGGGTGCTCCCCGACGTGGTGGACGAGGCCCTGGGCGTAGAGCTGCGCGATCGGCTCGGCGCGCAGGCGTTTGCCCTGCTTGGCGTGGACCTCGATGATCGCGGGCGCCAGCCGGCCCTTCGTCTGGCCGGTGTCGGCGAGCTTGTTCCACGCCTGCATGACGATCTGCTTGGCCATGTCGCCGCCGAAATTCGCCTCCACGACGATCGCGTCGGCGTCGACTTCGAGTGCGAGGCGGCAGGCCTTCTCGCCCCACGTTTCGGCGCCCATCCGCTTCGACTTGTCCGCGACGACGTACATGTGGCCGTCGGTAGTACGGCCTGCTGCGACGAGGCCGGTCTCGTCATGGGCGTCGTCTCCGCCGCCGGCGTGGTCGACGGCGACGACGATGCGGGACAGGTCGACACCGCGGAACGCGACAGGGCCGATGCGGTGGTCAGTGATCCACGGCCACTGCCACACCCCGCCCTCCATCGGGCGGGGCTTCTGCTGGTACAGGCTCCACCAGACGCGCTCGCCGACCGCGCGGCGGATGGCCTCGAGCGCGCGGCGTCCGTACCGCTTGGGCCACAGCGCGGCGCCGATCGGACGGCCGAGGGGATCGTCCTCGGAGTCGCAGATCGCCGGGAGGTCGAGCTTGATCCAGTCGGAGGTGTCCTGGCCTTCGAGGATCCGGCCAGCGAGGTCCTGCTCGTGCCACCGGGTCTGGATGACGATGATCGACCCGGCGGGCTCCATGCGGGTGTTGAGGACGGCGGTCCACCAGTCCCACAGGCGGCGGCGCATCGTGGGGGACTCGGCGTCGGCCGCGTCCTTGATTGGGTCGTCGACCAGAGCGACGTGGGCGCCCTTGCCGGTCAGGCCGCCTCCGACACCCGCGGCGACGAGTCCGCCTTCCAACCTGTCGCCGGTGACCGGGTCGGCAAGGTCGAACCGGCCGGCGGCCTTGCTGCCGGAGTGCAGGGCGAGGCCGATCTGCGGGCCGTAGGTCTGGATGGCGTCACGGATCCACCGGGAGTGCTCTTCGGCGAGGTCGGCACCGTATGAGGCGATCATGATGCGGTGGTCGGGGTGCCGGGCCAGGTACCACAGCGGCGCCCAGCGCGCGGCGCGCCGGGACTTGCCGTGCCGGGGCGGCATCGTGATCAGAGCCTTGATGCGTTCGCCGCGCGCGATCCGCCTGAACAGGCCGTCGATCAAGTCGAGGTGCGGGGCCTGCATCTCACGGCCGTCGGTGAGGATCGCCGCCATCGACCCGGGCGAACGCTCCAGTGCCATGGTCCGCTCGACGGTGGCGAGGACGGCGCGCACCTCGGGGCTGGCGCGGCGCGCAACACGGCGACGCTCGACGCGGTTCAGCTTGCGGTAGGCAGCGGTGAGCCGGGTGAGGGCCTCGGCCTCGGAGACGACGTCCAGGTCGACGACGGCGTGGTCAGACGTCGTCATCGTCGTCCTCGTCTTCGGGGGCGTACCCGCCGGTCAGGTCCTCCTCGTCCTCCCCCTCGGCGCCGTCCGGGTCGCCGGCGGTCGCGATGAGCTCGTTCAGCTGCGCCAGGTTCACCGCGTCCAGCCGCAGCGCCCCGCCGCCCGGGCCGGACACTTCGACCGCGGCCGGCATGTCCAGGCCGTTCAGCTTGGCGCGGCGGTCGATGAGACGCAGCACGGTATCCACGGCGCGGATGTCGACGCCTTCGCCGACGTACTCGCCGTCCTTGCCGATGATGGGGCGCTTCTCGGTGGCCTGCGGCCAGACCGCGGCGAGGAGGGCGTCCAGGCGTTCGTTCTCCTGCTGCCGGTACACCGATGCCTCGGCGGCCTCGTCGTCGCGGTTCGATTCCAGGGCGCGGATCAGGTCCTTGCGGGCGGCGCCGGCGGAGGAGTAGCCGAGGTCGTTGACGATGCGGGGGTCGTCAAAGGGGACGGCTTGGCGGCGCAGGCGGATCAGCTTGGCGCGCCGGTGGGCGACTTCGGCCTGGTGGGCGTTGGAGGCGGGCACGGTGGGGCTCCCGTGATGTGGTTGTGGGGCCCCGCGCCTTACCTGTGATGATCCCCGATCAGGCCGTTTGTGATGCCCCGGCGGCCCTGCGGTGGCATTCTGCGCGGATGAGACAGATACGCAGGGTGGGGGCCGCGGCGGCCGGTGTGCTGGTGGTGGCGGTGCTGGGAACGGGCTGCGGGGGCGGCAGCAGTGACGGGGCGTCGGCGGCGCCGACTGTGGTGAGCGAGACACCAGCGGTCGAGGTGACAGATACGGAGCTGCCGTTCTCGACGGAGGATCCGTACGCCACGGAGGAGCCGACGTATCCGCCGGGACCGGAGGGGGACATCGATCGGCTCGCCGATGAGAAGGGCTGGTCGACCGACGGTGCGTACGACTCGGCTTCGGCGTTCGTGCAGGACATGTGCACCTCGCTGCCGACGAGCGGTGTCGAGATGTCCTCTCGGCCGCAGTGGCTCGCGGAGGGCCACTACCTGGACGGGGATGGCAAGGCGATCCTGCAGGCGGGGATCCCGAAGCTGTGCCCGAAGTGGACGGCGACGTTGAAGCAGGCGGTGTCGGGGAAGTACGAGCGCTGGTTCGGGAACGGCACGTACGTGGTGTCGTCGAAGCCGGCGAAGGACGGGGAGGACGAGACGATCCCGCCGGGCACGTATCAGGCGGTGGGGAAGATGGACGGCTGCTACTGGGAGCGGACGACCGAGGGCGGGGAGATCATCGACAACAACTTCGCGACCAGCGCGCGGAGGATCACGGTGACGATCAGGTCCTCTGACGGGCAGTTCACCTCGGAGCGGTGTGAGGTGTGGAAGCCGGTGAGGTAGCCGGCCTGGAGTGCGGGACCTGACGGATATGGCGGCTGCCGATCGGCGTCCAGGCGGGTTCCTCGCGGGAGGGATGGTGGGGCGCGCCTTGCCGGGGTTCTCGTCCGACGCGGGTACGGTGAGGTCGTCTCCTCGGAGACTCGGCCTCTTCCGGGTAATGGGGCGTAGAACGCTCGTGGACTGCACCGCCTGTGGGCGGGCAGGAAGAACCACCTACGGGTGGAAGGAAGCGATCAACCCGGTGGGCAGTGCGGCTTCGGCCGGGCTGCCCCTTTCCTCTTCCTCGGGGAATGGGGCGGCCCCGCCAGCACGGGGGTGACTGGCGGGGCCGGGTTTGTCGGCAGACATCTTGACGGCGGCGCGGGGACACCTGCGAACAAGAAGAGGAACGCGTCTGCTTCCGGGATCCATGGTGGCAGGCCGGGCGCGGTTTGTCTGAGGTGTCATCCCCCGGGCCCGCTGCTGCTGTTTGTGGTGGGAGGCCGGGGGTTCGGTCGCTTCAGTCGCTGGTCTCGTCCTCGTCGTTGGTGTCCGGGGTGTCGGCCGGGCCGCGGCCGAGGGCGTACACGCCGCGGACGACGTTGCCGTGCTCGTCGGTCTGCTGGTGGATGGTGCCGGCCTTCTTCAGCTTGGTGAGCGTGTTGTTGAGGGTGTTCTCCTTCAGGCCGCTGAGGGCGGCGATCTGGTCCTTGCGGACGTAGATGGTCTCGAGACCGGCGGGGTCGGTGAACTCCTTGATGGCGGCGACGACCTTGTCTTCGGCGGTCTCGGGCTTCTTCGGCGTGAACACGGACGGGGGCAGGCCGCCGTCGATGTCCCCGTTGTAGTCGGGGGCCTTCCCGTCGCCGATGACGGGCGTGGAGGCGATCTCGTGGCGGAGGTCCCAGTCCGGCCAGTCCGCCGGGTACGCGACGGCGTTCGTGTCGACGTAGGGGGCGGCGGACTCAAGGACGAAGGTGCGCATCATCTCGGCTGCGCCGCCGGGGCCGAGAACATAGCCGAGGCCGAAGGTCGACTTGGGGTCCTTCATGGCGACCTCCTCGTCGTAGATGAGGGGCCTCTCGACGTCCCAGGCCGCGGGGATCGACCCGGGGTCGATGCCCTCGAACCCGGTGGAGGCAAGGTGTGCCTGGTCGCTGTCGGTGCGGAGCATGACGAGGGACCCGCCCTGGATGACGTTCGTACGGATAGCGGTGGATCCGCCGAGCTTGTCGGCGTTCACGGCCTGGTTGACGATCCCGAGGATGATGCCGAGGGAGCGGGCCTTGGCAGCCAGCGCATCGACGATGATCTTCGCTTCCTTGCTGGTCTCGACGAGCTCGGTCAGCGGCACGTGGGCCTCGTCGATGATGACGCGGACCCAGGGCCGGTCGGGGGTGGCGACGAAGTTCTTCATCTTCAGCCGGGCAGACTCGGCGATCCGGAACTGGAGCAGGGCGTAGGCGACGCGGAGGGCGCCCATGATGCCGTCGTCGCCGAGGCCGGAGTAACAGGCCATGAGCTCGACGTCGGGGTTGGAGGAGCCCTTGGGGTCGCCGTAGATGATGGCGTGGCCGTTGACGTGGTCGGCGAGCGCGACGATCTGTACGAGGCCGCCCTTGCCGGAGCCGGTGACGCCGGCGATGAAGAGGTGGCGGGCGCCGAGGACGGGGTCGGTGAACTGCAGGCGGGCGGGGAACCCGGAGACGTGCCGGCCGATCTGGACGTATCCGCCGTCGGAGATTTTCAGGACGTGGGTGCCGGGGAACGGCGTGCCTTCCTGGAGGGGGTTGTGCTTCATGAGGCGGATGACGCCGCGGCGCGGGTCGCCGGGGGTGGGGGTGTAGGAGCACAGGAGGGTGTTGGTGCGCAGGGCGCCGACGAGGTCTTCGTGGGCGGGGGTGACGAGGCGTGGGGTGTCCTCGTTGGCGACGACGACGGCGACTTCGCCGCCGGTGGCGGGGTCTTCCTGGACCTGCTCGAGGTGGGAGCCCTTCATGACGGTGGTGGCGACGTACTTGGTCCAGGCGCCGGCGAGGGTGGTGGGGTCGAGTTCGGCGGGCGGCGTGTAGTTGACGGTGATGTGGCGTTCGCCGGAGTGGGTGCCGCCGTGGATGAGGATCCAGTCGGTGGGGACCTGGTAGACGGAGGAGACGGTCTCGCGGGTGACGTTGACGCTGGTGCCGACGGGGGCGGTGATGCTGCCGGTCCATCGGTCGGCGGCCACGGTGCGGAGGGTGAGGACCTGCATCTTGTGGGCGCCGCCGGTGGGGTGGGAGATGTGGCGGCCCCAGGACTGGAGGATCTGCTCGGCCGGGGTGATGGCGATCTGGCGCGGGTCCGGGGTGTAGGAGACGGCGCCGGGGGTGGCCGGGAGCGGGGCGGCCGAGGCGGTGGTCTTCTTGCGGCGCAGGACGCGGCGGAGCGTGAACGGTGCGAACCCGACGCCTGCCCACCAGCCGAGCGACAGGATCCCGGGGATGGAAGGGAGGGTGGCGATGCCGGCGAACAGGGCGTCGAAGCCGGCGGGGCCGCCGAGGGTTCCGGCAGCGAGTGCCATGCCGGTGGTGAGGGTGGAGGCGAACAGGGGGACGCGGTGGGCGCGGACGATGTCGGCGCCGGGGATCTGCGCGAGGACGGTCGCCGGGAGGCGGTTCATGTAGTTCGCGGCGAGGAACCCGGCCCCGGCGCCGTAGGCGAGGGTGGCGACGAACGCGGCGCTGCCGTCCAGGAGCGGGGCGCCGACGCTGGTGACGATCGGGGCGAGGCTGGTGGCGGCCGCGACGGCGCGTTCGGTGGCGGCCGACCGGACCGTGCCGGTGGTGACGGGGGCGGTCGTGTTCACGGGGGTCTCCATCAGGGGCGGTTGGCTGGTCGGCTTGCGGGGCGATACCGGGGGTGCGGGGCCGGAGAGGTCCGGCCCCTCGAAGGGCTGGGGGCTACTCCTGGCGGAGCCACTCGCGGTTGACGTCGCTGAGGTCGACCGGGGCGCGGTCGAACTGCTCCTTGATCCCGGAGTGTGTGGTGCGGGCCTGGTCGAGCGCGGCGCCGGCGGCCTTCGCGGTCGTGTCGCCGGCGGCGGCATACGCGATGACCGCCTCGCTGACGCCCCGCAGAATCTGGGCGAGCTCGCGGGTCTCCGACACGGTTGCGGAGTCGACGTTGAGGGCGGTGATGCCGTCTGCGGTGCGGGCGGTTGTCTCGGCGATCACGTCGATCTGTTCCGTGCGCTCCCGGATCTGGTCGGCCGCGCGGGCGATGCCTTTCTCCATGACGGCGACGGCTGCGACGAGCTGGGTGTAGGTCAGGTCAGGCATCGTGGTCATCCCTTGTAGAAGCGGAGCTCGGCGGGGGCGGTCTCGTCGGAGTCGACGACGGCCTGGTAGATGGGGCCGTAGCGGGTCATCGTGTTGGCGAGGACGGCGCCGGTGGAATCAGCTCCGCGTACCGCCCGCCGGTGAGCTTCCTGAGCGAGCGCGACCTGGGCCTGCGCGCTGTCCTGGAGGCGAGTGAGTTTCTCGAGGAGCTTGTCTCCGCCCTTGACGGCCTTGGCCTGGTCGAGGAGCTGGGTGACCCGGTCAGCCTGCTGGGTGGCGTGGAACGCGAGGCCCTTGGTGGCCTCGGCGACGAGTTGGACCTGGCCCTGGTTCTCGACCAGGCGCCGCTCGAAGCCCTTCAGGTTGCGGACTTCGCCGCGGGACATGGACGGGCGGTTGGCGTCCGGGCCGAGGTGGACGTGGGTGGCGTCGACGCCGGTCACGGTGAGCGGGGTGGCCGGGGCTGGCTCGGTGGGGGCCGGGGGCGTGGTCGGCTTGGGCGGGACCGGCGGCGCGGTCGGGGCTGTGGGCATCGGGGGTTCCTTTCGTTCCTCCTTGCGGAGGTCGCGGGCGCGGTCCAGGCGGTTCTTCTCGTCGTCGGCGGCGTCCATGGCCGAGGTCCAGCCGTCCTGGAAGCCGTGTCCGTAGGCGCGGCCCTTGGCGGCGGCGCGGCCGGCGCGGTGCCCGTCGCGGTATCCGGTCTCCCGGGCGCCGCGGGTGAGCATCGGCTTGCTCGCGGCGTCTTCCGGGTCGGTGGTGCCGTCTGGGCTGGTCTTCTTCCCGTCGGTGGACGCGTCGGTCTTCTTGGCGGCCGTGTCCGGGGCGGTTTCCTTGCTGTCGGGCGCGCTTGAGGACTTCGGGCCCTTGCCGGATCCGCTCTTGCTGGTGTCCTTGTGGTCTCCGGTGCGGGGGGTGGGCGCCGCTGGCCGGTCGGCCGCGCCGGGGCCGGAGCCCTTGCCCTTGTCGGCGGCCGTCTTGTCCGGGGTGCGGCCGGCGCCGCGTGAGGTGGTGGATCCGGCACCGTTGGAGCTCTTCTCGCTGCTCCCCTTCGGCGTGCCCCCACCCGTACCGGAGCCGCCGCCCATGGGGCTCTTCCCCGGGCTGCTGGGCGCCTTGCTGGAACCGGAACCGTCCGACGGCGCCTTGCTGTCCTTCGAGGGCTTCACGGGGCTGGGGGCGGTCTTCTGCGGTGCGGTCTTCGGCGCGGGTGCGGGGTCGGTCGCGGTGGTGGTCTTGTCCGCCAGCTTCTTCGGGGACGGCGCGGGGGCGGGGCTCTTGGACGACTCGGTCTTCTTGAGTGGCGGCGCCGGCGCCGGGCTCGGAGTGGAACGGGGGCTGTTCTTCGGCGCAGGTGCTTTCGGGGCGGGCGTGGGCGCCGGGCTCTTCGGAGCCTGGACGGGGGACGGCTTTGGCGCGGGTACAAGCCGCGGCGCCGGGCCGGGCTTCGGAGCCGGACTCTTGGTGCCAGCGGAGCTCGTGCCGGAGGGCTGCTTCGGCGTCGGGTTCACCGGCTGCTTCCGGGCGAGAGCGGCGTCCGCCACGGCCTGCGCCTTCTTGACCTCCAGGCGCTTGATATTCGCTCCCGCACCCTTCCGCCAACGTTCCGCAGCAGCCAGAAGCCACGCCCGAATCACGCTTTCCTTCGGCCGGTTACCGGAATTCGACCGGTTCCCAGCAGCGGAATTCGCGTCCTTTTCCGTGGTGTTCTCCGGGGCCTCGTGGAACGCGGCGCTCGACATACCGGTGGGCGTAGCGCCGGGGGCTGCTCCCGGGACCGGGCCGGCGGTCATGGCGGCGGTGGTCATGGGGCGGGCGGGTTCGACCGGCGTGAGCATCGAAGCCAGGAAGCCGGGCCCGGTGGCGGGCGGCTCGTCGGGGCTGGGCATTGCTGCGGGGGCCGTGTCGACCGCCATCACATTCCTCACTCTCTGTGAATCATCGGGCTACTTACCGACCGACCTACCACCCCGAAAAAACCTGTTCAGGGCGACCATCGGATCTTCGGGACCGGCCGATGGGCCTGTGTGGCGGGCGGTAGGTCGGTAGGTAGGTCACGCAGTGTCAGATCGGGTGCCGCGCTTCGCGGCGCCGAAAGCAAGCACGGCGAACGCGCCGATGCCCAGCACAAGGAAGCCGCTGACGCCCTCCTCGCCGCCCCCGGCCGCGGTGCCGCCGGTCGCCGTGGTGGTGATCGGGGTGCTGGCCGCAGCGGTGTCGAAGCGGGTGGTGTTCTTCTCGCCGCCGTACTGGGCGAGGCAGTTGTCGATGACCTCGCGGTAGGACGGCGATCCGAATCCCTTCCCGACCATTTCCTTGTCGGTCTTCACGCAGGAATCCACGGACGCCTGTCGGGTCTTCTCCTCGGTGCTGAGGGAATTCCGCTTCGTTTCGTTGGCCCGGTTGAGTTCCTTCAGTTCCTCGATTCGCAGGAGCTGCGCCTGGATTTCCATTTCCTTGGCGTGGGCCTGGTTCTCGGCGACGGTGGCGGTGTGGGACTGGTAGCCGATGTACGCGCCGCCGACGAGGACGACGGCGACGGCGGTGAGACCGACCTTCCCGCGCTTCGTCAGACCGGGCTTGGCCTGCGTGAACGCGCCCGTCGGGTGGTTGGTGGGAGGGCCGTAGGGGTTCGGGTCGTAGCCCGCGGGCGTGGTGGGGGTGTTGTAGCCGTCCCAGTGGGAGGGCTCCGGGGTCTGGCCGAAGCCGGAGTTCTGCATCATGCGCTCGAACTCTTCGTTGTCGCGGGGGGCGTGCACGGGTCAGTCTCCGATCGTGTGGGCGTGCTCGGCAGCGCGGGTGAGAAGGGCTTTGACGTGCGGGAACGTGCGGCCGGGGAGGTCGTTCCAGGCGAAGAACTGCATACGAACCCCGGCGGCCTCGAGGACGGTGTGCATGTGGTCGACGGCCCGCTCCCGGGCGTTCGGGGTGACGTGCCCGGTCTTCTCCAGGAGGGTTTGCGCCCCGCGGATGCACAGTCGGCCGGCGGGGTCCAGGTCGAGGGACTTGCACCAGCCGTACGTCTCGAGGACCGAGAGGGTGTGCAGGAGGTGTAGGGACGGCGGGAGCGGGGTGCCGGTCTGCCACATGCCGAGCCCGGCGAGGAGCTGCTGGGCAGGGCGGGGGACCAGCCGCTGCCCCCACGTCGGCGGCGCGGGAGGCAGGGGCGGGACCCGCAGCGGGTGCGGCGCGCGGGAGGACCGCGGGGTGGACGGGACGACCGGGCGGGGCGCTACGGCCGGAGGGCGAGTCCCGGCGACCGAGGCGACAAGGAGGGGTGCGGGCATGACGGGGGTTCCTTCTCTCAGCACTGGCGGGGGTTACGCGTTGTGACCGGTGATCTTGTTGTGGACTTCCTTGTAGAGGGCCCGGATGTCGTCCGTCTTCAGGCCGTAGCCCTTGTCCCGCCACGCCTTCTCGAACGCGTTCTGGGAGGGCGCCTGGTCGCCCTTGCGGAGGTCGAAGTACACGTCGAAGGCGAGGGCCCGGCGGTCGAGCACGCCCTCGGTGAGCCCTCCGCTCGCCTGCGCCTCGCCCAGGTTCGCCCCGGGCGCGCCTGCACCGTGCTCGGAGGTGCGCCCCGGTGCGCCCTCGCTGGTCAGAGCGTTGCCGTCGTCGCCCGCCGGGGCAGGTGCGCCCTGAGCGCCAAGGGCGGGGCGCAGGGAGCGGAGCGCGTACTTCTCGTTGCGGTCGGGGAGCTCCTTGAAGGCCCGCATACGGTCGATGCGGGTGGTGATCCGCATCTCGACGCCGAACTCGTCGAGGGTGTCGGCGATGCCGTGGAAGGAGGCGTCGCCGGCGCGCATGAGGGCCTTCTCGTAGGCCCGCTTGCCCATGAGCCAGGGCTTGCCGAGCGTGACGAGCGCGACGAGTTTGTCCTGCGCGTTGCGGCGGCTGATCGACTCGGCGTCCGCGCCGCGGGACCCGATACCGAGCTTCGACTCCAGGCGCTTGAGGCGGTCGCGCCAGGCACGGGCGATCAGGCTGTCGGACTTGATCTCGACCTTGCCGAGCTTGGCCTCGAGGCCGAGGAGCTTGTGGAGGCCGTAGGCGAGCATGACGGGGCCGACGATGCGGACGAGCGCGGTACCGATGTCCTCGTGCTCCTGGCGAACGACCTCGATGGCGCCGACGGCCTGGGCGAGGACGAGGAGGTAGGCGACGCGGGTGGCGCCCTTGTCGTTGAACGCCCAGGCGTAGAAGGACAGGCCGATGACAATGGCCTCGAGGACGAGGCCGACCGTCGTGTGCCAGGGGGCGTCCATGTGGAGGCGCTTCTCGGCGAAGCGAGCCGAAGTGTTCGTGGACAGGGCGAGGCCAGCGACGATGACGAGGCCCATGCCGGCGAAGCCGATGCGGTTACGGCGCTTGGTGGGGTCGGCCGTCTTGCTCAGGTTGACGCGGGTCTGACGCTTGGTGGCGAGGCGGTAGCCGAAGGTCAGGGTCGAGACGAGGGTGATGGAGAGCAGGACGGCCCATGCCCACACGGGCACCTGCTCGGCCGCGTTCTGCATCTGGGAGAGCATGGACGGAGTCCTTCCGGGGTTCAGGCGGCGGTGGCCGGGGCGGAGAGCGGGAGGGTCTTGCTGGAGCGGGTGGTACCGGTCATCAGGCGGCGAACGGTGGCGGTGAGACGGCGCGCGGCGAGGCTCTCGGCGGTGGCCAGGTCGACGACGACTTGGCCGTCCTCGGCGTGGAGGCCGAGGACGAACCGGCCGGTGGCGGCGGCCTCGTCGAAGGCGGGGTTCGTGGTCTTGACCGTGATCTCGTAGGCGTCGAAGTCAGCCGGCATCCAGCTGGCCGGGTCGCCGGTCGGGGCGCGGAGCGCGGCGGCGGTCACAGCGCACCCCCGTGGCGGGAGTGGTCGGTGGCGAGGGCGGTGAGGCGGGACCGCTCGGTGGGCGCCGCGCCGGTCATGTCGATCCGGGCGCCGCAGCCGTCGACCGGGCAGGTGACGGTGGCACGGGGAACGTTGCGGCGCTGCGCGTAGGCGGCGACGGTCGCGGCGATGCCGGGGAGGATGAACGCGAGGGTGATGAGGAGGGCCATGGCGGGCTCCTTCGGTGAGGTCTCTGATGAGGTGGGCTACGAGTCGCGGCGGGGGTTGAACTTCACGCGGGAGGCGGGCTTGTTGGTGCTCGTGGGCTTGTCCGGCTTCGGGGTCGTACGGCGACCGCCGAGGTTGATCCGGACGCGGGAGGTGGGCTTCTTCTCGGTCATCAGGGGGTCCTTCGCGGTGAGGAGGGTCAGATGCTGGTGGTGCGGACGGCGTCGAGGATCGTGGCGTGGTCGAAGGCGAGCGTCGGCAGGTCGCTCAGGGGCCACCACTGGGCGCGGGTCGCGTCGTCGCCCGCCTCGATGGGCGTGCGGGACACGACCTCCAGGTGGTAGGCGACGGTCACGTACCTGCCGCGCGGGTCCCGGGACGGGGCGTCGAACACGCCGATCTGGGTGAGCTCCTCGGGCGCCGCGTAGACGCCGGCCTCCTCGGCTAGCTCGCGGGCCGCAGCGGCGCGGCTGGTCTCGCCCGAGTCGACGTGCCCGCCGGGCAGTGCCCACTGGCCCTGGTGCGGGTCCCACCCGCGCTCGATGAGCAGGACGCGCCCGTCGGTGGTGGTGACGACGACGTCAGCGGTGTAGCGAATGGTCTCGAAGGTCTCGGCCATGTCGACTCCTGGGTGGTCGTGGTTCAGGGGTGGGGGTTCGGCCCGTTGTCGGCTCCCGGGCCGGACCCCGCTCGCTGGATGGTCAGGCGGTGGGCTGGCCGGTGAGGCGGTTGACCTTGGCGACGTGGGCTTCCTGCTGCTTGATCAGGCGCTGGGCCTTACCGGCGGCGGTGTACTTGCGGTACTCGCCCTGGTAGTCGGTGCCGTACTCGTCGGTCGAGCAGATCGGCCAGTCCTTGGCCTCGGGGAACCCGGCCGCCTTGAGTGCCTCGTCGTAGCCGAGCATCTCCTCGTGCATGTTCCGGTCGTGGACCTCGGCGATCTCCTGGGCTCGCTCGTCGAAGGCGATCGCGGCGGTCAGGTAGGTGTCGTGGGTGTCGACCAGGCGGGAGACGGCGGACGGCCACTCCTTCGCGGCGGCCGGGTCCCGCAGGTACGCGAACGCGGCCTCGACGGCCCGCTCGGCCTGGTTGTGCGCCTTCCACAGGTCACCGGCGTCCCGCACGGTGGTCTTCAGCTCCGCGACGTGCCGGGCGTTCTTCCACTCGATGCGGGCCTGCTGGTAGATGTCGCTGAGGATCTCGCGGGCGAGGTTCCTGAGCTGGTGCTCGGTCTTGTCGGCGGCCGGTCGGCCGGCCTCCTCGTCCAGGTGCTTGTAGGCGAGCTTCGGGTCCTCCCAGTACCGGTCGGGCTCGGTCGGCTCCGGCTCCAGGCCGGTGAACGGGGTGAAGGTGTAGCGCATGTTGTAGGTGCCCGGCGTGACGGTGGTCAGCTTGGCCGGGAGGTACGGGCGGAGCCGGTTCATGATGTCGGTGAGCTGCTCGCCGGTGAACTGGTACGAGGGCATGGGTGCTCCTTGAGGGTGTGGTCGGGGAGGGGCCCGGCAGGTGGTGCCGGGCCCCAGCGGGTGTGGGGGCAGTCAGTGGCGGTAGCGGACGGCGTCCGAGGGCACCTGGTGGACCTGGCCCTGCCGGGCGTGCACACCGCAGTCCTCGATCTGGATTTGCGCGGTGGCTCCGTCGTCAGAGAGGACCCGGGCGCGGACAGTGGTGCCGTTCCGGCCGAGGCTGGGCCAGATCACGTTCTCGTCGATGACGTGCATGGGGTTCTCCTCAGATGCCGTCGATGAGGCCGATGGCTTCGGCGGCGTGCTGGCGGGGGCCGAACTCGGCGAGCTCGTAGCGGTACTGCTCGCCGTACGTCTGCACCCGCTTCGCCGTCTCCGCGTCCAGGACGTCGAGCGCGGGGTTCGTGTCCGGGTTCGTGAGCCGCTCGACGAGGAACCCGATCGCGGTGACGACGCTCTGCTCGAACCCGGCGAGCGCGGCCAGGACGTTCTTCGTGTCCTCGACCGTGAGCCGGTCCAGGGCCAGGAGGCGGATCCCGTCACGGATCATGTCGACCCCGGGGTGGAAGCCGGCCGTGTCCTCCAGGACCCCGCCGAGACCGTCCTCATCCAGCGGCGGAACCGGCTGGGTGCGGGGCGGAATCGGCGCCATCTCACCGGGCTTGTGACGCTCGGGGTAGCTGCTCACAGGACGTCCCCGTCCATGCTGCCGTCCAGGCCCGCCTTCACGAAGATGTCCTCGATCTGGGCGATCGTGAGCCAGTCCACGCCGCCCGTGTGGTCCTCGTCGTCCTGCGCCGGGCTGGCCGGGATGTCCGTGGCCATCGCGAAGGTGGCGTCGTTGAGCCGGTTCACCGCGTCCTCGGACAGCAGCGCGTCACCCAGGTAGGTACCGTCGGCCATCCGGACGGTGATTCGGGCGGCGGTCGCCTCGCTGGCGGGGGACAGGGCCTGGAGCTGCATGAGCAGCTCGACGGCGCGCATCTCGTCGGGGCTCAGCTCACGGTCCGCCATCTCAGGCCACCGCCTTCGGCGCGGCGGCGCGGGCGGACGGGACCGGGGCGGTCGAGCCCTGGCCGCAGATGCACGTCCAGTGCTCGCACAACGGGCAGACGTCGCTGACGTCTCCGTCACCGTCGTCCCACACGGCCGTCGGCAGGAAGCGGACGTTCGGCGCGAGCTGGAGCACCGGCTGCCGGGTGAACCCCGGCTTCATCTCGGCGAACGTCCGCCGCGCCGACCGGGAGACGGCCATGTCAGCGATGCTCGCCCGACGCAGGGCCTCGGAGTGGAAGTCGGGGCGGGGGAGAGAGGACTGGGACTTCGTGCGATCCTGGTTCATGTCGGATCACGCCTCCTGATTGAGCAGGTAGGGCAGGGTCTGCATCAGGGCTCGGTGTTCGCGCACCGGGCCCTTCTTCATGCCACGAGTGCGGCGACCTTGGGCTTGATCTGGCGGCTCTGCTCGTACGCCCGCACGTCAGCGAGTCGAACTCGGAGGGCCTTCTTGGCTCCGACACCGATGGCGGGGAGCTCACCGCTCTCGATGGCCGCGTAGATGGTCGAGAGACCGACGTCGAAGTAGTCGGCGATCCACCTGACCCGGACGTACGCGGTCGTGGGCGGCACGGTCACTTCGGCGGCGGATCCCAGCGTTTCCGTGGTTTCCGTCGTTTCCATGGCTTCACCTTAAGCGGTGTTGGCCCTAAGTGGCAAGCGCTTAAGGTGGCATACTGCTGAGAGCGGTAAGGAAGTAAGGTCGAACACAACTAGTGAGCTTGGAGGTGTGCGCATGTCGGGCGACGCGTGGATCAGTGAAACGACGCCTTACCTGGCCCCACGCGAGCAGGGGAAGCCCGACGCGTGGACCGAGGAGGCTGGCCGACGAGGCCGGCGAGGAGGGCAAACGCTTCTGCAGGTCGGCGAGGTATCAGCGCCAGCACCTGTACGGGCAGCCTTGAACCTAGGGGCGGACGGACAGGCCGTCCTGCGGAGCCGCCTGATTTTGCTGGATGGGCACCCCGTCGAGATCGCCCGGTCGTACTACCCCGTCACGGTCGCGCGCGGCACTCGGCTTGCTGACCCGCGCAAGATCCCGGGCGGCGCGGTCAGCCTTCTGCACGATCTCGGGTTCTCGAGCGGCGTTGTCCTCGAGGACGTGAGCGCCGGCCTGGCCGACCCTGAGGAGCGCGAACATCTGGCACTTCCAGAGGGGAGCGCGGTTCTGCGCCTGCTCCGTACGACCGCTACAGCAGAAGGGGTGCCCTTCGAGGCCTCCTGGATGACCATGCCGGCCGACCGGCACCTCACATACCGACTTGGGAAGTAGGACCGATGGCAAGGGAGTTCAAGGACCCCAGATCCCCGCACCAGAAGATCGCGGCCGAGGTTCGGCGGCAGATCACGCGTGGAGACCTCGCGCCCGGCAGCAAGCTGGGATCCACAGCGGAGCTGATGGAACAGTACGGCGGAGTCGCCAACACGACGATCCAGAAGGCGCTCCAGATGCTCAAGGCGGAGGGCCTGCTTGAGGGCATGCCAGGCAAGGGTGTCTTCGTGCGCCAGCACGCGCAGCAGTCGATCGAGCCGATCACCTTCATGAAGCCGGCCGAGCCTGGAGAGCCGTACCCATGGATGACGGAGGCGGCCAAGCGGCAGCAAGTAGGCAGGTCGCAACTCCTCGATGTCGAGGTGGTTCGACCGCCGAAGGAAGTCGCCGACGCTCTAGAGCTGGGCGACGGCGAGCGGGTGGTGCTGCGCAAGCAGATCCTGTTCCTGGACGATGAACCCACCGAGCTGACCCGCTCGTACTACCCCCTCGGCCTGGCCGAGGGAACGCAGATGCTGGAGAAGAAGCGGATCCGCGGGGGTACGCCCGCTCTGCTCAACTCCCTGGGGTTCCCGCCGCGCGAGTTCGTCGACGAACTGTCGTCGGAGATTCCTACCGAGGAGGAGGTGGCTGCCCTGGAGCTCCCGAAGGACATGCCGGTCCTCGTCGCGTTCAGGGTGGTCTACTCCGATGATCGGCGCCCCATCGAGGTGACGCTGATGACGAAGGCTGCGCACCGGTACCGCATGCGGTACAGGATGCCTGTGTAACTGCGAGGCATGTTCTGTCAACTGGTTCAGCGCAGACCTTAAGGGTTCTGCGCTTACAGTGGTAGCGTCGAAGAAGTGACCGACCGGGAGGTCGATGACGAGTTTTTGAATGCCTGCGCGTACAGGCAGATGACGGCCGACCGGCTTCCCAACCGGCCGACCGCCCATGGCCGCTGTCCTGCGAAGACACAAGCGGCCACATGAACCACCCCTTGCGAGAGAGGTTCGGCATGAGCCTAACGCTTTCACTTTGCGCTGTGCCAAGTGCCTGCGCGTTCGGAGGCTCCCGATGAGCCCCGACAACCCCATGACCGCAGACGACCCCCGCTTGCCACCCGCCGTGACATTCACGTCCGGCGCCGAGCTGCTGATGAGCAAGGGGATCGTCGAGAGCATCACGCGTGAGGGCGTCCGTCACATCGCGACGTCCGAGAAGTACGCGGACTCATGGCCCTTCGGGCCGGACAAGCCGCACCCGTACGGGAAGGCCGGCAAGGCCGTCCTGATGGCCACCGAGCCGTTCCTGGAGTTCTTCCGCACGGTCTACAAGCAGCCTGACGGCTGACATGCCGAAGGCCGGCGAGCTTGCGACTCAGCCGGCCTTCGAAGCGCAACAGCGGGTTGCCGCCCGCTGCACCAGACCACTCTCGTGAAAGTCAGGTCCAAGGGATGACTGTACCCGGATCTCTGGTGAAGCTCACCAGTAACCGCCTCTGCTGCAACCAGTCGGGGGGAGGCGCGCTGTGAACGAGGAGTTCGAGCAGGGTCGGCGGGCCCCTTTCACCATGCTCGGCGATTGGGTCGCTGTGTCCGGTATCGCCCCCGACGCCCGGTCGATGTACTGGGACGTGAAGGCGCACGTCAATGAGAATCGCGGCACGGGCGCTGCTTGGCCTCCGCGTGACTTCCTCGCTCTGCTGGCGGGGGACAAGCAGGCCCGCACGATGGACCCCTACATGCGCCAGCTCGAGGCGATCAACGCGATCGGCGCGGAGCGGGAGCGGTCGATCGCCAAGATGCGGTCCCGGAACCTCTACAAGGTCCACGACACGCCTCCACGTGATTGGGACGGCCCCTCATCACACGCGGAAGTCTGGGAGTGGCTGCGCCAGGACAGGGAGGCGTGCGTCGAGTACTACGTGGACCGGAAGGCGTGGCTGAAGGACATCGAGACGGCCTGGACGGAGGTGAAGAAGGAAGAGAAGGCGCAAGGCGCCAAGGCCTCGGCGCCGGTGTCGAAGGCCGGCCACCGCGCGTGGCTCAAGGAGTGCCAGCGGCTGTGGGCCGAGCGGAGGCGCGGTAAGCCCTCGTCGCCGCGTAGTGCGGTACAGCGCACTACGGAGAACCCTGCGGAGAAAGCAGACCCTGACGGGACGCCCGACAACGGCGACGCGCGTGATTCCGGTAGTGCGGTGCAGCGCACTACGCAGTGCGGTACAGCGCACCCCGGTAGTGCGGTGCAGCGCACTGGAACTACAAGTAAGGGAAACAACAAGAAGGAGCAGGCGTCTCCGACGCGTAGCGTCGTGGACGGGCGTAGCCCTTCAACCTCAGGTAGTAGCGCGCGCGAGGTCGAAAGCGGCTCCGCCGCGTCCGGCAACACCAAGCCCGCCCCCTCGAAGACCACTGGATCCCAGAAGGCCCGACACAGCCGCGACGAACTGGCGACCGTCGACCAGGTCCTCGCCTTCCTGCCGCCCCAGATCCCCAGCAGCAAGGTCCGTATCCCTGCCGTCGCCGACGCGATCCTGGCCGCGATGCGCGAGGACGGCCGGAGCGTCGAGGAGATGGGACAGCGGATCAACGCCCGGTGGGCCGACCACGGTTTCGCCGACAAGGCTACGGCCGGCACGCTTGAGAACCCGGTCGGTGCCGTGATCGCCATGGTGCGGCCCCTGCGCCGCGGTGACCGGTACGCCTGCGCCGACATCCGCTGCGAGGACGGCCGCAACCTCGACACCGACGAGGCCTGCCGACTGTGCGAGGTCCGGGCCGCCGACTGGAAGGCCGCGCAGCAGCGGAAGAGGGCCGTCGCAGGAGCCCAGGATGACCGCCGGGATCCTGCGCCTGCCATGCCGTCCCAGCGGGCCGCAGGAGCCCCCGTACGGCCGATCATGGAGGACTGCTCCGGCCCCTACTGCTCCCGGTCGATCCCGGCCGGTACGGGCCCGCTGTGTGGTGACTGCCTGGAGCAGCAGGAAGCCGAAGCCGTCGGGGCCGCCCTAGCCGAGGAGTGGGCTGTCGAGGAGGTACATGCGGCCGAGATCGAGCAGGAGGACGCCGAACGAGCTGCCCGCGAAGAGGCCGAAGCCGTGGCACGGGCTGCGGCCGAGGCGGAGCACCGGCGGCTGGCCGCGGAGGAGGACGCCCGGCTCCGCGCCGAGTTCGCCCGACAGAACCCCGACCTCGCCGCCTTCAGCAGCCAGGGGCCGGCCCCTTTCTAGCCATTTGGGGCGGGTTTCGAATGAAACCCGCCCCGAAGGCCATCTGGCCCGCGAAGATGGCCCTCACGCCCCCCGACACCTCGGAGAAGGAGCCCCATGTCCGTCGACCAGGACACCGCCCAGCGCGACGACGGTTACCTGTCCATGCACAACGGCTGGTTCGCCAGCGGCTGGCCCAGCTACCTGCCCCAGCACCAGTCGATGGCGCTGACCATGCTCTTCGGCACGGCCATGGTCCGGGGTCTCCGAGGCACTGTTGACGAGGTCCTGGAGCAGATCTTCAAGGGCGAGTACGGTTTCTTCTTCGGTCACGCCAGCGACTCCCTTGACTCGCCCGTCCAGTGGTCCGACGGAGACGAAGAGGACTACGCCGAGACCGAGGAGGAGAAGGCCGAGATTCGCGTGGGTCTTGCCGAGCACCAGGCCCGGTGCGAGGAACTGATCCGAGCTGTCGGTCTTCCCGTTCCGACCACGATCCGCGAGCTCGCCGACACGATGGTCGGTCTCGGCATCGTCAGCCAGCAGGATGGCGCCTGGTCCATGCCCGATCCGATCCCGGGCCCGGAGACCGTCCTTCCGCTGTCCGGCGATGAACTGGCCCGGACAGCCGAGCGTCGGCGGTTCTGGGAGGGCGGGCCGGCCGAGGAGGCCCTGATCGGCTACCTCAAGGACGACCTGAACGAGCCAGCGGAGGTCTTCACGTCCGTCGACCGGCTCGCCAAGGCCATCGAGCTCGGAGAGGGCGACGTACGCCACGCCCTGGGCCAGCTGTGCCGGGAAGGCGAGGCGCGACTCGAACGCGGAGCCGAGCGGGCGCAGATCCTCCTCGAGGACCTCAAGGACCATGAACGCTTCCACCTGGTGCTGGACTGGCAGCACTTCAACGAGCACCGCATCACCATCACGCGAGGCTGAGCCGGATCACCGGCGCGACCACTCTGAGGGGACTATGACCGACACCACCAGCAGGCCGCTCATCACCGGCCCGGTCCAGCAGTACATCGAAGCCCTGCTCCGCCAGCGCCGCGCCGACGAACAAGCACGCACGGAACGCATTGAGGAACTCGAGAAGGCTGGCCACCGCATCGTCGGCGGCGGCCAGACCGGACGTCAGGAAGACGGACAGGCCACCTGGGACATCACCGACTGGCGCACTGGCGAGACCATCCTGGAAGGCGTTGGCGACTACGACGCCTACGGAGCCGCCGGCCGGCGCCTCGACCCCGACGGCATGTGGTTCCACATCGACAACATCTACAACATGGACACTCCTCAGGTGGACCCCAAGGGTGTCCCCGCGAGCCTTGCAGACGCTCTGCAGGACTGGCTGGGCTGGGCCAACACCTCCGACGAGGACGTGGCTGCGGTCGTCGGCTGGAGCGTTGAGGAAGTCGCCCGGCACCGCGAGGAAGACTGACCCGACCGGCGCCGGGGAGCAGCGTGGTGGTCTCGGGTCTGACGGACGAGGCCACCAGGAGTAGGGCCGGCGGGAGGCGTGCAAGGCGCACCGGCGGCACCGCGCGGTCAACGGCGGCAGCGACCAACAGGAGGCGTTATGCAGAGCAGTACGGAGAACATCGATGTTGTGCTTCGGATCGTGGACACCATGGTCGCCTACCGGGAGGAGCACGGCGGCCTACCGACCGACACAGACGGCCTTGAGCACATGGCCGGGGCAATCATCGAAGCCCTGGAGCGGGACGACTTCCGCATTGTGGATGTCTTGAGCGGCAGCAGGACCTAGACGCCCACACCGGAACCTGCGGGGTGGGCGTCTAGGGACTGACGGACGAGGCCACCACGGTCCGGCCTCGCGGAGCGTGATGCATTGGCGCGAGGCTCGTTGTACCGGTCATGGAGACCGACGAGATCGACATCACCGACTTCGCGATGACCGAGGCGAGGATGATCCGAACCGCGCTCACCGACGCCGAATGGGAGGACCTGCTCCAGTGCCGGCCCGACCTGGAGGCCGCGCTGGAGGCCTACGAGCAGCTGGCCCAGGACCTGACGGCAGCGTGAGAGGTGGTGGTCTCGGGCCTGACGGTCGAGGCCACCACCACGTGCGTCGGCGCCCGGATCCTGGTGGCCTGCCAGTCTGCGTCTAAGCTGGGTCGGGCGGCTGCCGTCCGGAGCCGCACGTGCACCTCGGAAGGCTCAGCGCATGGCTCCCGGTATCCCCGCCGGTATGGAACGGCCGCACTTCGTCGGTATCGGCGGCGCGGGAATGTCGGGGATCGCGCGGATCCTCGCGGAGCGTGGCGCGAAGGTCGCCGGCAGCGATGCGAAGGAGTCCGCGACCGCGGAGTCGCTGCGGGCCCTGGGCGTGACGGTGCACATCGGGCACTCAGCCGAGCACCTCGCGGATGACGCGTCCTGTGTGGTCGTCTCGAGCGCGATCCGTCCCGAGAACCCGGAGCTGGTGCGGGCCGGCGAGCTCGGCATCCCGGTTGTGCACCGCTCCGACGCGCTGGCCGCGCTGATGACCGGCACCCGGACCATCGCGGTGGCCGGTACGCACGGCAAGACGACCACCACCTCCATGCTGGCCGTCGCGCTCACCGAGCTCGGCCTCGACCCCTCGTACGCGATCGGCGGCGACCT
>NZ_JBIRQU010000022.1:0-74784 GCF_044333355.1 Streptomyces sp. NPDC021012
GCACACGGGACGGCGCCCTCTAGCGGCGCCTCCGCGTTCCGCGCCTGAACCCGCACCACCGGTGACGGCGCACACGGGGTGCGGGTCCGGGCTCGTAAGCCTCTGGCGCCGGTAGGGCGCAGGCCCGTTGTGCCCACCCGTTCCGCCCCAGCGGAACGATTGCCCACAACGGGGGGTGGTGGCCGTTGGGGGTGGGTGCCGCCCCGGCGGAGCGATGGCCCACAACGGGGGTGGTGGCCGTTGGGGGTGGGTGCCGCTCCGGCGGAGCGATGGCCCACAACGGGGGTGGGCGCGGCCCGCGACGGCGGCGTGGTGGCGTTACGTCTGGGCGTCCTCCGGGGCCGGGGTGGGGGTTTCGGAGGGGACGGGGAGGCGCCGGCGGCGGCGGTGTTTGAGGAGGGCCCAAGGGGCGCGGGCGCCCGTGACCTCGGTGCCCGCCTCCCGTGCCGCCTCCGCCGCCGCCTTCGCCACCGGCAGCATGTTCTCCCGGCGGGCGGGCTCCAGGCGGTCCGTCTCGGGCCAGACGCCCAGGGAGGCGCAGAGGGTCGGCAGGACGGCCATCGCGGCCGTGGCGTACCCCTCCGCCGAGGGGTGGAAGTTGTCGATCCCGAACATCTCGCGCGGGTTGGCCGCGAACTCGGGGCCGAGCAGGTCGCCCAGCGACACCGTCCGGCCCCCCTGCTCGACCACCACGATCGTCTGCGCCGCCGCCAGCTGCCGCGAGGCCCGCCGCGCGAGCCAGCGCAGCGGCTGGTAGACCGGCTCGATCGTGCCGAGATCGGGGCAGGTGCCGACGACCACCTCCGCGCCCGCCGTCCGCAGCCTCCGCACGGCCGAGGCGAGGAACCGTACGGACTCCGTCGGCGGCAGCCGGTGCGTCACGTCGTTCGCGCCGATCATGATCACGCACACGTCCGGGGGCCCGAGCGGCTGCGCGAGCAGCAGCGAGACCTGCCGCTCCAGGTCGTCCGAGCGCGCCCCCGAGAGCGCCACGTTCCGCAGGACCACCGGCCGCTCCGCCACCGCCGCGAGCCCGGAGGCGAGCAGCGCGCCCGGGGTCTGACCCGAGCGGCGCACCCCCTGCCCCGCCGCCGTGGAATCACCCAGAAGGGCCAGCCGCAGCGGATCGTCCGTGCCGAACGCCCGGCCGTAGAGGCCGTCCGCCACCGGCGGCAGCGGTGCCGGCACGCCGTAGACCGAGCGCTTCGCGAGCTGCGCCTCGGCCAGCAGGAGGCCCACCGCCGCCACCCCGATCAGCCCGATGCTCCCGCCGCCGTACGCCGCACCCGCCGCGATCCGCCGCGCCACCCTCGCCCTCGACATGGGGCCGTCACCTCCTTCAAGCCGTTCAGGGTGTAACTGCCCCGTAACCCGCTCCGACTACGCATACGCTGGGCCCACCATTACGGAGACCCCGGAGATTACGGTGCAATTCCACGACTCGATGATCAGCCTCGTCGGCAACACCCCGCTGGTGAAGCTCAACAACGTCACAGCGGGCCTTCAGGCGACCGTCCTGGCCAAGGTCGAGTACTTCAACCCCGGAGGCTCGGTCAAGGACCGGATCGCCCTGCGGATGATCGAGGCGGCCGAGCAGAGCGGCGAACTCAAGCCCGGCGGCACCATCGTCGAGCCCACGTCCGGCAACACCGGCGTCGGCCTGGCGATCGTGGCCCAGCAGAAGGGCTACAAGTGCATCTTCGTCTGCCCCGACAAGGTGTCGCTCGACAAGATCAACGTGCTGCGGGCCTACGGCGCCGAGGTCGTCGTCTGCCCCACGGCCGTCGACCCCGAGCACCCCGACTCGTACTACAACGTCTCGGACCGCCTCGTCCGCGAGACGCCGGGCGCCTGGAAGCCCGACCAGTACTCGAACCCGAACAACCCGCGCTCGCACTACGAGACGACCGGCCCCGAGCTCTGGGAGCAGACGGACGGGAAGATCACCCACTTCGTCGCGGGCGTCGGCACCGGCGGCACCATCTCCGGCACCGGCAACTACCTCAAGGAGGTCAGCGGCGGGAAGGTGAAGGTCATCGGCGCGGACCCGGAGGGCTCGGTCTACTCGGGCGGTTCCGGCCGTCCGTACCTGGTCGAGGGCGTCGGTGAGGACTTCTGGCCCACCGCGTACGACCGCAACGTCACGGACCGGATCGTCGCGGTGTCCGACAAGGACTCCTTCCAGATGACCCGCCGCCTCGCCAAGGAGGAGGGCCTCCTCGTCGGCGGTTCCTGCGGCATGGCCGTCGTCGCGGCCCTGGAGGTCGCCAAGGAGCTCGGCCCCGACGACGTCGTCGTCGTGCTGCTCCCGGACTCCGGCCGCGGCTACATGTCGAAGATCTTCAGTGACGAGTGGATGGCCGGCCACGGCTTCCTGGAGGACACCTCCACCGCCACCGTCGCCGACGTCCTGCGCCACAAGGAGGGCGTCATGCCCTCCCTCGTCCACATGCACCCGGACGAGACCGTCGGCCAGGCCATCGAGGTGCTGCGCGAGTACGGCGTCTCCCAGATGCCCATCGTGAAGCCCGGCGCCGGCCACCCCGACGTCATGGCCGCCGAGGTCGTCGGCTCGGTCGTCGAGCGCGAGCTCCTCGACCACCTCTTCACCCAGAAGGCCTCCCTGGAGGACCCGCTGGAGCAGCACATGAGCGCGCCGCTGCCGCAGGTCGGCTCCGGCGAGCCGATCGCCGACCTGATGGCCGTCCTCGGCGAGTCCGCCGACGCGGCGATCGTGCTGGTCGAGGGCAAGCCGACCGGTGTCGTGAGCCGTCAGGACCTGCTGGCCTTCCTGGCCGGCGGCGGCGCGAAGTAAGGCCCGGCGCGAGCCGTACGAAGCAGTTCGTGCGAATGGTACGAGGGCGACACGTACCCGCAGCACCGGCTTAACACGCGTCCGGCACATTGGTGTCCGTCGGCGTCACGGACTTCCGGAGCGGCTCCCGGGCCTCCACAGACGCCGCGGACGCGGTGACCGGCCCTGACCCGGGCCCGTGTCCCTCGCGGGGACCGCCGTCGTCCCGCCCCCCGGCAACGGGGGTGCGGCGGTCCCCGCGCCAACCGCTTCGCACGACGCCGACGGGCCTCCCGCTCACGCGAGGGGCCCGTCGGCATGCGGAGGGTGTCGGGCTACCGGTAGATGTCCACGACCACACGGTTCGGCTGCGTGAGGGTGAAGACGTTGTAGCGCGACGAGGGGCCGAGGGAGATGCCGAAGTCGACGTACCCCTCGTAGTCGCCGAGGGCCTGTATGCCCTTGAGCACGGGCAGGTTGGGCTGCTGGAGCGTCGGGCTGGTGTAGGTCGGCTGGCCCGCGTCGTTGAAGGTGTGGGCCCCGAAGAACTCGAAGAACAGGTACGACGTCCCGGGGGTCGTCAGGTGCTCCGTCTGCCCGCTCCCTCCGACGGAGTACCTCCCGTCGGTGTTCTTCCACGTCTTGACCTGGGGGAGACCGTCCGCGGTGAAGTCGAACACGAGGCGGTCGTGGTCCGGGTAGGTCGCGTACCTGGTGGCGGTGACGCAGGTGGGGGTGCACGTCGTGGTCACCGAGGTGGCCGCGGCGGGAGCCGCCGAGGCGGTGGGCGCGGCGAGCAGGCCGGTGAGCAGGGCCGTGGCCAGGGCGGCGGACGTCCGGGCGAGGCGGGGCAGGGTGAGAGCCATGTCTTCTCCTTCTCGTTCTTGCGGTGTGTTCCTGGTGGGCGTTCTTGTCCCTACTGGGCGATGAGGACGGCGGCGACGAAGAGGGCCACCGGCGGGAGGGCGAGCCCGGCCGCCATCGCCCAGCCCATCCGGCGGGAGGTCCTCGCGCCGACCAGGGCGCTGAACGCGCCCATGAGGACGACGTAGAGGGCCAGTGGGAACACGATGTAGCCGGCTGCCATGTCGGCCGCCTTTCCTCGGAGGCCGGGTGGCCGTCGTGCGACGGCCACCCGGTGTGTCGGGACGCGCTACGGCGTCAGGTTGTCGGTGAAGCCCTTGGCGGGTTCGTCGCAGTGCACGACTCCCGCGGGGCGCTTGTCCGGGCCGTCACCGATGAACGGCACGGGCGCGTCGACGGTCCAGGGATTGCCGCCGCTGCCGCGTTCGGTCACGTCGCACTTGCCGTAGGCGTTGCCGTTCCCGGAGATGACCGGCATGTTGGAGAAGTTCTTCCAGTCGCCCCGCTTGATCGGGCCGTTGGACGGGCGGCCGAGGTTGTCGGTCATCCGGCCGTCGATGTACAGGTACAGGTCGGGCATGTAGCTCTGGTAGACGATGCCGTTGGCCGGGATCGCGTCGCGGTTGTCGGCCAGGTGCGTCGGCTTGACGCTGCCGTCGGCGCAGAACGCCGCGGCGATGTCCTGCCAGATCGGCGGGGCGTTGCCGATCTGGCTGCCGAAGGTGTTCACTCCGCCCGAGTTCTTGAAGAACATCGAGTAGACGTCGCCGGCGAAGTCCTTGATGCCCTGGTTCATCTCCGGGTGCGCGTTGACCTTGTCCACCCACGCCTTGACGTTGTCGTTGATGTACCGGTTGGAGATCATCGGCCGGTAGCCGTGCACGCCGCCGCCTACCGCGCGGAAGTCCACACAGGTGTTGTCGGCGTTCAGCCTGCCTCCGCGCAGATGCGGGAAGAACGCCTGGCCCGGCGTGTCGCCGTCCGCGTACGGCTGCGAGGTCAGGGTCCGGCCGTATTCCAGGGCGTCGTACGTCGTGTAGTCGATGTACGGCTTCGGGATCCCGTAGTCCGCCTCGATCGCCTTCATGAGGTTGGTGACGAAGTGGGGCAGGTGGGCGTTGCCGACACGGACGCGGTAGCCCGTCGACTCGCTGCCGGGGACGATCTTCCCCGTGGCGGCGTCGACGATGAAGGTGACGTCCACCTCGCTCTTGATCTTGTAGCTGTTGTCGCCCTGGAGGGCGACGTCGGCGGAGAGCGCCGGGTCGGGCCGCTGGTTGGACATGGCCATCCACACCGGGATGGACATGGCGGGAGCCGAGCCGTCCGTGGTGGGGGTGTGCCCGCCCGCCTTCACGTCCTCGTACCACCGCTGGGCGGCGTCGTAGGTCTGCTGGCCGCTGCACTCGCCCACCGGAGTGGCCGAGGGGCAGCGTGCGCGCCAGGTGATGCCGTACTTGTCGGCCTCGGGGTTGTCCCAGCGCGGTCCCCGGTAGGAGAGCCCGATGGCCCAGTCGTACAGGGTGTTCATCGTGCGCAGCGGGGTGTCGATCTCCGCCGGGATGCTGGAGTCGAGGTTCTGGTTCGGGTCGAAGATCGCCGCGGCGGTCAGGGAGCGCTCGACGAACCTGCCGTTGATCGGCTCGACGGCGACGGCGTCGAACGCGATGTCCTGGTCGCCCGTCCCGTCCGGGGTGATCGTGGACAGTGACACCTTCGGCTGGCCGTTGAACATGTACCCGCCGATGGAGACCCAGCGGTTGGCCGAGCCCTTCTGGTCGACGACCCGGGTCTTGGCCCCCTTGGCGGTGTGCACCGTGTACGTGGCGTACTTGGTCTGCGCCCCGTGGTCGGGCAGGTGCACCCAGACCCTGGCCGGTCCGTTGACGGTCTCGTTCAGCGTCCAGGTCCCGGTCATCTTCAGGCGCTGGCCCTTGATGTCGTCCTTCCGGGTGTGGCCGAAGTAGAAGTGGCCGCCGAAGCCCGCGCCGAGCTGGTGCAGGTCGATCTTGGCCGGCCACTTTACGTAGCAGAGCGAGCAGTCGGTCTCGCCGTCACCGAAGTCGAGCGAGAAGGTGCCCTTGTTGGTCCAGCCGCTGTTGTCGCAGCCGGACCTCACGACGGGCGTGCCGCCCGGCAGGTCGTCGATGACGCGGGCCGCGGCGGGGAGTCCCGAGGTGGTACAGAGGGGCGGATAGGCGGTGCCGTCCGCCTCTTCGGCCCAGGTGACGGGGAAGCGGGTGAAGTCGTTGCCGCAGGAGAAGTCGCAGTCGGACTTCCACTGGACGGGCTGGTTCCACCAGCACTTGAAGTCGGTACGGGTACAGGGCCCGGTGAACGCCGAGTTGCTGGCGCCGTCGCTGATCTTCGCCGGGTCGCAGCTGTTGGCCGCGGTGCAGAACAGACCCTCCGGGGGCTTGACCTTCGCGCGGTTCTGCATCGCCGAGCCCGCGACGGTGGCATCGCCGGCGGTGCCGTTCCACCAGGCCGCGCGGAAGGCGGGGACCATCGTGCCGGGCGACTCCAGGAAGGCGGGCGGGTGCGCGGCGAAGCCGAGGACCTTCTCCTGGTAGGGCCAGTCCTGCGGGTGGGCGGCGTCGGCGGCGTCCTCGTTGCCGAGCGGGTCCTCCATGAAGGGGGAGCGGCCGGCGTCCCATTCGGGGTTGGCGGGGTTGTTGGCCCAGCCGACGCCCCAGGGCTGTCCGGTGCCCGGGTTCTCGTAGAAGCCGGAGTTGTAGGACCAGAGGGCGAAGGCCCAGTTCTCGAGCTTGGCGGGGTTGCCGTTGTTGACCTTCAGGCCGGCACGGCGGGTGGTGTTCCACTTGTCGGCGAGGATCTGCAGGCCGGCGGCGACGTTGGCCGTGTAGTCGAGGGCGACGGCGCGCTGCTTCTGGTAGTCCCAGGCGGTGCCGCCCTTGCCGTCCTCGCGGCCCGCGAGGCGCATGTGGTCGGTCACCTGGGTGATGCCGTAGCCGCAGTCTGCTTCGGCCCAGTCGATGTTCCAGTCGTTCTGGGAGTTCCCGTCGTACAGGTCGATGCCGTAGTAGTTGCCGATCAGCGGGTTCCCGGTGACGCCGGGGACGGCGACGCGGGACGCCTGCCACATGTTGGATTCCTGTGCGGTGACGCCGAGCATCACCTGCGCGGGTATCGTGCCGCCGCCTTCGAGGACGGGCGCGGGGAAGAGGGTCTGCGGCTGGTACGCCGGCATCCCGAGGTTCTTCCAGTTGGCGGGGCGGCTGATGTGGTTGTTGAGGACGCCGCGGATCGCCTGGTCGACGGCCCACTCGACCTGGCGCGGCTTGGGCTGCATGGCCTGGTTACGGGGGTCGTTGCGCGGGACGGAGCAGACGCGCTCCGACTCCACGATCTCGTTGCGGCTGCCGACGGCGCTGGTGGTGGCGAGCGCGCCGCTCTCCCCGCCGGCGGCCCGCGATCCGGTCTGCCCGCCCGCGGAACGCGGTCCGGCCTTCGAGGAGCGGGCCGCGGCGGAGCCCTTGCCGCTGCCGGCCGGTGCCGCCAGGGCCGGTGAACGCTCGGCGCCCTCGGCGATGTGGACGCCGGCCCGCTTGCCGGGCGCCACGGTGAATCCGGCGGTTCGCCGGCTGTCCAGGGCGGTCAGCTTCACCGACACCGGACGGACCGCGGTGGGGTCGTCGTAACGGATCAGCTGCCCTTGGCCGTCGGCCCAGCCGGTCTCCGTGAGCGCGGCCTCGCCGAGCGTGGACACCCGGGTGGTGCGCGGCGTACGGCCGAGGGACTTGACCGTACGGGGGAGCCGGACGCCCGCGAGGGGCTCGGCTGTGCCGGTGAGGAAGACCGTGCCGGCGGCGCTGCGGGTCAGACCGGTGTCGGTGAGCGGTCCCTCGGCAAGCAGCGCGGCCTTGGCGCGCCGGGCGTCCGGGGCGGAGATCCCGGCCGCGGAGATCCGCTTGGCCCGCGTCTTCGCGCCGGTGGCGGGGGTCTTCCCGGACCTCTTGTCGAGGGCCTTGTCGAGGAAGACGACGCCGCCGTCGGCGTCGGGGGTCAGCCGGTACGGAGTGCCGTCGGTCCGTACCAGGGACGTCTGGCCGCCCCGGGAGTCGATCCGGACGAGCCGCGCCCCGGTCGCTCCGACGATCGAGCCGTCCTTGACCGGCACGGAGGAGGTGACCTGGCCCGGGGTCTCGATCGCCTTCGACAGGCGCCCGGTGGCGGCGTCCAGGGCGACCAGGCGGGTGGCGGCCTTGTCCTCGCCGCCGGACTGGGTGAGCACGGCCTTCTCGTCGACGCCGCAGCCCGGGTTGTAGTGCGACAGCGACGCCTGGAGGTTCAGCTTCGTGACGGCGCCCGTGGCCAGGTCGACCACGGCGGTGAAGCCGCCGCGGGCCATCAGCTGCGGCTCGTTCGTGAACGTCCGGGGGGCGTAGACGACCACGGCGCGCTTGCCGGACCCGGTCACGCAGGCGTTGCCGATCCACGCGTCGGTGTCGAAGCCTGGCTCCGACAGCGTGGCGGTCGTCTGCCAGGTGTAGCCGTCCTTCTCACGTGCGGTGAGCAGGTGGAAGCCCTGCGCGTCACCGCTCGTCGTCCACGCGAGGTCCCCGGACCGGCGGTAGTCCGAGCCCAGTACGGCCGCTCGCCGGTCGGCGGGCACGGAGTCCGGGCGGTTCGGCTCCGCCTTCGGCGCGGGCTCCGGCGTGAGGGTTCTGGGGGGCGCTTCCGCGGCGGTCGGGCCACCCTCGGCCCAGGCGTACGCCGGTAACAGCCCTCCCAGCACGGCCCCCGCGGCCAGCGCGGCCAGCGGGGCGCGCGCTCTTCTGCCTGTTCGCAACACAGCTCCTACGTCAGGTTCTTCGCCTCGCGCCGACCGGCGCGAGCAGGTTCCCGGGGCTGGAGGCGCGGCACTGCGCTCGAACGAGGTGTCGGTGCTGACGGTGTCCGCCGTCAGGGAACGGGCCGTGAGCGATCCGACGGCGAACTCGGTGATACAGGGCGCCCCCCGGGCCCCGCTTCCGGCAGCGGTCACGCGCCGGACGCGACAGAACGTAGGGGGCCGTCAGGCAGCGGACCAGGTCGGGCGAGTGGAATCTGTCAGGTCCGCGCAGGGGCAGTGGGTCTTGTCACACTTGCTCAAGTGGCTTGAAATTAAAAACGCTTGACGAATCCCTTCCGGATTGCCCAGCCTCTTCTTTCGCAAGGGCCCGGCAATGACGAGGCGTACCGCTTGTCATGCGTCAACGACTTTTCCCTGGGGGGATTCTCATGCGATTCGGATCCGTAATTCGTTCCTACGGAGCGCGCGTGGCCATCGGCGCCGCGGCGGTCGGTCTGCTGACGGCGGGGGTCGCCGCCCCGGCATCCGGCGAGGAGTCGGCCACGCGTTCCGTCGCCGCCGTCAGCGCGGTGAAGGACGCGCGCCAGACCGGCACCGGCCCGCTCGCCAGGGTCGGGGGTGTGCCCATCTCCGCCATGGCCGACAGCGCCACGCGCAAGATCGCCGAGGCCTCTCCTCAGGCGGTCACGGCCACGGCGAACCTGTGCGGCACCGGCTACAACCTGCAGTACGCGGAGCAGCTGCCGACCTCGACGCAGCGCCTGGGGACGCTCTTCACGTACCAGACGAACGTCGAGCCCTTCAACGCCTGCGCGATCTTCGACAACAACACGGGCACCACCAAGTGGATGAAGCTCAAGCTGTGCCCGAGCAGCCTCAGCGGCGCCTGTGTCACGGACGAGGGCAATTTCAGCCAGTACGCGGGCCCCGTCCGCCTTGCCGACGGCTGGTGCTCCCGGGTTACCGCGCTCATGAAGAACTCCAGCGCGTCCACCACCTACCTGATTAACCGACAGCTCACGATCAGGTGCGACTGACGGGAATCCGCGGCGCCCGTTCCGGGGATTCCCGGCGTGACGCCCCGTTTCGCACGGCGGCACCGGGCCCCCGCTTCGGCGGGGGTCCGGTGCCGTGCGTCCGTCCGTGATCGGGACTTCCCGGGGGATACCGCACCCGGCCCGATATGCATATCCTTATGCAGAGGCTTTGCGGATGAATAGGTGAAAGGGGGCGGCATGAGCGACAGCCCGGCCGGTCGGCTGCAGGCGCTCTTCGAGGGGCACCGGCTGACGCCGACGCAGCGGCGGATCGCCCACTCCATGGTCCGGCGCGCCGGCGACGTGCCCTTCCTGTCCAGCGTCGAGCTCGCCGAGCTCGCCGGGGTCAGCCAGCCCTCCGTCACCCGCTTCGCCGTCGCCCTCGGCTTCGACGGCTATCCGGCGCTGCGCAAGCACCTGAGGGAGAGCGTGCCCGCGGCCGCCGAGGAGGCCTCGGGCCTCAACGAGTACCAGCAGGCCGTGCTCGCCGAGATCGAGAACCTCCGGCACCTCGCCGGACTCCTCGCCGACCCCGCGCCCGTCGAGCGGGCCGGGCGGATCCTCGCCGCGTCCCGGACGCTGCCCGTGCTCGGCCTGCGGGCCGCCTCCTCGCAGGCGCGGGGCTTCGCCTACTTCGCCGCCAAGGTGCACCCCGACGTCCGGCTCCTCGACGAGGGCGGCTCGATGCTCACGGACCGGATCGACGCGGCCGTACGGGCCGGGGCCACGGCCCTGCTCTGCTTCGCGCTGCCCCGGCACCCCAAGGAGGTCGTCGAGGCCCTGGAGTACGCGCGGGCGGCCGGGCTCACGGTCGTGACCGTCGCCGAGTCGGCCTTCGCGCCCGTCGCCGCCCACAGCGACCTGCTGATCCCGGCCGCCGTCGGCACCGGGCTCGCCTTCGACACCGCCTGCGCGCCGATGCTGCTCGGCCGGGTCCTCCTGGAGGCCATGGCGGACGAACTCCCCGACGCGCAGGCGCGTCTGGAGGAGTTCGACACGAAGGCGGCGGCCCGGGGCCTGTTCGTCGAGTAGCCGCCGGGCCGGGTGGCCGCCGGGCCGGGTGGCCGTCAGACTTCGAGCTCGGCCTCGATCTTCTTCAGCTGGTGGCGGGCCATCGCCAGGTTCGCGCGGTTCTTGTCGAGCGCCAGGTAGAGGAAGAGGCCGTTGGTGCCGCGCCCCTTGAGCAGCCGGATCAGGTGGTACTGGGAGCCGAGGGTGATCAGGATGTCCTCGATCTCCTCGTTGAGCCCCAGCATCTCCATCGCCCGCACCTTGGCGCGGACGACGTCGGTGTTGGCCGCCGCGGCCATGTTGAGGTCGAGCTCCTTGCCGCCGCCGATCGTGCCGAGCGCCATGCCGCTGGTGTAGTCGACGAGGGCCGCGCCGATCGCGCCGTCGATCGTGGTCGCTTCCTTGAGGGAGGTCTCGGTGTTCGCCATGGTGTCGTACTTCCTTCTCGGTGTTCGGGACTCTGTGTCAGTTCAGGTCTTTGCGTTCCAGCGCGCTGTCGACTAGTTCCCCTATCCGGGCGCCGGACCTGCGGGCCTCCAGGTGGAGCCGCCCCACGTTGATCCGGGGTTCGGCGAGCAGCGTCAGGACGGCCGCGCTGCCCGCCGCGTACGTCGCCACATAGCCGTTGTCGCCGCGTACGAGCAGCTCGCGGAAGCGGCCCTGCCCGGTGGTGTCGGTCAGCCGCTGTCCGACGCCGAGCGCCGCCGCGGTCAGCGCGGCCACGGTCTCCGCCTCGCCGTCCGCCGTGTCGTGGGCGAGGACCAGCCCGTCGGCGCTGGCCGCCAGGGCTCCGGTGAGCTGGGGCAGCCGGGCCCGCAGCCGTCTGAGCTCGCCGAGGACCTCGGCTTCTGCCGTCATGAGCTGTCTCCTCTCGGCGCGCATGCGCAGGGCACGCCTCATCACAGGTGTGCCTCCAGGGCGTCACGGAGCCGGCGCAGCAGGGCGATGTCGGGATCGGCCACCGGCGGGACCGGTAAGAGCGCCGGCGGTGGCGGTACGGGGTCGGGTTCGGGTTCGGGCGGAGTCCGGACGAGCCCGGCGGCGGCGAGGCGCCGCACGTCGAGGAGCGTGTGGAAGGCGGGCCGGCCGAGCAGCCGGGCCAGCTCCGCCGGGGTCCGCTCCCCGTCGGCGGCGGCGAGCAGCGCGCGCTGCCGGGCGCCCACGGTCTGGCCGGGGGCGGCGGGGCGCGGCACGACGGGGGCGGTGTCGACGGAGGCGTACGGCCAGACGGCGTCGAGGAGTTCGCGGCGGCGGACGGTCTCGCGCTCGACGGCCTCGGCGGAGACCGGGCGCACCGTCCCGAACCAGTGCCCCACCCCGTACCGGAAGCGGGTCGGCCCGCTGGTGGGGGAGAGGGCGAAGAAGGCGGCGTCGAAGACGGCGCCGAGGTGGCAGATCTCCAGTTCGCCGCCGTGGACCCGGCCGCTGTCGACGAGGAAGCGGCCGACCGCGCGGTGGGCCCCGGCCCGGTCGACGGCCTCGTCCCAGCCCTCGCGGGGCAGCCGGCCGCCGGTGGTGAGGAGGACGTCGACGCCGGGCGCGGCGGGGGACTCGGCGTGCACGACGCGGCCGTCGACGAGGTAGAGCGTGCCGTGGTCGCGGAGCAGGGCGCCGGTGGCCTTCTCGGCGGCGAGCCGGACCAGCATCGGGGAGACGCTCATCCCAGGACCAGCCTGTCGGCGAGGTCGCGGAGCCGGAGCCGGGCGAGGGCGAGGTTGCCGGAGTCGCGGTCGAGCCAGAGGTGCAGGAAGACGCTGGAGTCGAAGGAGGTCTCGACGAAGCGGAGGACGTGGTAGCCGGCGCGGGTGGTGACGATGAGGTCCTCGACGGGCGGGCCTTCGGTCCCTCCGGAGGTGAAGGAGTCGAACTCGGCCGCCGCGCGGGCGAGTTCGGCGGTCTCGGCGGCCGTCGTCTCGTGGTCTCCGACCGGTGAGTCGCCCGCCGTGCCGAGTGCGAGACCGCTGGTCCAGTCGACCAGGGAGGCGCCCCGGGCCCCGGGCAGGGCCATGGCCTCGATCAGGCACTCGTCGATTCCGGGCACGCGGATTCCCCTCCCGATGCGGCGTGCGGACGTGCGGCAGTGACGGTGACGCTACTGAACGTTCCGGCCCCAGGGAGGCGTTCTGGCATTTTCCATCGGAACATGCCGCTGTCTGACGCGAATTGATCCGGAGGGGTTCGGATCAGCCGTGCGACTCCACGGCGCGGGCGATGTCGGACAGGTCCTTCGCGAGGGCCTTCGCGACCGCCTTCGCCCCGAAGCGGGCGAGCAGCCGGGCGAGGAGCCCCGGGGCGCGGCCGGCGGCGGGCCGGGCGGAGAAGGCCATGCGCAGGGTGGTGGACCCGGCGCCGTCGGGCGTCAGGGTGAGCTCGGAGACGTAGCGCATGCCGTGCGAGTCGGCGACCGTGACGTACCGGTCGGGCGGCTCGCACTCGGTCACGGTCATCTCCTCCGTGGCCTCCTTGCCCAGCATCCGCCGGGTCTCGCGCCAGCGCGTGCCCACCGCGAAGCCGCCCTCGGTGAGCACCTCCACCCGGTCGACGCCGGAGAGGAGGCGGGGCATGTCCCGCAGGTCGGTGATCGACTCCCAGACCCGCCCGGGGGAGGCGGCGACCCGGCGTTCGACGACGACGGAGGTGGTGGCGTCCGTGCGCGTTCCAGTCATGTCCTCATCGAAGCCGGGCCGCCTCCGGAGCGCTACCGGACCAGCGCGTCCGCGTGCGCCCCGCCCGCCTCGGCGACGATCTCGTCGAGCGTCTGGGCCTTCCGCACGGTCGTGAACGCCACCGCCCCGTCGTCGTCCACCGTGAAGCCGTGGACCGCGGGCCGGGGCAGGCTGTTGTACGCGTAGTGGTGGGCGAAGCAGTACGCGCCGGTGTCCGGGACCGCGACGACGTCCCCCGGGCGCAGCGGCGGCAGCGCGCGGCCCCGGGCCAGGAGGTCCCCGGCGAAGCAGGCGGGGCCCGCCACGTCCTGGACGCTGACGTCGCCGGTGCGGGGCCGGCCCTCGGAGTCGTACGCGAGGATCCGCAGGGGCCAGGCCTCGGGGGCGTAGACCGTACGGGTGGCCAGCTGCACGCCCGCGTGGGTGACGGCGATCGGGCGGCCGCCGGAGGTCTTCGTGTACTCCACGCGGGCGAGGACCGTGCCGTGCTTGGCGAGCAGGGAGCGGCCGAACTCGGTGACGAGGCGGTAGCGGCCGTCGAAGAGCCCGGGGACGGTGTCGGCGAGCAGCCGGGCGTACTCCGCGTACGTCGGGGTCTCCTCGTCGGAGGCGAAGTTCACGGGCAGGCCGCCGCCGATGTCGAGGGTGTCGATCTGCTGCCGTCCGGCGGCCCGGTTGATCTCCTCGGCCAGCGCGTACGCCTCCCCGACCCCCTCGGCCATGAGGGCGAGCGGGATGCCCTGGGAGCCGGTGTGGGTGTGCAGCCGGGTCAGCCAGGGCCGCTCCAGGTAGGCCTGGACGAGGGCCTTGCGGGCGCCCTCGTCGCGGAGCGCGACACCGAACTTGGAGGTGGCGGTCGCGGTCGAGAGGGCGCCGATGGAACCGGCTCCGACCTGCGGGTTCACCCGGATCCCGAGGGGTGAGGCGGTGGGGGCGGAGGCGACGAGCGCGTCGAGGCGGGCCAGTTCCTGGAGGTTGTCGGCGTTGACGGCGATGCCGAGCGCGAGGGCCTGGCGGAGCTCGGCCGGGGTCTTGGCGGGGGAGTCGAGGACGGTGCGGCCGGGCGGGATCCCGGCGGCGCGGGCGAGGGCCAGCTCGCCGGGGCTGGCGACCTCTACGCCGAGCCCCGCCTCGTGGAGCAGGCGCAGGACGGGGACGAGCGGGGCGGCCTTCACGGCGAAGGCATGCAGCACGTGGGCGTCGGTGACGGCGGCGAAGGCGCTGGTCAGGGCGGCGGCGGAGGCGCGGATGCCGGCGGTGTCGAGAAGGGCGACGACCGGTTCGGCGGGGGAGAGGAGTCCTTGATCGACGGTGGCTCGGACGGCGAGATCGCGACGGTAGGAGGCCATGGGGCCCATCCTCGTCCATCGCCCGTCCGGCACGCCCTGTTGACTACAACTATTCAGCAGTCCAGGATGTGAATATCTGAACGACATTCGAGGAGGCACCCCCATGTCAGGTCCCCGCCCCGTGCGAGCCGCCCGCGGTACGGAACTCAGCGCCCTGGGATGGCAGCAGGAAGCCGCCCTCCGGATGCTCCAGAACAACCTCGACCCCGAGGTCGCCGAGCACCCCGACAAGCTCGTCGTCTACGGCGGCACCGGCAAGGCCGCCCGCGACTGGCGCTCCTTCGACGCCATGGTCCGCACCCTGCGCACCCTCAAGCAGGACGAGACGATGCTCGTCCAGTCCGGCCGCCCCGTCGGCGTCATGCAGACCCACGAGTGGGCCCCGCGCGTCCTCATCGCCAACTCCAACCTCGTCGGCGACTGGGCCAACTGGGAGGAGTTCCGCCGCCTGGAGAAGCTCGGCCTCACCATGTACGGCCAGATGACGGCCGGCTCCTGGATCTACATCGGCACCCAGGGCATCCTCCAGGGCACCTACGAGACCTTCGCCGCCGTCGCCGCGAAGAAGTTCGGCGGCACCCTCGCCGGGACCATCACCCTCACCGCCGGCCTCGGCGGCATGGGCGGCGCCCAGCCGCTGGCCGTGACGATGAACGACGGCGTCGCGATCTGCGTCGACGTCGACCCGCGCGCCATCGAGCGCCGCATCGAGCACCGCTACCTGGACGTCAAGGCCGACAACCTCGCCCACGCCCTCCAGCTCGCCGTCGAGGCCCGCGACGCCCGCCGCCCGCTCTCCATCGGCCTCCTCGGCAACGCCGCCGAGCTCGTCCCGCAGATGCTCGCCGAGGGCGCCCCGATCGACATCGTGACCGACCAGACCTCGGCCCACGACCCGCTCTCGTACCTCCCGGTCGGCGTCGCCTTCGAGGACATGGCCGACGAGGCCGCCAAGGACCCGGCCGGCTTCACCCAGCGCTCCCGCGAGTCCATGGCCAGGCACGTCGAGGCCATGGTCGGCTTCATGGACGCCGGCGCCGAGGTCTTCGACTACGGCAACTCGATCCGCGGCGAGGCCCAGCTCGCCGGCTACGACCGCGCCTTCGCCTTCCCCGGCTTCGTCCCCGCCTACATCCGCCCGCTGTTCTGCGAGGGCAAGGGCCCCTTCCGCTGGGCCGCCCTCTCCGGCGAGGCCTCCGACATCGCCAAGACCGACAAGGCGATCCTCGACCTCTTCCCCGAGAACGAGTCCCTCCACCGCTGGATCAAGATGGCCGGCGAGCGCGTCCACTTCCAGGGCCTGCCCGCCCGCATCTGCTGGCTCGGCCAGGGCGAGCGCGACAAGGCCGGCGACATGTTCAACGACATGGTCGCCAACGGCACCCTCGCCGCCCCCCTCGCCATCGGCCGCGACCACCTCGACTGCGGCTCCGTCGCCTCCCCGTACCGCGAGACCGAGGCCATGCTCGACGGCTCCGACGCCATCGCCGACTGGCCGCTGCTCAACGCCATGGTCAACGTCGCCTCCGGCGCCTCCTGGGTCTCCATCCACCACGGCGGCGGCGTCGGCATGGGCCGCTCCATCCACGCCGGCCAGGTCTCCGTCGCCGACGGCACCAAGCTCGCCGGCGAGAAGATCCGCCGCGTCCTCACCAACGACCCCGGCATGGGCGTCATCCGCCACGTCGACGCCGGCTACGACATCGCCGAGCGCGTCGCCGACGAGAAGGGCGTCCGCGTCCCGATGCGCGAGGGCTCCGAGGACGAGGCCTCGGCGTGAGCGCCACCTTCCACGCCATGTGGCGGTCGTTGCGGCCCATCGGCCGCAACGCCGCCTCCGGTGGCTACCGCCGCTACGCCTGGACCGAGGCCGACGCCGACTGCCGGCTCTGGTTCCGGATGCAGGCCGAGGCCCGCCGCCTGGACGTCGAGACCGACCGCAACGGCAACCAGTGGGCCTGGCTCGGCGACCCCACGGCCGGCGACGCCGTCGTCACCGGCTCCCACCTGGACTCCGTCCCCGACGGCGGCGCCTTCGACGGCCCCCTCGGCGTCGTGTCCGCCTTCGCCGCCCTCGACGAACTCCGCGCCCGCGGCGTCTCGTTCAGGCGGCCCCTCGCCATCGTCAACTTCGGCGACGAGGAAGGAGCCCGCTTCGGCCTCGCCTGCGTCGGCTCCCGCCTCACCGCCGGTCGGCTGACGAAGGAGCAGGCGTACGAGCTCCGCGACGCCGACGGGATCAGCCTCCCGCAGGCCATGGAGGCGGCCGGGTACGACCCGTCCGCCATCGGCGCGGACCCCGAGCGGCTCGCCCGCGTCGGCGCCTTCGTCGAGCTCCACGTCGAGCAGGGCCGCGCCCTGGACCTCTCCGGGGACCCCGTCGGCATCGCCTCCTCCATCTGGCCGCACGGCCGCTGGCGGTACGACTTCGCCGGCGAGGCCAACCACGCGGGCACCACCCGCCTGGTCGACCGCCGCGACCCGATGCTCACCTACGCGGAGACGGTCCTCGCCGCCCGCCGCGAGGCCGAACTCGCGGGCGCCGTCGCCACCTTCGGCAAGATCGCCGTCGAGCCCAACGGCGTCAACGCCATCCCGTCGATGGTCCGCGGCTGGCTCGACGCCCGCGCCGCCGACCAGGGCTCCCTGGACCAGGTCATCGCCGGGGTCGAGGCGGCGGCCCGGCAGTACGCCGACCGCCACGGCATCGACCTCGCCGTCGTCCAGGAGTCCGCCACCCCGATCGTGGAGTTCTCGCACGCCCTGCGCGACGAGCTCTCCCGCATCCTCGGCACCACGGGCAAGGTGCCGGTCCTCGGCACGGGCGCGGGACACGACGCGGGCATCCTGTCCGAGGCGATCCCGACCGCCATGCTGTTCGTACGGAACCCCACCGGCGTCTCGCACTCCCCGGCCGAGTTCGCCGCCGAGGACGACTGCGTGGCCGGAGTCCTCGCACTCGCCGACGTACTGGAGGAACTGGCGTGCCGCTGACGACGTACTGGCTGGAACACGCCTGGCTCGACACGAACGTCGAGCCGGGCGTGGCCCTGGAGGTTTCTTCGGACGGCCGGATCGGCGCCGTGCGCACGGGGGTGGAGGTCCCGCCCCCGGGCGCCGTCGTCCTCCGCGGCCTCACGATCCCCGGCCTCGCCAACGCCCACTCGCACGCCTTCCACCGCGCCCTGCGCGGCACGGTCCAGGTCGGCTCCGGCACCTTCTGGACCTGGCGCGAGGTCATGTACACCGTCGCCCAGAAGCTCACCCCCGACAACTACTTCGCGCTCGCCCGCGCGGTGTACGCGGAGATGGCGCTCGCCGGCATCACCTCCGTCGGCGAGTTCCACTACCTGCACCACGCCCCCGGCGGCAGCCCGTACGCCGACCCCAACGCCATGGGCGAGGCCCTGATCGCGGCGGCCGGCGAGGCGGGCATCCGCATCACCCTCCTCGACACCGCCTACCTCTCCTCCGGCTTCGGCGCCGCCCCCGAACAGCACCAGCTCCGCTTCACCGACGGCACGGCCGAGCAGTGGGCGCAGCGGGTCTCGGCCCTCAAGGACCGGGACGGCGTACGCGTCGGGGCGGCCATCCACTCCGTACGGGCCGTCCCGGCGGACCAGCTGTCGACGGTGGCCCGCTGGGCGGAGGACCGGCAGGCCCCCCTCCACGTCCACCTCTCGGAGCAGACGGCGGAGAACGAGGCCTGCCTCGCGGCCCACGGCATGACGCCGACCCAGCTCCTCGCGGAGCACGGCGTCCTGGGCGCCCGCACGACGGGAGTCCACAACACCCACCTCACGGACGGGGACATCACCCTCCTCGGCTCGTCGGCCACCGGCACCTGCATGTGCCCGACGACCGAACGGGACCTCGCCGACGGCATCGGCCCGGCCGTCGCCCTCCAGGGCGCCGGTTCCCCGCTCTCCCTCGGCAGCGACAGCCACGCCGTCATCGACCTCCTCGAAGAGGCACGGGCGATGGAACTGAACGAGCGCCTGCGCACCCGCACCCGCGGCCACTGGACGGCCGCCGCGCTGCTCCGCGCGGCGACGGCCGACGGCCACGCGGCCCTCGGCTGGCACGACGCGGGCACCCTGGAGCAGGGCGCCCTCGCCGACTTCACGACGATCGCGCTCGACTCCGTCAGGACAGCGGGCCCGGTGCCGCGGCTGGCAGCCGAGACGGCGGTGTTCGCGGCGTCGGCCGCGGACGTGCGGCACACGATCGTGGGCGGACGCCAGATCGTCCGGGACGGGGCGCACGTCTCCGTACCGGACGTGGCACAGGCCCTCGCGGACTCGATCGCCGCCGTGCGCGGCTGAAAGGGAGATCTCTCACCATGAACACCGGCCCCGCGGCGACGAACAGGCCGGCGGCGACCTCCGCCCCCACGAGCGCGAACAGCGCCGTGGCGACGAACGCCACGGTCGTCACCAACATCGCCAGTCTCGTCACCAACGACCCCTCCCTCGGTGATGGTTCGCCGCTCGGCCTGATCCAGGACGCGGCCGTCGTCATCGAAGGCGACCGCATCGCCTGGGTCGGTGAATCAAGCAAAGCACCCGCCTCTGACAACCGGGTCGACGCGGCCGGCCGGGCCGTGATCCCGGGCTTCGTCGACTCCCACTCGCACCTCGTCTTCGCGGGCGACCGCACGGCCGAGTTCAACGCCCGGATGTCCGGCCAGGCCTACAAGGCGGGCGGCATCCGCACGACGGTCGCCGCGACCCGGGCCGCGACCGACGCCGAACTCTCGGCGAACGTGGCCAAGTACATGTGGGAGGCCCTCCGCCAGGGCACCACCACCTTCGAGACCAAGTCCGGCTACGGCCTCACCGTCGAGGACGAGGCCCGCGCGCTGCGCATCGCCGCCGAGCACACCGACGAGGTCACCTACCTCGGCGCGCACATCGTGGCGCCCGAGTACGCCGACGACCCGGCCGCGTACGTGAAGCTGGTGACCGGCGAGATGCTGGACGCCTGCGCCCCGCACGCCCGTTGGGTCGACGTCTTCTGCGAGAAGGGCGCCTTCGACGGCGACCAGGCCCGCGCGATCCTCAAGGCCGGCATGGCGAAGGGCCTCCAGGCCCGCGTCCACGCCAACCAGCTCACGTACGGCCCCGGCGTGCAGCTCGCGGTCGAGCTGGACGCGGCGAGCGCCGACCACTGCACCCACCTGACCGACGCCGACATCGACGCCCTCGCCCAGGGCGACACGGTCGCCACCCTGCTGCCCGGTGCCGAGTTCTCCACCCGCGCCGAGTGGCCCGACGCCCGCCGCCTGATCGACGTCGGCGTGACGGTCGCCCTCTCCACGGACTGCAACCCGGGCTCCTCCTTCACCTCCTCGACGCCCTTCTGCATCGCCCTCGCCGTCCGCGACATGCTCATGACCCCCGACGAGGCCCTCTGGTCCGCCACCGCCGGCGGCGCCGCGGCCCTCCGCCGCACCGACATCGGCCACCTCACCCCCGGCGCCCGAGCCGACCTCGTCCTCCTCGACGCCCCCTCCCACGTCCACCTCGCCTACCGCCCGGGCGTCCCCCTGATCGCGGAGGTCTGGCGCAAGGGCGTACGCGCGGTCTGACCGCGGGGACCGGGCGGAGCGCACCGTCCCGCGGTGCGTCCGGCTCGTTCAGCGGAACTCGTGGACGACCCGGATCTCGCCGACGATGTGCGCGTTGAACTCGTCGAGCTCCTCCGCCGGGACCCACAGCTCCAGGATCGTCCGCCCGCCGGCCTGCTGGACCGGGTAGCGGCGGAGGAAGTCGGTGTCGACCTCGAAGCGGGTGACGTAGCCGGCGCCGCTGTGCTTGACGTTCCAGTCGCGGGCGATCCTGACCGCGTACTCCTCGTCGAGCACCGGATAGAAGATCGGCTGCTCCGGCAGCCGCGGCGGCCAGGCGCGCCAGCCCGACTCGCGGACGAGGTCCAGCTCGCCGGGGCCGGTGGGGCGCCACAGGGTGGTCGTCGGTCGCTGCGCGGGCATGGCTTCGCTCTCTGCCGGTGTCGGGTGGGGGTGTCGGACGCTCGAAGCTACCGGTGGTGATCGTTCGGCGGCCATCGAATTAGCGCCCGTACCGGCGCCGCCACCTCCCCCTCCGCCGGGTTCGGGTCCGTCGCGCGGCGGGGGAGGGGTGGGGAAGCTCACTCCTCCAGCGTCAGGCCCCGGCGCAGCCGGCCGAGGGTGCGGGCGAGCAGGCGGGAGACGTGCATCTGCGAGATGCCGAGTTCCGCGCCGATCTCGGACTGGGTCAGGCCGGAGACGAAGCGGAGGGAGAGGATGTGCCGTTCGCGGGACGGCAGCGAGGCGATCATCGGCTTGAGGGAGGCGACGTACTCGATGCCGGTGAGCCCGTCGTCCTCGTAGCCGAGCCGGTCCGCGAGCGCGGCCTCGCCGCCGGCGCCGTCCTCCTCGTCGGGCCGCGCGTCGAGCGAGGTCGCGGTGTACGCGTTGCTCGCGGCCATGCCCTCGACGACCTCCTCCGGCGCGATGCCGAGCTCCTCGGCGAGTTCGGCGACGGTCGGCGCGCGGTCGAGGCGCTGGGCGAGCGCGTCACCGGCCCTGGCGAGGTCGAGCCGGAGCTCCTGGAGTCTGCGGGGCACGTGCACGGACCACGAGGTGTCCCGGAAGAAACGCTTGATCTCGCCGATGATCGTCGGCATCGCGAAGGTCGGGAACTCGACGCCGCGGGTGAGCTCGAAGCGGTCGATCGCCTTGATCAGGCCTATGGTGCCGACCTGGACGATGTCCTCCATCGGCTCGCTGCGGGTGCCGAACCGGGCGGCGGCGAACCTCACCAGGGCGAGGTTGAGTTCGACGAGGGTGTTGCGGACGTACGCGTACTCGTGGGTGCCCTCCTCCAGCTCGGAGAGCCGGGCGAAGAGCTGCTTCGACAGGGCGCGGGCGTCGACCGGTCCGATCCGGTCGAGCGGTCCGTCGGGAAGGTCGACGGCAGGGGGGACGACAGGGGAGGGGGGGACTGCTGACGACGGCGCGTGGGGGGTGCGCGGGGCGTCGAGCCGGGGTGACATGGATCTCCTTCGGGTGCTTCACGCTGCGGTTTGCGGCGCCTCCAAAGCCGGTCGGGTCGGACGTTCCTTTCTAGCCCTACCCGCTCGACCCGGATGGTTGCAAGTGGCAATAATCCGTTTCGTGCCGATATGGGGTACGCCTCATGTGCATCGACGGGTGCTCGACTTGTAGGGTTCGAAGCACGTCAGTCGGCATCCGCGAGAGCGAGAAGAGGCACGGCCATGGACCGCGAACACATCGGCAGCGCGCCACCCGCGCGGCTGCGGGTCGAGGTCCGGGACGTCGCCGGGAGCACCCTCCTCACCCCCGTCGGCGAGCTCGACCACCACACCGCCGAACTGCTGCGCACCCCCCTGGACGCCGCCCTCGACGCGGGCCGCGCCCGGCTCGTCGTCGACTGCTCGGGCCTGGAGTTCTGCGATTCGACCGGGCTCAACGTGCTGCTCGGCGCCCGGCTGCGGGCGCAGGCCGCCGGCGGAGGCGTCCATCTGGTGGCGATGCGGCCCGCGGTGGCCAGGGTGTTCCACATCACGGGCGCGGACGCCGTCTTCACCGTCCACGAGACGCTCGACACGGCACTCCCCGGCTGAGACCGACGCCACGCCCCCGCCCGTACGTCCTGTCCCCTCTGTCCCGTCGATCGGTGAGGTGAAGCGTTGATGGAGCAAGCTTCCGACGTCCGTACGCTCGCCCTCGGCGAGACCAGCGGCACCGTGCCGCTCGCGCGCGACTTCACGCGCTCGGCGCTCCACGAGTGGGGCTGGCTGCCGGCCGCCACCGCCGACCGCAGGGCCGCCGCCGAGGACGTCCTGCTCGTCGTCTCCGAACTCGTCACCAACGCCTGCCTGCACGCCGAGGGCCCCGAGCGCCTCCGCGTCCTGCGCCTGCCCCGGACCCTCCGCCTCGAAGTCACCGACCGCGGCGCCGGCCAGCCCGCCCCCCGCACCCCGCACCGCTCCGGACGCCCCGGCGGACACGGCATGTTCATCGTGCAGCGCCTCTGCCTCGACTGGGGCATCGAGCGCACCCCGGGCGCCCCCGGCAAGACGGTCTGGGCCGAACTGGCCTCGCCCGTCTAGGACTTTCGCCCGTCCGGGGCTTTCGTTCGCCTGGAACCTTCGTCCGCCGAGGACCTTCACAAGTTCACCCGTTCCCCTGCCTTCCCTCCTCAAGGCCCCGGGCGTACCTTGACGGCCAATCTGAAAGACCGTCAGTTTCGTTGCGGTGAGGGGTGCTCGGGTGTCCAAGGTGCCGAACCGGAGGAGAACGACCGCCGCGCTCACGGCCGCGGTCGCGGTGGCGGGCGCGGTCGTGCTGGCCGGGGCGCCGGTCGCCCAGGCGGAGGTCGTCGACGTCGACTACGCCTGTGAGACGAAGATCGGGCCCAAGAGTGCCGTCTCGCCCGTCGACATCAAGGCCGTCAAGAGCGGCGGCGGCTACACGATCACCATGTCGTTCGAGAAGGGCGTCTCCGACAGCCCGGTCGAACTCCCCAAGGGCGTCATGACCCCGCGCGCCGAGCTCGTCCTCGGCGGCGACGCGAGCGGCAAGGTGAAGGTCACGGGCTCGCCGAACACGGCCGCCATCCCGCCCGACACCCCCATCAGCATCGGCACGCTCACCGGCACGTTCACCCCGAAGAAGAACGGCAAGGTCACCTTCACCGCCGGGGTCCTCACCGTGCACGCCCTCGGCATGGACGCGGCCGTCTGCACCCCGAAGAACAACCCGAAGCCCTCCCTGGAACTCCAGGTCACGGGGGTCTCGGGCGGCGGCTCGGGCGGCTCCGACGCCCCGCCGCCCGCCACCGACGGCGGCGACCAGCTGCCCAGGACCGGCCCGCTCGACTCCGCCGTGGCCCTCGGCACCCTCGGCGGCACCGTCCTGCTGACCGGCGCCGCCGGAGTCCTCTGGCTCACGCGGCGCACGGCACGCTGATGCGTACGGCGGACCGCCCGGGGACGCGGCAGGCGGCGGGCCCCGGACGGCGTACGGCCGCCCGCTCCGGGCTCCTCGCCGCCGCGACCGCCCTGCTCGGCGCGGTCGCGGCGGCGCCTCCCGGGGCCCAGGACTGGACGGCGGCGCCCGCCGCCGGACGGCCGTACGCCTACCTGGAGGGCCCGGCGGGCAGCGTCCTCCAGGACACCCTGTCGGTCACCAACCCCGGCACCGCGCCGCTCACCGTGCGCCTCACCGGCCAGGGCGGCGCCCCGGTGTCCTTCGCCGCCCGGACCGTGACCGTGCCCGCCAGGACCCGGGCCGACGTGCCCTTCGCCGTGACCGTCGCCGCGGACACCCCGCCGGGCGAGCACCGCGGCACCGTACGGGCCGTGGCCGCCGGCCGGGGGGTCGGCGTCGACCTGCGGCTGCGGGTCAGCGGCCCGCACCTCGCCGCGCTCACCGTCGAGGACGTCCGCGTCGGCGCGGGCACCCTCCGCTACACCCTGGTCAACCGCGGCACCACGGTCCTCGCCCCCCGCCTCGCGGTCCGCGCCGAGGGCCTCCTCGGCACCGTCCTCGACCGGCCGGACCGCCCCCTGCCGCTCACCCTGCGCCCCGGCGAGCGGGCCGCCCGGACCGAACCCTGGCCCGACCAGCCCGCCCTCGACTCCGTCACCGTCCGGCTGACGGCCACCGCACCGGGCGCCGCCCCCGCCACCGCCCGCGCCGAGGCCTCCTTCGCCTCGGGCCCCGCGCTGACGGGAGCGGGCGGGCTGCTCGCCGCGGCGGCGGCCGGAGCCGGGTACGCGGTACGGCGGCGCGGAAAGTCCCGTACCCCGTCGGCGCCGGAGGCACCATGAGGACGATCCGTACGGCCGCCGCCCTGCTCACCGCCCTCGCCCTCGTCCTGCTGCCCACCGCCCCGGCGGCGGTCGCGGCCCCGGGGCCCGTGGTCGAGCTGTCGGCGACGGAGGGCGGCAAGGGCGGCGAGATCACCGTCAGCGGCAGCGGCTGGAAACCCGGCGCCCTGCTCATGCTCCTGATCTGCGGCCAGGGCGCCCCCGGCAAGGGCGTCATCGGCGGCACCAACTCCTGCGCCAACACCGAGGGCCGGGCGGCCACCGTCGACTCCCGGGGCGCCTTCAGCACGAAGCTCCCCGTCGCCGAACCGCCCAAGCCCTGCCCCTGCGTCGTGCACGTCGCCGGGGTCACCGGCCAGCAGGACGCCGTCGACAAGGCCTTCACGGTCGCCGGGCACCCCACCGCCCCGCTCCCCGAGCCCTCCGGCGACGGCCGCCTCGCCGTCCTCGCCGCCGTCCGCCTCGACGGCTCCAGCGGCGTCCTCGTCTGGTTCGGGGCGCCCCCGCGCCGCGAGGTCGTCTTCACCGTCGGCAACCTCGGCCCGGCCCCCGTCAAGGACCCCGTCTTCCAGGTCGGCACCAGCCACGGCGTCTTCGCGCCCCAGTACGAGGAACGCCAGTGGCGCGGCACGATCGACCCCGGCGAGAAGGCCCTGATCCGCCTCCCCGCCGAGCTCACGGCCGGCGCGCACGGCGACTACCAGGTCTCCGTGAAGTACGCGGGCAAGGTCCTCGTCGAGCAGCCCTGGGGCGTCGGCAGGCCCTGGGGCGTGACCCTCTTCTGGGCGCTCCTCGCCGTCGTGGTGCCGGCCGCGCTGTTCCGGATCGGCATGGCCGTGGTCGACCGCGTGCGGCCCGCTTCCGGGGCGGGCCGGGCGCGGGCCCCCGGGGCCCGGCCGGGGGCGCGCCCGCGTCGCCGCGCCCCGGCCCGTACACCCGCTTCCGCCCCCGCACCGGGGGACGGGGAGACGACCGCGGCCCTGCCGTGGTTCAGCCCTGACTCCGCACCGTCAGCGCCAGAGAGCAGCAGCCCGACGACGACGAAGGGACAAGCGTGAGTACGCAACGGAGGATGAGCGCGGCCGGGGTCGCGCTGATGCTCGGCGGCGCGGGGATCCTGTATGCCGCCGGCCCCGCCCAGGCCGCCGAGGTGAGTTACGCGACGGAGTGCATCCCGCCGCCGATCTCGGGGCTCCCGCCCGTCCAGGGCACCACGAAGGTGGTGATCACCGCCCCCGCCGAGGCCAAGGTCGGCGACGAGGTCGAGATCGTCTGGAAGACCGTCCAGGCCGCCTCGAAGAACCCCGACGTCCTCGACCTCGACAAGGACACGGTGAAGCCGTCCGGCGTCCTCACGCTGGGCGGCGCGGCGAGCGGCACCGTCGCGATGGAGGGACCCCGGCAGAACCCGCCGATCCCCAAGAACAGCCCGATGGTCCTCCCCGACATGAAGGGGAAGCTGAAGCTGGACAAGGCGGGCGAGATCACGCTCACGCCCGGCAAGTACACGATCAACGTCTCCAAGCCCCTCTCGACGGACACCAAGTGCTCCCCGAAGGAGACGGTCCCGGTCGGCGCGACCATCAAGGTCACGGACGGCTCCTCGACCTCCGGCGGCGGGACGACGACGTCGGGCGGCTCCAGCACGTCGGGCGGTTCGACCGGTACGGCGGGTGGCACCGGTACGTCGGGTGGCACCAGTGCGTCGGGTGGCACCGGTGCGTCGGGCAGCACCGGTACATCCGGTGGCACTGGTGCGTCCGGTGGTTCGACCAGTACCTCCGGCGGTACGACCACCACGTCGGGCGGTACGAGTTCCACGGCGGGCGGCACCACCACGTCCGGCGGCGCCACGACCACCTCCGGTGGAAGCTCCGGCGGCTCCGGTGGGCAGACCGACTTCCCCGGCAAGGAGGTCACCGTGGCCTTCGCCTGCGAGAGCCCCGGGCCGCCCGACATCTCCTCCAAGGTGACGATCGGCGCCAAGAAGAACGGCGAGGTCTACGACCTGACGGTGAAGACGGCCAAGGGCGTCATGGACAGCCCCGCCGACCTGCCCAAGGGGGCCCTGAAGCCCTCCATGGCGGTGAAGATCGGCGGAGCCGACAAGGGCTCGGTGAAGGTCACCGGCGCGCCCAACCCCGCCCCCCTCACCAGGGGCGCCCCGGTCAGCCTGGAGGACATGAAGGGCACGTACCGGCCCGGCGCGACGGGCAGGTCGACGCTCAGCCCGGGCACGCTCACCATCTCGGTCACCCTCGGCACCGTGAAGATGGCCATCCCCTGCCAGGTCAAGGGCGCCGTGCAGGCCTCCCTCGAACTGGACACGAGCAAGCAGGCGGGCGGCGCCTCCGGCGGCTCGGACGGCGGTACGGGCTCCGCGAGCGGCGGCGCCGGCGGTTCCGGCGGTTCCAGTGGGGAGAACCTCGCCCACACCGGCGCGGACGGCGACGGCGCCCTGCGCGCCCTCGCCCTCGTCGCGGGCACGGTCATCCTGGCCGGCGGCGCGGTGTTCACCTTCACCCCTTGGGCGCGGCTCCGGAGGTGAGAACGACGGAGGGCCCGTCGCACCGGTGCGGTGCGACGGGCCCTCCGTGCGGGGCGGGTGACGTCAGTGGACGTCGCCCATGAGCGCCTTGACCTTCTTGCGGTACATGAAGACCGCGGCGGCGGCGACCGTGACGGCCACGGCCTGCAGCGCGATGATCCCGGTGCCGTTCAGGTCCACGCCCGCGAGGGAGAGCAGACCCGTGGTGCAGTCACCGGCGGTGACGGCGAGGAACCAGACACCCAGCATCTGCGAGGCGTACTTCTGCGGCGCCATCTTCGTGGTGACGGAGAGGCCGACCGGGGAGAGGCACAGCTCGGCGACGGTCTGGATGAAGTAGATGCCGACCAGCCACATCGGGCTGACCTTGGCGTCGCCGGTGGCCAGGCCGATCGGGGCCAGGAAGACGAAGAACGAGATGCCGATGCCGACCAGGCCCAGCGAGAACTTCACGATGGTGCTCGGCTCCTGGTTGCGGCGGGCGAGCCACAGCCACAGCCAGGCGAAGACCGGCGCCAGCGCCATGACGAAGAGCGGGTTGAGCGACTGGAACCAGGTGGCCGGGAAGCTCAGCGGACCGATGTGGTCGGAGGTCTTGCTGTCCGCGAAGAGGGACAGGGTCGAGCCGCCCTGGTCGTAGATCATCCAGAAGACGGCCGCGGCCACGAAGAACCAGATGTAGCCGGTGACCTTCGACTGCTCGGCCTTGTCGAGGTCCTTGTCGCGCTTGATGCGGACGATCACGGCGATCGGGATGAGCAGGCCGGCGAGGGTGATCGGGACGAGCGCCCAGTTCAGGGTGTACATGCCGGCGGCGACGACGATGCCGTAGAAGACGGCGACGACGGCGATCGTGGCGCAGACCTTGACGAGGACCGACTTGCGCTCGGCGTCGGACAGCGGGTTCGGGACCACGCTGCTCTTCTCGCTCAGGTTCTTGGTGCCGAGCAGGAACTGGCCCAGACCGATGGCCATGCCGATGGCCGCGAGCAGGAAGCCGAGGTGCCAGTTGTAGCTCTCGCCGACGGTGCCGATGACCAGCGGGGCGAGGAAGGCGCCGAGGTTGATGCCGACGTAGAAGAGGGTGAAGCCACCGTCACGGCGCGGGTCGTCCGGGCCGTCGTAGAGGTGGCCGACCATCGTGGAGATGTTGGCCTTGAGCAGACCGGAGCCGGCCGCGACGAGCGCGAGGCCGACGAAGAACATCGCCTGGCCGGGGATGGCCAGCGAGGCGTGACCGGCCATGATGACGAAACCGGCGATGGTGACGGTCTTGCGGGCGCCCCAGACGCGGTCGCCGAACCAGCCGCCGGGCATGGCCATCAGGTAGACCATCGAGACGTACACCGAGTAGATGGCCGTCGCCGTGGCCGCCGTCATGGCGAGGCCGCCACCCTGGGAGCCGGTCGCCGCGTCCGCGCCGCCGGAGACCAGGTACAGAACCAGAAGGGCCCTCATGCCGTAGTAGGAGAAGCGCTCCCACATCTCGGTCATGAAGAGGGTGGCCAGACCACGGGGGTGGCCGAAGAACGTCTTCTCGGAACCAGAGGTTCCGGACGAAGCCGTCGTCAGGCTGGACGCCATGTCGATCCTTGCTCTGTCGGGACGCACGCCTTGTGAGCGTGGTGCGCCCGGTGGGGGAGGCCGGCACCGGGGGAATCGTGGAACTCCACCGGGATCCACGCCCCGGAAGACGCGTCTACGCGTCCCGGGACCCGGCCCACAGGTCATTCACCGTCTCCAGGTTCGACCGAGCCGAACCTACGCAGAAAGAGGACCTTGGCCCGCGAAGCTGGCCAAAGGTCCCCGATTACCGCTACTGACGTATCGCCACCATACGACACGACAGTGCCGGATATGGAAGGACTTGAGAGATGGATCACAGGTGACGAAGGAACCGCGAGCGATCTTTCGAAGGTCATGAGCAGGATGCCCACAAGATCCCCAGGGGTCATCTCGGCCCGGCGGATCCCGCCCCGGCCCGGCCTCCGTGCGGACTACCATCACCCCATGACCCGTGTACTGCTCGCCGAGGACGACGCATCCATCTCGGAACCGCTGGCCCGCGCTCTGCGGAGAGAGGGGTACGAGGTCGAGGTCCGCGAGGACGGCCCCACCGCCCTCGACGCCGGCCTCCAGGGCGGGGTCGACCTGGTCGTGCTCGACCTGGGCCTGCCCGGCATGGACGGCCTGGAGGTCGCCCGCCGGCTGCGCGCCGAGGGGCACACCGTTCCGATCCTGGTCCTCACGGCCCGTGCGGACGAGGTCGACACCGTCGTCGGGCTCGACGCGGGTGCCGACGACTACGTCACCAAGCCCTTCCGGCTCGCCGAGCTCCTCGCCCGGGTCCGGGCCCTGCTCCGGCGCGGCTCCTCCGCCGAGCCCGCGGCCGCCCCCACGACGCACGGGGTGCGGATCGACGTCGAGTCGCACCGGGCCTGGATGGGCGACGAGGAGCTCCAGCTCACCGCGAAGGAGTTCGACCTGCTCCGGGTCCTGGTCCGGGACGCCGGCCGGGTCGTCACCCGCGACCAGCTGATGCGCGAGGTCTGGGACACCACCTGGTGGTCCTCCACCAAGACCCTCGACATGCACATCTCCTGGCTGCGCAAGAAGCTCGGCGACGACGCGGCGAACCCCCGCTACATCGCGACGGTCCGGGGAGTCGGCTTCCGCTTCGAGAAGAGCTGAGCCTTCGAGGGGAGCTGAGCCTTCGAGGGGAGCTGAGCCTTCGAGGGGAGCTGAGCCTTCGAGAAGGGCTGGGCCTTCAGGAGAACCGCCCCGCCGCCCCGCCGTGTCCGAGCCGTCGCTCCACCCTGTTCAAGACGAACTGAGCCACCGTTAAACCATGCGCCGCCGCCTGATCAACTCCACGCTCGCCGTCGTCCTCGTCGTCATCGCCGTCTTCGGCGTCTCCCTCGTCATCGTGGAGACCCGCACGATCTCCAGCAGTGCCCAGGAGAGCGTGGACTCGGAGGCGCTGCGGATCGTCTCCATCGTCGACAGCCGGCTGATCGGCGGCGAGCCGGTCAACCCGGACATCCTCGCCGAGCAGAGCGGCGCCAAGCGGTACGCCCGGATCCGCATCCCCGGCCGCGAGCCCATCGAGCTCGGCGTCCGTCCCGAGGGCGAGGTCATCCGGGGCTTCGCGACGGGCGAGCGCGGCGAGACCGTGACCGTCGAGGAGTCCCGCTCCGCGGTGACCGCCGAGGTCGGCCGCACCCTGCTGATCATCGGCGCGGTGGCCCTGCTCGCGGTCGTCGCCGCCGTCCTCCTCGCCGTGCGGCAGGCGGACAAGCTGGCGTCCCCGCTCACCGACCTCGCCGAGACCGCCGAGCGGCTCGGCTCCGGCGACCCGCGGCCCCGGCACAAGCGGTACGGGGTGCCCGAGCTGGACCGGGTCGCGGACGTCCTCGACGCCTCCGCCGAGCGGATCGCCCGGATGCTCACCGCCGAGCGCCGGCTCGCCGCCGACGCCTCCCACCAGCTCCGTACGCCCCTCACGGCGCTCTCCATGCGCCTGGAGGAGGTCGCCATGGCCGACGACCTCGACTCCGTCAAGGAGGAGGCGACGATCGCGCTCACCCAGGTCGAGCGGCTGACCGACGTGGTCGAGCGGCTCCTCACCAACTCCCGGGACCCCCGCACCGGCTCCGCCGTCGCCTTCGACCTGGACGAGGTCGTCAAGCAGCAGATCGAGGAGTGGCGCCCGGCCTACCGCAGCGCGGGGCGGGCCATCGTGCACTCCGGCAAGCAGGGGATGCGGGCGGTCGGCACCCCGGGCGCGGTCGCCCAGGTCCTCGCCGCCCTGATCGAGAACTCGCTCATGCACGGCGGCGGCACGGTCGCCCTGCGCACCCGCGTGACCGGCAACCAGTCGGTGATCGAGGTCACCGACGAGGGCCCGGGCGTCCCCTCCGACCTCGGCGCGCGGATCTTCGAGCGGGCGGTGAGCGGGCGCAGCTCGACGGGCATCGGCCTGGCGGTGGCCCGGGACCTCGCGGAGGCGGACGGCGGCCGTCTGGAGCTGCTCCAGCAGCAGCCGCCGGTCTTCGCGCTCTTCCTGAGCCGGGAGGTCAGGAGCGTCGTGGAGGTCCCGCAGGAGCGCCCGGTCCGCTAGGAGCCGTACTCCGCCGGAAGCCGGACAGGGGTCGGGCGGGGGTCAGACGGAGGTCAGACGCGGTCGGGCTGGCGGCGGGTCGACTGCCGCGGGGCCTGCTCCAGGAACGATTCGGCGGTCTGCACGGCCTCCTTGGCGGGCAGCGCGCGGAACACCCAGGTGCGGTACGACCAGAAGCGGAACAGGGTCGCGACGCCGATGCCGAAGAACTTGAAGAAGTTGCTCTGCAGCGGGGTGTCCCAGCCGAAGCCGTACGTCGCCGCGTACAGCAGGCCGTTCTGGATGACCAGGCCGACCAGGCTGAAGACGAGGAAGAGGGCCAGCTCCTTGGCGCGGCTGCTCTTGTCCCGGTCCCGGTAGGTGAAGTACCGGAAGCCGAGGTAGTTGAAGACGATCGCGACGACGGTGGCGATGACGCTCGCGCGCACGACCGGCAGGTCCGTGTAGTGGCGGACGAGGTTGAACACCCCGAGGTCGACCAGAACCCCGACGGCGCCGACGGCGCCGAACTTGGCGACCTCCCGGAAGAGCCCCTGGAGTCGCATGCGCAGCGCGCCGGGTTCACTCATGGTGATCGCTCTGTCCCGTCCGTCCGTATGACGTCCGGGCGACGTCAACCCAACCATGCTAACCAGCGCCCCTGTCACCCGCCTGTGTACCGCGCAAACCTGTGGAGAACCCGTCCCCCACCCGCTCCGGCCTTGTGGCAATCCACAGCCGGACGAGTGTTCCCCCATGGTGCGGATACCCTAAGAGGGTGACGTTCCCCGTGGTAGGCATGGTCGGAGGCGGGCAGCTCGCCCGTATGACCCACGAGGCGGGTATCCCCCTCGGCATCAAGTTCAAGCTCCTCAGCGACACCCCGCAGGACTCCGCGGCCCAGGTGGTCAGTGAGGTCGTCATCGGCGACTACCGAGACCTGGACACGCTGCGTGACTTCGCGCGCGGCTGCGACGTGATCACCTTCGATCACGAGCACGTGCCCGCGGAGCACCTGGCGGCCCTGGAGGCGGACGGCGTCGTCATCCGCCCCGGCCGCGCCGCCCTCGCACACGCGCAGGACAAGGGGGTGATGCGCGCGAGGCTCGACGAGCTGGGCGCGCCGAGCCCCCGGCACCGCATCGTGGCGGACGCGGCGGACGCCGAGGCCTTCGCCGCCGAGGTCGGCGGCTTCCCGATCATCCTCAAGACCGTGCGCGGCGGCTACGACGGCAAGGGCGTCTGGTTCGTCCGCACGCCCGAGGACGCCCGCGAGCCCTTCCTCGCCGGGGTCCAGGTCCTCGCCGAGGAGAAGGTCGACTTCGTCCGCGAGCTCGCGGCGAACATCGTCCGCTCCCCGCACGGCCAGGCCGTCGCCTACCCGGTCGTCGAGTCCCGCCAGGTCGACGGCGTCTGCGACACCGTGATCGCGCCCGCGCCCGACCTCGACGAGGAGCTCGCCGGTCAGGCCCAGGAGCTGGCCCTCCGCATCGCCAAGGAGCTGGACGTCGTCGGGCACCTCGCCGTCGAGCTGTTCCAGACCACGGACGGCCGCATCCTCGTCAACGAACTGGCGATGCGCCCGCACAACTCCGGCCACTGGACCCAGGACGGGGCGATCACCTCGCAGTTCGCCAACCACGTCCGGGCGGTTCTCGACCTGCCCCTCGGCGATCCGCGACCGCGCGCGCGGTGGACCGTGATGTGCAATGTCCTGGGCGGCGACTACCCGGACATGTACTCCGCGTACCTGCACTGCATGGCCAGGGACCCGCAGCTCAAGATCCACATGTACGGCAAGGACGTGAAGCCCGGTCGCAAGGTGGGCCACGTCAACACCTACGGCGACGACCTCGACGACGTGCTGGAGCGCGCCCGTCACGCCGCCGGCTATCTGCGAGGAACCATCGTTGAGTAATCCGCTCATTGGCATCGTCATGGGGTCCGACTCCGACTGGCCCGTGATGGAGGCAGCGGCCCAGGCCCTGGACGAGTTCGAGATCCCGTACGAGGTCGACGTCGTCTCCGCCCACCGGATGCCGCGCGAGATGATCGCGTACGGCGAGCAGGCCGCGGGCCGCGGGCTCAAGGCGATCATCGCGGGCGCCGGCGGCGCCGCCCACCTCCCGGGCATGCTCGCCTCCGTCACCCCGCTGCCGGTCATCGGCGTGCCGGTGCCGCTGAAGTACCTCGACGGCATGGACTCGCTGCTCTCCATCGTGCAGATGCCGGCCGGTGTCCCGGTCGCCACGGTCTCCGTCGCCGGCGCGCGCAACGCGGGCCTGCTCGCGGCCCGGATGCTCGCCGCGCACGACCCCGACCTGCTCGCCCGGATGACCGAGTTCCAGCAGGAGCTCAACGACCAGGCCACGGAGAAGGGCAAGCGCCTGCGCGCCAAGGTCGAGGGCGCCGAGTCCTTCGGCTTCGCCAGGTGACCGCGGCCGACCGTCTGGAGGAGGCCCGCGAGCTGCTCGCGGGCCACCCCGTGGTCGACGGCCACAACGACCTCCCGTGGGCGCTGCGCGAGCACGTGCGCTACGACCTGGACCGGATGGACATCGCGTCCGACCAGTCCGCCTCCCTCCACACCGACCTCGCCCGGCTCCGGGCCGGCGGCGTCGGCGCCCAGTTCTGGTCGGTGTACGTGCCGTGCCGACTGGCCGGGGACGACGCGGTCAGCGCGACCCTGGAGCAGATCGACATCGTCGACCAGCTCCTCGACCGGTACGCCGCCGACCTCGCCCCGGCCCTGACGGCGGACGACATGGAGGCGGCCCGGAAGCAGGGCCGCATCGCCTCGCTCAAGGGCGCCGAGGGCGGCCACTCGATCAACAACTCCCTCGCCACCCTGCGCGCGCTGCACGCCCTGGGCGTGCGGTACATGACGCTCACGCACAACGACAACAACGACTGGGCGGACTCGGCGACCGACGAACCGCGCGTCGGCGGACTGACCGCCTTCGGCCGCGAGGTCGTCCGCGAGATGAACCGCTCGGGCATGCTCGTCGACCTCTCGCACGTCGCCGCGACGACGATGCGGGCCGCGCTCGACGCCACGGCGGCGCCGGTGATCTTCTCGCACTCCTCGTCCCTCGCGGTCTGCGACCACCCGCGCAACGTCCCGGACGACGTCCTGGAGCGGCTGCCCGCCAACGGCGGCGTCGCGATGGCCACCTTCGTGCCCAAGTTCATCCTCCCCGCGGCCGTCGAGTGGACCGCGCGGGCGGACGACAACCTCCGGGCGCACGGCTTCGACCACCTCGACACCACCCCCGAGGCGATGAGGCTGCACCGCGCCTTCGAGGAGGCCGACCCCCGTCCGATCGCCACCGCCGCCACGGTCGCCGACCACCTCGACCACATGCGCGAGGTCGCCGGCATCGACCACATCGGCATCGGCGGCGACTACGACGGCACGGCCTTCACCCCGGCCGGCCTCGACGACGTCGCGGGCTACCCGAACCTGATCGCGGAGCTCCTGCACCGCGGCTGGTCCCGGCCGGACCTCGCCAAGCTGACCTGGTCCAACGCGGTCCGCGCCCTGCGGGACGCGGAGGCCGTCTCCCGCGACCTGAAGAGCCGTACGGCCCCGTCGAACGCCACCATCGAGGCGCTCGACACCCCGTAGCCCGCTCACCCGGACGGCCCGTCCCACCGCGCCCCCCGAGGGGGTCGGTGGCACGGTGGACGGTACTGCCCCGCCGCTCTCGGCGGGGCGGTACTGCATCGCCGAGTCCGGAGTAACACCATGGCGGAACTGCTAGACGACCCTCCCACCACCCTCCCGACCGTGCCCGCCGCCCCGGAGCCACCTCCGCCGCTCGACGAGACAGCACGCGCCCGGGCCCTCCTCGCCGCCCAGCCCGTCACCGAGGGCCACACCGAACTCCCCGGGTCCCTCGACCCCGAGGACCTGCCGCCCGTCCGCGCCCCGGAGGCCGGGGCCCAGTTCTGGTGCCTGGACGCCGAGCCGGACGAGGGCGTCATCGGGACCCTGCGGCGGATCGACTCCGTCCGCGCCCTCGTCGCCGCCTGCCCCGAGGAGCTGCGGCTCGCGTACACCACCTCGGAGCTGGCCCACGCCCGCAACTGCGGCCGTGTCGCCGCCCTGCTCGGCCCGGTCGGCTGGACGGCGCTCGGCGGCTCGGCCGCCACCCTGCGGGCCTACCACGCGCTGGGCGTGCGGGCCGTGAACCTCACCCTCTTCGACCGCTTCGCCCGTGACGCGGTACGGGAGATGAACCGCATCGGCCTGGCCGTGGACCTCTCCGGCGCCGACCCGGACACGGTCCGCCGCGCCCTCGCCGTCACCCGCGCCCCGGCGCTGCTGACCCGGGCCGATCCGGAGACCCTGCCGGACGACGTCCTCGGCCTCCTCGGCGGGAACGGCGCCGTCCTCATGGTCACGGTCACCGACGACCCGGCCGCCGTCGCCGACGTCCTCGACCGGGTACGGGCGCAGGCGGGCCCGCAGTGCGCGGGCGTCTCCCGCACCACCGCCCCGGCCACCGGCTACGTACCGCTCTTCGCGGAGCTGCTCCGCCGGGGCTGGACCGCCCAGGAGCTGGTCGGCCTCGCCCACGCCAACGCCACCCGGGCGCTGCGCGAGACGGAGTTCCTGGCGCGGACGAACCGGATCCGGCCGGCCGCGGCCTGAACCCGGACGACGAGAGGGGCGCACCGCCACGCGGTGCGCCCCTCCGTTCCCGTACGGATCAGGCCGTCGGGCGGCCCATCGCCCGGTACGTCCAGCCGGCCGCCCGCCACCGCTCCCCGTCGAGGGCGTTGCGGCCGTCGAGGATCACCCGCGAGGAGGCGACCGGGGCCAGCTCCGCCGGGTCGAGCTCGCGGAACTCGCGCCACTCGGTCAGGTGGAGGACGACGTCCGCGCCGCGCACGGCCTCCAGGGCCGAGTCGGCGTAGCCGAGGGTCGGGAAGACGCGGCGGGCGTTCTCCATGCCCTTCGGGTCGTAGACGGTCACCTGGCCGCCCTGGAGGTGTATCTGGCCGGCCACGTTCAGCGCGGGGGAGTCGCGGACGTCGTCCGAGTCCGGCTTGAAGGTGGCGCCGAGGATCGCGATCCGGCGGCCCAGGAAGGTGGAGCCGCCGAGGGCCTCGCGGGCCATCTCGACCATCTGGCCGCGCCGCCGCATGTTGATCGAGTCGATCTCGCGGAGGAAGGTCAGGGCCTGGTCGGCGCCCAGCTCGCCCGCGCGGGCCATGAAGGCCCGGATGTCCTTGGGGAGGCAGCCGCCGCCGAAGCCGATGCCGGCGCGCAGGAACTTGGCGCCGATCCGGTCGTCGTGGCCGATGGCCTCGGCGAGCTTGACGACGTCGCCGCCGGCGGCCTCGCAGACCTCGGCCATCGCGTTGATGAAGGAGATCTTGGTGGCGAGGAAGGAGTTGGCGGACGTCTTCACCAGCTCGGCCGTCGGGAAGTCGGTGACGACGAACGGGGAGCCCTCGCCGACCGGTACGGCGTACACCTCGCGGAGCGTCTTCTCGGCCCGCTCGCCGCGCACGCCGACGACGATCCGGTCCGGGTGCAGGGTGTCGTTCACCGCGAAGCCCTCGCGCAGGAACTCCGGGTTCCAGGCGAGCTCGACGCCCTCGGGGAGGAGCCGCGCGAGCCGCTCGGCCGAGCCGACGGGGACGGTCGACTTGCCGACGACCAGGGCCCCTTCGCGGACGACTGCGGCGAGGGAGGCGAAGGCGGCGTCGACGTAGCTCATGTCGCAGGCGTACTCGCCGTGCTTCTGCGGGGTGTTCACGCAGACGAAGTGCACGTCGCCGAAGGCGCCGACCTCCTCCCAGGAGGTGGTGAAGCGCAGCCGGCCGCTCGATCCCTCGATGCCGGCGACGTGCTTCGCGAGGAGTTCCTCCAGGCCCGGCTCGTACATCGGGACGCGCCCGGCGGACAGCATCTCGATCTTCTCGGGGACGACGTCCAGGCCGAGCACCTCGAAGCCCAGCTCCGCCATGGCCGCGGCGTGGGTGGCGCCGAGGTAGCCGGTGCCGATCACGGTGATCTTGAGGGCCATGCGGGTCTCCAGTGAGCGTCGGGCGGAATGCCTGCCCGAGCATAGTCGTGCCCTGGCCGGGGGCCCGGTCACGCCCTACCCTTTGTGTTACTTAACGGTAGTTAGCAAGCGTGGGAGTGAGTGAACGTGGCGGGTTCGACTGATTTCGACCTGTATCGGCCCTCCGAGGAGCACGACATGCTCCGGGAGTCGGTGCGTGCCCTCGCGGAGGCGAAGATCGTGCCGTTCGCGGCGGCGGTGGACGAGGAGGGCCGGTTCCCGCAGGAGGCCCTGGACGCGCTGGTCGCCAACGACCTGCATGCCGTGCACGTCCCGGAGGCCTACGGCGGCGCCGGCGCGGACGCGCTGGCCACGGTGATCGTGATCGAGGAGGTCGCGCGCGCCTGCGGTTCCTCCTCGCTGATCCCGGCCGTCAACAAGCTGGGCTCGCTGCCGGTGATCCTGTCCGGCTCGGAGGAGCTCAAGCACCGGTACCTCGCCCCCCTGGCCCGCGGCGAGGCGATGTTCTCCTACGCCCTGTCCGAGCCCGACGCGGGCTCGGACGCGGCCGGCATGAAGACCCGCGCGGTGCGCGACGGCGACTCCTGGGTGCTCAACGGCGTCAAGCGGTGGATCACCAACGCCGGCGTCTCGGAGTACTACACGGTGATGGCCGTCACCGACCCCGACAAGCGCTCCAAGGGCATCAGCGCGTTCGTGGTGGAGAAGGGCGACGAGGGCGTGTCCTTCGGCGCGCCGGAGAAGAAGCTCGGCATCAAGGGCTCCCCGACCCGCGAGGTCTACCTCGACAACGTCCGCATCCCCGCCAGCCGCATGATCGGCGCCGAGGGCACCGGCTTCGCCACCGCCATGAAGACCCTCGACCACACCCGCATCACCATCGCCGCCCAGGCCATCGGCATCGCCCAGGGCGCCCTGGACTACGCCAAGGGCTACGTCAAGGAGCGCAAGCAGTTCGGCAAGCCGATCGCCGACTTCCAGGGCGTGCAGTTCATGCTCGCCGACATGGCCATGAAGCTCGAAGCGGCCCGCCAGCTCACCTACGCGGCCGCCGCCAAGTCCGAGCGCGTCGACGGCGACCTCACGTTCTTCGGCGCCGCCGCCAAGTGCTTCGCCTCCGACGTCGCCATGGAGGTCACCACCGACGCCGTCCAGCTCCTCGGCGGCTACGGCTACACCCGCGACTACCCCGTCGAGCGCATGATGCGCGACGCCAAGATCACCCAGATCTACGAGGGCACCAACCAGGTCCAGCGCATCGTCATGGCCCGCAACCTCCCGTAGGGACGGCCGGCCGACTGAAGGGGAGGGGCGGATTCCGGTCCGTCCCTCCCTCTCGTTACGCTCCCTGCCGCGTCGACAAGAGCGACGCGGACGACGCGAACGGCGCGGACAAGGGGTGGGACAGGGCATGGGAAGCGATCGACAGGTGGCCGCACTGCTGCGGCAGGTCGCCACGCAGGACGTCATCGAGCTGCGGCACGACATGGGCCACGCCAGGAGCCTCGCGGTGCGGGTGAACCTCCTGGAGCAGTACGGCTTCGAGTACGGCGAGGCCTGGCGCACGGGCCACAAGCGGCAGGCGATCGTCGTGAACCTGTACCGCGACCCGAGCCCCGAGGCGCGCGCCCGTGAGGCCGCCACGCTCGCCGCGTTCCCGCGGGCGGGGAACGGCGGCGCCGTCCCGACGCTGCGGCCGGGGACGTTCAAGCCGCTGCCGGAGGCGGAGGGCGCGGTCGCGCACGCCAAGGACCGCATCGGGTACGACGTCCTGACCCAGGCGGCCCACGGGACCCAGCCCGCGGTCGCGTGGGGCGGGCTCGTCGTCCTCGTCCTGGTGCTGCTGATCTCCGGGATGTGGCTCGCCGCACTGCTCGGCGGCGGTCTGCTGGCCGGGTTCCTCGTGCTCGCGTTCCGGCTCAACGGCATACGGCGCGGGCGGATCGCCGAGCGGCTCAGGGCGGCCGGCTTCACCGTCGTCCAGGACGGACAGGGCCGGCAGCGGTTCCGGCGGCCGCTCGCCGGCTGAGCCGGCTCCGGCGCGGGCGCGCACCGCCCGTGCCGGGACGCGCCCCGAAGCCGCCGGTCAGCGGTCCGGCCTCACCGGTCGGACGTGACCGTGACCTTCTCGTCGTTCTTGATCTGCTCGACGAGCTGCTTCACCTTCGGCATGTCCCACTTCAGGGAGTTCTGCGGCGCGGAGCCCGCGAGCGGCATGTTCATGGACTTGCCGTCACCGCTGTTGATGCCCTTCATCGCGAAGAACATCTTCCCGAGGTCGTACAGCGACATGTCCTTGTCCACGATCAGCGTGTCCAGACCGGCGCCGAGCGTCGGGTACAGCGCGAACGGGTTGAGGATCGTGCCCGGCGTCGCCGCCTGGTTGGCCAGGGCGTTCAGGAACTTCTGCTGGTTCTTCGTCCGCTGGAGGTCCGACTGGGCGAAGGCGTACCGGGTGCGGACGAAGGCCAGGGCCTGCTCGCCGTTGAGGGTCTGCGTGCCCGCCTGGAAGTTCGCGCCGGACTTCTTGTCCTTGAAGCCCTTGTCGATGTTCAGCTCGACGCCGCCGAGCGCGTCCACGATGTTCGCGAAGCCGGCGAAGCCGATCTCCGCGTAGTGGTCGATGCGCAGGCCGGTGTTGAACTCGACGGTCCGCACGAGCAGTTCGGGGCCGTCCATCGCGTAGGCCGCGTTCAGCTTGGAGCCGCCGCGGGCCGGGTACGCCTTGCCCGACTCGGAGCCGACGAAGTTCGGGATCGTCACCCAGGAGTCACGGGGCAGCGAGACCATCGTGTTCCCGCTGGAGCAGGCCGCGAGGATCATCATCGAGTCGGTCCGCTTGCCCTCGGCGGAGCCGGTGTGGAGCTTCTTCTTCTCCTCGGCGGACATGCCCTCGCGGCTGTCGGAGCCGACGATCAGGTACGTCGTGCAGTCACCCTCCTCCGGCCGCTCGATGACCTTGGAGAGGTCGACCTCGTTGCGCATCTTCGAGCTGGCCCAGGCGTACGTGCCGACGCTCCAGCCGACGACGACCACGGCGAGCACGATCGAGCCGATCTTGATCCGCTTGCGCCAGTCCGGCGCGGGACGGCCCGGCCCCTGCGGCGCGTACTGCGGGGGGACGCCGCCCCGGCCGCCGTGGCCGTGCGGACCTCCGTACACCTCGCCGGAGCTGTAACCGGAGTCGTACCCCTGGTTCCGCGCCTGCGTGAAGTTCGGGTTGTAACCCTGGCCGTCCCGGCCGCCCTGGTCGTAGCCCTGCTGGGGACGCGGCGGCTGCTGCGGGACCTGCGGGCGCTGCACGTGGCTCATCCGGCGGGGTCCCTCGGGCTGATCGGGCCAGTCATTCATGCGGACAGTGTGCCGGGCGGGCCTTTCCGGGCGACAGTCCGGGTAGAAGATCGGACCGGTGCTGTTGCCAAGCTGATGCAAAGGGGACCGAACGGCGACGGCGGAGGGACCCGGCATATGGTGGAGGGCATGACAGATCAGGGCGATACTCCCGGCGGCATCCCGGGCAAGCCGACCTCCGCCTCCCGCACCACCCTCAGCCACATCATGACCAGCCACGACACCAACCTCCTGGGTACGGTGCACGGCGGCGTGATCATGAAGCTGGTGGACGACGCCGCGGGCGCCGTCGCGGGCCGGCACTCCGGCGGCCCCGCCGTCACCGCCTCCATGGACGAGATGGCCTTCCTGGAGCCCGTCCGCGTCGGCGACCTCCTGCACGTCAAGGCCCAGGTCAACTGGACCGGCCGCTCCTCCATGGAGGTCGGCGTACGGGTCATGGCCGAGCGCTGGAACGAGTCCACGCCCGCCACCCAGGTCGGCTCCGCCTACCTCGTCTTCGCGGCCGTCGACGCCGACGGCAAGCCCCGCCCGGTCCCCCAGGTCATCCCCGAGACCGAGCAGGACAAGCGCCGCAACCAGGAAGCCCAGATCCGCCGCACCCACCGCCTGGCCCGCCGCCAGGCCATCAAGGAACTCCGCGAACGCCGCGCGGCCGAGGGCTACGAGGACTGAGCCGTCCCGGGTCCTACGGACACACCACCTTGTCCCCGGTGACCGCTTCGAACGGCGCCCCGGACGCCTCCGCCCGCACCGCCGTGACGCCCTTGTAGTCGCTGCCCACGGTCACCCGCAGCGTCCCGCCCCGTCCCGCGACCGCCCGCAGCTCCGCCCCCGGCAGGGCGGCCGCCAGGGACTTGGCGGAGCGGTCCCAGCGCGGGTCGTACTCGACGAGGGTCCGCTTCTGCGGGGAGCCGGTCATCGGCGTGCGCGTCGTGTCGAAGCCGGTCGCGCGCAGGGCGTCGTCCACCTTGCGGCCGAGACCGTCGGTCCGGGTCCCGTTGTAGACCTGCACGCGGACGGTCCGCGGCGGCACGTCGACGACGAGGGCCCGGGGGGCCTTCGAGGAGCTCGCCGCCTTCTGCGCGGAGGCGGCGAGCGGCTGGTCGTCCCGCAGGGCCTGGAAGAGCTTCTGGGCCTTGGCCGCGTCCCACTTCACGGTCGAGCCGATGCCCTTCACGGGGAAGCCCATGTCGCCGATCGGCACGGACACGAACTCCGACGAGGCCGGGGTGAAGCCGTGCATCGCCTTGGCGAGGGCGAGCAGCTGATCCGTACCGAACTCCTCGTCGGCCCGTACGGAGCCCAGCATCGTCGTCGCGACCTCCCGGAACCGCACCGGGTTGAGCAGCACCCCGCCGTTCGTGACCCGGTCGACCAGCGCCGCCACGAACCGCTGCTGCCGCTGCATCCGGCCGATGTCGGCGGCCCCGTCGATGTGCCGGGAGCGCACGTACTGCAGGGCCTGCCCGCCGTCCAGCTCATGGGTGCCGGGGGCCAGGTCGAGCCCGGTGTACGAGTCCTTCAGGGGCCGCGTCGTACAGATCTGCACCCCGCCGACCGCGTCCACGGTCCGCATGAAGCTGGTGAAGTCGACCTCCAGGTAGTGGTCGATCTTCACGCCGGTCATCGACTCGACGGTCCGCACGGTGAGACCGGGCCCGCCCTCGGCGTAGGCCGCGTTCAGCTTCACGGGATGGGCCCGGTGCTTCACGCCGCTGTTCAGGTCGGTGTGCTCGGGCATCTCGGCGTACGAGTCGCGGGGCAGGCTGACGACGCTCGCCCGCTCCCGGTCCTCCGAGATGTGCACGAGCATGACGGTGTCGGTGCAGTGGCAGGGCGCGCCGCCGAGCCGGTACTTCTTCTTCTCCTCCGGCGTGATCCGGTCCCGCCCGTCGGTCCCGACGACCAGCACGTTCATCCCGTGCCCGGCCAGCGGCCGGTTCTTCATGTCCTTGAAGGGGTCGACCCGGGTGATCCCGGTGTCCAGACCGGCCACCACGGCGTGCCCGATCCCCCCGGCCGTGAGGACCGTCACGGAGAGCGCCGTCGCCATCCGCATCCCCCACCGGGGGCGCCTCCGCCGCCGGCGGACCGGTACGCGGCGGGCGGCGGGCCGGGGACGGGGCGTGCGGGGCGGTGTGGGCACGGACGGACACCTCCGCGGGTGGGACAGGGGAACCGGCAGCACGGTAGGCCCATACGATCAGCCCAAGGGCGCACCACCCGCTCGGCGCGCACCGGTGTCCCCCGTTCGCGGTAACGTGGCGGGCGATGAACGCCACGCCCCCCGTCTCCGTGATCATGCCGGTCCTCAACGAGGAGCGGTATCTGCGCACCTCGGTCCGCCACATCCTGGAGCAGGAGTACGACGGGGAGATGGAGGTGGTGATCGCCCTCGGCCCGTCCACGGACCGCACGGACGAGATCGCCGCCGAGCTCGTCCGCGAGACCGCTTCGGGCAGGCGCCGCGTCATCACGGTGCCGAACCCGACCGGCCGCACCCCCGCCGCCCTCAACGCGGCGATCCAGGCCTCCCACCACCCGATCGTGGTGCGCGTCGACGGCCACGGCATGCTCTCCCCCAACTACATCGCGACCGCGGTCCGGCTCCTGGAGGAGACGGGCGCGCAGAACGTCGGCGGCGTGATGCACGCCGAGGGCGAGAACGCCTGGGAGGACGCGGTCGCCGCCGCGATGACCTCGAAGATCGGCGTGGGCAACGCCGCCTTCCACACGGGCGGCGAGGCGGGCCCGGCGGAGACCGTCTACCTGGGCGTCTTCCGCCGCGAGGCGCTGGAGCGGCAGGGCGGGTACAACGTGGAGTTCATCCGCGCCCAGGACTGGGAGCTGAACTTCCGCATCCGCGAGGCCGGCGGCCTGATCTGGTTCTCGCCGGAGCTCCGCGTCCAGTACCGCCCGCGGCCCTCCGTGAAGGCCCTCGCCAAGCAGTACAAGGACTACGGCCGCTGGCGCCACGTGGTCGCCCGCTACCACGAGGGCTCCATCAACCTCCGCTACCTGGCCCCGCCGACCGCCGTCTGCGCGATCGCCGCCGGCCTCGTCGTCGGAGCCGCCGTCACCCCCCTCGGCTTCGTGATCCCGGCCGGCTACCTCGCCGCGATCACGGCGGGCTCGATCCCGGCCGGCAGGGGACTGCCGCTGAAGGCCCGCCTGCGGATCCCGGTCGCCCTCGCCACCATGCACATGTCCTGGGGCTACGGCTTCCTCACCAGCCCCCGCTCCCTCGCGGAGAAGGTCATCGCGAGCCGGCGCCCGGCGGTGCGGGCGGAGCGCGTCTGACGCGGCCCGTACGCGTACGAGCACGGCGAAGGCCGGGCCCCTTCCGAGGGGCCCGGCCTTCGTGCGCGGGACGTGGGATCAGCTCTTTCCGTCCCACTTGTAGGGGTCGAAGATCTCCATGCAGTCCTTCTCGTCGCCCCGGATCACCTGCGCGCCGTCCGGGATGTCACCGGCCTCGGCGGCCGGCTTCTTGTAGACCGTCCCCTCGCGCCAGTCGGCGCCGACGACGAGCGTGAGCCCCTCGGCCTTCGGGTCGGCGCGGACGGCCGAGTCGGGCAGCCCGAGCACCTTCGCCACGGACTGGGCGTTCGCCTTGCCCTGGTCGCCGGCGGCCTTGGGGTAGGTGACCACGGTGTCCGGGCGGTTGCCGCCCTCCTTGGAGGACACGGCCTGGGTGAAGCCCTTGCCCTGGAGGATCTCGGTGATCGTCCGGGCGCGGCCCTCGGCGGCGGGCTCGGCGTCGCTGCCGGTGCCGTTGACGACCGTCACGGCGAGCGAACCGGGCGCTTCGGCGATGGCCTTCGGCTTCTTGGACGGCTTCGGCTTGGCGTCGGCCGGGGTGCCGTTCTTGTCGAAGGCGATGTCGTTGCGGAGCATCGAGAACATCTTGTCGGCGGACGACTTGACCAGGATGTTCCAGTTGCGGTCCGGCGGGTACTCGGCCGTCGGGATGTTCGCCGTGGTGAGGCGGTCCAGCTTCACGTTCTTGAGCTGCATCGACAGGTCGAAGAGCCCCTTGACCGACTTGATCTCGTCGGAGACCTGGAGCGCGTTGGTGGCGGTCTCCGCCAGGCCCATCAGACGGCCGGTGTCGGTCCAGGCGTTCTGCTTCTGGAGCTTCGCGACCATGCCGTTCATGTACATGTGCTGGGCCTTGGCGCGGTTCTGGTCGCTGCCGAAGGCATGCCGGGTGCGCAGCCACTGGAGCGCCTGCACGCCCTTGACCTCGTGCGTTCCCACGGGCAGCTTCAGGTGGGAGCCACCGGGCTGCGCCTTGGTCGGGTGGTCGTCGACGCCGGACTTCACACAGACCGGGACGCCGCCGACCTCGTCGGCCATGGCCACCACACCGGCGAAGTCGACCATGATCCAGTGGTCGATGTAGACCCCGGTGAGGCTCTCCCAGGTGGTGAGGGTGCAGCCGGGACCGCCGCGCTGGAGCGACTCGTTGATGGGCCGGGTGTCGGTGGCGGGATAGGGGGGCTTGCCGTTCTCGCCCTTGCACTCCGGGATGTGCACGACCGTGTCGCGCGGGATCGAGACGACCGAGGCGTTCTTCCGGTCCGCCGAGACGTGCAGCAGCATCTGCACGTCGGCGAGGGGCGGGCGGTTCTTGTCGTCCCGGCCGCCGCCGAGGGCGATGTTCTTCTCGTCGCTCCGGTCGTCGGAGCCGATCAGCAGGATGTTCAGCGGGGTGTCGCCGAGCGCGTTCGGCGCGGCCTTCTTGACGCCGCTGTCGCCGCCCGCGCGGCTGCCGCCGCGGATGTTGTCGTTGAGGTGCTGGTAGTACAGGTATCCGGCGCCGGCCGTCCCGAGTATCAGCAGGGCCAGGGTGATCGCCGTCCAGCGCAGCACCTTGCGTTTGCCGGTCTTCTTGGCGCGCTGGCGCGCGGCGGCGCGTCCGCCCGGGCCCTTCCCGCCGCCCTTCCCGCCACCGCGCCGGCGCTCGGCGCGGGTCGGCCCCGAGGGGGCCTCCGCCTCCTCGGGAGCTTCGCCGCCCGCGCCGGTCGCCTCTCCGGCGCCGTACAGGTCGTCGTCCCAGCCCAGTTCACGGGCGCGCGGAACGCTTTTTCGCGTTCCCTCCCCACGCACGCTGTTCTGTCCCACCCCAGGTCCCCTCGTCGGTCAGAAGAACGTCAAGTCCCGGTTTTTCCGGGTCACTTGGCGCACACCTGCTTGTCAGCTTCCACCTTCACCAGATCCTTCGGCGCCTTTGCCGGTCCGGTGATGGGCACCCCCGCGCCCTTGAAGTCGGCGCCGAGCACGAGCGTCATGGGCTCGCGAGCGGCGGCGTCCTGTGTGCCCGGCTTGAGCGCCGAGGCAGGCAGGCCCATCATGTCCGCGAGCTTGCGGGCCTGATCGGCCTGGTTCGGTGCATAGGTGAGCGTGGTCTTCGCCGCCTTCTCGGGGGCGTTGCTCTTGTTGGTCGAGCGGTTCACGCCCTGGTCGTTCTGCAGCCAGTTGAGGGTCGCCTGGGCCGCGCCCCGGATGCCGCTGCCGTTGTAGACGTCGACGCGCACCTCGGCGGCGGTGGACCGCGTGCCCTTGAGGAGCGCCGCCTGCGCGTTCTTGGCGTCCTGCTGCTGCTTCTTCACCTCGGTGAGCGAGGTGTCGGACTGGAGCATCGCGAACAGCTGCGGCGCCTTGACCGGGTCGGGCACGACCGTCGCCCTGATCTTCTCGGCGGGGTTGTCGATGACCGGCAGGGTCGTGAACGAGATGTTCTTGGTGTCGATCGAGGACAGCTCGCGGGCCAGGGCCTCCAGCTTGGTGAGCGAGCCTATGCCCGAGTCGACGGTGAGGGCGCTGGTCGCCGCGTTGGCGAGGTCGTACAGCTTGCCCGGGTCCGTCAGCGTCTCGTCCGACTTCATCTGCCGGATCATCGAACTCAGGAACTGCTGCTGGACCTTGATGCGGTCCAGGTCGCTCTCGTTGCCGAAGCTGTGGCGGGTACGGACGAAGGCGAGGGCCTGCTCGCCCTGGACGATCGACTCGCCGGCGGGCAGCTTCAGGTGCGACTTCGAGTCGTTCACGGGCTTCTCGACGCAGACCTTCACGCCGCCGACCGCGGTCGTCATCTCCTTGACGGCGTTGAAGTCCGCCATCATGAAGTGGTCGACCTGCACGCCGGCCAGCTCCTCGACCGTGCGCATGACGCAGCCGGGGTCGCGGCCGTCCTGCCCGAGGCTCACGTTGAAGCGGACGTCCGTCTCGGCGGGGATCGTCTTGATGGTGCCGTCGGGCTGGCGCGACTGGCACTCGGGGATGTTCGTCTTCATGTCGCGCGGGATGGACAGCGCCGTGGCGTTCGTCCGGTCCTTGGAGACGTGGAAGAGGATCGTGGTGTCGGCGTGGCCGGGGCTGTCCTTGTCGCCGTAGCCGGAGTTCCCCTCGCCGGTCCGCTTGTCGGTGCCGATGACCAGGATGTTGAAGGCCTTGCCCTTGGCGAATCCGGCGTTGGTGTTCTTGCCGACGACGTCGACGACGTCGAGGTTGTTGTTGAGCTTGTTGTAGATCGCGTACGCGCCCACCGCGCCGCCCACGAGGACGAACGCCATCGTGCCGCCGGTCCACAGCAGGACCTTCTTCTTGCGGCTCGCGCCCTGCTTGCGCTTGCGGCGGCCCTGCGGCGGCACCTGGCCGCCCTCGGCCGGCTCGGGGGCGCGGCGGCGGCGCTGGCCGGGGACGGGCGCCTCGGCGGGCGTGGGGGAGGGTGCGGGGGCGGAGACGGATCTCCGGGGGCGGGAGGGGGCCTGCGGCCGCGACGGCGTCCGCGGCTGCCCAGCGGAGCGGTCCAGTCGCAGTTCGTAGTTGCCGGTCCGCGGGTTGAGGACCCACTGGTCGGCGGGGTCGATCTCGTCCGCCCGTCCACGGCTGTGCGCGTCCACGGTTCCTCGAGTCCTCCGTCGGTGCCACGCGAGGCGCCTCCCCCACAGGGCGCCGCTCTCTCGGTCGTTCGATCCTTATGAGTGCGACCACGCGGTCGGGGTGCACCGGATCGCGTCACACTATCCGCCCAGTTCAGCGTGGGGCGACGTCCGTGACAAATTCCACGCCCCTTACAACCGGGCAATTTGCCCAAACCTCATCGCTCTCAACTCTCCCCTTGGGTCGCGCTTTACCCGCACACCCCTTCCGCCGCGTTCCGCCCCGTGAAGGTCGGCGTCGCCGACGGCGGTGCCGTGCCGTCCCCGTCGGGCTTCCCGTCGGTGCCGGCCGGCTCGGGCGTCACCAGGACGGGCTTGTCCTCGCGCAGTTGCCTGAAGAGCTGACTCGCCGCGGGTTGCACCAGTTCGTCCCGGTTCGGGTCGTATCGGTAGGCCCGGCGGGGGACGGTGAGGAACTGCACCTTCGCGGTCGGGATGGCCCGCATCGACCGCGCCAGGTCGTACAGGTCCCGCAGCGAGTCGAGCCCCGGGTCCGTGGTGATCGCCTTCGTGGCCGCGTCCAGGACCGGGTAGAGCTTGGTCGGGTTGAGCAGCACCCCGTCGCTCTGCACCTTGTTGACGAGGGCGCCGAGGAACTGCTGCTGGCGGTCCATGCGTTCCGTGTCGCTGCCGTTCCCGATCGACTTGCGGGCCCGTACGAAACCGAGGGCCTGCTCCCCGTCGAGCGTCTGGCGGCCCGCGGGCAGCTTCAGCTTCGCGTCCTTGTCGTTCACGGGCTCCTTGAGGCAGACCTCCACGCCGTCCACGGCGTCCACCATCTTCTTGAAGCCCCGGAAGTCGATCACCATGTGGTGGTCGACCCGGATCCCGGTCAGCTTCTCGACGGTACGGATCGTGCACGCCGCGCCGCCGAACTCGAAGGCCCAGTTGAACTGCGCGGTCTGCTCCCGGGTGCGCGTCCCGTCCGCCTTGTGGCAGCTCGGGATCGTCACCATCAGGTCCCGGGGCAGGGAGACGGCCGTCGCGCTCGACTTCCCGGCCGCGAGGTGCAGCAGGATCGTCGTGTCGGAGCGCTGGGTGCCCTCGTCCTTGCCGTACGGGCGGTTGCCCGCGCCGGCCCGGGTGTCCGAGCCGATGAGCAGGATGTTGAGGGCGGTCGTGGTGCCCGCCGGCGGGCGCTCCTTCTCGTACCTCCGCAGCTCGTCGGCGGCGGTGGTGTCGGTGGTGATGTTGTCGTCGAGCTTCCGGTAGAACCACCAGCCGACCCCGGCGGCGGCCAGCACGACGACCGCGCAGCCGAGGGCCGTCCAGCGCAGCCAGTGGCGGCGCCGGCGCGGCTCCTCGTCCCCCGCGGCCGGGGGGTCCGGGTCGGCGGGCGTGCCTGCACGGTCCGTCACGTCTGGATCCGTCCTTCCTGCGCGTGGTGGTGCGGAAGGAGTCGACTCCCCCTGGGCCGATCATGTACCGGACCGGGGGGACGAACCGGGGAACCCGGCGCGGCGCTGGGCCGAACGGGTGGGGTTCGTACGGCGGGCGTGGACCCGTGTGCTGGTCGGGCCGGTCAGAGCGTCGTGTGCGTCACGCGTTCGCTCTCGATCCGCTTCTCCAGCCCCTCCGGGCCCAGCTGGTCCAGGTTCCGGCACAGCACCACGGAGCCGCCCGCCGCCAGGGGGGCGTACAGGCCGGAGGAGAGGCCCTGCCAGTCGGCGTAGCCGAGGCCGGAGAGGAGGCGGGAGCCGGGGGCGAGGCCGAGGGTCGCCGCGTCCGTGCGGGCCTGCTCGACGAGCTGGGCGGCGCTGCGTTCCGTACCGTCGACGACGAGCGCGGGAGCCTCCGGATCGACCGGTGCGAACGGGGCGAAACGGTCGCCCTGGCTCGGCACCTCGACCGCGTAGTCCGCGTATCCGGCGGGCGCGGCCGGGAAGCGGCGGCCCAGCGGGGCCAGGGAGAGCGCGATCCGCTCCCCGGAACAGGCGAGACCCGCCTCCAGGGCGTCGGGACCCGCGACCACGACGTCCGCGTCCGCCGGGTCGCCGCCGATCTCGGCGACCACGCCGACGGACGCGCAGGCGAGCAGCCAGACGGCGCTCTGCCAGTGCGCGGGCAGCAGCAGCGCGAGCCGGTCGCCCGGCGCGGCGGACAGCTCGCCCTGGAGCAGGTTCGCCGTCTTGGCCACCCAATTGGCGAAGGTGGCGACGGACAATTCCACGCGCTCACCGGTGGCGTCGTCGTAGAAGGTGACCAAGGGGCGGGCGGGGTCCGCGGCGAGCGCGGATCGCAGCAGGTCGGCAGGGGTGCGGTCGCTGGCGTTCACGCCGGACAGCGTACGCGGGCGCATGCGCCGGGGTCCGCCGTACCGGTGACGCCGTCCTCCGGTCGGACCGACGGCCCGTCAGTTTCCGGGCCGGTTCCCGGCGCGCGGAACGGCCCGGCGATCCGCACGATCGGCCCATGCGTGCCTCACTCGCCTCCTCGATCGCCGTCACCTGCGCGGCGGTACTCGCCCTGCCGGTCTCCCTCACCGCGCCGGCGGCGGCCTCGACGCCACCCGCGGCCGCCTCCGCCCTGCCACCCGCGCCCGAACTCCCGGGCTCCACCCAGTCGCTGCCCCTCGAACCGCTCGGTGCCGCCACCCGCGCGCTCGGCGGGACGACCGGCTCGGGCGAGCAGGGGCTCACCCGACGCGACGTCAGGCCCTTCTCGCTCGTCGGCGTCGTCTGGGACGACCCGACGGCCCCGCTGCACGGCACCGTGCAGGTCCGCACCCGGGCCACCGGCGGCGGAACCTGGTCCGCGTGGCAGGACGTCGAGACCCACAACGAGGAGCACGGTGCCGACCCCGACACCGCCGAGGGCTCCACCCGGGCGCTCCGCGGCTCCACGGCCCCGCTGTGGGTGGGCGACTCGGACGGCGTCGAGATCCGCGTACGGGGACGGGAAGCGCTCCCGGCGGGCCTGCGGCTGGAACTGGTGGACCCGGGCGAGAGCCCGGCGGCCGCGCCGGAGCGGCCCGCGTCGGGGGAGGGCGCTCCCCGGACCCGGAACGCGACGGCCCCCGCCGCCCCCGCGGCCCTCACCGGCATGAGCGCCGCGGAGGCCGCCGCGAGCGCGGTGAACGCCCAGCTCGCCCCGTACGGCGCGACCTGGATCCCGGCCCTCTCCAAGGAGGAGACCGAGCGCGAGGCCCGGAACATGCCCCAGACGCAGGCGGCCCCGGCGGCCCCGGCCGCCGCCGCGGCGAAGCCGTACATCGGTCCCCAACCCAAGATCATCACCCGTAAGGGCTGGGGCGCGGACGAGAGCATCCGCGAGAAGGGCTTCGTCTACACGAGCACCATCAAGGCGGCCTTCGTCCACCACAGCGCCACCGGCAACAACTACACCTGCAGCAAGGCCCCCACGGTCCTGCGCAGCATCTACCGCTACCACGTCCTGAGCAGCGGCTGGCGGGACCTCGGCTACAACTTCGCCATCGACAAGTGCGGAAACATCTACGAGGGCCGGGCCGGCGGCATCGCCAAGCCGGTCCTCGGCGCCCACACCCTCGGCTTCAACACCAACAGCATGGGCATCGCCGTCCTCGGCACCTTCACCAAGAGCAACCCGCCGGCCGCCGTCGTGACCGCCGTCGCGCGCCTGACGGCCTGGAAGCTCGGGCTGCACGGGGTGAACCCGAAGGGAACGTCGTACCTGATCTCGGGTGGCGGAAACCTGTACAAGAAGGGCACGAAGGTACGGTTCAACTCCATCGCCGGTCACCGTGACGGATTCGCCACGGAATGTCCCGGCGCGCATCTCTACAGCAAGCTCGGCACGGCCCGTACGAGCTCGGCCGCGTACCAGGGAAGGCCCTGATGGGGTCGCGGATGGGGTCATGGAGGCAACCATCTGCATAAACTGACCGGTCATATCGCACGGACGACCGAGACGGGCGAGCTGACCGGCCCCGAAAACAGGAAGCAGAGACGACAAGGTGACAGAAGCGATCCTCCTGGTCGGTGGCAAGGGCACACGGCTGCGACCCCTCACGGTCAACACGCCCAAACCCATGGTCCCGGCGGCGGGCGTCCCCTTCCTGACCCACCAGCTGGCCCGGGCCCGTGCCGCCGGCGTCGAGCACATCGTGCTCGCCACCTCCTACCTGGCCGAGGTCTTCGAGCCGCACTTCGGTGACGGCTCCGACCTCGGCCTGAGCCTGGAGTACGTCACCGAGGAGGAGCCCCTCGGCACCGGAGGCGCGATACGCAACGTCGCCTCGCGCCTCCACTCGGGCCCCGACGAGCCGGTCCTCATCTTCAACGGCGACATCCTCACGGGCCTGGACATCCAGGCCCTCGTCGCGACCCACTCCTCCTCCGGCGCGGACGTCTCGCTCCACCTCACCCGCGTCGAGGACCCGCGCGCCTTCGGCCTGGTCCCCACGGACGACACCGGGCGCGTCACGGCCTTCCTGGAGAAGCCGCAGACGCCGGAGGAGATCGTCACCGATCAGATCAACGCGGGCGCGTACGTCTTCCGCCGCTCGGTCATCGACACCATCCCCACCGGCCGCCCGGTCTCGGTGGAACGCGAGACGTTCCCCGAACTCCTCTCCACCGGAGCCCACCTCCAGGGCATGGTCGACTCCACCTACTGGCTGGACCTCGGCACCCCGCAGGCCTTCGTCCGCGGCTCCGCCGACCTCGTCCTCGGCCGCGCCCCCTCCCCGGCCGTCCCCGGCCGCTGCGGCGACCGCCTCGTCCTCCCGACGGCCCGCGTCGCCCCCGACGCCAAGCTGGACGGCGGCACGGTGGTGGGCGCGGACGCGGTGGTCGGCGAAGGCGCCCGCGTCACCGGCTCCACCCTCCTCGCCGGCGCCGTCGTCGAACCCGGCGCCGTCATCACCGACTCCCTGATCGGCGCGGGCGCCCGCATCGGTGCCCGTACGGTGATCAGCGGCGCCGTCATCGGCGACGGCGCCCACATCGGCCCCGACAACGAACTCCGCGACGGCATCCGCATCTGGTGCGACACCACCCTCCCCCCGCGCGCCATCCGCTTCTCCTCAGACCAGTAACCCCACCCCCGCCGCGGGCACCCACCCCCGTTGCGGGCAATCGTTCCCCCGGGCCGCCGCCCACTCCCGTTGTGGGCAATCGTTCCGCCGGGGCGGTGCCCACTCCCGTTGTGGGCAATCGTTCCGCTGGGGCGGAACGGGTGGGCACAACGGACCCGCGCCCTACCGGCGCCAGAGGCTTACGCGCCTGAACCCGCACCGAAGGTGACGGCGCACACGTGGTGCGGGTCCAGGCGCGGAACGCGGAGGCGCCGCTAGAGGGCGCCGTCCCGTGTGCCCACCCGTCCCGCCCAGCGGGACGATTGCCCACACGGGCAGCGGGTGCGGGCCCCACACGGGGCGGGGGCGGAGCGCACGGCCACGAGGCGCAGCCCGCACCACGCCCCGGCTACGCTCGTACCCATGGCCGGCCGCTTCGCCCCGAAACCCACCCGCACCACCACGCGCGGCGGCCACCTCCCCCTCCCCACCGCGGAAGACGCCCCGCTGGACCTGGGCCTCACCCTCGGCCCCCTCCGCCGCGGCCCCGCCGATCCCGCCTTCCGGGTGACCCCGGACGGCTCGGTCTGGCGGGCCAGCCGGACGCCGGACGGCCCGGGGACGATCCGGATACGGATCGACGAGGGGAAGCCCGGCGCCGAGGCCTGGGGCCCCGGGCGCGACTGGCTCCTGGACGGCCTCCCGGGCCTCCTGGGCGCCGAGGACGACCCGACCGCCTTCGTCCCCCGCCACGGGCTGCTCCTGGCGACGCTCCGCCGCCGCAAGGGCCTGCGCCTCACCCGTACCGGACTGGTCCTGGAGTCGCTGATCCCGTCGATCCTGGAGCAGAAGGTCACGACGCACGAGGCCTACGGCTCCTGGCGGACGCTCGTACGGAAGTACGGAGAGCCGGCTCCGGGCCCGGCACCCGAGGGCATGTACGTGATGCCGGACGCCCGCACCTGGACGCAGATCCCGTCCTGGGAGTGGCACCGCGCGAACGTCGACGGCAAGCGCTCCGCCACGATCGTCCGCGCGGCACGCGTCGCGGCCCGCCTGGAGGAGGCCGCGCGCATGGACCCGTCGGCGGCCCGCAGGCGCCTGGAGCTGGTCCCGGGCATCGGCCCCTGGACGAGCGCCGAGACGGTCCAGCGCAGCAACGGCGCCCCGGACGAGGTCACCACCGGCGACCTGCACCTCCCGGGCATCGTCGGCTGGGCCCTCGCGGGCGACCGTACGGCGGACGACGAGGCGATGCTGGAGCTCCTGGCCCCGTACGCGGGCCAGCGCCACCGCGCGGCCCGCCTGATCCTCCTCAGCGGCCGCGTACCGCCCCGCCGGGCGCCCCGCAGGGCACCCGGCGACATCACCCGCCTCTGAAAGCCTGAAAGTCCTGAAGGACCCTCACCGCACCTCGACGAACTCCGAGGCCGTCCGCGCCGGACGCTCCTTCGGCGGAGCCGCCGGGTGCCCGATCGCCACCGCGCCCATCGGGTCCCACTCCTCCGGCAGCCCGAGGACGTCCCGTACGACCTCCCGGCAGAACATCGTCGAGGACACCCAGGCCGAGCCGAGCCGCTCGCCCGCCAGCGCGACGAGGAAGTTCTGCACGCCCGCGCCCGCCGCGACGACGAACATCTCGCGCTCGGCGGCGTCCCGGCGCGGGTCGCCGTAGTGGTGGGAGCCGTCCATGACGAGGCAGGGCACCGCGAGGTAGGGGGCGTTGCGCAGGACGTCCCCGCGCCGCACCCGCTTGGCGATGGACTCCTCGGACTTGCCGTCCCGCCGCAGGTCCGCGATCCACGCGTCCCGCATCGCGTCGAGGAGCCGCGTCCGGGACCGGGCCGACTCCAGGAGCACGAACCGCCACGGCGTGGTGTGGTGCGGCGCCGGGGCCGTCACGGCGGCGGCGACCGCGCGCCGGACCGCGCCCGGGTCGACGGGCGCGTCGGTGAACTCCCGTACGGTCCGCCGCAGCGTCACCGCCTCCCGTACGGCCTCCGAGGTCCCGAGCCGGAACATGTCGTCGGCGGCGGAGCGCACGAGCGCCCGCGCCCCCTCCTCGGCGTCGCCGCCCACCACATGGGGCAGTCCGCGCACGACGGCCACCGGCAGTCCGGCCGCCTTGCCCTTCACCAGGTCGCCGGCGGCGGCGAGTTCGTCGGCGGTGGCGACGACGGTCGCGCTCAGCGGATTGCCGTACGCGTCGGTCCCGCCGCGCAGGTCGTCGAGGACCCGCACCCCGGCCGCCCCGATCGCCACGTCCGTGAGCCCGCTGCGCCAGGGCCGCCCGAAGGTGTCCGTGACGACGACGCCGACGTCGACGCCGAGCGCCTCGCGCAGCCCCGAACGGATCCGCCGCGCCGAGGCGTCGGGGTCCTCGGGCAGCAACAGCACGGTCCCGGAAGGGGTGTTGGAGGCGTCGACCCCGGCGGCGGCCATGACGAGCCCCTGCCGGTTCTCGACGATGCGGAGGGTGCCGCGCCGCGCCACCACCCGTACCGTCTCGGCGTCGATGGCCTCCTCGCGGTCGTCGGCCGCGATCACCCGCCCCTCCGCCTTGCTGACGATCTTCGAGGTGACGATCAGGACGTCCCCGTCGGCGAGCTCCGGCGACACGGAGGCGATCAGCTTGGCCAGATCGTCCCCGGCCGCCACCTCGGGCAGCCCCGCGAGCGCCCAGACCCGGTACGCGGGCGCGTACGATCCGCCGCCCACGCCCCCCGGACCGGAAACCCCCTCGAAGCCACCCGCGCCGCTCAGGCCGCCCGAGCCCGCCCCCGTCATCCCCGCACCTCCTCGGCCAGCGCCAGCGCCTCGCGCGCCATCGCGGCCGTCGCGTCCAGGTCGGTCATCATCAGCGGGACCGCGCGGCAGGCGATGCCCGCCGCCTCGACCTCCGCGACCGCGCCCGCGTCCACGGTGTCGACGAGCCAGCCGCCGACGAGTTCGGCGCCGTAGTGCAGGGCGACCGCCGCCGCCGTGGACTCGACGCCCACGGCCGCGAGGACCTTGTCGGCCATGCCGCGCACGGGCGCGTCGCCGACGATGGGGGAGAGGCCCACGACCGGCGCCCCGGCCGCGACGACGGCCTCGCGGATCCCGGGCACGGCCAGGATCGTCCCGACGCTCACCACCGGGTTGGACGGCGGGAAGAGGATGACGTCCGCCTCGGCGATCGCCTCCAGGACGCCCGGCGCGGGCTTCGCGGCCTCGGCGCCGACGGGCACGACGGCCTTCGCGTCGACGGAGGCGCGCAGCTTCACCCAGTACTCCTGGAAGTGCACCGCGCGCTGCTCGCCGTCCACCTCGATCGCCACGTGCGTCTCGACCCGGTCGTCGGACATGGGGAGGAGCCGCACGCCGGGCTGCCAGCGGGCGCACAGCGCCTCGGTGACGGCGCTCAGCGGGTAGCCCGCGCCGAGCATCTGCGTACGGACGATGTGGGTGGCGAAGTCCCGGTCGCCGAGGCCGAACCACTCGGGCCCGACCCCGTACGCCGCGAGCTCCTCCTTGACGGTGAAGGACTCGTCCGTCCGTCCCCAGCCCTGCTCCTCGTTGATGCCACCGCCGAGGGTGTACATCACCGTGTCCAGGTCGGGGCAGACCTTCAGCCCGAAGAGATGGATGTCGTCACCGGTGTTGCCGATGACCGTGATCTCCGCGTCCGGCGCGGCCTGCTTGAGGCCGCGAAGGAAACGGGCACCACCGATGCCGCCGGCCAGAACCACAATGCGCATGCGGACAGTCTGTCAGCCGCAGGCCGATCGTATGAGGGGCGGTGGTCGGGAGACGGGCGGGCGGGTCAGGCGTCGATCAGTCCCGGGGCGACCGGGGCGCACTGGGCCTGGCGGGACTCGTGCATCGGCATCTCGGTCAGACCGGGGAAGTAGACGTGCAGGCTGACGGCCGGTTCGAGGGAGTCGTTGACGACCTCGTGGACGTACCCCGGGGCGAAGACGCGCTCCCCGCCGGGTGTGAGCGTCCGCATGCCCCGGTCCGTGCGCTCCGTCAGCTCGCCCTCCAGGACGGTCAGCACGCCGGAGGAGAGGCCGTGGTCGTGGAGCCCGCTGCCCTGGCCGGGCACCCAGGAGAGCAGCCAGACCTCGTAGCCGGGTCCGGTGCGCAGGCGGTGGTACCAGCGGGTGGTGGCGTCGTACTCGACGTACGGGGCCCACTGGGAGCGGTCGCCGGCGATGGAGCGCGCGAGGCCGGCGAACTCGGCCACGGTCTCGGGGTGGGCGCGCTCGGGCTGGAGCAGGTGCGGGACTTCGAGGATGTCGCCGGCGATCTGAAGGTCGCTGTCCATGTTCATGGGATGGGGAGGTTCCTCAGCAGAAACAGAAGCGGTGGGGGGGTCACGCATAAGGGGTGACACGGGTGACGCGGGGTGACGCTGGGGGAAGAGGCCGAAGCGCTACGGCTTCGGCGGCTGGAGCCCTACGGCATCAACAGCTGGGACAGCAACAGCAACAGCGCGCCTGGACAGCGCGGCGGAACCCACGGTTGTGGGTCGCGGAGGGCGCTGCGGTCGCTGGCATGCCACCAAAGGTGGCCGGAGGGGCACCCGACTGTCAACTCAATGCCCGATTTGGGGGCAATGTTTCACCTCATCCGGTTACAGTGCCCGGAGAAAGGTTTGTTCAGGCGCGGACCAGGAGAGATGGCGCTTCGACCGCGCCCTTAAACATCCGAGGGCGTGATCAGACTGTGATCCGGATCGCATCCCCGAGCGGATCGCAACAAGATCCAAGCCGTGGACGTCCTCACCTGTGGGGGCGGCGTGGCGCGGCCAGGCCGCTGGCATGTGTCACGTTTTTTGGCGATTTGAACACTTTCCGCATAGGCTTGGTTCCGCAGAGTGAATACGGGGCCCAATAGCAGATCTCGGCTTGACTCGCACAGAGCACGAACTTGTAATTTCACTCGTGTCGTTCGGCCGGGTTCGTCCCGGCAACATCACGGGACGCACAGAACAGACGAGGGGCGCACATGACCGAGTTGTTCCAGGAACTGCTGGTCGAGGACGCGGACGAGGAACTCGGCTGGCAGGAGCGCGCGCTGTGCGCCCAGACCGATCCCGAGTCCTTCTTCCCCGAGAAGGGCGGCTCGACCCGCGAGGCCAAGAAGGTCTGCCTCGCCTGCGAGGTCCGCTCCGAGTGCCTCGAATACGCCCTGCAGAACGACGAACGGTTCGGCATCTGGGGCGGCCTCTCCGAGCGCGAGCGACGCCGTCTGAAGAAGGCCGCCGTCTGAACGGCACCCCGGCGCCCCGGCGCGCGCACCAGGACACGACGAACGGTCCGCCCCCTGTCCCCACGGCACAGGCGGCGGACCGTTCTGCGTGTCCGGCACGGGTCCGCTCCCTCTCCGCACGGTCTGTCCACAGGGCGGACCCTCCCGCGCGCTCTGTCCACAGGGCGGCGGACCGCTCCGCGCACAGCCGTTAGTGTGGGCCTCCGTCCGAGACGCTCCCCACGCCCCCCCGCGGGCGACCCCGGCCGGAGGGCCCGTAGCTCGATGTCCTCAACTCCTGAGTTTCCGCGACACGTCGTCACCGCCGTGCTCGTCACCCACGACGGCGCCCGCTGGCTGCCCGACGCGCTCGCCGGGCTGCTCGCCCAGGAGCGCCCCGTGCAGAACGCGGTCGCGGCCGACACCGGCAGCGCCGACGACTCGGCGCAGCTCGTCGCCGACGCCATCGGCGCCGACCGCGTCCTCCACCTCGCGCGCCGCACCGGCTTCGGCGCCGCCGTCGAGGAGGCCGTCCGCACCGCGCCCCCGCTCGGACCCGAGGACCTGCCCTACCTGAAGCGCCCCAGCGGCTGGGACCCCGTCAGCCGCAGCTGGAACGACGAGGCGTACGACCTCCCCGACCTCCCGCACGGCGAACCGGTCCAGTGGCTCTGGCTCCTCCACGACGACTGCGCCCCCGAGCCCGGCGCCCTCGCCGAACTCCTGCGCGTCGCCGACTCCGACGCGGACGCCGCCGTCATCGGCCCCAAGCTGCGCGGCTGGTACGACAGGAAGCAGCTCCTCGAAGCCGGCGTCAGCATCGCCCGCAGCGGCCGCCGCTGGACCGGACTCGACCGCCGCGAGCAGGACCAGGGCCAGCACGACCAGGTCCGCTCCGTCCTCTCCGTCTCCACCGCCGGCATGCTGATCCGCCGCGACGTCTTCGAGGGCCTCGGCGGCTTCGACCGGCGCCTGCCCCTCATGCGCGACGACGTCGACCTGTGCTGGCGCGCGCACTCCGCCGGCTTCCACGTCCTCGTCGCCCCCGACGCCGTCCTGCGGCACGCCGAGGCCTCCGCCCGCGAGCGCCGCACCGTCGACTGCGCCGGCCGCACCGCGGCCAACCCGCACCGCGTCGACAAGGCCGGCGCCGTCCACACCCTCCTCGCCAACAGCCGGGGCAGGGCCCTCCCGTACCTCCTCGTCCGGCTCGTCCTCAGCACCCTGCTCCGCACCCTCGCCTACCTCGTCGGCAAGGCCCCGGGCCAGGCGGTCGACGAGGTCATGGGCCTCCTCACGACCCTGCTGCGGCCCGAGAAGATCCTCGCCGCCCGCAAGCGCCGCAAGAACCCGGCCGTGCCCAACGGCGAGTTCCGCGCGCTCTTCCCGCCGGCCGGCGCCACCGTCCGCGCCACCGTCGAGCAGATCGCCTCCCACTTCGGCGGCGCCGAGGCCGACACCGGCGGCTCCCGTCACGGAGTCGTCGAATCGGGCCCCGGCGGCGACGACGCCGACTACCTGGAGATCGAGCAGTTCGCCCGGCTCAAGAAGATCGCCCGCAAGCCCGGACCGGTCCTCTTCGCCCTGCTCCTCCTCGTCTCCCTGGTCGCCTGCCGCAACCTCTTCGCCGGCGGCTCGCTGGCCGGCGGCGCCCTGCTGCCCGCCCCCGACACCGTCTCCCAGCTCTGGTCGCGGTACGCCGACGCCTGGCACCCCCTCGGCACCGGCGGCACCCAGACCGCCCCGCCCTACCTCGCCGTCCTGGCCGCGCTCTCCGCGCTGTTCCTCGGCTCCACCTCCACCGCGCTGACCCTGCTGCTCGTCTGCTCGGTCCCGCTCGCCGGCTTCACCGCGTACTTCGCCGCCCGCGGCATCGTCGAGTCCCGGCTCCTGCGCGCCTGGGGCGCCATCGCGTACGCCTTCCTGCCCGCCGCCACCGGCGCCCTCGCCACCGGCCGGCTCGGCACCGCCGTCCTCGCGATCCTGCTCCCGCTGATCGCCCGCGCCGCCGTCGCCGCCCATGGCCTCAACCGGCCGCGCGGCGAGCGCGGCAGCTGGCGCGCCACCTGGGCGTACACCTTCCTGCTGACCTTCGCGACGGCGTTCACCCCGGTCGTCTGGCCGCTCGCCGTCCTCCTCGGCCTCGGCGTGCTCGCCGTCCGCCGCGACGACATCACCGCGTACGGACTCCGCTTCCTGGCCGCCGTCGGCACCCCGGTCCTGCTCCTCGCGCCCTGGTCGCTCACCCTCCTCACCGACCCCAGCGCCCTCCTGCGCGAGGCCGGCCTCGACGTCCGCACCGGCACGGCCGGCGCGCTCGACCTGCTCGGCACCAGCCCCGGCGGCCCCGGCACCACCGGCGGCCTGCTCCTGCTCGGCCTCGTCCTCGCGGGCCTGGCCGGACTGCTCCGCGAGGAGCGGCAGCTCGCCGTCCGCACCGCCTGGGCCGCCGCCCTCGCCGGACTCGTCCTCGCCGTCCTCACCAACGGCGCGGGCGGCACCGGCTGGGCCGGACCCGCCACCCTCGTCTACGGCGCCGCCCTCATCGCCGCCGGCATGATCGGCGCCGAGGGCGGCCGCACCCGCGTCGCCGCCCACGGCTTCGGCTGGCGCCAGCCCGTCGCCGCCCTCGTCGCCCTCGCCTGCGCCCTCGGCCCCGCCGTCGCCGCCGCCGGCTGGATGATCGGCGGCGCCGACGGCCCGCTGACCCGGCGCGACCCGGTCCAGGTCCCGGCCTTCGTCGCCGAGGAGAGCGGCACCCGCGACCAGCCCCGCACCCTCGTCCTCGGCGGCAGCACGCCCGGCGAGGTCGCCTACACCCTGGTCCGCGGCTCCGGCGCCCGCCTCGGCGACGCCGAACTCACCGAGGCCGCCGAGGCCGACCCCCGCCTCGACGCGGTCGTCGCCCACCTCGTCGCCGGCTCCGGCGCCGACCAGACCCAGGAGCTCAGCGGCTACGCCATCCGCTACGTCCTCGTACGGGACGGGGCACCGCGCCAGATGAGCCGCGTCCTCGACTCCACCCCCGGCCTCAGCCGCCTCAGCCAGCTCGACGGCAGCGCGCTCTGGCGCGTGGACCGCGAGATCGCCCGCGTCATGATCGTCCCGCCCGCCGCGAAGACCGGCGACGCGGACAAGGCGCAGGAGACCGCCAAGGTCCTCGCCGTCGCCGCCGGACCCGTCGAGGCCCACACCCGGGTCCCCGCCGGACCCTCGGGCCGCGTCCTGCGCCTCGCCGACCGCGCCGACGAGGGCTGGACCGCCACCCTCGACGGCAAGGAGCTGACCCGGACCACCGTCGACGGCTGGGCCCAGGGCTTCGAGCTCCCCGCCCAGGGCGGCCGCCTCGACCTCACGTACGACGGGCCGCTCACCCACACCGCGTGGATCTGGGCCCAGGCCGGCCTCGCCCTCGTCCTGCTCGTCCTCGCCCTGCCCGGACGGCGCCGCGAGATCGACGACGACCTCCCCGAGGAGGAGCTCGCGATCCCCGCCCAGGCCACCGAGGGCGACGGCCGCCGCGCCCGCCGCCTGCGCGCCGCCGCCGAGGCGGAGCCGGAGGCCGCCGAGGCCGCCCCCGACGCCTTCGACGCCTTCGGGACCGCGCGGGGCGGTCCGGCCCCCATCCCGGGGCAGCAGTCCCACGAGCCCCGGGACCAGGAGCAGGACTGGGACCCCGCCTACGCCCAGGCCCCCGCCCAGCAGGCCCAGGAACAGCCGCAGACCCAGCCGTACGCCGACCAGGGCTACTACCAGGACTACGCGGCCGACCCGTACCAGCAGCAGCCGTACGCGTACCCCCAGCAGGGCTACGACCAGCAGCCGTACGAGCAGCCGCAGCAGTACGAGCAGCCCCAGCAGTCGTACGAGCAGCAGCAGTACGACCCGTACGGCTACGGCTACGGATACCCCCAGGGCCACGAGACCGAGCAGCGTCCCGACGGGAGCAGCAACCAGTGAACCGCACGACCCTCTCCCTGATCGCGGGCGCCACGGCCCTCGCCGCCGTCACCGGCTTCGCGGCCCTCACCGCCCCGGACGGCACCGCCGCCACCGGGGCGAAGGCCACCACCCGACTGCCGGTGGAGCGCGTCGGCCTCGTCTGCCCGGCCCCCAGCACCTCCGAGGTGGCCGAGACCCGCTACACCTCGTACACCCCGGCCGGTACGGGCACGGGCGCGGCCCCCGGCGCCGGCAAGGCCGAGCAGCCCACGGCCCTGCTGCGGACCGCCGCGACCGTGACGTCCGCGGACGGCACCGCCAAGAAGCCCAAGCCCGCCAAGGCCCCGGCCACCGTCACCACCCCCGGCAAGCCCGTCACCGCCCAGGCCGACGGCGGTTCCGTGCCCGCCGTCACCGGCACCGCGACCGGCACCCTCGCCCCCGGCTGGACCGTCCAGCAGACCACCGTCGTCCCGGCCGGCGGCGCGCGCGGCCTCCTCGGCCTCGGCTGCGGCGCCCCCGACACCGACTTCTGGTTCCCGGCCGCCTCCACCGACAAGGACCGCCAGGACTACGTCCACCTCACCAACCCGGACGACACGGCCGCCGTCGCCGACATCGAGCTGTACGGCCCCGAGGGCCAGCTCAAGTCCCAGTTCACCGAGGGCATCCCGGTCCCCGCCCACTCCACCGTCCCGGTGCTCCTCTCCACCCTCACGAGCGAGCCCGGCCGGAAGGACCTCACCGTCCACGTCACCACCCGCAGCGGACGCGTCGGCGCCGCCGTCGCCGCGGCCGACGACAAGCTCGGCAGCGACTGGATCGCCCCGGCCGCCGACCCGGCGAGCAGCGCCGTGCTCCCCGGCATCCCTGCCGACGCCACCGCGGTGCGGCTCGTGGCCTTCGCCCCCGGCGACGACGATGCCGACCTCAAGATCCAGCTGGTCACCCCGAGCGGCACGATCGTCCCGGCCGAGGCAGACGGCCCGCTGCACGTGAAGTCCGGGATGACGGCCGCCGTCGACCTGCCGAACCTCACCCGGGGCGCGGTGGGCTCCCTGCTGCTCACCCCGAACGACCCGAAGAAGCCGATCCCGGTCGTGGCGGCCCTCCAGGTCGTGCGCGGCAAGGGCGAGAACACCGAGATCGCGTTCATCCCGGCGACCGCCGCCGTCTCCGCCCGCGCGACGGTCGCCGACAACCGCGCCAAGGGCTCGACGCTCTCCCTGACCGCCCCCGGCGCGGACGCCCGGGTCAAGGTCACCGCCTCGGCCGGTTCCGAGGGCGGCACGCCGGTGTCCAAGACCGTCACGGTGAAGGGAGGCACGACGACGGTCATGACCGACCTCGTCCCCGAGGGCCTCAAGGGCTCCTACGCGCTGACCGTCGAACCGGTCTCCGGCGGCAAGGTCCACGCGGCGCGCACCCTCGCCCTCCCGGAGGACGGCGTCCCGATGTTCACCGTCCAGACCTTCGTCGACGACCGGGGCGCGGTCGAGGTCCCGTCGGCCCACCAGGACCTGGGCGTACTGGACTGAGCACTCCTCGCGGGAGGGGGCTCAGTCCTGCCCGTACCGGGGATCGACCGACTCGGGGGAGAGCCCGAGGAGCTCGGCGACCTGCTCCACGACGACCTCGTGGACCAGGAGCGCCCGCTCGTCGCGGCTCTTCGAACGGATCTCGACCGGCCGCCGGTAGACGACGACCCGGGCCGGCTCGTTCTTCTCGGCGGGTACGGAGCCGCCCAGCGGCACCGTCTCGCCCGGCACCGGCGGCGGCACCTCCAGGACCAGGAAGTCGACGTCCGCCAGCTGCGGCCAGCGCCGTTCGAGGCGCTCCACCGAGTCGAGGACGAGATCGCGGAAGGTGTCGGCCCGGCTCGCGGAGAGCGGCACCTGCGGCGGCGCGACAGGTCCCCGCATCCCGCGGCCGTGCCGGTCGCGGCGGCGGACCCGGGGCTCCGCCGGGGGCTCCGTGGGACGGTGCGAAGGGCTCGGCGGCACAGGACTGTCCATCACTGACGCAGCGTAACCCCCATCCGTCCCACCGCACCGTGGCGCATCCACGCCGACTTTCCGGGCCTGCCCGCACCCCCGCCGCGCCACCCTGTCGAAACCTGAACATTCCAGCCGGGCCCAAGCCCGATTCGACGGCCCGTGGCGATCGGCCATCTGGCCCTGGATGACCGGATTTGTATCCCAAAGTGTCCGGATAGCCCCCTGCCCCCACCCCCCTTGGCCCCTTCCCTCGCAGGTCAGAGCGGCCATCACTCGAACGGGGGTGGCGGAGGTCACACCGCGACACGGTGGAGTGACCTGAGGGAGAGTCGTCGCGGCCCGCTCAAGAGTGCGGTACCGTCCAACGTCGTGAGCCCTGTACGTCGCTGTTCGCGCACTGCGTGCGGCCGCCCTGCCGTCGCGACACTGACGTACGTCTATGCCGACTCGACTGCGGTCCTCGGCCCGCTCGCCACCTACGCCGAGCCCCACTGCTACGACCTGTGCGCCGAGCACAGCGAGCGCCTCACCGCCCCGCGCGGCTGGGAGGTGGTGCGCCTCACCGACGGCTCCGCCCCCACCCGCCCCAGCGGCGACGACCTCGAAGCGCTGGCCAACGCGGTACGGGAGGCGGCCCGCCCCCAGGAGCGCGCGGCCGAGGCCGGCGGCAAGGGCGGCGGCCGCGGCGGCGACCCCATGGAGGTCGGACGCCGCGGACACCTCAGGGTGCTCCGTTCGCCCGACAACTGACGGCGCCCGACCACCGTCCGAGTCTCCCTGACTCCGCTCCGGGTAGTTTGGGCGTTCCGTACACGCCCCGCACACGCGTGTGAAGAACTCAGGAGGGTGGATCCGTGACTGCCGATCTGTCGCAGATCGTGAAGGCGTACGACATCCGCGGAGTCGTACCCGACCAGTGGGACGAGACGCTCGCCGAGCTCTTCGGCGCCGCCTTCGTACGGGTGACGGACGCGGACGCGATCGTCATCGGCCACGACATGCGCCCCTCGTCGCCCGGCCTCTCCGCCGCCTTCGCCCGCGGCGCGGCCCGCCTCGGCGCCGACGTCACCCTCATCGGGCTCTGCTCCACCGACCAGCTGTACTTCGCCTCCGGCAGCCTCGGCCTGCCCGGCGCCATGTTCACCGCCTCCCACAACCCGGCCCGGTACAACGGCATCAAGATGTGCCGCGCCGGCGCCGCCCCCGTCGGCCAGGACACCGGCCTCGCCGACATCCGCGCCCTCGCGGAGCAGTGGCGGGAGACGGGCGCCCCGGAGGCGGCGGCGAAGCAGGGCACGATCACGGAACGCGACACCCTGGCGGACTACGCCGCGCACCTGAGGTCCCTGGTCGACCTCACCGGGATCCGCCCCCTGAAGGTGGTCGTCGACGCGGGCAACGGCATGGGCGGCCACACCGTCCCCACGGTCTTCGAGGGCCTGCCCCTGGACACCGTCCCGATGTACTTCGAACTGGACGGCACCTTCCCGAACCACGAGGCCAACCCGCTCGACCCGAAGAACATCGTCGACCTCCAGGCCCGCGTCCGCGCCGAGGGCGCCGACCTCGGCCTCGCCTTCGACGGCGACGCCGACCGCTGCTTCGTCGTCGACGAGCGCGGCGAGCCGGTCTCCCCCTCCGCGATCACGGCCCTCGTCGCCGCGCGCGAGCTCGCCAAGCACCCCGGCGGAACGATCATCCACAACCTGATCACCTCCTGGTCGGTGCCGGAGGTCGTCCGCGAGCAGGGCGGCGAGCCGGTCCGCACCCGCGTCGGCCACTCCTTCATCAAGGAGGAGATGGCGAAGACCGGAGCGATCTTCGGCGGCGAGCACTCGGCGCACTACTACTTCAAGGAGTTCTGGAACGCGGACACCGGCATGCTCGCCGCGCTCCACGTCCTCGCCGCCCTCGGCGGCCAGGAGGGCACCCTGTCCGACCTGGTCTCCGCCTACGACCGGTACGCCTCCTCCGGCGAGATCAACTCGACCGTCGCGGACCAGACGGCGAGCACGGCGAAGGTCCGCGCGGCGTACGAGGGCCAGGACGGCGTCACCTTCGACACCCTCGACGGCCTCACGGTCACGGCAGCGGACTGGTGGTTCAACCTCCGCGCCTCCAACACGGAGCCCCTCCTCCGCCTCAACGTCGAGGCCCGCGACGAGGCCACCATGGCCAAGGTCCGCGACGAGGTGCTCGCCCTGGTCCGGGCGACCGACTGACCCCGCCGTACCGCCGGGGAACGGGGGCGTGCCCCGTTCCCCGGCGGTAGGCTGACCTGGCCCGATCCGTCTGTTCGAAGGGACACCCCATGCCGCTCGAAGCCGGCCTCCTGGAGATCCTGGCCTGCCCGGCCTGCCACGCTCCGCTGAACGACCGCACGGCGGACGAGACCCCCGAACTGATCTGCACCAGCCCCGACTGCGGCCTCGCCTACCCGGTCCGCGACAACATCCCCGTCCTCCTCACCGACGAGGCCCGCAAGCCGGAGTAACGACGGGGGTCTGCTCTCACCGGCCGCCGCCCCCGCCGTTGTGGGCACGCGCCCGCGCGGGGCGGTGCCCCCGCCGCCCCCGTTGTGGGCAATCGTTCCGCTGCGGGGTCCCCCCTGGACGAAGTCCTTGGGGGAGGAACGGGTGGGCACAACGGACCCGCGCCCTGCCGGCGCCAGAGGCTTCCGCGCCTGAACCCGCACCACCCGCACCCGCACAAGCAAGCGCCCACACAGCCGCGCCCCGCAACGGGAGGCACCGAACATGCTCGACGAGACCCTCCTCGACGCCCCGGACGACCTCGCCCTCGCCGACCGCCGCGGCCTCCTCCGCGGCGCCGCCGAGGCCGGCGCACGGGTACGGACCGCCGCCCGCCACGCCGCCGAGGCGGGCATCGCGGACCTCCGCCCCGAGGGCCGCCCCCGCGCCGTCCTCGTCGCGGGCCCCGGCACGGCCGCCGCCGGCGTCGCGGACCTGATCGGCGCGCTCGCCGGAGCCTCCGCCCCCGTCGTACGCCTCCAGCCGACCGGCGTCGCCCCCGCCGCGGGCGCCCTGCGCTGGGCCCTGCCGGGCTGGGCGGGCTCGGTGGACCTGCTCCTGCTGCCCACCACCGACGGCTCGGAACCGGGCCTCGCCCTCCTCGCCGAGCAGGCGTACCGCCGCGGGATCACGGTCGTCGCCGTCGCCCCGAAGACCTCCCCGCTCGCCGAGACGGTCAACGGCTCGCGCGGCCTGTTCGTCCCGATGGCGATGACCCCGAACGAGTCGCCCGACGAGTACGCCGAGAACATCGCGGCGAGCCCGGGCGCGCTCTGGGCCCTGTTCACCCCGCTGCTCGCACTCCTGGACCGCGTCGGCCTGATCGAGGCGCCGCCGGAGGCCCTGGAGAAGGTCGCCGACCGCCTGGACCGTACGGCGGAACGCTGCGGCCCGGCCATCGCCACGTACAGCAACCCGGCGAAGACGCTGGCCGCCGAACTCGCGGACTCGCTCCCGCTGATCTGGACCGAGGGGAACGCCGCGGGCCCGGCCGGCCGCCGCTTCGCCGCCGTCCTCGCCGAACTCGCCGGCCTGCCCGCCCTGGCGGCCGAACTCCCGGAGGCCCTGCCGGCGCACGGGGTCCTCCTCGCGGGCGACTACGCGGCCGGCGCGGACCCGGACGACTTCTTCCGCGACCGCGTGGAGGAGCCGCAGGCGCTCCGCGCGCGCGTGGTCCTGCTCCGCGACCGCCCGGCGCAGGGCCTCACCGCCGCCCCGGCCGCCCGCGAACTGGCCCTCGGCCACGAGACCGCCATCAGCGAACTGGAACCGGAGGAGGGCGGCGACCTGGAGACCCTCGCCGAACTCCTCGCCGTGACCGACTTCGCGGCCGTCTACCTCTCCCTGGCCACCCCGGCCCGCACCCCGCACTAGCGCCCCGGAGCCCCCACCCGCACCGGGCCCCTCACATCGGCGCGGGTTCACCGCCAGGACCGGCGTACGTACACCGCAAGGACCTCCCCCCGTCACCCTCCCCCTGTCACCTGTCTCCCGACACCCCGCACGATCCGTCACCATCCCGAGGAGCTGGCAGGCACCATGGACCGCCTCGTCAACACCGTCCGCCCCTACGCCTGGGGGTCCACGACGGCCATCCCGGAACTGCTCGGCACCGCCCCCACCGGCGAGCCCCAGGCCGAGATGTGGATGGGCGCCCACCCCGGTGCCCCCTCCCGCACCGGGCGCGGCGCGCTGAACGAGCTGATCGCCGCCGACCCCGTACGCGAACTGGGGGAGCGGGCCGTCGACAAGTTCGGCCCCCGGCTCCCGTTCCTCCTGAAGCTGCTCGCCGCCGGCGCCCCGCTCTCCCTCCAGGTCCACCCCGACCTGGCGCAGGCGCGGGCCGGGTACGCCGCCGAAGAGGCCGCCGGCATCCCGGTCGACGCCCCGCACCGCACGTACAAGGACGCCAACCACAAGCCCGAGCTGATCTGCGCCCTCACCCCCTTCGACGGACTGTGCGGCTTCCGCGACCCCGTCGAGGCCGCCGACCTGATCGCCGCGCTGGGCGTCGACTCCCTCAAGCCGTACGTGGACCTCCTGCACGCGCACCCCGAGGAGGCCGCGCTCCGCGAGGTCCTGACGGCCCTGCTCACCGCCGACCGCGAGGAGATGGCGCACACCGTCGCCGAGGCCCACGCCGCCGCCGACCGCCTCGGCGGCGACCACACCCCGTACGCGATCCTGGGCCACCACTACCCGAGCGACCCCGGCGTGATCGCCGCCATGCTCCTCAACCACGTCCGGCTCCAGCCCGGCGAGGCCCTCTACCTGGGCGCGGGCGTCCCGCACGCCTACATCGACGGCCTCGGCATCGAGATCATGGCCAACTCCGACAACGTGCTGCGCTGCGGCCTCACGCCCAAGCACGTCGACGTCCCCGAACTCCTCCGGATCGTCCGCTTCGAACCGAACGAACCGGCCGTCCTGCGCCCGGAGGCCTCCGCCTCCGGCGAAGAGGTGTACGAGACGCCGATCGACGAGTTCCGCCTCTCCCGGTTCGTCCGTGCGGCGGGCGCCGCGCCGACCGACGTCACCGCCGCCACCCCCCAGATCCTGCTGACCACCGCGGGCCGCCCGAAGGTCGGCGAGACCACCCTCGCCCCCGGCGAGTCCGTCTTCGTACCGGCGGACGAGGCCGTCGAACTGACCGGAGAGGGCACCGTCTTCCGGGCGACCGTCGTGGCCTGATGCGACAATGACCGGCCGAACCGCGGCGATCGAGCCGGAGCACCGACGAAGGGACCACGTACACCCATGAGCGCGTCAGGCGGAACCAGGGCGATCGTGGCGGCACTCGCCGCCAACCTCGCGATCGCCGTAGCCAAGTTCGTGGCGTTCCTCTTCAGTGGTTCGTCCTCGATGCTCGCCGAGAGCGTCCACTCGCTCGCCGACTCCGGCAACCAGGCCCTGTTGCTCCTCGGCGGCAAGAAGGCCCAGCGCGAGGCCACCCCGCAGCACCCGTTCGGCTACGGCCGCGAGCGGTACATCTACGCCTTCCTCGTCTCCATCGTGCTCTTCTCCGTCGGTGGCATGTTCGCCATCTACGAGGGCTACGAGAAGATCAAGCACCCGCACCCCATCGAGGCCTGGTACTGGCCGGTCGGCGTGCTCGTCTTCGCGATCATCGCCGAGAGCTTCTCCTTCCGCACCGCGATCAAGGAGTCCAACGAGATCCGCGGCGGCCTCTCCTGGAAGGAGTTCGTCCGCCGCGCGAAGGCCCCCGAACTCCCCGTCGTCCTCCTGGAGGACCTCGGCGCCCTCGTCGGCCTTGTTCTCGCCCTCGGCGGCGTCGGCCTCGCCCTGGCGACCGACAACGGCGTCTGGGACGGCATCGGCACCCTCTGCATCGGCATCCTGCTGATCGTCATCGCGCTCATCCTGGCCGCCGAGACCAAGTCGCTCCTCCTCGGCGAGGCCGCGGGCGTCGACGACGTCAAGAAGATCGAGGCGGCCGTCGTCGACGGCGAGACCGTCACCGGCCTCATCCACATGCGCACGCTCCACCTCGGCCCCGAGGAGCTCCTCGTCGCCGCCAAGGTCGCCGTCCGGCACGACGACACGGCCACCGAGGTCGCGCGTGCCATCGACGCCGCCGAGGAGCGCATCCGCGCCGCCGTCCCGATCGCCCGGGTCATCTATCTGGAGCCCGACATCTACAGCGAGCAGGCCGCCTCCGCGGGCCCGGACCCGGCCGCGACCCCGGGCGGCTCCGGCCACTGACCCCGCGGGCGCGCACGCCCCCACCACCTCAGGCCCCCGGGACCGCGACGGCCCGGGGGCTTCGCACGTCCGTACGGGCGGCACTTCTCAAGGATTGCTGGAGTGCCCGGCTGACTCGATGAGGACTTGTGGCACGCCGCGTTGATCGGTGTAGATTCGTGAAGAGCCAGACGTCGCTGCTGATGGCGGTCGGGCGGTCCGTGGACCGTCCGAGGGAGAGAGGGCCTCCGACGACGGCACCGAGCAAGCGCCCGGGCATTCGTGTGCCCAGCGGCGCCCTGCGGTGGTGCCAGGCGCCTCAACCGACCCTCGCAACTCCCATCATCACGAGGAGCAGCCCAGTCATGACGACTGCCGCCCACCAGGACTTCAAGGTCGCCGACCTCTCCCTGGCCGCCTTCGGCCGCAAGGAGATCACCCTCGCCGAGCACGAGATGCCCGGCCTGATGTCGATCCGCCGGGAGTACGCCGAGACCCAGCCGCTCGCCGGCGCCCGCGTCACCGGCTCCCTGCACATGACCGTGCAGACCGCCGTCCTCATCGAGACCCTGGTCGCCCTCGGCGCCGAGGTCCGCTGGGCGTCCTGCAACATCTTCTCCACCCAGGACCACGCCGCCGCGGCCATCGCCGTCGGCCCGAACGGCACCCCGGAGAACCCCCAGGGCGTCCCGGTCTTCGCCTGGAAGGGCGAGACCCTGGAGGAGTACTGGTGGTGCACCGAGCAGGCCCTCACCTGGCCGAACTCGCCCACCGGCGGCCCGAACATGATCCTGGACGACGGCGGTGACGCCACCCTCCTCGTCCACAAGGGCGTCGAGTTCGAGAAGGCCGGCTCCGCCCCGGACCCGTCCACCGCGGACAGCGAGGAGTACGGCCACATCCTCCGTCTCCTCAACCGCACCCTCACCGAGAACCCGCAGAAGTGGACCCAGCTGGCGTCCGAGATCCGCGGCGTGACCGAGGAGACCACCACCGGCGTCCACCGTCTGTACGAGATGCAGCAGGCCGGCTCCCTCCTCTTCCCGGCGATCAACGTGAACGACGCCGTGACGAAGTCGAAGTTCGACAACAAGTACGGCTGCCGCCACTCCCTCATCGACGGCATCAACCGCGCCACCGACGTCCTCATCGGCGGCAAGACCGCCGTCGTCTGCGGCTACGGCGACGTCGGCAAGGGCTGCGCCGAGTCCCTCCGCGGCCAGGGCGCCCGCGTCATCGTCACCGAGATCGACCCGATCTGCGCCCTCCAGGCGGCGATGGACGGCTACCAGGTCACGACCCTCGACGAGGTCGTCGAGACCGCCGACATCTTCATCACCACCACCGGCAACAAGGACATCATCATGGCCACCGACATGGCCAAGATGAAGCACCAGGCCATCGTCGGCAACATCGGCCACTTCGACAACGAGATCGACATGGCCGGCCTCGCCAAGATCCCCGGCATCGTCAAGGACGAGGTCAAGCCGCAGGTCCACACCTGGACCTTCCCCGACGGCAAGGTCCTCATCGTCCTCTCCGAGGGCCGCCTGCTGAACCTCGGCAACGCGACCGGCCACCCCTCCTTCGTGATGTCGAACTCCTTCGCGGACCAGACCCTGGCCCAGATCGAGCTCTTCACCAAGCCGCAGGAGTACCCGACCGACGTCTACGTCCTCCCGAAGCACCTGGACGAGAAGGTCGCCCGCCTCCACCTGGACTCGCTCGGCGTCAAGCTGACGACCCTCCGCCCGGAGCAGGCCGCCTACATCGGCGTCGAGGTTGAGGGCCCCTTCAAGCCGGACCACTACCGCTACTGACGCCCCGGGGCGGCGCGAGCCGCCCCCGGACACCCGTAGAGGACTCAGGCAGGCCCCCGCACCCCCGTGCCGGGGGCCTGCCCCGTCCAGCCCCGCTCCCGCTACCGCTCCAGGAAGCGCACCTTCCCGAGGACCGCCCCATGCCCCGCGGCCGTTATTCGCTCCATGACCCGCACGATCACACCCCCCTCGGCGAAGAACACTTCCACTGCGCACCCGGCCCCTCCGGCTGGCGCTACGTCTCGCAGATCACCACCCCCTCGGGCGACCACCGGGGCTCCGTCGACCTGGCCGTCGACGAACTCGGCCGCCCCATCCGCCTCGAACTGCACGCCGCGAGCTGGCAGGTCCGCGGCGCGGCCCTCGACGGCGTCACCTGGGTCCGCACGGACCCCACCGGAACCCACGCCACCGAAGGCAATGTGCGCGCCCACGCCTTCACCGGCACGTCCCCGGCATTCCTCGTCGCCCTCACGCGACTCCTGCGTCTCACCCCCGATTCCCCCGAGACCCGTGTCAGGCTCGTCGCCTTCACGGACCCGGTACTCGCCCCCCTCACGGTCGACCAGTCCTGGGCCCTGCTGAGAAGTGAAGCGCACGCCACTGACAACGGCCCCCTGACGGTGGACGAGTACCAGGTCAGCGCCCTGGACACGGGCGAGCGGCATACGGTCCACATCGCCGGCGACGTGGTCCTCTCGGCCCCCGGCATCGAACTCGAAGCCCTCGAAACCCCTCCGTCGGTCTTCCCCTGACCCGCCTCCGGGCAGCCCGCCCTCGGGCAGCCCGCTCCTCAGGCAGGCGGGGCGAACCCGGTGGGCCGTCCCTTGGACTCCACCGCCGGATCGGACTCCACCGCCGGACCGACGACCGGGGGAGCCGGGGAGGCGACGACCGGAGGAACCGCGGGCGCGAGGACCGGAGCCGGTGAGGGAACGGCCCCCGGCGCCACCACCCCCGCCGACGGGGCGAACGCCCGCCGGGCGTCCCGCGCCTGCCGCTCGGCCACGACCCCCGCCAGATAGGCGTCGGCCGGCACCCCCGCCGGCGGCGGCGTACCCGTCCGCGCGACCAGCTCGTCGGCCAGCCGCTCCGCAAGCCGCCGCCCCACGACCGGGTCCAGCTCACGGGCGCGCGTCAGGTACTGACGTATCTCCAACCACAGCGCCTCCGGCACCGCCGAGAGATCGATCCCGGCGAACCGCCCCACCAGCCACGGCGGCGGCGGAGGCACGGCCAGGACCCGCGCCGCGGGCATCCGCTCCCGTACCACCAGCGTCCCCGCGAAGACGTCCCCGAGCCGCCGCCCTCGCTCGGACACCAGCGAAGCGACACAAGCGACGACCCCGAAGGTCATCAGGATCTCCACGACCCCCATCGCACCCCGCACCAGCGCATGCCGGAACCGGATCGGACCCCCGTCGTCCCGCACCACCCGCAGCCCGCAGGCCAGCTTTCCGAGGGACCGCCCGTGCGACAGCGTCTCCACCGCGATCGGCGCCCCGACGAGCACCAGCAGGAAGGAGGCGACGGACACCGCCATCACCGCCGCCTCGTCGAGCGACGCCGTGGCGACCGTGAGCCCGAGCGTGATCAGCAGATACGCGGCCCAGACCACGACCAGGTCGATGAGCACGGCGAGCGCCCGGCTCGGCAGCCGCGCGGGCTGCAATCCCAGGACGACCGCATCGCCCGTCACCAGCCCACTCACGGCACCCACCCTTCTCCGACCTTCCCGGACCCCTCCGAACGCCAGTCTGCCAAGCTGGCCCGCAGCGCGCCGCAGTAGTCAGTAGTACGGAACCGTCCGCAGCCAGTGCCGGGAGCAGCAGCCGATCATGGACCTCGACGTCTACGTGACCGCCCACCGCGCCGAGTGGGAACGCCTCGACCACCTCCTGGGCCGGGGCGGCAGGCTCACCGGCGCCGAGGCCGACGAACTCGTCGCGCTGTACCAGCGCACGGCCACCCACCTCTCGATCGTCCAGTCGAGCACCCCGGACCCCCTGCTCACGGCCCGGCTCACCCAGCTCGTGGCCCGCGCCCGCGCCGCCGTCACCGGCACCCGCCGCTCCTCCTGGCGCGACGCGGTCCGCTTCCTCACGACCGGCTTCCCCGCCGCGGTCTACCGCTCCCGCCACTGGTGGATCCCCACGGCCGTCCTCTCCACCCTGCTGGCGGTCCTCATCGGCTGGTGGATCGGCACGCACCCGGAGGTCCAGGCGGCGATCGGCGCCTCCACCGACCTCCGCGAGATGACCCGCCCCGGCGGCCAGTACGAGACGTACTACTCCAGCCACCCGGCGGCCTCGTTCGCCGCCCAGGTCTGGACGAACAACGCACAGGCCGCGGCCATGTGCCTGGTCCTCGGCGCCTTCCTCGGGATCCCGGTCCTCTGGATCCTCTTCATGAACATGCTGAACCTGGGCGTCGGCATCGGCCTGATGTCCTCCGCCGGCCGCCTCGACGTCTTCCTCGGCCTGATCCTCCCCCACGGCCTGCTCGAACTGACCGCCGTCTTCGTGGCCGCCGGTACGGGCCTCCGCCTCGGCTGGACCGTCGTCGACCCGGGCCCCAGGACCCGCCGCGCCGCCCTGGCGGAACAGGGACGCGCGGCCGTCGGCATGGCGATCGGCCTGGCCCTGGTCCTCTTCGTCTCCGGCGTCCTCGAAGGCTTCGTCACCCCTTCCGGCCTCCCCACCTGGGCCCGCATCGGCATCGGCATCGCCGCCGAGCTGGCCTTCCTGACGTACGTGTACGTCCTCGGCGGCCGCGCCGCCCGCGCCGGCGACACCGGCGACCTGGAGGAACCCGACCGCAGCGCCACCCTCCCCACGGCGGCCTGATGTGCGTCGGACCCCGCTGAGCTGCTAGTCTCCTCCGGTGCTCGCGAAACCCGTTGACACGGCGGACGCGAGGAGGTAGATTCAAACGGTTGCCTGGAACTGGACAGTTCGGCAGCAACCGGGTAGAGTCTCACTCACTCCGGTAGGGATTTCGATTCCACGGAGTCATCCCGATTCTTATTCGAATCACGAAAGCCACCGATTAGGTCGGCCGAAATGAATCTGATAAAGTCGAAACCGCCGGAAGGGCCCGAAGCGAAAGCGAATGGGACCGGAAAGCACCGAGGAAATCGGATCGGAAAGATCTGATAGAGTCGGAAACGAAGGAAGCGCCCGGAGGGCCCGGAAA
>NZ_JBIRQU010000023.1:0-72439 GCF_044333355.1 Streptomyces sp. NPDC021012
CCGGGGCGCAGGCCTGAGGGGCCGCAGACGTAGACGGCGACGAGACCGGCGACCTCCGTGCAGTCGTTGGCCTGTGCGGTGAATCCCTGGGGGACCCCTGCTCCGTCTCCGGCCGGTCCGGTCAGCGGCTTGGTGGAGAAGGCGATCACGGTCTTGCCGTCAGGGGTGCCGGACTCCACCTTGGGGGAGAGGCGCGGCGCGGTGCCGGGAGCAGCGACCTGGTCATGCGCCGACAGCTTCAGATCCTCCGCCGCGGCCACCCCCGCCCCCGCCGTCATACCGGCCACGGCCAGCAGGCCCGCCACCCCGGTCATCGCCGCCGCGCGGCGCATGCGCTTGCTCAAGAGTCGTTCCCCCCGGAACAGAAAGAAGGGGGCCATCGCCCCGTACGCAAGGAGTCGGCGCGGCTCTCACTGACACGTGGCAGGGGCGCGTCCGACAAGGTGCATCCTCAGCTTTCCCGAGGTCAGCGTCAAGATCCGGAAGGCTTCAGTCCGCTGTCGATCGCCTCCGCGAGGAGCTCCGCCAGGTGCCGCCCCCGGAAGTCCGTCAGGTCCGCGATCTGGGTCCGGCACGAGAAGCCGTCCGCCAGGACCGTCGCGCCTCCGGCCGCCCTCAGCGCCGGCAGCAGCTGGTCCTCCGCGCAGGTCACCGAGACTTCGTAGTGGCCGGGCTCGAAGCCGAAGTTGCCCGCGAGGCCGCAGCAGCCGCCCGCCAGCTCCCCCGTCAGGCCCGCCCGTTCCCGGAGGCGGCGGTCAGCCGTGTCGCCCAGGACGGCGTGCTGGTGGCAGTGGGTCTGGCCGGTGACGGGGCGGTCGAGGCGGGGCGGGGTCCAGTCGGGGGCGAGGGTTTCCAGGGCTTCCGCGAAGGTGAGGACCGATGCCGCAAGGCGCGCGGCGCGGGGGTCGTCTCCCATCAGCTCCGGGAGGTCGGTGCGGAGGGTGGCCGCGCAGGAGGGTTCGAGGACGACCACCGGGCCCTCCGCCTGCCCCATCACGTCCAGCGTCCGCCGCATCACCTTCCGGGCCGCGCCCAGCTGGCCCGTCGAGACGTACGTGAGGCCGCAGCAGACCCGGCCCGGGGGCAGGTCCACGCCCAGTCCCGCGTCCTCCAGGACGCGGACGGCCGCCTCGCCGACCTCCGGTGCCAGGTGGTTCGTGAAGGTGTCCGGCCACAGGGTGAGCGACGGCGGGCGGGTCGAGGCGCGTTGGGCGAACCAGTACGCGAAGGACCGTTCCGCCACCCTCGGCATCGTCCGCTCCGGCGTCACCCCCGCGAGCCGCGCCGCGAACGGAAGCCCCATCACCGCGTTGAGGCCCCGCCCGAAGTGCGCCAGCCAGCCCGGGAGGCGGCCCATCGTCCAGTGCGAACGCGGCCGCGCGAAGGGCCGCCGCGCGTAGTGCCGGTCGAGGAACTCCGCCTTGTACGCCGCCATGTCGACGCCCACCGGGCAGTCGCTCCGGCAGCCCTTGCAGGACAGGCACAGGTCGAGGGCCTCCCGGACCTCCTCCGAGCGCCAGCCGTCGGTGATCACCTCGCCGAGCGCCATCTCGTGAAGGAGCCGCGCCCGGCCCCGGGTGGAGTGCTTCTCCTCCCCCGTCGCCCGGTACGAGGGACACATCACGCCCGGCCCCGTACTCGGCCCTTCGACGCGGCACTTGGCCACGCCCACGCACCGGGCCGCGGCCCTTCCCACCCCCACCACCGGCAGGCCCTCGAAGCGGAGCCCCTCGTCGAGTCGCCGCGGCCGCACCAGCATCCCCGGGTTCAGGCCCCCGTCCGGGTCCCACACGTCCTTGACCGCGCCGAAGAGGCCGACGAGCTCCTCCCCGTACATCCTCGGCAGCAGCTCGGCCCGCGCCTGCCCGTCGCCGTGCTCCCCGGAGAGCGAGCCGCCGTGGGCGACCACGAGGTCGGCGACGGCCTCGGAGAAGCGCCGGAAGTCCCGTACGCCCTTCCCCGTCCACAGGTCGAAGTCGATGCGGACGTGCACGCAGCCGTCCCCGAAGTGCCCGTACGGGACTCCCCTGAGGCCGAAATCGGCCAGCAGCGCGCGGAAGTCACGGAGGTACGCGCCGAGCCGTGCCGGCGGCACCGCGCAGTCCTCCCAGCCCGGCCAGGCGTCCCCGCCTCCCGGCATCCGGGTCGCCGTCCCCGCCGCGTCCTCCCGGATCCGCCACAGCGCCCGCTGCCCGGCCGCCTCCCGCACCACGGCCGCGTCCAGCGCGTCGGCCGCCCGGACCAGATCGGCGGCGGCCCGAGCGCCGTCCACCTCGCAGAACAGCCACGCCGCACCCTTGGGGAGCCCTGACGCCCCCCGTACGAGATCCGCCGCCATCCCCTCCACCGTCAGCGGCCCGTACGGGAGCAGTCCCGCCGCCGCGTCCGCCGCCGCGCTCTCGTCCGCGTACCCCAGGACGACGAGGACCGGCTCGGCGGGCAGCGGGACGAGGGTGACGGTCGCCTCCGTCACCACCCCCAGGGTCCCCTCGCTGCCGACGAAGGAGCGGACGACGTCCCGGCCCCGCTCGGGCAGCAGCGCGTCGAGGGCGTACCCCGAGATGCGGCGCGGGAGCCCTTCCGGGTAGCCGGTGCGGAGGAGGGCCAGGTTGCGGTCGACGAGGTCGAGGAGTCCGGGGGGCGCGCCCCGCCCGTCCCGCCCCAATGTCAACCTCTCGCCCCGGTAGGTCACCACTTCCAGCGAGCGCACGTTGTCCGCCGTGGTCCCCCAGGCGACGGAGTGCGCCCCGCAGGCGTTGTTGCCGATCATGCCGCCGAGGGTGCAGCGGCTGTGGGTGGACGGGTCGGGGCCGAAGGTCAGCCCGTGGGGGCGGGCCGCATCCCGCAGCCGGTCGAGGACGAGGCCGGGCCGGACGACCGCCGTCCGCGCCTCGGGATCCAGGGAGACGATCCCGCCCATGTGCCGTGTGAGGTCGAGCACGACGCCGGTGCCGGTCGCCTGGCCTCCGATGGAGGTCCCGGCGCCCCGCGCGACGACCGGGGTGGCGCCGTGCGCCCGGCACGCCTCCAGGACGGCGGCGACGTCGGCGGCGTCGCGCGGCGCGACCGTACCGGCAGGCACGCGGCGGTAGTTGGAGGCGTCCATCGTCGCGAGCGCCCTCGCGGTGACGGAGAAATCGACGTCTCCGCGCACTGCGGCGCGCAGCTCGGAGGCGAGTCCGGGCAGGTCTTCCTCGTGTGTTCCCACAACGCCAGGATGTCCCACTCCTCGTCTCATCGGGCGGACATCCGGCGACCGGCCCCTCCCCGACCCGATACTCTCCGCCTCGTGGCTGAGATCCAGATTCCCGCTGACATCAAGCCCGCCGACGGCCGTTTCGGCGCGGGCCCCTCCAAGGTGCGTACGGAGGCGCTGGACGCCCTGGCCGCCACCGGCACCTCCCTCCTCGGCACGTCCCACCGCCAGGCTCCGGTCAAGAACCTGGTCGGCGAGGTACGTGCCGGCATCTCCGACCTCTTCTCGCTGCCCGAGGGCTACGAGGTGATCCTGGGCAACGGCGGCTCCACCGCCTTCTGGGACGTCGCGACCCACGGACTCATCGAGAACAAGTCGCAGCACCTCACCTTCGGCGAGTTCTCCTCCAAGTTCGCGAAGGCCGCCAAGCTGGCTCCCTGGCTCGCCGAGCCGACCGTGGTCTCCTCCGACCCGGGCACCCACCCGGAGCCGGTGGCCGAGGCGGGCGTCGACGTCTACGCGTACACCCACAACGAGACCTCCACCGGTGTCGCCGCCCCGATCAAGCGGGTCGCGGGCGCCGACGAGGGCGCGCTCGTCCTGGTCGACGCGACCTCCGGCGCGGGCGGCCTCCCGGTCGACATCACCGAGTCGGACGTCTACTACTTCGCCCCGCAGAAGTCCTTCGCCGCCGAGGGCGGCCTGTGGCTCGCGGCCTTCTCCCCGGCCGCCCTGGAGCGGGCGCGGAAGATCCACGCCTCGGGCCGCCACATCCCCGAGTTCTTCTCCCTCCCCACGGCGATCGACAACTCGCTCAAGAACCAGACGTACAACACCCCGGCCCTCTCGACCCTCTTCCTGCTCAACGAGCAGCTGAAGTGGATCAACGGCCAGGGCGGTCTGGACTGGGCCGTGGCCCGGACGAAGGAGTCCTCGGACGCCCTCTACACGTGGGCCGAGGAGTCCAAGTACGCCTCGCCGTTCGTGGCGGACGCCGCCAAGCGCTCGCAGGTCATCGGCACGATCGACTTCTCGGACGACGTCGACGCGGCGGCCGTCGCCAAGGTGCTGCGCGCCAACGGCATCGTGGACACCGAGCCGTACCGCAAGCTGGGCCGCAACCAGCTCCGCATCGCGATGTTCCCGGCGATCGACCCGGCGGACGTGCGGGCGCTGACGGCCTGCATCGACTACGTCATCGGACAGCTCTGACCTTCACGGTCGTACGGAGGGCCCGGCGTCGGACACGACCGACGCCGGGCCCTTCGGCGTGCGCGGCGGGGCCGGTGGCCCCTCCTGCCGGAAGTCGCTCGGCGCCATGCCGTACGCGCGGCGGAAGGCCCGGCTGAAGTCGGCCTGGTGCCGGAAGCCCCACCGGCTCGCGATCTCGCCGATCGTGCGGTGGCCGAGGCGCGGGTCGGCGAGGTCCGCGCGGCTGCGTTCGAGGCGGAGCCGCCGGATCGTGGCGCCGATCGTCTCCGGTTCCTCGCGGAAGAGCAGGTGGAGCAGGCGTACGGAGATGTGGTGGTGGGCCGCGACGACGGCGGGGCCGAGCCCGGGGTCGGACAGGTTGTGGTCGACGAAGGCGCGGATGCGGGCCCGCAGGACCTGCTGCCGGGTCTCGGCCGGCAGGGGCACGGGGCTGTCGCCGGCGGCGGAGAGGAAGGCGGCGACGAGGTCGCTCGCGACGCCGCCGAGACGCCGCAGCTCGGCGGCGTCGCAGCCGCCGGCCTGGGCGCGGAGCCCGTTCAGGTAGGAGACGAGCAGCGCCCCCGAGCCGGTCCGGGAGGGCAGTGCGGTGCTGAGCAGACGGTCCATCCGGTCCTGGGGCAGCGGGATGCGGGCCCGGGGAAGTCGCAGCAGACTGACCTCGGGGAGTCGCCCCTCGTCGCGGAACTCGCTGCTCAGGGGGTGCGAGGAATCGAAGACCGCCAGGTCCCCCACGCGGAGGAGGGAGTTGTTGCGGCGCTGCTCCATGCCGATGGAGCTGCCGTGGACGAGGAAGAGGAAGTAGTCCTCGGGGTCCCCGCGCCGGATCTGGGCGGCGTCCCGCCGGGCGGACAGCGGGGAGAAGGCGAAGGTGGCGAGGTCGGTGTCGCCCAACTCGACGGCCGTGGTGGTCGCTTGGAAGCGCTCGACGTACGGACTGGTGATCGACACCCGCATGACCGCTTCGTCGATCATCTGCGCCCACCACTCGAAGCCGTCGCGTGCGCTGAAGTTCGTGGTGGAGACGGATGCGCTCACCCTCACCTCCCCGGTGATGTGTACACGCCCATCGTGGATGGCGGGGCGGGCGCCGGGACAGCGGGATGTCGGTCAACTCGCGTGAAAACAGCGGTCTTTTGCGCCCGATGTCACGTGACTCTGCGCTCAACGCCAACGACGCGCCCGGACCACGCACCGCACAGTGGTCCCACCCCCGGCACCGCGCCGGGCGGACGACGAAGGGATGACCAGTGGCAGTGCGGAGTTCCTTACGGACACACGGGTGGGCGAAGGCCTTCACCGCCCTCATGCTGGCGCTCCTGGCCCTCGTGGCCGCACCGAGCGCGGCCGGAGCGGCCACGGGCGGCGACGCGTTCGCGGCGCAGGCCAGGTCCGCCGGGCTGACCGGTGCGCAGGCGAAGAGCCTGCAGAAGCAGGTCGACGCCTACCTGGCGAAGAGCGGGGGAACCCAGGTCGGCGCGAACAAGATCGCCCTGCCGGGCGGGGAGCTGCTGCTCCCGCTCCCGGGGGAGGAGCGAGCCCGGGACCTCGACGCCCCGGCGGGCGTCGCGGCGGCCAGCTGCCCCTACACGTACGTGTGCGCGTACTACGGCCAGAACTACACGGGGTCCGAGCTGCGCCTCTTCACCTGCAACTACCCCGTGTACATCAACTGGTACACGACCGGATCGTGGATCAACAACCAGCGCGCGGAGCTCAGGGCGAAGTTCTACGACAAGAGCGGCGTCCTCCGTTGGACCTCGCCCGGCGGCTACAGCTCGGACCCCGCCGCCGACTGGCGCTGGGTGGGGTACCTGAGCCCCTGCTGACCCGCTCCCCCGCCCTCAGCCCCGGCGCAGCAGGCGTTTGACGCCGACGACGAGGACGGTGGCTCCGGCGAGGACGAGGAAGCCGACGGTGACGTTGCCCTTCTCGCCCTCGGCGGCGCCCGCCGCCGGGGGCTTCGGCGTGCCGCCCGGCGTCCGCGTCGGCTCCTCGGAAGGCCCCCCGGAGGTGCGGTCCACCCGCACCACCCGGCTGTTCTTCCCCTCCGAGCCGAACATGAAGGCCGAGCCGTCGGTCGTGTACGTCACCGATTCGGCCTGGCCCTGGAAGGGGGCGGCGATCGGCGTGCCCTGGTCGGCGAGGCGGCCGTCCTTCCAGGCGTACTCCTCGGCGCTGAAGTAGCCACGCAGGACGAGGCGGTCGCCGCCCGGGGAGAAGGCGCCGTCGGTCACCCAGGGGACGTCGTCGACGCGCCGGAAGACGTTCGTGCCGGACGGGGAGAGGTGCTCGGGGCCCGCGTAGAGGCCGCCGCCCTTCTGGTTCTTGCTCGCGATGTAGACCCGGCCGGTCTTCGGATGGACCATCAGGGCCTCCGCGTTGCGGGCCCCGTCGGCGTACTTCACGACGTACTGCCTCGCCTTGACGGTCTGGTCCTTCAGCGTCTTCGGCTCGGGGAAGCGGTAGATCCAGACGTGGTCCCAGGTGCCGTCGCGGTTGTCGCCGATGTCGCCGACGTAGATGTCGCCGTCCGGGCCGACGGCGATCGCCTCCATGTCGCGGGGGGTGCCGACGCCGGCCATGGTCAGGGTCGCGACGGTCTTTCCCGTACGGGAGTCGACGCCGTAGATCAGGGGCGCGTCCTGGTCGTTGTGCGTCCAGTAGATCCCGGGGTGGGCCCGGCTCGCGGCGAGTCCGCTGGACTCGGTGATCCGGGGGTCCTCGATCGTGAAGTCCCGGTCGGGTTCCTGCCCTTCGGCACGGGCGTGGGCGGCCGGGAGCAGCACCAGGGCGGCGGCCGCGCCGAGGGCGCAGAGAGCAGATCGCATGGGTTCAAGCCTGCCACGGCGGGCGGAAAACCCGGGGAGGCCCGGGGGCTCGGGGGGCCCAGGGGCTCGGGGGCCCGGGGCAGCCCGGGGGCCCGGGGCAGCCCGGGGGCCCGGGGCAGCCCGGGGGCCCGGGGCAGCCCGGGGGCCCGGGGCAGCCCGGGGGGCCCGGGGGGCCCGGGGGGGACCCAGGGAGGCCCGGGGGCCCCAGGGAGGCCCGCGGAAACCCGTTTGACCAGGACCGGAACCGCTGTCATGGTCGCGCCATGCCTACCTTCCCCGCCCCCGACGGCACCCTGCTCGCGTACCACGTGTCCGGTTCCGGCGAGCCGCTGATCTGTCTGCCCGGCGGTCCGATGCAGGACTCCGCCTATCTGGGGGACCTCGGCGGTCTCGACGCCCATCGGACGCTGATCCGCCTCGACCTGCGGGGCACGGGTGCCTCGGCGGTGCCGGAGGACGCGGCCTCGTACCGCTGCGACCGGCTCGTGGAGGACGTGGAGGCGCTGCGGGCGCACCTCGGGCTGGAGGCGGTCGACCTGCTCGGGCACTCGGCGGGCGCGAACCTGGCCGCGCTGTACGTGACCCGGCATCCGGAGCGGGTGGCGCGGCTCGTGCTCGTGACGCCGGGCGCGGCGGCACCGGGGCTGGTGACGACCGGGGAGGAGCGGCTCGCGGCGGCCCGGCAGGCATGGCGCGAGGAGGAGCCCTGGTTCGGTCCGGCGTACGCGGCACTCGAGGAACTGGCGGCGGGGCGGGGGACGGCGGAGACCTTCCAGGCCGTGGCGCCGTTCTTCCACGGGACCTGGGACGAGGCCGCGCGGCAGCGGAACGCGGACACGGTGGAACAGCGGAACGGGGAGGCCGCCGGCGTCTACGCGAGCGAGGGCGCCTTCGAACCGGACGCCACGCGCGCGGTGTTCGCGGGGTTCGACCGGCCGGTCCTGGTCGTCGCCGGGGAGGGCGACGCGAACACGCCGGTGCCGACGGCCACGGCGTACGCGGAGCTGTTCCCGGAGGCGGAGCTCGCGGTCCTGGCGGGGGCGGGGCACTTCCCGTGGCACGACGACGCGGAGTGGTTCGCGGACCGCCTGGCCGGCTTCCTGAAGTAGGCCCGTGTCCCGGATCACGTCGAGGTCCGGGCCCGGGTCCGGGAAGATGTGAGCATGCGTTTTCTGTTCGTCGGCGACAGCATGACCATTGGACGCGCCGGCGACTGGACCTGGCGTTACCGCATGTGGGAGCACCTGGAGGCGACGCTCCCCGGCGGGTACGAGATCGTCGGCCCGCGCTCCGGTCTGTACGACCCCGCCGTCGACGCCCCGGCCTCGGAGGCGTACCCCGATCCGGCGTTCCCCGCCGGGGCCAGGCGCCATCTGGCGGGCTGGGGCGAGGGCTGGCTGCACATGGCGCCGGTGATCGGCGAGGCGGTCGCGGCGACCGGGGCGGACGTCCTGCTGGTCTCCCTCGGCCTGATCGACCTGGGTTTCTACACGAACAGCGACCAGACGGAGGAGAACGTCCGGGCGTTCGTCGAGGGCGCGCGGGCCGCGAACCCGCGCGTCCGGGCGGTCCTCCTGCCGGTCATCCCGAACGTCCGCGCCGGGTACGACGCCGCCTTCGCCGCCGAGTGCGCCCGCCTGAACGAGCTGCTCGCGAAGGCGGTCGCCGACCTGGACACGGCGGCCTCGCCGCTCCTCCTGGCGACGGTCCCGGAGTCGTACGACCTCCGGACGGACACCTACGACGGCACGCACCCCGGCCCGAGCGGCGAGCACAAGCTGGCGGCCGCGTTCGCCGACGCGATGCACCAGGCGTGGGGCGTGGGCGGCCCGTACGCCGTCTGACGGTTCAGGCGGCGCGGACCAGGCGGTTCGCGAAGGTCGACACCGTGTACGTACCGATGCCGAGGACGACCTCCAGGGCGTTGCGGCGGGTGTAGCCGGCCTTCTCGAAGTCGGCGAGGTCCCCGTCGCTCACCGCACCGGAGGAGGCGAGGACCCGGAGGGTGAACGCCCGCACGGCGGCGAGGCGTTCGGCGTCGGGGGCCGGGCCGAGGGCGGCCATCTTGGCCTCGTGCATGTCGACGCAGAGGTGGCACTGGTTGCGTTCGGCGACGGTCAGGATGACGGTCTCGCGGGAGTGCGGGTCGAGGGTGGCGGACTCGAAGACCGCGCTGAGCTCGAGGAAGGCGTCGAGGGTCTCCGGGGAGGTCTCCTTGAGGAGGGCGACGGCGGCGGCGGTGCGGGCGGGCAGGTCGAGCGGTGCGGACAAGGCGGTTCCCCCACGGACTAGAATGGACAACATGGTTGACGATGTCGCTGGAGAAAACGTAAACCAGGTTGTCGATATGGACAAGGGGGTGCCCGTGCGCGACACACCCGGGTACGAACTTCCCCTGCTCCTCTTCGGCGGCTTCCGCACCCTCATCGACCGGCTCCACGCCCGCCTCGCCGCCGAGGGCCACCCCGACCTGCGCCCGGCCCACGGCTTCGCCATGCAGGCGATCGGGGCCGAGGGCGCCACCGCGAGCGACATCGGGCGGCGCCTCGGCGTCTCCAAGCAGGCCGCCGGCAAGACCGTCGACCGGCTGCTCGCCGCCGGCTACGCCGAGCGCGCCGACGACCCCGCCGACGCGCGCCGCAAACTCGTCCGGCTCACCCCGCGCGGATACGAGGCCCTCGCCCGCTCCGCCGCGATCTTCGACGACCTGCGGGCGGAGTGGATCGCGACCCTCGGCGCGGACCGCGTCCGGGACATGGAGGCGGCCCTGCGGAACGTCGTCCCCGAGGAGACGGCGTTCCGCCTGGACGCCACCAGCTGGCTGGGAACCCCCTAGGAAGAACCCCCAGGAAGAGCCCCTAGGAAGAGGTCACCAGGCGAAGGCCTCCGGAGACGGCCCCGGCCCCGGGAAGACCTCGTCGAGGCCGGCCAGGAGCTCTTCGCTCAGTTCGAGCTCCAGGGCGCGCAGGGCGCCCGCCAGCTGCTCCGGGGTGCGGGGGCCGACGATCGGGCCGGTGACGCCGGGGCGGGTGAGCAGCCAGGCGAGGGCCGTCTCGCCGGGCTGGAGGCCGTGCTTGTCGAGCAGGTCCTCGTAGGCCTGGAGCTGCGCCCGCACCGCCGGGTCGGCGAGCGTGGCCGCCGCGCGGCCCTCGGTGCGCCGCTTGCCCTCGGTCTCCTTCTTGAGGACGCCGCCGAGCAGACCGCCGTGCAGCGGCGACCAGGGGATGACCCCGAGGCCGTACTCCTGGGCGGCCGGGATCACCTCCATCTCGGCGCGCCGCTCGAACAGGTTGTAGAGGCACTGCTCGCTGACGAGCCCGACCGCGCCGCGCCGGGCGGCGATCTCGTTGGCCTGGGCGATCTTGTACCCGGGGAAGTTGGAGGATCCCGCGTACAGCACCTTGCCCTGCTGGACGAGGACGTCGACGGCCTGCCAGATCTCCTCGAAGGGAGTGGCGCGGTCGACGTGGTGGAACTGGTAGACGTCGATGTAGTCGGTGCCGAGGCGCTTCAGGCTGGCCTCGACGGCCCGCCGGATGTTCAGGGCGGACAGCTTGTCGTGGTTGGGCCAGGCCTCGCCGTCGGGGCCCATGTTCCCGTAGACCTTGGTGGCGAGGACCGTGCGGTCACGGCGGCCGTCGCCCTTGGCGAACCAGGAGCCGACGATCTCCTCCGTCCGCCCCTTGTTCTCGCCCCAGCCGTACACATTGGCCGTGTCGAAGAAGTTGAGCCCCGCGTCGAGGGCGGTGTCCATGATGGCGTGACTGGTGGCTTCGTCCGTCTGCGGTCCGAAGTTCATCGTCCCGAGGACGAGTCGGCTGACCTTGAGTCCGGTGCGTCCGAGCTGCGTGTACTCCATGGGGGTCAAGCCAACTGCTTCGAGTGCGCTCGAAGCAAGGGACTTCCCACAGCGTGGGTACGGGGGGCTACTGGCCGACCAGCGAGGCCACCGCGACGATCGCGAACATCAGTACGAGCACACCGGCCATGATCCGGTTTCGGGTCTTCGGGTCCACCAGACGAGGTTAACCCGACCGCTCCTCCGGCCCCTCAAGGGGCCAGGTCCCGACCGTCTCGTACCGGGGCTGCGCGCCCGGCACCCCGCCCCCCGGCAGGTTCGACCGCACGAGCACCAGCTCCCCGACCCGCCACCTCGTCCCCTCGAACCCCCCGAGCTCCTCCACGAACGAACCGAGCCCCACCCCGTCCCCCCGCGCCCGGCCGACGGTCAGATGCGCCTGGTAGCGGCGGTGCTCCTCCATCGACACCCCCGACCGCCGCGCCGCCGCGTCCGACCGCTCCGCGAGCAGCCGCAGCGTCTCCAGATCCCCGGCCACCCCCGCCCACAGCGCCCGCCGCCCGAAGTGCCCGCCCCCGTGCAGCCGCAGGGAGAAGGGCGGCGTCCGGTGCGCCGCCCTCTCCATCCGCACCCGCAGCTCCGGCAGCAGCTCCTCCCCGACCTCCCCCATGAACGCGAGCGTCAGGTGCCACCCGTCCCGTCCGGTCCACCGCAGCCGCTCGGCCCCGGGCAGCCCACGCAGCCGCCCGACGACCTGCCCCAGCTCGTCGAGACGCTCCGGGGGCGGCACGACGGCGGCGAAGAGCCTCATGACAGAAGTCTGGCACCACCTATCCTCTCCGGCATGAAGATCCGGAAGGGCACGACAGAAGACCTCCCCGCGATACTCGCGATACTCGACAGCGCCGTGGTGTGGCTGAACGGCAAGGGGATCACCGCCCAGTGGGGCACGGAGTCGTTCTCCGGACGGCCCAAGGCGGTGGAGCAGGTCGCGCGGACGATGGCCGAGGGTGATCCGTGGATCGTGGAGATCGACGGGGTGCCGGCGGGCACGATGACGCTGACGCCGCACCCGGGCCAGTACATCGAGCCGGCCGACGAGCCGGAGGTGTACGTGCGGCTGCTGGCGACGGACGCGCGTTTCCACGGGCACGGGGTGGGCGCGGCGCTCCTGGCCCACGCCGAGGCCGAGACCCGGCGCCGGGGGGTGTCGCTGCTCCGCGTGGACTGCTTCGCGGGCAGCGAGGGGCGGCTGGTCGCGTACTACGAGGGGCAGGGGTTCACCCGTACGGAGACGTTCGAGGTGAACGACTGGCCGGGGCAGGTGCTGGAGCGGCGGGTGTGAGGAGGCCCGGAAAGGGCCGTTGCCCCGGCCCGCCGCCCGGTCGGTTCGGTCAGCTGGTGAAGTAGCCGGCGTCCAGTGCGATCCAGCCGGCGAAACCGCGCTCGTCGTAGACGCGCAGCTGACCGTCGGGGGTGACCTCCCAGCGGACGGCGAGGGGGCCGGTGATCGTGCCGGCGCCGGTCGCCGTGCCCACCATGCCCTGGGTGCGGCCGGGGCGGAGGTGCTGCGGGAGCGTGAGGATCGTCGTACCGCTGGCCCACGGCTTCCCGTCGACGCGGGTCACCCGGAGGCGGAGGTCGACGCGGTCGCCCGACTGGCGGTACTGCGGGCGGTAGCTGTCGGTGGCGGTGAAGGCGGGGTCGTAGGCCAGGTCGGTCCACGGGACGGTGGTGCCGGAGATGCCGTAGAGGGCCATGTGTCGTGTCTCCTGGGTGGCGAAGCCGAAGACGAGCTGCGGCCCCGCGGGCGTTCGGCGGACGGTGATCGCTTCGGTCTCGCGGTGGGTCAGGTCGAGCGCGGTGGCGTTGAAGGTCCGCTCGACCACCGCGCCGGTGAGGACGTCGTAGACGGTCCACCAGGAGTTGCCGGGACTCGGGTTGGTGGCGCTGTAGGCGCTGCCCTGGTTCTGGTAGAGGAGGTTCCCGTACAGGCACCAGGACTGGGTGGTGTACTGCGCCGGGAAGCTGCGGTCCGGGGTGAAGACGCGGTTCTTGAAGGCGTCGAGCCCGTAGACGCGGTACTCCGCGGCGCCGGTCGACGACACGTGGCGGACCGCGATGCGGCCGTGGTCGAGGTCCAGGGCCGGGGTGACGGACGAGGCGCCGGGGACGGGGTCGAAGACCTCGACGAGGCTGCTCCCCGCGTCGACGACGGCACCGGGCGTGAACGCGATCCGGCCGATGTGCCTGCCGTAGGCGAAGCCCTCGGCGACGCGGTCCGCGTCGGTCTCCAGCCAGAGCCAGGGCGTGCCGTCGACGTGCTCGACGCCGAGTCCGCCGCCGTGGCCGAAGCCCCGCAGGTGCATGACGGCGAGGACCGTGCCGTCGGGCGCGAGCTGGTTGACGCAGAGGTCGCCCCGCTGGTTGCGGTCCGTCGTGGACAGCGCGGGAGCGTTCGGGTCCTCGTCCGGGAGGCGGCGGCCGCCGCTCATGAGCTGTACGGCATAGGCCAGGCCGGTCACCGGGTCGAAGGCGACCTGCTGGTGCACCCTGGTGTGTTCGAGGAGGATCTCCCTGCCGAGCAGATCGGCGGGCTGGGACTTCAGGTCGAACCTGTGCCCCTCGGGCAGGGTGACGGCGGCGGGCCAGACCGCGGGCTCGGCCGTCGGGAGGGCCGTCTGCGGGACGGCCGCCTGCGCGGCTCCGGCGGGAGCGAGGGCGGGCGCGAGGACCGGAGCGGCGGCCATCGCGGTCAGGACGTTGCGGCGGGTCAGCGGCATGGGCGTGCAAGCCCCCCTTTTCCTTGATCATCACCTGCACGGCCCGGCGATCTTCGCACGCGCGAGCGAGAGGTCAAGGGGGGCCCGGCACCTTCAGGCCGGCCGGACGCCCGCGCCTACGCGGCCGTCGCCAGCTGCTCGCGCGGGACGAACCGGACCCGCGGGTGCCCGTGGTGCCAGCCCATCGCGACCTTGAGGCCGCCGACGCGGGCGAGGACGAGGCCGATGCCGACCGCCGCCACGAGGGAGATCACGCCGCCCGTGGCGAAGCCGACGCGGGCGCCGTAGGTGTCGGTGACCCAGCCGAGGAGCGGGGCGCCGATCGGGGTGCCGCCGGCGAAGACCATCATGTAGAGGCTCATGACCCGGCCCCGCATGGCGGGGTCGGTGGCCATCTGGACGGCCGAGTTCGCGGTGATGTTGACCGTGAGGCCGATCATGCCGATGGGCACGAGCAGCAGCGCGAACAGCCAGAACGTCGGCGACAGGGCCGCCGCGACCTCCAGGACGCCGAAGACGGCGGCGGCGGTCACCAGCATCCGCAGCCGGGTCGAGCCGCGGCGGGCGGCGGCGAGGGCGCCCACGAGGGAGCCGGCCGCCATGAGGGTGTTGAGGAGGCCGTACGAGCCGGCGCCGACGTGGAAGACCTCGCCGGAGAAGGCGGTGAGCCAGATCGGGAAGTTGAACCCGAAGGTGCCGATGAAGCCGACGAGGACGATCGGCCAGATCAGGTCCGGCCGCCCTGCCACGTACCGCAGCCCCTCCCGCAGCTGGCCCTTGCCGCGCGAGACGCGCTCCACCTTGTGGAGCTCGCCCGTCCGCATGAGCAGCAGGCTCACGAGGGGCGCGAGGAAGGAGAGGCCGTTGAGCAGGAAGGCCCATCCGCTGCCGACCCCGGCGATGAGGACACCGGCGACGGCGGGCCCGACGAGCCGCGCGGACTGGAAGTTCGCGGAGTTCAGGGAGACGGCGTTGCGGAGCTGCTCGGGGCCGACCATCTCGGAGACGAAGGTCTGCCGGGCGGGGTTGTCGACGACGGTCACCATGCCGAGCAGGAACGCGATCACGTACACGTGCCAGACCTGGATGGATCCGGAGAGGGTGAGCGCGGCGAGCGCGAGCCCGCACAGCCCGAGGGCGGCCTGGCTGACGAGCAGCAGGCGCCGCTTCGGGTAGCGGTCGGCGATGACACCGCCGTACAGCCCGAAGAGCAGCATCGGCAGGAACTGCAGGGCCGTCGTGATGCCGACGGCGGCGGCCGAGCCGGTGAGGCTCAGGACCAGCCAGTCCTGGGTGATCCGGGCCATCCACGTACCGGTGTTGGAGACGATCGCTCCGGTGAAGAACAGCCGGTAGTTCCGGATCCCGAGCGAGGAGAAGGTGTCCCCGAAGAGGGTTCCTCCCCGCCCGCGGGTGTCGGGGGTGGGTTGATGGACGGGTGCGGAGTCTGCTGCTCCGTGTCCCGTACTCAAAGTGCGTCGCCTCCTTGGCGCATCGGTTCAGAGATGGGCGAGCTTCTCCAGGACCGGGGCGGCCGCGCGCAGCTTCGCCCATTCGTCCTCGTCCAGGCCTTCGGCGAGGGCGGCCAGCCAGGCGTTCCGCTTGCGGCGGGACTCTTCGAGCATGGCTTCGGCCTGCTCGGTCTGGCTGACGACCTTCTGCCGGCGGTCGTCGGGGTGCGGCTCCAGCCGGACCAGTCCCTTGGCTTCGAGCAGCGCGACGATGCGGGTCATCGAGGGCGGCTGGACGTGCTCCTTGCGGGCCAGCTCACCGGGGGTGGCGGAGCCGCAGAGCGACAGGGTGCCGAGCACCGACATCTCGGTGGGGCTCAGCGACTCGTCGACGCGCTGGTGCTTGAGACGTCGGCCCAGTCGCATGACGGAGGAGCGGAGCGCGTTCACGGCCGCGGCGTCGTCGGCGGTGCCGTGGGACAGATCTGGCATGTTCGTTAGCCTAACTCATTACTCTGTCTAAATACCAACGGGAGGTGGCAGGGGTAGCACGCATCACACCCGCCACACCCCTACCGAAGGGGCGGCGCAGGGCCCGGCAGATCACGCTTCGGCATCCATGCATCACCCAAATGAGTGAGTCGGATCCGGAAAGTGACGCAAAGAGCCCCCGGCTCCCCCGACCCTGAACGGCATGGGATCGACAGTGCTCAGCCTGCGCATCGACAGTGAGCTGCTCGACCGGCTCAGGAGTCACGCCGCGAAAAGAGGAATGAGCGTCCAGGACTACGTGGCCCGGACGCTCATTCGAGAGGACTTCGACGAGCGGTTCAAGACCGCCGTCGACGAGACGGAGAAGTTCTACGGGGCGGTCGACCCGCCCCGCGATCACGTGAGGCCGAGCGCCGGCATCGCGTAGTAGAAGACGAAGACCGCCGACACGACGTACATGGCCACCGGGACCTCACGGCCCCGGCCGGCCGCGAGCCGCAGCACGCTGAAGGCGATGAAGCCGATGCCGATGCCGTTCGTGATCGAGTACGTGAACGGCATCATCACCATGGCCAGGAACGCCGGCACCGCGATGGTGAAGTCGCTCCAGTCGATCTCCTTGATCGACCCGGCCAGGATCAGGAAGCCCACCGCGAGCAGCGCGGGGGTCGCCGCCTGCGACGGCACCATGGTCGCGAGCGGCGTGAGGAACAGCGCCACCGAGAACAGACCGCCGGTCACGACCGAGGCGAGGCCCGTACGGGCCCCCTCGCCGACGCCCGCCGTGGACTCCACGAAGCAGGTGGTGGCCGAGGAGGAGGTCGCGCCGCCGGAGGCGACGGCCAGGCCGTCGACGAGGAGGACCTTGTTGATGCCGGGGAAGTTGCCGTCCTCGTCGATCAGCTTGGCCTCGTCGCCGACGCCGAGGATCGTGCCCATCGCGTCGAAGAAGCAGGACAGCAGGACGGTGAAGACGAACAGGACGCCGGTGAGGACGCCGACCTTGTCGAAGCCGCCGAAGAGGCTGACCTTGCCGACGAGGCCGAAGTCGGGCGAGGCGACGGGGTTGCCCGGCCACTCGGGAGTGGTGAGGCCCCACGACGGAACCTTCGCGACCGCGTTGATCACCATGGCCACGATCGTCATGGCGACGATCGAGATGAGGATCGCGCCCGGCACCTTGCGGATGATCAGCGCGAGGGTGAGCAGCGTGCCCAGGATGAAGACGAGCACCGGCCAGCCGGTGAGGTGGCCGTCGGCGCCGAGCTGGAGCGGGACGGTGGTGTGCGCGGCGTCGGGGATGCGGGAGACGAAGCCCGAGTCGACGAGGCCGATGAGCATGATGAAGAGGCCGATGCCGATCGCGATGCCCTTGCGCAGGCCGACCGGGACGGCGTTCATGACGCGCTCGCGCAGGCCGGTGGCGACGAGCAGCATCACGACGATGCCGGCGAGGACGACCATGCCCATGGCGTCCGGCCAGGACATCTTCGGCGCGAGCTGGAGCGCGACGACCGTGTTGACGCCGAGGCCGGCGGCCAGCGCGATCGGCACGTTGCCGATGACGCCCATGAGGAGGGTCGTGAACGCCGCCGTGAGGACGGTGGCGGTGACGAGCTGGCCGCTGTCGAGCTGGTGCCCGTACATGTCCTTGGCGCTGCCGAGGATGATCGGGTTCAGCACGATGATGTAGGCCATCGCGAAGAAGGTGGCGAAGCCGCCACGGATCTCACGGGCCACGGTGGAGCCGCGCTCGGAGATCTTGAAGTAGCGGTCGAGGCCGGAGACGGAGCCCTGGTCCTGGGGGGTCTCCGGGGGCGTGGCCTTGGCGGTGGCCGTCGAGCTCATGGGGGTTCCTCTTCGGAGGTTCTGAGAAGTCCTTTTTGGCGGTTCATACGAGTGGAACCCGCCAGAGGCAAACCGTTTCAGTATGAACACATGAACGAGCGAGAGTCCATCTCCGCGCGTAGACACGAAAACGGGCCACCTAGACTGAGCCCCATGGCGAAGTGGACACCGAAGCACGAGGCACCCGAGCCCCTCGAAGGGCCGGTCGTCGCCACCATCACCGGCGGAACGATCCTCTGGTTCGTCCTCTTCCTCGTCCAGGTCCCCTTCTACGGCTGGTTCGACGACCGGGACCTCACCTGGTGGGTGTGGACCTGCCTGGCCGGAGCGGGTCTCGGCCTGATCGGCATCTGGTACGTACGGAAGCGGGACGCGGCGATCAAGCGGCACGCGGCGGCGCAGCGGACCTCCGACGGGGACCACGCGTAACACCGGGGCACCCCCCGGCCTGCCCCTTCGCCCTCCTCGGCAGGTGAACGGCCGAAACCGGTCGTACCGTCGAAAACATGACTCAGCGGGCGAAGATCGACACGACCGGCAGCGGGACGGCGGCGACCGGGCCGCCCGTCGTGCACCGCCCCGCCGGGCTGACCTCCGCCGAGGTCGCCGAACGCCTCGCCCGCGGCGAGGTCAACGACGTCCCCGTACGGAGCTCCCGCTCGACCGCGGAGATCGTCCGCGCGAACGTCTTCACCCGCTTCAACGCGATCATCGGCGTGCTGTGGGTGATCATGCTCTTCGTCGCGCCGATCCAGGACAGCCTCTTCGGCTTCGTGATCATCGCGAACACCGGCATCGGCATCATCCAGGAGCTCCGCGCCAAGAAGACCCTCGACGGGCTCGCCGTCATCGGCGAGGCGAAACCCACCGTCCGGCGCGACGGCAGGGCCGCCGAGATCTCCACCTCCGAGATCGTCCTCGGCGACCTCATCGAACTCGGACCGGGCGACAAGGTCGTCGTGGACGGCGAGGTCGCGGAGGCCGACAGCCTGGAGATCGACGAGTCGCTCCTCACCGGCGAGGCGGACCCGGTCGTGAAGAGACCGGGCGACCGCATGATGTCCGGCTCGTTCGTGGTCGCCGGCGGCGGCGCCTTCACCGCCACCAAGGTCGGCCGCGAGGCGTACGCCGCCCAGCTCGCCGAGGAGGCCTCCCGCTTCACCCTCGTCCACTCCGAGCTGCGCACGGGCATCTCCACGATCCTCAAGTACGTGACGTGGATGATGGTCCCCACCGCGATCGGCCTCGTCATCAGCCAGCTGGTGGTCAAGGACGACAACGTCAAGGACGCCGTCGCCCGCACGGTCGGCGGCATCGTCCCGATGATCCCCGAGGGCCTCGTCCTCCTCACCTCCGTCGCCTTCGCGATCGGCGTGATCCGCCTCGGCCGCAAGCAGTGCCTCGTGCAGGAACTCCCGGCGATCGAGGGCCTGGCCCGCGTCGACGTGGTCTGCCTGGACAAGACGGGCACGCTCACCGAGGGCGGCATGGACGTCACGGAACTGCGGGCCCTGAACGGCTCGGACGAGACGTACGTACGGAAGGTCCTGGGCGCCCTGGGCGAATCGGACCCGCGCCCGAACGCCTCCCTCCAGGCCATCATCGACGCCTACCCGGACACGGTGGAGTGGCGCTGCACGGAAAGCCTGCCCTTCTCCTCCGCCCGCAAGTACAGCGGCGCGTCGTTCAGCGAGGGCGACGGCGAGAACTCCACCTGGCTCCTCGGCGCCCCGGACGTCCTCCTGAAGCCGGAGGACCCGGCCCTCCCGGAGATCGACCACCTCAACGAACAGGGCCTGCGGGTCCTCCTCCTGACCCGCGCCACCCGGGAACTCGACTCCCCCGAGGTCGCCGCCGACACCCGCCCCACGGCCCTCGTCGTCCTGGAACAGCGCCTGCGCCCCGACGCCGCCGACACCCTCGCCTACTTCGCCGACCAGAACGTCGCCACCAAGGTCATCTCCGGCGACAACGCCGTCTCGGTCGGCGCGGTCGCCGGAAAGCTGGACATGCCGGGCGCGGAGAACACGGTCGACGCCCGCCACCTGCCGGCCACGCGGGAGGACATGGCGAAGGTCCTCGACGAGAACGCGGTCTTCGGCCGCGTCACCCCGCAGCAGAAGCGGGACATGGTGGCGGCGCTCCAGTCCCACGGCCACACGGTCGCCATGACGGGCGACGGCGTCAACGACGTCCTCGCCCTCAAGGACGCCGACATCGGCGTCTCGATGGGCTCGGGCTCGGAGGCGACGCGGGCGGTGGCCCAGATCGTCCTCCTGGACAACAGCTTCGCGACGCTCCCCTCGGTGGTGGCCGAAGGCCGCCGGGTCATCGGCAACATCACCCGCGTGGCGACGCTCTTCCTCACGAAGACGGTCTACTCGGTCCTCCTGGCGATCCTGGTGGTCGTCTCCCAGGTGGAGTACCCCTTCCTCCCCCGCCACCTGACCCTGCTCTCCACCCTCACGATCGGCGTCCCGGCCTTCTTCCTCGCCCTCGCCCCCAACAAGGAGCGCGCGAAACCGAACTTCGTCCGCCGGGTGATGCGGTACGCGATCCCCGGCGGCGTCATCGCGGCCGCCGCCACCTTCACCACCTACCTCCTGGCCCGCCACCACTACACCGGCCCGGACGCCCTCGGCGCCGAGACCAGCGCGGCCACCCTCACCCTCTTCCTCGTCTCCATGTGGGTCCTCGCGATCATCGCCCGCCCCTACACCTGGTGGCGCGTCACCCTCGTCGCCACCATGGCCGCCGCCTTCCTCCTCGTCCTCGCCGTCCCCTGGCTCCAGGACTTCTTCGCCCTGAAACTGGTCGGCGTGACGATGCCGTGGACGGCGGTCGCCATCGCGGCGGCGGGCTCGGCGCTGCTGGAACTGGCGTGGCGGTGGGTGGGCAGACGGTTCCCGACGTGAGGCGCGGCCGGGCGGCGGGCCCTGCGTCCCCGGCGCCGGGCGGGGCTCGTCGAGGGTGCCGCCTCCTTGACCCCCGGGGCGGGCCCGGCCCGCCCGGCCCGCACTTCACGCACCCGAAGCCACCGGACGCTCAGGCTCGGAGGAGTGCGGCCTCCAGGCGGTCCAGGACGTGGGGCCAGCCCCTGCCCATGCCCTCGTACGCCCGGCGGCCCAGGGGGGAGTCGAGGTCGAAGCCGGTGTGGGTGAGGACGAGGCGGGTGCCCCGGGGTTCCGGGTGCAGGGTCCAGGTGAGGGTGGTGTCGAGGGTGCCCTCGGCGAAGCGGTAGGCGAGGAGTCGCTCGGGGTCGACGGCGGTCACCTCGCAGGGCTGCTGGCCGAAGTCGCCCATGTCGAGGGTGAAGCGGTGCCCGACGACGGGCTTGACGTCGCCGGCGGCCCACCAGCGGGCGTGCAGGTCGGGGTCGGTCAGGGCCTTCCATACCGCCGCGGGGGCGTGGGGCAGGAACTTCTCGCAGGTGATCGTGTTGCTCTCGGTCATGGCGTCTCGGGTTCCTCGTCCAGGAGTCGGGCCAGCGCGTCCAGGCGCTGCTTCCAGTAGTGCTCGAACGGGTGCAGCCACTCGCCCACCTCGGCCAGACGGGCCGGTTCGAGGTGGTAGAAGCGGTGCCGCCCGCGGGGCTCCTCGCGCACCAGTCCCGCGGTACGGAGCACCGCCAGGTGCTCGGAGACCGCGGGCCTCCCGAGCTCGAACATCCCGGCCAGCTCACCTGTGGAGCGAGGCCCTTCCCGCAGGGTTTCGAGCAGTTTGCGGCGTACCGGGTTGGCCAGTACGCCGAACACGTCGGTCGGCATGACGCCCACGATACGTCGGGATTTTCCGACGCGTCAAAACTTTCCGACGCATCTCTCGATCCGGCCCAGCCCGTCGCGCGGGTGGCCGCCGACCGCCTACTCATCGGGTGAAATCACTCTCCGTACATGACGGCACCCCCTATGCGGGGCAGACATCACGCAACGCGACCGCCCCTCGGCGATCGCGCTCGCTCGCTCTCCTCCGTCTCCCCCACGGGAAGGGAACCCCATGCCCCGCAGAACCACCGTCCGCCCGACCGCGCGCCTCCGCACCCTCGGCCTCCTCTGCGCCCCGGCGCTCGTCGCCGCGGCGCTCACCGTCGCCGCCGGGGGGCCCGCCTCCGCCGCGCCCACCTGTTTCGAGGCCGCCGCCACCGTCACCGGCACCATCGGCACCCCGGGCGACGACGTCATCATCGGCACGCCCGGCAACGACGTCATCGACGGCAAGGGCGGCAACGACAAGATCTGCGGCCTGGGCGGCAACGACTACGTCCACGGCGGCGACGGCGACGACCTCGTCTCCGGCGGGACCGGCGACGACCGGGTCTACGGCGACGCCGGAAACGACGAGTTGGGCGGCGACGAGCGCGCGTACACCGGCGACGTCACCAGCGCCACCGGCCGGGACTACCTCGACGGCGGGACCGGGAACGACTTCCTGCTCGGGGACAACTCGGCGACGCAGGGCACCGCCAACGGCGCCTCCCCCGACGTCCTCGTCGGCGGGGACGGCGACGACGTCCTGTACGGGGACGACCAAGGCGACCACGCCAACGGCGGCGCCCCGGACCGGATCATCGGCGGCAACGGGGAGGACGTCATCATCGGGGACTCGCTCGGCTACTACGGCGCGACGGGCGCCGGGGACGACGTCCTGCTCGAAGGCCCCGGCACCCTCGGCGACGTCACGGGGGACAGCTTCGCGCCGTTCGGCGACGCGAGCGGGGCCGGCGGCGACGACCTGATCGACCTGGGAGCGGACGGCGCGTTCGGCGCCGTCGGCGACCACACGTCCGGCGGCACCGCGGTCGGCTCCGGCAACGACACGATCCTCGGCGGCAGCACGGGCGAGATCGTCCTCATCGGTGACAGCACCCTCGTCGACCCCACCGGCGCCACCGCGGGCAACGACCGGATCGAGGGCCGCGGCGGCGACGACCGGATCTTCGGCGACAACTCGGACTGGAGCCAGACGCTCGGCACCGCCGGCGGGCGGGACGTCCTGCGCGGCGGCGACGGCGACGACTTCCTGCGCGGCGGCCCCGCCGACGACACCCTCGACGGCCAGGCGGGCGTCGACGACTGCGACGGGGAGGGCGGGACGGACATCGTGGCCAACTGCGAGACCCAGCCGGCCGCGCGTTCGGCCCGGAAGGCCCTCCCCACCCGGACGGAGCGGCCCCTGTACGACCGCCTCGCCGGGTGGAAGGGCCGGCACGGGAGGGTCTGACCGGCCTCCGGGCCGGGCTGACCGGACCGGGCCGAGGCCCGGTCCGGTCAGCCCTCTCAGTCGCCCCCTCCCGCCGTCCTGATGAAGTCCGTCACGACCCGCGCGTACTCCTCCGGGTGCGTGATGTGCGGGATGTGGCCCGCGCCCTCGAAGGTCTGCTGGCGGGCCTTCGGCAGGACCACCGCCAGGCGGTCCAGGACCGTGCCGAACCAGGCGGGGCTCTCGGTGCCGCGGCTCAGGAGGACGGGGGCCTGGCAGGCGGAGAGGCCTTCGAGGTCGAGTTCGGCCCAGTGCGGGTCGTTCTGCTCGTCCAGCCAGGTCTGGGCGTTGGCCACGAACGTCTCCCGGATCGGGGCCGGGAGCTTGTCCCACATGCCGGGGCCCATCGCCACCTCCTCCACGAACAGGTGCGCGGCCGGCTCGTCCTCCCCCTTGCGGAGGTGGTCGAGGATGGCGTCGAAGGAGACGAACGTCCGCTGCAGTTCCGACATGGCCGCGTGGTCGTCGGCCACGACGCCCACGAGCGGCGGCTCGTGGACCGTGACCGTGCGGAACAGCTCGGGTCGGCGGGCGGCCAGGCCGAGGGCGATCGACGCGCCGAAGGAGCTGCCGGCGACGTGCGCGGGGCCGTCGAAGAGCTCCTCGATCAGCGCGGCGAGGTCGTCCTCGTCCTGCCTCCGGGTGCCCTGGCCCGGCACCTTCTCGCTCTGTCCGTGGCCTCGGCGGTCGTACGCGACCGCGGTGAAGGACGCGCGGATGTCCGCCTCGATCGCCGGCTGCCAGCTGTGGTGGTCGTTCCACGAACCGTGGACGAGGACGAGGGGTTCGCCTTCGCCCACGGAGTCGTACGCGAGGTTCACGCCGTTGACGCGTACCTGGGGCATGGGGGCCTCCTGGGAGAGGGGTGAGGGCGGCGGCCGGTCTCCGCGCGCCGCCACTCAGGTCTCTACCAGGGCCGTTCGGTGCGGCCCCGCCGCCGCGCCGTCAGTCGAACCACCTGTCCCTGGCCAGTTCCGCCGTCCTCGTCGGGTCCTCCAGGAGGGCGGCGACCTCGAAGCGGCGGGGCCACTGGCCGGCGGCCCAGGCGAGGCCGGCGGCGACGCCCTCCAGGGTGGCGGCGTGGACGACGCCGTCCTGGGTGTGACGCCAGTCGAGTTCGGTGCCGCCGGCGCGGAGTTCCTCGTGCTCGACGTACGAGGAGGGGGTGGCGGGGCCGAGGAGGGCGTGGACCGACGCCGGGACCTCGTGCTCCTCGCCGACCGTCGTGACCTCGGCCTCCACCGCCTCGCTCAGGCGGCGGATCTGGAAGAGCTCGGCCAGGTCGTCCGCGCGGGACGGGGAGACCGGGAGGAGCGGGAGGCCGGCGGCCAGCGGCAGGAGGTCGGGGGCGTCCGCCACGAGGGCCTCCGAGGCCTCGACGACGACCAGGGCACCGTCCACGACCGCGCGCAGGTCGTCGGGGAGCGTCACCTGCTCGGGGTCCAGGTCCGCCAGGGCCGTGTACAGGGCATGCAGCTGGGGGGCCGTCACCTCCCGCGCCGGGTCCGCGAGACGGGCCAGGAGTTCCGCCGCGCCGCCCGGCTCGTCGAGGAGGGCCGCGACCGAGGTGCGGACGCCCAGGGCGCGGAGGACCTGCTCGTCCTCGAAGCCGGTCGCGTCGGCGGAGTCGTACAGGCCGGCGAGGAGCGGGTCCGAGCCCTCGGCGCGCAGGCCCGCCGGGCGGCGGCCGTCCAGGACGGGGTGGTCGCGCAGCCACCAGGCCGTGTACGGGCGGACGGTCTCCGTCCGGCCGTCCGGGAGGAGGACCCGTACGGGCTGGGTCAGGGCGTCCCGCAGCGGCGGCTGCGCGAGGAGCGCGAGGGCCTGCGGCCAGGCGTCGTCGTCGACCAGGTCCAGGTCCCGTACGGCCACGATCTCCGTCGCCACCGGCGGCACGTGCGTCGGGGGCAGCCGGTCGAGGACGTCCTCGCACCACACGTCGACCGCGTCGAGGAGTCCGGCGTCGTCCGGCTCCGGGTAGTCGCCCTCCCGGGGCTCGACCTCGTCCGGGTCGAGGACCAGGTCGGTCGCGCGGACCAGGGTGAAGTTGGCGAGGACCCCGCAGGCGGCGAGGGGCTGTTCGCCCCAGCGGGCGGCCATTTCGGCGTCGACGAAGGCGAGTTCGTCCTCGCGCATGACGGCCGCGAACGCCGAGCCGGGGAGGACCAGTTCGCCCGCCGGAGACAGTTCGCCGTCCTCGTCGGGGAGGGCGAGCGCACCGAGCCACGGCTCCTCGCCGGGGTCGAGCTCCGCGTCCCGGACGAGGGCGAGGACGGTCTCGGCCAGTTCCTCCGCGTCGAGGGCGTCGGTCTCCTCGTCCCAGACCTCCCCCGCTTCGAGGGAGGCGGCGACCGCCGCCCGCACCTGCGGGGTCGTCAGGACCGCGCGGGGCGTCGCCGGCAGGGCGCCCAGCTTCTCCAGGAGCGGGTGGGCCGCCTCCGGGTGCGCCACCTTCAGGCCGAGCCGGGTCAGCTCGGCCGGGGTGCGGTCCTGCGGCAGGAGGACCTGGCGGGGGCCGATCGTCGTACGGATCCTCGCCCCCTCCTCGGTCTCCGCGAGCGGCACCGGAAGGCCCGTCAGACGGTCCGGGTCGACGCCCGCGAGCGAGTCGTACAGCCGCCACCACCACGCCGCAGGCCTGTCGACCCCGGCCAGGCGGTCGATCGCCTCGGTGAGGGGGACGCGGCCGACGCCGAGGGTGCGGAGCTCGGGGCGGCGCTCGAAACCGGCGGGCAGGAGCGTCGGGAAGACCTCTGCGAGGACGTCGACGGTCCCGGCGCCCGCGCCCTCCACGACCTCCGCCTCGATCGGGCGGAGCGCCGGCAGCTCCTCGGACGGCGCGGCCGGGGCCAGGAACGCCACCCTCGGCAGCCGGTCCAGGATCGCCGCGCGCAGCGCCCCGTCGATGTGCCCCTTGCCGAGGGGGCCGGGGACCAGGTCGAGGGTCGCGGTCGTCACCGGGTCCCAGTCGGCGAGGAGTTCGGCGTACGCGTCGGCCGCCCGCTGCACCAGGAACTCGGTGAGCGGCCCCGGCGCCGGGTGCCGCCGGGCGGTGTCCAGCGGGAGCGACGCGATGAGGAGGGCGGGGATGCCGAGGGGCTCGTCGGTGGGGGTCGGCGCGTGCACGACGGGGGTCGTACGGGGGTACTTCGGGGCCCCTTCGGCGTCCACCGGTACGGCCCAGGTGACCGACCAGTGCGGGCGGAGCCGCTCCTCGACCGGGCGGTCCTTCAGGAGGTCGGGGTCGAGGGGGCCGCCGTGGGTGACGGTCCGCCAGCGGTTGCCGCCGGTGGTGGAGTCGTCGACGCGGACGTATCCGTCCTCCTCGGAGCGGCGGAGCGTCCGCACGCCCGCGGCCGTCTCCACGACGACCTCGGAGATACCCGGAAGAGTGAGCAGCAGAGCGTCGTCGACGGCCGCGAGGAGCCGCTCCGCCAGGTCCTCGGCGGCGGCGTCCCGCAGCGGGAGGACGACGACGGTGTCGTAGCCGTCGGGCGCGGTGCCCTCGGCGGGCAGCGGGAGACGGAGGAGGGGTACGTGGCCGTCGCGGCGCCGCAGTTCGTCGCCGAGGCCCGGGCTGTACCTGGCCGCCTCGGCGGCCAGCTCGCGCGCCTCGGCCAGGGACCAGCGGACGCCGCCGTGCCGGCCGAGGACGGCGGGCTCGTCGGTCACGGCCAGGACGGCCGCGAAGCCGACGCCGAAGCGGCCGACCGCGCCGTGCGTCTGCTCGCGCTTCGCGGACGCCCGGAGGGTCGACAGCGACTCGGCGCCCGCGGCGTCCAGGGGCGCGCCGGTGTTCGCGGCGGCGAGGACCGCGGGGCCCTCCTGGTCCGCGGGGTGCAGCGTCAGGCGGAGGCGGCCGGTGACGCCGGCGCGGTGGGCGGCGTCGGCGGCGTTCTGCGCGAGCTCCACGACCAGGCGGTCCCGGTAGCCGCCCAGCGCCAGGTCCTCCTCGGCGTTCGCGTCCTCCCTGAACCGCGCCGGACTCGCGCCCCACGCGTCGAGCACCCCCCGCCGCAGCCGTGCGGTGCCGAAGGGATCGGTTCCGTCGGTCGTCGTCCGGACGCTGACGCTCACGTCTGACTCCACTCTTCGGTTCTACGGGGCTGTCCTCCCGGACCATTCAGCCCGGGGCCCGAAGGTACCGCGCGGCGCGGCACGGGGGCGCCGGGGGCACGTCGGGGGGTGGGGGCGCGCGGGGTCGTTCGCCGTTTCGGCGCCCTGACCTGTGGTTTTCCCGCCTGATACGGATGCGTCGGCGGCGTCCGAGCGCGGCCGGCGGGGCCTGCGGCGACCGGGCCCGGGGCCGCCGCGCGCCGCCCGTTGTGGGCTGCGCCCCGCCGCCGTTGTGTGCAATCGTTCCGCCGGGGCGGTACCCACCCTCAACGGCCGCCGCCCCCCGTTGTGGGCCATCGCTCCGCCGGGGCGGGACCCACCCTCAACGGCCACCACCCCCCGTTGTGGGCCATCGCTCCGCCGGGGCGGAACGGGTGGGCACAACGGACCCGCGCCCTGCCGGCGCCAGAGGCTTCCGAGCCCGGACCCGCACCCCGTGTGCGCCGTCACCGGTGGTGCGGGTTCAGGCGCGGAACGCGGAGGCGCCGCTAAGGGCGCCGTCCCGTGTGCCCACCCGTCCCGCCCAGCGGGACGATTGCCCACACGGGGGTGAACGAAGCGCACCGCCCCGCCGGGCGCGCGGCCCACACGGGCGGGGGCGGGCCCCACACTGGGCGGGGGCGAAGCCCCAGGCGAAGCGCACCGCCCCGCCGGGCGCGGGCCCCACACGGGCGCGGGGCGGAGCCCCAGGCGGGCGCGGGCCCCACACGAGGCGGGGCGAAGCCCCAGGCGGGCGCGGGCCCACACGGGGGGGCGCTGCCCGGCGGGGTGAGGGTCGCGCCGCGGTGCGCGGGCTCGTACGCCGGGCAGCGCGGGTCCGCCGGGGCGGGAGGCCCGGAGTGGGCGCCCCGCACCAGGCCCGGCGGGGGCGACGGGACGCGCGGGGGCTACGAGTGGCCCAGGTCCTCCGACGCCGCGTCGGGTTCGGTGGTGGAGCCGGAGTCCTTGGCGGGGCGGAGGGGGAAGGCGTCGGTGGCCATGGAGTCGAGGACGGGAGGGGCGGGGCGGGGGGGCTTGGGCATGACGGCGGCTTCGGAGTGGCCGCCGCAGCCGTAGGCGAGGGAGACGACGCGGCCGTCGGCGGGGGAGAACTCGTTGGCGCAGATGCCGAAGGCCTGCTTGAGGGAGCCGGCCAGCGGGACCAGGAAGGCGCAGGACTCGCAGGAGGCGGGGGCGGCCTGGGCCATGGGGGTCTTGGCGCCGAAGGCCTCGTCCCAGCGGTCCGCGGCGACGTGGAGGCCGTAGCGGGAGAGGACCCGCGCCCGGCGCATGCCGAGTTCGTCCGCGACGGCGGCGATGGCGCCGCGGGAGGGGGTGCGCGAGGTGAGCTCGGCGTCCTCCTCGTCGAGGTGCTCGGACATCTCCTCCGAGACGACGGAGTTCGGCGGCGGGGCGTCCTCGCCCGAGTAGCCGGGCTCCAGGCGCAGGTCGTCCTGCTCGGTGGGGAGGAGGTCGCCCGGGCCCATGTCGCCGGGGCGGAGGCGCTCGCTCCACGGCACCCACTCGGGGGCGAGGAGGGCGTCCGCGCCCGGCAGCAGGACGGTTTCGTCAAGCGTGACGTTCTTGGCACGGGAGGCGCGGGTGACGGTCACCGCCCAGCGCCAGCCCCGGTAGCCGGGCTCCTTGGACTCGAAGTAGTGCGTGACGACGCGGTCGCCCTCCGCGACCACCTCGACGTGTGCGCCGACGATGCCGGGCGCGGCCGCCTCCTCGGCGGCCTCCCGCGCGAGGTCTACGGCCTCGGCGCACAGGCGGTCGGGGGTACGCGTGGCTCGCGGGGTACGCGGGGTACCGCTTCGCGTCGTCGCAGCACTCACAGGTCTCGCTTCTCTCCTACGCCGTCTCACGGGTGCGCCGGCCGAGGGGCGGGAGCGAAGCCACGGGCGGCGGGCGGAGCGGACCAGAGGGCCGCATCGACGTCCGCACCCGACTTGTCTCGCGCGTCTCGGGCACACCTAACGCCATCCATTCTGCGGGATGCCGAAGAGGCGCGCGGCCGAGAGATTCCGCCGGTGACGCGCTACGCACGCTACCCCGTTCGCGGGCCTCAGCCCACCTGCCCGTCCCAAGTGACCCGGATCGCGGCCACCCCGCGCCCCACGAAGCGGCTCCCTTCCCGGGTCTCCCCCGCCGCGCCACGGTTCGTCCGGCGCGCGGGTGGGGCACTATGACGGAGTGGCAGCCGCACGGTCCCCCGTACGATCACACGATCCCGCCGGGCCGCTCCGCCGAGCGGGCCGGAAGGTGGGACGTGCCCTGCACCTGCCGTTCACCGGGACCGCGAAGGGCATCCGGAAGGCGACGCACGCGCACGGGGCGGGCGAGTCGGGGCTCGGGAAGCTGATCGAGCTGCACGCCGTGAACGGCGCCGGGGACGTCATGATCACCGTCGCCCTCGCCTCCACCGTGTTCTTCTCCGTGCCGACCGACGAGGCCCGCGGCCGCGTCGCGCTCTACCTGGCCGTCACGATGGCCCCCTTCACGCTCCTCGCCCCCGTGATCGGCCCGCTCCTGGACCGCATCCCGCACGGGCGGCGGGCGGCGATGGCGGGCGCGATGCTGACCCGGGCGGTCCTCGCGGTCATGATGTCGGGGGCGGTGGCGACGGGCGGTCTGGAGCTGTACCCGGCCGCGCTCGGGGTGCTCGTGGCCTCGAAGGCGTACGGGGTGGTCCGCAGCGCCGTCGTGCCCCGCCTCCTCCCACCGAACTTCTCCCTCGTGAAGGCGAACTCCCGCGTCACCCTGGCCGGGCTCCTCGCCACGGGCATCGCCGCGCCCATCGGGGCGGGGCTCCAGCTGATCGGGCCGCGCTACCCGTTGTACGGGGCGTGCGCGCTGTTCCTGCTCGGCACGTTCTGGGCGCTGCGGATGCCGCACAAGGTGGACTCCGCGAAGGGCGAGCGGCGGGCGCACCTGCTGACGCACGGCGAGAAGAAGCCGAGCCTGCGGACGGTGGGCCCGTCGGTGCTGCACGGCCTGCAGGCGAACGCGGCCCAGCGGATGCTGTCGGGTTTCCTGATCTTCTTCCTGGCGTTCCTGCTGCGCGAGCACCCGCTGTCCGGGCAGAGCGCCGCCGTCTCCCTCGGCATCGTGGGCGTGGCGGCGGGTACGGGCAACGCCTGCGGTACGGCGGCCGGCTCCCTGCTCCGGGACCGGGGCCACAAACCGGAGGTGATCATCGCCACGATGATCACCGTGGTCTGCGGTACGGCGGTCCTCGCGGCGATCTTCTTCGGCGGGCTCATGGTCGCCGTCCTCGGCGCGGTCGCGGGCCTCACCCAGGCCCTGTCGAAGCTGTCCCTCGACGCGCTGATCCAGCGGGACGTGCCGGAGCTGGTGCGGACCTCGGCCTTCGCCCGCTCCGAGACGGCGCTGCAGATGGCGTGGGTGGTGGGCGGCGGGATCGGCATCGCCCTGCCCCTGAACGGCACCCTCGGCATGTCCGTGGCCGCCGGGTTCCTGGCCCTCGGGGCGTTCCTCTCGGTCCGCGGCCTGCTGTCGGCGGCCCGCAGCCGCCCGGGCCCCAAGGGCGGCCGCCCCAAGGAGAAAGTGGCCTAGGCCCGCCGTACGGGCCCCGGACACTCCGGCACGAAGCGGTACGCGGCGGCGGCACGCCGTACCCCCGCGTGGCGCGGACGCGGCGGCCCGATAGCCTTCGGCTCATGACCGTTGCGTTCTTCTCCGGCTCGCGCCGCCGGGCCGCCGTCGCCCTCGGGGCCGTCTCCGCCGGGCTCCTCGTACTCTCCGCCTGCGACAAGCCGACTCCGCTCGCGACCCTGACGGTCGGGACCGACTCGGTGCACTCCGAGGCCGCCTGCTACAACAACGGCGACGCCATCAAGGAGTCGCAGATCCAGCAGTGCCTGAACAAGAAGGCCGAGAAGACCATCACGGTCTCCACGGACGACAAGATCCGATTCGGCGTGGACCCGGAGATCGCGGACCACGGCTGGACGATCTTCCTCGGCGGCCAGCAGGCCGAGCCCGAGCCGTACAAGAAGACGTACCGGACCATCCCGGCCAGCGCCTTCTTCTCCCAGTCCCCCACCGGCGGGTCCACCGACAAGACCCAGGTGACCATCGTCGAGAACACCGGCAAGAAGCTGACCGGCATCTGGCACTTCCAGCTGAAGAAGGACTCCTGATCCGCCGGTGGTCCACCGGATCCTGATCGTGACGGCCGTGGCGGCGGAGGCGGACTCCGTCTCCGCCGGCCTCGGCGACCTCGGCGGCCCCGAGCTCCTTCCGCTGCCGGGGGGCCTCGCCCTGCGCCGTCACGGCGACCGCGTCGACGTCCTCGTCGGCGGGGTCGGCCCCGCGGCCGTCGCCGCCGCGACCGGGACGGCGCTCGCCTGCGCCTCGCTGAAGGCCGAGGGGTACGGGCTCGTCGTCTCCGCCGGCATCGCGGGCGGGTTCCAGCCGGCCGCGCCGGTCGGGTCCGTCGTCGTGTCCTCGGCGATCGTCGCCGCCGACCTCGGCGCCGAGACCCCGGACGGGTACCTCTCCGTCGAGGAGCTCGGCTTCGGCCGCTCCGTCCACCCCGTGCCCGAGGCGCTGACGGGCCGGATCACCGCCGCGCTCGCGGCGGGCTGCGTCCTCGCTCCCGTCCTCACCGTCTCCACCGTCACCGGCACCGCCCGCCGCGCCGCCGAGCTCGTGGAGCGGTATCCGGCGGCCGCCGCCGAGGCGATGGAGGGCTTCGGCGTCGCCGAGGCCGCCGTCGCGCACGGCGTGCCCGTCGTCGAGGTCCGGGCCGTGTCGAACGCCGTCGGGCCCCGCGACCGCGCCGCCTGGCGCATCGGCGAGGCCCTGGGCGCCCTCCGGCACACCTTCGAGCTGCTCGGCCGTACCGTCCTCGTGGAGGCGCACGCGTGAAACTCAAGATCGCCTACTCGCCCTGCCCGAACGACACCTTCGTCTTCGACGCCTGGGCGCACGGCCGGGTCCCGGGCGCGCCCCGGCTCGACGTGACGTTCGCGGACATCGACGTCACCAACGGCCTGGCGGCGAGCGGCACCGACGCGCACGACGTCCTGAAGGTGTCGTACGCCGTGCTGCCGTGGATCCTCGACGAGTACGCCCTGCTGCCCTGCGGCGGCGCCCTGGGCCGGGGCTGCGGCCCGCTCGTCCTGACGCGCGACGCGGGGACCGGGGCGGACCTGACCGGGAAGACGGTCGCCGTGCCGAGCGAGCGCTCGACCGCGTACCTGCTGTTCCGGCTGTGGGCGGCCGAGAAGGTGCCCGGCGGGGTCGGGGACGTCGTCGTGATGCCGTTCCACGAGATCATGCCCGCCGTCCGGGACGGGAAGGTCGACGCGGGGCTCGTCATCCACGAGGCCCGCTTCACGTACCAGGACTACGGGCTGCACTGCCTCGCCGACATGGGCGAGCACTGGGAGTCCACGACCGGCCTCCCGATCCCGCTCGGCGCGATCGTCGCCCGCCGCTCGCTGGGCGCGGAGACGCTCGAACTGCTCGCCGAGTCGGCCCGCGCGTCGGTGCGGATGGCCTGGGACGACCCCGAGGCCTCCCGGCCGTACGTCCTGGAGCACGCCCAGGAGATGGACCCGAAGGTGGCCGACCAGCACATCGGCCTCTACGTCAACGAGTTCACGGCCGACCTCGGCGAGCACGGCTACGCGGCGGTCCGCGGCCTGCTCACGCGCGCCGCGGCCGAGGGACTCGTACCGCCCCTCGGCCCGGACGCGCTGCGATTCCCGTAAAGGGATCCCTGTGAGGGGGATCCCTGTGAGGGGATCCCCGTGAGGGGACTCAGACGTCGAGCTGGTCGGCGACCGCGCGCAGCAGGCCCGCGATCTTCTTGCCGGCGGCCTTCTCCGGGTAGCGGCCGCGCTCCAGCATCGGCGTGATGTTCTCCAGGAGCGTCGTCAGGTCCTGGACGATGGACGCCAGTTCGTCGGGCTTACGGCGCTGCGCCGCGGCGACGGACGGGGTCGGTTCGAGGATCGTGACGGACAGCGCCTGGTCGCCGCGCTGACCGGCGACGACACCGAACTCCACCCGCTGGCCGGGCTTCAGGGCCTCGACCCCGGCGGGGAGCACCGACGAGTGGACGAAGACGTCGCCGCCGTCGTCGCGGGAGAGGAAGCCGAAGCCCTTCTCGCTGTTGAACCATTTGACCTTGCCGGTAGGCAAAGCACGCACCCCATTCCACCAGTCAGCCGAACCACTGTCGTCGCAGGTCAGGCTATCTAGCGCTTGCTCGTGCCTGCCGTGTCGTCTGGAAGCCTCCCCAGCTCTGTACCCCCCGTCAAGCCGCTCCATCCATACCGGCCGGCACTCATGGTCGACATCGGTCGCGGCTCGCCCGGGACGGCGAGAAGGCACGCACATCACAGCACATGTCGGTGGTGCCGGGGCAGCGAATACGCGCGGGACGTCCGACAAACCCCCCACTTGTGCCGCATACGGGAGGGGGGTTTGTCAGGTCAGGGCCGGGGGTGCCGGGGAACTACCCTGGCGGGATGCGCAACGAAAACCCCGCCGTGCCGGCCGACGACAGCGCCCCGGGCGACGGACTCGTCAAGGCCGGTGTGATCGTGTTCGCGGTCGGCGCGGTCGCGACGCTGGTCACCGTGGCCCCGCTGCTCCTGGGGACGAAGCCGTTCCCCACCGTGGCGTACCTCGTGTCGATGCTGATGGGGGTCGGTTTCCTCGTCGCCGCCGCCGGGCTGCTGCGGTCGGTCGCGGCCCAGCGGCGGCAGGCCCGTACCGGCCAAGCCGCCTGAGCCCCTCGGCTCAGGACAGGTAGGTCTCCCACCAGGGGCGGAAGCCCGTCAGGTCCGGCAGGACCACGTCCGCGCCGGCCGCGCGCAGCTCCTCGGCGGGGCAGGGGCCGGTCGCGACGGCCACCGAGAGGGCGCCGGCCGTGGCCGCGCCCCGGACGTCGCCGACGTGGTCCCCGACGTACACCTGGGCGCCGTGCGCGCGCAGGGCCTCCGCCTTGCCCTCGGCCCACAGGCCGCCCGCGACCGCGTGGGGCTCGATGCCGAGGTGGGCGAGGTGCAGCTCGACGTGCGGGCCGTTCTTCGCGCTGACGACGATCGTGCGGCCGCCCGCCTCGCGCACGGCCTCGATGGCGTCCCGGGCGCCCGGCATCGGAACGGTCGGCTCGATCGCGTACGAGGGGTAGAGGGCCCGGTAGCGGGCGGTCATCTCCGTGACGTGCTCCGCCGGGAACCAGTGCGCCATCTCCTGCTCCAGGGGCGGCCCGAGGCGGCTCACGACGAGGTCGGCGTCGATGGGGACGCCCGTCTCGGCGGAGAAGGCGAGGAAGGCCGCCTTGATGCCCGGGCGGGTGTCGAGCAGGGTCAGGTCGAGGTCGAAGCCGACGGTGGGCGGGTTCGCGGGCGCGTGTGTCATGGGGCCATTGTCGGAGCCGTACCGCGGGCCCCCCGGGCCGGGTGTCCGCGGACACGTGCCACATACACTGAGGCAAGCCTTACCAAACTTGCACTCTGCCGAGGGGTTCCATGCCGGCCGCACTCCGCACCAGACGGGTCCTGGCGACCTCGGCGGCTCTCGTCGCCCTGCTCCTCGCCGTCCTCCTCAGCCTCGCCGTCGGCGCCCGCCCCGTCGCGCCCTCCACCGTCCTCGACGCCCTGCTGGGCGCCGCGACGGGCGACGACGCCGAGGTCGTCCGGCAGCTCCGCGTCCCCCGGACCCTCATCGGACTGATGGTCGGCGCCGCCCTCGCGCTCGCCGGCACCGCCCTCCAGGGCATCACCCGCAACCCGATCGCCGACCCCGGCATCCTCGGTATCAGCCAGGGCTCCTCGGTCGCCGTCGTCCTCGCCATCGCCTTCCTCGGGGTGCACGAGCTGAGCGGCTACGTGTGGTTCGCCTTCGCCGGCGCCGCCCTCGCCTCCGTCGCCGTGTACGCCGTCGCCTCCGGCGGGCGCGGCGGCGCCACGCCCGTGAAACTGGCGCTCGGCGGGGCCGCGATCAACGCGCTGCTGCTCTCCGTCACCACCGGCGTCCTCACCACCAGGGCCTCGGCCCTCGACGAGTTCCGGTTCTGGCAGATCGGCTCCCTCGACGGCCGCGACACCCAGATCGTCGGCCAGATCTGGCCCTTCCTGCTGCTCGGGACGGTCCTCGTCGTCTCCGTGGCGCGCGGGCTCGACGCGCTCGCGCTCGGCGAGGACGTCGCCAAGGGGCTCGGGCAGCGCGTCGCGACCGTACGGATCGTCGGCGGGCTCGGCGCGACCGTCCTCACCGGCGTCGCCGTCGCCGCCGCCGGGCCCGTCGCCTTCGTCGGCCTCGCCGTCCCCCACATCGCCCGCGCCCTCGTCGGCTCCGACCACCGCTGGGTCCTGCCGATGGCCGCGCTCACCGGCCCGGTGATGCTGCTCGTCGCCGACGTCGCCGGACGGGTCGTCTTCCCGCCGGGCGAGATCCCCGCCGGGGTGATGACCGCCCTGATCGGCGTGCCGTTCCTCGTGACGCTGGTACGACGGAAGGCGGTGCCGGCGTGAGCACGCTCCCTGACGGGCGTACCGACCGCGGTGACGCGCGCACGGCCGAGGGCGGCACCGGCGTGGGTGCGCCCTCTGACGGACCCACCGACCTCCGTCACGCCCGCGCGGCCGAAGGCGGTGCCGACGTGAGGGTCGTCCGGGCGCGCCCCGCCGGGTACGGGATCGTGCGCGCCGGGCGGGCGTCCTTCCTCGTCCACCGGCGCTCGGCCCTCGTCGCCGCGGGCCTCCTGCTGGTCCTGGCCGCGGCCTGCGTCGCGTACCTCTGCGTCGGGGAGAAGACCGTCGCCCCGGGCGAGGTCGTACGGATCCTCCTCGGGCGGCCGTCGCCGTCCGCGTTCGTCGTCGAGGAGCTGCGCGAGCCCCGGCTCGTCGTCGCCCTCGCCGTCGGCGCCGCCTTCGGCATCGCGGGCGGCCTCATCCAGACCGTCGCCCGCAACCCGCTCGCCAGCCCCGACATCATCGGCATCAGCCAGGGCGCCGGGGCCGTCACCGTCGCCGCGATGACCTTCGGCCTCACCTCGTACACCGTCCTGCCGTACGTCTCCATCGCGGGCGGCGTCCTCGCCGCCGCCCTCGTGTACGCCTTCGCCTGGCGCGGCGGGCTGCATGCGACCCGGTTCGTCCTCATCGGCATCGGCATCGCGATCGCGCTGCGGTCGCTCATCACGCTCTTCATGACGAAGGGCGACTACCTCGTCGCCCAGCAGGCCCAGATCTGGATGACCGGCTCCCTCAACGGGCGCGGCTGGGACGAGTCCGCGCCGATCCGCTGGACGCTGCTCCTGCTGCTGCCCGCCGTGCTGTGGGCGACCCGCGCCCAGCGGACCGTCTCCCTCGACGACGACACGGCGACCGCGCTCGGCGTCCGGCTCGGCGGGGTCCGGCTCGGGCTCGTCGCCGTCGGCGTCGTCCTCGCGTCGGTGGCGACGGGCGTCGCCGGACCGGTCGACTTCGTGGCGCTGCTCGCCCCGCAGATCGCCCGCCGCACGACCCGGACGGCGCAGATCCCGCTGCTGTGCTCCGCGCTCACCGGCGCGGTGGTCGTCGTCGCCGCCGACCTGCTCGGCCGGCGGCTCTTCTCCCCCGTCGAACTGCCGGTGGGCGTCCTCACGGCGGCGGTCGGCGCCCCGTACCTGATCTGGCTCATCGCCCGGAACCGAGCCGTTGGAGGAAAGTCGTGAGCAGGCTGACCGCGCGCGGGCTGACGCTCGCCTACGAGGACCGGACCGTCGTCGAGGAGCTCGACCTCGCGGTCCCCAACGGCAAGGTGACGGTGATCGTCGGCCCCAACGCCTGCGGCAAGTCCACGACGCTCCGGGCGCTCGGCCGGCTGCTCAAACCGGCGGGCGGCGCGGTCCTCCTCGACGGGGAGTCGCTCGCGAAGCTCCCGACGAAGCGGATCGCCCGCTCCATCGGACTGCTCCCGCAGACCCCCGTCGCCCCCGAGGCCATCACCGTCGCCGACCTCGTCTCCCGGGGCCGGCAGCCGCACCAGGCCTGGTGGAAGCAGTGGTCGGAGGAGGACGAGCGGGCCGTCGCCGACGCCATGGCCCGCACGGACGTCACCGCCCTCGCCGACCGGCCCGTCGACGCGCTCTCCGGCGGGCAGCGGCAGCGGGTGTGGATCGCGATGGCCCTCGCCCAGGAGACCGACCTGCTCCTCCTCGACGAGCCCACCACCTACCTGGACATCTCCCACCAGGTCGAGGTCCTCGACCTGGTCCGCCGCCTCAACCGGCTCCGCGGCCGCACCGTCGTCCTCGTCCTCCACGACCTCAACCAGGCCGCGCGGTACGCCGACCACCTCGTCGCCATGAAGGCGGGCCGGGTCGTCGCGGAGGGCCCGCCCTCGGACATCGTCACGGCCGACCTCGTCCGCGACGTCTTCGGCCTCGCCTCGGTGGTCGTCCCCGACCCGGTGACGGGCTCACCGCTGGTGGTGCCGGGGGCGCCGTGGGCGGCGGCCGAGGAGCCGGTGGCGTCCTGAGGCTCAGTGCCTGCGCGAGCGCCACAGCAGGAACAGTGCCGAGGCGGTCGCCGCGGCCCGGAGGACCCACGGCCAGGTCTCGGAGATCGCCGCGCCCATCGCCTCGCCGCCCGGGGCGATGGCCTCGCCCCAGCGGCCCTGGACGCGGCCCCAGAGCCAGGCGATGCCGGCGGCGGCGCTGAGGCCGGGGATCACCAGGACCGCGCCCTTGACCTCGCCCGGGGTCAGCCGGCGGGAGGCGTACGCGAGGAGCCAGCCCGCCGCGAGCGCCACCAGCGAGCCGAAGACGGCCCCGCCGAGCAGGAGCAGCGCGGCGAGCAGCACGAAGGGGTTCGCGAGGCGGGGGCGTGCCGCCGGGGCCGCCTCCGGTTCCGCCCCGGCCTCGGGCTCCGCCTCCGGGGCCTTGCGGCGCCGCAGGACACGCGCCAGGCGGCGGGCCTTCCCCTGCGGGGGCTGCTCCTCGGCCGCCGCCTCCTCGTCCGCCTCCGGGGCGGGCGGCGTGAACAGGTCGGGGCGCTCGATGCCGCCGACGAAGCCGAGGAAACCGTCCTCGTCGGAGGGGTCTTCGGCATCCGTACGCCACCAGTCGGCCGCGCGGTCGGCCGCGGGGGAGGCGGCGCCCGCGCCGCCGGAGCCGGCCGCACCCCGGCCGCCCCGGGCCGGGCCGTCGGGGCCCCGGTCGTCCTGGGCGGGGATGGCGGGGCGGGGCGCGCCGGGGCGCCCTCCCGGGCCCGACGCGCCGGGGCGCACGGAACCGGCCGCCCCGGAGCCCGCGCCCGCTCGGCCGCCCGGCTCTCCGGAGGTCGACGCGCCGGGGGCCGGGTGCGGGTTTTCGGGCTGGGCGGAGGCGGCCGCGCGGGGGCGGCGGAGGAGGCGGGAGCGGGGTGTGCGGGGCTCCGGGACGGGGGCGGCGGTCGGCCCGGGCCGGGGGTTCGCGCGGTCCACGACCTCGTCGGGGGTGCCCAGGGAGCCGAGGATGCCGCGTACGGCGGCGGGGCCTTCCTCGCCGTGGGTGGCGCGGCGGCGGTCGATCTCGTCGCGGAGGCCGGAGACCAGTTTCATGCGGTCGCCGGCCGGTAGCTGTCGCTGCTGGGCCAGGTCGCCGACGCGGCTCAGATAGTCGTAGACCAGACGGTCGCTCTCGATCCCCACGATGCCCCTCCACGGCCGGTTCGCCCGGTACGGCCCGACGTTAGCGCCTGGACAGCGGCTAACGTGGTCCGGATGGGGATCGGTGAGCTCGACCGGGAGGCGCACGTGCCCGAGGGAACTGGCGCCGGGGCGGCGCCGCGCACGCTCGCGGAGGCGCTGCGCGCGCGGGGCGACGAGGGGCTCGCCGGGCTGCTGCGCGCCCGCCCGGACCTGCTGAGCCCCGTACCGAACGACCTGACGCAGCTGGCGACGCGGGCCGGTACGCGGGGTTCGGTGGTGCGGGCGCTGGAGCGGCTCGACCGGTTCGCGCTCCAGACGGCGGAGGCGCTGGCGGTGGCCCCGGACCCCGCCCCGTACGCCGTGCTGCGCGCGCTGCTCACCGGCGACGAGGGCGATCCGGAGATCGAGGCGGCGCTGCCGGGCGCGGTGGCGCTGCTGCGCGAGCAGGCGCTGGTGTGGGGCGAGGACGACCGGCTGCGGCTGGTGCGGACCGCGCGGGAGCTCCTCGCGCCCTCGGCGCAGCATCCCTCGCCGACCGGGCTCGGGCCGACGGTCGCGGAGGCGACGGCGGGGATGTCGCCGGGCCGGGTGCAGGAGATCATCGCGACGGCCGGTCTGCCCGCGACGCACGACCCGGTGTCGGCGGTCGCGGCGCTCACGGAGCTGTTCACCGACCGGGCCCGGATGGGCGCGCTCCTCGACGAGGCGCCGCCGGAGGCCCTCGCCGTCCTGGACCGGCTGGTGTGGGGTCCGCCGTACGGGGAGGTCACGGCGAACCCGGCGCCGCCGGTGCGGTGGCTGCGCGACCGGGGGCTGCTGCTTCCGGTGTCGGCGCGGACGATGGTGCTGCCCCGCGAGGTGGCGCTGCACCTGCGCGGCGGGCGGGCGCACCGGGCGCCGGAGCCGGTGGCGCCGGTGGTGGAGGCGGCGCGCGACTACCGTCCCCAGGTGGTGGACAGCGCCGCCGCCGGGCAGGCGTACGCGGCGCTCGCGACGGTCGAGGAGCTCCTGAAGTCCTGGGACCAGGGCGGGCCGCAGGTCCTGCGGGCGGGCGGGATGTCCGTACGGGACCTCAAGCGGACCGCGGCGGCCCTGGACGTGACGGAGCAGCTCGCCGCGTTCTGGCTGGAGCTGTGCTTCGGGGCGGGGCTGCTCGCCTCGGACGGCGAGGCGGACGAGCGGTACGCGCCGACGCCCGCGTACGACGACTGGCTCGACCTGCCGGCCGCCGAGCGCTGGGCGCGGCTCGTCGCGCCCTGGCTCGTGGCGACCCGGGTGGCGGGTCTGGTCGGCGGCGCGGACGCGAAGGGCCGCACGCTCGCCGCGCTCGGCCCCGATCTGGACCGCGCGCCCGCGCCGGAGGTCCGCCACCGGGTCCTCGAACTCCTCGCGACCCTCCCGCCGGGCGCGGCGGCGGACCCGGAGACGGTGTACGCCCGGCTGCGCTGGGAGCGGCCGCTGCGGGGCGCGGGGCAGGCGGGGCAGCCGCGCCCGCCGCAGCCGACGGGCGGTGCGGGCTACGGCTCGGCGGTCGGCGCGCCCGCCCGCGGCGCCGCCGGTTCCGACGACTCCACGACCACCGGCACCGGCCACGCCCCCGGCCTCGGCACCGCCCCCGACCCCCGCACCGACCTCCGCTCCCGCCTCGCCCGCTGGACGCTCGCCGAGGCCGAGCTCCTCGGGCTCACCGGCCGGGGCGCGCTCTCCGCCCCCGCGCGGGCCCTGCTCAACCTGCCGCTGGCGGAGGCGGCGACCCCCTCCGACCACGGCGGGCGGGTCGAGCTGTCGGTGGCCGCCGGGCGGGCGGCGACGCTGCTCGCGCCGCTGCTGCCGGAGGCCGTCGACCACGTCCTGCTCCAGGCCGACCTGACGGCCGTCGCGCCCGGACCGCTGCGGCGGCCGCTCGCCGACTCGCTGTCCGTGCTCGCGGACGTGGAATCGAAGGGTGGCGCGACGGTCTACCGGTTCACGCCCGGTTCGGTACGGCGCGCGCTCGACTCCGGGCGGTCGGCGTCCGACCTGCACGACTTCCTGACCGCGCACTCCCGCACGCCGGTGCCGCAGCCGCTCGCGTACCTGATCGACGACGTGGCCAGGAAGCACGGACACCTGCGGATCGGGGCGGCCTCCGCGTACGTGCGCTGCGACGACGACGCCGTCCTCGGCGAGATCCTGGCCGACCGCCGCTCCGCCGCCCTGGGCCTGCGGCGCCTCGCGCCGACGGTGCTGGCCGCGCAGGCGGACCCGGCGTCGCTGCTCGACGGGCTGCGGGCGATGGGCTACGCCCCGGCCGCCGAGTCCGCCGAGGGCGACGTCCTCGTCACCCGCGCCGACGCGTACCGCACCCCGGCCCGTACGGCCCCCGTGCCCGTCCCCGACGGCCCGCCGGCCCCCGACACGACGCTCCTCGGCGCGGCGGTGAAGGCGATCCGGGCGGGCGACCGGGCGGCGACGGCGGTGCGGAAGGAGCCGGCGGCCCCCGTGGAGGCGGCGGGCGGCCTCCCCCGCACCTCGGCCGCCGAGACCCTGGCCACGGTCCAGGCGGCGGCGATGACGGGTTCGGCCGTCTGGATCGGCTACGTCAACGCGGAGGGCGCGGCCAGCCAGCGCGTCATCGCCCCGGTCCGCGTCGAGGGCGGCTTCGTCACGGGCTACGACCACACGGCCGACGAGGTCCGCACGTACCCCCTGCACCGCATCACGGGCGTGGCGGAACTGGCGGACGACCAGGTCTGACCCGCCGGACAGGCCTCAGGGCAGCAGCCCGAGGAAGCGGGCGAGCGCGGGGCAGGCGAGCCCGACGGCGCACGCGAGCCCGGCGAAGACCCGCCGGACCGTCCGCCGGTCGGGCGTGCGCGCGAGGAACCAGGTGGGGACCGCCGCCAGGACCGGCAGCAGCAGGCAGCCGCCGATCACGGCCGGGTGCGCGCGCAGCAGCCCGAGCCTGCTCCCGACGAGCAGCACGAGCAGGGGGCCGCCGAGGGCCCCGGTCAGCACGGCCGCCGACCAGTTCGGGTCGTGAGCGGCGGATCCGGACCGCTTCCCGGCCCCGGCGGTCGGTGGCATGCCCCTCATCCCACCGCCGTCTCCCGGGTCCGTCCATCCGTACACGTACTCATTCGGCATGTGCCGGGTGCTCATGCCGGCCCGTGCTCCGGCCCCGGCGGGCGCCCCGCAGGGCCCCGGATCAGGCAGACTGGAGGATTGGCCGTCGTCGGAGCGGCCCGGGAAGGATCTGATCGCAGGTGAATGGGCCACTCATCGTCCAGAGCGACAAGACGCTGCTCCTGGAGGTCGACCACGAGCTCGCCGAGGCCTGCCGGCGGGCCATCGCGCCGTTCGCGGAGCTGGAGCGGGCGCCGGAGCACATCCACACGTACCGGGTGACGCCGCTGGGGCTGTGGAACGCGCGGGCCGCCGGGCACGACGCCGAGCAGGTCGTCGACGCGCTCGTCGAGTACTCGCGGTACCCCGTGCCGCACGCGCTGCTCGTCGACATCGCCGAGACCATGGCCCGGTACGGGCGGCTCACGCTCTCCAAGCACCCCACGCACGGGCTCGTGCTGACCACGACCGACCGGCCCGTCCTGGAGGAGATCCTCCGGTCGAAGAAGGTGCAGCCGCTGGTCGGGGCGCGGATCGACGCGGACACCGTCGCCGTGCACCCCTCCGAGCGCGGGCAGATCAAGCAGACGCTGCTGAAGCTGGGCTGGCCGGCCGAGGACCTCGCCGGGTACGTGGACGGGGAGGCGCACCGGATCGACCTCGCCGAGGACGGCTGGTCGCTGCGCCCGTACCAGAAGCAGGCCGTCGACGGCTTCTGGCACGGCGGCTCCGGTGTCGTCGTGCTGCCCTGCGGCGCGGGGAAGACGCTGGTCGGGGCCGGGGCGATGGCCCAGGCGAAGGCGACGACGCTGATCCTCGTCACGAACACCGTGTCCGCCCGGCAGTGGAAGCACGAGCTGGTGAAGCGGACCTCGCTGACCGAGGACGAGATCGGCGAGTACTCCGGGACGCGCAAGGAGATCCGGCCGGTCACCATCGCCACGTACCAGGTGCTCACGACCAAGCGGAAGGGCGTCTACCCCCACCTGGAGCTCTTCGACTCCCGCGACTGGGGCCTCATCGTCTACGACGAGGTGCACCTGCTGCCCGCGCCCGTCTTCAAGTTCACCGCCGACCTCCAGGCCCGCCGACGGCTCGGCCTGACGGCGACCCTCGTGCGCGAGGACGGGCGGGAGTCGGACGTCTTCTCGCTGATCGGGCCCAAGCGGTTCGACGCGCCGTGGAAGGAGATCGAGGCGCAGGGGTACATCGCGCCCGCCGACTGCGTCGAGGTCCGCGTCAACCTGACCGACTCGGAGCGGCTCGCGTACGCGACGGCCGAGGCGGAGGAGAAGTACCGGTTCTGCGCGACGACCGCGACGAAGCGGAAGGTGACCGAGGCCCTGGTGAAGAAGTTCGAGGGCCAGCAGATCCTCGTCATCGGCCAGTACATCGACCAGCTGGACGAGCTCGGCGCGCACCTCGACGCGCCGGTCATCAAGGGCGAGACCTCGAACGCCCAGCGCGAGAAGCTCTTCGACGCCTTCCGCAACGGCGAGATCAACGTCCTCGTCGTGTCGAAGGTCGCGAACTTCTCCATCGACCTCCCGGAGGCCACGGTCGCCATCCAGGTCTCCGGCACCTTCGGCTCCCGCCAGGAGGAGGCCCAGCGCCTCGGCCGGGTCCTGCGCCCGAAGGCCGACGGCCACCAGGCCCACTTCTACTCCGTCGTCGCCCGCGACACCATCGACCAGGACTTCGCCGCCCACCGCCAGCGCTTCCTGGCCGAACAGGGCTACGCGTACCGGATCGTGGACGCGGACGAGCTGCTGGCGCCCGGGGAGTGACGCGTGAGGGGCCCCGTCCGGCGCACGGACGGGGCCCCTCGGCGTACCGCGATCAGGAGGCCGGGTTCAGGACCAGCTTCGCCTGGTTGTTGGCGGTGTTCGGGTCGAACGGGAACGGCTGCGTGCCGTACGGCGGCTTCAGCGTCACCGCGCCCTTGGCGCCCGTCACGACCGTGTCGATCCGCAGGTCGAAGGGGAGCGCGACGGTCTGGCGCTCGGCGACCCAGACCGGCAGCTGGCACAGGTAGCGCGGCGCGCCGGTGCGCGTCTCGCTCTCCCACCAGCCGCCGTCCGCCGTGAGCGGCTGGCAGGCGTCGGGGACGGCGGTGGCGGTGGCGCCCTGCGGGACGGTCACCTCGACACTGCCGACGGGCTCGCCGGAGGAGAGGTTGGCGACCCAGGCCGGGCCACGGTTCTTGAACGTCAGGTCGGCCCGTACGGTCTGGCCGGCCTCGCCGCTCAGCCGGGCGCCGTGGACCGCGAAGTCGGCCGTGTTGGTGACGGTGACCTGCTCGACCGTGCCGTTGTCCCCGGGCTGCAGGTCCTCGGCGCCGCCGCGCGGCTGTACGCCTATGTCGACGCGCTCGTAGAGGCCGTACGCGGCGGCGGTGGCGGTGACCGGCGACGGCAGGGTGAAGGAGCCGCCGGGCTGGACGATGTCGTCGTAGGCGCATTCCACCCGGGTGAGCGCCTTGATCGTGCCCTCGCCGAGCGGGGTGCTGACGCACTGCGGCGCGAGGCCGTTCAGCGTGAGGCCGCGGGTGACGTGGTAGGTGACCTGGACGCCGTTCGCCGGCTGGTCGCCCTTGTTGACGAGGGAGACCGGCACGTCGACGGTCGCGCCGGGGGCGATGCCGGTCGCCGGGACCGGGGCGGTCCAGGAGAGGTCGGGGCCGGTGGCGATCCGGACGTCGGTCCAGTTCTGACCGGCGGTGATCGGCCCGTCGGGCGAGGTGGCGGTCGCCTGGTAGGTGATCCGTCCGCTCGCGCCGACGGCCGCGCCCGGGACCGCCCGGAACTGCACCGGCAGGCGCACGGCGCTGTCGGTGCCGGTCGTGGGGACGTCGGCGAACGAGCAGACGGCGGCGGTCGCCGAGGCGGGGGCGCAGCCGTCCGGCCAGGTGACCTCGGCGATGCCCGCGAGGCCGGACACGTCGACGGTGAGCCGGCCGTCGGTCACCTGGTTGGCGGCGTTGTCGTGGGACAGGCTGAGGCTGAGGGTGGTGGGGGCGGGCTGCGGTCCGCCGCCGTTCGCCTTGGGCAGGACGAGCTCCCAGGGCGAGGCGTTGGCCCACAGCTGGTCGCTGTCGGCGAGAGCCGGGGCGGAGGCGAGCCCCACGGTGAACAGTCCGGCCGCGGCGGCGCAGGCACCGAGCCGCGCGATGCGGCCCGTCGAAAGCTTGTTCATGTTCTCCTCGTTCGTCGTCGACGGTGCGAAGAGGAGACCCGCGGGGCCGGACGAAGGTTGTGCCGGTGATCGACAGGAGGAACACCTCGGCGCCGGGGGGCGGGTCGGGTCGGCGCCCGGGTGAAAAGGATTCGCCCGGGTCGGTCGGCCGGAGTTAGACTCGTCGGCTTCCCCCGCTTCCCGTTCGTGGAGCGCCGCCGTCCGGTCGGAAACCGGCGGCCACTTTGTCGTGTCCGCGTATCCACCTACCCGGAGGCTTCACCGTGTCCGTATCCGTGCCCGAGTCCGACGCTCCCGGGGCGCTCGACGATCCGCTCGCGCGCGAGCGCGCCCATCTGACCTCCTCCCGCGCGGCGCTGCGGGCGATGCGCGAGGACGTCGAGGCGCTCGACATCAAGGACGTCACAGCGAACTGGGTCAACTCGCTGGTGCTCGGGCGGCAGATCGAGGACCGGATCAAGGCGCTCGCCGACCTGGCGGACACCCCGCTGTTCTTCGGGCGGCTCGACTACCTGCACACCACGCAGGAGGGGCAGCGCTTCTACATCGGGCGGCGGCACGTCCACGACGCGGACGGCGATCCGATGGTGATCGACTGGCGTGCGCCGGTCTCGCAGCCGTACTACCAGGCGTCGAAGAAGGACCCGCAGGACGTCGGGCTGCGGCGCCGCTTCGGGTACACGGGCGGCGACCTCACCGCGTACGAGGACGAGCACCTCTCCGACCCGGCCGAGCTGGAGCACACCAGCCGGCTGCTCCAGGCCGAGATCGAGCGGCCCCGCGTCGGTCCCATGCGGGACATCGTCGCCACCATCCAGCCGGAGCAGGACGGGATCGTCCGCTCCGACCTGTCGGGGACGGTGTGCGTGCAGGGAGGCCCGGGGACCGGTAAGACCGCCGTCGGTCTGCACCGTGTCGCCTACCTGCTGTACGCGCACCGCGAGCGGCTGGCCCGTACCGGCACCCTGGTCATCGGGCCGAACCGCTCCTTCCTCCACTACATCGAGCAGGTCCTGCCCGCGCTCGGCGAGCTGGAGGTGCAGCAGGCGACGGTCGACGACCTCGTCGCGCACGTCGAGGTGCGGGGCACGGACGAGGCGGCGACGGCGGTCGTGAAGGGCGACGCCCGGATGGCGGAGGTGCTGCGTCGGGCGGTCCGCTCGCACGTGACGCTGCCGACGGAGTCCCTGATGGTCGTGCGCGGGTCGCGGCGCTGGCGGGTCCCGGCGTACGAAATCGAGGAGATGGTGCGGGAGTTGCTCGACCGCGACATCCGGTACGGGGCGGCCCGCGAGGCCCTCCCGCAGCGCATCGCCCACGCCGTGCTCGTCCGCATGGAGGAGGCCGGCGAGGCCCCCGACGACCGCGTGCAGAACGCCGTCGCGCGCAACGCGGCGGTCAAGGCCGTCGTGAAGGAGTGCTGGCCGCCCGTCGACCCCGCGAAACTGGTGCTGCGACTGCTTTCCGACGCCGAGTTCCTCGCCGAGCACGCCGAGGGCCTGCTCACCGAGGACGAGCAGAAGCTGCTGCTCTGGGCGAAGCCCGCGCGGAGCGTGAGGACGGCCAAGTGGTCGGCGGCGGACGCCGTCCTCATCGACGAGGCGAAGGACCTGGTCGAGCGTACGCACTCGCTCGGGCACGTGGTCCTCGACGAGGCGCAGGACCTGTCCCCCATGCAGTACCGGGCCGTGGGCCGCCGCTGCACGACCGGCTCGGCCACGGTCCTCGGCGACCTCGCGCAGGGCACGACGCCCTGGGCGACGGAGAGCTGGGCCCAGGCGCTCGCGCACCTGGGGAAGCCGGAGGCGGTGGTGGAGGAGCTGACCGCCGGTTTCCGCGTGCCGCGCGAGGTCATCGCGTACGCCTCGCGGCTCCTTCCGCACATGTCGCCTGGGCTCGCGGCGGTGGAGTCCGTACGGGAGAACCCGGGGTCCCTGGAGGTCCGCCCGAGCGACGCCCTCGACGAGGACGTCGTCGCCGCCTGCGTCGAGGCCCTCACCCACGAGGGCTCCATCGGCCTGATCGCCGCCGACGCGCGGATCGCGCCGCTCGCGGAGGCGCTGACGGCGGCCGGGCTCGCGTACCTCTCCCCCGGCGAGGAGACGACGGCCGAGTCCCGGCTCACGCTCGTCCCGGCCTCGCTCGCGAAGGGTCTGGAGTACGACTACGTGGTCCTGGACGAGCCGGCGGCCGTCGTCGACGGCGAACCGGACGAGCGGACCGGCCTGCGACGCCTCTACGTGGCGCTGACCCGTGCCGTGTCCGGCCTGACGGTCGTTCACTCGGCTCCGGTTCCGGAGCAGTTGGGGTCCCTCTCGTGAAGGGTGCGCTCCACCACGTCGAACTCTGGGTCGGCGACCTGGCACGGGCCGAACGCAGCCTCGGCTGGCTGCTCGGCGCGCTCGGCTACGCGCCCTTCCAGTCCTGGGAGGGCGGCCGCAGCTGGTCGCTCGGCTCCTGCTACCTGGTCGTCGAGCAGTCCCCGGCCCGTACGTCGGACGCGCACGACCGCCTCCGCCCGGGCCTCAACCACCTCGCCTTCCACGCCGGCGACCGGTCGGACGTCGACGCCCTCGCCGCCGAGGCCCCGGAGCACGGCTGGCGGCTGATGTTCGCCGACCGGCATCCGTACGCGGGCGGGGACGGCCACTACGCGGCGTACCTGGAGAACGAGGACGGGTTCGAGGTGGAACTCGTGGCCGCCGACCGGGAGCCGACGGAGGCCTGACCTGCGGCGATGCCCGGCGGCGGCTCCGCCTGCCGCCGGGCGCGCCACGGCGGGGCTCCGCCGCCTTTCCGGCGAGGGCCAACTCCCTTGAAATCACCCATATTTGGGCCTGTGTGAGTCGCGTCTCATCACTTACCATCGCGGTGTTCACCCAGCTTTCAGTGCGCCACCTGAACCACTGGAGGACCCCGTGTCAGAACTGCTCACCGCCGCCGCCGGAGTCGCTCCCGTCTTCGCCGCCGCCGCCACGACCCTGGGGTCGGCGGTGGCGGGTGCCGCCGTCCAGCGGGTCGCGGACGGAACCGTGGCCACGGGCGAGGGATTCCTCCGCCGGCTCTTCCGCCGGGACGACGGAACCGACCCCGTGCTCGACGTGGCGGAGGGCGAGGTGGACGAGCGGCGGGCGGACGAGCTGCTGTCCGGGCTCGATCTGGCCGAACGGCGGCTCCTGGCCCAGGCGTTGGCCACCTGGCTGGGCGAGTCGGGTGCCGGAACGGGCGCCCTCGACCCCGAGCGGCTGAAGGAGCTCGTACGGGCGGCCGAAGCGCCGTCCACGACCCACGTCGCCGCCTACGGACCCCACTCGATGGCCGTCGGCCGGATCGGCGACAACGCCACCTTCAACCTGGGCGGCGGCCAGTCGGGAAGCGGGTCCTGAGCCATGGTCGAGAAGAAGCGGGAAAACCGCGTCGAGACGCACGGGCCCGGTTCGGTCGCGGGGGGCAACTTCGGCGACGGGACCACGATCAACTTCCAGTACCCGCCCCCACCTCCGCCCCCGCCCCCGCCTCCGCCTCCGCCCCCGCGCCGACGGCTCCTTGAGGCCCTGCCGCTCCTCGTCGCCGTCGCCGTCGCCGTCTACTCGGCCCTGACCTGGCCCGGCGGCCCGCAGAGCCAGTACGTCCTGTTCTACGGGTTCCTCGGTGCGGGCCTCGTCCTCTCCGTCGTGTACGCCGTCCGGGGGAAGAGCTGGCCGCTGCTCGCCCTGGCACTGGTCTGCTGTCTCCTCGGCCTCGGCGCGCTCGGGTCCGTGGCCCGCAACGGCGAGGTGCCCGTCGAGATCGACGTCCAGGGCGCGCAGCCCCTGGACGGCTCCCGGGCCGGCGCCCTGACGCTCGTGATGTCCGCCCCGGCGGCCGAGGACGTGCGCGACCGGCTGCGGCTCGCGCTGACGATCTCCGACGACGATCCGAACACGGCGACCTGCCTCCACAAGACGACCGCGACGCTGAGGCCGATCACGCCGGGGATCACCCCGGGCGAGCGCCAGATCGCCGCCGACTCCGTCGTCGACTTCGACCTCGGAGGGCAGCACGGCGCGGTCTCCCTCTCCTTCGTCCTGCACACCGAGCCGAACTGCGTGATGCGCCTCGCGCAGGTCAAGGGAACGCTCCACAACAGTTGACGGGCGGCGAGAGCCACGAGACGGGGGGAACGTACGTGATACGAGGGATCCGAAGCCGCGCCGGCGGACCGGCCCGACCGTGGTCCGGCGTGCTCGGCGCGGTCGCCGTGCTGGCGACGCTCGCCGCGGGCTGCACGGCCGGTCCCGAGCCGACGATGTTCGGCGAGGGGAAGACCGTCCGGGTCGGCGCGAAGGGCGACCAGCCCGGCACCAGCCACGAACCGCACGACGGGGAGTTCGACGGGTTCGACATCACGGTGACGCGGGAGGTCCTCGGCCGGCTCGGCGTCGAGAACCCGCTGTTCAGCGGCATCCTCTCCAAGAACCGCGCCGCCTCCCTGCGGAAGGGGGACGTCGACCTGGTGGCCGCGACGTTCTCGATCACCGAGCAGCGGATGCGGCCGGTCGAGGACGGTGGCGAGGGCCTCGACTTCGTGGGTCCGTACGCCTCCACCCCGCAGGGCATCCTGGTCCGGGCGGCGGACAAGGGCCGCTACCGCAACCTCTCCGACCTCGACGGCCGGCTCGTCTGCGTCTGGAAGGGCACGACCTCGCAGAAGGAGCTGAGCAAACCCGCGTACAAGCAGATCAGGCTGCACGAGGAGGAGGACGCGGGGTACTGCGTGAAGGCCCTGAAGGCCGGAGAGGTCGACGCCGTCTCGACCGACCAGCTGATCCTCTACGGGTTCATGGCCGCGGAGCCCACCCTCGCCGTCGCCCCGGGGATCGCGTTCGGGGCGAGCAACGACTACGGCATCGCCATGGCCCGGACCCCCGAGCACCGGAAGGACTGCGAGAAGCTGCGGGACGCGCTGAAGAAGTACGTGGCCGGGAACGAATGGGACCGCGACTTCCAGAACAACCTGCCCCGGGTGCCGCTGGCCGCGCGCAACGAGGCGCGGCCCACCCTGACCGAGATCGACGCCGTGTCCTGCCGGGACCACCCCGCCAACGCGAGCGTGGGCTGAGCTCAGCGGTCCGCGAGGGCCTCGGACCACGTGCGGTGGGCGACGGCCGCCAGGACCGGGTTCTTCTCCCGGTAGTAGTGCTCGGTCACCAGGCCCCAGCACAGGGCCCAGCCCCGGCCGCGCGCCCAGGTGGCGTCGTCGACGCGGGAGGCCTCGCGGAAGAGGGGGCGGGTGTCGGCGGTCAGGAGGGACCAGGCGGGCATGGTGTCGACGGCCGGGTCGCCGACGCCGAGGCAGCCGAAGTCGATGACGGCGCCGAGGCGGCCGCCGTGACTGAGGAGGTTGCCCGGCAGCAGGTCCCCGTGGGTCCAGACGGGCGGGCCGTCCCACTGGGGGAGCCGGAGCACGGACTCCCAGGTTTCCATGGCGAGTTCGGTGTCGACGACGCCCTCGGCACCGAGCTCGCGGACCGCCCCCGGCAGGTTGCCGTCCTCCCAGCCGGTGACCGGGCCGCCGCGCGAGGAGGCGGGACCGCCGGCGGCGTCGACGGCACGCAGGGAGCGACCGAAGCGGCCCAACTCGACCGCGGCATGGGCGAGATCGGTGATCGGGGCGTCGTACGCGTCGTCGCCGTCCAGCCACGCGAAGACCGACCAGGCGCGACCGTACCCCTCCCCCGGCACGCCCCGCCCGACGGGCACGGGGACGGGCAGGGGCAGATGCGGCGCCAGGTGCGGCAGCCAGCGCTGCTCCTTCTCGGCCTGCCCCTCCGCCCAGTCCGCCTTCGGCAGCCGTACGGCGAGCTCGTCGCCCAGCCGGAACACGGCGTTGTCGGTGCCGGCCGAGTCCACCTCCCGTACGGGGAGCCCGGCCCAGTCCGGGAACTGGGCGGCGATCAGCCGCTCGACGAGCGCGGTGTCGATGCGGGGAGAGGTCATGCGCGCGAGGCTAACGATCGATCCCCCGGCGGACCACGGGATTTCGCCTCCGCGCCTCTGTCCCGGTCCAGGACGACCCGCCGGCGGGAAGCCGCCTGGCGGGACCGGGAGCGGCTGCTCCGGTGACGCCCTACGCGTCGACCGCCTCGCGCCAGGTGCGGACCGCGTCCGGGGAGACCGGGTGGGTCCAGCCCTGGGGGCGGGCGGCGCCGCCGATGTGGAAGGCGGTGAGGCCGGCGGTGCGGAGGGGCGGGAGGTGGTCGAGGCGGAGGCCGCCGCCGACGAGGATCCGGGGTTCGTAGCCCGGCTCGCCCGTGCGGGCGGCTTCCGCGCGGAGGGTCGCCAGGCCGTCGTCGACGCCGGTGGCGGCACCGGCCGTCAGGTAGGTGTCGAGGCCGGGGAGGTCGGCGAGGAGCTTGCGGAGGCCGTCGCGGTCGGCGGCGCGGTCGATCGCCCGGTGGAAGGTCCAGCGGCAGCCGTCCAGGACGGTGATCAGGCGCTCGACGGCGACCAGGTCCGGTTCGCCGTCCGGCGTGAGGAAGCCGAGGACGAACTCGTCCGCGCCCGCCGCGCGGAGCTCCTCCGCCCGGCCGACCAGGGCGTCGACGTCGCCCGCCGCGAAGCCGTCCGCCAGGCGGAGCATCACGCGGAGCGGGATGTCGACGGCGCGGCGGATGGCGGTGAAGGTGGCCGTCGACGGGGTGAGCCCGTCCGCCGCCATGTCGGTGACGAGTTCGAGCCGGTCGGCCCCACCGGTCTGGGCAGCGACCGCGTCCTCCTCGTCGAGGGCGATCACCTCAAGGACAGCACGGTTGCTCATCTCGCCCATTCCTCCATGAATGACGACTACAGGTCTAGTCCAATGTCCAGACTAGCCGTGCGCGTGAGCTCCCGCATCGTGCCCCGCCTCACCGGCCTCGCTCGCGGCCGGAGCCGGCGCCTTTCCGTTCGCGCCCGCCGTCACCGTGAAGGAGGCCGTGCGGACCTTCCCCTGGTGCTGGAAGTCGAGGAACAGGCGGTACGTGCCCGCACTGGGGGCGGTGGCCGTGAAGGAGACGTCCGGGCCGGGGCCGCCCTCGTTCGGGTGGACGTGGAGGTAGGCGAGGTCGCCTTCGCGGAGGGCGACGAGGTGGCCGTAGGCGCCGAGGTAGGGCTCCAGGTCGGTCACCGGCTTTCCGGCCTTGGTGACCGTGAGCTTCAGCTCGCCCGGCTCGCCCGGGTCCAGGACGCCGCCGAGGCGGACCTGGTAGCCGTCGACGGTCGAGGTCGGGGCGGCGGCGGGGAGCGGCTTCGGGGCGTACGCGCCGGGGACGGAGAGGTCGGCGCCGAGCGTGACGCCCTTGGCGCCGGGCGCCGCCGGCCTGAAGTCGGCGAAGGCCTTGTAGCCGCCGGCCTCCGGGAGGTCCGCGTCCACCGACCAGGTGCCGTCGGCGGCCCGCACCGGGTGGAGGTGGCGGAAGGTGGTGAGGTCGCGGGAGGCGACGATGAAGTGGAGTTCCTTGCCGTGCTCGGTGGCGAAGGCGGTGACCTTCTCGCCGGACGCGTCCCTGATGGAGAACTTCAGGGTGCTCTTGCCCCGGGCGGGGGTCGGGGTGTCCAGGGCCAGCGTGTAGCCGTCCTGGGAGATCTGGAGGCCTCCCGGGAGTGATGAGGCCGCCGCCGCCGACTCCTCACCGTGACCCTCGTGACCCGGCTCCTCCTGCGGCTCCCGTGCCGCGTGGCCCGCGTGCTCCGTCCTCTTCGGCTCCTCGACGGGGCCGACCCCCTTGCCGACCCCGTACGCGGTCCCGAAGGTCGCGGCGAGCGCGGCGGCAAAGGCAGTGATCTTCACTCCGGTGTTCATGACTGCTCTCCCGTACGTGGGTGGCGTGGGCATTGGTGCGTCCGATGCACTTCACCATACCCCTGGGGGGTATCAAGTCAAGTCGCTCCGACGCTTGCGCCGGATACCACCGGGGGGTATACATGGACTCACGACCGGATACCCCCCGAGGGTATCGACGAAGAGCTCGACAGAGTTCCGACAGAGTTCCGACCGAGGAGAGAAGCCATGGGCTCCTGCTGCACCCCCGACAACAGCTGCTCGACCACGGAGACCACCGCCGTCGCGGTCGCCGACAGCACCGCCACCGTCTACGCCGTCTCCGGCATGACCTGCGGCCACTGCCGGACCGCGATCACCAAGTCCGTCAGCGCCCTCGACGGCGTCATCTCCGTCGACGTCGACCTCGCCGGCGGCCTGGTGACCGTGACCACCGGCGGCGAGCCCGACGACGCCGCGATCGCCGCGGCCGTCGACGACGCGGGCTACGAGCTGACCGGCCGGGCCTGATCCGCCGCCGGGCAGACCGACACCCCACCGGCGCGCCCCCGTCCCGGTACCCGACGGTCCGCCCGGCAGGCGGACACCGCCCGCACCACCCGGCCGCCGGGGCCCGACCTCCCCCAGGCTCTCGGCTTCGCCCGGGCAGGGGCCCCCGCCTGGGCCCCGGCCCCCGAACCGCTACACCGAGGAGCAGGAAATGACCACGACCACTCCGGGCACCGCCCAGGTCGAGCTCGCCATCGGCGGCATGACCTGCGCCTCGTGCGCGGCCCGCATCGAGAAGAAGCTGAACCGGATGGACGGGGTCGAGGCCACCGTCAACTACGCCACCGAGAAGGCGAAGGTCACCTTCGACGCCGACATCGCCGTCGCCGACCTCATCGCCACCGTCGAGGCCACCGGTTACACCGCCCAGGAGCCCCAGCCCGAACGGCCCGCGAGCGGCGGCGGCGAGGACGGGCCCTCCGACGAGGAGATCGCCGACGCCGAGCTCCGGCCGCTCAAGCAGCGCCTGATCACCGCCGTCGTCCTCGCCGTGCCGACCATCCTGATGGCGATGGTCCCGGCCCTCCAGTTCGAGTACTGGCAGTGGCTGAGCCTCACCCTCGCCGCCCCGGTCGTCGTCTACGCCGCCTGGCCCTTCCACAAGGCCGCCTGGACCAACGCCAGGCACGGCGCGGCCACCATGGACACGCTCATCTCGGTCGGCACGATCGCCGCGTTCCTGTGGTCGTTGTGGGCGCTGTTCTTCGGGACCGCCGGTACGCCGGGGATGACGCACCCCTTCGAGTTCACGATCGCCCGCACCGACGGCGCCGGGAACATCTACCTGGAGGCCGCGGCCGGCGTCACCGCCTTCATCCTGGCCGGCCGGTACTTCGAGGCCCGCTCGAAGCGCAAGGCGGGCGCCGCGCTCAAGGCGCTGATGCAGCTGGGCGCCAAGGAGGTGACCGTCCTCAAGGGCGGTCGCGAGGTCACCGTCCCCACCGCCGAACTCCAGGTCGGGGACCGGTTCCTGGTCCGCCCGGGCGAGAAGATCGCCACGGACGGCACCGTCGTCGAGGGCTCCTCGGCCGTCGACGCCTCCATGCTCACCGGTGAGTCCGTGCCCGTCGAGGTCTCCGTCGGCGACTCCGTCACCGGCGCCACCCTGAACGCCGGCGGCCGCCTGGTCGTCGAGGCCACCCGCGTCGGCTCCGACACCCAGCTCGCCCGCATGGCCAAGCTCGTCGAGGACGCGCAGAACGGCAAGGCCGCCGCCCAGCGCCTCGCCGACAAGATCTCCGCCGTCTTCGTGCCGATCGTCATCGCCCTCGCGCTGGGCACCCTCGGCTTCTGGCTCGGCACCGGGCAGGGCCTGACCGCCGCCTTCACCGCGGCCGTCGCCGTCCTGATCATCGCCTGCCCCTGCGCCCTCGGCCTGGCCACCCCGACCGCCCTCATGGTCGGCACCGGCCGCGGCGCCCAGCTCGGCATCCTGATCAAGGGGCCCGAGGTCCTGGAGACCACCCGCAAGGTCGACACCATCGTCCTGGACAAGACCGGCACCGTCACCACCGGCCGCATGACCCTCATCAAGGTCCACACCGCCGCAGGCGTGGACGAGACCGAGGTCCTGCGCCTGGCGGGCGCCCTGGAGCACTCCTCCGAGCACCCCGTCGCCCAGGCCGTCGCCACCGGCGCCGCCGCCAAGGTCGGCACCCTGCCCGCCCCCGAGGACTTCGCCAACATCCCCGGACTCGGCGTCCAGGGCGTCGTCGACGGCCACGCCGTCCTCGTCGGCCGCGAGAAGCTGCTCGAAGAGTGGGCCATGGAGCTGCCCGCCGGGCTCAAGTCCGCGAAGGACGAGGCCGAGAAGGCCGGCAAGACGGCCATCGCGGTCGCCTGGGACGGGGAGGCCCGCGCGGTCCTGGAGGTCGCCGACGCCGTCAAGGAGACCAGCGCCGAGGCCATCAGGCGGCTGCGCGCCCTCGGTCTCACCCCGATCCTGCTCACCGGTGACAACAGGGCGGTCGCCGAGGCCGTCGCCGCCGAGGTCGGCATCGACGAGGTCATCGCCGAGGTCATGCCGCAGGACAAGGTCGACGTCGTCAAGCGCCTCCAGGGCGAGGGCCGTTCGGTCGCCATGGTCGGCGACGGCGTCAACGACGCCGCCGCGCTCGCCCAGGCCGACCTGGGTCTGGCGATGGGCACCGGTACGGACGCGGCCATCGAGGCCGGCGACCTGACCCTCGTACGGGGAGACCTGCGGGCCGCGGCCGACGCGATCCGGCTCTCCCGCAAGACCCTCGGCACCATCCGCTCGAACCTCTTCTGGGCCTTCGCCTACAACGTGGCCGCCCTGCCGCTCGCCGCGGCCGGACTGCTCAACCCGATGATCGCGGGCGCGGCCATGGCCTTCTCCTCGGTCTTCGTGGTCGGCAACAGCCTCCGCCTGCGGGGCTTCCAGGCCGCCGACAAGTGACCGACCCGACCTGACCTGACGAGGAGCCCGCCGTGGCCGGTTACGGACAGCACAAGGAAGACATCATCAGACGCCTGAAGCGGATCGAGGGACAGGTCCGGGGCGTGCAGCGGATGGTCGACGAGGACGTCTACTGCATCGACGTCCTCACCCAGGTCTCCGCCGTCAACGCGGCCCTCCAGTCCTGCGCGGTGGCCCTCCTGGACGAGCACCTGAGCTGCTGCGTCACGGAGGCCATCGCCCAGGGCGGAGACCAGGCGAAGGAGAAGGTGGACGAGGCGTCCAAGGCCATCGCCCGGCTGATCCGGACGTGACGGAGCACCGAGCGGGATCAACCGCCCTTGCGTGAAGGGCAGTCGGCGGACACGCGAGGGCAGGGGCTGCCGGCGGGGCGGATGGCGGAGGCGTTCCAGATCGTGCACATCGACCGAGCCTTGTAGCCACTCGGGGTGCGTGAGACCGTGAGCGCTCAACGTTCCTGAACCCGGGGGGAGTTCACGCCATGGCGGTCGAGAGGTCGGAAGCGGAGAAGAGCCTGATGGACCAGTACGCCCTGCCCTGGGTGGAGGCGGACGAGGACGACGCCTATGCGGGCTCCGACAGCCTCCGGCCCTTCGGGTCGAAGTTCGCGGCGGACCGGGCGGACGCCGCCAAGGCCGTCGATCCGCTCGTCTCCGGCGGGCGGGGCGAAGCGGCCAAAGCCCTGGCGGAACACTGGGCGGGCGTGGAGACCCAGTTCAAGAACGTGTCCGAGGCGGCCACGGCGATCGTCGACGGCATGCACGAGTGCGGCAAGATCGTCGCGGACACGAAGAACGCCGTCCTCGACCGCGTCGACAACCTCCGGTCGTCGATCTCGCACCTGAGCTACGGCAACCTGCCGCGGCGCATCCCTTACGAGGATCTGGTGGCGGATGAAGCGGAAAAGGCCAGGCCCGGAATCCAGGCCGAGGTGGACTCGGCGACCACCCGCAGCGACGAGCACCTGAAGCGCGTACGGAACAACGAACACGTCGGGTCCCTCAAGTCCATCGCGGGAAGACCCCAGGGAACGGGCGGCAGTGCCGGCACCGGCAAGCGGGCCGGCGACAGCATGCACCTGGCCTCGGCCGGCGGCTCCCCGTGGGGCGACCTGTTCCACGACTACGACGAGCACAAGCGCGCCGTGAAGAAGCTCGGCGAGATCGCCACCCACATCCGGGACACCACTTCGCAGCCCCTCGCCCAGGCCGTCCTCGACACCACCGAACTCGGCGCGAGCGGCGCCGTCGGCGCTTCCCTGGCCGCAGGCATCCACCCGCTCCTCGACGACCTCGTCCTCGCGTCCCGAGCCCTCGCCGACCATCTGACCGGCCCGCTCTCCGACGCGATCAAGGCGGCGGCCAAGGACCAGAAGGAGCGGGAGGACGACATCAAGGGCGGCTTCGGCTGGATGCGCTAGGAGGCGGGGCCCGTCGGGCGCGGCGGGCCCCGCTCCTCCCGGGTGGCTCAGCAGGCCCCGAGGTCCTGCCACACCCCCCACTCGCCCGTCGTGCCGGGCTCCTCGCCCAGGGTCCACCACTTGGCCTTCCAGGTGTGGCCCTTGTGGGAGACCTGCTGGCCGCCGGTGTAGACGGTGGAGGAGGACCAGGGGGCCGCCGTGCACTGGGTGGCGCCGCCGGTGACGGTCAGGGAGAGGACGGCGGCGTGGCCGGCGGAGGGGCTCGATCCGTTGACGACGACCTGGTAGGTGCCGGAGACCGTGGTCGCGGCGGTGGTGAGCGTGAGGGTGGCGGAGCCGCCGGCCGTCACCGAGGTGGGGCTGAGGGTGGCGGTGACGCCGGCGGGCAGGCCGCTGACGGTGAGGTCCACCGTCTGGGCCGCGCCGGCGGTGACGGCGGTCTTCACCGTCGCGGAGGTGGACGCGCCGGCGGTGACGGTGGCGGCGGCCGGGGTGGTGGTCACCGAGAAGTCGTCGGCCGGGGCGGTCGTCCCGCTGGTGAAGGGGGCGAAGACGTGCGAGAAGTCCCAGGTGTTCTGCTGGATGCCGGAGCAGCCGTCGGCGGCCGCGCCGCCCGCGCAGCTGCCGTTGTCGCGCTGGAGCGCCCAGAAGGACAGGGTGCTGATGCCCTTGGAGACCGCCCAGTCGTAGACCGTGCGGGCGTTGGCGAGGCTGAACGTCTCCGCCGGGCCGAAGTCGTCGACGCCGATCATCTCGATGATGCCGACCATGCCCCAGAGCTGGGCGGACGTCTTCGCCGGGTAGAGCTTGGCGAGCTGGTCGTACAGGCCCTGCGCGGCGGTCTTGGTGTCCGCGGCCATGTCGTGGGCGGCGTTGTCGTAGTAGTCGAAGGTCATGATGTTGACGACGTCGACCTTCGCGCCGTTCGTCACGGCGTTCTTGAGCACGGCCAGACCGCTCGCGGCGAGGCCGTGGGTGGTCGTCGGGAGGGTGTACGAGATCTGGAGCTGGCGGCCGTTGGCGGCGGCCCAGTCCTGGACGAGCTTGATGGCCTTGTTGCGGCGGTCTATCCCGGCGGCGTTGTCGAGGGAGTCGACCTCGATGTCCATGTCGAGCCGCGTGACGTCGTAGGTCGTGACGACCTTCTCGTACACCGCGGCGATCTGGTTGACGTCGGTGCAGCTGTCGGCGATCTCGGTGCCCGTGGTGTCGGCCGTGTAGCCGCCGAAGGAGGGGATGACGTCGCCGCCGCGGGACCGCATGGTCGCGATGTCGGCGCCGAAGGACGACTGGGCGATCGGCAGCCCCGTGTCGCCGTTCCAGTACGCCGTGCAGGAGCCCTTGGTGGCGGTCTGGAGGAACGCCATCGTCAGGTGCTTGGCGCCCGACTGCGCGCTGAGGGCGGCCGGGCTCTCCCCGGTCCAGGACTCGAAGTAGGGGGCGAAGACCCGGGCGGGGAGCGGGGTCGCGGCCTGGGCGGGGGCGCCGGCGACGGAGGCGAGGCCGAGGGCGGCCACGGCGGTCACGGCGGCGGTGAGGGCCGAGCGGAGCGAACGTACGCGTCGTCTCATGGCAATCCAATGACTGTGGGGGAGGTGCGGGGATACCGGAGCGTGCTTCAACGTCCTTGTCGCGCACGACGGTTGCGATGTCGAAGTACGGAGTAACCCCGCGGCCATGGGCACGTCAATGGCCTGGACCAAACTTGGACTAGACCAATTTGGCGATCCGGTGCGTGGTGCACGCAGCCGGTACGGGCCGGTCCTGGAACGATGCGCGCGGGCGGCCCGATTGGTCCAGCGAGCCAGGTCCGGAGCCCTTCGCGCCCCTCGTGCCCGGAAGCGGTTCCTCCGCGGACCGGCCGGGTAACCGACGTACATGTCGAAGGGTTGGCGCTGGTTGCTCCTGGCAGGGTTCGTCGTCTGGACCGTCCTCGCACTCCAGTGGACGGACTTCGGCTGCGACTACCCCGAGGCCTACCTCGCGGTGCTCCGCTTCGGCACCCCTGAAGGCCTGGAGTTCCTGCCGGCCTGTGCGGGTTAGCGCGCCCCGCTGCCTAGGATCGCGCCATGACCCGTATGACGCGTACGACTCCCCTGACCCGTCACTCACCCTCGTCCCCGTCGCCGCGGTCGCGGGACTCGTCCCTGTCGCTCTGGTCGCGGGACTCGTTCCTGTCCATCGGCTCGGTCGGCTCGTTCCTCTCCATCGGCTCGGTCGGCTCCGCCTTCTCGGTCGGCTCCGTCGGCTCCTGGGCGAGCGTCGGCTCCGTCGGCTCCGCCCTCTCGGTCGCCTCCATCGGCTCCTGGCAGAGCCTCGGCTCCTTCCTGTCCGCCCAGTCGAGCTGGTCGGTCCTCTCCTGGCGCTCCCACCGGGGGGTCCTCGCGGCGGGGGCGGTCGTGGCGGTGGCGGGGACGGTCGCCCTCACCGCGCGCCGGACCGGCCGCTGACACACGTCCGTACGCGAACCGGTCAGAGCGCTTCCGGCACCCCCGGCCGGAGCCGTCGCAGCCGCCCCGCCAGGTCCGGGGCCCCGAAGGCCTCGGTGATGCGGGCCGGGTCCTCGGCCAGGTGGTCCCAGGAGTCGAAGTGGAGCGGGACCACCGTGCGGGCGCCGAGGACGCGGGCCAGGGCGGCGCCCTCCCGGGCGCTCATCGAGAAGGCGCGGTCGCCGGTGGACGGGAAGTGCGCGTCGCCGAGGTGGAGGAAGGCGGTGTCGATGCGGAAGCGGGCGCCGATCTCCGCCAGGGCGTCGTGCCGGACGGTGTCGCCGGAGACGTACAGCGCCCCGCCCTCGTACGCGACGACGAAGCCGGTGACGGGCCCCGTGACGTGCTCGGTTCCCTCCGGGCCGTGCCGGGCGGGGGTCGCCGTGACCGTGACCGTCGTGGCCCCGGCGGTGACCGTCCGGCTCTCCCAGGACGCCAGCCCCTCCGCCCGGCCCCCGAGGCGCCCGGCGGCCTCGGGAGTGGTGAGGACCGCCCCGGCCCGGGCGAGCACCTCCCGGCCGGTCACGTCCAGGTTGTCGGCGTGCTGGTCGTGCGAGAGCAACACCAGGTCGACGGGCGGGAGTTCGGCGGCGGTCAGCGCGGGGCCCGCCGTGCGGCGCAGCGGGCGGGCACCCGGGTAGTCGGCGGGGGCCGGATCCAGCGCGGGGTCCGTGAGGACGGTGAGGTCCCCGATACGGAGGAGGACCGTCGCCGTACCGAGGTAGGTGGCGGTGACGGTGGCCGCACCGGGGCGGTCGGCGGTGGCGGACCCCTGCCGGGAGGTCACGCCGCGGCCTTCGAGGCGTCGATCTTGGCCTGGAGGGAGGTCAGGAGGCCCTGGAGGAGCTCGATGGTGACCTCGTCCGTGAGGTTGCCCTCCTCGTCGAAGCGCTCGTGCGAGCGGAAGACGTGGACCTCGGGCTTCACGACGACGTCGCTGTCGGTCCAGACGAAGACCTGGCGGAGGGCGAGCTGCGCCCGGACGGTGCCGAAGTTGGTGGGCGCGGCGCCGAGGATCGCGACGGGCTTGCGGTGCAGCGGGAGGCCCTCGGTCTTGGTCCAGTCGGTGGACAGCCAGTCGATCGCGTTCTTGAGGACGCCGGGAATGGAGTAGTTGAACTCCGGGGTGGCGATGAGCAGTCCGTCCGCCTCCGCGACCCGGCGGCGCAGCTCCTCGACGATCGCCGGCCGCAGCTCGGGGGTGTCGAGGTCGAGGTCGTACGGCGGGATCTCGCGCAGGTTCTCGTAGATCTCGATCTCCTGGCCGCCGGGGTTGAACTTCTGCGCTGCGCGCAGCAGTTGCGTGTTGTGCGAGGTGGCGCGGAGCGAGCCGGAGATGGCGAGGATCGTGGACGCGGTCATGGGAGCCCCCAGTTCGTCGGGCGAGCCGGCGGGTGCCGGGCTCGACAACCCAGAAGCTAAACCGGTCGGTTCAGTCTGTCAACCAAACAGTTCAGTCTTGACAGTGAACTGAATGGTGTAGTTCATTCGAGGCATGACCGTTGACGCACTCACGACAGAGCGGACCGTCGCCCGCACCGCCCGCCCCTTCCACACCTACGAGGGCGCCGGATTCCCCGTGCGCCGCCCCTTCCCCACCGAGGAACTCCCCTTCGTCGACCCCTTCCTGATGATCGATCAGGTCGGTCCCATCGAGCTCGCGCCCGGCGAGGCGAAGGGCGCGCCCCCACACCCGCACCGGGGCTTCGAGACGATCCAGTACGTCCTCGACGGCGACATCGCGAACGCCGACTCGCGCGGCCACCACGCCGTCGTCCGCGCCGGCGGCGTCCAGTGGCTCACCGCCGGTTCCGGCATCGTCCACGAGGCCCTGCCCACCCCGGAGTTCCTCGCCTCGGGCGGCCGGCAGCACATGCTCCAGATCTGGCTGAACCTCCCCGCCCACCTCAAGAACGTCCCGCCGCAGAGCCAGAACGCCGAGCCCTCCGACCTCCCCGTGGCCCGCACCCCCGAAGGCGCCGACCTGACCGTCCTCGCCGGCACCACCCACGGCGTGACCGGCCCCTTCGCCACCCGCACACCGGTCCTCGTCGCCCACGGGCGCCTCGCGCCCGGCACCCGCGCCGAGTTCACCGTCCCCACCGGGCACAACGCCATGGTGTACGTGATGCGGGGCGAGGCCACCGTCTCCGGCACCCACCTCCCCGACGGCCACCTCGCGGTCCTCGCCCAGGACGGCGACCGCTTCACCGTCGAAGCCCCCGACACCGCCGCCGAGGTCCTCGTCCTCACCGGCGAACCGATCGACGAGCCGGTCGCCCGCAGCGGCCCCTTCGTGATGAACACCCCCGCCGAACTCCGCCAGGCGGAAAGGGACTACAGGCAGGGGCTCATGGGCCGGATGCCGGCATGAACGTGTCCGTGGGCAGGCGTTCCGCGGAGGGGGTCCCCCCTGGACGAAGTCCTCGGGGGAGCAACGGGCGGGCACGAACGGACCACCGGGCCGCAGACGCGAACACACCCCGGGCCGCAGGCGCGGGACACCGGCGGGGCGCCGCCCGAACCGGCCTCCTCCTCGCCGCCCTGGCCGCCCCCGCCGCCATGGGAGTGTCCGGGCCCAGCCTCGCCCTCCCCGACGCCGCCCGCGCCCTCACCGTCACCCCGGCGGCAGCCACCTGGCTGATGACGGCGTTCGGGCTCGGCATGGCCGTCGGCACCCCCCTCCTCTCGGCCACCGCAGGACGCCGACACGGCCCCGCCGGAGTCATCAGGACCGCCGCCGTCCTCGTGTCCCTCGGCGCGCTCCTCGTCCTCCTCGCGCCGAACCTGCCCCTCGCGGTCGCCGGGCGCGCCCTGGAGGCGGCCGGCGCGGCGGGCCTGAACGTCGCCGCCTTCCAGCTCGCCGGCCGGGACCGCTCGGGCCGGATCCCGGGCCTGGTCGCGATCGGCAGCGCGGCGGGCGGCACCGTCGGCCTGTTCGCGGGAGCGGCGGTGGCCGGGGCGCTCGGCTGGCGCGGAGCCCTGGTCCTCCCGCTCCTCAGCCTGCTCTCCCTGCGCCCGGCACTCCGCCTGGCGGCCGGGGAGCCCACGGAGGCCGCCGCCACCCCCCGTACCCCCACACCCACCCCCGCCCTCCCCCTCGACATCCTCCGCAACCGCCGCTTCCTCGCCGCCTCCGCACTGATGCTGACGCTCTCCACCGTCAACTTCGGCCTGCTGTACGCCGCTCCGCGCCGCGTCGCCGTGCTCACCGGCTGGGGTGCGGTGGAGACCGGGGCCGTCGCGTCCGTCGCCGCGCTCGCCGGGGCGCTGCTGTCCTGGCTGCTGGTCCGCGCGGCCCCAGGGCTGGGCCCCACCCGGCTCAAGGCCGCCCTCGCGCTCGGTTCGGCCGCGGGTCTCGTGCTCGCCGTGGCCGCGCCCTGGCCGGTGGCCGTCCTGATCGGCTCGGGGACCAGCGCGCTCGTCACGGCCGGCGGTCAGGGGCTGCTGACGGGGGCCGCGACCGGAGGCCTGCCGGCGGCCCGGCACGGCCTCGCGATCGGCCTGTTCAACCTGGCGTTCCTGATCGGCGTCGCGGCGGGCCCCGCCCTGGCGGCCTTTGCAGACCAAACCGTTCAGTTCATATAGTGAAACCCCCGTAGTGGGACCCCCGCCACTCCACTGAAGGAACCGCCCATGGGAGCCGACCCACAGCACGCCGAAGCGATCGACGAGTACGGCATCCCGATCATCCCGGACCCCGCCGACGCCGCCTCGCGCAAGCGCCAGGCGATCATCGACGCGGCGCTCGCGGAGTTCCTCGCGGAGGGGTACTCGGCGGCCTCCATGGACGCGATCACGCGCGGTTCCGGAGTCTCGAAGGCGACGATCTACAAGCACTTCGGCAGCAAGGAGCGCCTGTTCCTCGCCGTCATCGGCGGCGTCCTGCCGAAGACGTACGCCGACCTGGAGCCGTCCAACTCGACGATCGCCGACGCCCCCGACCTGCGGGCCGCGCTCGTCCGGCTCACCACCGACTGGGCCCGGATCCTGCTGCGCCCCGACATCATGTCGCTGCGCCGCCTGGTCATCGGCGAGATCGACCGCTTCCCGCAGCTGGGCCAGCTCTGGTACCGGGTCAGCTACGACATGAACAACGGCCCGCTGATCGAGGCCTTCACCGAGCTGAACGCGCGCGGCGCCCTCGACGCGCCCGACCCGGTACTCGCCGTGCAGCAGCTGGTGGCGGCCACGGTGGGCGTGCCGCAGCTCGTCCGCACCTTCTCCCCGGACGCGGAGATCGACGAGGCGGAGCTGACGCGGGTGATCAGCTCGGGAGTGGATCTGTTCCTGGCCCGGTACGCGCGTTCCTGACGCGCCGCACCCCCGCGAGGACCAGCAGGACGAGGGCCCACGCGCCCGTCGTCAGGAGCTGCGTACGGCTGGCGGCGTCCCCGAGCATGAACACCAGCACCCCGCCGATCCCCGCGAGCGCGGCGACGGCCCGTACCGACGGTCCGTGCAGCCGCAGGTGGGAGGCGGCGATCAGGGCCCAGACGAGCAGGATCGCGGCGCCGATCGAGTTGAGCAGGAACGGGAAGACCGTACGGGGCCAGAGAAGACTGAGCACGACGGAGACGAACCCGAACGCGGCGGAGGCGAGGACGGCGGCGTACGGGACGCCCGACCGCCCTCCGAGCCGGCCGAGGGGGCGGGGCGCGTCGCCGCGTCCGACGAGGGCGTACAGCATGCGGGAGGAGCCGTAGATGTTGGCGTTCATGGCGGACAGCAGCGCCACGAGGACGACGGCCTTCATCAGCTCACCGGCACCGGGGACACCGATCCGGCCCATCACCGCGGCGTAGGGCCCGTCGGCGACGCCCGGGGCGTCCCACGGTACGAGGGTCACGATGACGGCCATCGAGCCGAGGTAGCAGACGGCGACCCGCCACATCACGGCCCGGACGCCCGCCCGCACGGCGCGGACCGGGTCCTCGCACTCGGCGGCGGCGATCGTCACGGTCTCCAGGCCGCCGAAGGCGAAGACGGCGGCGACGACACCGACGGCGACGCCGTGCCAGCCGTGCGGCAGGAATCCCCCGTCGTGAAGGAGGTGTCCGTCCCCGGGCGAGGCGACACCGGGCATGAGCCCGAGAACGACCACGACCCCGAGCACCAGGAAGACCCCGATCGCGGCGATCTTCACCCCGGCGAACCAGAACTCCAGCTCGCCGAAGTTCCGCACTCCGGCGAGGTTGCTCGCGGTGAACACGCTCATGAAGACGGCCACCCACGCCCAGCCGGGCACGGCCGGCAGCCAGCCGCCGACGATGTGCGCCGCCGCGACGGCCTCGGCGGCCACGCTCACGACGAGCAGCGCCCAGTACATCCACCCCGCGAGCAGCCCGGCCCACGGCCCGAACGCCCGCCGCGCATGCTCCGCGAACGAGCCCGTCACGGGACGCGCGGCGGACATCTCCCCGAGCATCCGCATCACCAGCACGGTCAGCACCCCGGCCAGCGCGTACGCCACCAGGATCCCCGGCCCCGCGGCCGCGATCCCCACCCCGGACCCCACGAACAGCCCGGCCCCGATGGCCCCACCCAACGCGATCATGGCCAGATGCCGCTGCCGCAGCCCGGCCCCGAGTCCCCGCCCCGACACGATTCCCCCCGAAATTCAGTCACCCAGCGCGCAGGATCCTGACGCCCCGCTCCACGGCACGGCAAGCCGGTCCCGGGCGCTGAGACGTCCCGAGAAGCGGCGAGGAGGGAGACGGGACGGCGGTCGCGCGGCACGGGTGCGATATATACTCCACGAATCGACATATACGATCGACTGTCGGAGGCTCTCATGTCCAAGACCCTTGTCGACATCGACGACGACATGCTCGCCTTCGCGCAGCAGCAGCTCGGCACCAGGACCAAGCGGGACACCATCAACCGCGCGCTGACCATAGCGGCGTCGATCAGTGCGGACGACCGCGCCCGGGCGCTGCGGTGGCTCCAGGAGAACGCCGAGGACTTCCTCGACTTCGACTTCCTGGAAGAGCAGGAGCGGTCCGGCCGGTGAACTACCTCGCCGACACGTCGGCCGTGTGGCGGCTCCTGCGCCGGCAGGTCGGCGAGCCCTGGCCGACCCGCGTGGCACGTGGCCAGGTCTCCCTCTGCCCGCCGGTCGAAGCGGAGCTGATGCGCGCACTGCGCTCCGACCGCGACAACGAGCCGTTCACCACCATGCTGAGCCAGACCTTCACCTGGGTCCCGGCACCGGAAGACCCCTGGCCCAAAGTCATCGCCGTACAGCGGGATCTGCTCGGCATCGGCCACCACCGCGGCCCTTCGCCGATGGACATCCTGATCGCGCTCACGGCCGAACAGCACCGCCTGACCCTGCTGCACGTGGACGACGACTTCGCGACCATCGCCAAGGTGCGCCCCGGCATCGAGATGATCCGGCTGCTGCCCGAAGCCTGACGGCGGCCCTACCGGACGCCCACCGCCCCGGCACGCCCCCGCCTCACCCCCGCACCACCAGCCTCACCGCGAGGGCGACGATCAGCGTGCTCGACGCCACCGCCGTACCGAGCCTCCCCCGGGCACTCGTCAGGAACCGCCCGAGGAGCGTCCCCCCGAAGGCCAGGAGCAACTGCCAACTGGCGGAGGCGACCAGCGCGCCGACGACGAAGGCCGCACGGTCGACGGACGTGGCGGGAGCGGAGGGTCCCGTGGCGAGGACGAGGGCGGCGAAGTAGATCACCGTCATGGGGTTGAGGATCGTGATCCCCAGAAAGGTCAGATACGCACGCCCGGGAGCAAGCGCGATCCCGTCGTCCCGCGAAACGCCCCCGCCCTCCCGGTACGCGACGAACGCCCCCCACCCGCCCCGGACCCCCAGCACCACCAGCACGACGGCCGAGACCCACCGCAGCGGGGTCATCACCGGCGCCAACACCGGCACGAGAGCGGAACCACCCACCACGGCGAGCAGGGCGTACACCCCGTCGGCCGTGGCGACACCGAGGGCCGCACCGGCCCCCGTACGCCAACCCGCACGCGCCGTGACGGCCACCAGATAGGCCCCCACCGCACCCACCGGAATCGCGATGCCATACCCGGCCAACAGACCGGCCACCGCCGCCCCGCCCATCACGCGACGGCGGAGATCGCGCCTCCAGGGACCCCGGGCTGCTGCTGTCGGCGGTAGTCCGCGCCGTCCTTCGTACGCGTCAGGAACCCGCCCACCACCAGATACCGGCGCAACGCCGAGAAGTCCTCGTGCACGGCGAGCAGCGCCTCGTTCACCTCACGCTCCCCATAGACCCGATCGGCCTCGAACAGCGTCTCGGCCAGATGCGCGAGGAGCGCCTCACGGCGCGCGGGCTTCCGCGGGATCGCCTTGAGACGCCCATCAGCGGAGAACAGGTCCGCGACAGGGCGGACGACGGAATGACTGGTCATGCCGAGAGCCTGCTGCCCCCCTCCCCCACCCCGCAAAGGGTTTTCAGCGCGTGACGACGTTCACGGCGTCCTGGAAGCTCGGCATGACCGGCGGGGTCCCCGTCCGCTCGAAGAACGGCTGCGCCTTCTCCACGAACGCGAGGAAGTTCTCCTTCGAGTCGAAGAAGTCCACCACCCTCCACCCCCCACTCCCGTCCGGCCCGGCCGCATGCGCGATGAACCCGGCCGGCGGAAACCACTCCGCACCCTGGATCAACCGCGTCGTCTCCTCGTACTGCTCCTGCGTCCCACCGGGAATCTCGACGGTGACGATGACGCCCTTCTCCATGGCCTCGCTCCTGTACGTCGGGGAAAGAGTCCCGACCAGCAGACCAGCCACCCACCCGCCCCGCACGACGACGGACCCCGTTCGAGCGAGCGGGGCCGGGCCGGCGGCCGGCTCGCCTATGCGGGGGCCCGGGACCGCTGCCCGCGGTTGCAGGCGTGGTGCGGACAGGCACAGCGGCGCACGAGCAGAATCCCCGAGCCGTACGGCAGCGGAACGTCCTTCGTCTGCCGGCACTCACGGTGCAAGCTCTCGTACCCGGAGACCCCGGCAAGCCTGCACTCGGGGGACACGACCGGCACCCCCATCAGAGGACTCCACCGCTGCTCGCCGAGTTCAGAGCAGGTTGCGTTCCCTCATGGCCGCGAGCCGCTCCTCACTGGCGGCGGGACGGACCCGGCCAGGGTCGGCGCCCCTCTCCCACCCGCCGACAACCGGCCGGAGCGCTTCGGCCAGCCGGGCAGCCACATCTGCGCGCACCCGCCCCAGCTCCACGAGCTTCAAAGCCGGAGACCCCGGATCCACTCCCAGCGACGGCAGGACGACCCCGACCCCGGCCAACGCCTCCCTCAGAGACTGCATCGCCACGAACGGATCCACCTCGTCGATTTCCTTCATCGTCATGAACTCGACGCTAGGAAGAGGAGGTTGCCCGGCGATACGCTGTTTTCTCGACTTTGCTCAACAGGTGGACCGGATTGCTCGTCTTTTCTCCTGGACCCCGGCTGAACCCGTAGTGCCGAGCCGGGCCGCCGACCAAGCTGTTGGACCAACACCCCTGGGAGGGAGAGCGTCCATGGCACGTCAGTTGCGCTTCACCGGTACCGACAGCAAGATCGACGGCTGCCCCGCCCTGCACACGGACGAGGTAACCGGCGAGATCATCGTTCAGGGCACGCCCATCAACGACCCGGCGGACCTCGCTCAGCTCCAGCACCTCGGACCGGGCGAGGCGGCGGTGGCCGTGCCGCGCGAACTGCTCGTGAACTGGGGGCCGAAGGAGATGGAGCGAGTGCCTGAGCTGGTCGACCGGGACACCTTCCGCCGTCTCTTCGAGACCTTCGCGCACACCGCCTGGCGACTGGAGACGAGGCGCGGTTACGCGTCGGACCGACAGGACCCCGACTATCAGGCGTTCCTGGCCACCGGCTCCTCGCCGTGCGACCCCACCGAGCCGTGGTTCGTGAACATCCGGGCCCAGGTGGACACCGGCAAAACGGTCGGCCGGGTCCGGATCGCCGACCGGCCGCCGACCACCGAGCAGCTGTTCCTGCTCGACTACTCCCGCCACAACGCGGCCTCCGGCGAGGACATCCGCTACCTGTGGCGCGAGGACGCGGCCGGCCTGCCCGCCGAGGACTTCTGGATCTTCGACTCGCGGATCGTCGCGCTGCTCCACTTCGACGACGAGGACACCATGCTCGGCATCGAGCTGATCACCGAACCGGCGGCGGTAGTCCGGTACTGCGTCGCCCGTGACGCGGCCATGCACCACGCCGTGCCGTACGACCGGTTCGCCGCGCAGGTGGCTGCGGCCGACTAGTGGCTACCGACTACCAGCAGGCACGGGAGGCGTTGGGCGCGCGACTGCGTGAACTGCGTTTCTCGTGCCCTGGTGGTCGGCTGACGGGCCAGCAGCTCGCCCACCGGATCGGCTGGCAGGGCTCCAAGGTCAGCAAGCTGGAGAACGGGAAACAGACGGCCTCACCCGAGGACCTGCGGGCGTGGGCCGACGCGACCGGCCAGCCGGACACGTACCCCGAGCTGGCCGCCCGGCTGGCCGGGTTCGAGTCGCACATCAGGTCATGGCGCAGAGCGCTGGCGAACGGCTTCAAGCCGATGCACGAGGGACTGACCGCCGAGATCGACCGCACCTCGGAAATCTGGATGTGGGAAGAGGCCGTGGTCCCCGGGCTGATGCAGACCCCCGAGTACGCGCGCCACGTCATCCAGCGGTACGCGGACCTGCTGAACGTGACCAAGGGCGTCGAGGACGCCGTACGCGCCCGCGCCCAGCGCCAGGAGTGGCTGTACCAGCCCGGCCGCAGACTGCGCGTGCTGATGTGGGAAGCCGCGTTGCGCTCGCTGATCTGCCCGCCGTCCGTGCTGGTCGCCCAGCTCGACCGCCTCACCGGCATGATCGGCATGGACACCGTCGAGCTGGGCATCGTGCCGTTCACGGCATCGATGAAGATCGCCCCCGCCAACGGCTTCTGGGTCCTGGACGACCGCCTGGTCGTCGCGGAGGACTGGCACGCCGAGCTGTGGCTGGACGACGCCGAGAACATCGCCTTGTACCGGAAGGTCTGGAAGACCCTGCGGGAGTCGGCGGTGTACGGCACCGACGCCAACAACGTCATCAACTCGGCGCGACGCGCACTGATCCCCGCCGACGGACGCAGATAGACCGGGGCTCGTTGAGGGTGCCGTCTCCTTGGCCCTCGGGGCGGGCGTGCTTCATGGGCTTCTGGTGGGTGGAGAGGCGCGAACAACTCCGCTCTACTGCCAGTAACAACCCCACACCGGAGCCCAAAAGGGGCACATCGATCAGGTGGGTCGAGTTACTGCGGGAAACCACCCACCAGGGGCGACCAGCGGGGCCTGAAGCCCCGCCGCACGACGGCCGCCATCCGCTGAGCCGTCCCGGGCCGCCCCATTGAACTCCGCGCGGCCCCACCCAGGGAAACAGTCCCGCCCACCCCCGCCACTAACCATGCCCCCACCCACCGGCCCGCACAGCCAACAGCCGCCCCGCCGATGCCCGGCCTGGCCTCCACCCGGGGCCCTTCGCCCGCCTACGGCGGGACGGGACCCCGGTGCTCCCGCGTGGACCCTCCCCCCGGGCCGCCCTCCGAGTGTGAAAAGGCGGCCTCCGCCGCCGGGTCAAGGGTGGAGCGAAGCGGAATCGGCGAAGCCGACGCGACGAAGGAGCGCCCTTGAGGCGGTGGTGGAGGCCGCCACGCTCGGAAAGAGGGCGGCCGCACCAGAAGCCTGCGGAGCCGGATGACCCGGTCCGCCCCCGCTACTCGGACAGGGCTGCGTGTACGGCGGCCTCGGCGTGGAGGCGGGCGGTGGGGAAGGTCGGGACGGGGCTGTGCTCGGGGCCGATGAGGAGCTCGATCTCGGTGCAGCCCAGGATGATGCCTTCCGCGCCGTCAGCGACCAGGGCCGTGATGACCTGCTGGTAGGCGGCGCGGGATTCCTCGCGCACGATGCCCAGGCAGAGCTCCTCGTAGATCACGCGGTGGACTTCCGCGCGCCCGTCGGCGTCCGGGATGCGCACGTCGAGTCCGCCGGCTTCGAGGCGGCCTCGGTAGAAGTCCTGCTCCATCGTGAACGCGGTGCCCAGCAGGCCGACCCGGCGCAGTCCCGACGCCCGTACGGCCTCTGCGGTGGCGTCGGCCAGGTGCAGCAGGGGGACGGAAACCGCCGCCTCGACCTGGTCGGCGACCTTGTGCATGGTGTTGGTGCAGATCAGCACCATGTCCGCACCGGCTGCCTCAAGAGCCTGGGCGGCCGCAGCCAGGATCTCGCCGGCCTCCGTCCAGCGGCCCTGGACCTGCAACTGCTCGATCTCCGCGAAGTCCACCGAGTAGAGCACACACCGAGCCGAGTGGAGCCCACCGAGGCGGTCACGCGTGAACTCGTTCAACAACCGGTAGTACTCCGCCGTCGACTCCCAGCTCATCCCGCCGATCAGCCCGATCTTCTTCATCTCCACACCCCTCACCTGCATAAGGAGTTGAGGATGGCAGGCTGCTGCGCATAAGCCCTGCTTGGGGTCGGTCGGTCCTTGGAGTGCGCCCCTCCGTCACCCACACGGGCGATCTTCAAACACCGTGCCTGTTCAGGCGGGTTCGGTGCGTTACGTTCGCACAAAACGGCCCCCGCCGATGGCTTGCACCCCATCAGCGAGGGCCTGAACCACTAGTGGACGGACCTCCACACCGTGATCTATCGGCACTTTAACGCGCCCTCGCGCGCCTTCACCCAGTTCTCGCACGACATCATCCGGCATCCCCGGCTCTCCTCCGACGCCGTCCGGCTCCTGACCTGGCAGCTCTCCCTCCCCCAGGGCGCCCGCGAATGCCTCTCCCGTACAGCCGAACGTGCCCGGATCGGGTCAACCTCCTTCGTACGCGCCAAGCGACAGCTCAAGGAGGAAGGCTTCGTCCACGAGCGGCGAGTCCAGGGGGTCAACGGCTACTGGTTCACCCAGCAGCTCGTGTCCAACGTGCCGTTGACCGCCGACCAGGCCGCCAAGCTCCTCGGACGGGAGCCCGTACCCGTACCCGCCTCACCGGCGTCCTCGCAGGTCGCACCGAGTCACCCGGAACCGGCCGTCGGCCAGCCGGTGCCCCCGCCGGCCGACGGTTATCCAGAGAGCGACCCCGCAGGGGACACCTCCAACCTTCCCCCCGAGGCCGAGGAGGAGGCCGAGGAGAAGGCGGCAGTGGCGGCAGCGGTGGCGGTGGCGGACTCACCCCGGCTCGAAGAAGGACGCGCCCTCATCGGCGCCCTCCCCATCCTCTCCCCCGTCCTCCGCCACATCCCACCCGGCATGCGCGACGAACTCGCCCGCCTCGCCACCCGCTGGCTCGACGCCGGACACACCCCCACCGACATCCACGCACACATCCTGCGCGGGCTGCCCGGCGCCGGGACCCCCGTACACCGCCCCGGCGGACTCCTCCGGTACCTCCTGCGGGACGTACCACCCCGGGAGCTGACGCCCCGGCCCGCGCCCGGGATCTCTTCGCGGCTCTCGGGGACGCGTGAGTGTTCTGGTGACCACACGCAGACGACCCTCTTCCGGCCCGTCGGGGACGAGACGCTCTGCCCCAGGTGCGTGACGGACTGAAGGCCCGTCGCTGCCACCCTGGCGGGCGGTGGCAGCGACGGGCCTTACCAAGTTGCCGATCTGGTGGGCTACTTGGGGTCGCGGTTGAAGACGGACTTGGACCAGAAGTAGCCGAGGAGGGTCAGGGCCAGGGACCAGGCGAGGGTGAGCCAGCCGTTGGGGCCGATCTCGGTGCCCAGGAGGAGGCCGCGGAGGGTTTCGATGGCGGGGGTGAAGGGCTGGTACTGGG
>NZ_JBIRQU010000024.1:0-66092 GCF_044333355.1 Streptomyces sp. NPDC021012
TCTGGCGTTGATTTTTGGCACGCTGTTGAGTTCTCAAGGTGCGGACGCTTCCTTCGTTCCCGTTTCCGGGCCCTCCGGGCGCTTCCTTCGTTTCCAGCTTAGCAGATCCGATTTCCGTTTCTGCCACCCGCTGGAGCGGGCTGCTGGGATTGGAATTCGCTATTCGCGCTTTCCGTTCCCGGCGGGGTTGAACATTACCAGGCTTTCTCGGCCCCCCTGACCATGTCCCCTGCGAACATGCAGAGGTGTAGACCACTGGGGTTAGGATCTGGCTTGATAGGTGCTGCCGACCCGCGACTCAAGGCCGCGTTGGGGTCAGGCAGGAGTACGACAGTACATCCCACCGTCAGTAGAGGCAAATCATTCCGGTAGTCCCTAGCTCCGCCCAACGGGTACGTCTCGTGCGGAACCGGGACTTCCTATGACATACGCTTCAGAACAGTACGCCGTCCAGGACAGGTAGTGACGGCGCCACACCATCTCCGCCCCTGGGAGGCTTCCCATGACAAACGTGACGTCGCCGCTCGCCGGCCGCGCCATCGGTCTCGCCGCAGTTCCCGACCCGGTCTTCTCCGGTGCGATGGTCGGTCCCGGTACCGCCATCGATCCCGTACGTGAGCCCTCGGAGGTCGTCTCCCCTCTCGACGGGGTCATCGTCTCCATGCACCCGCATGCCTTCGTCGTCGTGGACGACGAGGGACACGGTGTGCTGACCCACCTCGGCATCGACACCGTCCAGCTCAACGGGCAGGGCTTCGAGCTGCTCGTCAGCAAGGGTGACCGGGTGACGCGCGGACAGGCCGTCGTCCGGTGGAACCCCGCCGAGGTCGAGACCGCCGGCAAGTCCCCCATCTGCCCCATCGTGGCCCTGGAGGCCACCGCCGACTCGCTCACCGATGTCGTCGAATCCGGCGACGTGAAGGCCGACGACCTTCTCTTCGGCTGGAACTGAGCCGGGCCGTCCTCGTGACGACCGCGAGTTCGACATTCAACGCGACGGCCGGGACCGTCGCTCAATCGGAGACGGGTGAGATGGAGACAACGCTGCGAGGCGTCGGCGTCAGCCACGGAGTGGCGATCGGCGAGGTCCGGCACATGGGCACGGCGGTTCTGGAGCCGCCGGCCAAGCAGATCCCCGCGGACGAGGCGGAGCGTGAACAGGGGCGCGCCCGTCAGGCCGTGGAGGCTGTGGCCGCGGACCTGATTGCCCGGGGCAATCTGGCCGGTGGCGAGGCCCAGGCGGTGCTCGAGGCCCAGGCGATGATCGCCCAGGACCCGGAGCTCATCGCCGACGTCGACCGCCGCATCGCGGTCGGCAGCACGGCCGAGCGCGGTATCTACGACGCCTTCTCGCACTACCGCGAGCTGCTCGCCGGTGCCGGCGAGTACATGGCGGGCCGGGTCGCGGACCTGGACGACGTGCGGAACCGGATCGTCGCGCGGCTGCTCGGCGTGCCGATGCCCGGCGTGCCGGACAGCGACGAGCCGTACGTGCTGATCGCGCGGGACCTGGCGCCCGCCGACACGGCGCTGCTCGACCCGGCGCTGGTGCTCGGGTTCGTGACGGAGGAGGGCGGTCCGACCAGCCACAGCGCGATCCTCGCGCGGGCGCTGGGCGTGCCGGCCATCGTGGCGCTGCCGGGCGCGGGTGAGCTGGCCGAGGGCACGCTCATCGCGGTCGACGGTTCCACCGGTGAGCTCTTCGTGGACCCGAGCGAGGAGAAGAAGGCGGAGCTGACGAAGGCAGCCGCCGCCCGCAAGGCCGCGCTGGCGACCTCCAGCGGTCCGGGCGCGACCTCCGACGGTCACAAGGTGCCGCTGCTCGCCAACGTCGGCGGTCCGGCGGACGTGCCGGCGGCGGTGGAGGCCGGCGCCGAGGGCGTCGGTCTGTTCCGTACGGAGTTCCTCTTCCTGGACGACAGCGAGAAGGCGCCGTCCGAGGAGAAGCAGGTCGAGGCGTACCGCAAGGTTCTCGAGGCGTTCCCCGAGGGCCGTGTGGTCGTGCGGGTGCTGGACGCGGGTGCCGACAAGCCGCTGGACTTCCTGACGCCGGCGGACGAGCCGAACCCGGCGCTCGGTGTGCGGGGTCTGCGGTCGCTGCTCGACCACCCGGAGGTGCTGCGGACGCAGCTGACCGCGCTGGCGAAGGCGGCCGAGGGGCTGCCGGTGTACCTCGAGGTCATGGCTCCGATGGTGGCCGACCGCACGGACGCGAAGGCGTTCGCCGACGCGTGCCGTGAGGCGGGGCTGCGGGCGAAGTTCGGCGCGATGGTCGAGATTCCCTCGGCCGCGCTGCGGGCGCGCTCGATCCTGCAGGAGGTCGAGTTCCTGTCGCTGGGCACGAACGACCTGGCTCAGTACACCTTCGCGGCCGACCGCCAGGTCGGTGCGGTGTCCCGGCTCCAGGACCCGTGGCAGCCGGCGCTGCTCGACCTGGTGGCGCTGTCCGCCGAGGCGGCCAAGGCCGAGGGCAAGAGCTGTGGTGTCTGTGGCGAGGCCGCTTCGGATCCGCTGCTCGCCTGTGTGCTGACGGGTCTGGGTGTCACCTCCCTGTCGATGGGTGCGGCGTCGATTCCTTATGTGCGGGCGACGCTGGCCAAGTACACGCTGGCGCAGTGCGAGCGGGCCGCGGCCGCGGCGCGGGCCGCGGACACGGCGCACGAGGCGCGTCTTGCCGCGCAGGCGGTGCTGTCCGGGGAGTGATCCCCTGACCGAACCGGTCGTCGAAGGGGCTTTCCGTCACGTGGTGGCGGGGAGCCCCTTCGTCGTGTCGTCGTGCCGGTGTCAGTGGTGGGTGGTCCAGTCGTCGTCGGGGTCGGGGGTGAGGGGGAGGCCGGCGTGGTACTCGACGCCCGGTTCCGGGGAGAGGGGTTCGCCGGTGCGGGCGTCGGTGCAGTAGGCGGCGAAGACCTCGGCCTCGGTGAGGGGCGTCAGGGTGCCGCCCGTGAGGCGCCAGCCGTGGAGCCGGTCGGGGGCGTCGGGGGTGGTGGTGCGCAGGACGATTCCGCCGGGTGCCGCGAGGGCGATGCCGGCGGCGAGTACGGCGGTGAACTCCGCTCCTGTGGCGTCCTCGGGTGGTGCGGTGTCCTGGGTGTGGAGGACGGCGAGGAGTTGGTCGTCGGCGGCCTGGACGCTGCAGACGAGGTGGTGGGTGCCGGGGCCGGCGGCTTCGAGGAGTCGGAGGAGCAGGCGGGTCGCCCGCTCGTACGCGGCTTTGCCGATGTCCTTGCCGCAGCCGGCGCAGTCGCCCGCGGTGGCGAGGACGGTGGTGGCGTACTCCCAGGTGGCCTGGCGGACGGCGGTGTCGACGAGTTCGGGGAGGAGGGTGGTGAGGGGCTGGCCGGTGTAGGTGACGCGGGCGCCGGTGACGGCCAGGTGGGCGGTGAAGCGGCTGCGGCTCGTGGGGTGGTCGGGGTCGGTGCCGGTCTCGGCGCACCAGGCCGCGTACTCCTCGGGGTCGAAGAGGGTGACGGTGGTGTGGCCGCCCTGGGCCGCGAGGGTTTTGAGGAGGGCCTCGATCTGCCGCAGGTAGGTGGTGTGGTCGTCGAAGGCGAAGGTCCGGTACTGGCGCATGGCGGCGAAGTCCTGCTCGTCGGCGAGGAGGCCGACGGTGCTGGGGACCTCGCGGCGCAGGGCGCGGCGGAGGTGTGCGGTGGTGGTGCCGGTGTGGGTCATGTCTCCCCCTGGTGACGCTCCGATCAGTGCTCACTCACCGTAACCTTCGGCACTGACAGTGACGGTCCGGTGAGGCGGCGGCGGACGAGGCGGTTCTGTGCGGCGGCGGTGGCGACCAGGGCGGCGCCGAGGAAGGGCCAGGCGAGGGGGCCTGCGGAGACGAGGCCGGTCACGAGGAGGGGACCGGCGAAACGCTGGGTGGACTGGGCGAGGCCGTGGACTCCGAGGTAGGCGCCCTGGGCGTCGTCGGGGGCGAGGGCGACGGAGATCTCCCAGGAGGCGATGGTGTGGATCATCTCGGCGAAGGTGAGGACGACGGCGGCCGTGATCAGGGCGGTGACCGCGAGGGTGCGGCCGCCCAGGGCGGAGACGGTGAGGGCGAGGGTGCCGATGGCGAAGAGGCCGGCCAGGGGTCCGTAGAGGCGGCGGGCGGAGTCGGTGGTGGAGCCGAAGCGGGAGAGCGGGACCTGGAAGAGCACGACGAGGGCGCTGTTGATCACCATCAGGAGCGGCGCGAGGCCGACCGGGGCTTCGGTGGCGTGGACGATCCAGAGCGGCAGGGCGACCTGGGTGATCGAGTCGTGGAGGAAGAAGACGGCCTCGCCGGCGGTGAAGGTGAGGAAGCCGCGGTCGCGCCAGGGGTTGGAGGGCTTGGTCGTGGGGGCCGGGCCGGTGGAGGCGGCGGCGACGCGGGAGGTGGCGGGGGCGGGGGGTTCGGCGCAGCGGAGGGTGAGGGCGGCCATCACGAGGTAGGACAGCGCGTCGCCCACGAGCAGGGCATGGAAGGCGGTGGTGGAGCCGATGGCGAGCGCGGCGGCGGCGCCGAGGCCGCCGAGGGTCCAGCCGAGGTTGGAGACGGTGCGGTTGATGGCCTGGTAGCGGACGCGGTCGGAGCCGGCGACGCGGGCCGCGTAGAGCTTGGTGAGGACGTTGGTGGCGCGGTCGGGGAGGGCGCCGACGGCGGAGAAGAGGACGAGCAGCGGGTAGTTGTCGGTGGTGAGGAGGGCGAAGAGGGCGGCGGCACGGAGGAGTTGGGTGCAGACGATGACGCGGACGAGGGGGAAGCGGTCGGCGAGGCGGCCGCCGAGCGGTGCGCCGGCTATGCCGGCGGCGCCGGAGAGGGCGATGAGGAGGCCGACCTGTCCGAGGCCGAGGCCGGTGACGTAGGTGAAGTAGAGGGCCATGGCCGTGGACCAGAGTCCGGTGCCGCACTTGTCGATGAAGCCGACGACGAGCATGCGGCGGCCGTCGGTGCCGCCGGGGATGCGGCCCTTGAGGGGTGGGCGGGTGGTGTGGGTGGTGCTGCGGCTCATGGGTCCCCCTTGCGAACTTCTTTGTATTGATACATAATTGATTACGTGGCAGCACAATATGCGATCGAAGGGGCGACGGCCAAGGGGATCGCCGCGTCCGTGGAGCGGGGCGTGTCCGAGGGCGGGCTCGCCCCGGGCGACGCCCTGCCGCCGGTGCGGCGGCTCGCCGACGAGCTGGGGGTGAGTCCGGGGACCGTCGCGACGGCCTACAAGGAGTTGCGGCAAAGGGGGCTGATCGTCACCCGGGGTCGGGGCGGGACGGTGGTGGCGGAGGTGCCCTCGGCGGCTTCGCGGCGCCCCCCGCGCGTGCCCGACGGCCTGGTGGACCTGTCCGCCGGGTTTCCGGACCCGGCCTTCCTCCCCGTACTGCGGCCCCCGGCGGCCGTCGACCCGGTGTACGGCTCCCATCGCGCCGCCCCCCGGCTCGCGCGCCTGGAGGCGCTGACCAGGGCCTGGTTCGAGCGGGACGGGGTGTCGGCGGAGCACGTGACGTTCGCGCACGGCGCCCTGGACTGCATCGCGCGGCTCCTTTCGACGGAGCTGCGGCCCGGTGACGCCGTGGCGGTGGAGGATCCCGGGTTCCACCATGTGCTCGACCTGGTGCCCGCGTTGGGGCTGCGGGCGGTCCCGGTGGCCGTGGACGGCGAGGGGCTGGTGCCGGAGTCGCTGCGGGCCGCGCTGCGGGGCGGGGCGCGCGCGGTGGTGTGCAGCCCGCGCGGGCAGTGTCCGACGGGGGCGTTCTTCACGCGCGCGCGGAGGGACGAACTGGTGGCGGTGCTCCGGGAGTTCCCCGAGGTGCTCGTGGTCGAGGACGATCACAACGCGGAGGTCGGCGGAGCCGCGGCGTACACGCTCGCGGCGGCGGGTCTCGACCGCTGGGCTCAGGTGCGGACCGTGTCGAAGCACCTCGGCATCGACCTGCGCTGGGCCGGGGTCGCATGCGACGCGGTGACGCTGGCGCGGCACGACCGGCGGATGGTGATGACCTCGGGCTGGGTCAGCCACGTCCTCCAGGAGACGGTGGCCGGCCTGTTCGCCGACCCGGCCGTACAAAAGCTGGTGGCGGCGGGCGAGGAGGCGTACGCGGAACGGCGCGCGGCGCTGATCGGCGCACTCGGCACGTACGGGATCCGTGCGGTCGGCGCGAGCGGACTCAATGTGTGGGTGCCCGTCCGGGACGAGTCGGCGGTGGTCAACGGCCTGCGGACGCAGGGCTGGTGGGTCGCTGCCGGGGCGAGGTTCCGGGTGGCGGCTCCGCCCGCGGTGCGGATCACCGCGGCGAGGCTCGCGCCCGTGGACGCGATGCGGCTCGCGGCGGACTTCGCCGGGGTCCTGGGGGACACGCAGGCGACGTACGGCGGGTGAGTCCCGCACCGGTGACGCGCGGATGCTCCGGGGCGGGCGTCGGCCTGCCCCGGAGCATCCGGTCGGTGTCGGTTCAGCGGGTGCGTCGGTGTCGGTTCAGCGGGTGCGGAAGGCGCCCAGCTGGGTCTGGGTGAGGGTGTTGCCCTGGGTGTCGGCGAGTTCGGCGCGGAGCGAGACGGTCCGGCCGGGGGCGGGGGCGCGGAAGGCCACCTGGCCGTTCAGGACGGGGACGCGGGTCCAGGTGGCGCCGTTGTCGGTGGACATCGACACGGTCAGGGACCGGACGCCGGCCTGGGCGGCCGCGCCCTGGACGGTGACCGGCACGCGGAGCGGGGTGCCCGCCGGGGCGGTGCCGTCGAGGGCGAGGCCCGGGGCGAAGCGGACGACGCTGAGCGGAAGCGCCTTCGGGCGGGCGGCGGCGGCCGAGCGGAAGGTCCAGGCGGCGGTGACGCGCCCGCTCGACGCCTTGCCGTCGCCCCGGGTCGCCGAGGCCGTCAGCCGGTACGAGGCCGCTCCGGAGGTGGTGGTGAACTCGGCGCGGCCGGGCTCGCCCCGGCGGGTGCCGATCAGGACGCCGTCGCGGTGGAGCGTGGTGGTCGCGGCGCTGAACCGCGGGGCGCTCGGGGCGTGGCCGTCCCCGTCGGCGAGGAGCGGGATGTCGAGCGCGATCCTGTTGCCGTCGCGGACGGCGGCCGGGCGGGCGCCGGGCGTGGTGTCGAGTGCGGGGCCGAAGACGGCGTTGCCGAAGGTGTGCGTGGTGGTCGCGCCCGCGTGGACCGCGATTCCGTTCGCCTCGTAGCGGTTGGGCGGCGTCTCGGGAGCGGCCGGGCCCGTGTAGGTGACGTCCCAGCGGCCCCGCTCCGGGGTGACGAGGACGGTCGCGGTGGCGGGGAGGCGGAGCGGCTGGGCGAGCCCGATGGTGGGGCCCTTGCTCGGCTGGATGGAGACGAACCCTGTTCCGGTCGCGCCCTCGGCGGCGGCTCCGCGGATCCTGACCGTGGCGAGCTTCCCGGCCGCCGGGTGCCGGACGAGGCCGGTCAGGGCGCGGTCGGAGGTGAAGGTGTAGCCGAGCGCGTAGTCGTTGCGCGCGCCGGACCAGTAGGTGTCGAACCACTCCTTGACGGAGCCCGGTTCGGAGGCCGGGCCGAGGTGGGCCACGCGCAGGCCCTCGCGGGCCGTCAGGATGTTCGCGGAGCGGGTGGTCCCCTCGTGGGTGACCTCGACGAACCCGATGCTGTTCAGGTAGCGGGCGCCCGACTCCTGCGGGCGGACGTCCACGGGGGCGGTCGTACGGGCGTCGACGGTGACGGTCGTGTTCTTGTTCAGGTCCAGGCGGGGCTGGACGACCCAGTCGGTCCCGGCGGCCGGGTCGGAGCCGTGCAGCGTGGAGTCGAGCAGGTAGCGCCCCTTGGGCAGGCGGACGGTGACCGTGCCGGACTTGTCGTAGGGCGCGGCCTCCTCCTTCGCGCCGGGGCCCGAGATGCCGGTGACATGGGTGCTGTAGCCGCCGGTGGCGGCGCCGGCGCGGTCGAGGTGCCGGATCGTCAGGGTGTACGTCTCGGGGGCGCCGGCCGCCACGGCGCTCGGGGGCAGGGCGTTCAGGGTCGTTCCGGCGAGGACCGCGGCGAGGGCCAGGGTGCGCAGGGCAGTGCGGCGGCCGGTGATGGTGGTGCGGGGGCCGGTGCTCCGGGGCGTACGGCGGGAGTTCGAGGAATCGTTCATGCTCAGCACTGCTCGTGGCGGGCGGGGCGTTCCCGTGACCTGGGCCACACCCTGCGGGCCGTGTGGTCCAGGTCACGGGAACCCGGGCGAACCGGCGCCCAGTGCCAGATGTGGAATCACCTATGAGAGATCGTTTCCGCGCCGGGGACCCCGCGGCGCTCGGAGAGGCGTACGACGAGCACGCACGCGTGCTGTACCACTACGCCTACCGGGTGTGCGGGGACCGGGCGGCCGCGGAGGACGTCGTGTCCGCCGCGTTCCTCGAAGCCTGGCGCTGCCGGGGGAAGGTGCATGCCGACGGCGGCAGCCTTCGCCCGTGGCTGCTCGGCATCGCGACCAACATCATGCGTGGGGCGGCCCGCGAGGCGCGCCGGCGCGACGCGGCGCTGGCCAGGATCCCCGAGCGCGGTGTCCTGCCGGACTTCGCCGACGACGTCCTCACCCGGATGACGGACGGGGAGCAGATCCGCGCCGCCCGTGTGGCGCTCGGCAGGCTCAGGCGGCGCGAGCGCGAGGTCTTCACGCTCGTGGTCTGGGCGGGTCTGGACTACGCGGCGGCCGGGGAGGCGCTTGGCATCCCGGTCGGCACCGTCCGCTCCCGGCTGTCCCGGGCCCGTGAACGGCTCCGGAAGCTCGCCGAGGCCGAACTGCGCGCGGGACGGCGCCGGGAGCGGTCCGCCGCCGCCGCGGTCCGCTCGGGCGGACGGCCGGTGCCCGGCGGCTCCACGGCCGGGGCGGGTGGGCCTCGCGGCGGCGAGGAGGGGGACACGTCCGGCTCCTTCGCGGTGACGGGGCCGGATTCCGGTTCCCTCGGGGTGCCGGGAGCCACGCCGCCCGGGGCCGCCGCCGGTGCCGGGCCCGCGCCGAGGTCCGGGGCCGGGAGCGTCGGCTCGCCCGCTTCCGTGTCCCCCGCCCTCACCGGGACCGACGGCGTCCCCGGGCCCGCCCCCCTCGCCGTACCCGGCGGCTTCGCCGTCCGCTCGACCGTCCGCCCGGCCCTCGCGCCCCGACCGACCCAGGAGAACCAGGCATGAACGCCTCCGCCCCCCGCCCGCCGCATGCCGACGCGGACGAGCTCCTGCGCACCGAGCTGACCGAGCTGCTGCCCCCGCCTCCGGTGCCCGACCTGACGGCCGAACGGAACCTGCGCCTCAGGCACTCCGTCCTGCGGACCGCCCTCGCCACCGGGGACGGTGCGGCCGCCCGCCCGGCGCGTGCGCGCCGGCCGCGCCAGGGGGTCCGGCTCGGCTGGATCGCCGCGCCGATGGCCGCCTGCGCGGTCGTCGCCGGTGTCGCCGTGCTCGCGCCCCGGGACGCTCCGGGCGGCTCCCCCGGTCACGGCTCGGTCGGGCAGCCCGCCTCGTCCGAGGCCGTGCGGGTGCTGTCCGGTGCCGCGCTCGCCGCGGCCGCCGCTCCCGCGCCGAACGTCCGGCCCGGTGAGTACGTCTACGTCAAGAGCCTCGTCGCCCACGCGGGGCGCGACGCGGCCGGCGGTCCCGCCGCGCTGCCGCCCGCCCATCAGCGCGAGGTGTGGCTCTCCCCCGACGGCAGCCGGCCGGGGCTGCTGCGCGAGCCGGGTGCCGCCGACACGGAACTCGGTGCCGAGGCGCCCGTGTACGAACTGGACCGTCCCGGGGCGACGCCCCGGAAGACGACCATGGAGGCGGCGCCGCCCTCCGTCACGAACCCGACCCACGCGTACGTGGCGACGCTCCCCACGGATCCGGACGTGCTGCTGCGCCTGATCCAGGACCAGACGCGCGCGGGCGAGGGCGACGCCGATCAGCGGGCGTTCACCGCGATCGGGACGCTGCTGGCCGAGACCTGGGCCCCGCCGAAGGTCACCGCCGCGCTGTACGAGGCGGCGGCGCGCATCCCCGGCGTGACCGTCCTGCCGTCCGCGAAGGACGCGGCCGGTCGCGAGGGCGTCGCCGTGGCCCGTACCGCCCACGGCGAGCAGACCCAGTGGATCTTCGACCGGGCGACGTCGGCGTTCCTCGGTGAGCGCACCGTCCTCACCCGGACCACCTCGGCCGGACGGGCCGGGACGGTCCTGGGGGTCTCGGCGGTACTCGCGAAGGCCGCCGCTCCGGCGCCCGGCGAGCTGCCGAAGGGCTAGCGCGTACGCGGAAGGGCCCGTCGATCCGGTCGGATCGGCGGGCCCTTCCGCCATGACGGGTCCTAGCGGCGGCGGTTGGCCGCGAGGGTCTCGTAGAAGTGGAGGAGGCCGAGGTCGTCGACCGAACCGGCGTTGACGGCCTTGGCCAGCGGGGTGCCCTGGAGGAGGCGCTTGACGGGGACCTCGATGCGCTTGCCCGTGAGGGTGTGCGGGACTCCGGGGACCTCGATGATCTCGTCGGGGACGTGGCGCGGGGAGAGCTCCGTGCGGATCGTCCGCTTGATGCGGTCGATCAGGTCCTCGTCCAGGGTGACGCCGTCCACGAGGTGGACGAAGAGCGGCATCCAGTATCCGCCGTCCGGTTCCTCCAGGCCGATGACGAGGGACTCGCGGATCTCCGGGAGGCGCTCGACGGCCTCATAGATATCGGCGCTCCCCATGCGGACGCCCTGGCGGTTCAGGGTGGAGTCGGAGCGGCCGTGGATGACGACCGAGCCGTGGTCCGTGATCGTGATCCAGTCCCCGTGGCGCCAGACGCCCGGGAACATCTCGAAGTAGCTGTCGCGGTAGCGGCTGCCGTCGGGGTCGTTCCAGAAGTGGATCGGCATGGACGGCATCGGGTTGGTGACGACGAGCTCGCCGACCTCTCCGATCAGGGGCTTCCCGGAGGGGTCCCAGGACTGGAGGTCGGTGCCGAGGCCCGCGGCCTGGAGCTCGCCGATGTGCACGGGCAGCGTGGGGACGGCGCCCGCGAAGCAGGAGCAGACGTCCGTGCCGCCGCTGACAGAGGCGATCCACAGGTTCTCGCGGACCTCGTCGTGGAGCCAGCGGAAGCCGTCGGGGGGCAGCGGGGAGCCGGTGGTGGCGACGCACTTCACGGCGGAGAGGTCGAAGTCCCGGCCGGGGTGGACGTCCGCCTTGGCGCAGGCCATCACGTACGCGGCGGAGGTGCCGTAGAGGGTGGCGCGGGTGCGTTCGGCGACCCGCCACTGGGCCGCGGTGTCGGGGTAGCCGGGGCTGCCGTCGTACAGGACGACGGTCGTGCCGGTGAGGAGGCCGGAGACGAGGAAGTTCCACATCATCCAGCCGGTGGAGGTGTACCAGAAGAACACGTCCTCGGGGCCGAGGTCGCAGTGCAGGCCCAGCTGCTTGACGTGCTCGACGAGGATGCCGCCCTGGGACTGGACGATCGCCTTCGGCAGGCCGGTCGTGCCGGAGGAGTACAGGACCCACAGCGGGTGCGAGAACGGCACCTGCTCGTAGACCGGCTCGACGTCGGCGGCGACCAGGTCGTCCCAGGCGAGGGTGCCCTCGGGGGCCGGGGTGCCGAGGAGCGGGATGTGGACGACGGCGCGGAGGGTGGGGAGCTCGGCGCGCAGTTCGGCGACGGTGTCGCGGCGGTCGTGCTCCTTGCCGCCGTAGCGGTAGCCGTCGACGGTGAACAGGACGACCGGCTCGACCTGCTGGAAGCGGTCGAGGACGCTGCGGGCGCCGAAGTCGGGGGCGCAGGAGGTCCACACGGCGCCGACCGCGGCGGTGGCGAGGAGCGCGACGACGGACTGCGGGACGTTGGGCAGGTAGCCGCTGACGCGGTCGCCGGGGTTCACGCCGAGGGCGCGCAGTTCGGCGGCGAGGGAGCCGACCTGGCGGCGGAGCTCGCCCCAGGTGATCGGCGTGGGCTCGTGTGTCTCGTCCACATGGAGCAGGGCCGTGTCGTGGGGCCGCTCGCCGGCGGCGCGCAGGGCATGCTCGGCGTAGTTGAGCGTGGCTCCGGGGAACCAGTCGGCGCCGGGCATGGAGCGGTCGCCGAGGACCCGCTCGTACGGGGTCGAGAAGCGGAGGTCGAACCACTCGACGACGGCCTGCCAGAAGGCTTCGAGTTCCTCGACCGACCAGCGGTGGAGCGCCGGGTACCCGCCCTCGGCGGGGGCGCCGTGGTGCTCGGCGGCCCAGGCCTGGAAGCGGGTGACGGCGGCCGTGGCGATGCGCTCCTCGTCCGGCTGCCAGAGGGGCTCGGTCGGCACTGCTGATGTCATGGGGGCTGCTCCCTGGCTGTCCGCGGGTCTGCGTGTGTCCCGCGCACGTGCTGGGGTGTGCGCGTGACGCGGCTGACAGGACGATGCCATGTGATCGTCTTTCGCACCAGGTCTGCCCACCCATGGTCCGGTAGTTGAACATGTGCTCCCACCACGGGTGAACGGCAGCTGAACGGAGCTCGTTCCGCCTCCGGGGGATGGCAGGGTGAGCTGCATGAACGGTCGGGAACTGGTGCGTTCGATCAAGGTGTTCGGTTCGGCGCAGGGCTTGCGGGCGGTGCGGTCGGCGTGGCGGCGGCGCCGTACGGACGCGTGGGGGCTGCCGCCCCGGGGACCGGAGCGGGCCAGGGTGCCGGGGCTCGCGGTGGGGGCGGAGGCGGCTCCGGGCGGGGGGACCGTCCGCTTCGCCCGGTCCTCGCTCCGGATCTGCGTGTCGTCGGGCGGCACGGTGTTCTGGGGGTGGGACGGGGCCGGGCCGTTGCCCTCGTACGCCCTGGCCGGCGAGGCGCCCGACGCGGACCCCCGGGCCTCCCTGGAACCGGACACCGACGGCGGCTGGCGCATCGTGTCGGAGCGGGTGACGGTGACGGTCTCCCGGCACGGGGCGGTGGAGCTCCGGACGCCGGGCGGGCTGCTGCTCCGCCGGGACCTGCCGCCGCGCTGGTGGGAGCCGATAGCGGATCCGGACGGCGGTTCCGGGGCGGCGGGATCGGCTCGCTGGGTGCAGCGCAGCGAGGTGCCGGCCGACGCGCGGTTCTTCGGGCTCGGGGGGCGGTCGGCGGGACCGCGTCTGCGGGACGGCTCGTACCGGCTGTGGAACACCGACCCCAAGGGCGGTTTCGGCCCCGGGGACGATCCGCTCTACATCACCATGCCCGTCCAGTTCGTGGTCTCGGACGCCGGTACGCACCTGGCGTTCCACGACAACTCCTGGGACGGCCGGGTCACTCTCGCCGAGGGCGAGGAGGGGGCCGGGTCCGGTCACGACCGGCCGGGCACGAGCGAGGTGCGGATGACGGGCGGGCCGCTGCGCTGCTGGGTGGTCGTCGGCACCCCCGCGCGCGTGCTGCACGGCTGGGCGGCGCTGACGGGCGCGCCGGCGCTGCCGCCGTCCTGGGCGCTCGGGCCGCAGCACGCGCGCTGGGGCTTCGGCAGCGCGCGGGAGGTGCGGCGGGTGGTGGCCGGATACCGGGAGCGGGGGCTGCCGCTGTCCGCCGTGCACCTCGACATCGACCACTACGACGGGCACCGGGTGTTCACCGTCGACCGGGAGCGGTTCCCCGATCTGCCGGGGCTCGCGGAGGAGCTGCGGGAGCAGGGCGTGCGCCTGGTGTCGATCGTGGACCCGGCGGTGAAGGCGGAACCGGGCGACCCGGTGTACGACGGCGGGTCGGCGGTCGACGCCTTCGTCAAGGACGCGCGGGGCCAGGAGGTGCGCGGGGTGGTGTGGCCCGGCGAGTGCGCCTACCCGGACTTCACCGATCCCGCCGTACGGGAGTGGTGGGGCGGTCTGTACGAGGAGCGGCTGCGGCAGGGCTTCGCCGGGGTGTGGCACGACATGAACGAGCCGGTGTCCTTCGTCCCCTTCGGCGACCCGACCCTGCCCCGTTCGGCCCGGCACGCGCTGGAGGGCGCGGGCGGCGACCACCGGGAGGCGCACAACGTGTACGGGCTCGCGATGGCCCGGGCCGGGTACGAGGGGCTGCGCCGGCTGCGGCCGGACGAGCGGCCGTTCCTCTTCTCGCGTTCCGGCTGGGCGGGCATGCAGCGGTACGGGGGCACCTGGTCCGGGGACGTGTCGACGGGGTGGCCGGGGCTGCGGGCCTCGCTCTCCCTGGTGCTGGGTCTGGGGCTGTGCGGGGTGCCCTACTCGGGTCCCGACGTGGGCGGTTTCGACGGCAGTCCGTCGCCGGAGCTGTTCCTGCGCTGGTACCAGCTGGGCGCGTGGCTCCCTCTCTTCCGTACGCATGCGGCGATCGACGCGGGGCGGCGCGAGCCGTGGGAGTTCGGCCCCGAGGTCCTGGAGCACGCGCGCGTGGCGCTGGCCGAACGGGAGCGGCTGCGGCCGTACTTCACGACGCTGGCCCGGCTGGCCCGGATGACGGGCGCGCCGTACGTGCGTCCGGTGTGGTGGGGGACGCCGGAGGACCGGGGGCTGCGCGACTGCGAGGACGCGTTCCTCCTCGGGGACGCGCTGCTCGTGGCGCCGGTCCTGACGCGGGGCGCGGACCGGCGGGCGGTGCGGCTGCCGCGCGGACGCTGGTACGACACCGCGACGGGGCGGGCGTACGAGGGTCCGGGGCAGGTCCTGCTCGACGCGCCGCTGTCCCGGGTGCCGGTCCTGGCCCGGGCGGGGGCCGTGCTCCCCGTGCGGGGCGAGGATGAGGGGCTCGTCCTGGAGGTGTGGGCGCCTGCCGCGGGGCGGGCCGGTGGCGGGCTCGTGGTGCGGGACACCGGGGACGGCTGGGAGCCGGCCGCGATCGAGCGGTACCAGTCGCGGCTCGTGGACGGCCGGGTGGTGGTGGAGCGCGTCACGGACGACGGGGTGGAGGAGGTGGGGTTGCCGGTGCGGGTGCGGGGGCTGTGAGGGGAGTGGATCCAGTTGGTGGATCCACGATCCGGTCGGTGGATCCACGATCCGATCTCCAGCATTCGGCTATTGGATAGTGGATCCACCATCCAGTAGCCGAATGTCGGATATTGGATCCAGCACCCGGGGCCGGTCACCCGTAGGCCCCGCCGAACCACCTCCGTACCGCCTCCGTGTGGAGCGGGAAGGCCAGTTCCGCGGGTGCCCTGAGGACGTGGTGGCCGCTGGTCTCGTCCGTGGGGGTCGAGGGCGGGAGCAGGTCCGCAGGGCGGGGCGGGAGGAGGCCGAAGAGGAGGAGGTGGCCGGCCGGGGAGCTCATGGCGTCGGCGAGGCGGACCTGCTCGGCCGGGGCCGGGATGCCGGTCTCCTCGCGGAGTTCGCGGACGACGGCGGCGCGCCAGTCCTCGCCGTGGTCGATGAAGCCGCCGGGCAGGGCGACCCCGCCCCGCGCGGGTTCGATGGTGCGGGTGATGACGAGGAGGCCCGTCCCCGTCGCGTCGGTGACGGGGAGGAGCGCGACGGCGACGGGCAGGGGGTTGCGGTAGGCGGTGTGGCCGCAGGCCGGGCAGGTGCGGGGCCAGCCGGCGTCGGCGGGGTGGGCCGCGCCGCAGGAGGAGCAGTGGGAGTCCTTCACGGCCCGACGGTATGCGATCGCCCTTTCCCGGCGCTGCCGGAACTGGTAGACGGGGCGCATGACTGGACTCGCAACCGCTTTCCGTACCCTCGCCGTCGCGGCCGCGGCCGGACTCCTCGCCGTCACCGGTTCCGTCGCCGCGCCCGCTCCCCCGGCCTCGGCCGCGCCGGAGCCCAAGGCGCCGCGGGAGTTCGTGGCCCTGGGCTCCGTGGACCCGACGATCCTCCAGGAGATGCGCTACACGACCGCGCACGACTTTGTCGGCGAGCCGGTGGACGGCTACCGGCAGCCGCTGTGCATCCTGACCCGCCCCGCGGCCGAGGCGCTGCACCGCGCGCAGGTCCGGCTGCTGGCGCGGGGGTACACGCTGAAGGTGTACGACTGCTACCGGCCGCAGCGGGCCGTGGACCACTTCGTGCGCTGGGCGAAGGACCTGGCGGACGAGCGGATGAAGAAGGAGTTCTATCCGCTCGTCGACAAGTCGAGGCTGTTCGCGGACGGTTACATCGCGGAGAAGTCCGGGCACAGCCGGGGTTCGACGGTGGACCTGACGATCGTGCGGCTGCCGGCGGCGCCCACGCGCGCGTACGTGCCGGGCGAGGAGCTCGTGGAGTGCTCCGCGCCGAAGGAGGAGCGTTTCCCGGACAACTCCGTGGACATGGGCACCGGCTTCGACTGCTTCGACACCCTCTCGCACACCGACGACCCGCGGATCGGGGGCGAGCAGCGGGCCAACCGCGATCTGCTGAGGGGAGCGCTGGCCGAGCAGGGCTTCGTCAACCTGCCCGAGGAGTGGTGGCACTTCACGTTCAAGCCCGAGCCGTTCCCGTCGACCTTCTTCGACTTCCCGGTGGCGCGGAGGTCGGTGGCCGGGCACTGAGGCGTCGGACCCTTCTCAGCACCGGTCTCCCGTGACACACTTCTGACGCTTCGTCAGATCACGGGAGGCCGGAGAGATGACACGGACACGCAGACCGGTGGTGCCGGGATGGTTCACCGACGACACCGTGCCGGAGGTGGAGTTCCGGCTGCTCGGCACCCGCTGCACGGCCTGCGCGTCGGTCTTCTTCCCGCGCGAGGACGACGGGTGCCGCAACCCCGGCTGCCCGGGCGGCGGCGAGCTGGCCGAGGTCCCGCTCTCGCCGCGCGGCCGGGTCTGGTCGTACACCGACGGCCGGTACCGTCCGCCCGCCCCGTACGTCTCCGACCCGGACGTGCCCTGGGAGCCGTACACCCTCGTCGCCGTCGAGCTCGCGGCCGAGGCGATGGTGGTCCTGGGGCAGGCGGCGCCCGGTGTGTCGACGGCCGACCTCGCCGTCGGGACGGAGGTCGAGGTGGTGCCCGGTGTCCTGAACGAGGACGAGCGGCACGTCTGGACGACCTGGAACTGGCGGCCGGTGCGACGGGGGCAGCGGGAGGAGCGGTCGTGAACGACATCGCCGTACTCGGGGCCGGGATGCACCCCTGGGGCAAGTGGGGCCGGAGTTTCGTCTCGTACGGAACGGCCGCCGCCCGCGCCGCGCTCGCCGACGCCGGTCTGGAGTGGTCCGACGTCGGGTCGGTCGTCGGCGCCGACACCATGCGGTGCGGATACCCGGGGTACGTGGCGGGGGCGACCTTCGCCCAGGCCCTCGGCTGGCAGGGGGCGCGGGTCACCAGCGTGTACGCCGCCTGCGCCTCGGGCGCCCAGGCCATCGGGACCGCGCGCGCCCAGATCCTGGCGGGCCTCGCGGACGTGGTCCTGGTCGTCGGCGCGGACTCGACGCCGAAGGGGTTCTTCGCCCCGGCCGGCGGCGAGCGGCCCGGGGACCCGGACTGGCTGCGGTTCCGGGTGCTCGGGGCGACCAACCCGGCGTACTTCGCGCTCTACGCGCGCCGCAGGATGGCGCTGTACGCCGACACGGCGGAGGACTTCGCCCGGGTGAAGGTGAAGAACGCGGCGGCCGGCGCGCTCAATCCGCTGGCCCGCTACCGCGCGCGCGTGACGGCCGAGGAGGTCGCGGCCTCCGCCGTCGTCGCCGATCCGCTGCGGCTCCTCGACATCTGCGCGACCTCGGACGGGGGCGCCGCGCTCGTGCTGTCCAGCATGGAGTTCGCGCGGCGGCACGGACACCCCGACCCGGTCAGGGTCCGGGCGGTGTCGACCGTCTCCCCCACGTACCCCAAGGCGGTGCTCGACCTCCCCGACATCGCGACGGACTCGGCGGCGGCCGTCTCCCCCGCCCCGCTCGCCTTCCGCGCCTCGATCGCCCGCGCCGCCTACGAGGAGGCGGGGATCGGGCCCGAGGACCTGTCGCTCGCGGAGGTGTACGACCTGTCCACCGCCCTGGAGCTCGAGTGGTACGAGGACATCGGGCTCTGCGCGCCGGGCGAGGGCGCCAAGCTGCTGCGGGAGGGCGCGACGGCGCTCGGCGGGCGCCTGCCGGTCAACACCAGCGGCGGTCTCGGCTCCTTCGGGGAGGCGGTGCCCGCCCAGGCGATCGCCCAGGTCTGCGAGCTGACCTGGCAGTTGCGCGGGAGCGCGGGCGACCGCCAGGTGCCGGGCGCGCGGGTCGGGATCACCGCGAACCAGGGCCTGTTCGGGCACGGTTCGGCGGTGGTGGCGGTGCGCTGACCGCCCGTGCGGTCACGTGGCGACCGGGCTCCGGTCCGCGAGGACGAGGGCGTGCTGCACGACCGCCACCAGCACGTTCTTCACCGACTCGCGGTCCCGGGCGTCGCACATCAGCAGCTCCACCTCGGGATCCAGGTCGAGCGCGCCGCGCACGCTCTCCGCCGGGAACCGCTGGGCGCCCTCGAAGCAGTTGACGGCCACCGTGAACGGGATGCCGCGCCGCTCGAAGTAGTCGATGGCGGCGAAGCTGTCCTCCAGGCGGCGGGTGTCCGCGAGGACGATCGCGCCCAGGGCACCCTGGGCCAGCTCGTCCCAGAGGAACCAGAAGCGGTCCTGCCCCGGGGTGCCGAAGAGGTACAGGACGAGGTCCTCGCGCAGCGTGATCCGGCCGAAGTCCATGGCGACCGTGGTGGTGGTCTTGGTCTCGACGCCGTGCAGGTCGTCGACGGGCCGCCCCGCCTCGCTGAGCATCTCCTCGGTCCGCAGGGGCCTGATCTCGCTGACCGCGCCCACCAGCGTCGTCTTGCCGACCCCGAACCCGCCCGCGACGAGGATCTTCAGGGTCACCGGCTCGACGAAGGGCTTGGTGCGGCTAGAGCGCCCGAAGGCCATTGATCACCTCGCGAAGGATGCTCACGTCCGGCAGCTCGGCCGGCGGAACGGGGCGGGTCACATGGACGAGTTCGTCCTCGACGAGGTCACCGACGAGGACCCGGACCACCCCGACGGGGAGGTCGAGTCCTGCGGCGAGCTCGGCGATCGACTGGGGCTGCTCGGAGCAGCGTTCGACGATCTCCACGTGTTCCGGGGAGAGCGTCTGGTCCCGGCCGGGGTCTTCGGCGGCGGGTTCGGGAACGACCACCGCGATCAGGTCGAGTCGGTGGCGGGTGGCGGTGCTCGTCCGGCCGCGGGTCATCGCGTACGGACGGACCACCGGCCCGGCCTCGTCGTCGAACCAGTGGTGGGGGCCGGGGGTCTGGCCCTGCTGGTTCCGCTCGGCTTCGTCACTCATGCCGTCCCACTCACCCTCCCGAGGGCAGGCCGGACCGGGGAGCCGTCGTGAGGTGGGCCCCGACCCGCTTCACCATCAGCGTCATCTCGTAGGCGACCTGGCCGACGTCCGAGTCAGCGTCCGCGAGCACCGCCAGACAGCTGCCGTCGCCGGCGGCCGTGACGAAGAGGAAGGCGTCCTCCAGCTCGACGACCGTCTGGCGGACCTTTCCGGCCTCGAAGTGGCGGCCGACGCCCTTGGCCAGGCTGTGGAAGCCGGAGGCCACGGCGGCCAGGTGCTCGCCGTCCTCGCGGGTCAGCTCCTGGGAGGCTCCGGTGGGGAGTCCGTCGCTGGAGAGCACCAGGGCCTTCCGGATGGACCCGACGCGCTGGACGAGCTCGTCGAGGAGCCAGTTCAGCTCGCCGTTCCCGTTTCCGTGTCCGGTCGTGCTGGGTGCTGCGGCGTTCGGTGCGGTCATCGACCGTCCCCCTCGGGTGTCGTTCCTGGTGCTGTCGTGTCGTCCGGCTCTGTGGTGTCCCGCCGAGCACGCTGCCAGCCGCGCTGCATGGCGGCCATGCGGGCGCGCACCTCCTCGGCGTCGCGCTCGAAGGAGTCGGGTCCGCCGGTCGGTGCCCCGGTTCCCGTACGGGCACCGCCTCGGGTTCCCGTACGGGCGGCCGGGCCCTCGGTCTCGCGCAGCTGGGGCGCGAGGCTGGCCTGGCGGACGCGGCGGGGCAGGCCGTCGAACGGGTCCGGGGTCTCCGGCGGCACGGGCCCCTCCGGTGGTACGGGTACGAGGACGGGCCCGGCGCCGGGCAGGGGGCCGCGCCGCTCGTCCCTCGGGACGTCCGCCCGGTGGTCCTGCGGGTGCGCGCGCTCGGGCCGCGCGTGGGCGCCGTCCGGCTCGTCGAGGCGGCGGCCGTGGTCCACGACGAGCGTCGGGGTGCGGCGGCGCGGCAGCTGCACGGGGCCGTGCGGCGCCCCGTCGGCGGAGGCGTCCCGGCCCGCCGTGCGGTCCGGGGCCTGCTCGTGCTGCTCCCCGGCGGGCGCGAGTCCGGTGCGGCGGCGGGGCCGGAAGAGGCCTCCGCGCTCGCTGTCGCTGTCGAGGAGGTCCGCGGACCGGTCGAGGAGGACGTCGAAGTCCTCGGTGCCGAGCGGGGCCTCCAGCTCCACGGGGCCGTCCAGCGGTCCGGGTGCCTCGGGCACGTCGGGGACCTTCGTGAGGGCCGGCCTGCGCAGGGGCAGGGCGCCGCCTTCGGAGGAGGCCCCGTCGGTGCGTCCCGGCTGCTCCAGGGTCTTGCGGTCCAGCCGGAATCCGGCGCCCTGGGTCTCGGGCGCGTCGGTGAGCAGCGCGGCCGGGATGAAGACGACCGCGGTGGTCCCTCCGTACGGGGAGGTCTGGAGCGAGACCCGGACGTTCTGGCGCTGGGCGAGGCGGCTGACGACGAAGAGGCCGAGCCGGTCGGTGTCGGAGAGCTCGAACTCGGGGGTCTCGGCGAGCCGGAGGTTGGCGTCGAGCAGCGCGTCGGGGGTCATGCCGAGGCCGCGGTCGTGGATCTCCAGGGTGAAGCCGTTGGCGACCCGCTCGCCCAGGACCTGGACGGCGGTGTGCGGGGGCGAGTACACCGTGGCGTTCTCGAGGAGTTCGGCGATGAGGTGGGTGAGGTCCGCGACGGCGGGGCCGCCCACGCCGAGGCGGGGCAGTCGGCGCACCTCGATCCGCTCGTAGTCCTCGACCTCGGCGACGGCGGCGCGGACCACGTCCATGAGCTGGACGGGCTTGCGCCACTGGCGGGAGGGGGCGGCGCCGGACAGGATGACGAGGCCCTCGGCGTGCCGGCGCATGCGGGTGGTGAGGTGGTCGAGGCGGAAGAGGTCGGCGAGCTCGTCGGTGTCCTCGGTGCGCCGTTCCATGGTGTCGAGGAGGGTCAGCTGACGGTGGAGCAGGACCTGGTTGCGGCGGGCGAGGTTGACGAACACCTCGGAGACGCCGCGGCGGAGTTCCGCCTGCTTGACGGCGGCCTCGACGGCGGCGCGCTGGAGGGTGTTGAGGGCCTGGCCGACCTGGCCGACCTCGTCCTCCCCGTACTTGAGGTGGGGCACCTCGGTGCCGACGTCGACCTGCTCGCCGGCGGCGAGGCGGCGCATGACGCTGGGCAGCCGGACGCCGGAGACCTCCTGGGCCTCCTTCTGCAGGCGGCGCAGGTCGCGGATGAGGGCGCGGCCGATGCGCAGCGAGATGACGACCGAGGCGACGAGGGCGAGGAAGCCGAGGACGCCGGCGATGCCGACCTTGAGGAGGACGCTGTACGCGGCGGGCTTGACGCGCTCCTGGTAGCGGTCGCCGGCGGCGGTGTTCTCGCGGGCCAGGTCGTCGAGGACGGGGCCGGCCTGTTCCTGCCACCGTTCGGCGGTGATGGCGCGCGGGTGGTCGGTGGCGCCCTCTTCGATGAGCGCGTTCTCGGCGGTGCGCAGCGGCAGGGTCTTGGGGCTGCGCCAGTACTTCTCGAAGTGCTCGCGCTCGGTGGTGGGCAGGAGTTCGAGGTTGACCTCGTAGAACTGCTCGCGGTTGGCGACGAGGTCGGAGATCGAGCGGATCTCCTCGGCGGTGACGCGGTCCGCGACGAGCGCGGAGAGAACGAGGGCGTCCTCGCGGGAGAGCAGCTCACGCGCGCGCGTGATGCCGACGAGGGCGCGGCCCTGCTTGTCCATCTCCACGTTCTCGAGGGCGTGGAGGGTGATGAGGAAGCTGTAGCAGGGGTCGACGAGCCGGTTGTAGAACTCCAGGGCCTGCATGCGGCCGATGCCGCGGCTCTCGACGGAGCGGCGCAGCGAGGCGAGGCCGTCGAGCGCGTCGAGGAGGGAGTTGAGCCGCTGGGTGGTGACGGGCTGCATGGTGTCGCGGACGCCGGGTTCGGCGGCGTTGGCGCGGATGCGGGCGATCTGCCGGTCGGTGGCGCGGCGGGTCTCGCGCAGGAAGGCGAGGGCGTCGGAGCCACGGGGGTCGGCGAGGTAGATGAGGGACTGGCGGCGTTCGATCTGGATGACCCGGGCGGTGTCCTCCAGGGGGTAGCCGACCTTCTCCACGATGTAGCCGACGTCGAGGAGCTGGTTGGCCTCGCGGCCGGTCAGGACCGTGGCGAAACCCCACAGTCCGGTGAGGGAGACGAGCGGTACGAGCAGCAACGCCACGATCTTCCTGCGGATGGACTTCCCGCGAAAGCGCATGGCCTCCCCCTGCTCGGCCCCCGTGCGGCACGGGGGTCCCTCACGTTCGTGACGTCCGGCGTCAACACGCGGCGTCAACATTGAATTTCAACAAACGGCGGCGCGAGCCTACTACTGCATCACGGCCATCTCGAAGGCGTGTCCGAGCTATTTTCAGCCTGTCGAGTGAGTGTTGATCATGAGATGTCCTGGTATTGCGGGAGTTGGGATTGGCCACTGTGGCGTAGGACACCTGATGGCGTGCCATTTCTCCTACCTGCGTGGATGGCTGGAACTGTTCGTTCCGCCCTGTCGCGGGCCGCGTTCGTCCCCACCCGGACGAAACCTTTTCCCTCTCTCGTGCGTCAATACGTAACGGGGAGGGTTGTGTCCGCGTAAAGGCGCTCAAGGCGGGCAGCCAACCCTGGAGTCGTTCAGTGGTGGGGAGTGACAGGACAATGGAGCACGAGGCGCGGTCGGCGCGTCAGTTGTGGGTGGAGGAAGAGCGGGGCAGACGGCGGATGCCCGATCCGGTGCGCAACGCCGCCGTGCGGGCCGTGATGATCATTTCGGTGACGCTCATCCAGGCCGTGGTGGCCTTCTACTGCACGGTCGCGGGCGCGTGGCTGGCGTTTCCGATGACCGTCAGCGCGGTGGCCTCGACCGTCGCGGCCACCTGGAGCGTCCTCGACGTCTGGATCACCCGTCAGGTGTGGCGTCAGCGCAACGGCGTGGTGTCGGAGCCGAGCAGCACGGCGCGCCCGTCGGTCCGGACGCGGCGCGACGAGGGCCGGGCGGAGACGACACCGCTCTCCGAAGCGGCCTGAGGCGAGAACGGCGAGCGGCCCGGTCCCCTTTCGAGGGGGCCGGGCCGCTCGCCGTTGTACGGCCGGGGACTACGCGTCGCCCGCCGGGGCCGCCGGGTCGTCCGACGGGTGGCGGCGGAACATCCGCGTCGCCGTGATCTCGCCGTGGATCGTCTCCCCCTGCGTCCCGGGCTGCGGCAGACCGGGGCGCAGGTGCTCCTCCACGCTGATGTACTTCAGGCCGGCCCGCAGGTCCGCGTCGTTGCGGAGCCGGATCACGAGCGGGAACTCGGCGAGCGCGGTCGTGTCGAACAGGCCCGTCGTGTAGAGGAGCTGGACGCCCAGCGCGTCCGACACGGCCCGCTGGAGCTCCAGGAGGTACGTGGCGTTGGCGCGGCCGATCGGGTTGTCGAGGAACAGCGTGCCCGCGTGCCGGTGCTTGTCGCGGCCCCGGTCGTTGGAGCGGAGCGCCGCCATCGTGCAGTACAGGGCGATGGCCGCGGTGAGCAGCTGGCCGCCGGAGAAGACGTCGCCCATCTGCCCGACGGGGACGCGCTCGGCGCGCAGCACCGCGTCCGGCTTGAGGATCTCGACCGAGACGCCCTTGGGTTCGAGGGCCGCCTGGACGCCCCGCAGGAGCAGGGACATGCCGTCGCGCCGCAGGTCGGAGTTCTTCTTGACGGCGGCGCGGGTCGCCTCGTCGACGACCTCGCCGAGCCGCTCGGCGAGCGTGGCCTGGTCGGGCTCCTCGAAGCGGATGCGGAGGAACTCCTGGCCCGACCACTCGCCGAGGCCCTCGGGGAGCCGGGAGAGCCGCTGGGCGGAGCGGAGCGTCGCGAGCGAGGACTCCACGAGGCCGCGCAGCCGGTCCACGATCGAGTCCCGGTTGCGCTCCAGCTGCGCCAGCTCGTCGGTGAGGACCCGCAGCCGGGGCGCGAAGGCCTCGGCCCACTTGGCGGCGTGCTCCGGCAGCGCGGAGGCCGGGAGCTCGCGGATCTGCTGGCGGGCCGGGGTGCGGACCTGCTCGTAGCGGGTGGAGTTGGCGTGCCGGACGAGGATGTCGCTCGCCTCGCGCACGGCGGCGTCGGCGGCGGACAGCTCGGCGGTGCAGCCCCGCAGGGCGCGCCGCGCCTCGGCCGCCGTCGTACGGGCCTCCTCCAGGGTGCCCGCGTACGGCTCGGTCTCCTCCCGCTCCTCGTCCGTGTGGTCGCGGAGCAGGTCCCGCAGCAGGGCCGCCGTCTCGTCGAAGCCGCCGGCCGCGTCCTCGGCGGCCCGGTGGTCGCGGAGCAGTCCGGCGTGGGCGGCGCGCGCGGCCTCCAGGGCATCGGTGCGGGAGGCGAGTTCGGCGGTGGCGGTACGGAGCAGGGCCTGGGCCCGCTCGGCGTCGGCGGGGACCAGCTCCTCGGGCAGCTCGGTGTGCGCCTCGCCGTCCTCGGGGGCCAGGCGCTCGGCCTCGCCGCGCAGCCGGCCGAGCTTCTCGCTCGCCTCCGAGGCGCGGGTCTCCAGCATCTGGACCAGGGCCTCGGCGCGGGCGGCGGCGGCCTGCCGGGACGGGCCGTCGGCGCCGTCGGTGGACTCCAGGAGCTGTTCGGCGCGGGTGCGGACCTTGTTGGTGAGGCGGTCGAGCTCGGCGAGGGCGGCGGACTCGTCGCTCTCGGCGCGGGCCTGCTCGGCGCGCAGGTCGGCGCCGACGCCGACCTTCTCGTACACCTGGGAGGCCGCCCGGTAGGCCTCGCGGAGGGTGGGGAGCGCGGCGCGGGGCGCGGCCGGGTCCGCCTCGGGGAGGGTGTCGGGGGCGCCGGCGATCTCGGCGCGCTCGGCCCGCAGGGCGCGGGCGGTGCGGTGGGCGTCGTCGGCGGCGCGCTGGGCGGCGCGGCGGTCCTCGTCGGCGGCGCGGGCGCGCTCCAGACAGGTCTGGGCGCGGGCCTCGGACTCGGCGGCGTCGTCGGCGAGTTCGCGGAGCTTGGCCTGCCAGGCGGACCGCTCGCGCAGTCGGAACGCCAGGCCCGCGAGGGCGTCGGCGACCCGGCGGGCACGCTGGGCGGCCTCCTGGCGCTCGTCCCGGAGGTGCGCGGCTTCGGCGGCGGCCTCGTCGGCCTCCGTACGGGCCGTGCGGGCCTCCTCCAGGGTGGCGGCGGCGGCCTCGGCGGTCTCGCGGGCGGTCGTGGCGACGGACGCGAGCTCGGCGAGCATCCCGAAGGGACAGTCGGCGCGCCAGGCGCCGATCCGGGAGGCGAGGGCGCGGTCGCCGGCGAGGCGGCCGGCGAGGGTGCGGATCTCCTCGTCGCGGGCGGCGGCGCGGGCGCGCAGCGCGTGCCGCTCCTCGTCGGCCGCGTGCTCGTCGTGCATGGCCGGGTTCGGCGGGACGAGGAAGACCCCGCCGTCCTCGGCCGTGTCCTGGGCGGGTACGGGGGCGAGGAGGGCGGCGGCGGTGCCGACGGCGACGGCGGAGCGGGGCAGCAGGGCGGCGGTGCCGAGGACCTCGCGGGCGCGTCCGTACGAGATCGGGTCGGTGATCACGACGCCGTCGACGAGCTCGGGGCGGGCGGCGAGGACGCGGGCGTGGTCGACGGGGTCGACGGACTGGGCGAGGTAGCGCCAGCCGGGGAGGGCGGGGATGCCGTGCTCGCCGAGGTACTCGACGGTGGCGAGGACGTCGGGGCCGGGCGGCAGCAGGCCGCCGTCGCCGAGGGCACCGAGGATGCGGGAGTCGTCGGCGGCGGCGGTGCGCAGCTCGAAGAGCCGGCTCTCGGCGGAGGCGACGGCCTGGTCGAGCAGGCCGCGCAGCTCGTCGGCGTACCGGTCGAACTCGGTGACGGTGAGCGGGCCCTGGGGCGCGGTCCCGTCCTCGGGGTCGGCGTCGCCGTCGGAGGGGGTCGCGGCGCGCTGTCCCGGGAGCGGGGAGCCGGAGGACGGCAGGCTGAGGAGTTCGGCGAGGCGCTCCTCGGAGGCGAGGGACTCGGCGGCGCGGCGCTCCGCGTCGTAGGCGTTCCCGGCGGCCTCGGCGGCGTCCGCGGCGCGGGCGGCGGCGAGTTCGGCGCGGGCCTCGGCGCCGGCGGCCTCCCGCGCGCGCTCGGCCGCCGTGCGGGCGGCTTCGCGGGCGGTGTCCCAGGCGGCGACGGTGGTCTTCTCGGCGTCGCTCGCGGCGAGGGCGGCGCGGGCCGGGTCGGCGTCGGGCGCGGTGTCGTCGAGCCAGCCGGCGCGTACGGCCTCGGCGGTCTCCTGCTCGACCTCGGCGAGCCGCTGGCGCAGGTGGCCGGCCTCGCTGCGGGCCCGCTGGGCCTCGGTGGCGGCGGCGGTGGCGTCGCGGTGGGCGGTCTCGCTCGCGTCCTGGAGGGCGGTGGAGCGTTCCTCCTCCTCCGCGGCGTGGCGCTCGCCCTCCTCGGCGGCGGCGGCGAGGGCCCGTACGAGATCGGCGGCGGCCTCGGCCCGGGCGGCCAGGGCGGGGGCGGCGTCGCGCTCGGCCTCGCGGATGGCGGCGGCCACGCGCGCGGAGCGGTCGCCCGCGGCCCGGTGGCGCAGGACCGCCTCGGCGGCCTGCCAGGCGGAGTGCAGGGTGCGGGCGTCGGTGAGTTCGCGGCGCTGGGCGGCGGCGCCCTTCTCGGCGGCGGTCAGCGCCAGGGAGGCGTGCCGGTAGGCGAGTTCGGCGGCGATGAGGGAGCTGCGGCCGCGGGCGGTCTCGGCCTCGGCGACGGCGTGTCCGGCGGAGGTGACCTGCTGGGCGAGTTCGGCGGCGCGACCGCGCTCCTCGGCGGCGCGGGCGGAGAGCCGGCGGGCCAGCGTGCGGGTGCGGCGCTCGGCGCCCGCGTGGACCTCGCGCGCGTGGGCACGGGTTTCGGCGGCCTCGACGATCCGGCCGAGGAGGTCGACGGAGCCGGCCGTGAAGTCGCGCTCGGCGGTCAGTTCGGCACGGCGGCCGAGCTTGTTGCCGAAGCCGCCGACGAGGTCGGCGAGGCCGTCGGTGTCGCGGGTGTCGGTGACGGCGCGCAGCAGCAGGTCGGTGAAGTCGGAGTCCTTCTTGACCGCGAAGAGGCCGGCGGCCTCGCCCTCGTCGGCGTTCATCTCGCGCTGGTAGCGGAAGAGTTCGGGGTCGAGGCCGAGGTCGCCGAGGTGCTCGTTCCAGCGGTCGTGGATCTCCTCCCAGACCACCTCCAGGTGCGGGTACGCCTTCCCGGCCTCGGTGAGGGCGTCGCGGAAGCCCTTCATGGTGCGGCGGCGGCCGGTCGCGCCGGAGGCGCCCTCGACGGGCGGGCGGACGGAGGTCGCCTCGGCGACGGGGAGGTTGTCCAGGCTGAGTCCGGGGCCGGGACGGAAGGAGTACCAGGCCTCGGCGAACTTCCGCGGGTCGTTGGAGACCTGGCGGCCGCGCCACTCGCTGGCCTTGCCGACGACGACGAGCTCGCCGGTGAGGGTGTGCTGCCACTCCAGGGCCACGTGGCCGCAGTCGTCGGCCAGGAGGAACTTGCGCAGCACGCCGGAGCTGGCGCCGCCGAGGGTGTTGCGGTGGCCGGGGAGCATGACCGAGAAGATCAGCTTGAGGAGGACGGACTTGCCGCCGCCGTTCTCCAGGAAGAGCACGCCCGCGGGGGCCGGGCGGCGCGGCGGGCCGACCGGCTCCTCCTCGAAGAACTCCGCCTGGGCGGGGGCGGGGTGGGGCACCGGCGCGCCGACTCCGCGCAGGTCCAGGACGGTGTCGGCGTAGCGCGCACCGGCGGGACCGATGGAGTAGAGGCGGACCCGGGACAGCTCGTACATGCGGCGGACTCTCGTCGTCTCGTTCGGGTGGTGCGCGGGTTACGCGTGGAAGGGCAGGCCGGCGTCGGCGGCGAGTTCCAGGTCGTCGCCCTCGGGCGGCGGGAGGAGGGTCGCGGAGCCGTCGCTGACGGGGACGACGCCGAGTTCGAGGAGCTCGGCCATGGCGGCGGAGCCGGCCATGTCGCGGACCTGGAGCTGGTAGCGGGCGGTGGTGCGGTAGGAGCCGCCGCCCTCGTCGCCGGTGCGCTGGAGGAAGCCGGAGTCGGTGAGGAACGCGGCCGCCTTGCCGACGATGCCGGTGGTGGAACCGGCGAGGCGGCGGGCGTCCTTGGTGGCTCCGGTGGCGCTGCGGCGGGCGTAGATCCGCCAGGCGGCCTCCAGGCCGGGGGCGTCGGAGGCCGGGTCGGTGTTCTCGCCCTGCTCCTCGGCGCGCTGCTCCAGGCGCAGACAGGCCTGGCGTACGAAGGCGTCGACGCCGTTGACGGTGAGCCGGCCGATGTACGCGTCGTCGGCGAGGTCCTCGGGCCGGGGGAAGGCCATGGCGGCGACGGCGAGGTGGGCCAGGCCGTGCAGGAAGCGGTCGGCGGAGTCCGTGCTGGCGCGGCGGGCGTAGTCGCCCATGCGGACGGCGAAGACGGAGTCCTCGCCCGCGGTGACGGCCATCCCCGCGCGCGGGGACACCTCCAGGACGACGAGTCCGAGGCCGGTGGCGACGGCGTCGGCGAGGCGCGCGAAGGCGGGGTCCTCGCGGTAGCGGCGCAGGAGCTCGGTGTACTCGGCGTCGCGGGCCGGGAGCAGCTTGGGCTGGAGCCCGAACGAGACGAGCCGGGCCGCGTCGGCGGCGTCCGCGGGGGTGACGACGGAGGCGGTGGTGGCGGCCGGGGTCTGCGGGGGCTCCTGCTCGCTCCACGCGTCGGGGTACTCGGCGTGGGTCTCACTCACGGCTGGGGCTCCTCGGTACGGCTCTCGGTCGGTACGGCGCGGGGTACGGGCAGGGGGACGGGGGTGACGGCGGCGGGCGCCGGGCGCTCCGCGGGCGCGGACGGCTCGTCCGTGAGCCGCACGGCCCGCACGGCCGGGAGGTCCCGGCGCCGCGCGGGCGGGGTACGGGCCGGCTCCGGCACCGACACGGTCCCGAACCGGGGGCGGCCGGCCGTCGGCGGAGCGTCCGCTTCGCGCCGGGGCAGGCTCTCGTCGTCGCCCCGGGCCCCGGCCGGGGGCGCCACGGGCACGGCCCGCAGCCGCGGACGGTCGCTTGGGGCGGCCTGATCATCCGGGTCGCCCGGAACGGCCAGGTCGCCCTGGACGGCCTCGACTGCCTCGGCGGCCTCCCGGTCCGACTCGGGGGCGGCCTCCGTGTCCGGCTCCGGAAGAGGCCCGGCGCCCGTCTCCCGTACGGTCTCGGCCTGCGGCTCCGGTACGGACTCGGCGGTCGGCTCCGGTACGGACTCCGCTCCCGCCACGGACTCCGGCTCCGGCACGGGTTCCCGCTCCGGCACGGCGGCGTCCGCCGGTGCGGCGGGGGCCGGGACGGGTGCGGCGGCAGGGGTCGGTGCGGCGGGGCGAGCGGGGTCGGCAGGGCTCGTCGGGGGCTGGGGGGCGAGGGTCACGAGGCCTCCGTGCGGTCCGCGGCCATGCCCGCCGCGTCGAGCAGGGCCGTACCGACGATCAGGTCGGCGCCGCCGAACTCGGGGTCGTCGAGCGGGGTGCCGTCGTCGACGGCGAAGAGGAGGCGCTCCTCGCCCTGGCGGTAGGCCGTGCCGACCGGGGGGCTCGCCGCGTGGACGGCGAGGAGGGCGACGAGGTACGGGAGGTCGGGGTCGAGGCGGCGGGCCTCGGCGAGCAGGCCGGAGAGGCGGCGCGGGGCGTCGTGCTCCAGGTCGAGCAGGCGCATGGCGCTCGCGAGCTGCTCCTCGCTGAAGCGGGAGTCGTCGGGAGTGGCGATGAGGTCCGGCTCGGGCATCTCCGCGCCGAGGTGCTCGCGCTCGACGGGCGGGGTGAGGAGCAGGTCGACGAGGTCGCCGAGGCGGACGGAGGCGGGGGTGCGCAGTCCGGTGCCGTGGGCGAAGAAGGCGTCGGTGACACGGGTGGCCTGCTCGACGGGGAGCGGCAGGACGGGGGCGACCAGCTGTCCGTACAGGTCGAGTCCGGTGTACGCGGTGGGGGCGGCGAAGGCCTGCCGGTCCTGCTCGGCGCGGAAGAGCGGTCCGGCCTCCAGGAGGCGGGACTGCAGCTGGGTGTGGCGCCGGATGCAGTCCTTGACTATGTCGACCAGTTCGGCGGCGCGCCGCTTGTGCTCGGCGGTCTTCGCGTCGGAGGCGGACTCGGCCTCGTCGCGGGCCCTGCGGATGTTGGTGAGGATCGCGTTCTCGTGGCGGTAGCGGTCGGCCACGTGGTCGAGCGCCTCGGCGATCATGTCGGGGACCGTGTGGAGCCAGTCGACGGCGCGGACGTTGCGCCGGGTGGCCTCCAGGGTCTTGCGGAGGGTCTCGGCGTACTGCACGGTCCGGTAGCGCGCCTGCTCGGCGGCGAGCTGGGCGTCGGCGAGGCGGCCCCGGTTGATGAGGACCTCCAGCTTCACCTCGGCGGCGATCTGGGCGCTGGTGACGTCGGTGTCGAGGGCTCCGACGAGGACGTTGACCGCTTCGTCGGTGGTGCGGAGGTAGACCCCGCCGCCGTACCCGGGGACCTCTTCGATGAGCTTGAAGTCGTAGTCGCGGCGGACGTAGACCCCGTCGGTGCCGAAGGTCCCGTAGACGGCGCGGAAGCCGCGGTCGACGCTGCCGACGTTGATCAGGTTCTCCAGGACCCAGCGGGCCACGCGCTCGTGCTCGGCGGCGGGGCGGGTGGGGGCCTGGGCTGCGACGCGGGGCAGCAGGCGGGCGACGATCTGCTCGTGGTCGGCGCCGGTGTCGAAGTCCATGTTCAGCGTGATGAGGTCGATCGCGGCGAGGGCCACCTCGGCCATCGCGTAGACCGTGTACTCGCCGGCCAGGTTCGCCTTGCGCGCGTCGAGGTCGTGCAGCGGGGCGGTGCACGCGAGCGCGCGGAGGCGCCGCGCGAGCCCTTCGTCGGCGGCCGGGCCCTGCGCGGGGCGCGGCCCCGCGCTGAGCTGGGGCGGAGCGAGGTCCGTCGAGGCAGGCGAAGTCACGGTGGACAGATTAGGTCCTCACCCTGACAACGGTCGAAACGGCGCAGATGCGCCCGGTCTCCCGGGGCGTCCCCGGGTCAGCCGGCGGGGGCCGCCGGGTCGTCGACGGCCCGGGCGTAGACGGCGGCGACCCGGGTGCGGGAGTCGTCGAGGTAGCGGGCGAGGAGTCGCTCCGCCGAGGCCCGTTCCCCGGCGCGCAGGGCGTCCAGAATCTCCCGGTTCCTCCGGAGATAGGGCTCGTGGAGCGCGCGCGGGTCGTCGACCACGTGGAAGGCGAGGCGGAGTTCGGCGAGGACGCCGCGCATCAGCTCGTCGGTGCGGGCGCTGCCCGCGAGGGCGACGAGTTCGCGGTGGAAGTGGATGTTGGCCGTGGAGACGCCCGTCCAGTCGTCGGCGCGGGCCGCGGCCTCGCCCTCGGCGACGGCGGCGGCGAGGGCGTCGACGTCGAACGGCGGCTGTCCCAGGCCCCGCACGACGGCGCATTCGACGAGCCGTCGGGTGCGGTAGATGTCGTCCACGTCGTCGACGGCCAGGACGCGGACGAACACGCCCCGGTTGAGCTCGTGGACGAGCAGGCGCTCGTGGGTGAGGAGGCGGAACGCCTCGCGGAGTGTGTTGCGGGACACACCGAGGGCGCCGCCGATGCTCTCCTCGGAGAGTCGCGCGCCGGGCGGGAAGTAGCCCTCGGCGATCCGGGTGCGCAGGATGTCCGCGACCCGCTCCGCCGTGCTCGTGCGCCCCAGGAGCGCACGGTCGTCCGTCAGTCCTCCGGCCCCGCTCAGGTCCACAGCGCCTCGCCCCTTCCGTCGTCCGCGGCCGAGTCAACCGCAGAAACGGGGAACCGACAACACGCATCTTGTCGGATCGTTGAACAATCCTCTACCTTGACGACACCGCACGGATCCTCAGTACGTCTCTCAGGCACGCCTCCCTCTCCTGCGAGGTGCAGATGAGCACGACACAGACCCGGCAGCACTCCCAGGGCGAACGGCCCGACGACACGGGCGCGTTCGCCTGGCTGCGCGGCCTCGGGCCGCGCGGCCGGCGCGCCTTCGGCGGAGCTTTCGGCGGATACGCCCTGGATTCCTACGACTTCTTCACCCTGCCCCTGTCGATGGTGGCCATCGCCGCCTCCTTCGGCCTCGACAAGGGTCAGACCGGTCTCCTGACCACCGTCACCCTCGTCGTCTCGGCGGTCGGCGGCGCGCTCGCCGGCGTCCTCGCCGACCGCGTCGGCCGGGTGAAGGCGCTGATGATCACGGTCGTCACGTACGCGCTCTTCACCGTCCTCTGCGGCTTCGCCCCGAACTACGGGACCCTGCTGGTCTTCCGGGCGCTCCAGGGCCTGGGCTTCGGCGGCGAGTGGGCCGTCGGCGCGATCCTGGTCGCCGAGTACGCCTCCGCGAAGCACCGGGGCCGGACGCTCGGCGCCGTCCAGAGCGCCTGGGCGGCCGGGTGGGCGCTCGCGGTGCTCGTGTACACCCTGGTGTTCCAGTGGGCCGATCCGGACCTCGCCTGGCGGATCCTCTTCTGGACGGGCGCGCTGCCCGCGCTCCTCGTCGTCTACGTACGGCGGAACGTCGAGGACGCCCCGCAGGCGACCGAGGCCCGCCGGGCCGGCGGCGGCCGCGGCTCGTTCCGGGCGGTGTTCCGTCCCGGTCTGCTGCGCACGACGCTCTTCGCGATCCTGCTCTCGACCGGCGTCCAGGGCGGGTACTACACGCTCGCCACCTGGGTCCCGGCCTTCCTGAAGACCGAGCGCGGCCTGACCGTGGTCGGCACCGGCGGGTACCTGACCCTGCTGATCTCCGGGGCCTTCACCGGCTATCTGACCGGCGGACACCTCACCGACCGGCTCGGCCGGAAGAAGAACATCGCCCTCTTCGCCCTGCTGTCGGCGCTGTCCGTCCTCGCGTACACCCACATCCCCGCCGGGGCGAACACCCTGCTCCTGCTGCTCGGCTTCCCGCTCGGCTTCTGCATGTCGGCCATCTTCAGCGGCTTCGGCTCCTTCCTCGCGGAGCTGTACCCGACGGCGGTGCGCGGCACGGGTCAGGGACTCACGTACAACACGGGACGCGCGGTCGGGGCCGTCTTCCCGACCCTGGTCGGCTTCCTCGCCGAGAGCTGGGGCGTGGGCGGGGCCCTGGTCTTCGGGGCCGTCGGCTACGGCCTGGCCGTACTGGCGCTGCTCGGACTGCCCGAGACCCGGGGGAGGGAACTCGCGTGAACCAGACGGTGGTTCCCGATCCGCGTGAGGCACGCGCGCGTGCCCGGGCCGGGACGGCGGGCCCGACGGCCGGCTGGGCGCCGGGCCACGCGCAGGCCAACCTGATCGCGGTGCCCACGGACTGGGCGTACGACGTGCTGCTGTTCTGCACCCGCAACCCCCGGCCGTGTCCCCTGCTCGACGTCACCGACGCGGGCTCCTGGACGACCTCGCTCGCCCCGGACGCCGATCTGCGCACGGACGTCCCGGGCTACCGGGTGTGGGAGCACGGGCGGCTCGTCGACGAGCCGGCGGACGTGCGCGCGTACTGGCGGAGCGATCTGGTCTCGTTCCTGATCGGCTGCAGCTTCACCTTCGAAGGGGCGCTGGCCGGGGCGGGGGTGCCGCTGCGTCATGTCGCGCAGGGGCGGAACGTCTCGATGTACGTCACCGACCGGGCCTGCCGTCCGGCGGGGCGGCTGCACGGGCCGATGGTGGTGTCGATGCGGCCGGTCCCGGCGGAGCTCGTCCCGGTGGCGCGGCGGATCAGCGGTCTGCTGCCCGCCGTCCACGGGGCCCCGGTGCACGCGGGTGATCCGGCGGAGCTCGGCATCCGGGACCTGGACCGGCCCGACTTCGGGGACGCGGTCGAGGCGGAGCCGGGGGACGTACCGGTGTTCTGGGCCTGCGGGGTCACCCCGCAGGCCGCCGTGATGGCCTCACGCCCGCCGTTCGCGATCACCCACGCCCCGGGCCGGATGTTCGTCACCGACGTCCGGGACGAGCACTACCGGATCTCCGTCTGAACCGTACGGAGCAGTCATCAGCACCAACGCACCACCAGGTGGGAGAGGAAGCACCACATGACCCGGGTCCCGATCGATCTCAACGCCGATCTCGGCGAGGGCTTCGGCCGCTGGACGCTGACCGACGACGAACAGCTCCTGTCCGTCGTCACCAGCGCCAACGTGGCCTGCGGCTTCCACGCCGGGGACGCGGCCACCATGCGGCGGGTCTGCGAGCTCGCGGCGGCGCGCGGGGTACGGATCGGGGCCCAGGTGTCCTACCGCGACCTGGCCGGCTTCGGGCGGCGCGCGATGGACGTCCCGGCGGCGGAGCTGGCCGCCGAGGTGGCGTACCAGATCGGCGCCCTGGAGGTCTTCGCCCGGGCCGCGGGCTCGCGGGTCTCGTACGTGAAGCCGCACGGGGCGCTCTACAACCGGGTGGTGCGGGACGCGGAACAGGCGGCGGCGGTCGTCGAGGGCGTGCTGCTCGCGGACCGGACGCTGCCGGTCCTCGGTCTTCCGGGGTCCCGGCTGCACGAGGCCGCCGCCGCGGCCGGGCTCCCGGTCGTGGCCGAGGCCTTCGGCGACCGGGCCTACCGGGCGGACGGCTCCCTGCTGCCACGGGGGCAGGAGGGAGCCGTCGTCACGGATCCGGACGAGGTCGTCGAACGGTCGGTGTCCATGGCCCGGTTCGGGGTCGTCACGGCGCACTGCGGGAGCTCCGTCGCCGTCCGGGCCCGCTCGCTCTGCCTGCACGGGGACACCCCGGGCGCGGTGGGCCTCGCCCGGCGCGTCCGGGAGCGGCTGGAGGCCTCGGGCGTGCGCGTGGAGGCCTTCGCGTGAGGGTGCTGAGGGTGGGCGACCGGGCCCTCCTGGTGGAACTGGACGGCGGCGGGGCGACCGAGGCCTTCCACGCCGAGCTGCTGCGGCGGCGGGCGGCCGGCGCGCTGCCCGCCGTACGGGAGATCGTCCCGGCGGCGCGGACGGTGCTCCTCGACGGGGTGGCCGATCCGGAGCGGCTCGCGGCGGAGCTGACCGGCTGGGAGCCGGCGCCGCTCCACGCGCGCGTGGGCGAGGCCGTCGAGGTGCCGGTCCGGTACGACGGTCCCGATCTGGCGGAGGTCGCCGCGCTGTGGGGAGTGTCCGTGGAGGCGGCGGTACGGATCCACACGGCGGCCGAGTTTCGGGTCGCCTTCTGTGGGTTCGCGCCCGGCTTCGGCTATCTGACGGGGCTCGGCGAGCGGTACGAGGTGCCGCGCCGGGCCACCCCGCGCACGGCGGTCCCGGCCGGCTCGGTCGCCCTGGCGGGCCCGTACACCGGGATCTATCCGCGTTCCTCCCCCGGCGGCTGGCAGCTGATCGGCACGACCGGCCTGGTGCTGTGGGACGTCGAGCGGGACCCGGCCGCCCTGCTCACGCCCGGCACCCGGGTCCGGTTCACGGCGGAGGGCGTGCGATGAGCGACCGTGCCGTCGCCGTGGTCCGGGCCGGGGCCCTGACGACCGTGCAGGACCTGGGGCGCACGGGGTACGCGCACCTGGGCGTGCCCCGCTCGGGCGCCCTCGACCCGGCGGCCGGGCGCCTCGTCAACCGGCTCGTCGGCAACGCGGAGGACGCGGCCGTCCTGGAGACCACCGTGAACGGGTGCGCGCTGCGGCCCCGGTGCGCGGTGACCGTGGCGGTGGGCGGCGCGCCCTGCCCGGTCCGGGTGGACGGCCGTCCGGCCGCCTGGGGCACGACGGTCCGGGTCGGGGCCGGGTCCGTCCTGGAGGTCGGCGCGGCCGTACGCGGTCTGCGCTCGTACGTGGCGTTCGGCGGCGGGATCGCCGTCGCGCCGGTGCTCGGCAGCCGCTCCACCGACCTGCTGTCGGGCCTCGGCCCGGCGCCGCTGGCGGAGGGGGCGGTGCTGCCGCTGGGAGCGGCCACGACCGTACGGGGGTCGGTCGACGCTCCCCCCTGGCCGGGCCCGCCGGACGAACTCGTCCTGCGGGTCCGGCCGGGCCCCCGGGACGACTGGTTCACCGGTGCGGCGCTCCGCGCCTTCACCACGCGCGCGTACCGGGTGTCCCCGGCGAGCAACCGGATCGGGCTGCGGCTGGAGGGCCCGGCCCTGGAGCGGGCCGTGCCGGGCGAGCTGGCCAGCGAGGGCATGGTCCTGGGCGCGGTGCAGGTGCCGCCGGACGGGCGCCCGGTGGTGTTCCTCGCGGACCATCCGACGACCGGGGGCTATCCGGTGGTCGCGGTGGTGCGGGAGGCCGACCTGGGCGCGGCGGCCCAGGCGGTCCCGGGGACGCCGGTGCGGTTCGTGGCGGTGCGCTGACCGGTCACAGGGGCGGTGGGTCGACGGTTCACAAGGGCGGTGCGCTGTCGGTTCACAGGGGCGGCGGGCCGTAGCCCCCGCCGCCGGGTGTGCGCAGGACGAGGACGTCGCCGGGGCCCACCTCGGTGGTGGCGGCGCCTTCGAGGTGCTCGACGGTGCCGTCGGCGCGTTCCACGAGGTTCTCGCCGAGGGCGCCCGGCTCCCCGCCGGCCATTCCGTACGGCGGGACCCTGCGGTGTCCGGTGAGGAGGGCCACCGTCATCGGCTCCAGGAAGCGCAGCCGCCGTTCCACGCCGTGGCCGCCGTGCCACCGGCCGCGCCCGCCGCCGTCCTCCCGTACCGCGAAGGCGTCGAGGCGGACCGGGTGGCGCCACTCCAGGATCTCGGGGTCCGTGAGCCGGGAGTTGGTCATGTGGGTCTGCACGGCGTCGGCGCCGTCGAAGCCGTCGCCGGCGCCCGAGCCGCTGGCGACGGTCTCGTAGTACTGCACGCGCGCGTTGCCGAAGGTGACGTTGTTCATGGTGCCGGAGCCCTCGGCCTGGACGCCGAGGGCCGCGTAGAGCGCGCCGGTGACGGCCTGGGAGGTCTCGACGTTCCCGGCGACGGTGGCCGCCGGAGGGGCGGGGGCGAGCATGGAGCCGGGCGGGACGCGGATCTCCAGGGGCTCCAGGCAGCCGCTGTTGAGCGGGATGTCCTCGTCGACGAGCGTGCGGAAGACGTACAGGACGGCGGCCATGACGACGGCGGTGGGCGCGTTGGCGTTCCCGGGCAGCTGGGGGGAGGTGCCGGTGAAGTCGAGGACGGCGGAGCGCCGTTCGCGGTCGACGCGGACGGCGACCTGGATCACCGCGCCGCCGTCGGTCTCGTAGCGGTACGCGCCGTCGTCGAGGCGCGCGACGATGCGGCGTACGGACTCCTCGGCGTTGGCGCGGACGTGCCGCATGTAGGCCCGGACGACGTCGAGCCCGAACTCCTCGACCGTGCGGCGCAGTTCCTCGATGCCCTTCTCGTTGGCGGCGATCTGGGCGCGCAGGTCGGCGAGGTTGGTGTCCGGGTCGCGGGAGGGGTGGCGGGCGCCGGTGAGCAGGGCTCGGGTCTCGGTCTCGCGCAGCTGTCCGTCGCGGACGAGCAGCCAGTTGTCGAAGAGGACGCCCTCCTCGTCGACGGTCCTGCTGAAGGCGGGCATGGAGCCGGGGGTGATGCCGCCGATCTCGGCGTGGTGCCCGCGCGAGGCGACCAGGAAGCGGAGTTCGCCGCCCGTGTCGTCGAACACCGGGGTGACGACGGTGACGTCGGGGAGGTGGGTGCCGCCGTGGTACGGGTCGTTGATCGCGTACACGTCGCCGGGGCGCAGGTCGTCCGCGCGCCGGCGGAGCACCTCCTTGATGGACTCCCCCATGGAGCCGAGGTGGACGGGGATGTGGGGGGCGTTGGCGATGAGGTTGCCCTCGGCGTCGAAGAGGGCGCAGGAGAAGTCGAGGCGTTCCTTGATGTTGACCGACTGGGCGGTGTTCTCCAGGCGCACGCCCATCTGCTCGGCGATGGACATGAAGAGGTTGTTGAAGACCTCCAGGAGGACGGGGTCCACGTCCGTGCCGGCGGCCACGCGCGCGGGGCGGGGGACGACGCGGTGCAGCAGGAGGTGGCCGCCGTCGGTCGCGGTGGCCCGCCAGCCGGTGTCGACGACGGTCGTGGCGTCGGCCTCGGCGAGGATCGCGGGCCCGTCGACGGTGTCGCCCGGCCGCAGGTCCTCGCGGCGGTGGAGCGGGGCGTCGTGGGGTGCGCCGGCGCTGTGCATCCGGACGGTGGCGAGGGGCGCGAGGGCGCCGGTCCGCTCTCCGGTGTCCACGAGCACCGGGCCGTGCGGTCCCGCCGTGCCGACGGCCTCGACGGTGACGGCCTCGACGACGAGCGGCCGGTCCAGGGTGAAGGCGTACCGCGCACGGTGGACGTCCGTGAACCCGGTTTTCAGCTCGTCGGGCGGTGCGAGGTCGACGGGCAGGCTCGCGTCCGTGCCCGCGTACCGCAGGAGGACGCGCGCGTGGGTGGTGATCGCCTCGTCCGGCAGTCCGTCGGCGCGCAGTTCCTCGCGGGTGTGCTCGGCGAGCTCGGCACAGAGGTCCCTCACGCGTTCAGGGGTGCCGGCGGCGTCGAGTTCGGCCTCGACGGACCGCTCCCGCATGGCGGTGGCGTCGGCGAGCCCGATCCCGTACGCCGAGAGGACTCCGGCCAGCGGGGGGACGAGGACGGTGTCGACGCCCAGGGCGTCGGCGACGGCGCAGGCATGCTGGCCGCCGGCGCCGCCGAAGCTGGTGAGGGCGTACCGGGTGATGTCGTGGCCGCGCTCGACGGAGATCTTCTTGACGGCGTTGGCCATGTTGAGGACGGCGATCTCCAGGAATCCGGCGGCGACCTCCTCGGGGGTGCGGCCGCCGCCGACCTCCTCGGCGAGGGCGGTGAACCGCTCCCGTACGACGTCGGCGTCGAGGGGGAGGTCGCCGCTCCCGCCGAAGACGGCCGGGAAGTGGTCGGGCTGTACGCGCCCGAGCATGACGTTGGCGTCGGTGACGGTCAGGGGTCCGCCTCGGCGGTAGCAGGCGGGTCCGGGGACGGCGCCGGCCGAGTCGGGGCCGACCCGGTAGCGGCGCCCGTCGTAGTGGAGGACGGAGCCGCCGCCCGCCGCGACGGTGTGGATGCTCATCATGGGCGCCCGCATCCGCACCCCGGCGACCTGTGTACCGAGTTCACGCTCGAAGGTGCCCGCGTAGTGCGACACATCGGTGGAGGTGCCGCCCATGTCGAAGCCGATGACCCGGTCCCGGCCCGCCTGGGCCGAGGTGCGGGCCATGCCGACGACGCCGCCCGCCGGTCCCGACAGGACGGCGTCCTTGCCGCGGAAGTGCGCCGCCTCGCGCAGTCCCCCGTTCGACTGCATGAACATGAGGCGGATCCCGGCCAGTTCACGGGCGACCTCGTCGACGTACCGGCGCAGGACCGGCGAGAGGTAGGCGTCGACGACGGTGGTGTCCCCGCGCGGGATCAGCTTGATCAGCGGGCTGACCTCGTGCGAGCAGCTGACCTGCGTGAAGCCCGCGGCGCGGGCCGCCTCCGCGACCCGGGTCTCGTGCTCGGGGTACCGGTATCCGTGCAGGAGGACGACGGCGGCGGAGCGGAAGCCGTCCCGGTGCGCGGCGGCGAGCGCCCCGGCGACGGCGTCCTCGTCCAGCGGGCGGACGACCTCGCCGTGGGCGTCGGTCCGCTCGGGGACCTCGATCACGCGCGCGTACACCGCCTCGGGCAGCACGATGTGGCGGTCGAAGAGCCGCGGCCGGTTCTGGTAGGCGATGCGGAGCGCGTCGCGGAAGCCCTCGGTGACCAGGAGCACGGTCGGCTCGCCGCGCCGCTCCAGGAGGGCGTTGGTGGCGACGGTGGTGCCCATCTTGACGACGGCGATCCGGTCGGCGGGGACGGGTTCTTCGGGGCCCAGACCAAGGAGGAGACGGATGCCGGCGACGGCCGCGTCCTGACGGCGGGCCGGGTCGTGCGAAAGCACCTTGCGGGTGACGAGCCGGCCGTCGGGCCGTCGCCCGACGACGTCGGTGAAGGTGCCGCCCCGGTCGATCCAGAACTCCCAGCGCCCGGTCATCTCCCCATTGTGGCCGCGAGCGCCGCCGCGAGGGCGTCCTCCGCGCGCGCGTCGAGCGGCGCCGTGCCCGTGCCGTCGGCCCAGTGGCGCAGTTCGGCGGCGGCGAGCAGGAGGAGCTGCGGGAGCAGGTCGCGGCTGCGGCGCAGGACCCAGCCGGTGCCGGCGGTGGCGAGCCAGAGCAGGGCCTCGGCGCGGGTCGGCGGCGGTTCGACGGGCTCCGTCGAGGGCGGCGCGCCGTGGGCGAGCCCCCGATCGGCGAGGAGCCGGTGGAAGCCGGCGGCGACGGCCCGGTGACCGCGCTCGCCCGGGTGGAGCCGGTCGGCGCTCCACAGGGCGCGGTCCTCGGTCCAGGTGGGGTCGGCGAGGTGCAGGTGGACGGCTCCGTACCGCTCGGAGAGCACGTGCACGACCGCGTTCACGGAGCGCTGGCGGCGGGCGAGCGGGCGCGCCAGCGGCGGGGGCAGGCCGAGCATCCGCCCCGGATCGGGAAGACAGGCCGTCAGGAGTACGGCTCCGAGGGCGTCGAGGTCGGCGCAGACCCGGTCCAGGCGGTGGGCGAGGAGCCCGATGTCGAAGGTGCGGCGCAGGGTGTCGTTCACCCCGACGACGACGGAGGCGAGGTGCGGGCGGAACGCGAGGGCGCGGGGGGCCTGCTCGTCGGCGACGTCGCCGACGAGGGCCCCGCTGGTGGCGAGGTTCAGGAAAGCGCTCCCCCGCCCTTCGGCCGCGAGCCCCTCGGCGAGCAGCGCGGCCCACCCCCGCCACGCCCCGCCGACCCGGTCCCCGACCCCCTCGCTGAACGAGTCCCCGAGCACGACGAACCGAACGGGTCCCCCGTCGCCCTCGGCAGCGCCGCCGATCCGGGCGGCGGGGACGCGGGACCGCGCCACCAGTGCCTCGGCCACCGGGGGGCCGGAGGCGGTTGCCACGGCCTGCGGCACCGTGAGGCCCCCGGCCGCGAGGGGCGCGGCCGGGACCGGGCCCGCCGTCTCCGGTGTCATCGCCGCACCTCCTCGGGGACCAGCGGCGAGGGCACCGGGAGGGCGTCGTGGGCGTGGAGGAAGGCGGTGACCGCGCGGTCCCAGGAGAAGGCCGCCGCACGCGCGCGTGCGGCCCGGCGGCGGACGGTCTCCGGGGCCGCGAGGAGATTCCGTACCCCGGCGGCGAAGGCGGCCGGGGTGTCGGCGGCGGCGCCCGCCGTGCCCACGACCTCGGGCAGGGCGGAGGAGGCGCTGACGACGACGGGGGTCCCGCAGGCGAGGGCCTCCAGGGCGGAGAGTCCGAAGGTCTCCGCGGGCCCGGGCGCCAGGCACACGTCGGCCGCCGCCTGGAGGTCCGCCAGGGCCTCCCGGTCGGCGACGTGCCCGAGGAACCGCACCGGGAGGCGCCGCTCGCGCGCCCGGCGCTCCAGGGAGCCCCTCAGCGGCCCGTCCCCCGCGACCACGAGCGCCGCCGCGATCCCGTCCGCCCGCAGCTCCTCCAGGGCGTCCAGGGCCGTGCCCGGCCGCTTCTCGACCGAGAGGCGCGAGCACAGCAGGAGCAGCACCCGCTCCCCGCCGGCATGCCGGGCCCGCAGCGCGGTGTCGCGGCGGCCGGGCCGGCAGTGCTCCAGGTCCACGCCGAGCGGGGCCCGTACGACGTTGCGCGCCCCGATCCGTACGAACTCGCGCTCCGCCCACTCCGTCGTGCACACGATCCGGGCGAAGGCCCACGCCGTGCGGCGGTTGAGCCGGTCCGCCGCGCGGGCCGCGAGCGCGGGCGGCACGCCCCAGGTGCGCAGGACCCCGTCGGCGGTCTCGTGGGAGACCATGACGGACGGCACGCGCGCGCGTCGCGCCCACTCCCCTGTCCACCGCAGGGTGGTGCGGTCCGAGACCTCGATCCGGTCGGGGGCGAGTTCGTCGAGGAGCCGGCGGACCCGGTGCCGGTCGGCGAGGACCCGGTAGCCGCCGGTGCCGGGCAGCACGGGGCCGGGGAGGGTGACGACCCGGCCCTGTTCGGTGCGGTGGTCGCTCACGGCGTCTCCGGGGACGACGAGGACGGGGTCGTGGCCGGCGGCCAGATAGCCGCGGCCGAGCTGTTCGAGGGCGGTGCGCAGGCCCCCCGAGGTGGGGGTCACGAAGTTCGCGAGCCGCACGATCCTGAGCCCGGAGCCGCCCTCCGTACGGACGCCGTTCACGCCGCCACCGCCGTCCGCTCGCGCAGCACCTCCAGGTAGTGGCCGATCAGTTCGTCGCCGAGCGCCTCCCAGGTGCGTCCCTCGACGGCGGTCCGGCCGGCGCGGCCGTACTCCGCGCGCGTGCGGGGCTCGGCGGCGAGCGCGGCGACGGCCGCGCGCAGCGCGTCCGGGTCGCCCGGGGGTACGAGGAGCCCGGTGCGCCCGTGGTCGACGAGGTCCAGGGGGCCGCCGGCCGCCGGGGCGACGACGGGGACCCCGCTGGCCATGGCCTCCTGGACGGTCTGGCAGAAGGTCTCGTACGGGCCGGTGTGGGCGAAGACGTCGAGCGAGGCGAAGATCCGGGCCAGGTCGGCGCCGGTGCGGCGGCCCAGGAACCGGGCGCCCGGCAGGGCCGCGCGCAGGGCGGGCCCGCTCGGCCCGTCCCCGACGACCACGACCCGGACGCCGGGGAGCGCGCAGACGCCGGCGAGGAGGTCCACCCGCTTCTCGGGGGCGAGGCGGCCGACGTAGCCGACGAGGAGTTCCCCGTCGGGGGCGAGCTCGCGGCGGAGGGCGGTGTCGCGCAGGGCGGGGCGGAAGCGGACGGTGTCCACGCCGCGTCCCCAGCGCCGGACGCGGCCGATGCCGTGGGCCTCCAGGTCGCGCACGGCGGCGGAGGACGGGGCGAGGGTGCGGTCGGCGGCGCCGTGCACGGCGCGGAGGCGGCGCCAGGCGGCGCCCTCACCGGTCCCGACGTACGTGCGCGCGTAGCCGGCGAGGTCGGTCTGGTAGACGGCGACGGCGGGTATGCCGAGCCGGGCGGCGGCGGTCATGCCCCGGACGCCGAGGACGAACGGTCCGGCGAGGTGGACGAGGTCGGCGCGGTGGGCGGCGATGGCTGCGGCGACCCGGCGGCTGGGCAGGGCGACCCGTACCTGCGGATAGCCGGGCAGCGGGAGGGAGGGCACCCGGACGACGGGGCAGGGGGCGTCGGTGTCCGCGGCCGGGTCGGCGACGGCGGGGGCGATGACGAGCGGGGTGTGGCCCCGCCGGACGAGGTGGCGCGCGGTCTGCAGGGCGCAGTGCGCCACACCGTTGACGTCGGGAGGGAAGGATTCGGTGACGATGACGACACGCATACGGGTGTTCTCGTCGCGCTCGGCGTGTCCCCGCCGACGTGGATCTGGACGGGGAGGGAACGTCCCGTGAGCGTTTCCCCCAAAGCCGGGAGAACGCGCCCGAAGCCGGGGGGCACACTCCGGGGGCCGGGAGAACGCGCACGAAGCCAAGAGCACGCACCCCACTCCAAGCCGGGAGGACACCCCCCGGGGCCAGGAGGCCCCCGAGGCCGGGAGAGCGCACCGGCCCCCGGGGCGGGGCCACGGTCGGCGGGTTCTCCGCCGCAGGCCGCGCCGTCCCGGGGGCCGGGTGGCGGGTGCTCGGGTGCGTGGGATCGGGCCGGGAGGGGTTGGCCGGACCTGTCGCTGTCCCGGAGCCGGGGTCAGACCTGGAGGTCCGGCCCTATCCGGTTGCGTACGGCCGTCTGGACCTCGACCTCTTCGGCCGGGTCGGCGGCGAGCCTGCGCAATCGTTCGGCGACGCGCACGTCACCGGTCTCGGCGTGCTGGGCCGCCACCTCGCGGGTGGTCTCCTCGCAGTCCCAGAGGCATTCGACGGCGAAGCCGGTCGCGAAGGTGGGGTCGGTGGTGGCGAGGGCGCATGCCACGCGGCCACGCAGCCGGGAGGAGGTCGTCTCGCGGTAGACGTGGCGCAGCACGGGGGCCGCGCAGGCGATGCCGAGGCGTCCGGCGCCGTCGACGAGGCAGGTGAGCTCGGGGGCGTCGGGGCCCGCGGAGCGCACGGTGTCGCGCAGGGCGCCGAGGACGAGTCCGGCGTCCTGGGCTGTGCCGCGGCAGGCGAGGACCTCGGCGGCGGCGGTCCCGAGGGCGTCGGTGCGCCGGACCCACGCGCGGGCGCGGGCGACGGCGTCGTCGCCGCACATCCGCCGGTAGGCGGCGACGGCGGCGTCGGCGATCTCGCGGGAGTCGCCGTCGGCCGCGGCCTCGACGAGGTCGAGGACGGCGGGGTCCCGTGACTCGGCGAGGTGGTGCAGGGCGGCACCGCGGGCTCCCGGCGCGCCGTACCGGGCGGCGGCGAGGAGCTCGGGCCGGTCCTCGGGTCCGGCCACGGCGGTCAGGCAGCGGGCGGCGGGGCCGTACAGCACGGCTCCGCGCTCGTACCCCTCCTGCGCCCAGTCGAGGACGGCCTTGACGCTCCACTCGGGGCGGGGCCCGGTGGGGCGCATCTGGCGCTGCCAGCGGTCGAAGGAGCCCTGTTCCCGGGCGGCCCGGACGCGGGCGCCGACGGCCTCGCGCGGGTCCTCGGCCCAGAGCCGCCAGGGGCGGGGCTCGTAGGCGTCGCGGACGACGGCGGCCAGCTCGGCGTCGCCCTCCGCGTCGGCCGGGAAACGGGCCAGTACGGGCAGGGCGAGCGCGCGGAGTCCGGCGTCGTCGTCGCGGACGGCCAGCTCGTCCAGGGCCCAGGCCCAGTTGGCGCCGGTCGCCGCGTACCGCCGGAGCAGCAGCAGGGCGTCCTGGCGTCCGTAGGACGCGAGGTGGCCCAGGACGGCGAGCGCGAGCCCGGTCCGGGACTCCTCGGTGTCGAGGTGGTCCTCGGCGTCGAAGAGGTGCGCCTCGATCTCGTTCAGGCCTCCGTGGAGGTCCAGGTAGAGACGGGCGTAGTACAGGGAGCGGTTCTCGACCTGCCAGTCGTGGCGGGGGTCGTCGAGAACGCAGTGGTTGAGGGCCGCGAGGGCCTCGGCGCGTGGCGCGGCGAGCGCGTGCAGGGTGCCGTCGCCGCGGCCCCGCTGCAGCAGGCCGAGCAGGGTGCCGCTCGGCGCTATGACTGGATCGAACATGGGAAGACGCCTCACATCAAGCTGTCGACACGACCGGGGGATACCGGGGGCGACCCGGTCGGGCGGTACATCGCCCGTACGCCTAGGCCGTGCGGCAACATTCGGGGCCGCCCGTCGTCGTGATTCGCCTGCCAGTGACCATCTTCCTCAGCCTCTCGTCGGTGGCCCGTTTTGCCGGGCCCGACGTCATGATGACCCACCCATTTCGCCACCGCGACCACATTTACGACCCCGCTCCCACCTGGGGTTCAGCCGCCGTTCACCTGGCTCCGAAGAGCTCCAGGAGTTCGGTCCTGCCGAACATGCGGGCGGTGTCGAGCGCGGACGGAGTCCCCGCCTCCGGATTGGCTCCGGCAGCGAGGAGGGCGCGGATCACGGCGTCCTCGCCCTTGAAGACGGCGCCGGCGAGCGGGGTCTGGCCGCGGTCGTTGGCGCGGTCGGCCTCGGCGCCGCGCTCCAGGAGGGCGGTGACCGCGGCGGCGTGGCCGTGGTAGGCGGCGAGCATGACGAGGGTGTCGCCCCTGTCGTTGGTGAGGTTCGCGGGGACGCCCGCGTCCAGGTAGGCGGCGAGGGCGTCGGCGTCACCCGTGCGTGCGAGGTCGAAGACCTTGGACGCCAGCTCGATGACCTCGGGATCCGGAGTCTCGCTCATCGGGTGGGACCGCCTTTCTCCTGCTGTGTCGACCGGCGCACGGCAAGCGCGGCCGTACGAGTGAATCGACAGGGTACTGCCCCTCCGGCGACATGACCGTGCCCGGCCGAGGCAAAGATCACGACATCCGATACCAGCGCCCGCCCCTAGCGCACGTCGGGTATTTCGCCACCCGGGGCGGCGTCCGCCGTCCGCCGGTCAAGTGAAATCGCCCGTTTTTCACTCGAATGCACCTTTAGTCACATAGATACTTGCTGTGAACCTGGAAGGACTCATGGTGACTGTCCCCTCAACCAGGAGAACAACCAATGATCCTGTCCATCTCAGGCGTGGTCCTGCTCGGCATCATCTGCTTCCTGTTCTTCAAGAAGGACGGGATGAAGGCCTCGCACGCCCTCGTCAGCGCGCTGTTCGGCTTCTACCTGGCGGGCACCGCCATCGCCCCGAGCATCACGGCGGGTGGGCAGAGCCTCGCCGGTCTCCTGGGCGGGATCAAGTTCTGACGCCCTCCAGTCCCTTCCATCGATTCAGGAGTACTTCGTGGCCCGGCGACCACTCCCCCGCATTCTGAGCAGCGGCAGCGCGCAGATCGCTCGCAGTCGAGAGATCGCGCGTTCGGCCGCCGACAGCGCCACCGACGTGCTCCATCCGCTGATCACGGTCTCCCGCGGTCTGCGGAAGCTGGCCGCGACCGCGCGCGCCAAGTGGGCCGCGACCCCCAAGGAGCGGCGTGGTCCCACGCTGCTCCTGGTCGCGGCCTGCGTCCTGGTCGTCGCCCTCATGCCGTACGGGCCGCTCCTCGCGCTCGTCGCCCTGATGGGCGCGGCCGCGTGGAAGGGCCGTGAGCGGCCGGTCGTGAAGACCGGGCCCGACGACGCGGAGATCGCCCGGCTCAAGGGCCTGTACGAGGCCCTCGTGCCGTACTTCTCCGTCCCCGAGGACCCCTCCCCGCTCTTCTCCCACGGCGGCGACTGGAGCGGCGCCTTCGCGGAGTACGCCTTCGACGAGGACGGCCGGCTCACCCGGCTGAGGATCGCCTATCCCCCCTACTTCACCGACGGCGAGCCCGCCGCACGCGCGCGCATCGAGCAGCTGCTGCATGCCAAGTCGGGGCGCGGCCGCGAGTACCTCTTCGACTGGGACGAGGAGGGCAACCGGCTCGTCATGAGCGTGCTGCCCGCGCTGCCCACCACGATCGCCGCCCAGCGCTTCGTCACGGTGCCGGGCGAGACCGTCCTCGGCTTCACCGACGCCGACGCCGTGCAGCGGACGGTGCCCGTCGTCTCGGCGGACGGCACCGAGGACGCGCCGGCCGTCGTCTGGCGCACCGGCCCCCGCTCCACCGAGCCGCACCTGCTCGCCGTCGGCCAGCCCGGCAGCGGCACCACCTCGCTGCTGCGCTCGATCGCCCTCCAGGCCCTCCCCCACGGCGACGTGCTGATCGTCGACGGCGGCGGCACCGGCGAGTACGCGTGCCTGACCGGCCGCGACGGAGTCCTCGCGGTCGAGTGCGGGCTCTCCGGCGCCCTCGCCACCCTGGAGTGGGCGGCGCACGAGACGGAGCGGCGGCTGATCGCCGCGAACCGGGCCCGGCAGGCCGGCCTCCCCGCCCCGGAGGACACCCGCCGCCCGCTGTGGATCCTGCTCGACCGGCCCGGCGCCCTCGGCCACCTGGCCGCCGCCGACGGCCGCCCCGACCCGCAGGAGCTGCTCCAGGTGCCGCTGCGGCACGGGCGCGCGGCGCAGGTCACGGTGGTGGTCGCCGAGCAGTTCGACGGCGTGGACACACTGGGCGAGGCGGTGCGGACCCACACCCGGGCCCGGATCGTCCTCGGCCCCGCCGCCCCGGAGCAGATCGCCTCCGTCCTGGGCGCCCGGCCGCACACCACGCCGACGCCCGAGGTCCCGGCGGGCCGCGGGTACGCGCGCCTGGGCACCGGTCCGGTCCTGCGGCTCCAGGTGCCGGCGACGCCCGACCCGTACGACGACGCGACGAGCGAGGCGCACCGCCAAGCGGTCCTGGAGCTCCTCCCGGAGCGCAGCGCGCACTCGGCGCCGGCGGCGCCGGTCCTGGTCAAGACCCCGGCCCCGGTCGCGGCTTCGGACACCGTCTCCTTCTCGGCCGTCGTCGCGGCCCCCGACACGGTCACGCTCTCGGCCGCCGCGGTCGAGGCGGTCCCCGGCTCGGCGCCGGAGCCGGCCCCGGCGCCCCGCTCCGAGGCGGGCCCCGGTCCGGCCCCGCTCCACGCGCCCGTCCCCGCGGAGGGCTGAGCCCCCACGCCGGGCACGTACGGAGGGTCCCCACGCGCGCGCGTGGGGACCCTCCGTACGTGCGCGTGACGGGCTACGCCACGAACGACCTGGGCGGTTCCGCTCCTCCGCCGCCCACGCCGGACTCGACCAGCCGGGCCGCGGCGGCGAGCCGGACGGCCGCCTCGTCCGCGACCGGGCCGCCGACCGTGAAGGGCAGCCGGACGAAGCCCTCGAAGGCGCCGTCGACGCCGAAGCGGGGCCCGGAGGGGACGCGGACGCCGACCCGCTCCCCCGCCTCGGCGAGCCGGGAGCCGGAGAGGCCGCCGGTGCGGACCCAGAGGGTCAGGCCGCCGCGCGGGACCGAGAACTCCCACTCCGGGAGCTCCCGGCGGACGGCGGCGACGAGCGCGTCCCTGTTCTCCCTGGCCTGCTCGCGGCGGAGGCTCACGGCCTCCTCCCAGCCGCCCGTCCGCATGAGCCAGTTCACCCCGAGCTGCTCCAGGACGGGGGTGCCGAGGTCGGCGTACGCGCGCGCGGCGACCAGGGAGCGGATGACGTCGGGCGCGGCCCGGACCCAGCCGATCCGCATGCCCGCCCAGAAGGCCTTGCTGGCCGAGCCGACCGTGAGGACGGTGGCGCCCGCCGGGTCGAAGGCGCAGACCGGCCGGGGCATCTCCAGGTCCTCGTCCAGGTGCAGCTCGGCCATGGTCTCGTCGACGACGAGCACCGTGCCGGCCGAGCGCGCCGCCTCGACGAGCTGCCGCCGCTGGTCCTCGTCGGCGAGGGCACCGGTCGGGTTGTGGAAGTCGGCGACGACGTACGCGAGGCGGGGCGCCGCGTCCCGCAGCACCTGCCGCCATCGGGGCAGGTCCCAGCTGCCGAGGCCCTCGGCCATGGCGACGGGCACGAGCCGGGCGCCGGCCGAGCGCATCAGCTGGAGGATGTTGGCGTACGAGGGCGACTCGACGGCGATCCGCTCGCCGCGCCCCGCGAAGAGGTGGCAGATGGCGTCGATGGCGCCCATGGCACCGGTCGTGACCATGATCTGCTCGGGCATGGTGGGGATCCCGCGCGCGGTGTACCGGTCGGCGAGCATCTGCCGCAGCGCGGGCAGCCCGGCCGGGTAGTCGCCGTGCGTGTGGGCGTACGGCGGCAGCTCCTCCAGGGCGCCCTGGACGCCCCGGGTGAGCCAGGGCTCGGGCGCGGGCAGGGCGGCGCAGCCGAGGTCGATCATCGAGCCGAGGGCCTCGGGGGGCAGCGGTTCGAGGCCGCGCGCGGGCAGCGGGTTCCCGGCGGGGACGGAGGTCCAGCTGCCGGCGCCGCGCCGGGACTCCAGGAAGCCCTCGGTGCGCAGCGCCTCGTAGGCCGCGGCGACCGTGGTCCGGCTGACGGTGAGCGCGAGGGCGAGTTCCCGCTCGGCGGGCAGCCGGGCGGCGACCGGGACGCGGCCCTCCAGGACGAGCAGCCGGATGCCGTCGGCCAGCGCGCGGTAGGCGGGCGGCTTGCGGACGCCGGGGCCCGCGGGCCGGGGCTGCTGCGCCTGGAGTTGCCGGGCGAGCTGAGCCGGTCCCACCGCCGAAGTCCACTGAGCCATGGAAATCAGTCCACCTTCCTCGAATTGGCCATGGTTGGCATCCGATGCCCCGCCACAGAGTGTCATGGGTCAGTCCACTACCACCACCTTGGGGGGCAGTTCCTTGTCCATCGCCTCCGGCCCGCGCGGCCGGCACCTCACCCGCCGGCTCGTCCAGCTGTACGTCGGACTGACCCTGTACGGGGTGAGCTCGGCGCTGCTCGTGCGCAGCGGGCTCGGTCTGGAGCCCTGGGGCGTCCTCCACCAGGGTCTCGCCGAGAAGACCGGGCTGACCATCGGCGTGGTGTCGATCGTCGTCGGCGCGGTGGTGCTGCTCCTGTGGGTCCCGATCCGGCAGCGGCCCGGGCTCGGCACGGTCTCCAACGTGTTCGCGATCGGTCTGGCGATGGACGGCACCCTGGCCCTGGTCCCGGACGTCGACGGCCTGGCCGGGCAGATACCGCTGCTCCTGCTCGGCATCGTCCTCAACGGGGTCGCGACCGGCCTGTACATCGCGGCGCGGTTCGGGCCGGGCCCGCGCGACGGTCTGATGACCGGTCTGCACCGGCTCACCGGCCGGTCCATCCGGCTGGTGCGGACGTCCATCGAGGTGGTGGTGGTCGCCACCGGCTTCCTGCTCGGCGGCTCGGTCGGCGTCGGCACGGTCCTCTACGCCCTGGCGATCGGACCGCTCGCCCAGTTCTTCCTGCGCCGGTTCGCCGTCCCCGAGCCGGACTCCGTCCCCACCCAGGTCGCCACCGGGACACCGGAAGGCGCCATACTGCGGCCGTGACTCGCGTACGCCACCCCTATCTCGACCATCCCTCCCCCCTCGCGTTCGCCCATCGCGGCGGCACGGCGAACGGCCTGGAGAACACCGCGACCGCCTTCCGCCGGGCCGCCGCGGCGGGCTACCGCTATTTCGAGACCGATGTGCACACGACGTCCGACGGGGCGCTCGTCGCGTTCCACGACGCGACCCTCGACCGCGTGACGGACGCCTCGGGCCGGATCGGCGACCTGCCGTGGGCGGCGGTGCGGGAGGCCCGGGTGGCGGGCACGGAGCCCCTGCCGCTCTTCGAGGACCTCCTGGAGGAGTTCCCGGAGGCCCGCTGGAACGTGGACCTCAAGGCCGAGTCGGCCCTCGCGCCGCTGGTGGACCTGATCCGCAGGACCGGCGCCTGGGACCGGGTCTGCGTGGGCTCCTTCACCGAGTCCCGGATCGCGCGGGCCCAGCGCCTGGCCGGTCCGCGGCTCGCCACCTCGTACGGGGTGCGCGGGGTGATCGGGCTGCGGCTGCGCTCCTGGGGCATCCCGGCGGCGCTGCGGGCCGGAGCCGTGGCGGCCCAGGTGCCGGAGCGCCAGGGCGGGGTCCCGGTGGTCGACCGCCGGTTCGTCCGGGAGGCGCATGCGCGCGGGCTCCAGGTCCACGTGTGGACCGTGAACGATCCGGCCCGGATGAACTCTCTCCTCGACCTGGGGGTCGATGGCATCATGACCGATCACCTGGAGACGCTGCGCGGCGTGCTCACCGACCGGGGAGCGTGGATCTGAGCCGCGTCCCGGCCACGGGAACGAACAAGGGGGGCGTGGCCTTGACCGCAGACACCATCGAGCCGGAGGAGTACGCCTCCGATCCCGCCGAGCGGAAGCGCGAGCAGCGGGGCTGGTACTTCTACGACTTCGCGTGCTCGGTGTACTCAACGAGCGTGATCACCGTCTTCCTCGGCCCGTACCTGACCTCCGTGGCGCGGGCCGCGGCCGACGCCGAGGGCTTCGTGCACCCGCTGGGGATCCCGGTGCGGGCGGGCTCGCTCTTCGCGTACGCCGTGTCCGCCTCGATCGTGGTCGCGGTCGTGGTGATGCCGCTGGTGGGCGCGGTGGCGGACCGTGCGGGCCGGAAGAAGCCGCTGCTCGCGGCGTCGGCGTACCTGGGAGCGGCGGCCACGACGGGGATGTTCTTCCTGGCGGGCGAGCGCTATCTGCTCGGCACCTTCCTGTTGATCGTGGCGAACGCCTCGCTGTCGGTCTCGATGGTGCTCTACAACGCCTATCTGCCGCAGATCGCGGAGCCCGACGAGCGGGACGCGGTCTCCTCACGCGGCTGGGCCTTCGGGTACACGTCCGGCGCGCTGGTCCTCGTCCTGAACCTGGTCCTCTACTCGGGGCACGACTCCTTCGGCCTCTCGGAGGGCGAGGCGGTCCGCATCTGCCTGGCCTCGGCCGGTCTGTGGTGGGGCGCCTTCACTCTCGTGCCGCTGCGACGGCTGCGCGACCGGCAGGTCCGCCCGGAGGGAGCCGGGCGGTCCGGCGAGGGCGCGGTCGGCAGCGGCTGGGGCCAGCTGCGGGCGACCCTGAAGGACATGCGCCGGCATCCGCTGACGCTCTCCTTCCTCCTCGCGTACCTGATCTACAACGACGGCATCCAGACGGTGATCTCGCAGGCCTCGATCTACGGGTCCGAGGAGCTGAAACTCGACCAGACGACGCTCATCACGGCGGTCCTGCTCGTCCAGGTGCTCGCGGTGGCGGGCGCCCTCGGGATGGGACGACTCGCCCGGGTGTACGGCGCCAGGCGGACGATTCTGGGCTCGCTGGCGGTCTGGACGCTGATCCTGGCGGCGGGCTACTTCCTGCCGGCGAACTCGCCGGTGTTCTTCTACTGGCTGGCGGCCGCCATCGGCCTGGTCATGGGCGGCAGCCAGGCGCTGTCGCGCTCGCTGTTCTCGCATCTGATACCGCGCGGCAAGGAGGCGGAGTACTTCTCGGCGTACGAGATGAGCGACCGCGGGCTCAGCTGGCTGGGTCCACTCGTTTTCGGTCTCGCGTATCAGCTGACCGGAAGCTACCGGGATGCCATCATCTCCCTGGTGATCTTCTTCGCCGTCGGTTTCGTACTGCTCGCCCGGGTTCCCGTCCGGCGTGCGGTGGAGGCCGCGGGGAACCCGATACCCGACCGTATTTAGACGTGGCGGTGAAAGGGCGGTAGTGTACGCGTTTGGCCTGCCAGGCGGACCGTTACTGCGTGCTGCTTTGGTGAAGACACCGGGTCACATCTGCCGTCAGATGTGACAAAACGGGCACTGGTGGGTACAACAAGGGGCGGCACGACGGGCGACGCATGACCCGGCACGGGAATCTTTACCGCCGACCGGACGTTGACCGGATAACGACGACAGCGACACCTGTCCTGTGGGCGACAAGCCCGGGAGGCACGATTCATGAGTGAGCGAGCTCTTCGCGGCACGCGCCTCGTGGTGACGAGCTACGAGACCGACCGCGGCATCGATCTGGCCCCGCGCCAGGCGGTGGAGTACGCATGCGAGAAGGGACATCGTTTTGAGATGCCCTTCTCGGTCGAGGCGGAGATTCCGCCGGAGTGGGAGTGCAAGGTCTGCGGAATCCAGGCACTCCTGGTGGACGGGGACGGACCTGAGGAGAAGAAGGGCAAGCCTGCGCGTACGCACTGGGACATGCTCATGGAGCGGCGCACCCGCGAGGAGCTGGAGGAGGTTCTCGCCGAGAGGCTGGCCGTCCTGCGTTCCGGCGCCATGAACATCGCCGTGCATCCGCGCGACAGCCGCAAGTCCGCCTAGCGGACCGCCGCGAGAGCACAACGCCGCGGGGCCCGGTACACGAGCTGTGTACCGGGCCCCGCGGCGTTCGCGTGCCCGCACGAGGGTGCGGGCACGAAAAGGATCGAGAAGGATCAGGGAGAAGATCAGGGCATCAGCGGCGGGCGGGGCTCCTCGGGCCCACGAGGGCCCTGGGAGGCGTCCTCGCGGATGACCTCGCCCTGGACCACCTTCCCGTCCGGCCGGTGGATGCGGGCCTGCTGGAAGGCGTCCTGGAGGCTGCCGGGAGGTGCGGCGCTCATCCGGCGCTCGACGGCCTTCTCCGCGTACCGCCCGAGGAACGAGCGGACCTGCGGGATCAGCAGGAGCAGACCGGCCGCGTCCGAGAGCAGGCCGGGGATCATCAGGAGCAGGCCGCCGAGCATCAGGAAGCCGTTGCGGTCGTCCGCACCGGCCCCGTCGGCGGGCGAGGGCGCCACGCCGCTCTGCGCGGCCGCCTGGGCCTGCTGGAAGGTCGAGGTGAGGTTGCGGAAGGCACGGCGGCCCGCCCGCTTGACGACGGTGGCGCCGAGCACGGCACCGCCGACGAGCAGGACGAGGGCGGTCAGCCCGCCCGCCGCGTTCGCCACCACCGTGAGCAGCCAGATCTCCAGGACCAGCCAGGCGGCGACGCCGAGCGGGAGGAACGTACGCGCGCGTGAGCGCTTGGGGGCGTGGGGAGGCGGTGCGCCGGTCGTCATGATGCCCAGTGTGCCTGGCGCCCCGCCGGAACGTCGTAAAGAAAGGATCAGTGCGAAGGGTCGGTACGGAGGTCAGGAGGACTTGCGGCCGAGCAGCTTGCCGACCTTCTCCGCACGGGCCGTCAGGCCCCAGCCGGTGACCCGCCACAGCGCCTCGACGACGATGTTGCGGCTCATCTTCGAGTCGCCGATCTCCCGCTCCACGAAGGTGATCGGGACCTCGACGACGTGGAAGCCGGCGGCGATCGCGCGGCGGGCCAGGTCGACCTGGAAGCAGTAGCCCGCCGAGGCCACGTCCTCCAGGCCCAGGCCCTCCAGGGTCTCCTTGCGGAAGGCCCGGTAGCCGCCGGTGACGTCGCGGATCGGCACGTCGAGCATCACGCGCGAGTAGAGGCTGCCGCCCTTGGAGATGAACTCGCGGGACTTCGGCCAGTTCACGATCCGCCCGCCCGGCACCCAGCGGGAGCCGAGGACCAGGTCCGCGCCCTTGAGGGCGGTGAGCAGCCGCGGGAGCTCCTCGGGCTGGTGGGAGCCGTCGGCGTCCATCTCGACGAGGACGCCGTAGCCGTGCTCGATGCCCCACCGGAAGCCGGCGAGGTAGGCGGCGCCGAGCCCCTCCTTGCCCTTGCGGTGCAGGACGTGCACGTGGTCGTCCTCGGACGCGATCTCGTCCGCGAACTTGCCCGTGCCGTCAGGGCTGTTGTCGTCGGCGACGAGAACGTGCGCCTCGGGTACGGCCTCCCGCACCCGCGCGACGATCGGCTTGATGTTCTCCGCCTCGTTGTAGGTCGGAATGATCACCAAGGCCTTGCCGAGCGGGCCGTAACGCCTCTGGCCACCGTCGTTCACTACTGCCCCTTCGGATACATACGCAGGCCCCCACCATAGCGAGGTCCCCGGTGTGCTCCGGCGTGGCGGGTCGAGTGGTCCGGGTGACAGACCGGACGGAAGGGACCACCGGGACGCGTGACGTGCGGTGCGGGGCCGGGCGTCCTTCGGTCCGACCTGGGATCCGCTGGCTGCGGGTCGACCGAGAGCCGTTGTCTACTGAACGTCCGGGCCCCACCCGGGTCGCACCTTCCGCCGGAGAAACCTTCCCTCGCGGCCGAGGCGCGGGCGGCGTTCGGCTACGGCACGGGGGGCGGTCCGGTCGGACGTCCTGTGGTGGACGCGGTGAACCTACCCGCCCCCGGCGGGCGACTGTCAACACCCACTTGACCTGCGAAGACTTCCCAAAAGGCCAGGCCGGAGGGGAAGATCCGCAGGTCGGGGACAAGCGTACGGAAGGGCGACCTCAAGGGCGAAATGTCCCCATATCACTCGTTCGGTCGTACGAACACCGTCTGTCCGTACACCACCGTGCGGAGACAGACCGGGAGATCGACACCGGGCGACAGATCGGGCAGACCGGGCGTTCCGGAGCGGGGGTCGGTGGACCAGCGGGCGACCCGGTCGTCGGGCGCCTGCACGACGAGCTCCTCGGTGCGCCAGACCGCGTAGTCGGCGGGGGCGCCGGGGACCAGCGTCCCCGCGTCGTCCCGGCCCACCGCCCGCCAGCCGCCCCGGGTGTGGGCGGTGAAGGCGGCACGGGCGGAGATCCGGTGCTCGGGGGTCCGGTGGAAGGCGGCGGCGCGCACGGTCCCCCAGGGGTCGAGCGGGGTGACCGGGCTGTCGGAGCCGAAGGCCAGCGGCACCCCGGCGCGCAGGAGCGCCGCGTACGGGTTGAGGGTGCGGGCGCGCTCGGCGCCGAGGCGGTCGGCGTACATGCCCTCCTCGCCGCCCCAGAGGGCGTCGAAGGCGGGCTGCACGGAGGCGGTGAGTCCCAGCTCGGCGAAGGCGGCGATCGTCTCGGGGGTGAGCATCTCGACGTGCTCGACGCGGTGGCGGGCGGCCCGGATCCGGGCCAGGCCGAGCTTCTCGGCGGCGGCCCGGACGCCCTCGACGACGGCGGTCACGGCCGCGTCCCCGATGGCGTGGAAGCCGGCCTGGAGGCCCGCCTCGGTGCAGGCGACGACGTGCAGGGCGACGGTGGCCGCGTCCAGGTGGGCCGAGCCGGTGTGTCCGGCGTGGTCGGCGTACGGCTCGTGGAGGCAGGCCGTGTGGGAGCCGAGGGAGCCGTCGGCGAACAGGTCGCCGGCCGCGCCGAGGGCGCCCAGGGCCCGCGCCCGCTCGACGTCGAGGTCGGCCCAGTAGCCGACGACCCGGGGGCCGGCCTCCTCGCGCGCGAGGTCCAGGAGGCCGGTGAAGTCCTCCTCGGAGGAGATCTGCGGGCCGCCGCACTCGTGCAGGGTGCCGATGCCGAGGGAGGCGGCGTGGGCGCGGGCGGCGCGCTGGGCCTCGGTGCGCTGCCGCGGCGACACGGCGGCGAAGGCGGCCGCGCGGACGGCGTGGTGGGCGTCGCCGGTGAGCGGCCGCTGCCCGTCGTGGAAGCCGTCCAGCTCGCGGACGCCGGGCACGAGGTCGAGGAGGGCGGTGGTGACGACGGCCGAGTGGACGTCGATCCGGGTCAGGTAGAGCGGGCGGCCGCCGGTGAGTTCGTCGAGTTCGGCGCGGGTGAGCGGGCGGCGCTCGGGCCAGCGGGCGGCGTCCCAGCCGTGGCCGATGAGGATGCGGTCCTCGGGGCGGGCGGCGGCGTGGGCCCGGATCAGCCCGGCGGCCTCGGCGAGCGAGGCGGCGGCGGACAGGTCGAGCCCGGTGAGGGCGAACCCGGTGGCGGTGGTGTGCACGTGCGCGTCGACGAACGCCGGGGTGACGAGGGCGCCCTCCAGGTCGACCACCTCGTCCACGCCGGACGCGAAGGCGTCGGCCGCGCCTTCCGAGCCCACCCAGGCGACGTGACCGCGCTCCACCACCATGGCGGTGGCGAAGGGGTCGGCGGGGCTGTGGACTTCTCCACCGCGCAGCAGCACGGTGCGGTGTTCGCCGGCAGACGTCGTGGTCTCACTCATGCACACCAGGCTAGGACCTGCCGGGACGCGGTTTGTCCGGCAGGTCCCCCTCGGTGGCCCCGGCGCGTCAGATGCGGGGCGGCCTGGCCTCGTACGGCGTGGACAGGACGACGGTCGTGCGGCTGGAGACCCCGGCCTGGGAGCGGATGCGGCTGAGCAGGTGCTCCAGCTCCAGCGGGGTGGCGACGCGGACCTTGAGGATGTAGTTCTCGTCGCCCGCGACGCTGTGGCAGGCCTCGATCTCGGGGATGTCGGCGAGCCGGTCGGGGGTGTCGTCGGGGGCACTGGGGTCGAAGGGTTTGACCGAGATGAACGCGGTGAGCGGCAGGCCGACGGCCTCCGGGTCGACGACGGCGGCATAGCCGCGGATGACACCGCGCTGCTCCAGGCGGCGGACGCGCTGATGCACCGCCGACGTGGACAGGCCGGTGGCCTTGCCCAGGTCGGTGTAGCTCATGCGCCCGTCCTTGACCAGCAACTCCACGATCTGACGATCCAGCTCCTCCATGCGGTGACCCTATTGCCCCGGACGGGTCGGGGCACGGCCGGGGGCGGCGGGTATGGGGCGCTTTGGGCTGTCACGGGGCACCTGCGACGGGCATGTGACGAACGCCACAGGTTTGAGTCGTGCCCGGGTTACCGCCTCACGATTATGCGGAGTTCCGTATGGGAAGTGCTTGCTGTGGTCGAGGCCGCACAGATCCGGCCGACCCAGCCGAGGGGGAGATTCCCAATGCAGGAGCCTGTTGATTCGGTCGACACGTCCGACGAGCTCGACGCGTACGACACTTTTGAGATGTTCCGGGTGGTCTGCCCGGAGTGCGCGCGGCCGATCGCGCTGCTCGCGGACGAGGACGCGCTGCCGGAGCACGCGCTCTGCCCGTCGCCGTGGAACCCCTTCGTCCTGAGGGTCTGCCCGGGCACGGGCCTCGCGGCTTCCGAGGCCCGCCCGACCGACGACGTCCTGGGGGTCCAGGAGCAGGACACCGCGCTGCTCCTGACGCTCCCCCAGGGACTCGACTGGCGCACGCAGCCCTTCTCTCACGTCGGCGGTCCGGGCTCGCGCCCGATCCGGGTGCCGCAGATGCGGCGCGCGGCCTGAGCCTTCCGGCTACCAGTAGCTTCCCCGCACCATCGCCGCGAGCGTGGCGTGGTGCAGGATCAGGCCGTCCGGGTCGCCGGGCACCTCGACCTCTCCGAAGTGGGCCTGGCGGTACGCGATCCTGAGCATCACGATCGCGTGCCGCAGCGCCGCGTAGAGCGTGTGGAACTCCATGTCGCGCGGGGTGTGCCCGGTCAGTTCGGCGTACCGTCGCTCGACCGCGTCGCGCCGCAGGAAGCCGGGGAGTCCGGGCTGCCCGAAGCCGACGGTCAGGTCCTGGAAGAAGCGGTGCAGGTAGACGGTCCAGCCGAGGTCGACCTCGCGCGGGACGTACGCCGCCATCTCCCAGTCGAGGACGGCGGCGGGCGTGAATCCGTCGTAGACGATGTTCCCGATGCGCGCGTCGCCCCAGCCGAGGACGGCGGGACCCTCGTCGGCCGGCCAGTGCTCCTCCAGCCAGTCGAAGGCCGACTCGATGAGCGGTGAGGGTGCGATGCCCTCCACCACCCAGGCGTAGTAGGCGCGTTGGGCGTCGACGTGGCGGCGCAGCGGGCTCCCGGTGCCCTCGGGCAGCAGGAACTCGGCCTCCTTCGCGGGGAACTGGTCGTGCAGCCGCGCGAGTACGGAGACGGATTCGGCCTCCAGGTGGGCGCGTTCGGCGTCGGTGGCGGCGTGCAGCCAGTTCCCCTCGTACGTGTAGGGCATGACGTCCGGCGGGACGCGGCCCTCGGCGCGGGCCATCACGAAGAAGGGGGCGCCGAGCGGTTCCGGGTCCTCCTCCAGCCAGAGCACGCGCGGCACGGGCACGTCGGTGTGCTCGCCGACCAGGCGCATCACGCGGTGCTGGCGCGCCATGTCGTAGACGGGGAAGACGGTGTACGCGGCGGGGTCGGCGGCGAGCCGCAGGGCGCAGCCGCGTACGGGGGCGTCCGGGTGGTCGAGGTCGAAGAGCAGGGTCTCGCTGGACATGCCGTTGGAGCCGGGGACGGCGAGTCCCTCGACCCGGGCCCCGGGCAGGTGCCGGTCCAGCCAGGCGGTGAGCCGCCGGCCGAGCTCCTCGGGGTCGCGGGTGGTGGTGCGGGGGCGGGGCGCGGTGGCCACATCGGCCTCCTCAATTGGCTGTCGAGGTGTGGTCGGCGAAGCCGCTGGGGTCGTGGCGGCCGAAGGAGCCGTGCTCGAAGATTCCGTAGCCGGTGCGGCCGTCGAGGGTGAAGCGGGCGGCGTGGTCGGTGACGCCGTAGGCGGCCATGGGGTGGGCGGCCGGGTCGGAGAGGTCGTAGACGCGGCGGTCGGTCCAGCCGCGGCCCTGCCAGGTGCCGTGCTGCCAGTCGGTGGCGGGCGGGTATCCGGCGCCGACGGCGAGCGGGGAGGAGGCGAGGATCTCGACGCCGATCTCCAGGGGTTTTCCCGCCGGGTCGGTGAGGTGGACGGCGGCCCGCTCGGGGTGGCGGGTGCCGGGACGGTACGTGATCTCGGTGCGGGGCCAGCCGAGTTGGGTGTCGCGGCGGCCGTTCCGTACGAGCAGGGCCTCGTTGAGGGTGCGGTAGCCGTCGGCGTCCTCCTGGGCGATGACCATGAGGAAGCGGTCCTCGAAGCGCATCGGTATCCAGAGCCAGTGGAAGCCCTCGGGGCGGGACTCGGCGGCGCGGCCGGGTTCCTCGCCGGGGATCGGGCGCACGCCCCAGCTGCGGTCGCGGGTGCCGGTCCACTCCCCCGCCGTGACGGTGAACTCCTCGCCGCCGGCCCTGATGGTGCCCTCGCAGTGTCCGGCCTGGACGAAGCGGCGGCCTTCGAGGGTGAGCCGGCCGCCGTGGCGCTGGGTGTGGTGGGGTTCCCAGACGGCAGGGAAGTCGCCGGTCCAGGTGAGGTCGAAGGAGAGCCCCTCGGGGTCGCCGGGGTCGGCCGCGCAGCGCAGGGAGAGGCGCCGGAGCGGTTCGTCGACGGTGATGGCCAGCGGGCCGACGGAGAGGTTCGTCCGGTCGTCGCCGAGGGCGTCGGAGGCGCGGACGGCATGCAGGCGGTCGCCGGTGCGCAGGGTGGCGTAGGCGTCGATGACCCCGGTGTTCGGGTAGACGCCGAGCCCGGCGATGAGCAGGGCGCGGCCGGTGTGGTCGAAGACGTGGAAGATGCAGCGGTCGTAGGCGTTCCGGTCGCCGCTGACGTGGTGCTTCATCGAGAGCGGTGCCTGGTGCACGGGGTATTCGTCGAGCGCGACGGGCCGGTCGTCGTCCACGGCTGACCTCCTGAGCGGCGAGTGGGATCTGACGGTACGTCAGGTCACGGTCGGTGGGCCAGAGTCGTGCGCCGGGTACCGGACGAACTGCCGCTCGAATCCCTCCGGCGGTGACCCCGGCCGCCGGGGCGCGTTGGTCCGGGCATGACCACGCTGTACACCACTCCCAGCGGTTACGGTCGGCACCGGCAGGCCGAACCGCGCGGTGAAGAATCGGTTCCTCAGCCGACGGCGCCGACGTCGTCGCCTGCGCCCGTCCCCGTCCCCGTACCGACGCAGGTGCAGACCCCGGCACAGGCGCAGCCCAAGCCCCCCGCCCCCGCCGACCCGCCCATCTACCGGGACGTGCTCTCCCTCTGGGCCAGCCAGGGCCGGACCCTGCCCGGCCACCGCGACCAGGAGTGGACCCGGCTCGCCGCCGGACCGGTCTGGGCGGACCGCACCGTGCGCGTCAGCGGGACTCTGGTCCGACCAGGTGACGGGCGATGACCACGCGCTGGATCTGGTTGGTCCCCTCGACGATCTGGAGCATCTTCGCCTCGCGCAGATACCGCTCCACGGGGAAGTCCGCCGTGTAGCCGTAGCCGCCGAGCACCTGCACCGCGTCCGTCGTGACCCGCATGGCGGTGTCCGTGCAGAAGAGCTTGGCCATCGCCGCGCACCGACCGAAGGGCCGCCCCTCGTCCCGGAGCCGCGCCGCCTCCAGATACAGCGCCCGGCCCGCCTCGATCCCGGTCGCCATGTCCGCGAGCAGGAAGCGGAGCCCCTGGAAGTCGGCGATCGGCCGGCCGAACTGGCGGCGCTCCCGCGCGTACGCGACGGCCTCGTCCAGGGCCGCCCGGGCCAGGCCCACCGCACAGGCGGCGATGCCGAGCCGCCCCGCGTCCAGGGCGCCGAGCGCGATCGCGAAGCCCTGCCCCTCCGCGCCGAGCCGCCGGTCGTCGGCGACCCGCACCCCGTCGAAGTGCAGCTGCGCGGTGGGAGAGCCCTTCATGCCCATCTTCCGCTCGGGAGGGGCGGCGCTCAGCCCCGGCGCGTCCCCCGGCACCAGGAAGGCGGTGATGCCGCGCGCTCCCGGGCCGCCGGTGCGGGCCATGACCGTGCAGAAGTCCGCGATGCCGCCGTGCGTGATCCAGGCCTTGGTCCCGTCGATCACCCAGTCGCCGTCCCCCTCCCGCACCGCCCGGGTCCGCAGCGCCGCCGCGTCCGATCCGGCGGAGGGTTCGGAGAGGCAGTAGGCGCCGAGGAGCCCGCCGCCCAGCATCGCGGGCAGGTGCGCGGCCCGCTGCGCCTCGGTGCCGAAGCCGGCGAGCGCGTGGCAGGCGAGGGTGTGGACGCTCACCCCGAGCCCGACGGTGAGCCGGGCGGCGGCGAGCTCCTCCAGGACCTGGAGGTAGACCTCGTACGGCTGGCCGCCCCCGCCGTACCCGGGGTCGTACGGCAGCCCGAGCAGCCCGGAGCGGGAGAGCAGCGCGAACAGCTCGCGGGGGAAGCGGCCGGCGGCCTCCTCCTCCGCGGCGGCCGGGGCGATCTCCCGCCGGGCGATGTCACGCACCAGGGCGAGCAGCTCCCGGGCCTCGTCGGTGGGCAGCCGGCGCTCCACGCCGTCCGCGGTGCTGTCGGCCATGACCGGACGCTCCTCCCTGCCGGGCGCGCGCGGGGCGCGGCGATCGGGGGGAGTATGCCCGTTCCGTACCGGGGGATCACACGGCCGTCCGGCATCCACACGGTTGCCGGTCCCGCCGTGCGCGTCCGCCCCTGTCACCTCACATGAGGCCCGCGCGGGTGACGAGGACGGCGAGCAGCACGACCAGGGTCCAGCCGAGGACGTGCTCAAGGATCTTGGGCCCGTCCTCACGGGGGCCGCCCGTGCGGGCGCGGACGAGGAGACGGGAATGGGTGGTGGAGGTCATGGCGACCACCTTGCGCCACGGGGGCGCCCCCGGGGTAGAGACGTCGGTCACGTCCCCCGGGGCCGCCGCCCCGCGTCAGACGATCCCGAGACCCTCCAAGGCCTTGCGCTGGGCGGGCGTGGGACGCTCGGGGAAGTAGAGGTAGCAGACCCCTCCTGTGCCGGAGACCACTTTGCCGCTCGCGTTGTAGCGCTTGGTCCGGAGCCAGATGTTCTCCAAATGGGAGGGCGCCGCTTACCACGCGACACCCTCCCGCACAAACATGCAGGTCAGAGGCACGGACCGCGTGAGACGAATTGAGCCCGAACGCGCTGGTGCTGACCTGGTGCTGACTTCCACTGGCGTCCGTTCCGATCCGTTCGGGTGCGTCGCGCTGGATCGGTGCTGACTCTGCGTCCCCTCACCAAACTGGTTCTCGAGGCTTTGTGCAGGTGCGGCACAAAGCTCGTCATCGATGACATCCACATCCTCGACGTCTCCATCAGGGACGGCCGTCTGGCTAACAACAACCTGAAGCACCTCGCCAACTTCTGCGCCAGCCCCTTCGTCTACACCGGAGGTCGAAGTCCTGAACTCCTGCCTCTTCCTCGAAGGCTGACAAAAGGAGAGCGCTACGCAAACCGCCGGCCGCTTCACCCATTTCGAACTGCGCCGCTTCAGCATCGACACCATCGCCGCCGCCTGAAAAGGGCCACCGCCGCCAAGTCCATGGAGGAGGCCCTCGGCCTGTTCAAATACAAGCCCGGAACGCTCGACTAAGGGCTGTCCCGTAACTGATGGCCAGGCGTTAATGGATGGGTAGTCCGCGGGCTCGCATGCAAGTCGAGGTTCACCTGCCGCCCGACTTGATCCATGGCCATTTCACGATGCAGACCACGACAGGGGCGACGAGCATGGCCAGCAACCACAGGCCCACGCTCGCTGGAGAGTAGATGTAGTAGCGCCAATGCTCTGGCAGGGGTGACGGCGCGAGTAGGAGCAAGATCAGCGTGGCCCATGTGGCCAGTACGGCGGCTGCCATGCGCGCGGTCATCTCTATCAGCCCCTTCGACGGCGCTCATCTCTACGGATCGGATGATAGGGCGGCTGAGATGATCTTGGTGTGACTGGTGTGATCACGGCGTCGGAGTCGTCCTAATCCGTAGTTATGAGCGTTCCGCAGACGCGGGTGCTTCTCGGAGCGTTCGAGTACCAGACCGTGACATCCAGGTGCAGCCGGGCCGTGGAGGCCTCAACGTAGATCGGTGCGCGGTCGTGGTGCTCAGGGCGGTGGCGGTCACGAGGGCGCTGGATGGATGTCTTGCGAGACCCAGGCGATCAACGTCTATCTGTAGAACGACGGCGTTCAGCGCCTTCGTGACTGCCATCGCCGTCAACACCTACGACCTTGATCACTCGTTGGTGTGCGTGGTGCGAGCCCGCCGCACGGTGACTTCTTGATACGCCCGAGCCGCCCGAGCTCCTGCATAGACCGAGGCCCGTGGGGTGCGCTGGTGCCACGAACGGCTAGTGAGGTGGCGGCCCGACCGCGCTGCGGTTGAGGCCTGGGATTAGGTCGCTGCGTGGCCCGCATGCGCTCGTGACCAGCGCAAACGCCGAACTCTGGAGAGGGGAACCTTGATCTATTGCGGAATCGACTGGGCGGAACAAACCCACGACGTCGCCCTGGTCGACGACACCGGCCAGCTCCTGGCCAAGCGGCACACCACCGACGACGCGGCCGGCTACAAAATCCTGCTGGAGCTGCTCGCCGAGTACGGCGATACCGCCGAGAACCCAATCCCGGTCGCGATCGAGACCTCCCGCGGCCTGCTCGTTGCGGTCCTGCGGACCGGCACGCGCAAGGTGTTCGCGATCACCCGATGGCCGCCGCCCGCTACCGCGACCGGCACAGCGTCTCGCGCAAAAAGTCCGATCCCGGCGACGCCCTGGTCCTGGCGAACATCCTCCGCACCGACATGCATGCCCACCGGCCCCTGCCCGACGACTCCGACCTCGGCCGCGCGATCACCGTCCTCGCACGCGCCCAACAGGACTCCCTGTGGAACCGACAGCAGCTCGCCAACCAGCTCCGCTCCCTGCTGCGCGAGTACTACCCCGCCGCCCTGGCCGCCTTCGCCACCTGGACCAACGGCCTGTGCCGGCGTGAGGCCCGCGAGCTCCTCAAGACCGCCCCGACACCGACCCGGGCCGCACGGCTGACCCGCGCCCAGATCCAGGCCGTGCTCAAGCGCGCCGGCCGCCAGCGCGGCATCGAAACCGAAGCCGACCGCCTCCGCGAGGTCCTCCGCGCGGAGTGGGCCCACCAGCCGCCGCTGGTCGAGGACGCGCTCGGCAAGCAGATGCTCGCCCTCCTCATCCAGCTGGACGCCGCCTGCACCGCTGCCGACCAGCTCGCCGAAGCAGTCGAAGAAGCCTTCCCCCAGCACCCAGACGCGGAGATCCTGCTGAGCTTCCCCGGACTCGGCATCCAGCTCGCCGCCCGCGTCCTCGCCGAGATCGGCGACGACCGGACCCGCTTCGCCGACGCCCGCGGCCTCAAGGCCTACGCCGGCTCCTCACCCCTCACCCGGGCTTCGGGCAAGAAGTCCGCCATCACCCGACGCTGGGTGAAGAATGACCGGCTCAACCACGCCGGCTACCTCTGGGCCTTCGCCTCACTCCGGGCATCCACCGGGGCCAACGCCCACTATCGGCGCCGCCGCGAACAAGGCGACTGGCACGCGGCCGCCCAGCGCAACCTCTTCAACCGCATGATCGGCCAGCTCTACCACTGCCTCCAGAAGCGCGAGCTTTTCGATGAGCTTGCGGCGTTTCCTGCCCCGCCGGAGCTCGCGGTCAGCGCTGCCTGACGGGCGGGCGGTCAGAGGTCGAGCTCGAAGTACTCGTCGATGGAGATGAAGCGGTGCTGGCCAGTCTCGGGATCGACCTCCAGGGGGACGTTCCCGCCGATCCCGCCGCCCTCGTCGGCGGCGTTGTAGAAGACGTAGAACTTCCCGTGCCGCTGCGTCACCGAGGTGACGGCCAAGTACTCGCCGATGAGCCCCTCGGCCAGGATGCGTGCGTCGCTCTCGCTCAACAATGGAACCTCCTCTGTCGAGGCAGGCTATCCGTACGAGGAGACGCCCTTCCGCGGCACTCGATGTTCGAGGACGTGAGCCCTCCGGCTTGACGGCGTAGCAACGTGAGGTGTCTGGATAGCCCCGTTCTCCGGGCTGAGCCCGCGCGCCTTTGGGAAGCTGGTGATGGTTCTGCGGCGCGAGGGTGCGGGCGCGGTCCGCAGGGGCCGGCCGTGGAGTCTTCCGCTGGAGGACCGGGCCTTGCTGGTCGCGGCGTACTGGCGCACGAACCTCACGATGCGGCAGCTCGCCCCGCTGTTCGGGGTCTCGAAGTCGGCGGCGGACCGGATCATCGACCATCTCGGGCCGATGCTCGGGCTTCAGCCCCGCAAGCGGTTCGCCAAGGGCACCGTGCTCATCGTGGACGGCACCCTGCTCCCCACCCGTGACCACACCATCGCCGCGCAGTCCAAGAACTATCGGTACTCGACCAACCACCAGGTCGTCATCGACTCCGACACTCGCCTGGTCGTCGTGGTCGGCCGGCCTCTCGCCGGAAACCGAAACGACTGCAAGGCGTGGGAGGAATCCGGCGCCAAGGCCGCCGTCGGCAAGACCCTCACGATCACCGACGGCGGCTACCCCGGCACCGGACTTGTCATGCCTCATCGTCGACGAAAGGGCGAAGACCTGCCCGAGTGGAAGCAGGCGCACAACAAGTCCCACAAGCAGGTCCGGGCCCGCGTCGAGCACGTCTTCGCCCGCATGAAGACCTGGAAGATCCTCCGCGACTGCCGCCTCAAAGGCGACGGCGTCCACCACGCCATGCTCGGCATCGCCCGGATGCACAACCTCGCACTCGCCGGATAGGCCGGTGGGCCGCATAGCGGCCAGCCGTGCCCGAGACGACTCTAAGATCATTTACGGGACATCCCTTAGCTTGATCTTTAACCTGTGCGGCGAGGCCGTGGGGTCGTCGACTTCTTCGCCTTCGGTTTCATGGTGTCTGTTTTGCGGACTGTGTGGACGTC
>NZ_JBIRQU010000025.1:0-64050 GCF_044333355.1 Streptomyces sp. NPDC021012
ACCTGCTGCAGTGCTGGACCGGCACCTGCACCACCTGCGGCCGACCCCTGCCCCGCAACAGAACCAGACGAAGAACCTAACGAAGCACTACTAGGAGCTGTCCGGCCGATCATTGGCGGCGTGTGTCTGGCTGCTGCTTGAGGCGCCTGTGGCGGCGGTCTGAAGTCAATTACCGGGCGCCTGATGCTGCGCGACCATCGTCGGATGAGTACGGATGAGGGTCGGAAGCTGGCGCGGGTTGTGCAGACGTGTTCTGCATACCCATCACAGTGGGATGCCTGGACGGCGGACGGCCAGTACCTGTATCTCCGATATCGGCATGGTGAGGGTTGCGTCGAGTGGCATCCCGGCCCTGATTTTGATGACAGTCCGGAGTCTTGGAACGAGGGCCGCTCGGGGCTCCTGATCGAATGGGACGACGGCACCGACGGCGGTGTCATCAGCCTTGAGGACTTCCGCGCGGCAGCGGGCTTGGTGCTGGCGCCGGATGCCTCGGTGAGTTGAGGTCATGGCACGTGGTCAGGTACGGAGCCAGATGACGAGGGCGGCGGCGGTGACGGTGCCGAGGAAGACGTATCCGCGTTTGTCGTAACGGGTCGCAACGGCGCGGGAGTTCTTCAGCCTGTTGATGGCCCTCTCCACGGTGTTGCGCTTCTTGTACCGATCCTCGTCGAAGCCCGGTGGCCGTCCGCCTCGCGATCCCTTGCGCAGACGGGCGGCCTGGCTGTCGCTCTTCTCCGGGATCGTGTGGCGGATGGCGCGCCGGCGCAGGTACTGACGGCAGGGACCGTTGCTGTAGGCCTTGTCAGCCGCGACGCTGCCGGGCTTCTTGCGGGGCCTGCCCGACCCGAGTCGGGGGACCCGGATCTTCTCCAGCACCGGCACGAACTGGGTGCAGTCGGCCCGCTGCCCCGGCGTGACGATCAGGGACAGCGGGCGGCAGAAGCTGTCCGCGCTCAGGTGGATCTTGCTGGTGAAGCCCCCGCGCGAACGGCCCAGGCCCTCGCCTCCTGCACCGCCTCCGCCAGCCGGCCGACGAGGCTCTGCCACGGAGTTTCGTCCTGGTGTTCCGGCGTTTCGTCCCCCTTTGAGTCGGCGATGGCCGGCGGTGGCTCGGTGCGGGCGCCGACGGCGTGCTGGTGGGCGCGCACGATGGTGGAGTCCACCGAGACATCCCAGTCGATTCCGCCCGCCGCGTCGGCCGCGGCCTGGACCCGCTGCAGCAGACGCTCCCAGGTGCCGTCGGCTGACCACAGCCGATGGCGCTCGTAGACCGTCTTCCGCGGCCCGAACCGCTCCGGCAGATCGCGCCAGTGAGCCCCGGTCCGAACACGGTGAAGAATCCCGTCGATCACCTGCCGGTGATCACGCCACCGCCCGCACCTACCGTTGCTCACCGGCAGGAACGGCCGCAGCCGCTCCCACTCGGCGTCCGACAGATCACCGCGTTCTCCCCGCCCCATAACGGGAACAACGAGCAGATCGGGCGACAGTCACATGATCGGCCGGACAGCTCCTAGCCGAGGAGGGTGGTGGCCAGCGCGAGGGTGGCCGGGGCCGGGGCCGGGGCCGGGCGCGGTATGGCGGCGGGCCGGTCGGCCGCTGGGGCGGGCTGGTGCCTGGGCGGCAGCCGGTACAGGGCGAGGGTGGCGGCGGCAGAGAGGAGCGCGACTGCGGTGAACGAGGCTCATCGGGAAGGGCGTTGGCCGAGCAGGGTGCCGCTGGGGACGCCGATCACAGTGAGGTCGGTGCACATCAGGGTGATCGCCCGGCCGCATCGGTCCTGCGACACGGTGGCCGCCGTGACCAGCGATCCGGTGCCGAAGAACGCCCAGTGCGTGGAGGCGGTCACCAGCCAGGCGATGAGCAGCACTGTGAAGTCCGGGGCCGCCGCCATAACCAGGTGCCCGGCGCTGAAGAGTGTCATCAGGCCGATCAGGGTGGGGCGGGGCGGCAGCCGCCGGGTCGCGAGGGCTAGCAGCGGCCCGCCGATCGCGACGCCGACGGCGTAGCCGGTCACCAGGTGGCCTGCCGTCGGCACCGGGGCCGAGAGCGCGTGGGACAGCGTGGGGAGCGGACCGACGACGAACTCGGTGGTGCCGGTGGCGAAGGCCGCGAGGGCGGCGGTATCCAGGAGGAGCGGCATCAGCCGTTGACGCCCAGCTGGGCCATGAGGGTCTGGTTGTCCTCGATGTGCCAGTCCTCGCCGATCTTGTCGGTGCCGACGTGCTGGATGTCGATGGCGTTGAAGTCGACGTTCTGGCCCTTGCCCTGGACGCCATGGAAGGTGCCGGTGAAGTGGCCGCGGAAGACCAGCCGGGCGGTGATCTTGTCGCCGGTAACCAGCAGGTCGGACAGCTCGCAGGCCAGGTCCGGCACGGCGGTGCGGAAGTTCTTCGAGGCGAAGACCGGGCCCGTGGGGCCCTGCGGGCGGCCGATGGGCAGGGTGTTGTCCTTGAACTGCGGGCTGACGGCGGCGTCCAGGTACTTCTGCCGGCCGGTGTTCCAGAAGGTGTACAGCTGCTGGGCCAGGTGGACCTCCTGGGCCGCGCGCTGCTGGTCGATCGAGTGGTCGACGGTGATCGCCTGGGGTTGGACCAGGTCGGACGAGCGGTCGATCAGGCGCTGCGGCCAGGCGTGCGAGGCATGGTGGTGGCCGTGGCCGTTGTCGTGGGTGTGGGCGGCGGCAGCGGTGCCACCGGCCAGGCAGGCCGCGGCGGTGGCGAGGGCGGCGGTGCGGACGAGGGTGCGCGAACGCATGGGTGTTTCTCCTTGGATCGGCCGGTCGCGCACTGGTTTCAGGCGCGCCGGGATGGCCGGCCGGCCCCTTCGGCCGGCCGGCGGACGTGGTGTCGTGGCGTCAGATCTGGCGCAGTGCGCCGCCGTCGACGGCCCATTCGGCGCCGGTGACCTGGCCTGCGAGTGGGGAGAGCGGATAGGCGATGACCCGGGCGACGTCGTCCGGCTCGCCGAGCCGGGCGCTGGGGAGGCATCGCACCTCGCGCACGAAATGGTCGATCGCCGCGTCCGGCATGAGGCCGAACTGGGTGCCGAGTTGCTCGGCGAAGCCGTCGGGGGCGCCTCACGGGCGGGTGCGGGTCGGGCCGGGGGCGACCACGTTGGAGCGCACCCTGCGTGGGCCGAACTCCACCGTGAGGGTCTTGTTGAGCGACAGCAGGGCCGTCTTGGCGGCGGCGTAGTCCACCAGGGGCACGTCGGGCAGTCGGGCGGCCTCGCTGGTCACGTGGACCAGCGAGGCCGCCGTGCTCCAGCAGCGCGGGCAGCGCGGCCCGGGTCATCCGGACGACCGAGTGGAAGTTGAGGTCGAACGCCATATGCCACTGCTCGTCGGTCACTGTCAGGAAGCCGGTGCACGAGGTCAGGCCGCCGACGTTGTTAACCAGGCCGTCCAGGCGGCCGTGCCGGTCCAGGACCTCGGCCACGACCCGTTCGGGCGCACGCGGATCGGTCACATCGGCTGCCACGGCGCTCACCCGCGCCCCGAGCGCGTCGATGCCCTCGGTGCGGCGGGCCGTGCCGACCACGGCGGCCCCCTCGGCGGTGAGAGTGCGGACCGTGGCCGCTCCATGCCTGCGGAGGCTCCGGTGACCAGGAAGACCTTGCCGTCGAGTCGGAGTTCCATCAGCTGTTTTTTGCGTGTCGGTCGAGTCGGATGGGGTTGCGGGGTTCCGGTCAAATAAGGCGGCCGCCGCCGTCGACGTGCAGCACGGTGCCGGTGACGTAGGGGTTGTCGATGGCGTAGAACACGGCCTTGACCAGGTCCTCGGGGTTGCCCACCCGGCGGGTCGGGTTGCGCTCGGCGATCCCCCGCAGGAACGCTTCCTTGTCCGCGCCCAGGCCGTCCCAGGCGCCGGTGTCGACGATGCCAGGAGAGACTGCGTTGACCCGGACGGGGGCGATCTCGACGGCGAGCGCCTGCACCAGGAAGGCCAGCGCGCCGTTGGTGGTGGCCATCACCGTGCGCGCGGGCGCCGGGCGCCAGGCGGCCACGCCGGAGAAGAAGGTGAACGAGCCGGACTGCGACGCCTGCCCGGCCAGGTGCTTGGTCAGCAACAGCGGACCGATCACCTTGGCCGAGAACGCCCGCTGCACGTCGGCGAGTTCGAGCTGCTTCAGCGGACCATTGGCCGGCATTGCGGCGGTGGAGACCAGGTGGTCGAACCGGCCTACCAGGGCGGCGAAGTCGGCGATCGACCGCTCGTCGGCCAGGTCGAGCGCAAGCACCTCGGACGGGCCGGACAGCTCACCGGCCGTCCACTCCAGCTTGCGCGGGTCCGGACCGGCCAGCACGAGCGTCGCACCGGCCGCCGAGGCGGCCTTGGCGATCTCGCGCCCGGTGCGCGAGCCCGCGCCCACCACGACAAGTCGCTGCCCCTTCAGAGGCGTGCCATCGAACATGAGGAGAACTCCTTCGAGTCATCGGGGATCGGCCACCCGCTGCTCCCTAGCGGCGACCACACCACGACCCTCTCTCAGCCTCCAGCGATGAGTCCAAGGCTTGTTCTCTACCGCAGCGATAAAATCTTGTCATGGCAATCCCGACGCTCCGGCAACTCGAATACCTGGTCACCGTGGTCGACACCGGCTCCTTCACCCGCGCCGCCGAGCAGCTGCACGTCACCCAGCCCGCGCTCTCCCACCAGATGCGGGCCCTGGAGAGCACGCTCGGCGGCCCGCTGCTCGAACGCCTGCCGCGGTCGGTTCGGCTCACCCCGATGGGCCGGGCGGTCCTGCCGCACGCTCGTGCCGCCCTCGCCGAGGCCGAACGCCTGCGAGCGGTGGCCCGGCGCACCGCCGGCCTCGAAGAGGGCGAGCTGGAGGTCGCTGCCATCTACTCGGTCAGCCTCGGGATCCTGCCGGCCGTCCTGCGCATCTGGCGCCACCAGCACCCCGGCGTGCGGATCCGGCTGCGCGAGTACTGCCACGCCGACCTACTCCAAGCCGCCATGACCGCCGGCCGCGCCGATCTCGCCATCGGCCCCGCCCCGGCCGACTGGGAGGGACCGATCCGCGAACTCGGCGTCGAGGAGTTCGCGATCGTCCTGCCCGCCGATGACCCGCTCGCCGACAGCCCCACCGGCGCGGTCGCACTCACGGATCTCGCAGATCGCGCCTGGGTCCACTACGCCCCCGACAACGGCCTCGCCGACCTGCTCGACCACGTCTGCGCTCAGGCGGGATTCCGCCCGCACGTGGCGATCCGCGCCGAACAGACCTCCGCCGCACCCCTGCTCGCCGCCGCCGGACTCGGCCCGACCCTGGTGCCCGCCAACATCATCCCGCCCCACTTCGACGGCGCCCTGCTGCGCCCCGACCCCCCGGTCCGCCGCACCCTCACCGCCTACACCCGTACCCGCCCCGACCCCCTCACCGTCGCCTTCGTCAACCTCCTCGCCGACCAGGCCCGCGTCAACCCGACCGGATTGCCGACGACCGCCCCGACCCCCGCCTGGACGGGCACCCCCGCGCCGACGAAGGACGAGGGCACTGCGAGCTACCACAAGACGTCCTGACCGTCCGTGCCTCGCTGGGCGCAGCCGGCAAGCAGCCGCACACCGTGCAGATCATCAGTGCCACCTGAAACAAGGGCCAGGGAATTGTCGGGGCTCGGGCCCCGACATTAAAGACCGTGTCCTATGTGGTGAGGCGGCTGTTGGGCAGGTCATGGGGCGGGGCACATGGAGCTGGATCGTTCCGGACGGGCTGTGGGAGATCGCGAAGCCGCTGATCCCGCCCTCTAGGGTGCGGCCGCAGGGCGGTGGGACGCAGGACACGCCTGATGAGACGCTGTTCGCCGCGATCATCTACGTGCTGGTGTCCGGTTGCGCCTGGCGGGCCCTGCCGCCGTGCTTCGGCATATCGAAGTCCACGGCCCATCGCCGGTTCCTGATCTGGTCCAGAGCCGGCGTGTGGGGCCGGCTGCACGAGGAGATCCTGCACCGCCTCGACGACGCCGGCCTGCTCGACCTGTCCCGAGCCGTCCTCGATTCCGCCCACATCAGGGCGAAAAAAGGGGCGAACTCACCGGTCCAAGCCCCGTGGACCGGGGCAAGGCGGGGTCCACGATGCACATCCTGTCGGACGCGAACGGCCTGCCCCTCCTCGTCGGCGTCTCGGCCGCCGACACCCACGACAGCCAGGTCCTGAAGCCCATGGTGCTCGGTCACCAAACGAGACACGACCCCCACCGCGGCCGTCACTTCAAACCCCAGCGCCTGCACGCCGCCAAGGCCTACGACATCCCTGAGCTGCGGAAACGGCTCCGCGGGAAACGCATCGGCGTCCGCATCGCCCGCAAGGGCATCGAGTCCGGTGAACGACTCGGGCGCCGCAGAGGGGTGATCGAGCGCACGATGTCCTGGCTGACCGGCTACCGCCGGCGCAACCACCGCTATGAGCGCCGTTCCCGCGACTACCTGGCCTTCCTCGGCCTCGCCGCAGCCCTCTGCTGCTACAAGCGCCTCCTCAAACTCACCACATAGGACACGGTCTTAGCTCACGAGTTTTGTTGCATGCGCCGGCGGACCACTTCGGCCGCGTAGTTTGCCCATTGGCCGCCGGCTTTCCAGCGGTCCTGTCGCGGGAGTCGACCGCTCCCCGCACCCGCGGGGATGGTCCCGACGACCCGCGTCAGCTCACGGGAAGTCGATGCTGCTCCCCGCGCCCCGAGGGGGGATGGTCATGCCAACGTTTTCGCACAGTGTCCCGAGGCGGCCTGCTCCTTGCCGCTTGTGACTCGGCCGTCGTGCCGTCACCCCCCCCGAGATGCGCTGCCACGCCGTCCGAACTGCGACACCTCTCGATGCCCTGCTGCGCTGTCGGACCTGCAGCCGTGAGGACGGGGCAACATCCCGCGGCGGTCCCCGGTTCATCGGCGCCCCTACCTTCCCGCGGGTCATCGTCTCCAGTGGTGGCTGGGCACGGCCCGTAACGACTCCCGCCCCCTGGTTCTGGAATTCGGCGCTGGATTCAGACACCTCGTCTGCCCCCTTTTGCTGCCGCACGTCTCGTACGCGTCGACCTCACCCAGGTCCACCATTCCCGGCGACGTCGCGGACCGGGTCGTGCCCGTTCCAGCGTCCCGTCTGCCACCTCTTCGACGTACTGGCCGCGCTGTGTCCAGCTGCCGGGCCTACGGTGGCGTCATGAGCGATCCGGAGAAGAACAAGGCCACGGCCAAGGCGTTCTACGACCTGATGTTCAACCAGTGCCGGCCTGCCGAGGCGATCGACCAGTACGCCGGCGACACCTACATCCAGCACAACCCGCACGTCGGTGACGGCAAGCAGGCGTTCATCGACTACTTCGAGCGCATGGCGGCCGAGTACCCCGGCAAGCACGTCGAGTACAAACGGGCCTTCGCCGACGGCGACCACGTCATCCTGCACTGCCACCAGACCTGGCCCGGCGACGAGGACTATGCGGGCATCGACATCTTCCGCTTCGACGCCGACGGCAAGATCGTCGAACACTGGGACGTCCTCCAGGTCATCCCACCCACCTCCGAGAACGACAACACCATGTTCTGAGCGGGTCTCGGAGTCACCGACTGGGGAAGGCAAGATGCGGGCAGGCGCCGAGCCGAGTCGGCCGCCCGCCGACCCTCATGCCGCAGCGAAAGCCCGTGGCGGTGTCGCAGCGGGTCCGGCACCATCCCTGTGTGATGGTGATGCAACCCGTTCTGGAGATCTTCGCAGCAGACGACTTCGCGCTCTGGCCGGTTGGCGAGCACGAGTCGTACGGCTACCTCGTACTGGACGGGGAGCTGACTCCCGCAGAGGTCGGCACGGCCGTTATGCGGATCGCTGACTGCAACGACTTCGAGCCGGAGGAGGAGCACGGGCCGTGCCCGACCGACCCGCTCGACGCGTTCCTGCACGGGCTGCTCACCCTGCCCAACCTGTTCGCCGCCGGCGGGTTCCGGGTGACCGACACAGCCACCGACACCGTCTTCGTCGAGCCGGGCTGCTGCAACGGCCTGGAGACCTGGCGGGACTGGCGGGAGGTGCTGGACGGCACCGGCTGCTCCTACTTCGGCCACGACCCGTCCTCAGTGGCCGAGCGTGTAGGCGACAACGTCCGGCTGACTCTCGACGCCGACGCGAAGGGCGGAAGCCCGGTGATCGAATTGCCGGTGGACCAGATGCGCACGCTCGTCACCGGTGCCGAGGCGGACTTGCGGGACTTCCACAGCCTTGCCGGAACCTGGGCCGAAAAACACCTGCCGACACACGCCGCCGCCGTCACGGCCGCCTTGGCGCGGGCACTGGACCTGGAGCTCGCAGAATGACCAGCTTCCTGACCCACCGGGCGCGTGTGCACGACGCCCGGCTCCCTTTCCACCGGCGGCACAGCGCGCTGCGCACATGCCTCACCGTCTTCGCTCCTTACGGCCTGCGGGCGACATACCACCACCTCACGCTGAGCGCCGCGATCCCCCGACAGCTGGAGGCGGACCCGGACGCGCTGGCGCGGGCCGTGGAGGAACTGCACGAGGCGCGGGTGCTGTGGCTCGTGCGGGCAGAGGAGTACGCCGTGCAGCGTCGGGCGGAGAAGCAGACCGGGCGGCGGACTGTACCGAACCCTCGGCCGTGGTGGCTGCGAAGCTGGTGGGAGAGCCCGGAGCGTGCATGGTTCGAAGACCCGTTTCGCCACCCGTCGCTGCGACTGTCCGAGTACGTCCGGCGACAGAACGCGCTCCTGGACGGCGTCGATCTGCCCGGCTGCCCGGCTTGCGGGGACGAGGGACCACGAGTGCTGAGCTCGACCGGGCATGGCTGGGTCGAGCTGTGCCGTGGGTGCGCGTGGGTGCTGGCGCCATGTCCGTGCGGCCAGCGGCACCGGTTCGTACCGGAGACCCCCTTCCACTGGAACGGGATCTGGCGGCGGGCACACATGAGCGATGACGGCATGCCGAACCCGCACTGGCCTGCGAGATAGCCACTCGGATGCGGCACGCCGAACGCTCGGGAAGCCAAAGCCCGTAAACCGCGACGAACCCACGCGCAGGACCACCACAGCCGCCAGCTGACGTACAGGTTCCAACCTCCCCGCTGCGCATGCAGCAGCTCTGTGGCTGAGGCGTGGCTGCGTAGGTGAGAACGGGAGGCGTATGCAGGTCGGCTTGGGGAGCGGCTGTCGGGTCCGGGGTCGAGGAATGTTGGTCAGAACCGGCAGCAGCGCGCAGCGTCAGGGCGGCGACGTCGCCTGCGTCTCGTCCCTGGTGAGGGCGGGCTGGTCGCTGGTGGTGTCGCCACCGGCGGAGTAGAGTGCGACTTCATTATGAAGCACGTACATAATTCTGACCTGGCCCACGACGCTGATGGCTTCCTCTACGACCCTGGTGTCCGGGACTCCATGCGGGCGTTCGCGGCTGGCGACGACACCCTCGCGCTGGAGACGGCCGCAGCCGTCCGGTCGGCCTGGCAGGCGGTCGACCGGCTGCGTTCGCAAGGTGCGGGGGGACGTGGGCTCAGCGCGGGGGCGCTCGACGTCCTCGCACGACTGAGTACGGCCACGGACGAGGGGCTGAGCATCGGCGAACTGGCCCGCGCGGCGGGGGTGAGTTCCCGCAATGTCACCGGCCTGGTCGACACGCTTGAGCGTGACGGGCTGGCGCGGCGGGTCCAGGACCAGCGCGACCGCCGGTCGGTACGAGCCAGGATCACACCAGCCGGCCGCGACTGGCTGGACTCCTTCCGGCAGCCGACGCAGCGCGCCATGTCCGCCGTCTTCCAGGGCTTCACAGAAGCCGAACTCGCCCGGTTCCGCGACCTGTGCCTGCGCGTGGTCGAGAACCAGCAACGCATCGAGCAGTACCTGAACACGGCCCGGCGCGACCAGCCGGCTCCCTGAACCGACCACCACGGAGCACCACATGACCACCGACTCGGCCAACGCCGCCACCCGACGTACTGTCAGGGCCTATCACGAGGCCCGGTTCCGGGGAGACGTCACCACGGCCGCGGCCCAGATCGGCGAAAGCTTCGGCTTCCGCAGCCCGTTCATCACCTCCGACAGCCCGACCGGCCACCTCGACGGCCTGGACGGCCTCCTGGGCATCGTCACCGGCGTGGAGCTGATCAGCGAGCTGTACGGCGAGACCGAGGCCACCTTGGTCTACGACGTCCACACCGCCCCGGCCGTCGGCATCACCCAGCACACGGCCGAGCACTTCCGGCTCCACGACGGCCGGATCACCTCGATCACGCTCATCTTCGACTCCGCCCCCTGGCAGGCCATCATGTCCGCGGCCGGCCCGACCCACGACGAGGCCATCACCACGGCGTGACCGGCCGCGTGTCATCCCACGACGGAGCGCATCGACCGCGCCGCCGAAGCAAGTGCCCAAGCGGTCTCGAAACTCGGTTCTGGCACAGCTCTCGGGGGGCCGTCGCGGAGTGTTACCTCGATGTTCGATCGCGAGGAGTCCGGCTCGTGCGGGACGGCCGAGGTGGAGGCGAGAGGCCGCACGGCCGGGGCAGCCTGTCCGGACTGTGGCTGCTTCTCGGGCCGGGTCCACGACCGTTACCAGCGCAGACCGAAGGATCTTCCGCTCACTGAGCAGGGGTCCGTGATCCGGCTGACGGTCCGGCGTTTCACCTGCGGGTCGGCTGGCTGCCCGCGCCGGACGTTCGCCGAGCCGTTCGCCCGGCTGGCCGCGCCGTACGCGCGGTTCACCACGCGGCTCAACCACGCTCTGGAGCGGGTGGGTCTCGCCCTGGCCGGGCGGGCCGGTGCCTGGCTGGCCGCCCACCTGGACTTCGGCGCGGGACGGATGACCTTGTTACGCAGGGTCATGACACTGTCCGATCCTCGGTCCAGCACGTCGCGAGTGCTGGGTATGGACGACTTCGCGATCCGTTGGGCTTTCAAGCAGCCCGGACGCTACCTGAACGCCTCCAAGGCCTATTCGCCCGGGATCGAAGTGGAAGATGCCCGTGACGACCTGGAGCGGGTGATGCTGCACCTTCCTCCCGGAGTCAAACGAGACTTGGGCCGACTGCTCACGCGGATCGACGAGGAATTCGAGCGCCGCGCCTTGCCGGAGCCCAACAACATCGGATTGGCGGTGTTCGGCTGGTGGGGGACCAGAATGCGTGAACGCTGACGGGTCCCCGGGCTCGTGGCTGCCCTGCAATCGAACGTCACCGTCACCCTCCGCGACGGCTCCCCAAGATCTGTGCCAGAACCTGAAACTCGCCTGCAAGGCAAACCAGCCCCAGGTGGTGGTCGCCGATCACGAGCCGGACCCCGGCCAGGCCGCGCTCGCGCAGGGAGCGCGAAAACTGGGGCCAGAGCACCTCGGTCTCGCTGGCGCCGACCGGCACTCCCAGCACCTCGCGGCCGCCGTCCTCGGTGATCCCGGTGGCGATCACCACCGCCCGTGACACGATCTGGTGCTCGGCACGGGCTTTGCAGTGGTCGCGTCCAGGTACACGTACGGGAACCGGACATGCTTCGAATGGCGGCCGCGGAATGCGGTGAGCTGACCGTCCAGGTTCTGGCAGATCCGCGAGACCTCGCTCTTGGAGCATCAGTCCTTGGCGTTCACCCGCCCGCCGTCGAACCGGCGATCTCCAAATTGGATACGGTGTTGCTGTTATGGTGCTGGCCGAGGAGGTGGACGTTTCAGTGGCAGCAGCTGGTCCTACGCGAGCGACCCCGGCATCGGCTCGGCGCCCGGGGCGTCCGCCCGTGCCGCTGGAGCGCATCGTCTCCACCGCACTGCAGATCGTGGACGATGAAGGGGCCGACGCTCTCTCGATGCGGACGCTGGCCCAGCGCCTGGGCTCGGGCACGGCGACGCTGTACCGGCATTTCGACAACCGGGCAGCGCTGGTCGCCCATGTCGTGGACCGCATGTTCGGCGCCGTGGAACTGAATGGCGACGAACTCCTCGCGATGGGCTGGCAGCAAGCGCTGCGGACGGTTGCGCGCACCATGTTCGAGGCCCTGGCCCGACACCGGAACGCGGCGCGCCTGATGGTCGAAGAGATTCCCCTGGGGCCGAACGCCATGGCGCTGCGGGAGCACTGTCTCGCGGCGCTGCTCGACAGCGGCTTCCCGCCGCGACTGGTCGCGCACGCCTTTGCCACCCTCGCCCGCTATGTCCTCGGATTCGCCATACAGGTCAACGGTCACGGCGGCGGCGGGCAACTCGACGACGCGCAGCTGTCCGCCGTCTTTCAGGGCGTCGATCCAGCCTTGTTCCCGGCGACGGTCACCGTCGCCGGGTCGATGCCCGTTCCGATCGAGGACGAGTTCTCCTTCGGACTCGAACTCCTTCTCAGCGGGCTTGCCCACCTGCGCGACGACGCCTGACCAGCCAGGACGACGCGAATTCGAGGCCGTCGGCCTACGGAGGCATCTCGATCGGCATGGAGCGTCGCCACAGAGGTTGACGCTGAGGTTGAGGTAACGGTGACAACGCGAGTACCGGATGCCGGCCGGTCAGGACTGGGGAAGCCGCATGATCGTCAGGTCGAGCCAGTGGCCGAACTTGGTGCCGACCTCCTGAACGTGCCCACGTGATGGAAGCCGAAGCGTTCGTGCGGTCGGATCGAGGCGGTGCTGCTGGCCTCGATGTCCGGGAGCACGACACCAGTTGAGCATGCGGATGCCCGTCGGCCGGCGCTTCGAGGTGAAATCACAGCCCGGGGCAGCATTGCTTTCAGGGCGAAACCGCCGGAGCTGCCCATCCGTGGAGGTGTGGACTCGATCCGCAGCGCTTCAGACGAACAAGGCCGCGAGGTATGAGGCGACAAGCACCGCGCACAGGGCGGCGGGCGCGAGTTTGGCAACCGGGTCGCCCTTGCGCAGGTGTACGACCGCAGCTCCGGCGAGCAGCAGGAGAAGCCCGGCCCCCGCGAGGCCGCCGAGCGGTGGCATGGCGGGGCCGAGCGCCACGCCGGCGACTCCTGCCAGTTGCAGCACGCCGATGCGGCGGTAGGCGGCGACGGAGAAGCCGGTCTCGGCGGCCAGCTCGCGTGCCTTCGGCAATGCGAGTGTCTTGAGCACTCCGAGCGCCCCGAAGATCAGGGCGATGGGGCAGGCGAGGGTGATGGTGAGGATCATGAGGTATTTCCAGGGTGTAGGCGTCGTGGCGGCGGGGACGTCAGGGGTGACGACCCGATGGCGCGCAGGTCGTCACGAGACCGCTATCGGATGTGTCGGGCGCGGCTGAGTGGCCGGCCGGGCGCATCGCTCGGCGACCAGACGGGCGATTCAGTCCGATCAGGTCGGGGCTTGTCGACGACCGTCCACTCCTCCTCGGGTGCAGGTCCTCCCCTGTGGCGCCGATCATGTCCCGGGCGAGGCTGCCTGCGCCGTCGTCGCCCCGGAACGGCGTCCGCCTGCACCTGGTCCGCTGCGTCTGTGCATTCGTCGCGCAGCGTGCCCCGCACCCGGCCCGGAGCCTGGGAGTTCCTCCTGCTCGCTGGCCGTGACGTCGGCTCCGCCGCGCAGATCGTGCTCGGGATGGTGCTCCACGGCGTCGCGCAACAGCCGTTCAGCGCGGGCTGGCCGATGATGACGCGGCCGGAGAAGTCGACGATCTCGGCGTCGGGCGCCTTGAAGACGTCGCCGACGGCTGCGATGGTCCCGCCGTCGACGAGGATGTCGACATGCTCGGCGTCCGGCCGGTGGGGCGTCATCGTGATGACCTGCGCCCCGCGCAGCAGTATGCGGCTCATTCAGCGGCCCTCGGACCGGGGGAGGTGTGGCTCGGCCGGGACATGGTGCGGCTCCTTGTCTTCTGCGGCGTCATCGCCCGCACGGCGGCTTGAGCGGTGGTGAGGAGATCCCGAGTGGTGATGTGCCCGATGTAGCCGTCGGGACGGATCAGCAGCAGCGTGTCGCCGGTCAGGCCGTAGGCACTGCGCAGCGTGTTCCCGTGGTCGGTGAAGGCGCGGCCGTCGCCTGCGGCCGGGCCGATGGTCAGCCGCTTCAGTGGGGCGCCCGTCGTCGGCCAGTCGAGGAGGTCGAGGTCCCGGGCGGCGCCGGGGCCGTAGGCGACGGCGGTGAAGTGCGGTCCCTGGAAGAGGTTGAACAGGCGGGTCTCGGCGCCGTCGGTGCCGAGCAGTCGGGCGTCCGGGGCGCGGTCACCCACGCGCAGCGCGCCGGTGTCGCTACCGTCGCCGTCGGCGGGGGCGAGCGGGCCGCCGTAGTAGGTCAGGGAGAGCTGCTGCTCGTCCTTGCCGCGCTTCATGCTGGAGGGGTCGAGCTTGGCGATGCCGCCCCATTTCTCCGTGGACAGGCCCAGGACCCCGGCGGCGATCGGCTGCCGCTCGGCCTCGTAGGTGGCAAGGAGGGCCGGGTCGGCGCCGGCGAGGACCTGTCCGAGCTTCCAGCCGAGGTTGTAGCCGTCCTGCATGCCGGTGTTCAAGCCCTGGGCGCCGGCCGGGGTGTGGACGTGCGCGGCGTCGCCGACGAGGAAGACCCGTCCGCGGCCGTAGTGCTCCGCAAGACGGATGTTGGGCCGGAACACGGACTTCCAGTGGATCTCGTGCAGCTGGATGTGCCGGTTGCGGGTGTGGGAGTGGATCCGGTCGACGATGGCGCCGATCTCCTGGGGCGGCTTCTCGTCGGGCGTGAGCCGGATCATCCACTGGAACACGTCGCTGTCGGGGAGCGGGCAGGCGGCGATGAGCTTTCCGCCGAGGCCGGGCCACATGTGCCACCGGTTGCGGGCCAGGCCGCTGACGGAGGCGTCCACGATCAGCACGCGGTCGGACTCGTCCGTCGTCCCCACGAAACCGATGTCGAGCTGCTTGCGCACCGCACTGGAGCCGCCGTCGGCCCCCACGGCATAGCGGGCGACGATCTCCTCGGCCCCGTCCGCGCCCACCACCTTGGCGAGCACCGTGTCCTCGTCCTGCGTCAGCTCGGTCAGTTCCTTGCCGAACTCGACCTCGCGGCCGAGCTCACCGAGCCGGGCGTGCAGGGCGCGGTCCGTGCGGAACTGCGGGATCAGCCAGGTGTTCGGGTACGGGACGTCCGGGGTCGCCTCCTTGTGGGGGAACATCTTCCACGGCACGCTGAGGGGTCCTGCATGGAGCCCGAGCTTGGGATAGAGGTCGCCGCCGGCCAGCACGTCGTCGAGAGCGCCGAGGTCTTCGAGGACTTCGAGGCTGCGGGGCTGGATGCCCTTGGCGCGCGAGCCGTCGAAAGCGTGGGGGGACCTGTCGACGATCCGGACGTCGAGTCCGCGGCGTACGAGGTCGATCGCCAAGGCGGAGCCCGAGGGGCCGGCACCGATGATCAGTACGTCGATGGCCTGCGGGTTGTTCATGGGTCGAGCCTTTCGGTGCGTGCGGACACGAACGGGACGAGCTGATCGGCGACGTCGCGAGGCCGTTCGAACGGGGCCATGTGCCCGCATTTGGCAATTACGTGATGTTTACGGGACTTCAGCAGAGCTCGTGCTGTGTCGAAGTGCGCCGGCGGCGTGACGGTGTCCTCGTCGCCCCACAGCAGCAGCGTCGGAATGCCCAGTGCCCCCGTCCGCCGGAAGAGGTCGTCACGGCCTGTGACCGGCAGGTGCTGCAGGGTGTCGAAGACCGCGTACAGCGAGCCCTCGAAGCGGAGGGTGCCGAGGACCATCTCGGTCAGTTCCGCACCGAGCTCGGGGTCCCGGACGTTGTGCCCGAGGTGTCCCTGGAGCAGCTGAAGGCCGCGACGGCGGGCGACCGTCCCGGCCAGCAGATCGCTGCGCAGCAGTCGGTCGGGGGAGACCGACCGCGGTTTCGCGAGACCGGCGGGGCCGACGATGGTGAGCGTGGACACCGACGAGCGGTACTGGGCCGCGTACGTCATGCTGACCAGCGCGCCCATGGAGGTGCCGACCAGGTGCAGGGGCCGCGCCGTCAGGCCGAGCCGGTCCGTCAGCTCGGCCAGCTGCCGCGTGAACAGCGTCTCGTCGTACCGCGCCCGTATCCGGTCGGAGTAGCCGCGGCCGTAGGCGCTGCAGGTCAGCGTGCGCAGCCCGCGGGCATGCAGCTCGCTGACGAGGCCGTCCCAGTAGAACAGCGGGATGGTCAGGCCGCCCGCCATCAGGACCACGTCCCCGTCCTCGGGCCCCGTCAGCTCGTAGTGGGTGACGCCGTCGGACAGCTCGATGAAACTGCCGCGCAGCGCCTTGCGCGAGTCGGCGGTGAGCTTGCGGTCCTCGCCCGGGGCGACGAAGTACTTCATGGAACGGGCCTCCTTGTCCTCAGTTCGCGGGGGTGTCGGCGCAGGAGCCGAGGAACTTGGCGATCGCGTCCGCGACCCACTGCGGTTCCTCCTCCGGCAGCAGGTGTCCGCCGTGGGGGTGGACGAGCTCCTGGGCGCCGGGGATGTCGCGGGCGAAGTGCTGGCCGTCGATGCCCGCGCTGCGCAGTACCAGCGTGGGCACCGTGATGCGGGGGATCTGCGCGCTGCGGTCCGGCTGGTCGGTGTTGCAGAAGTCGACGAAGGCCGAGCGGTTACCGGGGCGGCTCATGAGCTGATGGGCGCGGTCCACCATGGCGTCGTCCACGATCCGCGCATGTGGCCCCACGGCCTCGCGCAGGTTGCGCTCGATGGCCCCGCGCGGCATCACCCGCCTCAGTAGGGGCCGCACCAGCGGGTTGCGGGTCAGGCGCATCCCCGCCGGCACCGTCTTCTCCGGATAGCCGGTGGCGTTGACCAGCACCAGGCCGGTCAGCCGCTCCGGATGGTCCAGCGCGACGTTCCAGGCGATGTTGCCGCCCAGGGAACTGCCGGCCACCGCGTAGCGCGGCACGCCCAGCGCCTCCAGGAAGCCCGCCACCGTCGCGGCGTACGTCGGGATGCGGTAGTCGCGGTCCGTACGCGGGCCCGTCAGTCCGAACGCCGGCAGGTCGGGACGGATGACGTCGAACGAGTCCGACAGCAGATCCGTCGCGCGGTCGAAGTGCTGCAGGGACGAGGCACTGCCGTGCAGCAGTACGAGTACTGGGCCGTGCCCGGCGCGCTTGTAGTGGATCCGCAGGCCGTCCATCTCGACGAACCGGGAATCGGGCTGGGGCTCAGACCACGTACTCATAATGGATACAGTGTTGCCGATATGGTGGTCGTGTCAAGCGGAAGCCCTCGCCCCGGGCGCGGTGCTCTGCCTCGACCACTCCTGCACGACGGTCCCGAAAGCGACGACGCCGAAGCGGTCGACCGGCAAGGCGCGACCCCTTGAAGCCGAGAGCCCCGACCACCCGAACGGAAGGTGCGCAGTACATGACACTCCGACGCGTTCTCGGCGGACTGAGCGCCGCAGCGACCCTCGGCGCTGCCGCGGCGATCAGCACACGCCGCCGCGCCCTGGCGGCAGTCCCCCGCGAGCTGCGGCACCCTGTGCTCTACTTCCCGCTGAACTTCGGCAACCCGGTCACTCTGGCCATCGCCCGCCGCCTCGTGCCCTTGGCGGGAGCCGCCTCAAGACCCGGCGTCCGCATCGAGCGGCGCACGCTGCCGGCCACGACCGACGACCTCCCCGTCGAGGTGCTCACCTACCAGGCATCAGGCCAAGCGCCGCGCGCAGCGCTGCTTTGGATCCACGGCGGAGGAACCGTCATGGGTGCCGCCCGGCAGGAGAACACCTGGTGCAGCCGCGTCGCCGACGAACTCGGCGCTCTGGTCGTCAGCGTCGACTACCGCCTCGCACCCGAAAATCCGTACCCCGCAGCTTTGGACGATTGCTTCGGTGCGCTTCGCTGGCTTCACGCCAGTGCCGCCGCCCTCGGCATCGACCCCGCCCGCATCGCCGTCGGCGGCGAAAGCGCCGGAGGCGGACTCGCCGCCGCCGTAGTCCAGCGCGCCCACGATTCAGGAGTGCCGGTCCGGTTCCAGCTCCTCGTCTACCCCATGCTCGACGACCGCACGGTTCTACGCGTCGACCCTCCCAACAGCGCCATCTATACGTGGACCCCGGACTCCAACCGCTTCGCCTGGACCTCCTACCTCGGCCGCCCGCCACAGGGCCGCGACGATCGCCCCTATATCGCGGCGGCAAGGCGCAGGAACCTCGCCGGGCTGCCACCCGCGTGGATCGGCGTGGGCGACCTCGACCTGTTCCACGACGAAGACGTCGACTACGCCCGACGCCTGAGCGAGGCCGGCGTCGCCTGCGAGCTGCGGCTCGAATCAGGCATGTACCACGGTGCTGATGCCTTGCTCGACGGCAAAGCACCTTCGATGACCGCCTTCCGCACCGCCGCCCTCGACGCTCTGCGAACTGCCCTGGCAAAGCCCTGACCGCCCCGAACATGCCGAACCAGCCTCGGCGACCAGACCGGCTCGGTCAGCCTGGACCAGGAAGGCCGCGGCCAATCCCTTCTCGGCACCCACGCGCTCGAACGCGCGCGCCACCGAACCAGCCATCGCGTGCTGCTCGAAGCTGATCTTCAACGAACAGCAGGTGACGGAGAGTCTGAGCACTGGCCACAGGTGACGAGTGCTTGTGCTGACCTGGGCTGTGTGATGCCCGGGTGTCGTTTCGCTGGTGAAGGGGGTGTCGTTTCCCGGGTAAGGCGGATGACGGCTGTGTGGTTCTGAGGCCGTTTCCCCAGGTGGGAGGTGGCCGGTGCTGCCGACTGTGTGGGAAGGGGAAATCTGGTCCTGTTCCTGGTGTCACGCGGCCACCCATGTGGGTGGCGAGCGGTTCGAGGTCTCGCGGCCGCCGTGCTTGCCTGTGGAGATGCGCTGGGAAAGGGCCGTCGCGGACGGCCTTCCCGCCGACGTCTCCCACGCCTTCGGCATCTCCGACAGGACGCTGTACGGAATCCAGGAAGCCGGCATCTCGCCGTCCGACTGCGGGTGGCTGCCGGAGCGGGAGAACGCCTGTGACGCCTGCCGGGAAGTGGCGGTTGTCATCGATGACCGCTGGCCGCAGGCAATGAGGGGTGAGGATGCGCGGGTCAGCGTGGCCCGGCGGCTATGAGTCCTTCCGGTTCGGAGTCGACTCCCGGGTGAGCCTGCGGCTCATCAGGTCGATCATCGCGAGGCGGATCATCGCTCGGAGCGGTGCGGGCGGCGTTCGTAGCGGTGGTTGAGCCGGCGGCAGCCGGTCAGCCAGGACATGGTCCGCTCGATCACCCATCGGCGGCGCCCTAGTGGTTCGGACGACTCGATGCCCTTGCGGGCGATGCGGACGCCGATACGTCTGCCGCGGAGCCGTTTCCGCAGTTCAGGTGCGTCGTAGACCTTGTCGGCGTGCAGGCGCTGGAGCTTGGAGTGGCGGCCGCGGTGGGGGTCGTGTGCCGTTCGGTGACCGAGCGCCATGGGCTTCAGGGCCTGGCTGTCGTGGGTGTCGGCGGCCGAGACGCCGACGACCAGGGCAGGCCGGCCGCGTCCGACAGGACGTGCATCGTGGAACCCGGCTCGCCCCGGTCCACGGGGCTCGGACCGGTGAGTTCGCCCCCCTTTTTTCGCCCTCACGTGGGCGGAGTCGAGCACCGCTCGGGCCAGGTCGAGCAGGCCGGCAGAGGCCGCCGCGAACAGCCGGATACCAGCACGTAGATGATCGCGGCGAACAGCGTCTCATCAGGCGTGTCCTGCGCCCCGCCACCCTGCGGCCGCACCTTCGACAGCGGGATCAACGGCTGCGCGAATAGGCGCGGTTTCAGGATCGTCGGCTTGGACTGTCGTACCAGCGGTGGGTGCTTCAGACGCGGCCGATGAGGTTATGCGCGGTACGTCTCCAAGCCCTTGCCCTTGGAGGCGCTTGCTCGGCAGGTCAATGTGCTCTCGTCGTCCGGTCGTGGCCACGACCTGTCACGGACTCGGATGCTGCGATGAAGGCTTGCACGAGAGGACGGTCGTCTCCTCGGCGGGTGGCCATGAAGATCCGGCTCATGGTGGGAGGTCCGTCGAGTTCAAGACGTCGGGCGCCTGCGGGCAGCAGGGTCGTGATGCTGTAGGGGGCGATGGTGACGCCAAGGCCGGCGGCGACGAACATGATGATGGTGTGCCAGTTCGAGCACTCTTGCGCGACCTGGACGTCGATGCCGGCGTCCCGCAACGGCTGTGTGTTCACGTCGAACGCCTGGGCTCCTGCTGAACGCGGGAACAGGATCAGCGGGTCAGCGGCCAGCGCCGTTGCGTCCACATGATCAGCCCTTGCGGCGGGGTGGTCTGCGGGCACGACGGCGACGAACCGTTCCGTTGTCAGCAGGGAAAGGTCGATGTCGTCCCGCTTCTCGGCATCCCGCACGATCCCGATGTCGGCCGTGCCCCGCTCCAGAGCGGCCAGGACATCGACGGTGAAGCCGTCGTGCAGTTTGACCTGGACGTCTGGGCGGCAGCGGGAGAATTCACGGATCCGTTCGCTGACGATCGCGGTGGCGGAGGTGATGAAGGCGACATCCAGACGACCGGCCTCGCCGCGCCCGACACGGCCGGCCTCGTCGAGGTCGGCCGCCAGACGGCCCAGAAGGTCCCTCGCCCGTGGCCGGAACGTCGCTCCCGCGTCTGTGAGGCGGACGCTTCGAGAGGTCCGCCGGAACAGCTCGACACCGAGGATCTTTTCGAGCTGCCTGATCTGCTGGGACAGAGCGGGCTGAGCGATGTTCAGCCGCTGGGCGGCACGGCCGAAGTGGAGTTCCTCGGCCACAGCCAGAAAGTACCGCAGGTGGCGGAGCTCGATTCGCTGATCCATAGCTCAAGCTTATTGATGCGGGCTGCTTCCTGTATTGGACATATGGGTAAGCGGGACCGGAGGCTGGCGGGAAGCCGCACCCGAAGGGAAACCCGCCTCATGCCATACACCTCTGCTCCCACCGTGGTCTCCTCCATCGCCTCACAAAGTGATGCCGACGCGTTCCGCGCGTTGAACGAGGAGTGGATCTCCCGCCTGTTCACCCTGCAGGAAGAGGACCGGGCGGTTCTCGGAGATCCGTTCGGCCGCATCGTGGGCCCGGGTGGTGATGTACTCCTGGCGCGCGACCAGGGCAGCGGCACGGTTGTCGGGTGCGTCGCGCTTCTGGCTTGTCCGGGCGCCGTGTTCGAGCTGGCGAAGATGGCCGTGGCCCCCGCCGCGCAGGGACGCGGCATCGGCCGCCAACTCGTAGCCGCAGCGATCGACCGCGCCCAGGCGCTTGGTGCGGCCCGACTGTTCCTCGGCACGAACAGCAAGCTGGCTCCCGCCATCCACCTGTATGAGGAAGCCGGGTTCGTCAGGATCACCCGCAACCGTCTCCCGGTGTCCGACTATTACGCCCGCGCCGACATCCTCATGGAACTGAAGTGACGCCCCGGCCCGGAGCTCGCAATCCGCCTCGCGCCGCGTGAAGGTTGAGTGTTCTCATCGAACATCGAGCGGTGCCGCCGTCAGGAGGACACGGTCAAGGCCAGTGAGGCAACGGCGGTGGCGAAGTAGAAACCGGGAAACGCGAGGTTGTAGAGCACGCGGGCGCGCACATGGAAGGTGAGCGCGCCCAGGTAGAGCAGGACGAGACCGCAGGCCGCGGCGGCGCCGAGGGGGCGCAGTGCGGCGTCGAAGAGGCCGAGGAGGAGGCCCGCCGCACCAGCCAGCTTGAGGGCGGCCAGCCAGGGCATCCAGGATCGGGGCACGCCCACCTCCGCAGAGTTGGCCAGCACGAAGCGCGCCCCGGCGAGGTCAGCGGCGGCGATAGCGACGTTGACGGCGGCGGTGAGCAGGGTGACGACGAGGAACGCGAGCTGGGTACCGGTCATGCCTTCAGGGTCCGCGAGCATTTCGGCACGGTCCAATACCTGCTTCTATAACCTGGTGGCATGGATGTCGACACGCGCCTGCTTCGCTACTTCGCCGCAGTGGCGGAGGAGGGCAGCCTGACCGGGGCAGCGGAGAGGCTGTTCGTCTCGCAGCCTGCGCTGACCAAGCAGATCCGGCGCCTGGAGGACGATCTCGGGGTACGGCTCTTCGGGCGTTCGCGGTCGGGGATGGCGCTGACGGAAGCTGGTCGTGAGCTCGCCTCGCGGGTGCCCGCACTGCTGGACGGCTGGGACGAGGCGGTGCAGGCAACCGGCCGGGCGGCGCAGGTGCTGCGCCTGGGCTTCCTGGACGCGGGCGCAGTGGCTGCTGTCCCCGAGGTCATCGCGGAGTTCCGCCAGGCGCAGCCGGAGTGGCGGGTGGAACTGCGGCAGTTCGACTGGTCGGACCCGAGCGCCGGCCTGGCCCGGGGTGAGGTGGATGCGGCAGTGGTGCGTTTGCCGTTTCCGGGGCAGGAGAGGCTGACGGTGCGGGAGTTGTTCGTTGAGGAGCGTGGGGTGCTGCTACCAGCTCGGCATCCGCTGGCGAACAGCGAGATGGTGGAGTTCCGGGAGCTGTGGGACGAGCCGTTCGTCGCGGCCGGAGCCGGGACCGGGGCCTGGAGGGAGCACTGGCTGGCGGCGGAGGAGCGGGACGGACACCCCGTCCGGGTGGGCGCCGTCACCAGCCGTCCCGATGAGTGGCTCGGAGCGGTGGCCAGCGGCTGCGTGGCGCTGGCCCCGGCGTCGGCAGCCCGTTACCACTCCCACCCGGACGTGGTGTTCCGTCCAGTCCACGGGGTCTCACCGAGCTGGGTGGGGCTGGCCCGTCCTCGGGGGCGGACACACGAGGTGGCGCTGGATGAGCTGCTGGAGGCCATCACACGGCGGCTGAGCAGGAGTTGACGACGGAGCCGACAGACCGCCGACGCGCTGCCCGGCCGGATCGGCACTACTCCCGGCGGCAGCCGCGTCGAACGGCTCGCTCAGACCGGGCTGTTCCCGCTCGCCGTGCTCTCCGACTACGCCATCTACCCTTCGCCGGGCGCGAGCCCGCTGGACTTCCTCCCCCACACGGCCTCCGGCAAGCCGCAGCCGGGCGGCTTCCGCCTCGGGCCCACGCCCGTCCCGGCGAAGCTGAAGGGCGTCCAGCCGATGCTGTGGGCGGTGGAGCTGATGGAGAAGGGCCTCAACCCGGCCCGCCACATCAAGGGCGGCGACGCCGTCCTGGACGAGGGCGAGTAGCCCCCGGTGGTCACCGAGACCGGCTCCGCACCGTCCCTGGAGGCCGGCGCGGAGCGGGAGCGGACGCTGGACCGCCTGGAGGCACGCATGAAGGCCCCGCAGCTCGTCCTGCGCACCCGCCGCACCTCGCCGGGGTCCGAGCCGTGGCGGCACGACCTGCGCGAGACCCGCGAGACCTGGATCCGCCCGGCCGCCCCCGACGACCAGCACCCCACCACTGAAGAGAGCCGAAGCGTGACCGGAGAGATCGAGGACGCCATCAACCGCGCCGGCCAGGAGGCGTTCACCAAGGAGCCGCCCAAGACCCTCAAGGGGCAGATCGGCTTCCTGCTCAAGCAGCTCGGCAGTGCGAAGGCCGTCGCTCAGGACATCGGAGTCACAGTCACCGCCGACTCCGTAAACCGCTACCGGCGCGGCGCCCGCGAGCATGCCCGCGCCGATGTCGCCGCGAAGATCGACGACGCCGTACGGAAGCGGTGGCAGCCCCTGGTGCGCAAGCGCCGGTAGCGCCAGGCCGCCACCAGCACCGGGATCACCGTGGAGACCAGGGCCCGGTTCGGCTACACCGTGCCGGTCGGCACGACCGACGACAGCCGCTTCCGCCGCCTCACCGCGCACCTCCCCGCGGCTTACGTGTAGCGCCTGTTCGACGCCATCGACTACTTGGATCTCGACTACTGAATTCTGAGCCTTTCGTGTCGAGCATCAATTACCCGTAGGAGCCGAAGCGCGACAGTTCTCATAGAGGCGGGCCCGTTGTCACCGGGATTTGTTCCGGTGGCGGCAGGACCGCATCGACGGGTTTACGGGGCGAGGGGTAGCCCCGACGAGCGAGGCGGGATCGTTTCCTTCACGGCCATTCGGGTGACGGTCGCCCCGCAGGCGTGTCCGGGCGGAGACACTGGCCGCTCGTAAGACGTCCCTGAAGGAGCGATTTCATGAAGAACCTCCGAAGGCGCTTGCCGCGGCCGTTGCCGCCGCGGCCCTGTGCACCGTGTCCGCGACGCCCGCCCAGGCGGCGCGAGGATCTTTCGTCTACTACGTGGACGGGTGGTGGCAGGGATTCGAGCTCAACGATCCCGAGGACGGTCGCTGCTACAACACACAAGCTGAAGCGAACCGGCCGACCAACCACACCGACCGCCTTGCCGTTCTGTACCGGGGGGCGGACTGCCAGGACGGTGCGGTCGTGGCCTTTTTCGAGCCGGGTCAGAACGGCGTCGATCACTTCGGTTCGGTGAAGTTCTTGGCCAGGTGAGACAGCACGAGGTGCGCAAGGACATCCGGCCGGTGCGAGTCCCGGTCCCTCGGGCAAGGGGGCACGGCCTTCTCGGGTGAGGGATTTCGACAGCTTGGCGCCGGTGGCGGTGACGACCGGGGCAGACCCGGCGAGGGCCTGGGGGTAGGCGCGCTGGTAGTGGTGACCGCGACCCCGAGCCCGTCATCGCGCATGCGGCCCCGTACCGGGCCTGGGCAGACCAGCACGACGTGTCCTTCGAGTCGACCATCACCGGCCCGTGCCCTCGTCGCCGACGGCATCGCCCGCCACGGCGCGTACGAGATCACCCGTCCTGGCGGGGTCCTCGCCTGCCGCCGGTGAGCTCAGCCCAGGGGCGGCCAGGGTCCGGCGAGCAGGCGGCCCGCCTCCTCGACGATCGAGCCCGCCAGCTGGTCCCGGTCGCCGCGTCGGATCGCCGCCCAGTCGTTGTAGGCGTCGGTCTTGTCGACCAGGGGTCTGAGCGACTGTGGGTGGGCCAGCGCGCCCCACCCCTCGTACGTGATCAGGTCGCCGCCGGCGCCGGGGTCCAGGCTGCCGTTCACGACCAGCCGGAGCCACCAGCGGACGAGTTCCCAGCGGGCGGCTTCCCACGGGAGGTCGGTGGTGTCGGCCGGGAGGGTCTGGAGCAGGCCGAGTTCGTCCAGTACCTGGTCGAAAAGGGCGTCGGTCTGCTCGTGCTCGGAGCGTGACAGGCCGGCGAGGAGGGGGAGGGACTCCGTCTCGACGTCGAGGACCAGGGCCGTGAGGCCCGCCTCGATGAGCTGCTCTGGGTAGTGCTGCCGTCCGATCAGGCGCTCCAGGGCCAGCGTCCGGAGGCAGTCGACGGCCTCCTGCGCGCTCGTGGCGTACGGGGTGAACGGAGTGGGCAGGGTGACGTCGATGCCGGGTCCGCCCTCGGTGAAGTACGACCAGAAGGCGACGGTCGTGTGGGCGAGGCGGTTGGTCGGTCGGCCGAAGAATTCGTGGTGGACGTAGTCGGCGAGGTCGTTCCCGTACAGGATGATGTCGGTCTGCATGACGGACAGGACGGGGTGCCCGTGCTCGCCTGCCGTGCCGGGCAGGTAGCGGTGCCCGTAGACCGGAACCAGCTGCGGCACGCTCTCCAGCTCGGTCCTCGCGACGCGCAGTGCCTCCGACGTCTCCGCTGGTCTGGACGGCCAGAGGGGATGCCAGAACGCGTTGTGCTTCACGTCGAAGAGCACGCCCTCCACGGGCCGTGCCAGTCGCCCGGCCAGGTCCTCGGGGTCGCCGTCGCGCCAGTCGGGCCACCCCGACGAGCCGTGCGGGAGGCCGGCGGAGAGGAAGACGCGGTGGTCGGCCGCGAAGGTGAAGCCGAACCGTGTCTCGACCGCGTCGAGTTCCCGCTCGGTGAGCCCCGGGCCGATCTCGGTTCGGAGCATGGCCTGAAGGGCACGGGCGGCGTCCAGGGTCAGCCGTGGGGGCGATGGAGTGTTCACGCTTGCCAGCGTAGTGAGCGGTGCGGTCGCACATGTCCGGAGCCGTCTCGTCGCGTACTCGCTGCGACGGCCTGCGACGATCTCGGTACCGTGGCGCCATGACGGACAGGGGAGAGCCGCAGGTCGTTGCGAACCGGTGGGCCGACGTTTCGGGTTCGGTACAGGGAGGGCGTGGGATCTTCCGGGACTTCTGCTCCTGCTTCGACCAGTCCAGGCCCCATCCGCGAGCCCGTGTCGGGTTCCACGCTGAGCGGCAGGACCACGCCGCGCCGGGCTGGCGGCGTCTGCTGGAGCTGGTCGAGGAGGCTGCCGCCGACGGGCGCGAGGAGTTCAAGCCGCTGATCGAGCTGAGCCCGGAGGAGCGGCGGCAGGTCATCACCCTGCCGCCGAGCATCGCCGAACTGACGGCGGTCAAGCACCTCGTGCTCTACGGCAGCAACCTGGTTCGGATCCCGCCCGAGATCGGGGCGATGACCAGTCTGGAGGAGTTCACCCCGTACACCTCCTACCGGCTGCACTGGTTCCCCTACGAGATCACCCGCTGCCGACGGTTGACCCGCAGTACGGTGAGCACGCGAGCCCTCTTCGGCAACTTCAAGCTCCGGCCGCCCTTCCCGAAGCTGGCGTCGTCCCCGGACTCCCTCACGGGCCTCGATCCGGAACGTCTGGATCCCGGGCGTTGGGGTCCCACAGCCCTCCAAGGCTGCAGTGTCTGCGGCGGCCCGATCGCGCAAGGCGGACTCCAGCAGGTGTGGATCTCCCTGCGCGTGGCCACGGATGTGTTGCCGCTGCTGGTCAACGCCTGTTCGTCGGAGTGCGTCGCCTCCCTCCCCGGTGGTGCTGATGAGCACATCCCCACAGCCCACAGGGGCGGTCGAGTCGACCAGCCGCCGTCCTACTGGGACTGATCGGCAAGACGGCTGCTGGTGGTCGGCATGCAGCGGGCGGGCGCGACCTGACCTGGCGTCACACGCCGGTGGTGCCGTCGATGCGTTCCCGGACCAGGTCGGCGTGGCCGTTGTGGCGGGCGTACTCCTCGATCATGTGGACGTAGATCCAGCGGAGGTTGACGTCCTGCTCCATGAAGCGGCCGGTGTCGGTCAGGGCGCGGTCGGCGCAGAGCTCGCGGGCGCGGGCGATCTCCGCCTGCCAGGTGGCGAGGGCGTCGTGCAGTGTGGCGCCCTCGGCCAGTTCGAAGCCGCCGTCGGGGGCAGACGGATCGGCCTGCGGGTCGTAGAGGGGCGGGGCCTGTTCTCCGGCGAACACTCGGCGGAACCAGTTCCGCTCCACCTCTGCCATGTGCTGGACGAGGCCGGTCAACGTGAAGCCGGACGGTGGCACGGACGCGACGGCGGCCTGCCCGTCGTCCAGGCCCTCGCACTTCATGGCGAGGGTGGCGCGGTGGAAGTCGAGCCAGCTTTCGAGCGTGGTGCGCTCGTCGGAGTTCAGGGGCGGCAAAGGGCGTTCGATGGCGCTCATCAGTCGATTATCGCCAGCGGCCGGAGCCGTCGACAGGCAGGGCCTTCGGCAGGACGAACGTTGCCTGATGCGGCATTGGCCTGATGCGGCGCGGCGTCAGGCCGCGTGTCGACTCCACGGTCTGCCGTGCCCATGGGGCGGGCCGGCCACGCATCCGTCCCGACCGGGCGCGAGCTGACAAGACGCACTCGTCGCAGCCATCGACGAAGGGCTGGGACGAAAGATGGTTGGTACGGGCGCACGCAACGGGAACTCCCGGTTTTCCGTTGCCCGATCGCCCGTCTTTGCAGCACCGGGATTGCAGCCAGAGGCGACGATACCTGAGCCGCCGCTGCACCCACTGCCCCTACGGGTGAGGATCCGCGCCCGGCAGCAGGGCCCTGCCCAGGTGTTTGCGGTGCGGACGACGAGCCCGGTGCTGATGTACGCGCCGTCGGTCGGCGTCCGTACCGACCAACTCCTCCCTCTCCTCCACGGGCTTCTCGCGAGGTGTGACCGGTAGGTCCGACGTGTGGACGTCGCCGGTGGTCCGGTGGTCCGGTGGTCCGGTGGGCGTGGGGCTTGTGGTGCCCCGCCCGGAATATATTTTTGCAGGGTCTGCATTTTTGCGTACCATGCACCTATGGAGGAGAGGATTCCCGCCGAGGGTGGGCTCAGGGAGCGCAAGAAGCGGGCTACGCGCGCCGCTCTCGTCGAGGCGGCGGTACGTCTGGCGATGGAGCACGGTGTCGAGCACGTCACCGTGGACGCCATCGCCGCCGCGGCGGGAGTCTCCACGCGGACGTTCTTCAACTACTTCGAGTCCCGTGACGAGGTCTTCGTCATGATCGGTGCGGACTCCAGCGACCGCGTCCGCCGGGCCGTCCTCGCCGCTCCGCCCGAACTGCCTCCGCTGGAAGCGCTCCGGGAGGCCATCGCGGCGGAGTTGGGCGAGGTCGAGCAGCAGCAGGAGCTATGGCGTCTGCATGCCGAAGTCCTGCGCAAGGCGCCCCAACTCCTCGCGCGCAGGATCGGCGCCCACATGGCCGATGAGCTCGGCCTCGCCGAGGCCCTCGCGGAGCGCATCGGCAGGGGCTCGCCGCTCTTCGCCGAGGACCGTCCCGCGTTCGCGTCGGCGGAGGACGAGGAACGGCGCCGCGCTCTGGGCCTGTACCCGCGCCTCCTGGCCGCCGTCGGCGGCACGGCCGTGCGCGTCGCGGTCGAGCACTGGTCCGTCCGGCAGGGGGAGGTCCCCTTCGCGGACGTGTTCCGCGAGACCTTCGATCACCTCGCCGCGGGCCTCACCCTGCCACCCGCCCAGGCCGACGACGGCCGCTGACCGGGGCGCCCCGTTCCCGTACGGGTTCCTGCTCTTTGCACGGGTCCTGCTCTTCGTGACGCAGGGCGGTTCCGTGCTCCCAGCCCAGCACCCCTGAGAACCACGCAACACTGAGAAGAGAAGCTGTGAAAACACCCGAGGCGCCGGTCGAGGCGTCCCCGGCCGCCATGTCCGACCGTCAGATACTCCAAGCCATGTCCGGCCTGATGGCGGGCATGTTCGTCTCCATCCTGGCCGGCACCGTGGTCGCCAACGCGCTGCCCAGGATCATCGCCGACCTGGGAGCGAGCCAGTCCTCGTACACCTGGGTCGTCACCGCCGAACTGCTCGCCATGACGGCGACGGTGCCGCTGTGGGGCAAGCTGGCCGATCTCTACAACCAGAAGCTGCTCCTCCAGATCTCCCTCGGTCTGTTCGTGGTCGGCTCGCTGCTCGCGGGCTTCTCCCACGACGTCTCGCTGCTGATCTTCAGCCGCGTCGCCCAGGGCATCGGCGCCGGCGGTCTGACCGCCCTCGCGCAGGTCGTGATGGCCGCGATCATCCCGCCGCGCCGGCTCGGCAAGTACGCCGGAATCTTCGGCGCCGTCTTCGCCGTCGGTACGGTCGCCGGGCCGCTCATCGGCGGCGTCCTGGTCGACACCTCCTGGCTCGGCTGGCGTTGGTGCTTCTTCGTCGGCGTCCCGTTCGCGCTGCTCGCCATCGTGCTGCTGCAGCTGACCCTGAAGCTGCCCGTCAGGCGCCGCGAGGTGAAGATCGACTACCTGGGCGCCTTCCTCATCGTCGCCGGCGTCTGCGCGCTGCTCATCTGGGTGTCGCTGGCCGGCAACAGCTTCGACTGGGCCTCCTGGCAGACCGCGGCACTGACCGGCGGCGGCCTCGTGCTGCTCGTCGCGGCGGTCTTCGTCGAGTCCCGGGTGCCCGAGCCGATCATCCCGCTCGGCATCTTCCGCAACCGCACCGTGGCGCTCGCCACCGTCGCCAGCCTCTTCGTCGGTCTGGCCATGTTCGGCGGCACCGTCTTCCTCTCCCAGTACTTCCAGATCTCCCTGGGGAAGTCCCCGACGGTCGCGGGCCTCATGAGCCTGCCCATGATCCTCGGTCTCCTGGTCTCCTCCACCGTCGCCGGACAGATCATCAGCAAGACCGGCCGGTGGAAGGCCTACCTGGTGGCCGGCGGCATCACCATGACGGCCGGTCTCGGTCTCCTCTCCACGATCGGCTCTGACACGAGCTTCGGCCTGACCAGCGTCTACATGGCCGTCATGGGCATCGGCGTCGGCATGCTGATGCAGAACCTGGTCCTGGCCGCGCAGAACGACGTCCAGGCCACTGAACTGGGCGCCGCCACCTCGGTCCTCTCCTTCTTCCGCAGCCTCGGCGGCACCATCGGCACCAGCGTGCTCGGCGCCATCCTGGCCAGCCGCGTCGCCACGGAGATGAGCAAGGGCCTCGCGGAAGCCGGTGTCCCCGCCGGCGCGGGCGCCGCCGGGGACGGTGCCGTGCCGGACATGGCGACCCTTCCCGCCCCGATCCGCGAGATCGTGGAGCACGCCTACGGCGTCGCCACGGGCGAGATCTTCCTCGTCGCGGCCCCCTTCGCGTTCCTCGCGTTCCTCGCCGTCCTGTTCATCAAGGAGAAGCCGCTGAAGACCACCAGCGGCATGCAGCGGCTCGCCGAGGAAGCCGACGGCGCGGGTCAGGGCGGCGCGGACGCCCCGTCCCGTACCGCCGTCGACGCCGCGGCCCAGCCGGCCGAGACCGGCTGAGAAGAGCAGCTGAGGCGGCCGGGCGGCGCGACGTCGCCGGGACGCACGACAGTCCCGTACGGGCGCGGTCTCCCCCACCCTCGGGTGGGGGAGACCGCGCCCGTACGGGTTCTCAGCGCTCCGCGTTTCCCCGGCGCGCATCGCGGATGGCCCCCACGGGTCGGTGCCAGCCGGACCGGGCGTCCCGGCCGTGCGTGGTCGGGTCGTTGGGGTGTCCGCTCCGGTTGCGCAGGGAGTGCAGAGGGTGCAGGGGGTGCAGGGGGTGCAGAGGGCCGGGGAAGCTGACGCCTTCGGAAGCGGACGGGCGTAGGCCGCCGCACCGGGATCGCGGTCGGTCTCGGGGGTGTGGGTGACGAGGTCCGTGTCGTAGGCAGGCCAGTCTCCGACGAGTGGGCCGCGGGGCGGGGGCTGGGGCACGGCCTGAGGGTCCGGTGCCGCCGTGGTGCCGGGTACGGGTCTGGTTACGGCCTGGGAGTCCGGCGCCGTTGTGGTGCCGAAGGGAGACCAGACGGGCGAGGGGCGTACGGAGAGGCTGGGCCCAGAGAGTCGGTGCCGCCGAGCGTGGTGACCCGCTCGGCGGGAATCGCGTCGAGGTTCGGCTTCGGTGCCGCGGCCGAGGTGGTTGAGCAGATGGTTCAGCAGGATGGCGACCAGGCAGCCGGCGGTGATGCCCGAGCCCAGCACGGTGGCGACGGGGGCGGGCAGGCGCTCGTAGAAGTCGGGGGCGGCGACGGGGAAGAGCCCGAAGGCGAGGGTGACGGAGACGATCAGGCCGTTGTGGCCGGTGCCGAGGGCCGCCTTGGCCAGGGTGCGGATGCCGGCCACGGCCACCGATCCGAAGAAGAAGACGACGCCGGCGCCGCCGAGGACGGGCAGCGGGACGAGGGCGACGAGCGAGCCGAGGACCGGGACGAGGCCCATCAGCACCAGGAAGGCTCCGCAGAGGGTGACCACGTAGCGGCTGCGGATCAGGCTGGGGGCGACCAGACCCACGTTCTGCGCGTACGAGGTGCTGATGAACGAGCCGAGGACACCGCCGAGGACGGTGGTCAGGCCCAGCGCGCGGAGGCTTCCGGTGAGGGTGCGGTCCTGGGTGGGGCGGCTGGTCGCCGCGCCGAGGGCGAGCAGCGAGGCGGTGGACTCCATCGGCGACACGAGCATGACCACCACCGTGGTGGCGATCACGGTGGGCACCAGGTGCGGGGCCGAAGGCGAAGGGTTCGGGCAGGGCGAACAGGGACGCATGCGTGAGCGGGCCGGGGTCGACCTTGCCGAAGGGGACGGCGATCAGGGTGCCCGCGACCATGCCGAGCAGGATCGCGACGCGGCCGAGGAAGCGGCCACGGAGCATCGGTCCGCAACCGCCGTGACACCCCGTTGATCACCTGCCGGTGATCCCTCCACGGTCGCCCCGCCCGTTGGCGCCCGGCAGCAGCGGCGCTATCCGCTCCCACGCCGCGTCCGTCAGCTCACCACGACCCACCACAAGATCAACTATCGGACACGGCCTTGGGCGCGATCTGCGCCACGCGCGCGCCCTGTCGCATGAAGGCGGCCGGAAGGCTCAGTAGTCCCATGGGGGAAGTCCGGTGACGACACGACACCAGGGCATGTGGAGTCGAACTCTCATCGACTGTCCGGCGGGCTGGTCCCCGAGACGATCCAGCCGCCGCATGCCGCCGCGGTAGGTCTAGGGGGAGGGGGCAGGGGCAGGCCCCTGCGCCACGTCGAGTGCGGCCTTGTCGAAAGCCCGAACGCGGGCCGTGGCGCCTTCGGCGAGCCAGACCAGGCCCCATTCCACCGGTGGGGCATCCACGAAGGGCACATAGGTGACGTCGGGGCGGGCGAAGTAGCGCCTGGCGTGGGCGCCGACGGCGGCGACGCCCTCTCCCGCGCCGACGAGCGTCAGCATCTCGGTGAACGTCATGGCCGACGGGCCGAGTGCGATGGGCCGTCCGGAGGGGGTCCGGCGCGGTGCGCGGTCGTCGCGCAGGGAGTCCGGGAGCGTCTCGGGGAGCTGGAGCACGGGGACGCGGGCCAGGTCCTCCAGGGAGACGGTCGCGCGGTGGGCGAAGGGATGGCCCGCCGGTACGGCGAGCATGCGTGCTTCCCGCACCAGGACCGGCCCCATGACGATGCCGTCCTCCCGCATCGGATGGCAGGTCAGCGCGATGTCCACCTCCCCGCCGCGCAGCCACGGCAGGACTTCCGGCAGTCGTGCTTCACGGATCTGGACGTCGCAGTCGGGGTGCCGGGCGCGGAATGCCTGCGTCACCCCGACCAGCAGCTGGCCCGCCGCCGGCCCGTCGAAGGCGACCCGCAGCGATCCGGTCAGGCCGCGTCCGGCATCGACGGCCCGCGCGAACGCGTCGGAGATCCGGTCCCAGGCGGGCCGTGTCTCCTCGTACAACTGCCGCCCCACCGGGGACAGTTCCACCCGGCGGCTTGTTCGGTGGAACAGCGGAACGCCGATGCGGCGCTCCAGCTTGGCGATCGTCTGGCTGACCCTGGCCGTGGACAGACGCAGCCGCTCGGCGGTACGCCCGAAGTGCAACTCCTCGGCGAGCGTCAGGAACGCCTCCAACTCGTACCGCTCCAACATCCCCCTACCTCACCATCGTCAACCGGGGCTTAACGATCGTTGCGCAGGTGCGCGTTGATGCCCCGTCCGGCCTCCAGCAGGATCAAAGGCATCGGAACACCACCTGACCCGCACCGGAGGCCATCATGTACGTCACCCGCGACCGCGCCCTGACCGCCCCCGCCCACGACAGTGCCGCGGTGGTCGCGGAACTCAGGGACCGCACGGAGATCACCGACGCGCTCCACCGCTTCGCCCTCGGCCAGGACCTCAAGGACGAGGAACTGTTCACCTCGGCCTTCGCCGCCGACGCCGAGCTGGACTTCCGCCCGGCCGCCGCCAAGTGGGGAGCCGAGCCGCCGCTGATGTCAGGACGCGACACCATCGTCACCACCATCCTGGGCATGTTCACCGGCCGCGTGGACACCACCCACCAGATCACCAACCCCCGGATCGCCATCGACGGCGACACCGCCCGCCTCACCGCCCTGGTGGAGGCCCAGCACCTTCTCACCGCCGACCGCACCCAGCACGCGCTGCTGAAGAACCCCTACGACGTCGAACTGGTCCGCGACGGCGACCGCTGGGTCATCCGCCGGCTCGTCATCGACAACACCTGGTTCACCGGCGAACCCACCGCCGTCTTCGGCTGATTCCCGGCTCTTGGGGAGCACGAGGGCCCGGTCGACGTCTCGTCGACGCCGCCCGGGAGGGTGATGTGGGTGTCGGTTCCGGGGGCGTTCCCGTCCTGCCGGGCCTGCGTGAACTACTCGGAGTGAACGACTGAGCGAATTCGGCCCGGAACGGGGTGAGTTCGTCGACCGATAACGTCCGAGGGCACACCGGGCGCGGTGCGCCCCGGACCAGACAAGGACCCTGCAATGCGCGTATCCGTGATCGGCTGTGGTCACCTCGGCATCCCGCACGCGGCGGCGATGGCCGAGCTCGGCCACGAGGTCATCGGCGTCGACGTCGACCAGGCCAAGGTCGACCGTCTCAACGCCGGCGAATGCCCCATCTACGAGGCCGGTCTCCCCGAACTCCTCGCCCGTCACACCGCCGACGGGCGCCTGCGGTTCACCACGGACATCTCCGAGGCGGCGACCTTCGCCGAACTCCACTTCATCGGCGTCGGAACCCCCATCGACGCCGACGGCCGCTCCTACGACACCGCCCAGGTCTTCGGCGCGATCCGCGGACTCGCGCCCCACCTCGACCGGCCGTGCACCATCATCGGCAAGAGCACGGTCACCGTCGGCACCACCCGCCAGGTCACCGCCCTCGCCCAGCGCCTGGCCCCAGCCGGTGAAAGCGTCGAGGTCGTCTGGAACCCGGAGTTCCTGCGCGAGGGACACGCCGTACAGGACACCCTGCGCCCGGACCGGATCATCGCCGGCGTCACCACCGCGGAAGGCGAGAAGGCGATCCGCGCCGTGTACGCCGGGATCATCGACGCGGGCGTGCCGGTCTTCGTCACCGACCCGCAGACCGCCGAGCTGGCCAAGGGCGCGGCGAACACCTTCCTCGGCCTGAAGATCTCCTTCATCAACGCCGTCGCCGACATGTGCCAGGAAGCCGATGCCGACATCTCCCGGATCGTGGAGATCCTCGGCATCGACCCCCGTATCGGCAGCGGCGGCATGAGTCCCGGCATCGGCTACGGCGGCGGCTGTCTCCCCAAGGACGTCCGCGCCTTCACGGCCTCCGCCCGGCAGCTCGGCGCCGACCGGGCCGTGGCCCTCCTGCGCGCCGCCGAGGCGATCAACGAGAGCCGCACCGAAACCGCCCTGGGCCTCATCACCCGAGCCCTGGGCGACCGCCCACTCAAGGGCAGCTGCGTCACGGTGTGGGGAGCCGCTTTCAAACCGGGCACCAACGACGTGCGCGAGTCTCCCGCCCTCGCTCTCGCCCAGGCCCTGCGGCAGGCCGGCGCCGTCGTCACGGTGCACGATCCGCAGGCCGTCGCGACGGCGATGGTCCGCAACCCGGAGCTGGACTACTCCGAGGACCTGGCCGCCTCCCTCGACGGCGCCGACCTCGTGGTCCTGGCCACCGAATGGCCCCAGTACCGGCAGGCCGACCCCCACGCCCTTGCCGGCCGCCCGGCCACCGCCCTGCTGGTCGACTGCCGCACCACCCTCGCCCCCGAGCCCTGGCGCGCGGCGGGCTGGACCGTCCACCAGCTCGGACGCCCCGGCAAGTGGAGCAAGTAGGGTCCGACCCCACCGCTCCTCGGGGCCGGTGACTCGCCCACCCTCGACAGAGGCCGGCTGCTCCCCGGGCCTGAGGCGATGGTCCCGGGGTGCGGACGACCGGTGGCGGCCGTCCGTGGACGATGACGTGCCCGTGTGAGTCAATGTGAGTCAAGGCGTGGCCGGGGCCGTACGGGACGTGTGGTGCCGTGCGTGGGTGACGACGAGTGAGACGTTCTGTCCGCCGAAGCCGAAGGAGTTGCTGAGTACCGCCTCCTGGGGGACGTCTCGTCGCTCTGTGACGACGTCGAGATCGATGTCGGGGCCGATGCCGGCCGTGGTGAGGTTGCGGGTCGGCGGGATGACGCCGTGTTCCACGCTGAGGACGGCGATGAGGGCCTCGATCGCGCCGGCCGCGCCGAAGAGATGGCCGAGTGCCGCCTTGGGGGCTGTCACGGTGGCGCGGCCGAACACCTCCCTGATCGCGTGTGCCTCGGCGGTGTCGCCGACCGGAGTGCCGGTGGCGTGGGCGTTGACGTGGCTGATCCGCTCGGGAGCCAGACCGGCTTGCGCGAGGGCCTTTCGCATGGCGGAGACCTGACCGGAGCCGTCGGGAGCGGGCGCCGTGATGTGGTGGGCGTCAGCGGCGATGCCGGCGCCCGCGAGTACCGCGTGGACGCGCGCGCCCCGGGCTTCGGCGTGTTCGGCGCTTTCGAGCACCATGACGGCGGCGCCTTCGCTGAGGACGAATCCGCTGCGGTCCGCGGCGAACGGCCGGGACGCCGCGGCGGGTTCGGCGGTGTGCCGCGACAGCGCCTGTGCCTGGACGAAGCCGGCCACGGTGATCGGGGTGATCGCGGCCTCGGTCCCGCCCGCGATGACCACGTCCGCCTCGCCGGCGCGGATGAGTCTGGCCGCCAGGGCGATCGCCTCGGCACCGGAGGAGCAGGCCGAGACGGGCGTGTAGACCCCGGCCCGTGCGCCGTATTCGATGCTGATCAGCGCCGCCGCCGCGTTGGGCATGAGCATCGGGACCGTGCGGGGCGAGACGCGCCGGGTCCCGGCCGTCTCCAGTACGTCGTCTTCTTTCAGCAGCGTCCGTACGCCCCCGATGCCCGTGCCGATCGCTGACGCGAGCCGGTCCGGCGCCACGTCCGGGGCGCCCGCGTCGGTCCAGGCCTCGGCCGCCGCGGCGAGGGCCGCCTGCTGCGAGCGGTCGAGCCGCCTGGCCTGCACCGGCGTCAGCAGCTCGGCGGGGTCGACCGCCATCGTCCCCGCGACGGTGCCGGGAAGGCCGGCGTCCTCGTGGCCGCGCAGGACGCCGCCTCGGATGCCCGACTCGCCGGCGAGCAAGGCCTCCCACGTGGACACCACGTCTCCACCGAGTGGCGTGATGGCGCCGAGTCCGGTCACGACGACCTCGGTCCGCTGCATGTCCTTCCGCCTTTCTTGTATGCGATACAAGTGAACGGCCTTGTTGTATCACATACAATTCGGGTGTGGAGAAGAAGCGAACCGAAGCCCGGGCGGCGTCGACCCGGTCGCGTGACCGTGGTCGCGCGACGAGGCGCCGACTGATCGAGACCACTGCCCGGCTCTGCAAGGAGCGGCCCGGTGCCGAGCTGAGTGTCGCGGAGATCGCGAACGCGGCAGACGCCTTCCCCAATCAGGTCACCTACTACTTCGGCTCCAAGGACTCCCTGCTCGTGCATGCCGCCTTCCTCGGCCTGCTGCACGACGCCCGACGGATCGAGCGCATCGGCCGCCAAGCCCCCGACGCGGCGGCATTCCGGCGCAACATCGCCCGCGCCGTACTGGCCATGCCCTCGCTCCCGTCCGTCGCGCGAGCGCTCGCCGCCGCGATCTCCAGGCCCGAACTCGCCCCCGTGGTCGACCGGCACCTCCAACTGCTGTTCCGGCAATCCGAGCACTTCGTGAACCAACTCGTCGCCAGTCGCGGCTGGAAGGCCCGTCGACCACTCGACGTGGAGGCCAGGACCTTCTGGAGCACCGCGCTCGGCGCGGTACTCCTCGTCCGCGCCGGGGCGCACGGCACGGTCGCCGACCTCGACCTCGCCGGAGCGTTGACCATCCACGACGCACCCGAGGACGCCTAGGGCGACCCTGTAAATGATCTTCAGATCGCCTCGGGTAAGGCCGGCCGCCGCCGGCGGTGCTGTGGTCGCGGGTGGGGACCGGGGCGCCATCGATAGTGGGCGCGGTAGCGGGCGCAGTTGTCGGTGGCGATCTGCTCGATCCTGGTGATTCCGTGGGTGGCGAAGAGCGCCTTGGCTCGGTCGGCGAACCCGATCGCCGTCCGGCCTTCTGGTGGGGGAGGGCATCGGTGCGGGTGAGGCGGGGGCGCCTGTCCGCGGCCGAGTGCGGGTGCGAGTACCCGGCTTGGGACCCCTGGCCCTGGCCCGGTCCGTTCATCGCTGATTGCTGCCGAGGTCATGGGGCGCGTCGGCGGCGTCCTTCGAAGGTCAGCGGGGTGTCGCGGTGCGGCGCGGGCGGCATGAGGGCCGCCCTGCCCGGCGCTGGGCAGGGCGTGTCAACGACCGTACAGGCGGCGGTGTTCAGCGCGGCTGCTGTTCGGCGATGGCGGCCCAGTCGTCCGCTGCGCGGCCGTCGGCGATGGCCTGGTCGAAGACGCCTCTGAGTAGTTCGCCGAACGGCAGGGGGATCGCTTGGTCGGCTGCCGCGTCGAGGGCGAGGTGGAGGTCCTTGCGTCCGAGGGTTGTGGTGAACCCGGCCGGCTGGTATTTCCGCTGCGCGATCATCGACCCGTATCCGGAGTAGACGGGACCGGGAAAGAGCGTCGAGGCCAGCAGTTCGACGAACTGGCCCGGGTCGGCGCCGGCCGCGTCGGCGACGCTGACCGCCTCTCCGAGCGACTGGATCGCGCAGGCGATCAGGTAGTTGCCCAGGATCTTGGCGGTGTTGGCCTGCTCGGGCAGCTCGCCCAGGCGCCAGGTGCGGGACCCGATCACGTCGAAGAACGGCTGGGCACGGTCGATGAGTTCGGGCTTTCCCGCGGCGAGGACGTTCAGCGCCCCGGCCTCCGCGACGTTGACCCGACCGAACACCGGGGCGGCGACATAGCCGATCCCGTGCGCGGCATGCTCCTCCGCGGCGCGGCGGGCCAGTTCGACGCTCACCGTGGCCATGTTGACGTGGACCGCCCCGTGCCGGGCCTCGCCGAGGACTCCGGAGTCGAGGAAGACCTCCGCGACGGACGCGTCGTCGGACAGGACCGAGAGCACCACCGGGCACTGGAGGGCCTCCGCGACGGACGCGACGCGGAGAGCGCCGGCCTCCGCGAGCTCCTGCGCGGGCCCCGCCGAGCGGTTCCACACCACGGTCTCGTGGCCTGCCCGCACCAGATTGCGCGCGATCGCCCGCCCCATCCCGCCCAGACCGATGACTGCAACCTCGCCCATCACGCCAACACCTCCACCGGTGAACTGTCTAAGACGGTTCCATTGTGGCGGGAGTCGACGCCTGTGTCGAACCGGCTAAGCTGGTTCAAGGAGTGGTCCATGGGGATGCGGAAGGTGGTGACCGTGGAGGCCCGTCAACTGTTCCGGCTGGACAACGAGGTGCTGGCGTTCCGCTTCACCGCTACCATGAGCGACCGGGCCGGCGAGGCGCCCCGGGAGCGGCTCTCCGACCACGGCCGGCTGAAGCTCTGGCTGGGGGCCGTGGGGCTCGCCGTCCCCGACGTCTCGCCCGCCGAGCTTCAGGACGCGCTCGGCCTGAGGGAAGCGATCTACCGTGCCGGGCTGGCCGTCGCCACCGCCCAGCGGCCCGATCCGGGTGACGCGGCGATCCTGAACAGGACCGCGACCACCGGATGGCCCAGGCCCGCGCTCGACGGGAACGGACTCGCGGTCTGGCACCTCGGCAAGCGGACACCGGTACCGGACGCGCTCGCCGTGCTCGCCGCCGACGCCATCCACGTACTCGGAGGCCCCGAGCGCGACCGGATCAAGGCATGCGAAGGCCCCGGCTGCGCCGGCCTGTTCCTCGACACCAGTCGCGGCGCGAACCGTCGCTGGTGCTCGATGAACACCTGTGGCAACAGGGTCAAGAAGGCCCGGCTCGCCAACAAATGACCGGCGCCGGGAAGCCGCCCCCCATGCGGGGTGGAGGCCGGCGGGGCGGTGGATGTCCACCCGTACCTCCACCCGTGGGTGCAGGTGCGCACGGGCCTGAATCAGCAGGCTTGAGGCATGACAACGATCGACTGGATCACCGACCTCGCCCTCCTTCTCGTCGTCTTCCGACAGCTGCGGGAGAGCCGCCTGGATCGCACGTCCTATCTGATCCCCCTGGGGGTCGTGGCCTTCGTGGCGTACAGGTACCTGGACACCGTGCCCACCGACGGCAACGACCTGGTGCTGATCGCCGCGCTGGTCACGTTCGGCGCGGGGCTCGGCATCGCGGCCGGTGTCTGCACCCGGATCCGCAGTCGAGGAGGGCAGCTCTACATCAAGGCCGGTGTGGCCTCCGCTTGCTTGTGGGTCCTGGGCATGGGCACCCGCATGGCATTCCAGCTGTGGGTCGGCTACAGCGGCGGTGCCGATGACGTGGCGCGGTTCAGCGCCGCTCACCGCATCACCAGCGAGCAGGCGTGGGTCGCCGCGTTCGTGCTGATGGCGCTCGCCGAGGTGGTGGCGCGCCTGGCGACGATCTACGTCCGCAGCCGGACGGCGACCCGCGAGCCGCAGCCAGAGGCGGCAGGCGGACGCGGTACGGCGACGGTCGGCCGGACGTCCTGATCACGGGTATCGTCGCGCCGTGTCCGAGTCAGAGAAGGTCTCCGCCCCCGGACCGGCCCCCGAAAGGGAGTCCGGTCCGCGGGCCGTGTTCCCCTGGCAGGGCCGCGTCCGGGTGGCCGTCACTCTGCTGATCATCGTGATCGGATTCGTGACGGTCAGGCCGCTGGGCGTCACCGGCCGTGGTCTTGCCGTCGCCGTCCTGCTCACGATCTGTTCCCTCGCCCTGCTGAGCCGGCATCTGCCGCTCGGCTTCGCACCTCGGGCCACTCTGCTCTGGATGGCCTGCGGCGTCGTCGCGGCCGCGGCTCTGATCGGGCTGAGCAGCAGCGGGGCCGGATACCTGTTCGCGTTCTTCCTCACCGGCCATATCGGCTTCCGCTTTCCTCCCCGGCAGGCGCTCGTCCTTGCCGCTGTGTCCAGCCTGCTGTGCGGCGCGGTGCTCTACTTCCGGCTCGGCCCCGGCCACGAAACGCTGCCGTGGACGTTCGGCCTGATCACGGGTGCCCCGGTGGTGGCCGGGATCCTCAGCCGGAGCAAGCAGACCGCTGTGGAGGCGATGGTGCAGTCCGCCCGGTCCGCCGAGCGGGCCGCGCGGGCGGAGGCACAGGCCGCCGTGCTCACCGAACGCGGCCGCATCGCCCGGGACGTCCACGATGTGCTGGCGCACTCGCTCGCCGGAATCAACATGCAGCTGGAGCTGGTGGACGCCCTGATCGACACCGGGGACCTGGAGAAGGTGCGCGAGGCGAACAGCAAGGCGCACAGCCTGGTACGGGAGAGCCTGAAGCAGGCCCAGTGGACGGTGCACGCATTGCGCGAGAACGCCCTTCCGCTGGTGGAGAGCCTGACCGCGATGATCGGGTCCTCCGGGCACCGGGACGCCCTCAGCGTGACGGGAACCGTCCGTGAGCTGCCCGCGAAGGCGACCCAGAACCTGTTGCGCATCGCACAGGAGGCGCTGACCAACGCGGCGCGGCACGCTCCGGGCGGCAGGGTCGCTGTGGAGCTGGTCTTCGAGGAGGCGTCGACCAGGCTGAGGGTCCGCAACGGACCCGCGAGCCGCGTGGCGCCCGGAGACGCGGGCAGCGGGATGGGGCTGGTGGGAATGCGCGAACGCGTCGCTCTGCTGGGCGGTACGCTCACCGCGGGCCCGGTCACGCTCGGGCCGGACCAGGGAGGCTGGCAGGTGGAGGCGGTGATTCCCGGATGAACGGGCCGACCGAGGAACCGCATCGGCTGAGGGTCGTCGTCGCCGACGACCAGGCCGCCGTGCGCGAGCCCCTGGCCGCGGTGCTCGATCTGTCGGAGGACATCGAGGTCGTCGCCGCCGCGGCGAACGGCACCGAAGTGCTCGCCGCCCTCGCCGAGGCGCCGGTGGACGTCGTCCTGATGGACCTGCGCATGCCCGTCATGGACGGCATCGAGGCCACCCGTCGGCTGAACGAGGAACATCCGCGGACCGCCGTGGTCGTACTGACCACCTTCGCCGACGACGAATCGATCATGGCCGCGCTGGGCGCCGGCGCGCGCGGATACCTGACGAAGAACGCGGGGCGTCAGGACATCATCCGCGCGATCCGGGCCGCCGCCGCAGGACAGTCCGTACTCGACCACGAGGTGCAGAACCGCCTCCTGGCCGCCGCCCGCACCCGCGCGTCAGCGTCCCCCCAGCCACTGCCCGAGGACCTCACGCGCCGCGAACGGGAAGTCCTCACCCTCATCGGCCAGGGCCTGCCGAACCGGGCCATCGCCGAAAAGCTCTTCATCAGCGAGGCCACGGTCAAAACCCACATCAACAACCTGTTCGCCAAGGCGGACATCCAGGACCGCGCCGACGCCGTCCGCCGGGCCCTTGCGGCGGGGCTGGCCTGAACCCCGGCATCGAGGTCTCCGACACCTACGCCTCACCCGTGCGCGTCGGCACGTCGATGCTCCGCACGGGACCGCCGCCGCCTCCCGCCCGTGGCCGATACTGTCCGCATGGGGGATCACGACACCGTCCGGGTACGTCTGCACGCCGCTCTGTGCGCCGACGATCCGTGGACCGCACTGTACGCGCTGAACACCGACCGGCCCGGCGGTCTCGCAGAGGCGGTCGAGGAGCTGTACCGGGCGGACACGGACGGGGGCCGGGCCGCCTTCCGCCCCTACCTGACCTGGCTCCTCCGGATACTCGGGGGGACGGGCGACGAGGTGCTGCTGCGGCTGCTCGCCGAGCCCGCGTTCGCCGCCGACGAGCGCCGGGACCTGCTGAGGACCGCCGTGGCACGCGAGCTACGGCTGCCCGCGGAGCTGCTGCGTACGTACGGGGAGGCGGACCCGGCATCCGGGAGGAGCGGTATTCGCGCCGACGGCCCGCCCGCGCCCGAACTCGTCGATGCCATGGGACTCTCCGGGGACCCGTCCTTCGCCCCGGGTCTCGGCGCCCTCCTTGAGGAGCCCGCCGTGCGTGGCCGCGCCGCGCTCGCGCTGGGGCGTCTCGGCGCCCGTGAGTGGACGGCCCCGATCGCCGGCGGGCTGTCCGAGGTGACCGGGCTCGACCACGTCGCGTTCGCCGTCGCCCTGGAGCTGATGGACGATCCCGCCGCCGTGCCGTACCTGCTTCGATGGCTGGCCGAGAGCGGTGAGGAGCGGGTGTACGACGTCCATCACGCGCTCGTACAGCTGACCGGACGCGACCCGCTCCTGCCGGAGCGGGCGCGCGGGGCGGAGTACGCGGCGGCCGTGCGCGCCGCCTGGGCCGACGGACGGACCGGGCGCGAGCCCGCGGTGGTGCGGGACCTGGTCGTCGAGTCCGGCGCGCGGGCCCGGTTCTCCGTCGACGGAGGCGCGGGCCGGATCCGGGTCGCCTACGACCCGCCGTCGCCCGGCTCCTCCTGGCCGCGCTGGGACCGGTCCCTGACGTTCGACGGGAAACCGCTGTACCGGGTCGGCTCGTCGTGCGACACGTGCGAGCTGGGCCTGACGCTGCTGGGCTGGCCGGACGGCGAGGCGACCCGGCTCGCGGCCGGCATGCGCGGGCGACTGGCCGACCTGGACCGGCTCGACACCGCGCTGCTCGCCGAATGGAGCCCTGTGCTGGGCGAGTTGGAGACCGGTCACTACCGCGCCCTCCTGCTCGACCTCCCGCTGGAGCGCGTGTCCGAGCCGGCCCGGTCGTGGTGGTACCGCCGCGTGGCGGCCCGGGCGGAGGAGGACGGCGACGACTCCGAGTACGCTGAGGACCGCCCCGAGGACCACTGGCCCGGCGTCCCGCACTTCCAGCTCACCGCGCCCGTCCCGGGCGGCCGGGTGCCGTTCACGTACGGCGCCCTCCTGCCCTCGCAGCCGCCGCAGGCGCTCGACCCGGCGGCCGTCACCCGGCACACGGCCGCCATCGAGGCGGGAAAGCGGCCCGCCGCCGTGGTCCTCGGCTGGATCGACGACCGGTACGTGGAGGCCCGCCACGAGGAGCGGTGGCTGGTGGGCGCGGTGCTCGACGGTCACCACCGGCTCGCCGCGTACGCAGCCGCCGGCGCGCCGGCCCGGGTGCTCCTGCTCGCCCGCGTGGACGGAGGCGGTGGCGCCGACGGCGGCCTGGAGGGACTGGCGGAGGTGGGCGCGGCGTACGCCTCCCGCCGGGACCGTCCACACGGGCGCTGACGAGATCCTGTACATCCCGCCCGGGACCTGACGTTCCCCTGACGTTCTCCGACCTCGCCCGCATCCACTTGAGATCCACCTGTCGTTGAGCGCGGTGATGTGAACTGGCGGGTGTTGAAGAGGGGGTCCGCGACGGCGACGCTGGTGCGGTGGGGGCTAGTGGGAGGTACGGGTGCGTGACGTGGTGACCGTGGGCGTGGGGGAGACGCACGTCCTGACCGTGCGCGAGCCGGGGTCGAGGCCGATGCCGGCGGTAGGGGTGCGCAAGGAGGCCCGCCTCAAGGGGCTCGGCACCGGACCGGCCCACGGGTTCGGCCACGTCTACCCGGGCGGGCGTCCGGGCGTGGCCGGCGTGCCCACCGGACGGCCGGCGCACGACCTGCCCGGCGACGGTCGGCACGCCATGGCCGTGGCCCGGCGCGGTCCGGAAGGCCGCCGGATCGCGCCGCGTGCCCTGTCGACCGGGCCGGCCGCATGACCCGGGCCGACGGGCGCGAAGCCGGCGCCACGGGAACCGACCGGGGCAGCGGGCGGCCGGTCACGCTCGGCGGCGGGGACACCCCGCTGTCCGGACTGCTGGCGGAACCGGTGGGGCAGCGCCCGCGCGCCACGGTCGTCGCCCTGCACGGCGGCGGCATGGGGGCCGGGTACTTCGACAGCCCGGCCCACCCCGATCTGTCGCTGCTCGCCCTCGGCTCCCGGCTCGGGTTCACCGTGCTCGCTCTCGACCGGCCCGGATACGGCCGGTCGGCCGACCGCTTCCCGCACGGACGGACCCTCGACGAGCAGGCGGCGACGGTCCGTTCGGCGCTCGCCGCCTTCACGGCGGACGGCGACCGGGGCGCGGGTCTCCTGCTGCTCGGGCACTCGTACGGCGGCAAACTCGCCCTGCGGCTGGCCGCGGAGCCGGGACCGTTGCCCGTCGTTGCCGTGGACGTGTCCGGCTGCGGCCGGCGCCCCGCCGTCGACCTGGACGGGGCGCGGGCACTGCACGGACTGCGCGGACGACGGCTCAACTGGGGTCCGTCGCGCCTGTATCCGCCAGGCGCCGTGCGGGCGAGCGCGGACATCGTGACGGCGATGCCGCCCCGCGAGGCCGAAGGCGTCGCGCACTGGCCGCGGCTGAGCGCGGAGGTGCTGCCCCGCGTGCGGGTACCGGTGCGGCTGACCTTCGCCGAGTACGAGGCATGGTGGGGGCACACCGACGAGGACCTGGCCGAACTCGCCTCCCTGTTCCCCGCGGCACCCCGCGTCCTCGTGGAGCGGCTGCCGGACGCCGGGCACAACATCAGCCTCGGCCTGGCCGCCAGGACCTATCACCTGCGGGCGCTGGCCTTCCTGGAGGAATCCGTACGGCTGCGGAAAGCCGCCGCCGACGCCGGGACGGGTGTCACCTCATGACGACATCGGCCACCGCCCGGGCCTTCGCCTCCCTGCGCGTGCGCAACTTCCGCCTCTTCGTCATCGGCCAGATCGTCTCGGCCATGGGCACCTGGATGATGGTCGTGGCCCAGGACTGGCTGGTCCTCGGCATGACCGGCGACTCCGGCACCGCGCTGAGCACCGTCACCGCCCTGCAGTTCGCCCCGGTGCTGCTGCTCACCCTGTACGGCGGCAGGCTCGCGGACCGGTTCGACAAGCGTCGGCTGCTGACGGTCGCCAACCTGGTCTCGGGCGTCCTCGCGCTCGTACTCGGCACGCTGGTGCTCACCGGCGCGGTACGGCTGTGGAGCGTGTACGGGTTCGCGCTGGCGCTCGGACTGGTGAACGCGGTCGAGATCCCGGCCCGCATGTCCTTCGTGGGCGAACTCGTGGGAGCCGAACTGCTGCCCAACGCCTCGGCGTTGAGTGCCGCGTACTTCAACGTGGCCCGGATCGTGGGGCCGGCCGGCGCGGGACTCCTCATCGGTTTCCTCGGCACGGGCTGGGTGATGCTCGTCAACGGCGTGAGCTATCTGGCGACCGTGGCGGCGCTGCGGCTGATGGATCCGACCCGGCTGCGCGGGGCGGCACCGGGACGGGACCGGGCGAGGGTCGGGGACGGGCTGCGGTACGTGGCGCGCCGCCCCGACGTGCTGGTGCCGCTGGCGCTCGTCGCGGCGGTCGCCGTCTTCGGCATGAACTTCCAGCTGACCCTGCCGCTGTTGGCGAAGACCGTGTTCCATTCCGACGCCGCCACGTTCGGCCTGGTCACCGCGGCCTTCGCGACGGGCTCGCTCGTCGCCGCTTTCGCGGGCACGCTGCGCCGCGACCGACCCGCGCAGCGCCTGGTGATCGTCTCCGCGGCGGCGTTCGGTGTCGCGGAGACGGCCGTCGGGTGGGCGCCCACCTACGGGACCGCGGCCGCCCTGCTGTTCGTCACCGGCCTCACGACGACGCACTTCGCCCAGGCCGCCAACCACCGCATCCAGTTGGGCAGCGACCCGCGCTACCGCGGCCGGGTGCTCGGCCTCTACACCCTCATCCTGCAGGGATCGACACCGCTCGGCGCGCTCCTCATGGGACGCGTCGCCGAACACGCCGGGGCACGGGCCACTTTCGTCGCCGGCGGACTGTGCTCCCTCGTCGCGGCACTGGTGGCCGTGACGGCCGGCCGCCGCGGTGCCGAAGCATCCCCACCCCTCGCCGAACCGGAAGCCGACTCCGCGCACCGTGACGACGAGACCAGGAGCGCCGATCTTCGACCGCAGCGCTGACGTGGGTGTCGAGCGCGCGCCCTGAGCCAGGCCCGGCCGACGATCTCCGGGCGGCTGCGCCCCTGCGGCCCCGCGGTCGACACCTTCCTGCGCGCCTACGGAGCCGACGCCCCGGCCAAGTGCTGAGGCCGGGGGCTGGGGCTGTGGGCGCCCGCTATCGGCCCTTGAGGTCCTTGAGGTCCTTGAGGAACGCCTCAGTCAGCTCCTCCAGCCGACGTGCCGCCTCCGGGTCGAAGCCCTCGCCCCGTACGTCGATCTCACGCCCCTCGACGAACGCGCTCAGCGACTGCCGCGGAGGGGCGTCGATCGCCGCGACGATCGGACCGAGCGCCTCGGCGACGGGCTTGGCGGTGAGCTGCTGCGCGTCGATGTACCGCTGTGTCTCCGCGTCGTACTGCCCGACGAGGCCGGTCACGGTCGGGCCCGGGTGGACGAGCACATAGCGCAGGCCGATGTCGGCGTACCGCGCCGCGGAGGAGACCCCCAGCAGGTCGTTGAGCTTCCCGGCCTGGCCGAGGGCCGCGCCCCCGTGGTACGCGTTCCGGAACTCCAGGTCGTCCCAGTGGATCAGCTCGAGACCGGCACCGGGCCCGGCCACATTGACGACGACGGGCCGCTCGGACCGCCCCAACTGCCCGGCCAGGCCGTGGCCCAGGAGATAGCGGCTCAGATAGAAGTGGGCGAACACGTCCTCGATGCCCTCGGCGGTCTCGGCCCGGTCCGAACGGTAGAAACGGGCGCAGAACACGAGCACGTCGACGACCGGGAACACGGCGCGCACCTCGTCGAGGACGCGCCGGTTGTCGGCCAGTAGACCGAGGTCCGCACGGATGAAGCGCGCGCGGTCCGCCGCACCGAGCGAGCGGGCACGCTCCAGGAAGGCCTCGCCCTTCCGCGGTGTGCGGCCGATGACGACGACGGTGTCGCCCCGTTCGAGCCGCTCCTCGGCAAGGGCCCGCCCGATGCCGTCCGTACCTCCGGTGATGACGACGGTCCTCGGCTTGTTCGGTAACCGCGTTGATCGAACGGTCTGTTGGTCGGCTGTGTCGGCGGGGTGATGCATGGCTCTCCCTGGGGGGTGAGGCTCCGGAGCGGGATGTCAGCTCGCGGCGGACCGACACGCGGTGGCGGGACACGCATGGGCGACGACGTGGCGGCAGAGCGCGATCACGGTCATGAAGGCAGGTAACCACACCAGGGTCTTGTGCCGCCACAAGATCCGGGCGGCCGACCGGTAGTCGGTGCTTCCAAGTCGGCTTTGTATCAAGCGACTTGTCCCAGTCCAGTGGCGACCCGTCGAGCGGCTTCGAGGCTTCCGCTCCACGGGCCGCAGTCGGGTCAGGAAAGCTGGGACATCGCGTCCAGGGGGTCGCCCTCGAACCCGTCGCACGCCCGGACGGATCCATGGACGACCGTGATCGTGTACGACCCCAGAAGAGTCACCGGCTCCCTCGTCTCGTACGGTTCCGACAGTTCTGCCGTCTTCAGGACGTCAGGCCACCGGAAGGACCATTCCTTCTTCCCCTCCGGTACCGGGATCGTCACGTCTTCTCCCTTGGGGAGCTTGAGGTGAACGACCACGGGCTCGTCCGTCGTCGAGAGGGAGAAGCCGCCGACTGTGATCACGGCCCGCGGAAGGATCCTGCCCCCGTACGCCAGTGAGTTCACGGAGATCCTGTAGTCGGTGGTATTCGACACCACCATGCCTTCGTCGGTCATGCCATCGCCCTCGACCGCGCACCTGGCTCGGACGGGGTTGTAGGTGAGCGAGCTGAGAAGTGTCTCGATGTAGGGGTCGGTGGTCGTTTCTTCCAGTGGTTCACCGTCCGTCGCGCCGGGTGAAGGAGTGATCGTCGGTTCTTCGAGCGGTGGCGTGGGGGACGAGGCCGCCGGACCGGCTGTCGGCGCGGTGGCCGAGGCGTCCGCGGCCACCGCGGTCGTTCTGCCGTATCCGGGCAGGAGCCAGGGGCCGATCGCCACCCCGAGGGCGACCGAGGCCGCGACCGACACGGTCAGAACGGTCCACCGGCCCCGACCGGCCCTGGAGGGAACCGCGGTGGGCGCGTCCGTGTGGGTTCCGGTTCCCTCCCCGTCCGCCGGCAAGGGCCGACGGAGACTGGCTGCCGTCTTCTTGTAGCCGTAGGCGCGCAGCGATGTCAGATGGGAGAGCAGGGCACTCAGAGGCGGTCGTTCCCATGGATCCTTGTGCATGCAGGCGGCGATCATCTCCCGCAGCTCTCCGGGGACTTCGTCCAGCTGCGGTTCCTCGTGGACGACGTGGTACTGGGCGGTGAGGGGGGTGACGCCCCGGAAGGCGTGGTCGCCGGAGGCGGCGAAGGTGAGGACGGCGCCGAGCGCGAAGATGTCCGAGGCCGCGCTGACCGGTCTCGCCTGCACCTGCTCCGGGGAGAAGTAACCGGGGGTGCCGAGCACCGCTCCGGTGTGCGTGGCGTGGCTGAAGTCGGTGGCGTACGCGAGCCCGAAGTCGATGATCTTCGGGCCGTTCTCCGTCAGCAGGACGTTCCCGGGTTTGAGGTCGCGGTGCACGAGGCCGGCCTTGTGGATGGAGGCGAGGCCGAAGGAGAGGCCGAGGGCGAGGTCCACGGCGGCAGGCAACGCCAGGGGCCCGTGGCTCCGGACGTGGTCCCGGAGCGACGGCCCGTCCACGTACTCGGTGGCGAGCCACGGCTCGCGCGCCTGGGTGTCGAAGCCGACGACACGTACCGTGTGCGGGCTCCTGACCGCACTCGCCGCCGTCGCCTCCCGGGCGAACCGGCGCCGGAAACCCTCCTCCTGCGCGTACTCGTTCCGGATCGTCTTGACGGCGACATGGCCGTCCTTCCCCTCCCGCGTGGCGAGGTAGACCGTGCCCATGCCGCCGCGCCCCAGCCGCGCCACGAGCCGGAACGACCCGATCTCCGCCGGGTCGCCTTCCTCGAGGTCCCACATGCGCCTGCTCCCCGCCCTCGATGATGACGAGCGCCGAGAGTAGCCGACCACCGGGGTCGCCATCCGGACGTACCTGTCAACCCGTCATCCATGTAACTGAGTTGACGCACTGAGGCGCTCGATCGACCTGCTCGCAGAGTCCTCCGGGAGTCAGGGCCGTCTGAGTACGATCGCCTGGGCCGGTCCGAGTACGCGCGCGGTTGCCCGTCGGGCGCGGTGTCGTAAGGGTGGCGGCATGCGTCGATCACTGGTGTTCGCCCCGCTGTTGTTGTTCGCCATCGGCTACGGGGTGGTGCATTTCTCCGAGGACGAGGGGACGGCCGCCACCCGGGAAGTGGCCAAGAGGGCGGGGCAGCGGCTGTACAGTCAGCGTCCGCGCACGGCGGAGGAGGTGGGGCGCTCCGCTTCCCTCATCGACGGGGTCGAGGTGCTGCGGGTGACGGGCTCCTCGACGCACGACGGGGACGGCATCGATGTGGTCGTCCGCACGTCCGGCTTCGCGTACGAGGGATGGATCTTCCCCGAGCAGTACGTCGTGCGGCACTGCTTCACGGTGCGGGTGTCACCCGACTCGGAGTGGGACGAGGATCCCCGTGAGGTGGACTGCCCGGACGGCCCGGCGCTGACCTTTCCCCCGCCACCCGAACCGCCCCGACTGCCGTACGGGGAGCTCCGCGCGAAACTTCCCCGAGTGGCTGCGGGAGGCCGGGTGGACGAGACCGAGGTGCGCCGTGCGCTCGCGGCCCTGGACCTGGATCCGGCCATCCGTACCGAGGTGAAGGCGGACGGCGGCCGGGTCGGCGTCCTCCTGCTGGTACGGGGCAACGGCTTCGACGCGCAGGACTGCCTCCTCGCCCGCGTGGCCCCCGGCGCCACCGAGGTGTGGGTGCCGTCCCGGATCCAGCGCATGCCCGGAGAGGGCGGCTGCACCGTCGCCGAGGCCCTGAACCCGCAACCGTCACCGCACTGATCGGGCCCCGCCCGTTCGAGCTGTGTCGCAGATCACTGAATTTACCAGAACTTGACCGTTCCTTTAATTGATCTTGGGTCAGTTTTGGATGATTCATGACTCGTTATCTTCGCTTTGCACCGTACGTACGCGGTGTGAAAGTTCGTAAGAGACCGAGGAGATATGACGGTTCACATACCCGCGCCCGAGGAGCGCGGCCGGCCCTGGACCGGGGGAAGCCTGCGCTGCATCGCGGGCAGTGTCGCCCTGGCCCTGTCCGTCACGCTGCTCGACGGCGCAAGCTCTGCCATGGCGGCGGAGAACGAGGTCTCGGCGGCGCCCGCCGAGGTGGAGAAGCCGGCGGCCACCCAGGCCGCTGACATCCCGTCGGCACGGGTGGCGGCGCGGCTGTCGGGCCAGCGGGTCGAGGCGCTGTCGGAGCGTACGGAGACGTCGACGACGTGGGTGAACAAGGACGGTTCGCTCACGTCCGAGATCGCCGGCGGCCCGATCCGCTTCCGCGACCCCGCGACCGGCGAGTGGCGCGACGTCGACGTCGAACTGGCCGCCCGGCCCGACGGCTCCGTCGAGTCCAAGGCCCACCCCCGGGGCCTGAGGCTGGCGGGCAGGTCCGGCGCGAAGGCTCCTTCGCTGAAGGCGGCCCAGGCCGCCCCGGCCACCGACCTGGTGACCCTCGGCGAGGGCGACCAGCAGATCACCCTGCAGTGGCGCGGCGGCCTGCCCAGGCCCGAGATCGACGGCACCCGCGCGACCTACGTGAACGCCGTCCCCGGCGCGGACGTGGTCGTCGAGGCCACGCGTACCGGCTTCGAGCAGTTCGTCGAGGTGAAGACCAGGCCCGCGGCGGGCTTCTCGTACACCCTCCCGCTGAAGACCAAGGGCCTGAAGGTCGCTCAGCAGGCCGACGGCAGCGTCCTCTTCACCGACGAGAAGTCGAAGAAGACCGCCACGATGCCGGCCCCGGTCATGTGGGACGCGACCGTGGACAAGGTCTCCGGCGAGCACACGCGCCGGGCCCGGGTCGCCATGAAGGTCGTCAGGACCGAAGACGGCGTCGACCTGGTCATCACCCCGGACGCGGAGTTCCTCGCCGATCCGCAGACCACGTACCCGGTGACGGTCGACCCCTCGACCTCGACCCTGAGCAGCGTCTTCGACACCTACGTCCAGCAGGGCGAGACCGTCGACTGGTCCAACGACGTCGAGCTCGACTTCGGCAACCCCGGCACGAAGAACGCCGACGGCACCTACCGCCTCGCGCAGTCGTACATCACCTGGAACACCGCGCCGGTCTCCGACGCCCTGATCTCGAGCGCCACGCTCAGCCTGTGGAACTTCCACTCCGGCAACACCGACTGCACCGCCCAGCCCTGGGAGGTGTGGACGGCCAACAACGCCTCCACCGCCTCCCGCTGGACGAACCGGCCGGCCATGGTGACCAAGATGGCCACCTCCACCCAGACCAAGGGGAACACGGCCTGCGCCGCCGACGGCTGGATCACCGCCGACGTCAAGGACCTCGTCCAGCACTGGTCCAACAACAAGTGGGGCCACGCGGGCATGGGCCTGCGGGCCACCGACGAGAACGACACCAAGGAGTGGAAGCGGGTCAACTCGGCCGACGCCGCATCCAACCCGCCCAAGCTGACGGTGACCTACAACTACCGTCCCCGCACGGGCACCAAGCAGGAGGCGGGCGCCCCGTTCTTCTCCTACGGCGGCTCCTACGTCGTCAACACGGTCACGCCGACGCTGCGCGACACGTTCGTCGACGCGAACGGCGACAAGGTCCAGGGCGCGTTCCAGATCTTCGACAACGCCACCGGCGCGCAGGTCGGCGAGGTACTGCGGTCGGCGTTCGTGCCCTCCGGGCAGCCGGCCCCGGTGACGGTCCCGGCGGGCGTGCTGGCCAACGGCAAGACGTACCGCTTCCGCACCTCGCCCTACGACGGCACCCACTACAACCTGGGATGGTCCGCGGAGAAGACGTTCACGGTCGACACCTCCGCCCCCTCCGCCCCCACCGGGATCATGTCGACGGACTACCCGGCGAACGCGTGGGTCAAGGGCGCGGGCCAGGCGGGCACCTTCACCGTGACCCCGCCCGCCGCCGACCACAACTGGCTCGAATGGTCCCTCGACGGAGTGACCTGGACCAAGGTGTCCACCGGCGGCGCCGCCGGAGCCAAGGCCCTCTCCGTCACCCCGCCCAAGGACGGCACCCACGTCCTCCAGGTCCGCTCGGTGGACAAGGCGGACAACAAGTCCGAGGCGATCGAGTACACCTTCCACGCCGGTCCGGGCGGCTTCGTCCAGCCCGCCGCGGGCGAGCGCACGGCGCGCCGTCTGGCGCTGGTCGCCGAGGCCGACGGCACCACGTACGACAGCGTCTCGTTCTCCTGGCGGCGCTCCGCGGCCGACCCGTGGGTACGGATCCCGGCCGGCGACGTCACCGCCGGCGGCACCGCGCTGACCGCCTGGCCCGTCCCCATGACTGGCGGCCGGAACGCCCCGCTGGTGTGGAACGCCACCGACACGGTCGACCCGGACGGCACGGTCCAGATCAAGGCCGACCTCACCGGTCCGAACCTCGCCGCCGGCGCCACCCAGCCCCTGACCGTCATCGTCGACCGCAACGCCCAGGGCGCCGCGTCCGACGAGGTCGGACCCGGCTCGGTCAACCTGCTCACCGGTGACTACACCCTGTCGGCCACGGAAGCCTCCGCGTTCGACCTCTCCGTCTCCCGCACGGCGTCCTCCCGCACCCCCGACAAGGGGGCCAAGCAGGAGGGCCAGGCCGCGATCTTCGGCAAGGAGTGGGTCTCCGGCACGGTCGCCGAGCTGACCGAGTCCGACTACTCCCACCTCCGCAGGACCTCCGACACCGCCGTCGCGGTCGTCGACTCCGAAGGCGAGGAGACGCACTTCACCGCGAACGCGGCGAAGACCGGCTGGATCGCCGAGCCGGGCGCGGAGGGCCTGACGCTGACAGGTAGTGTCACCGGGGCCTTCACCCTGACGGACACCGAGGGCACCGTCACGCAGTTCACCAAGCCCGACGCGGCGGCCACCACCTGGCAGGTCTCCTCGTCGCTGCAGGACGGGGTCGGCGGCTCCACGACCACCGTGGTCTCCGAGACGGTGACCGCGGGCACCGCGAAGCTGGCCCGCCCCAAGCGGATCATCGCCCCCACCTCGGCGGTGTCGGCCGCCACGTGCACCGCCACGCCGTCCACCAAGGGCTGCCGCGCCCTGGAGTTCGTCTACGGGGCCTCCACCACCGCCACCGCCTCCGCCTCCGGCGACTTCGCCGGCCAGGTGAAGGAGATCCGTCTCTGGTCCACCGAGCCCGGCGCCGCGGCGGCGACGGCCAAGCCGATCCAGTCGTACCTGTACGACGAGGCGGGCCGCCTCAGCGAGACGTGGAACCCGCAGCTCGGATACGCCACCGCCACGCGCTACGGCTACGACTCCGCCGGCCGGGTCACCGGCCTGACCCCCGCGGGCGAACTGCCCTGGTCCTTCACGTACGGCCAGGCCGGCGACGCCGCCACCGCCGGCCCGGGCATGCTCCTCAAGGCCTCCCGCTCCGGCCTGCAGCAGGGCACCAAGGACGTCGAACAGGGCACCGCCGCCACCAGCGTCGTCTACGACGTACCGCTGACGGGCACCACCGCCCCGTACCGAATGGGCGCCGCGGACGTGAAGGCCTGGGGGCAGCTCGACGCCCCCACCGACGCGGCCGCCGTCTTCCCGGCCGACTCCGCACCCGCCTCCCACACGGGAGCGGGCCTGACCGCCGCTTCCTACGCGCGCGCCAACATCACGTACATGGGAGTCTCGGGGCGCTCCGTCAACACGGCCACCCCCGGCGGGCACGTCTCCACCACGGAGTACGACCGCTTCGGCAACACCGTCCGAGAGCTCTCGGCCGCCAACCGGGCCGTCGCCGTCGGCACCACCGCCGCCGACCAGGCCGTCCGGGCCGACCTCGGCATCGGCAAGCTGACCGGTGCGGAACGCGCCGAACTCCTGTCGACCAAGTCCGTCCACGACGAAAGCGGCGTCCGCGAGCTGGAGAAGTTCGGCCCGCTCCGCCGGATCGAGCTGACCGCCGACCTGAAGTCGGGCACCACCACACTGGTCGCGGCGGGCACGTCCGTCACCGCACGGTCCTGGACGGTCAACGAGTACGACGCGGGCCGGCCCACCGACGGCACCGCCAAGGTCAAGGACCAGGTCACCCGCATCACCAACGGCGCCCAGGTCCGCGAACACCCCGGCGTCCACGGCGAGACCCGCGTCACCCAGTCCACGTTCGACTGGGCCAAGGGCCTGCCGGTCAGCACGATCGTCGACCCCGGCGGACTGGCGCTGACCACCACCAAGCAGTACGACACGCAGGGCCGTGAGACCGCGCTGATCCTCCCCGGGGGAACCGCGACCTCCGCGAACACGCTCGTCACCACCTACTGGTCCGCCACCGGCACCGGCACCTGCCAGGGCCGCCCCGAATGGGCCGACCTGGTCTGCTCCACCGCACCGGGCGGCGCGATCACGGGCGGCGGAGGCAACCCGGCACAGCTGCCGACCACCACCACCGAATACAACGGGTGGGGCGCCCCGGCGAAAGTCACCGAGACCGCCAACGGCGTCACCCGCACCACCACGACCACCCACGACAACGCCGGCCGTCCCACCAAGGTCGCCGTCACCGGCGGCACCGGACAGGCCGTGCCCGAGGTGACGACCGAGTACGACCCGGTGACCGGGCGCGTGGTCAGGACGGTCTCCCCGACGGGCGGAACCCTCACCAGGGCGTACGACAAGCTCGGCCGCCAGACGTCCTACACGGACGCCGACGGCGGCGTCACCACCACCGACTACGACCTGCTGGACCGGCAGGTGAAGGTCACCGACAACGCGCCGTCGACCACCACCTACACCTATGACCACGCGGCCGAGCCGCGCGGCCTGGCCACGAAGACCACCGACTCCGTCGCCGGCGTCTTCCAGACCACCTACGACGCCGACGGTTCCGTCGCCACGGAGAAGCTCCCCGGCGGCTACACCCTCACCCTGAGCGAGGACCCCACCGGTGCCCCGCTGAAGCGCAGCTACACCCGCGACAGCGACGGTACGTCCGTCTACTCCGACACCGTCACCGAGTCCGTGCACGGACAGGTCACCAGCCACGCCGGATGGTCCGGCCAGGAGTACGACTACGACGCCGCCGGCCGCCTGACCACCGTCGAGGACACCGCCGACACGGTCTGCACCAAGCGCGCGTACACCTTCGACGCGCGCGCCAACCGCAAGACGCTCACCTCCGCGGCCGGCGGCCCCGGAGCGGACTGCCCCACCACCGGAGGCGCCACCACCAGCCACACCTACGACAGCGCGGACCGCATCGTCGACGCCGGGTACGCCTACGACGCGTTCGGCCGCACCACCTCGGTGCCGGGCGACGGAACGATCGGCTACTACGCCAACGACCTGGCCCACCAGCAGACCGCGAACGGCACGCGGCAGACCTGGCAGCTCGACGCCGCCCTGCGCTTCCGCTCCTTCAGGACCGAGACCGGCAGCGGCAGCACCTGGACCCGGACCGGCTCCAAGACCAACCACTACGACGGCGACGGCGACGCCCCCCGCTGGATCGTGGAGGACACCGCCACCGGCGACCTGACCCGCATGGTCGAATCCACCACCGGCGACCTCGCCGCCACCACGGGCAAGACCGGCGACACCGTCCTCCAGCTCACCACCATCCACGGCGACGTGGCCCTCCAACTGCCGCTGGACACGTCCAGCGCCCCCGTGGCGCTCGACAGCGACGAGTACGGCAACCCCCGGGCGGGCCGGACCGCCGCCCGGTACAACTGGCTCGGCGCCAAGCAGCGCTCCACCGAGACCGTCACCGGCCTCACCCTGATGGGCGTACGCCTGTACAACCCGGCCACGGGCCGCTTCCTCCAGACGGACCCGGTGCGCGGGGGATCGGCCAACGCCTACGAGTACGGGTTCGCCGACCCGGTCAACAAGTACGACACCGACGGCCGCTGGGTCCCGCTGGTCCTCGGCGTGGCACGACTGGGCATGGCCTGCTTCCGCTACTGCGGCAAGATCTACCGCGGCGCCAAGATGGCGTACCGGGGCTGGCGGGTACGGCGTAAGATCCACAAGTACACATACACCCGCACCTCGTGGGGACACCGGTACAGCAGGCCCTACATGCACTCCGCCCACCACCTGCGCAACGTCACCAGGGGCCGCGCGATGCGCGACCCGCGAGGCGCCCGCAACGCCATCGCCTGGAACACGCGGGGCTCCTTCAACGGCCGTCGCGGATCCTACGAACTGGTCGTCAACTACAAGACCCGAAAAATCCTGCACTTCCAGTTCAGGGGCTGGTGAACCAGTGATCTTCCACTTCGACCGACAGCAGGACCCCACACCGGGCAAGCTCCTCTACATCGAGGACGAACTCTCCCTCTTCTACGAGGAGGCCACCCCGCTCGCACACCTCCAGGGCGGCGGCCAGGACCGCACCGAGATCTCGGTCGGCCCGGTGGACCTCACCGTCCACCTCCCCACGGGAAAGCTCCTGTTCGCCTCGGGCTACGCCCCCCGCGAAGCCTGGCGCTCCGGCACCGTAACCCCCCCGCCCCATCCCAGGGGCGCCGTCACGGTCACCGGACTCGACACCCTCCCCGGCATCGCCGTCCGCGTGAACACCGGAAACTACGCCCTCACGCTCGACGCCCGCACCGGCTGGCTACAGGTGACAGCCGGCGTCCCCACCCACCAGGCCCTCGCATTCGCAGAGGGAACCGTGATCGGAGTGGACACCGACGGCGGCCTCAGCGGCCTCTGGCTCAAGCCTGAGTTCACCCGCTGAAACGATGACCCGCTGACGAGCACGCAGAACGGCCCCGCCGGAGACCCGGCGGGGCCGTTTCGTCGGCCGGGCCCTGTGTCGTCGGGACGGTCCCGTGTCGTTCGGGCGGATCCGAGTGCCGCGCGCGCGACCGCTGCTGATGGCATGTGAAGGGGGAGGGGGCCGGTCAGGCAGTGCTACCCGACGGAGCGATGCGGGTGAGCGCGCCGGTCTCCAGTGCGGTCCACAGGGCGCCGTCCGGGCCGGGGGTGATGACGGTCGGCCCGCAGGCGGGGTCGAGCCGGTGGCTCGTCGGCTTCTCGCCGGGGACGATCCGGCCGATCCGGCCGCTGTGGACGAGGGTGAACCGCAGCGCGCCGTCCGGGCCCGTGGTGAGGGCGTAGGGTCCGGCCGCGCTGTCGGTCACCGTGTGCTCTTCGACGGACATCCAGCTCACAAGAGCCTCCCCAGGCCGTGCTCGGTGGCGACGCGTGCGATGTCGGCCGGGGTTCCGGCCATGAGGGTGCGGGCGTGTTCGGCGGGCCAGTCCCACCAGGCGGCGCGCCGCAGCCGCTCGACTGCGGGGTGACGGGGTGACGGGGTGACGGGGTGGCGGGATGATGCCGAAGTCGCGCACGGTCCGGGCCCGGGCGCCAACCGGGGCAGGGCCCTGATGCGGTCGACGCGGTGGGACCTCAGGCGTTCTCGGGGTCGGACCGAGACCGGCGACGTCCGCGCCGACCTGTTCTTGTTCGGCCGTGAGCAGTTCGTCCGGATGAGGCCGGTGTCGCCGTCAACGGCTGTTCGCGGATGCCTCGTTCGCCTCGTTCGAGGTGGTGACCGCGCCTGGGGCGGGGGAACGTCGCGGTGTCGCGGAGTCTTCCGAGGGCTTGGACCTCGCCAGCCACAGGCCGGTGAACACGGCCGTGGCCAAGGTGATGGCGCCGGCCGCGGTGAAGGCGCTGTCGAGGCCGGTCTCGAAGGAGGCGCCGCCGGATTGCCGGGTGCGGACGACGGCTCCGAGCACCGCCACGCCGAGCACCGCACCGATCTGCCGGGTGGTGCTGCTGATGCCTGATGCGAGTCCGCCCTCCTGCGGGCCGACCGCCTGGATGGCGGCTCCCGTCAGCGGGGACATGGTCAGGGCGAAGCCGATGCCGACGACTCCCAGCCGCCACCACACGTTCCCGTAGCCGGTGTCGGCGTGCACCATGCCGAGCGCAAGCAGTCCCAGGCCGGCCAGTGCCAGGCCGGTGGTGACCACGATGCGGAAGCCGTACCGGGCGGCGAGCCGGCCCGCGTACGGGCTGACGATCACCATGGCGAGGGTGGTGGGGAGGGTCTGCAGGCCGGCGCGCAGGATCGAGCTGCCCTGGACGTACACGAAGAACTGGGAGAAGAAGAACGACGAGCCCATGAGCGCGAACCCCACCACGACCATCGCGGTGTTGGACACGGTGAACAGACGCTGCCGGAACAGCCGCAGCGGCAGCATCGGTGCGGAGCGACGCGCTTCGACGGCGACGAAGACGGCGAGGAGGACCGCCGCGGCGGCGAAGCTTCCCAGGATCACCGGCGACGTCCAGCCGCGGGCGCCCCCCTCGATCAGCCCGTAGGTCAGCGCCCCCACTCCCAGAACGGACAGCACCGTCCCCGGGACGTCGATCGCGGAGGCGCTCGGATTGCGGGCCTCTTCGAGGCTGCGCAGACCGAGCACCAGAAGGACCACGCCGATGGGCAGATTGACCAGGAAGATGGCGGGCCAGCCGAAGGCGTCCGTCAGCACGCCGCCGGCCACAGGGCCCGCGGCCAGGCCGATTCCGCTGAGTCCGGCCCACAGCCCGATCGCCTTGATCCGTTCTTGCGGTACGGGATGGGCGGCGGCGAGCAGGGCCAGCGAGGCAGGGCTCAGCGCCGCGGCCCCGATGCCCTGCAGCACCCGGCCGGCGACCAGCCAGCCGAGCGAGGGCGCGAGGCTGCACAGCACCGACGCGGCGGTGAACACCGCGACGCCGGTCAGGTACACCCGCTTGCGGCCGAACCGGTCGGCGAAGATGCCGCCGGACAGCAGCAGCATGGCGACCAGCAGCACGTACGCGTCGACGATCCATTGCAGACCGGTCAACTCGGTGTGCAGCCGGTGCTGCATATCGGGCAGCGCCGCTCCGACGATCGTGTTGTCGAGCAGGACCATGAACTGGCCCAGGCAGGTCACCGTGAGCAGCACGGCCCGGTTCGATCGACCGCCTAAGGCCGTATGTGAAGCAGTCATGTGGATTCCTCCATCGTCGGTCGCGCCCGGCCACGGCCGACGCGGGTGGTGATGCACCTGAGCGCTCTAAAGCAGTCGACGACTGCGTTTGGAGACTGTAGGGAGGGTCGCCCCGTAAACGCAAGTCATAACTGCGTTAAGGTGGAGGGCATGAACGAGCGACAGCAAGCCCGACGGCCCGGCGGGCGCAGCGCCCGCGTCGGCGCGCAGGTGCACCAGGCCGTCACCGAGCTGATCAGTGAACGCGGCTACGGCAGCTTCACCGTCGGCGAGGTCGCCGCCCGCGCAGGCGTGGCCGACAGCAGCATCTACCGCCGGTGGGGCAACCTGGAAACCCTCCTCACCGACGTGACGCTCACCCGCCTCAACGCACAGTCGCCGATGCCCGACACCGGAAGCCTGGCCGGCGACCTGCGCACCTACGCGGCCCAAGTGGCCCGCGAAATCACCGGACCCGACGGTCTGGCGGTGGTCCGCCTGGCCGTCGCCCTGTCGAGCAACGGTCAGCAGGGCCTGCAGGCCGGCGACGAGCTCCGCGCCGAACGCACCCGGCAACTGCAGTCCATGCTCGATCGCGCCCACGAACGCGGCGAGCGCGCACTCGACGCGCTCGACGTGCTGGACCACATCCTGGCCCCGATGTACATCCGCGTCCTGTTCGGCATGGTCCCGCTCACCCCGGACTACATCGACGGGCTGGTCGACCGATTGCTGTGACCCCGGCCGGCTCGGAGAGCCCTGAATCGCTCTCGTGTCTCCTCCAACTGCACTGGCATCATGGTGAGTTGGCGAAAGTGTCGGATGGTGGGGGAGGCGTCTGATCACATGCGCGGATACGAGTACGGGGGCGGGGACAGGGACGGGGGACGCTACGACATCGGGACGGCGACCCGGCTGGCGCGCCGCGCGGTGGACGCGGCGGCACCGCACGAACTGCCCCAGTTCCGGATGACGGCCGAGGCCTTCCACGCGTCGCCCGCGAAGGACCGGCTGTGGCCGGCCCACCGCGACGAGCCGCTGGGGATAGGTCTCGACGTGGTCGCCGCGCTCATCAGTACGGCCGCGCTCTCCGCCGCGGTCCAGGTCCTCGACCACATCGCGCAGCAGTCCACCGCGGACGCGGTGGACACCACCCGGAACCGGCTGCTGCCGAGGCTGTTCCGCCGCCGTCGCCTGCGACGCGCCCTCGTACCGACCGAGGGCGCGACCGAGGAACCGACTGAGGAACCGGCCGCCACGCCCGCGGAGGCGGAGCGGCTGACCGCCGAACAGCTGACCCTGCTGCGTGAGGTGGCGCTGCGGGCGGCACTCCGGTGGCGGGTGCCCGAGGAGCAGGCGTGGGCGATCGCGGACGGGATCGTCGCGGAACTCGCCACGCTGTCCCGGGAGAGGCCGGACGCCGGCGACCGGGGCGGGGAGGAGCAGGGCGGGGAAGGGGCTCGCGGGGAAGGACCGGCCGGGGGCGGTCGATGAAGCGGTGGGCCGCGGCACCGGCGGCGCGCGGCCGACCGGGACCGTTCACGCTGCCCTCCGGCACCTCCGTACGCTTCGCGCTGCTCATCGCCGCGATGGCCGCCGTGTCGGCCCTGCTGGTGAACGGCACCTCATCGGTCCTGCTGTCCGCGGTGCGCTGGGAGGAGGTGCTGGAGTACGGCGACTGCTACGCCCGGGCGACGGAGGAGGCGGCCCGCCAACGAGGCTCCGCCACGGACATCCGCATCCCGACCGAGCTCGACATGGGCGACTGCCGGGACCCGCGCGCCGACGCGAGCCGACTGGTCACCGCCGGTGTCTCGGCCGGTCTGCTGCTGACCCTCCTCGGTGCCTACGTCGGCCTGCCCCGGCACCGTGCCCGGCGGCGCGGCTACCGCCCGCTCACCGGCATGCCCGAACTGTCCGCGTATCTGGCCGGCCTGCTCGGCGCGTCGGGCATACGCGCACGGGTCGTCTTCCTCGCCGAACCGCTGAACCCGGCCGTCCACGCTCTGGCCTTCGGGCACCTCGGACGCCGCAGAGTGGCCCTGAGCGGCGGGCTGCTCACCCTGTACTCGCTCGACCGGGAATCGTTCCGGAGCATCGTCCTCCACGAACTGGCGCACATCCGGAACCGAGACCTGGACATCGCCTTCCTGACACTGATCCTGTGGCGGGCGAGCATGCCCGTACTGGGGACCCTGACCGCCGTCGGGGCTCCGGCCTCCCTGCTTCTCGGGCCCGCCCTCGCGGGTTCCGTCCTGGCGTTCGCCGTCCAGGTCCTGCTGCTCGCCGTACTGGTGACGCTGCTCAAGAACGCGGTGCTGCGCAGTCGGGAGCTGTACGCCGACGCGCGGGTGGTGGAGTGGGAGGGTTCGGCGGACGGTCTGCGGAGGCTGTTCGGTGCTCTTCCGGCCGAGTCGGACGCCAAGGGCGGCGGGCACGGCCTGCTGAGGGTGCATCCACCGCTCGCCCGGAGGGCGCGGGCGCTGGCCGACCGCGGGGTCCTGTACGAGCCCGGCTTCTGGGACTTGTGGGCGGTCGGCGCGGCGGGCGCCTTCCTCTACGACATGGTGCAGCTGGGGCCGATCGGCGGCGGCAGCCAGGCCGGGCCGGTGACGGAGCTCGTCGCGACGGTCCTGTCCGGGAGCCTGGTGGTGGGCGCGGCGGGGACGGTGCTGTGGCAGGCGGTGGCACACGCCCCGGGCTCCCTCACCCCGGCGCGGCTGCGGCGGGCGGGGCTCGGTCTGGGCCTGGGGCTGGGCGTGTTCCGGCTGTTGTCCCCGTCGGAGGCCTTCAGCCTGGCGAGCGTGGGCGGGCGAGGGGCGTCGCTGGCCGTGCCGTATCTCGTGCTGACGGGGCTGTGCGGTTGGGCGCTCGTACGGTGGCTGGTGCTGGTCGCCGGGGCGTGGGGGCCGGTCCTGGCCCGTAGCCGTCGTCCGCGGTGGGTGTTGTGGACGGTTCTCGTGGTGGGTGTGGTGGGTGTGCTGCCGGTGGCGGCCTTCCTGTTGACGCTCCCGGCGATGACGCTGTACGCGGCGGTGTTCATCGCGCCGTCGCTGCCGGGTGCGGTGGTGTTCGTGGGTGGTGCGGCTGTGCTGGTGTTCACCCGGGTCGTGCCGCTGATGGTGCCGGTGATCCTGACGGCCGTGGTGGTGCCGCTGGTGGGGCAGTACGTGTCGTGGCGTCCCGGTGCCCGGCACACCTTCACCGGCTTCGGTCCGCCGGGACCGCCGCCGGGTCCCCTTGTGCGGTTCGGCGTGCCGACGGCGCTGGCGTCGGCGGTGTCGGCCGTGCTGGTGGTGTGGGTCGGTGTTCCGGCCCCCGAGTGGGCGACGGTGGGGGTGCTGGTCGCGGGTCAGGTGGTGGCGGCGTGGTGGGCGGGTGGCGGTTACGCGCCTCTCCCGCTGGCCCGGGGCGGGCTGGCCGCGTTCGGCTCCGGTCTGCTCGGCATGTGGGCCTGGGGCGTACTGGTGAGGGCCATAGGCTGCCTCGCCCCGGGCCCCTGTGCCCCGCTTCCCGGTGCGGCCCATCTGCACCTGGCTCTCGCGGTGGCCGCCGTGGGCACGTTGCCGGCCTGGGCCGTGCACGCGCTGGTCGTCCGGGCCCACCGGGTCTCGGCGCGGGGCTAGGGTCCGTGCGGGGGCTCTCGGTCAGGGCACGTAGCGGTACCAGGGGGTCCAGGTGGAGCCCTCCTGCTGCGCGTAGATCTGCGTGCCTCCGGCGGTGGCGGCGTAGACCCGGTGGTATCCGGAGGCCCGGATCTGAGTGCCGACCATGGTCCAGGCGACTCCGTTGCTCACCCGGACGGGCCCGTTGCTGCTGCCGGAGATGCGGTAGACGTAGTTGTTCGGCGGGCTGATGAAGAAGACTTCGTCCCTGATGCCGTCACCCGTCCAGTCCGCGTTCAGATATGCCTGGTCACGGCAGACCACGGGGACCACGTGCCCCCATGCCGTGATCTGGCAGGTTCCCGCCGACTCCGAGGGAGCCGGGGCGCGTGTCGCCGCCTGGGACGTGGTCGCGGTCATGAGGGCGGCGCCGAGGACGCCGCACATCATCAGTGCCGGTTTTCGCATACGCATGCGTGCCTCCCGTGGTCGAGCCGTGCGGAACGTTCGTCACGCGCCCCAGAACGGGTTGATGACCCACCTGGTGAACCAGCTCTCCGTCGGGGCCTGGGAGCCGTAGATCTGGACGCGTGCGTATGCCAGGGTTTCGCCGTCCTGGAAGTAGGTGAGGAAGACGTTCCGCCATTCGTAGCAGGCCTTGTCGCCGATCGGTACCCGGAACACCGTGGGCGCGACTCGGATTTTTCCGTTGACGTATCCCTGGAGCACGGCCGACGCCTGGTTCTTGTCCGTCGGCGTTGCGTCGCACAGTTGCAGGGTGATGTCTTCGAGACGATTGGCATTCACCCATTGACCGCTCCAGTCCACCCTGATTCCGTCCCCGTTTCCGGACGGAAACTGCGTCGCGGCCGAGGCGGAACCCGACAGAACCGTGGTCGACGCGCACACGATGCCCGTCATCACGGCGACGCCCTTGAACGCGAACTTGTTCACCTTCATGACACCGGACTCCTTTGCGCAGTTGATGGTGCGGGACCAGTGGCTGAGCGCAGAGCAGGCTAGCAGTCCCACGTTCTCCCGGGCAGGGAAAAGCACCCGCTCGCCATTCCCGGGAGCCGGGCTGTATGCGTACGGAGCGCTATCCGGTTGTGGTGTGTGTGGGGTTTATCGGGCGATGAGGAGGGTGGCGGGGGTGTTGGTGGGGTGGGTGGTGATGGTGGTGTAGCCGGCGTGGGTGAGCCAGGTGGTGTAGTC
>NZ_JBIRQU010000026.1:0-58820 GCF_044333355.1 Streptomyces sp. NPDC021012
GCAATGCGTCCAGGGGCGCGGTCCAGGAACTGCGGCCCGTCTCCAGCGCGCAGATCACCGAGTAGGGCCAGCCGGGAACGGGAATGTGCTGGTCCTTGCCCCGTCCGTAGGTGTGGCACAGGATCCGCTGCGGTGAGGTGTGGGCACTGGGCCGCAGCCAGCAGGTGATGTCGGCGGCCAGGACCAGCCGGCTGTCCGCCGCCCGCGGCAGCGACACCGTCGCCAGGGCCCGCCGCAGCCGGGCCACATCGACCCGGCCCGCGGCCAGAGCGTCGTAGAGCCCACCGTGCCCGCGGCGGTGTTCGCCCACCAGCGACAGTTCCACCAGCGACCGGACTGGACCATCGGCGCACAACACCGCGTCCGCGAGCTCGAACAGAGCGTCCGCACGCCTGGTCAGACAGGAGTAGAACTCACCCCGGAAGCGTGACAGTTCCGCAAACGGATCCTGCCGGACGACGTGATGCAGCAGACTCATCCCACGGCCTTCGTGCTGAGCTTGTGTGTTCCTTGGTCGGATCACATGCTCAGCCGAAGGCCACCTGCGCATAAGGCAGTTACCAGTCCGAGTGATCAAGTACGAGGCCCCGTTCGGACCCCAAGGTTAAAGATCAAGTTAGGCAGGCATGCCCATGTTCTTCCAGTTCGCAGGCCGGGATACGGACTTGTTCAGTGTCCCGGCGACCGCCTGGTCCGCGGCCCACTCCACCTGACGGGGGGGGGTCGGCTGGAAGGCTTGCTTACGTATGTCGTTACGCGGCACGGCACACGTCCGCTCCGCCTCGACCGGATCCGTGGGCGATCCCCCGAGTACCGAGGACGCCGCTGTCTCCGATAGTGCCGTGGTCTTCAGCGCCTTCGGCGCCGCCCTGCCACCGGACAGTGCGGGGGACATCGCGATCCCCGCAGACCGTACCTTCGCGCTTCCCAGGGGCTTGCCACCCGGAAGTGCCTCGAGGACCTCGGTCTTCCCGGTGCCCATCAAACGCAACTCGGTCCGGACCCGGCGGGATTCGCCCTCCTCGGGGGCGAGAAGAGGAGACCCCTGCTCCGCCACCCAGGCGGTTCCCACAGCTGCTTCGCCGCGGGTGGAGATGCGGTCGTCCTTCGCCAGGTCGCCCCGATTTCTGACGCTTCCCGGCAACGGCCCCAGCGACTTGGCCTTACCGGTGACGTACACGGTGCCATCGGCAGAGGACGCCAGATCCCATTTCATCAGGCCACCGCGCACCAGCGTCGCCGGCGTGGCACCGCCGCTTCTGATCTGCCGGGCAGTCACCCGGCGTGCCTGGCTGTCGCCTTCGTCCGACTTCTTCGATACCGAACCGGGAACCCGCTCGATGAACGTGACTCCCCCGTCCTTGTCGGCCTGGAGCTGGAAGGGAACGCCATGCGTACGTGCAATCGTCTTCCGCTTTCCGTCCTTGCCGACCCGAACCAGTCGCCCGCCCTCGGCAGCGACGATGCCCTCCGCGGTCGGTACGGCGGAGGTCACCTGTCCGTCGAGCAGCAGGGGCTTTCCGGCCTTGCCCGCGGCCATGTCGACAGAGATGAGACGGCTGCCGCTCTGCTTGTCACCGTCGTGGGACAGCTGGGTGAAGACCGCGTTCTCGCCCTCACCGCAACCGGGTGAGAAGTACGCCAGCGATGCCTGGTGGGGAAGCTTCGTGACCCGCCCCGTCTCCAGGTTCACCACAGCGGTGAACGCACCTCGCGCCATCAGCTCGGGCTTGTTGGTGAAGGTCCGAGGCGCGTAAGCCACCGCGGCGCGTTTGCCCGACTCAGTGACGCACGCGTTCCCGATCCAGCTGTCGGCGTCGAAACCTGGTTCGGAAAGAGTGGCCGCGGTTCTCCACTCGTAGCCCTTGGCCGCGTCCGCCACCAGGATGTGGAACCCTTCCGCATCAACGGACGTGGTCCACGCGACATCCTTGGAAGCGGTGTACCCGCTTCCCTGTACCGACGCGCGGCGCCGTTCCGGAATCGCGCCCGCAGGCCCATCCCCATCCATCGCCGCCGGCGTCGTCGTCGACTCGGCCGACCATCCCTGCACCGCGTCGTCAGGCCTCCCCGGATCTCCGGCCATGGCCTGCGCGGGAAGGGCCGTCATCAGCGCTACCGCTGTGGAGACCACCACGAGTAAGCGTGCCCGCAGTCGTCTCACCGGGCGCCGCCAAGTGTGCTACTCGTTCTGCTTCCGCATCTACCTAAGCTGCCTGTCATCGGCTGTCCTCTCGTGCCCTCGGGCCGGCGGGAAGTGCGTGGTCTACTGGTAGATGTCGACGACCAGGCGGTTCGGCTGGGTCAGCTGGAAGATCTGATAGCTCGTCGACGGCCCCAGCGTGATACCGAACTCGACGCGCTTGTCGAATCGGTTGTCGAACGCCTGCAGGAGCTGGATGCCCTTGAGAGCAGGAAGGTTGAAGCTCTGCAGGGTCGGGCTCGCGAAGGTCAGGTTCCCCGCATCGTCATAGACGTCGGTGTCCTCCATCGTGATGAAGAGGTACGAGGTACCGCGGACCTCCAAGAACTCCGTCTTGCCACTCCACGGGGTGTACGCCCCCGTTGTGTTCGTCGACGTTGTGACCTGAGTGCTCGATGTCAGGTCGAACACGAGCCGGTCGTATCCGGTGTGAGTTGCAGCGCGGGTTCCCAGGACGCAGGTGTGGGAACACGTGGCGGTCACGCTCGCGGTCCGGGTTTCGGCCGCCGACGCCGTGGGCGACACCAGGAGCGAGAGAAGCGCCACAGCCGCCAGCGGAGTGAAGATACGCACCAGGGCACGTCGTGTGAGACGCATAGCGTCAGGTCCTCCTTCATGTGCGCGATTGATTCGGGTCGCCCAACTCAAGAGGTGTCACCCCGCCTCTGCATAGCTAATTTCGTCACATTGGCCAAAACGTAGAAGTTGAGCGGCTCGAATAGTTGACACGTGCTCGCTTGACACTCCTCCTCACTTCACCCATATCGCCCCTCACGGCTTCTAAGTAGGTGCGTGAATTTTCGGACACTCTCTCCCTGTACTGAAGATCGAAAGGGAGTGGCGAGGCCTCGAACCTCACACTAGATCCGCACGGGGAAGCAGGTAATTCCAGGTAGGACGCGGCATCCTCGCGCTGGACGGGCATCGGTTCACTTCCGGCCGTTTCCGAGTCGACTCTCGGCCCACCCCCTCCGCCGCACCTAAAGTGGCGCTCGCCGGCGGATGGCCGGATTTCCCTCTCGCCATTCATTGCACGCGCGCGGTGACTCAAAGAACCCCTCCGATGGCTGAATTCTGTCGGGGCCGCGCTGATACCTGATGCACTAAGCGAAAAGACCTAGGCGGGATGTCAGGTACCTGCCCTACGCTGCGGCTCTTCCGATCTGAAGAAGGAGCCACCATGCGTACTGCAAGACGCGTGCTCGGGCGGTTCGTCGCCCCGGCCGCCACGGTTCTCCTCACGACGCTGGCTGCCGCGCCCACGGCCTCGGCCACGCCGGCGGCGACGGCCGAGGTCTGTGAGGACATCTGCGTCGACGGCGTACGTGCCGCCGCCCACACCGGCTACGACCGCGTGGTCTTCGACCTGGGTGCGGGGCCGCTGCCCATTGTCGAGGCCCGTCAGTCCACGAGCCCCGGGTACGACACCCCGGGTGGTGAGCCGAGGACCCTGACCACCACCGGCTCTTCCTACCTCTTCCTCAGCCTCAAGGGCGCCGGCCCCGGGGACTTCACCGCGACGAACCCGAGCCTGGAGGCGTTCAACCTGCCGACAGTCAAGGCGGCCCAGTACATCTACTCGACCGGCAACATCCTCGGGTTCACCGCCGCGATGGACTTCGGGATCACCCTCGACGGTCCCGTCTCGCGCTACAACGTCTTCACGCTCACGCAGCCGAACCGCGTGGTCGTGGACATCTACCGGTAGTACACCCACTCATCTCGCTCAAGGAGAATGTCGTGCGCGCAAGAAGTTGGGGACGGGTAGGAGTCGCGGTGGCGCTCCTATATCTGTCCCAGATGCTGGCGACGCCGCCGGCATCGGCCGCCGAGACGGCCGGCTGCTTCCGGTCCACCTGTACAGGCAAGAACCCGGTCACCATGGGATGCGACGCCGATGCCCAGGTCCTCGAACAGATCAACCAAGGCAACGATATCGAGCTGAAGCTGGTCTTCTCGCCCGCCTGCGGGGCCACCTGGACAAAGGTGAGCGTCAACCCTCTCTACAAGTACCCGGTGTGGGCGGCGCTCTGGCAGATGCCGACACTGGGCGGTTTCGAGTCACCCCGCCCCACCCCCAGCATCACCTCGACCAACGCAAGCGATGTCTCGCCCATGGGCGACTGGAAGAACACCAGCAAGGCCTGCTGGAACGGTCTGAAGGATGCCTGGGATCCGGAGCCCCTGCTCTACGAAGAGGGTGGCCGCGTAGTCGTCACTCCGCTTGTCAACGGCGACTGCACGGAGTGGATATGAGAGGGACCATGCTGAAGCACTTACGGACGCCACGGCAGCGGCTCACCGCGCAGGTGGCTGCGACCGCCGTGCTGGCGTCCTCGCTGGCCCTGATCCCGTTCGTGTCCCCGACTGCTCCTGCCGAGGCGGCCGACGTCACCACGAACGTCCTCTTCGGCACGCCGGAGACCGCCCTCGGTAAGGACTACGAGAGCTCCACCGACGTGATCGTCAACGGTACCGGCGACTCGGACGGCTTCCACATCGTGACCGCCTCGGAGCGGGAGGGCTACGCCTTCCGCGAGGTGGCCTCGCTGCGGCGCAAGGACATCGACGCGGGCCCGTGGACGGGTTATGTGTGCACCACCGGCTCCGGCCGGTACGCAGCCGCCGTGTACATGCCGTCCATGTGGGTGAACAAGCCGGGAGCCGCCTATCGCGGCGCCTTCGCCGCCGTCGTGCGGCTGAGCGACGGCAAGGTCACCGAGGTCGCCCGGGGCGTGCAACTCGCCTACTACTCGCCGGGCTGCGGTGAGGACGACCGGGTGCTGTTCTCCACCAGCTCGGCCACGGACACCGACGCCGGGGACACCACCGTCATCGAGGCGGACGCGGCGGCGGGCAAGGCCATCGGCGTCAGGAAGTTCCCCGGGCAGCTCACCCACGCCCTGCCCACCCCGCGCGGTGACTACGGCGTCCTCAACGGCGACCTCGTGAAGCTGACCGGCCATGGGAAGTCGGCACGGGCGCAGAAGCAGACCGCGCTGCCCGGCCCGGTCTTCGCGCTGACGTCGTCCGCCGACGGAGCCCTCGACCTCGGTGTCGTGCAGGGTCGCAAGAGTGTCATCAATCGCTGGCACGGTGGGAAGCTCACCGCGCTCGGCTCGGGTGAGATCGGGAAGCTCAAGCTGTTCCCGCGGAAGGGTGGTTCCCTCGCGGTCGGCGATGTGGCTGGCGTCGACACCTCGCGTGCGCCCGGCCTCAAGACCCAGCCCTTCAACGGTCCTCCCGCGGGCGTGTCGCGCGAAGGCCATCTGATCACCACGTCGCTCGTTTCGGACGAGCTGAAGGGAGTCATGGCGCCCGAGGGCACTCCGGAGGCGAAGGCCACCGCCGACGGCCGGGCCGCAGGCCTGATCCGTATCCAGGCGACGGCCGTCCGCACGGGCGCCAAGGCCTCGGTCGCCTTCGACACCGACACCGCGCGGGTGAAGACTGGCGGCGCGGCGTCGCCCGCCCTGGATCCGGCTGCCTTCACTGTCTCCGGCACTCCCACCCCGCGCGCGCAGGCGCTCGCAGCTGATACGGAGCCGAGGGACGACGTCGAGCCCTACAACTGCGATGAGGGCGTCAAGGAGTCGATCTGCCTCTCCAGAGAGGGTGCCGAAGTCTTCGTCGTTGACGGTCAGGTGAAGGGCTACGAGATCCCGTGCCTGGTCAAGCGGAATGACCCGAAGCGGCAGGCGCTCCAGCCGAGCGCCAATCAGGTGGAGTGGGCGGTCGACCAGGCCGTGCATGGGTACCTGACGACGCAGCGTCCGGCGAACTGGCATGACACCGGCCTGCCCGCGTACAGCCCGCAAGGCCTCTTTCCCAAGCCGGTCCTGACAGGCGGCGGCGACATCCCGGCGCAGGTGGTCCTCGGTATCCTCGCCCAGGAGTCCAACTTCAAGCAGGCGTCCTGGCACTCGGTGAACGGTGCGGCGGGCAACGTCCTCCAGGCGGACTGGTTCGGCAACGGTGCCAGCATTCACTACTACCCGAACAGCGGTAAGTCCGACTGCGGTTATGGCATTGCCCAGGTCACCTCAGGCATGCGGGACTACGACAGCCCGCCTTTCGACACCACTCGGGCCGGGGCCATCACCACCGACTACGCGACGAACATCGCGGCCGGCATGCAGATCCTCGCCGAGAAGTGGAACCAGCTCAAGGCGCTCGGCATGGAGGTCAACGGCGGCAGCCCGCAGTGGATCGAGAACTGGTACATGGCGCTGTGGGGCTACAACAGCGGCGTCTACACCGACCCGACCAAGCCCCGCGGCCTCGGCTTCTTCAACAACCCGGCCAACGCGACCTATCCGCCGGACCGGCAGGGCTTCCTCCGGGCGACGTTCGACGACGCCGCGCACCCCGCCAACTGGCCGTACCAGGAGAAGGTCCTCGGCTGGGCGGAGACCCCGCACAAGACGTGGAACTGGGAGCCCTCGTACATGGTTCCCGACTTCCCCGGCGCCCAGTCCCTGCTGAACCTGCCGACGAACTACGGCATGTTCTGCTCCCCCTCAGTCAACAACTGCACGCCAGGTACGACCAACCCCTGCCCGGCCATGAACGAGAGCTGCCGCTGGGCCGGCAGCGCCGCCTGGATCACCGGGCAGAGCGAGAGCAACTCCTCGCGTGAACAGCTGAGGTTCGCCCTCGGTTCCCCCGAGTCGGCACTCATCGCCAAGTACCCGTCGGGGCCGTGCATGACGACGCCCGACGGCACTCCGGGCACGATCGTCATCGATGACCTCAACGGTCGGGAGGACGTCTACGGATGTGCGGCCTCCGAGGCTACGTCGGACGGCAAGTTCACGATGCAGTACGGGGATGGCCTCCTCATGTACCGCGATCAACTCCTCACATGGCGGGCCACCCCGGCCATCGCGCAGATCGACGTCCATCAGTTGGGCGCTGGCTATAACGGCCATGTCTTCTTCACGCACTCCTACCCGGAGAGCGACTTCTTCCACAAGGTCACCGGGCGTTGGAAGCTCAACCCGGCCTACCTGCCAGGCCCGGACCAGCCCGGTAGGCGGTACAACGTGTGGATTCATCTGCCCAACCATGGCGCCGAGGCGACCGTCCGCTACACGACCATTCCCGGCCCCAACAAGCAGGGGCTGGGCGCGGACACGTGCCCCATCAACCAGGCGAACCGGACACAGGGCAAGGACGCCTGGTTCAAGCTGGGCTCGTGGCTCTTCTGGAAGGGGGGCGGTGTGGAGATGGACAACGAACATCTCCCCGGTACCGGGGACGCCAACGTGGCGTTCGACGCGGTGGCCTTCGTCCCCACGGCTACGCCCGACAAGGGCAATTGCAACATGGGAAAGTGATGAGAAGCGCGCACTCGATGCATCGCCGGGTCGTGGCGGCAGTCGCTCTCGTGGCTGCCGTCACCCTGGCCGGCTGCACGCAACACGAAGATATGGCGGCGGAACCGGGCTCCGGGGCCGTCGACACGTCGGCATCGTCCGTCCCGAACCCGTCCGCCCCGCCGCCATCCGCATCCTCGACGGCCCTTCCCGGTATGACGGCTACGAAGCCGCCGTCCGCCGCGGACTGGCCGGACCGGGCTGTGACGGCCGACCGGGCGCCGAGGCTGGGGGAGAGCAAGGTCATCACTCCCGGTTACCGGGTGGACGACTTCCTGACCGGTCTCGCCGCGCGGTGGGACGTCCCTCTCGGCAAGCAGAAGCTCATCGACGTCCCCGGGGACCGCAAGATGTGGCACTTCGCCGGGGCTGTGTCGAGCGGCGGCGAAGAGCAGCTCTCCATCGCCGGTGTCCCGACGGAACAGGGTGACATCGTCGGATTCTCATGCCTGGTGAACGCCGGCCGGACGAAAGCCGGGGCGTTTCTGGAGGACTGCGTCAAGACCGGAATACCGGGCTGGAACAACGAGCGCGCGGTTGCGTGGTTCAGGACGGCGAAGCAGCAGGTCGACGCCCTTTACACCAAGGAACACCAGACTGTGTTCAGTTCCTTGTACGTGTCCCGCAGCGCGCACGCGCTCCTGCGCAGGTCTGGCCCCATGTCCGACTCGACCGGAACGTACGTCCTTTTCGTATCCGGCGGGGAGATCACCGAGAACTCCTGACCGGCTACTACGGCGGATAGAGGTGCTCTCCGATCCTGGTGCCAGCGCGCCGGTCGCGAAGCGGGACAACCGCTTCGCGACCGGCGGGTGTCTGACCACCCTGACAGCATCCTCACCGCGGCACGCCGCTGGAGATCGAGACCGCTGAGACGGACGTCGACTGCCGGGTCGCACACGACGTCACCCAAGTGTGGTTCGACGCGGTGTCGAACGCCCAGCGCAGCAAGATCGCTGCCCACATCGACGAATTCGACGCGGCTGCGGCCGCAGTTCAGCGGACCGCCGCCAAGGCCACAGCGGCTTGATCGGCGCGAGCATGCAGGAGCGCCGCAGCTCGGCGAAACCCCAGCTGCGGTGTTCCCGTACCGACACATCCGGAACACCCGCTTCCCTTCGATCATCCAGGAGTGTGCAGAACGTTGACCAGACCATCACGAATAGACAGAAGAGGGTTACGCCGCGCGGCTGCCATGCTGGCCGGAGCCACGTTGGTAGTCGGCCTCCTCCAAACCACCCAATCGGCGGCGGCAGTACCCGGCCCCGGGCGCGGAAAGCAGGTCACGCCGTTGCCTTCGACTGAGGGCATTGATGCCGACAAGAACCTCGGCCAGGGATGGCGGAGTTCCCCGGACCGGGCCGTCACCTCCGCGGCCGACGCGGACGGCCTGCGCATCCTCACCGCCGACAGCGCCGACGCGTACCGGTGGAGGACCGTCGCCGTCCTGTCCGAGTCCGAGATGCAGGCGGATTCCTGGATCGGCAACGAGTGCGTCATGGACCGCTCGCACGTCGCGGTCGCCTACGCCCCTCGCGCCTTCACGAACCACCCGGACCTCATGTCGGGCGGTGCCTTCACCGCCATCGTCGACCTGGAGACAGGTCAGGTGACGAAGCTGCCGTTCACGGCCTCCCTGGCCTACTTCGACCCGGCCTGCAACCCAGACACGCGCACGGCCGCGTTCACCGCGTTCCGGGAGGGCCAGAGCCGTCTCCTCACCGTGAACACCACTGGCGACACCGTGTCCGACACGGTCGCCGCAGGGCAGCTGACCTCCGCCGTCCCCGTCGCGGACGGCACGATCGCCGCGCGCGGCCGCAACCTGGTCCATGTGAACCGGACCGGGAAGATCAAGAGGCTCACCACCACGGACAGCGCGCCCTTCGAGATCCATTCCTTGGGGAAGGACAAGGTCGCTTTCCTCGACCACCGCGACGACACGGCCCACGCCAAGCTGTGGCAAGCGCACGGACAGACCGCTACCTTCGCCACCGGAAAGCTCGGCGACCTCGGCCTGAAGCGGGGCGGCACCAGCAAGGTGTTCCTCACCGGCCGCCCTGCGGGAACTCCGCTCACCGCCGGCACCGGAATCACGTACCTGGCCGCGCCAGCCGATGCCGATGTCTCCAGCGACGGCCGTCTGGCCGTCGACCCGGTCCTCTCGCCCGCGATACGAAGGGGTCTGGAGCGGATCAAGGGCGCGGGGCGGGACTTCACGAGGTCGGAACCCACACCACGGGACTCCGGCACACCCTCCTCGCCATCGGACGACGAGCAGCCGCTGACCGTGACGGCCACGGCGACGGCGACCGGCAAGCACCTCACTCAGCCGGTGGAGGACCAGGGCAGCGGATCCGGCAAGAGCACCCCCTCGCCGGCCCTGGCCACCGCAGGCAAGGCTGAGAGCGCCTCCTCGGCTCTCGCAGCCACGGCCACGGCGATCGCCAACGATCCGGTCGACACGGACCGCTGGTGCTCGGTGCCCCGAAACGACGTGAACAGCCAGGCGCTGCAGCCGACACCGAACCAGGTCGAGTGGGCGGTCGACATGGCGGTGCGTGGCGAGCTGCGCTCCCAGTGGATCACGCAGGGTGGCTGGCGCTCTCAGATCGGTCTGAGCACGATCGATCCACAGGGGCTGTTCCCGCGGCCGACGCTGACGGGTGGAGGCCGTATCCCCGCCCAGGTGCTCCTCGGCGTGCTCGCCCAGGAGTCGAACCTCTGGCAGGCCGAATCGGGCGCGATTCCCGGCCAGATGGGCAACCCGCTCGCCGCCGTCGCCGGCTTCTACGGGCACAAGGGCAGTGACGCGAGCTCCTACTGGAAGATCGACTGGGGCAACTCCGACTGCGGTTACGGTGTCGGCCAGGTCACCGACGGCATGCGAATGGCCGGACACGAGAAGCAGGGCGAGACCTCGTACGCCCCCGCCACGCAGCGGGCCGTCGCGCTGGACTACACCGTGAACATCGCCGCGTCGATGTACATCCTGGCCGCCAAGTGGAACGAGCTGCACAAGGACGGGCAGAAGATCACCGTCAACAACGACGACCCCGCCAAGCCGGAGAACTGGTTCGCCGCGCTCTGGAACTACAACCTCGGGTTCAACGCTCCCACCACCCAGGGGGCTCCGTGGGGTCTGGGCTGGTACAACAACCCGGCCAACCCGATGTATCCCGCGTCTCGCGGCCCCTTCATGGAAGGAAGTCCGCAGGACGCGGCGCACCCGGAGCGCTGGCCGTACGAGGAGAAGGTGATGGGCTGGGCGGCCTGGTCCATCGACACCGGCCACTCCTACTCCACCGACGGCCGGCAGGACTGGCCGGGCGAGTCCGGCTTCTCCTCCGCCGGCTTCCGGCCCGCTTGGTGGATCAGCGTCCCGGACCGCACACGGATCAAGCCGCCGCTGAGCGCGTTCTGCAACACGGTGAACAGCTGCGACCCGAACAACCCGCCGCAGTGCACCACCGAACTCTGCTACTCCCAGTACTGGTACCGCGGGTCCAACGTCACCTGGAAGGGTGACTGCGCGAGCACCTGCGGCAACGAGAACATCAAGTACCAGACGCTGCGTGCCGAACCCGGCCGCGGCTACCGCCTCCAGTACGGCACCCCGGCATGCACCCCCACGGGGCTTCCCTCCGGTGCCCTCGTCGTGGAGTCACTGCCGAACGGGGCGCAGACCTGGAGCGACTGCGGAACCTCCCAGTCCTCGGGAAGCTTCCAGTTCACCTTCTACCCGGATGCCGACGGCAAGTACGAGGCCAAGGGCGACCTGCACCAGATTGGCGGAGGCTACGACGGCCACTTCTGGTATGCCCACACCCGCGACGACAAGCATCTCGGCGGGCCCAACGGCCGGATGACCATCACCGGCACCTGGACCCTCGGCCAGAGCCTGGACAAATGGGTCCGCGTCTTCGCGCACATGCCTGACACCGGAACGCACACCCAGCAGGCCCATTACGTGATCAAGGGCGTCGCGGGCGGCGACCGCGACCGCTACGTCAACACGCACTTCGGTGCCAACAAATGGGTGGACCTCGGCGTTTACCACTTCACAGGAACTCCGAAGGTCGAGCTCTCGAACAGCACTGACGACGGCACCGCGGACGACGACATCGCCTGGGACGGCGTCGCCTTCCAGGTCCTCGCGAAGAAGCCGCAGCACTTCGTCGTCGCTATGGGAGACTCCTACTCCTCCGGCGAGGGCGCGGGCAATTACTCGCCCGAGTCGAATACCTCACACGGAACCAGCCGGTGGAACGCCTGTCGGCGCAGTGCCAACTCGTGGGCCCGCAAGGTGATCCTGCCGTTCCAGAGCACCGGAATCGGCGCGCTCAGCGACGGCTACAGCGAGTCCGTGGCCTTCCAGAATGTGACCTGCTCCGGCGCACACACCGATCAGCTGACTCCTGGGAACCCGAACTCCTGGGGACGCATGGGGAACTACCACGAGAAGAGCCAGAGTGACTCCGGAGTCCTCAGCGCAGACACCACGCTGGTCATGCTGACCATCGGTGGAAACGACGGTGACGCCTTCACGAACGCGGTCGTCAACTGCTGGTTCCCCGGTCTGTGCGACAAGAACGACTACATAGCGAGGATCGACCAAGCTGTCGCAGACACGGGGGGACTCATCGGGGACATCGCACTGAGGGCACCGAACGCCCGGATCGTCCTCATGAACTATCCACATATCGCGAGCCAGACTCAGTGTCAGATGTCCAACGACGAAGTGCTGAACGCCTTGGCCGACTACATACGCGACAAGCAGAGGGCCAAGGTGGAAGAGATGAAGCAGGGTGGGGTCAAGGTGGCCTTCGCCGATGTAATCCCCGCGTTCCAAGGGCACGCGATCTGTGACACCGACGAGTGGATCAACGGCGTCGTGGCGGGCCCGAACGGTGACGGAGACTTCCACGACGGGGATCCGGACAACCAGATCCCCTGTATCAAGCAGCCTGGTGTGAACACCTGCATCAGTCTCGAGTCCTTCCACCCGAAGGACCGCGGCACCACGGCCTATGCTGCGGTCATGGACCAGACGCTGGCCGACATCGGCTACTACGGCGGCTAGACGTGCTCTCGAAGAGTAGTGCCGGCGCGCCGGTCACGAAGCGGGAGAACCGCTTTGTGGCCGGCGGCTGCCTGGTCATCCTGGCGGTCTTGATCCTGGTCCTCGGCGTTCCGGTCTCCTGGTTCTGGTATGCGGCCTGGCGTAACCATCGAACCACCGAGGATCACGAGGCGAAGGCCGTCGCCTCGCTTCTCCAACAGGCCGACTACATGGCCGACCACTCCGGTCGCGCGCTCCGGGCGAGTGGCACTACTCGTCCCGACGTACTCACTGGCCTGATCTGGAAGCACACAGAAGCACCGGTGATCAGGCACGATGCCACGCGCGGGGGCTTCACCGCCGTGGTCGAGAAGGCAGTCGATTACGACATGGTCAGCTTCTATGGAGTCAGGCCCGGGAGGGCGGTCCGGTGCCTCGTCTTCACGTACGCCCACGGGCCCGGCGATACGTGGACATCCGAAGTGACCGTCAGCGAAGCCGACGCGTGCCGAAAAAGCAATGAGATCCAGAGCACGGCTCGGGAAGCACGCATACACCTGTCGCGTATGCCGAGCGAAGCCCTGACCGTCGGCGGGATCCAGCAGGGACTTGATCCCGCCGGACGACCGGACCTTCTGACGGTTCAAAGCGTGACCCGCGAAAGAAGCACGCTATCCGTCTCCGCCACGATCTCCAGCTGGGACGGAACGGCCAATCAGTGCTATCGACTCACCCGACCCATCTCAGGCGGCAAGGCGGAGAGTTCCACCATTGCCGCTCCCGCGGCCTCGTGTTGAATCGGCCATCTTCATGACGTCTTCAGGACACGCGTGCGCGCCGTCACCGCGATCGAAGTAGTGTGCGAAACGCTTGGGTGGCAAAAGGTACGTGATTACGCAGCGAATCACGGATCCAGACGAAGAAGACGGACCCCACGGCGATTCACTGTCGGCCCTGGAGGATCGCCAGACGTAGCGGGCCACATGGTCGATTCTTCCCCAGGCGGACAAAAGAAACGTGAATTGAGGTACATACCTTGTCCAGACGGACAATATTAGGCGCGGCTGCCACGGCGACCGCAGCACTGGCGGCCGTACTCGTTCCGGCTTCCCCCGCCAACGCCTACGTCACCTACACGGACTCCCACTGCAGTTCGTCGACGGGTTGCCTGGCTATCTTCTACAACAGCATGCAGAACATCGGGATCTTCGCGAGCGCCTGCTTCACCACCAACAGGACCGAGGACTCTCATCTCGGCTACGACTACCTGACTTCCTCGGGTGTGCAGGAAGTCCGTTACCAGTTCAACTACGGATACGGTTTCGGGTACGGAAGCTCGTCGCTGCCGAACGGCAGCAAGTGCCTGGGGACGGACCCGGGATCCGGGTTCAGTGTGAAGAACAATGCCGCCGGCGCCTCCAACGGAGACTCCCGATCCCACCGGATCTTCTACAACAGCAATCAGCAGGGCACATACCAGACCATCGAGGCCGGCGGTAACGAGAACCTGATTGCTGCCCTGAAGAACGAGAACGCGAGTAGCGCGAGGCTGTGATGACAATGCGACGCACATGGACCGTTTCCCTCGCATCCGCTTCTCTGGCGGCTGTGCTGGCAGGCTGCGGACAGCAGACGATCGACAATCCGCCTGCCCGGAACGCCGCCGCCCCCGCGGCCGACCCCGCGCAGCCCGGGCCGCAGGTGTTCCGGGACAACTGGCCGGCCAAGGTACCCACGCGTGGTCTCGCCAAGGGCCTCGCCCTGCCATTGGAGGCATACATGACCTCCTACGCCGACGAAATCGCCGTCCAGCAGGCCAGGGACAACGCGGAGACCGCCTGCATGCGCCGCTACGGGTTCGCCAACTGGCGCACCGAAGACCTCGGCACCGCCCCTCCGCTCGCGGACAACGCCTCCAACATGCCCCGCCGCTACGGGCTGACCGACCTAGCCGAAGCCAAGGAATACGGCTATCGACCTCCGCACCCGGGCCGGGAGAGTACCCCGCCCCCGGAGCGCGATGCCGCTGACGCCGTCACGGTTCTTCAGGGCCGTCAAGACGGCGGCGACGTCACCTCCTTCAAGGGCAAAGCTCTCCCCGACGGAGGGTGCACCGGCGAAGTGAACCGCAAGGTCGGCACTCTCGACGCAAACCTGGTCGAGCGCCTCAGTGGGGAGAGCTTCGAACGCTCCCAGCAGACCGCTGCGGTCAAGGCAGCGATGGGTCAGTGGTCCCAGTGCATGAAGGGCCGCGGGCACGAGGTCAACAACGTCTGGGACACGGACAAGCTGTACTCACCCGTCGCCGGCACAGCGAGCTCCGACGAGATCGAGCTCGCGACGGACGACGTCGAGTGCAAGACGACGACGGGTCTGGTCAAGGTCTGGTTCGACGAGGAAACCGCCATCCAGAAGCAGCTGATCAAGGACAACAAGGCGAGCCTCGACAAGGCCCGATCCCGGCGGAACAGTACTCTCTCGACAGCATCGGCAATCAACGCCGCCGCTCGCTGAGACTGCTCTCCGTCGATCAGGCACGAAGGTGCTCACCGTGCAGGAGAGAGAGGACATGCAGTGCTCTCTCTCCTGCGGAGGTGGACACGATCACAGCACAAGTCCACCAAGGGGCGCCGTAAATCGGCGCAGGGGGGAAATCAGCCGCAAGCGACGTGGGGAGTTATATCTTCGGACCAGCTACTACCGTTGGGGGCACCTTCCCGGAATTCGCTCACCACGCAATGGCCATTTGTGTTCGTCTGGACCACTGGGCCGGCATACCAGGCGAACTGGCCACTGTTTGATTGAACGCCGGCACGTCCGACAACGGCCAGATTTATACCCATTTCATGCTTGACACCAGCCCACTTCTTGGCGACCAGGACCGCACAGTTGGTGCCGTTATTGGCTGAAGAGTAGTAGATTTGAGCGGTGGACCACACAGATCCGTCCACGCCCATCAAGTTCTTCGAATAGACCATGGATCCAGCGCAGCCGTAGGATTCGGCGGATGCACTGGGAGCCAGGCCCACGACTCCAGTCGCAGCCATGGCGAGAACAGCGAACGAAGCGACAGGGCGACGCATGTCAATCCCCTCAGTGAATGAGCTCACTCTGAGCTGCTAGTCACTCCGAACGATATTGCGACTCCCTTGTGAAATTCAACCATCGTTTTCCGCTCAGTGACTGAAAACAGACCCTTTCGAGAGGTCCAGCGCGAAGCAGGAAGGGGCGAAAGAGGCTCCGAAATTTTTGGGTTCGAGTAGAGTCGAGCGATATTGCCGAATTGGTGGCGGTCGGCTAATCTGTCGAGTCGCGATCCATCTGATTTGGGTTTCGCATTTTTCAAGCCAAGATGAAATTCGCCAAGGTCGGCGACTCGTGGCTGCGCGCTACAAGTGGCCGATTTTCATCAGCTCGCCCCCGGGGCATGACGTACTAAAGTGTGTTGCAGAAGATTGTGTCCGGGCAGGTCAGGGCCGGTTTGCGGCCGGTCCGGTCATGCGGCGAGGGCGAGGTTGTGCATGTGAGCAACGGCCTGGACCGAGTGGTGAAGGCCATGACCGCGCTGGCGGCAGTCGCGACGGATCTCGTTGTGCAGCAGGGCGCTTACGGTGCGGGACGATGAGCCTGGTGTTCATTTAGGCGCCGTCGTCCGGCACGGTCACGCCCGTACACACTTGGGCCAGGCCGGAAGTCCCGCCAGGCCCTCGCATCAGCGGCGCTGCCCGGCACCGGAAGGGCCGCCGCGACCACCAGCTTGGTGTCGGCGTCGATATTGACCTGTACGTTCGCGGAGAACCGGTGGTTGCGTAAGGATGCACCGATCTTCCAAACGCGGACTGGGACGAGGATGCCGTCCACTATCCACAGCCGCTCGAACTGCCTCATCCGCAGCCCGATGAACGTCTCCGCTCACAACGGCTCAGCCCGGCCGATGCTGACCCGACATGGGGAACGCGTACGCTCCGTGCTGGAGAGCGAGACACCCGACCGGCCCGGAGATCGGACTGAAATGGGTGCACTCAGCAATCCATCGGTGCGGCAGCTTCTTCCGGGCCGGGTCGCGCCCGGAAGCGGCAGAGAACAGTCGGCGGACATCGTCGGCGACGGAGGTTGACGGGCTTTCGATGACGAACTTCACCTTTGAGGCGACAGGATCCGGGTCTGTCGCCGCCCATCGCATCGGGACGGCGATCACCGGCCCGGTCACCATCCTCACGGCCGAGTTGCTGAACTCGGCGCGCGATGTCCAGGCGCCTGCCGCGTTCACCAACCTGCCGCCGCTCCCGCTATGTCTGGGCCGCACGGACGCGCTGGGCTGGCTGCGCGACACACTCAAGGCGGAGCTCGGGCAGCGAGCCGCCAGGACTGCTGTCATCCAGGGCCTCGGCGGCGTCGGCAAGAGCACCCTGGCGCTCGAGTACGCCCACAGACACCGCTACGACCACACTGTGGCATGGTGGATCGCCGCCGGATCTCCCGCCAGCATCGAGCAATCGCTGGCCGACCTCGCTCTGCGGCTCATCCCCACGTGGGCCGGCACCGCGTCGACCGAAGAACGCGCCGCTTGGGCGATGATGTGGCTGCAGTGGCATCCAGGTTGGCTGCTGGTTTTCGACAATGTCGAGGATCCGGCCGATCTGCGGCCCTACATCGGCGCGCTGAACGGCTACGTCATCGCCACCAGCCGACGGTCGGCCGGCTGGCCGACCTCCGTCGCGACGCTGGCCCTGGACGTACTCGACCTGGCTGCGGCAAGTGAACTCCTCTGTAGGTATGCGCTCGGCGAGAACCCGCCGACCCCCCGCCAGGTGCATGAAGCCCGGGCCCTCTCCGCTGACCTGGGGCAGCTTCCCATCGGTCTGATGCAGGCTGGCGCCTACCTGGCGCAGAACCCGACGATCGGCATCGAGCGCTACCGCCGAAGGCTGATCAGCGCGTTGGACAAGGCTGCTGAAGGTGTCGACCCAGAGCGCACCGTCGCCCGCATCTGGCGCCAGACGATCAGCACCCTCACGGAGCGCAGTCCCCTGGCGGTATCCGTTCTGTCCACGTTGGCGTGGCTGGCGCCCGATGACATCCCGGTGGAACTGCTGGCCCCTATCGCTGACGACAGCGACGAACTCCACGAGGCCCTTGGGGTCCTTGGCGTCTACTGCATGGTCTCCCTCACCCAGGACACGGTGAGCGTCCACCGACTGGTCCAGGCCACCCTCCGAAACCAGTCGCCCTCTGGTGGCACGGCGCCGACTGGCCGGCTGGAGGCCGAACGGCTGCTGTGCGCCGCGGTCATCCCGCTGGGAGAACCGCCCGACTCTGGCCGGTCCCCCGCATGGGATCGGCTGCTCCCACACCTCGTCGCGCTCGCAGTCACCACTCCTGACGGGCACGCAGATACCTTTCCCGCCGGACGGTACGCGAGCGCTGCGACCTATCTCCGTGACCTCGGCCACGACGCCCGCGCCGTTCCGCTGCTCACGGCGGCCCTCGCCCGCTGCGAAGCGCTCGCCGGCGCCGAGCACGAACTCACCATGAAGGTCCGCGCGAACCTGGCCAACGCCTACCACGGAGCCGGGGACTTCGGCCGGTCGATCGCGATCCTCGAACCGATGGTCGTCCAATGTGCGCAGGTCTTCGGCGACTCGCACCCGGGGACGCTCACCGTTGTCTCCAACCTTGCCAATTCCTACCGTGACTCCGGCGATCTGGCCCGTGCCGTCGCACTCCACGAGGAGACATTGGCGCGACGTAGGCAAGTACTTGGCAACAACCACCCCGACACTCTCGTCAGCTGCGGGGAGCTGGCCCGCACCTATCACGCGTCCGGCGACCTGGATCGTGCCATCTGTCTGCATGAAGCGACCCTCACGCAGTACGAGCGATCACTAGGACCAACGCATCCTGCCACGCTGACCAGCCGGAACGGCCTTGCGGCGGCCTACCTCGCCTCAGGCGACCTGTCCCGCGCCATTCCGATGTACACCGCCGTGCTCGCCCAACGGCAACAGGCACTCGGCGACAGCGATCCCGAAACCATCACCAGCCGGGGCAACCTCGCCTACGCCTATGCGATCGCCGGACGCCCCGACCGGGCGGCGCAGCATCTCGAAACGGCCCTGGCCCGGTGCGAGGAGGTGTACGGCGAGGCGCACCCGGAGACCATTACCGTCCGCGCGAACCTCGGCTGCGCCTACCGGGACGCCGGAAACCCGTCCCGTTCGCTCCCACTGCTGGAGGCCGCGGCCGCGCAGAGCGCCTACCTGCTGGGCGACACCCACCCCCAGACACTGACCACCAGGAACGGGCTGGCGCAGGCGTACCAGGCCGCCGGCGACGCCGAACGGGCGATCGCCGAGTACGACACCGTCCTCGAGCACCGTGCCGCGCTGCTCGGCGAGACCCACCCCCACACCCTCGCCACCCGAAGCGGCCTCGCGAAGGCCCACCTTGCGGCGGGCGACCCGGCTCGCGCCATCCCGCTGTTCGAGGCCGTCGTCGCCCAGTGCGAGCAGGTCCTCGGCGAGGCGCACCCGGACACTCTGGCCAACTACATCGGCCTGGCCGACGCACTGCGCCAGACGGACGATCCAGCGCGGGCCGTTCCCCTCGCGGAGACGACACTGGAACGGTGCATCCGGTCGCTCGGCGAGGACCACCCGCACACCGTGGTGTGTCGGAGCAACCTGGCCATCGCACACCTCACAGTCGGCGACGCCCGGCGCGCCGTCCAACTTCTCGAGGCCACCGTGCGAAACGCCAGCCTCACCTTCGGCGACACACACCCACACACTGTCACCGGCCAGACGAACCTGGCCGCCGCCCACCTCGAGTCCGGCAACGCGACACAGGCAGTCGCCGTCCTGGAGGACATCCGCGCACAGCTGGAGGCCGAACTCGGCGGCGCCCACCCGCAAACACTCCACTGCACCGCCATGCTGGCCCGCGCCCACGGCAGGTCTGGCAGCCCCGCCCAGGCGGCCGAACTACTGGAACACAGCGTCGCGCTCACCGAGAAGGAACTCGGCGCCACCCACCCGGACACACTCGAGCAACGGCAGAACCTGGCCGAGATCTACCGGTTCGCCAGCCGACCCGATCTGGCCGTGCCACTGTACGAAGCCAACCTCTCCCATTGGCAGCAGACCCTCGGCGACCACCCGAACGTCCTGATCGCCCAACTCGCCCTGGCGGACACCCACCAGGAAGCCGGCGCACACCGAAAGGCGATCGCCCTCTATCGCGCAGCCCTCGACCGGATCGAGCCCGTCCTGGGCCCAGAGAACCCGCTCGTCGCACAGATCCGCGGAAGGATCGACTCAGCCAAGTAGGCCACTTCGGCGGCTGGCCGTTCGTACCCCCGTCAAAGTTCTCCGTTTCCTGGTCAGCGGCCTGGTGGTCGGGGTGTAGCCGGCTGCGCCAGAGCCAGGAAGGTGTTCGCTTGACCCGCGTGGAGTGAGGCCGATCGACGGGCCGCGAATTGCGGAGTTGTCGCGTGCACGCTGGCTGGGCGTCCTAGTCTGATGCCCTGGCCTCAGTCAGTAACGGGAATTCAGAGGTGGTTTGTGGGAACGGAGATCGTGCAGTTCGTGGAGCAGGCAGGGCCGTATCTAAGCGCGGCCCTGGGTGCCTATGGTGCGGGGGTGCTGGCTCGGGCTGAGGACGCTGCGGTGGGAGCGACGGCGAACGCAGGGCGCAGTATTCTGCACGCGGTCTGGCGGCGCCGGAGCGCGGCCGGACGCCCGGAACTGGAGGCGGCGGTACGTGAGGCAGCCGAGGAACCGGGGGACGCCGATGCTGCTGCCGCCCTGCGCCAGCAGATCAAGCGGGCGCTACGGGAGGATCCGCAGTTGCTTGCGGAACTGGCCGCCCAGCTTCCCGCGGCCGGTTCGGTGACGATCACCGCGTCTGGTGAGCGGTCCATCGCCGCACAGACCATCGGCACGGCCGTCACCGGCGACAACACCACGATCCAGCCGTGACCCAAACCCCTTGCCCGCACAAGGCGTGGTACCGCGCGATCAGGCGGCTCGATCTGCCCGAATGCACTCCGCACGACTTGCGGCACAAGCGGACCACCGTGCCCCTGACGAATGGCGTGTGCATTCACTAGGCGTCCCACTGACTCGGACATCGTTCGATCAAGGTCACGACAGACCGGCACGGCCACCTCACGCAGGACGGCCAGGAGCGCTGCCGTCAGGTCGTCGAGACGACCGTCGGGCCGCACATGCTCACGCCAGGCCGAGTGCCTGCAGTGCGCGGTGCTGACTTGGTGCTGACTTGACCGGCCAGAAGATGTAGCAGACGCCCCCCGTACCGCCTCTGACCTTGCCGTTTGCGTCATAACGCTTGGTCCGCAGCCAGATGTTCTCCCACTCGCGCCGCCGGTAGACCCGGCGGACGGCCTCGTCGCTGGGAGAGGCGGGGTCGTTGGCGATGACGTCGCCGTCCGCGGTGAAGCCGATGACGGTCATCAGGTGGCCCGAGGTGCCGTATCCGGCTCCGGTGAGCTCGTCCTTGCGGAAGGACTGGGACGTTATGGCCGGGATGCCGGCCGCGACGAGCGATTCGAGCTCGGTGAGCGAGCGGAGGCGGGTGACCACGGCGTTCATGTCGGGGTAGGTGGCCGCGTAGGCGGCGTTGAAGGGCCAGTTGCCGCAGCCCTGGTACTGGTGGTCGTAGGTGAAGCGGGCCGCGTGGCAGACCTGCGGGTCGGCGAAGGCGGGGTCGACCCAGGCCAGCTGCTCGGCCGAGGGGCGGCGGCCCCAGTACTCGACGATCATCTGGGAGGAGGTCGGGCTGCACCAGGCCTCGCCGCCGTTGTCGTACTCGGGGTACTGGCCGACGTGGATGTTCTGGGAGTAGCGCGGGACGGTCAGCTCGTGGTCGAGGCCGGGCTCGGAGGCCGGGACGGTGAAGCGGTCCGGGATGTCCGAGGCCATGGCGCCGAGCCGCCAGACCGTCGGGGTGAGGTCGCTCCCCGGGGTGCGGTACAGGGTCAGGCGGAGGCGGTACGAGCTCAGCCGCAGGCCGCTCGCCGCGTCGTCGATCGCGAAGGTGTCGGTCCAGACGGCGCTCCGGCCGTCACCCTGGTCGTCGACGGAGGTGCGCCGGATGTCCTCGTCGCCGGAGGCCCAGCGGCCGAGCACGTACCAGGGGGTGGTGGCGCCGTCGGAGTACGTGCCGGACAGTTCGACCTGGAGCCAGGTGCCGGACGGCGTCTCGGCGTTCCAGGAGGCGATGACCTCGGTGGCGGGCACGGCCGGGGTGTGGACGGGCGAGGTCCAGCTCGCGTACTCCCAGGCGGAGGTGCGGCCGGTGTGCGGGTCGGTGTAGTCGAGGCGCCCGGCGGGGGCGTCGAGGACCAGGCCGGGGCGGTAACCGGCCACCGCCCGCGTACCGGCCGTCGTGCCGCACCTCCAGTCGGTGTACGAGGACCAGAAGCGGTTGTCGACGAGCCCGGCGGCGGGGGCGTGGCCCCGCTCGGCGCGGTCGTCGGAGGCGCGGTCGTCAGAGGCGCGGTTGTCGGAGGCGCGGTCGGGGGCGGACGCGAGGGCGGGCCCGGCGGCGGCCGTTCCCGCGGCGGCCGCGAGCGCCGCGGCGAGGACGGTTCTGCGCGGGGTGGAGCTGGTCATGGGCGGTGACCCCCAGTCGAGAACGGTGGGCGTACGGAGCGGTGGACACAGCGGGCTGCCGCGCGGACGGAACGGTGCCGGCGGGTCCGCGCGGGCCCACTATCCCGGCTCCCGCGGGGCCTCCGCCAGCACTTCGGCCCGCGTCGCCGCACCAATATTGGTCTCCACCACTGGCGGCGGCACCTCCCTGACCTGCGACGGTCCCCCGCTCCCCTACCCTGGGGCCATGAACGACCTCGACCGCGCCGCGCAGGCGCTGCTCCGGCTGCCGCCCTCCTGCGGACCGGTCCGGCTGGTGGCGGTCGACGGCCACGCGGGCTCCGGGAAGTCCACGCTCGCCGGCCGGCTCTCCGCCGCCCTCGGCGACGCCCCCGTCCTGCGGCTCGACGACCTCGCCACGCACGAGGAGCTCTTCGCGTGGACCGGGCGCCTGCGGGAGCAGGTCCTGGAGCCGCTCTCGCGGGGCGAGACGGCGTCCTACCGCCCGTACGACTGGCGGCTGCGGCGCTTCGGGGAGGCGCGGGCGCTGGCTCCGGCGCCGGTGGTGCTCGTCGAGGGCGTCGGCGCCGGCCGGCGGGTGGTGCGGCCGTTCCTGGCGTGGCTGCTGTGGATGGAGCGGGGCGCCGAGGAGTCCTGGGTGCGGGGGCGCCGGCGGGACGGACCGGAGCAGGCCTCCTTCTGGGACGGCTGGACCGTGGCGGAGACTCGCCACTTCGCCGAGGACCCCTCCCGGCCCTTCGCCGACACCCTGGTACGGGAGTGCCAGGAGGGTTACGACTGGCTTCCTGGGCCGACCGTGACAGCGGGCACGGACCAGATCATCACGCACAGTGATGGCGTCATGTCCGTGAACTGAGGGCGCGGAAGTCCGCTTCCGCAAGTGCCTCAACTTCGCTTGACCCAGGGGGCGTACAGGTCTTACGTTCTGAATGTGCGGCTTTTCGGAGCCGCCGCGGACACGAAGCCCCCGGTTGTTCCCCCGTGATCGGGGGCTTCGTTCTGCCCTCGGAAGCCCTCCTCGGGCCCTCTGCGCGCCCCCTTCCGAGCCCTTCGCGCCCCCTGAAGCTCACCCAGGGTCACCGCTTCCGGATCATGCGCTTCTCCTTAAGCGCGCACCCCCTGCGCAGGTACGATGCCCCCAGGTGCGGTCAAATCCCGTCCATGCGATGACGGTTGTGGGGGACTCGATGGACATCGGCACGCAGGGGTCGCAGACCCCGGCCGAGCTCGCCTGGCTGCGCGGAGTCGACGCCTACACGATGGGCGCGTATCCGCAGGCGGAGGACGAGTTCCGGACGGCGGTACGGATCGACCCCGGGATGGCGGACGCCTGGCTCGGGCTGCACGCGCTCCGGGTCGACACCACCACCGCCCTGCTGCGCATGTACCGCAACCGCGAGCGCTTCGGCGAGCAGCGCACCCGGTACCGGCGCACGCTGAACTCCTGGTACTGGCTGGGCTGGTGGGTGCAGCCGGTCCTGGAGAGCCCGCGCGACCTGCTGCTCGCCCATGCCTCCCACTGGCTCGACGGCCGCCACGTCCCGGAGCTCGACCGCGCCCTCGCCGGTCTCCCCCCGGTCGACACCGATCCGCAGGTGCGCTTCCTGCACGCCTGCCGCGCCTACCTCGTCAAGGACTGGGACCAGCTCGTCCGGCACACCGAGACCCTCGTCGACGACCCGCTGCTCGGCATCGAGGCCGGACTCTTCGGCGGCATGGCCCGGGTGCGCCTGGAGATGTACAGCCAGGCCGAGCCGCTCCTGTCGGCCTCGCTGATGCGGTGCCGCAGCGAGCAGCCGCAGCGCAAGGAGCTGCGCTACTGGCTCGCCCGCGCCCACGAGGGCACCGGGCGCAGCGCCGCCGCCCTGCCGCTCTACCGGGCGGTGCACCGGATCGACCCGGCGTTCATGGACACGGCCGCCCGGCTCGCGGCGATCGCCGAGTACGACGGGTTCGAGGGGTACGACGGCGTGGACGACCCGGCCGGCCTCGCGACGGTCGCCAGGGGCTCCCTCGGCGGGGGCCTCGGGCAGGACGCGGTGGACACCGTGCCGGGCGCCGAGCCCGACCCCGGCGGGCTCGGCGACGGGCTGCGGCTCGCGCCCGAGCCGGTGCCGCCGGGCGCCCCCGTCGCGCCGCCGGAGACCGTACGGCAGAAGGCGCCGCTGCCGGGCCAGCCGATGCCGCCGCGCTTCCCGGCCGGACCCACCGATCCGGTGCTGCTCGCGGAGGCGCTCGCCGAGCTGGAGGGCATGGTCGGGCTCGAACCGGTCAAGCGGCAGGTCAAAGCGCTCTCGGCGCAGCTGGAGATGGCCCGGCTCCGGGCCGGGCAGGGCCTTCCGGTCCAGCCGCCCAAGCGTCACTTCGTCTTCTCCGGCCCCTCGGGCACCGGTAAGACCACGGTCGCCCGGATCCTGGGACGGGTCTTCTACGCCCTCGGGCTGCTCGGCGGCGACCACCTCGTGGAGGCCCAACGGGCCGATCTGGTCGGCGAGTTCCTGGGCCAGACGGCGGTCAAGGCCAATGAGCTGATCGACTCGGCGGTCGGCGGGGTGCTGTTCGTGGACGAGGCGTACGCGCTCTCCAACAGCGGCTACAGCAAGGGCGACGCGTACGGCGACGAGGCCCTCCAGGTGCTCCTGAAGCGCGCCGAGGACAACCGCGACCACCTGGTGGTCATCCTGGCCGGCTACCCCGAGGGCATGGACCGGCTGCTCAGCACGAACCCCGGCCTGTCCTCCCGGTTCACCACCCGGGTCGACTTCCCCTCGTACCGGCCGCTGGAGCTCACCGCCATCGGCGAGGTCCTCGCCGCGTCCAACGGGGACGGCTGGGACGAGGAGGCCCTCGACGAGCTCCGCTCGATCAGCGGGCACGTCGTCGAGCAGGGCTGGATCGACGAACTCGGCAACGGCCGCTTCCTGCGCACCCTGTACGAGAAGTCCTGCGCCTACCGGGACCTGCGGCTCTCCGGATACGCGGCGACCCCGAGCCGGGAGGACCTCGCGACCCTCCGGCTCGGCGACCTCATGCAGGCGTACGGCGAGGTCCTGTCGGGCCGCGGTCCGGTGGACCGCGGCCCGCAGCAGGAGCCGCCGGGCTACTAGGGCCGGACAGGCCCTAGGACGCCGCGACCGGCTGCACGCGGTGCGCGGGGTCGCGGACCTCGCCCACCAGCATCTCCAGGACGTCCTCCAGGGCGACCAGACCGAGGACCCGGCCCGAGCCGTCCGCGACCTGGGCCAGGTGCGTGGCGGCGCGGCGCATCACGGTGAGGGCGTCGTCGAGCGGCAGCTCGGCGCGGAGCGTCGCCATCGGGCGCCACAGCCGCTGCGGCACCGCCCGCTCCCGCTCCTCCAGGTCCAGGACGTCCTTCACGTGCACGAAGCCCATGAAGGTCGCCCGGCCCTCGGCGCGGACCGGGAAGCGGGAGTACCCGGTCCGTACGGTCAGCTCCTCGATCTCGCGCGGGGTGACCGTCGGCGGGACCGTGACGAGGGAGGCGGGGGCGATGAGGACGTCCGTCACCGGGCGGGTGCCCAGTTCGAGGGCGTCCTCCAGGCGCTCCTGCTCGACCGGGTCGAGCAGTCCCGCCTGGCCCGCGTCCTCCACGAGACGGCCGAGCTGGGCGCTGGTGAAGACCGCCTCCACCTCGTCCTTCGGCTCGACCTTGAACGCCCGCAGGACGAGCCGGGCGCAGGCCCCGAGCGCGACCGTGACCGGCCGGCAGAGCCGGGCGAAGCCGACCAGGCCGGGGGCGAGCCAGAGGGCGGTGCGCTCGGGGTCGGCCATCGCCAGGTTCTTCGGGACCATCTCGCCGATGACGAGGTGGAGGAAGACGACCGCGGCGAGGGCGATGACGTAGCCGAGCGGGTGGATCAGCCCCTCCGGGACCCCGATCGTGTGGAAGACCGGTTCGAGGAGCTGGGCGACGGTCGGCTCGGCGACGGCGCCGAGCGTCAGGGAGCAGACGGTGATGCCGAACTGGGCGGCGGCCATCATCTGCGGCAGGTTCTCCAGGCCGTGCAGGACCTGTTTGGCCCGGGCTCCGCCGAGCGGCTCGATCTGGCTGCGCCGGACGGAGACGAGGGCGAACTCGGCCCCGACGAAGAAGCCGTTGGCGAGGACGAGCAGCACGGCGAAGAGGAGTTGCAGGGTGCTCATCGGACCGCCTCCGCCGCGACGGGCACGGGGGCGGCGGGCGCGCCCGCCGCGTCCGGGCCGGAGGGCGACGTGCCGTCCGAGCCCGGACCCGACGTGTCGGCCGGGTCGGGGGCCGTGCGGACGATCCGTACCCGCTCGGCGCGGTAGCGGTCGACCTGGCGCACCGAGAGCCGCCAGCCGGGCAGCTCGGCCCGGTCCCCGGGGGCCGGGATGCGGCCGAGGAGGTCGGCGACGAGCCCGGCGACGGTCTCGTACGGCCCGTCGGGCACGTCGAGGCCTATCCGGCGCAGGGTGTGGACGCGGCAGGAGCCGTCGGCCTCCCAGGCGGGGCGGCCGTCCTCGGCGGGCGCCGCGGCCAGCTCGGGCCGGCCGTCGGCGGCGGTGTCGTGCTCGTCGCGGACCTCTCCGACGAGCTCCTCGACGATGTCCTCCAGGGTGACGACCCCGGCCGTGCCGCCGTACTCGTCGACGACCACCGCGATCGGCTGCTCCCGGCGCAGCCGCTCCAGGAGCGTCTGGGCGGGCAGCGTCTCGGGGACGAGGAGCGGCGGGACCGCGATCCGTCCGACGGGGGTGCGCAGGCGGGCGTGCGGGGCGACGGCGAGCGCGTCCTTGAGGTGGACCATGCCGACGATCTCGTCGATGCGGTCGCGGTAGACCGGGAAGCGCGAGAGGCCGGTGGCCCGGGTGAGGTTGAGGACGTCGGCCGCGGTGGCGTCCCACTGGAGGGCGCTGACCTTCACGCGCGGGGTCATGACCTGCTCGGCGGTGAGGCCGCCGAGGGACAGGGTCCGTACGAAGAGGTCGGCGGTGTCCTGTTCGAGCGCGCCGGCCTCGGCCGAGTGCCGGGCGAGCGAGACGAGCTCGCCGGGGGTGCGGACCGAGTCCAGCTCCTCGGTGGGCTCGACGCCCAGGAGCCGTACGAGCCGGTTGGCGACGCGGTTGAGCAGGGAGATCACCGGCCGGAACAGCGCCGAGAAGCGGCGCTGCGGGGTGGCGACGAAGCGGGCGACCTGGAGCGGCCGGGAGACCGCCCAGTTCTTCGGTACGAGCTCGCCGACCACCATCTGGACGGCGGAGGCGAGCAGCATGCCGATCACCACGGAGATCCCGGAGACGGCCCCCTCGGGCAGTCCGGTCGCGGTGAGCGGCCCGTGGAGCAGCCCGGCTAGCGCGGGCTCGGCGAGCATGCCGACGACCAGCGAGGTGATCGTGATGCCGAGCTGGGTGCCGGAGAGCTGGAAGGACAGCTCGCGCAGCGCGGTGACGACGGTGCGGGCGCGCCGGTCGCCGGCGGCCGCCGCCCGCTCGGCCTCGGCGCGCTCGACGGTCACGAGACCGAACTCGGCGGCCACGAAGAAGCCGTTGGCGAGGATCAGGAGGAATGCCGCGAAGAGCAGCAGAAGGGAGACGATCATGCCGCCGCCTCCTGGGAGGGGGCGGCGCAGGTACTACCGGACGATCCGTCCATTGCTGGAGGGAGTCACTCCTCGGGTCGAAGGGTGGTCTCGCGGGCCGCGGTCGCGGCCCTGCACACGCGAGACGGTGGCGCCGCTCGGCGCCACCGTCTCCAGAGTAGTCATGGGAACGCCCCGAGGGGCAGGGGGTCGGCCCCGGATGGGGGACGAACGGGGGATTGCCCCGGTACGGCTCGGGGTCTCAGCGGGTCTCCGCCACCGTGCCGTGGCTCTCGGCCAGGGCCCGCAGGGCGCGGGCGTCGCGGATCGCCGATTCCTTGGCGATGCCGGGCTGGATGCCGAGCGCGGGCAGGCTGGTGCCGTCGCTGAGGTCGAGGAAGACCCACGGGTCGCCCGGGCGGAGGTTGACCCGGAGGATCTCCGCCCAGGCGAGCCGCCGGGTCCTGGTGATGTTGACGACCGTGACGCCCTCGTCGTCGGCGACGACCTTGGGGCGGCTCAGCAGGACGAGGACCCCGGCGAGCAGCGCGGCGGTGAAGACGAAGCTGGCCCGCTCCCCCGGCCCGAGCCGCTCCAGCATCATCGCGACGCCCGTGATGACCACGAACATCGCGAGACCCATGGTCAGCAGGATCGCCCGGGTGCGCCCCGGACGGAAGGTGACCGGGAGGGCGGGCGTCGGGGACTGCGACATCGGGGGTTCCTCAGTGCCTGGTGGGACGTACGGGCCGGGCTGCCGTCAGAGGCGGCAGGCGTGGATGGCGGTGGTGAGGATGGCGCGGGCGCCGATCTCGTACAGGTCGTCCATGATCCGCTGCGCCTCCTTGGCGGGGACCATCGCGCGGACGGCGACCCAGCCCTCGTTGTGCAGCGGGGAGACGGTCGGCGACTCCAGGCCCGGGGTGAGGGCGACGGCCTGCTCCAGGTGCTCGGCGCGGCAGTCGTAGTCCATCATCACGTACGAACGGGCGACGAGGACGCCCTGGAGGCGGCGCATGAACTGCTGCACCTGCGGGTTGTCGTCGGAGGCGCCGTGACGGCGGATGACGACCGCCTCGGAGGTCAGGATCGGCTCGCCGATGACCTCCAGGCCCGCGTTGCGCAGGCTGGTGCCGGTCTCCACGACGTCCGCGATGATCTGGGCGACGCCCAGCTGGATCGCGGTCTCGACGGCGCCGTCCAGGTGGACGACGGAGGCGTCGATGCCCTGGTCGGCGAGGTGCTTGGCGACGATGCCCTCGTAGGAGGTGGCGATCGTCATGCCGCCGAAGTCCTCGGGACCGCTCGCGGTGCCCGGGCGGGTGGCGTAGCGGAAGGTGGAGCGGCCGAAGTTCAGCGGGAGGATCTCCTCGGCGCTGGCTCCGGAGTCCAGGAGCAGGTCACGGCCGGTGATGCCGATGTCCAGCTTCCCGGAGGCGACGTAGATCGCGATGTCCTTCGGCCGCAGGTAGAAGAACTCGACCTCGTTCTCGGGGTCGACGACCACGAGCTCCTTGGACTCTTTGCGCTGGCGGTAGCCGGCCTCATGGAGCATGGCCGACGCAGGTCCGGAGAGGGAACCCTTGTTGGGGACGGCGATGCGCAGCATGGGGTGAGCTTCCTTTGCCTGGGAGTTTCGGGGAGGGAGAGACGTGTGTGCTCAGAGGTGGGCGTAGACGTCGTCGAGCGAGATCCCGCGGGCGACCATCATCACCTGGACGTGGTACAGCAGCTGCGAGATCTCCTCGGCGGCCGCTTCCTTGCCCTCGTACTCGGCGGCCATCCAGACCTCGGCGGCCTCCTCGACGACCTTCTTGCCGATGGCATGGACGCCCTTGCCCACCAGCTCCGCCGTGCGGGAGGTGGCCGGGTCGCCGGTCTCTGCCTTGAGCTTGAGCTCGGAGAAGAGCTCTTCGAAGGTTTTGTTCGCCATGATGGTCCTAAGAGTACGGGGTAAGGGTCGCGTCATCAGCGCCAGGGTTCGCTGACCGTGCGCAGCGTGGTGGCGGTGGCGACGGCGGCGGTGACCGCTTCGTGGCCCTTGTCCTCGGAGGATCCTTCGAGGCCGGCCCGGTCGAGCGCCTGCTCCTCGTTGTCGACGGTGAGGACGCCGAATCCGACGGGTACGCCGGTGTCGATCGAGACCTGGGTGAGGCCGTGGGTGACGCCCTGGCACACGTACTCGAAGTGCGGCGTTCCACCGCGGATGACGACGCCGAGCGCCACGATGGCATCGTAGCCGCGCCCGGCGAGGACCTTCGCCACGACCGGGAGCTCGAAGCTGCCGGGGACGCGCAGGAGCGTCGGCTCGTCGATGCCGAGCTCGCTGAGGGCGCGCAGGGCGCCGTCGACGAGACCGTCCATGATCTTCTCGTGCCACTGCGCCGCGATGACCGCGACCCGGAGGTCGCCGCAGTTCTTCACGCTGAGGACGGGTGCGCCCTTGCCGCTCATGTCTCTCCTAGCCGATTTCGTGCGTACGGGATTACGGGATTACGGGATTACGGGATTACTGGTTGTTGCAGGTGGAGGCCGGGGAGCCGTCCAGCCAGGGCAGGTCGTGCCCCATCCGGTCCCGCTTGGTGCGCAGGTAGCGGAGGTTGTGCTCGCCGGCCTGGACCGGCATGGGCTCCCGGCCCTCGACCCGCAGACCGTGGCGGGTGAGGGCGTCGATCTTGTCGGGGTTGTTGGTCATCAGGCGCAGGCTGCGGACGCCGAGGTCGCCGAGGATCTGCGCGCCGGCCGCGTAGTCGCGGGCGTCGGCGGGCAGTCCGAGCTCCAGGTTGGCGTCGAGGGTGTCGCGGCCCTGCTCCTGGAGCTCGTACGCGCGCAGCTTGGACAGCAGGCCGATGCCGCGGCCCTCGTGGCCGCGCAGGTAGACGACGACGCCGCGCCCGGCCTCGGTGACGCGGTCCATGGAGGCCTGGAGCTGGGGGCCGCAGTCGCAGCGCAGCGAGTGGAAGATGTCGCCGGTCAGGCACTCGGAGTGGACCCGGACGAGGACGTCCTCGCCGTCGCCGATCTCGCCGTGGACGAGGGCGACGTGCTCGACGCCGTCGACAGTGGAGCGGTAGCCGTACGCGGTGAACTCGCCGTGCGCGGTGGGGAGGTGGACCTCGGCCTCGCGGCGGACGGTCGGCTCGGCGGAGCGCCGGTAGGCGATCAGGTCCTCGATGGAGATGATCGTCAGGCCGTGCTTGCGGGCGAAGGGGACCAGTTCGGGCAGGCGCAGCATGACGCCGTCCTCGCCGGCGATCTCGACGATCGCGCCGGCCGGGCGGAGGCCCGCGAGGCGGGCCAGGTCGACGGCGGCCTCGGTGTGTCCGTTGCGGACGAGGACGCCGCCGGGCTTGGCGCGCAGCGGGAAGATGTGGCCGGGGCGGACGAAGTCGGACGGCTCGTGGCTGCCGGAGGCCAGCATCCGCAGGGTGGTGGCGCGGTCGGCGGCGGAGATGCCGGTGGTGACGCCGTGGGCGGCGGACGCGTCGACGGAGACGGTGAAGGCCGTGCGCATCGACTCGGTGTTGTGCTGGACCATCTGCGGGAGTTCGAGGCGCTCCAGCTCCTCGTCCTCCATGGGGGCGCAGATCAGGCCGCGGCACTCGCTCATCATGAAGGCGACGATCTCGGGGGTGGCCTTCTCGGCGGCGATGACGAGGTCGCCCTCGTTCTCGCGGTCCTCGTCGTCGACGACGACGACGGGACGGCCGGCGGCGATGTCGCGGATGGCCTGCTCGACGGGGTCGAGGGCGAGGTCGGTGGCGTCCCAGAGGGAATGCGCGTTCATGCGTGGGCTCCTTCCAGGACGGTGGTGGCGCGGGAGCGCAGCCACCAGTCGCGCAGGCCCCACAGGACGAGCGCGCCGTAGATGACGTACACGAAGCCGGAGAAGGCGTAGCCGTTGGCGAAGTTCAGCGGGACGCCGACCAGGTCGACGAGGAGCCAGGCGAACCAGAACTCGACCATGCCGCGGGCCTGGGCGTACATGGCCACGATGGTGCCCACGAAGATGTAGGCGTCGGGCCAGGGGTCCCAGGACAGCTTCGGGAAGGCCTCGAAGAACAGGGCGACGGCGACGGTGCCGACGGCGGCCGCGGCGACCATGGCGGCCCGCTCGGCCCAGCTGGCGAAGCGCACGGCGATGTGGCCGTCCGCGCCCTGTCCCTTGCTGCGCTGCCACTGCCACCAGCCGTAGAGCGCCACGAGCATGACGACGACCTGCTTGCCGGCGCTGCCGGCGAGGTGGCCGAAGAAGGCGCCGAAGAGGATCAGGCCGGCGAGGAACTGCACGGGCCAGGTCCAGACGGAGCGGCGCCAGCCGAGGGCGAGGGCGGCGAGTCCGAAGATGTTGCCGATCATGTCGGACCAGATGATGTGCTGGTCGAGGAGGGTGAACGCCTCGGAGTTGAGCCAGTTCACTTCTCGTTCTCCTTGGCGTCGGCGCCGAGCAGCCGCTCGACGTACTTGGCGATGACGTCCACTTCGAGGTTGACCGGGTCGCCGGACTGCTTGATGCCGAGCGTGGTCAGGTCGAGGGTGGTGGGGATGAGGCTGATGGTGAACCAGTCGTCGCCGACCTCCACGACGGTGAGGCTGACGCCGTCGACGGTGATCGAGCCCTTCTCGACGACGTACCGGGAAAGGTGGGCCGGCAGGCCGACCTTGACGAGTTCCCAGTGCTCGGAGGGGGTCCGCTCCAGGATGGTGCCGGTGCCGTCGACGTGGCCCTGGACGATGTGACCGCCGAGGCGGCCGCCGACGGCCATGGGCCGCTCCAGGTTGACGCGGGAGCCGACTTCGAGGGCGCCGAGGCTGGACCGCTTGAGGGTCTCGGCCATGACGTCGGCGGTGAACTCGCCGTCGCCGAACTCGACGACCGTGAGACAGACACCGTTGACGGCGATGGAGTCGCCGTGCTGGGCGCCTTCCGTGACCTGGGGGCCTCGCAGCCGGAAGCGGGAGGCGTCCTCCAGCTGCTCGACGGCGACGACCTCGCCCAGTTCTTCGACGATTCCGGTGAACACGGTCAGGCTCCCTTGGGGGTCGGGACGGCGGTGATGCGGATATCGGATCCGATGTGCGTGGTCTCGGTGATGTCGAGCCGCAACGCGCGCGTGATGGTGGTGATTCCGGCGTCGGCGAGGGCGGCGGGGCCCGCGCCGAGGAGGACCGGGGCGAGGTAGCCGACCACCTGGTCGACGGCGCCCGCGGCGGTGAAGGCGCCCGCGAGGGTGGGGCCGCCTTCGAGGAGGATCGAGCGGATGCCGCGCGCGTACAGCTGGGCGAGCAGCTCGTGCACGCCGACGCGGCCGTCGTGCAGGGGCATCCGGAGCAGTTCGACGTCGGGCAGGTGCCGGGTGTCGGCGTCCTCGCCGACGACGAGCAGGGTGGGCGCGGCGTCGTCGAGGATCCGGGCGGTGGGCAGGAGCTCGGCGCGGGTGTCGAGGGCGACCCGCAGCGGCTGGGTGGCGTTCTCGATGCCGCGGACGGCGAGGTGCGGGTCGTCCGCGCGCAGCGTCCCGCCGCCGACCAGGACGGCGTCGGCCTCGGCGCGGAGCCGGTGGACGTCGGCGCGGGACTCGGCGGAGCTGATCCAGCGGGAGGTGCCGTCGGCGGCGGCGATCCGGCCGTCGAGGGTGGCGGCGTACTTCCAGCGGACGAAGGGGCGGCCCTCGCGGACGGAGGTGAGCCAGGCGAGGTTGCCGGCCTCGGCCTCGGCCTCCAGGAGGCCCTGCTCGACCTCGACCCCGGCGGCGCGGAGGGTGTCGGCGCCGCCCGTGGCCTGCGGGTTCGGGTCGCCGACCGCGTACACGACCCGGCTGATCCCGGCCTCGATGAGCGCCTGGGAGCAGGGGCCGGTGCGGCCGGTGTGGTCGCAGGGTTCGAGGGTGACGTAGGCGGTGCCGCCGCGGGCCAGGACGCCGGCCGCGCGCAGGGCGTGGACCTCGGCGTGGGGGCCGCCGGCCCGCTGGTGGAAGCCTTCGCCGACCTGGTGTCCGGAGGCGTCGGTGATGACGCAGCCGACGACCGGGTTGGGGCTGGTGGCGCCGAGACCGCGTGCGGCGAGCTCGACGGCGCGTCGCATGGCGGTGATGTCGGCCTGCTGGGCCACCGGGTCCTCCTGCCTCTTCGGGCACGGACTCCGGGGCCTGTCGATGACGACAGAGAGCGGGAAGGACGCCTCGCACAGGGTGCGCGGAGGCCGCGTCCTCCGGGTACGCCGATCGGCGGTGCCGACACGGCGACCAGCGGACGTACGGCTGGCGCACCCCTGGAAGGGGTCACCCGCCGCGCACTGCCTCCCATCCGGACTTTCACCGTCGGTCCAGGAATTTCACCTGGTCAACCGGCCGCTGGCTTGCGGACGGGTCGCGGACTATACCGCCGGTTCGGAATTACACCGACCCCGGAGTGCGCTGCTGCTGATACAGGGCCAGTGTGCCACGCCCCGCCCGAGGCGCCAGACCCGAACCCTGTGGGATGGCTCACAGAGCCCCACGGGATCCTTCTTTGGTCCAGACCTATTGACGCACTGGTCTAGTCCTCTTAATCTCCGTGTCACCTCCGAGGCAACGGTCCGTCGGCGTGCGCACTCCACGGGCCCAACACGTACCACCCCCCTGTTCGTTGCGTGTTTCTTTGACCTCCCCAGGAGGACCGATCGTGCTGTCCCCCACGACCAAGAGAGCCTCGCTGCTCGCGTCCGGCGCGGCCGTCGCCGGGCTGCTGCTCAGCTCGCTCTCCGGCGGCGTCTCGTACGCGGCCGACAACGAGTCCTGTCGCCCCGACGGGCTCTACAAGACCCCCGGAGTCGACGTCCCGTACTGCTCGGTCTACGACACCGAGGGCCGCGAGAAGATGGGCGCGGACCACCAGCGCCGGGTCATCGGCTACTTCACCGGCTGGCGCACCGGCAAGAACGGCCAGCCCGCGTACCTGGCCAAGGACATCCCGTGGGACAAGATCACCCACATCAACTACGCCTTCGGCCACATCGGCGGCGACAACAAGCTCTCCGTGGGCACGGACGGTCCGGACAACGCGGCCACCGGGATGACCTGGCCCGGTGTCGCCGGCGCCGAGATGGACCCCGCGTACCCCTACAAGGGCCACTTCAACCTGCTCAACAAGTTCAAGAAGCAGCACCCGAACGTCAAGACGCTGATCTCGGTCGGCGGCTGGGCGGAGACCGGCGGCTACTTCGACGACAACGGCAACCGGATCAGCTCCGGCGGCTTCTACTCGATGGCCACCAACGCCGACGGTTCGGTCAACCAGGCCGGGATCGACACCTTCGCGAACTCCGCCGTCGACTTCATCCGGAAGTACGGATTCAACGGCGTCGACATCGACTACGAGTACCCGACGACGATGAAGGACTCGGGCAACCCGCTCGACTGGCAGCTCTCCAACGCGCGCCGCGCCGGGCTCGTGCAGGGCTACGCGGCCCTCATGAAGTCCCTGCGCGAGAAGCTGGACACGGCCGGCGCCGCCGACGGCAGGCACTACCTGCTGACCGTCGCCGCGCCCTCCTCCGGCTACCTGCTGCGGGGCATGGAGACCTTCCAGATGCAGAAGTACCTGGACTACGTCAACATCATGTCCTACGACCTGCACGGCGCCTGGAACGAGTACGTCGGCCCCAACGCCTCCCTCTTCGACGACGGCAAGGACGCCGAGCTCGCGGCCGCCAACGTCTACGGCTCCTCGCAGTACGGCTCCATCGGCTACCTCAACACCGACTGGGCCTACCACTACTTCCGCGGCTCCATGCCGGCCGGCCGCATCAACATCGGCCTGCCGTACTACACCCGCGGCTTCAAGAACGTGCAGGGCGGCACGGACGGCCTGTGGGGCAAGGCCTCCGCGACCACCTGCCCGGCCGGAGCCGGCCTCACCAAGTGCGGCGACGGCGCCTCCGGCATCGACAACCTGTGGCACGACAAGGACACCAACGGCGCCGAGTCGCCCGCCGGCTCCAACCCGATGTGGCACGCCAAGAACCTGGAGAAGGGGATCGTCGGCGACTACGTCACCCGGTACGGCTTCCCCGCGAGCACCACGCTGACCGGCACCTACGCCCGCAAGTACGACGCCACCCTGGTCGCGCCGTGGCTGTGGAACGCCGAGAAGAAGGTCTTCCTCTCCACCGAGGACGAGCAGTCCGTGGCCGCGAAGGCCGACTACGTGGTCGACCGCGGCATCGGCGGCACCATGGTCTGGGAGATGGCCGGCGACTACGCCTGGAACGCCACCAAGGGCCAGTACGAGATGGGCTCCACGCTCACCTCGCTGATGTACGACAAGTTCAAGGCGGCCACCCCGTACGGCGCGAAGAAGTCCAACAAGGCGCTGCCGACCCAGGCCGTGAAGATCGACACCCAGTTCACCGAGTTCAAGCTGGGCGACTCGAACTACCCGATCACGCCGAAGATCAAGATCACCAACAACACGGCGACGACCCTGCCCGGCGGCACGGAGTTCCAGTTCGACTACGCCACCTCCGCCCCGAACAACGCCTCCGACCAGTCCGGCTTCGGCACGAAGGTCATCAGCAGCGACCACACGGGCTCCAACGTGGGCGGCCTGAAGGGCGACTTCCACCGCGTCTCCCTGAAGCTCCCGGCCTGGCAGTCGCTGGCCCCGGGCGCGACGGTCGACCTGGCGTTCAACTACTACCTGCCGGTGTCCACCCCCTCCAACTGGACGGTGAACATCAACGGCACGACGTACGCCCTCGCCGGCGACCTGGCGCGCGGCACGACGGTCGTGGAGCCCGGCTCCACCACTCCGCCGACCACGCCCCCGACGACCCCGCCCACCACTCCCCCGACGACCCCGCCGACGACTCCCCCGACCACGCCGCCCACCACGGGCTGCACCGCCCCGGCGTACGTGGCCGGCACGGTCTACAACGCGGGCAACACGGTCTCCCACAAGGGCCACCAGTGGAAGGCCCAGTGGTGGACCCAGAACGAGGAGCCGGGCACGACCGGCGACTGGGGCGTCTGGAAGGACCTCGGCGCCTGCTGACGCGCCCCTCCGGTGAACCTCCTCGGGTGAACCCCCGGCGGCGGACACTCACGGCCCTTGCCGCCGCCGGGCTCCCACCGCGCCGCGCCCCCCCTGTCCGGGGCGCGGCGCGGTCGCGTTCGGGTCCGTTCCCAGGCCGTATCCCGTATCCAATATTCGTATTCGGGATACGGGATACGGGATACGGGATACGGGATACGGGATACGAATATTGGATCCCGTATCCCTACGGGAACAGCTCCTCCTGAGCCGCGTCCCGCGCCCGCAGCAGGGCGCCCCGAAGGACCGCCGCGTCGCCCAGGGCGGTGGCGCGGACCTCGGTACGGAGCGGGGAGAGCGCCGCGAGTTCGGTCTCCACGCGCGCGGCGAGGCCGGGGCCGCCCTGGTGGCCGGTATCTCCGGCGAGGACCACGCAGCCGGGGTCCAGGACGGAGGCGACGGCCGCCGCGCCGACGGCGAGGCGGCGGGCGAGGGCGTCGAGGAAGGGCGCGTGGCCCGAGGAGAGGGCGTCGGCCGGGTCGAGGCCGTGGGATGCGGCGAGGGCGTCGACGGCCGCCGCGCAGGCCAGCTCGTGGAAGCCGCCGTCGCAGCCGGTCGCCGAGGGGAGTCCGGAGGTACCGGGGACCGGCAGGAAGCCGATCTCCCCCGCGCCGCCGGAGGCTCCCCGGCGGAGGCGGCCGTCGAGGACGACGGCGGCGCCGACGCCCTGGCCGAGCCAGAGGAGGACGAAGTCCTCGCGGTCGCGGGCCGCGCCCTCGCGGAGTTCGGCGACGGCGGCGAGGTTGGTCTCGTTCTCGACGAGGACGTGGGCGGGCAGCCGTTCCTGGAGGACGCCGACGAGCCGGCGGTGCCAGGCGGGCAGTCCGGTGGAGTCGCGCAGCTCGCCGGTGGCGGGGTCGATGAGTCCGGGGGCGCCGACGGCGACGCTGTGCAGCCGGTCGGCGCCGGCCTCCTTCACGGTCCGCTCCAGGAGGGCGACCGCCTTCTCGACGGCCGGTCCCGTGCCGTGGTCGTCGCCGACGGGGACGGAGGCCTCGGCGAGCGGGGTGCCGAGGAGGTCGGCGACGGCGACGGAGACCGAGCGGGTCCGGACGTCGAGGGCGGCGAGGTGGGCGCGGTCGGCGACGATCCCGTACAGCTTGGCGTTGGGGCCGCGGCGCTCGGCTCCGGCCTCGCCGACGACGTGGACGAGTCCGGAGCCCTGGAGCCGCTCGACGAGGTCGGCGACGGTCGGGCGGGAGAGTCCGGTGAGGGTCTTGAGCTGAGCGGCCGTCAACGGGCCTTCGTCCTGGAGCAGTCGCAGGGCGAACCGGTCGTTGATGGCTCGTGCGGTGCTCGGGGATGCGGCCATGCGGCGATCCTCTCAGACGCGCGGGGAGCGGACTCCTCTTGCGGTCTATTTATCAGGCAGGGTTCCTGATAGTTTACGCGCCACACCATCAGCACACCCACGACCCCGGGGAGGGACCATGGCGGCGGAGACCGTCACCCGCACCGATCGCCTCCGGCGGGCGCGCTTCGCCATCGCCGCCGTCTTCTGCGTGCACGGCTCGGTCACCGGCAGCTTCGCGACCCGGATCCCCTGGATCCAGGAGCACGCGGGCGTCAGCGCCGGACAGCTCGGGCTCGCCCTCGCCTTCCCCGCGCTCGGCGCCTCCCTCGCGATGCCGCTGGCCGGGGCCGTCTCGCACCGCTTCGGCGCCCGCACGGCGCTGCGCGGCCTGCTCGCCCTGTGGACCCTCGCGCTGACGCTGCCCTCGCTCGCCCCGAACATCTGGGGCCTGTGCGGCGCGCTCTTCGTGTACGGGGCGACCGCGGGCATGTCCGACGTGGCGATGAACGCGCTGGGCGTCGAGACCGAGAACCGGCTCGGCAGGTCGATCATGTCGAGCCTGCACGGCATGTGGAGCGTGGGCGCCCTGCTCGGCTCCACCGCCGGCACGGTCGCCGCCCACCTCGGCGGCGACGCCCGTCTGCACCACCTGATCGCGGCCCTCGTGCTCACCGCGCTCGGCCTGGCCTTCTGCCAGGGCGTGCTCGACGTCCGCAGCACCCCGGAGGAGGAGCCGCCGCCGCGCTTCTCGCTGCCGCCGAGGTCCGCGCTGGCCATCGGCGCCATCGGCTTCTGCGGGGTGTTCGCCGAGGGCGCCAGCCTCGACTGGTCGGCCGTCTACCTCCGCGACGAACTGGGCAGCTCGGCAGGGCTCGCGGCCGCCTCCACGACCGCCTTCGCGCTGACGATGGCGGTGGCACGGCTGGTCGGCGACCGGGTGGTGGACCGCTTCGGGGCGGTCCGTGCCGTACGGGCCGGGGGCGCCGTCGCCACCCTCGGCGGGGTCCTGGTCGTCCTCGCCCCGCACGCCGCCGTCGCGATGGCCGGATTCGGTCTGATCGGGCTCGGGATCGCGGTCGTCGTCCCGCTGGCCTTCGCCGCCGCCGCGCGCAGCGGCCCGAACCCGAGCCAGGCCATCGCGGGCGTCGCCACCATCACGTACACCTCGGGGCTCATCGCCCCCTCGGCCATCGGCGGCATCGCCGACGCGACCTCCCTGGTCCTCTCCTTCGGCCTGGTCACCCTGCTGGCCCTGGGTCTCGTGCTCGGCGCGGGCGTGCTCAGGACCGGCGGGCGGGAGAAGGCGCAGGCGAAGCGGGCGCCCGCGAGGAGCACCGACCCGGTCGGCTAGGCCGCATCGTCGAAAATCTCCGGCCGACCGCGCCGCATACCATGTGGCTGATCTTTTGCGGTCCCGACGCGGCCGCCGGAACCGGAGAACGGGAGCGACCTCATGAACCTCGGCGTGCGCTGGACCCTGCACGGCGACGGGAGAACACCCGCTCCGGGAGCCGTCGTCCGCCCGGACGAGCGGCTCTCCTGGCCCCGTACGGTCGGCCTCGGCGCCCAGCACGTCGTCGCGATGTTCGGGGCGTCGTTCGTGGCCCCCGTCCTCATGGGTCTGGACCCGAACCTCGCGATCATGATGTCCGGTGTCGCCACCGCGATCTTCCTGCTCGCGACCCGCGGCACCGTCCCGTCCTACCTGGGCTGCTCGCTCTCCTTCGTCGGCGTGGCCGCCGCCATCCGGGCCTCCGGCGGCACCAGCGCCACCGTCACCGGCGCGGTGTTCGTCGTGGGCGGGGTGCTCTTCCTGGCCGGTCTCGCGGTCCGGAAGTTCGGCGCGCGGATCATCCACGCGGCGATGCCGCCGGTCGTGACCGGCGCGGTCGTCATGCTGATCGGCTTCAACCTGGCGCCGGTCACCGCGTCGACGTACTGGCCGCAGGACCAGTGGACGGCGCTGCTCGTGATGCTGTTCACCGGTCTGGCCGTGGTCTGTCTGCGCGGCTTCTGGTCCCGGATCGCGATCTTCCTGGGCCTGATCTTCGGCTACGGCATCTCCTGGGTCTTCGACCTCGTCTTCGGGAAGATCCACTCGATGTCCCCGGGCGGCCAGGTCACCGACCACTGGCGGCTCGACCTCTCCGGCGTCTCCAAGGCCGACTGGATCGGCCTGCCGTCCTTCCACGGCCCGAGCTTCGAGTGGTCCGCGATCCTGGTCGCGCTGCCCGTCGTCATCGCCCTGATCGCGGAGAACGCCGGGCACGTCAAGGCCGTCGGCGAGATGACCGGCAAGACGCTCGACGACCAGCTCGGCACCGCGATCGCCGCCGACGGCGTCGCGTCCATGCTCTCCACCGGGGTGGGCGGCCCGCCGAACACCACGTACTCGGAGAACATCGGCGTCATGGCCGCCACCCGGGTCTACTCGACGGCCGCCTACTGGGCCGCCGCCGGCTTCGCACTGCTCTTCGGCCTCTGCCCCAAGTTCGGCGCGGTCGTCGCCGCGATCCCCGGCGGCGTCCTCGGCGGCATCACCGTGATCCTGTACGGCATGATCGGCCTGCTCGGCGCCCAGATCTGGATCAACGCCAAGGTCGACCTGCGCAACCCGCTCAACCTGGTCCCGGCCGCCGCCGGCATCATCATCGGCGTCGGCGGCGTGAAGCTGCACTTCACCGACACCTTCGAGCTGGGCGGCATCGCGCTCGGCACGATCGTCGTCATCACCGGCTACCACGTGCTGCGGGCCTTCGCCCCGGCCCACCTCAAGACCCAGGAACCGCTCCTGGACGCGGGCACCAGCTCGTACGAGACGGACGCGGAAGACGCGTCGAAGAACTGAGTGATTCGCCCGTTCTGGGTAAGCCGGGCCCGAGGAGTTCCCTCCCGGGCCCGGCGGCTGGGAGCCTGCCCCCATGGCGCAGACCCAGTGGACCGAAGAACGGATCGGCCGGTTCGTCGCGGTCGACCCCGTGGTGGACCGGATGCGGGCACTCCGCGCGGCCTGGCATCCGGCCGACGGCGTCGCCGTCTTCAACCGGGTCTATCTGACGGTCACCGAGGAGATCGGCCACGCCATCGAGGCGGGCACCTTCGCCGACCGGCGGGCCGCCGCCACCCTCGACGTACGGTTCGCCGAGCGCTACCTCGCGGCGGTCGACGCGGTCGCCACCGGGATCTCCCCGCCCGCCTGCTGGCGGCCCCTCTTCCACTACCGCCGCCACCCCGGCGTACGGCCGCTGCAGTTCGCGCTGGCCGGGATCAACGCCCACATCGGCCACGACCTGGCGCTCGCGGTGGTCGACGCCTGCCGCAGCCTGGACTGCGCCCCCGCCGACCTGGAGGACGAGTTCGACCGGGTCGGCGACGTCCTCGTCCTCCTGGAGGAGCGCATCCGGGAGGAACTGATGCCGGGCCCGGACCTCCTGGAGGTCGCGGACCCGCTGACGCATCTGCTCGGCTGCTGGAGCCTGGACCGGGCCCGCGACGGGGCCTGGCTCGCCGCCCGCTCGCTGTGGCAGCTGCGGCGGCTGCCCGACCTGGCCGAGGAGTTCACCGAACGCCTCGACCGGTCGGTGGGCCTGGTGGGGCGGATGCTGCTCACCCCACTCACACGCCCCTAGGAACTCAGTCCTCCGGCAGCTCGACCGGGGCGATCTCGTCGTACACGTCGCCCGGACCCGGGTTGGTGCCGTCGGTCGCGCCGCCGAAGTGGTGCATGACGCCCCAGACCGCGTTGAGCGCCGTCTGCACCGCGCCCTCGGCCCAGCCGGCCGTCCAGGAGATGTCGTCGCCGGCGAGGAAGATGCCCCGCTTGTCCTCGGGCAGCCGGTCCTGCATGAAGTGCGTGAACAGGCGGCGCTGGTAGCGGTAGTGGCCCGGCAGGTTGGCCTTGAAGGCGCCCATGAAGTAGGGCTCGTTCTCCCAGGAGACCGTCACCGGGTTGCCGATGATGTGCTTCCGGATGTCGACCTTCGGGTAGATCTCGCCGAGCGACTTCAGCATGACCTCCATCCGCTCGTTCGCCGAGAGCGGCAGCCACTTCAGGCTGTCGTCGCACCAGGTGTACGAGAGGCAGATCGTGGCCGGCTTGTCCGGGCCGTCGTCCAGGAGGTAGGTGCCGCGGGTCATCCGGTCGGTCAGCGTCATCGACATGACGTCCCGGCCGGTCTCCTCGTCCTTGTCCAGCCAGAACGGCCGGTCGACGGGGACGAAGAGCTTCGAGGACTCCATGTAATGGGTGCGCTCGATCGCCGTCCAGTGGTCGATCGGGAAGAGCGAGTCGTCGCAGGCGATCTTGGAGAGCAGCATCCAGGACTGGGCGGTGAAGATCGCCGCCTTGTACGTGTGGATGTCGCCGGAGGCGTCGGTGACCGTGATCCGGTTGCCGGCGGTCCGGTTCAGCCGGGTCACGGCCGGCTTCGGGGCGCCCTCGTGCAGGGAGCTGAGCGAGGTGCCCTGCGCCCAGTGGACGATCTTCTCCGGCTCGCGCTCCCACAGGCGCAGCGGCAGCTGCTGCGAGCCGCCCACGATGCCGCGGTGGTGGTCGTCGGCCTCGGTGTAGACGACGCGGAGGATCTCCAGGATGGAGTTGGGGAAGTCGGTGTCCCAGCCGCCGGTGCCGAAGCCGACCTGGCCGAAGATCTCGCGGTGCCGGAAGGACTTGAAGGACTCGGACTCGCAGAGGAAGCCGTAGAAGGTCTGGTTGTCGAGCTTCTCGACGAGCTTCGACCAGATCTCGCGGATGCGCGGGACGTCGCGCTCGCGCATGGCCTGGTTCATGTCGGAGAAGTCGGCGCCCTCCTCCAGGCAGGCGTTCCACGCGTTCATCACGTCGCGGTAGACCTGCGGCAGGTCGTCGACGGTGGTGGCGTAGTGCGACTCGCCCTTGAGGTCGACGACGGTCGACGGGGTCGACTCGGCCAGCGGGTTCGGGAAGGGCTTGGTCTCCAGGCCGACCAGGTCGATGTAGTGCTGGAGGGCGGTCGAGGAGGGCGGGAAGCGCATGGCGCCCATCTCGGCGGTGAGGCCCTCGGTGCCGGTGCCCTCGAAGCCGACGGTGCGCAGCCGGCCGCCGATCTCGTCGGCCTCGTAGACGACGGGCTTGAGGCCCATCTTCATCAGCTCGTACGCGGCGATGATGCCGGAGAGCCCGCCGCCGATGACGGCGACCTCGGTGCCGTGCTCGGTGGCCGGTATCTGGCCGAGCCCGGCCGGGTGGGCCAGGAAGTCGTCGTAGGCGTACGGGAAGTCCGGACCGAACATGGTGATCGGCGGCTGGCCGTCGCTGTGGGGGACGGCGGTCGTGGGCACCGTGGACGTCATGGGGTACGGACTCCTTGCACGGAAAGGAAAGAGATCAGGCGGGGAGGGCGGGGGCGGCTCAGACGAGGGGGCCGTAGAGGTCCGGGCGCCGGTCGCGGAGGTAGGGGTTCTCCGCGCGGGAGGCCGCGAGGAGGGCCGGGTCGACATCGCCGAGGACGAGGTCCTCGCCGCGCCCGGCGCGGGCGCGGGCGGTGCCGTCGGGGCCGGCCAGGGTGGAGAGGCCGACGAACTCGAAGTCGCCCTCGGGTCCGGTCCGGTTGGCGTACGCGATGTAGAGCTGGTTCTCGAAGGCGCGGACCGGGACCACGGACAGGGGCACGACCTCGGCGGGGTGCATGAGCGCGGTCGGTACGAGGAGGAGGTCCGTGCCGGCCAGCGCATGCGCCCGGACGTTCTCGGGGAACTCGACGTCGTAGCAGATCATCATGCCGACGGTGAGGCCTTCGAGCTCCGTCTGGACGACGGCGCGGTCACCGGGGGTGAACCACTTCAGCTCGAAGTCGCCGAAGAGGTGGGTCTTGCGGTACCGCGCGAGCGGGGCGCCGTCGGCGCCGATGAGCTGCGCGGAGTTGTACAGGACGCCGTGCCGCTCGGTGTCCCGCTCCGGGTAGCCGTAACCGACGGCCAGGCCGTGGCGGACGGCGATCGCCGCGACGGCGCGCGAGGAGGGGCCGTCGGCCGGCTCGGCGAGGCGCGCGATGTCGGCGCCGATGGCGTAGCCGGTGAGGAAGAGCTCGGGGGCGAGCAGCACGCTCGCGCCGGCGGCCGCGGCACGGGCGGCGGCCTCGTCGAGGATCTTCAGATTGGCGGCCACGTCACCGAGCTCACCGGAGCTCTGGAGCAGGGCGGTGCGCAGCGCGGGCATCGGCGATCCTCGGGGGTCGGAAGTTGAGGGGGAAGACGTCAAAAACGGTACGGTTTCGCACTCTCCCGGGACAAGGCGGAGGCGTTGCGGACCGACCGTCGAACCGTTGCGCGATCGACGGGCGGGGCGTCGATTCGTTGCGTACGGCTCCGACCGGGGGCGTACGGCTCCCCCGCCGCGCGGCGGAGACGAGGACCGTCCTGCGGCCCGACGTCCGGGCGGGGCCCGCGCGGAAGAGTGGTGCCCGTCCGGAAGACCTGCCGAAAGGGACACCATGAACCGCCGTACGAAGACCATCGCCGTCGCCGCCGCCGTACTGCTCACGCTGGGGGCCGGGGGCGTCGCCGTCGCCTCGGGCGGGGACGGCGGGCACGGGACGGGCGTCGTCCGGGAGGCGGCCGCGCTGACCGGCACCGCGAAGCTGTACCGGCCGGCCGGGGACGACATCACGTTCAGCTTCGACGCGCACCTGGCGGCGAAGGACAACAAGGATCCGCAGGCCGCGACCGGCACCTTCCGCTTCAGCCACTACAAGGACGGGAAGGGCGGCTACGCGGTGGCGAAGGTCGACTGCCTCACCACGGGCGGCAAGGTGGCCGTGGTGACGGGCAAGGTGATCGAGACCGACGTGGACGCCTTCCGGAACAAGCGCGTCGGGGTCTCGGTGCACGACGACGGCAAGCACGACCGTCTGGGCTACAGCTGGGTCGGGAGCGACACGAACCTGGAGGTCCCGCCCTGCCTGAGCGCGGCGCCCTTCGAGAAGGTGCAGTCGGGCACCGGCGACTTCAAGGTGCTGCCCTGGCAGCTGGACTACCCGACGGAATAGACCGCCCCACGGGGGTGGGCGGGCGAGGGGGCGGTGCGGGAACCACGGCCCGCACCGCCCCGGCGGCCCGCACCCGCTACGCGGGCGAGCCGGAGGAGAACCGCCGCAGCAGCGGCGAGAGGACCAGGACGGACTTGGTGCGCTCCACGAAGGGCTCGCCCGCGATGCGTTCCAGGACGCGCTCGAAGTGGCGCATGTCCGAGGCGAAGACCTGGACGACGGCGTCCGCGTCACCGGTGACGGTGGACGCGGACACCACCTCGGGGTACCGCTCCAGACCTCGCCGGATGTCGTCCGGCGAGGTGTTGTGGCGGCAGTAGATCTCGACGAATCCCTCGGTCTCCCAGCCGAGCGCCGCCGGGTCCACCCGTACGGTGAATCCGGTGATGGCGCCCTCGGCCCGGAGCCGGTCCACGCGCCGCTTCACGGCGGGCGCGGAGAGTCCGACGAGCGAGCCGATGTCGGCGTAGCTGCGGCGGGCGTCTTCCGCGAGGGCGTGGACGATGCGTTCGTCGAGGTCGTTGAGTCGCACTACGGGTGGATCACTTCTCTGCTGGAGCCTCTGCCAGGGCCGGAGCCGTGGCCAGTCGGGAACGGCGCATGCCGTACAGGAAGTAGAACACGAGCCCGGCGGCCATCCAGCAACCGAAGACCACCCAGGTGATGACGTCGAGGCTCGCCATGTTGTAGATGCAGAAGACGAAGCCGAGGATCGGGAAGACCGGGCCGAGGGCCACCTTGAAGGTGCGCGGCATGTCGGGGCGGGTGCGGCGGAGCACGATGACCGCGACGTTGACCAGGGCGAAGGCGAAGAGGGTGCCGATGCTGGTGGCGTCGACGAGCTTGCCGAGCGGGATGACCGAGGCGAGCACGCCGCAGAAGAGCGACACGATGACCGTGTTGATGCGCGGGGTGCCGGTCTTGCCGCTGACCTTGCCGAAGACCTTGGGGACCAGGCCGTCGCGGGACATCGCGAAGAGGACGCGGGTCTGGCCGTAGAGGACGGTGAGGACGACGCTGGCGATGGAGATGACCGCGCCGGCGGCGAGCATCGTGCCCCAGAAGGTCTGGCCGGTGACGTCGTTCATGATCGCGGCCAGGGTGGCCTCGGAGCCCTCGAAGGCCTTCCAGTGCCAGGCGCCGACGGCGACGGCCGCGACGAGGACGTACAGCACGGTGACGATGAGCAGCGAGAGCATGATCGCCCGCGGCAGGTCGCGCTTGGGGTTCTTGGCCTCCTCGCCGGCCGTGGAGGCGGCGTCGAAGCCGATGTACGAGAAGAAGAGGGTGGCGCTCGCGGCGCCGACGCCGGTCATGCCGAGCGGCATGAAGTCCTTGTAGTTGCCGGACTTGAAGCCCATGAAGCCGATGGCGCAGAAGATCACGAGGGTGACGATCTTCACCGCGACCATGATCGTGTTGACGACGGCGGACTCGCGGGCGCCACCGAGCAGGAACACCATGGCGAGCATCACGACGATCAGGCCGGGCAGGTTGATGACACCGCCCTCGCCGGGGGCCGACGACAGCACGTCGGGGATGGTGACGCCGATGGTCCCGTCGAGCAGCTCGTTGAGGTACTCGCCCCAGCCGACGGCCACGGCGGCGACGGAGACGCCGTACTCCAGGACCAGACACCAGCCGCAGACCCAGGCGACGAGTTCGCCCATCGTTGCGTACGCGTACGAGTAAGAGGACCCGGCGACCGGTATGGAGCCGGCCAGCTCGGCGTACGAGAGGGCCGAGAACAGGGCGGTGAGACCGGCGATGACGAAAGCGATCGTGACGGCGGGGCCGGCCTTCGGGACGGCGTCGCCGAGGACGACGAAGATGCCGGTGCCGAGCGTGGCACCGATGCTGATCATGGTCAGCTGCCACATCGAGAGCGAGCGGCGGAGACTGCCGCCCTCACCCTGGCCACCCTCGTCGACCAGGCGTTCCACCGGCTTGCGCCGGACGAGTGCGCCGAGAGCGGAGGTCTTCGGGGCGGTCGCGTCGACGACCGGCGGGGCTGCGCCTTGATCCAGCACTGCGGAGGCTCCTTATCGCTGCCTGTGGGGGTACGGAGACGACCGCGGCGGTGCACGGGCATGCCGAGGCACACCCACGGGGGGACGGAACCGCCGAGCAGGCGGTCGACGCCACTCCTGGTACGAGGCACGAGCCTAAGGGTCGGAGCTTCGCAGTCGTAATGCAGGGTTGTTGCGCAGTGTCGGATGATCATTGCGCGCTTCGGGCGCAGACGGGCAAACATTGCGCGCCGCCGCATGAATCGACACATCGGGGTGTGAACCGGCATGCGCACGCGTATGGACTCCTCATGCCGGATGACCGACCCTGCGAGCCCCTGACGACCGCCTCGGGCGACCCACGATCGGAGGCCCCCGTGCACTGGCTCGACCCGGTTCCGTTCCTGCGCGGCACGGCCTGGCTGGACGGGGGCCGGCCCGTACGCGCCGACCCCGAGGACCTCGAACGGCTGCCGTGGGACATCGCCGAGCGGGCCGCGCTGCCCATCGGCGTACGGATCGAGTTCACGGCCGCGCCCGGCACGCGCGCGGTGGAGCTGCGCTACCGGGCGGCTATTCCGGGGTCCGACGACCCGCTGCGCGCGCTGCGGCACTGCTTCGCCCTCTGGCAGGGCACGCGGTGCGTCGGCGAAACCTTCGCGCCTCCGGCGCCGGAGGCCGTCGTGAGGCTGCCCCTCCCCCCGTACGGCGGTGTCTTCGCCCTCTACCTCCCGGAGGGCCAGGCGCCCGTGCCGCTCGCCCTGCGGGCCGTCGGGGGCGCGTTCTCCCCCGCCCCGGCCCGGCCCCGCTGGCTCGTCCACGGCGACTCGATCACCGAGGGCTGGTGGTCGACCCGCCCGGCCCACTCCTGGCCCGCGACGGCGGGGCGGCTCCTCGGCCTCGACCCGGTGAACCTGGGGTACGCGGGCGGGGCGCGGGGCGAGCTGCCGCTCGCCGAGCAGCTGTCCCGGCTGGACGGCGAGGTCATCACCCTCGCCTTCGGCACCAACTGCTGGTCCCGGGCGCCGGCCACGGCCGACTGGCTCTACGCGACGGTCCGCGCCTTCGTCGGCCTGGTCCGCCGGGGCCACCCCGACGCCCCTCTGCTGATCCTCTCCCCGGTCCTGCGCCCGGAGGCCGAACACACCCGCAACGCCCTGGGGGCGACCCTGACGGAGCTCCGCAGGGCCATGGAGCGCGCGGGCCGGGACCTCGCCGCCGAGGGCGACTCCCGCCTCCTGGTCCTCTCCGGCCGCCCCCTCCTGGGCCCGGAGCACCTGGCGGACGGTCTGCATCCGAACGACGCGGGGCATGCGCGGATGGCGGCGGCGGTGACGGAGGTGCTGCGGGGCGCGCTGAAGGCCCCGTGAAGGCTCGTACGGGCTTTGTGGACCCACAAACGAGGCGGGGCCCCGGGAGAGTGGTCTCTCCCGGGGCCCCGCACCGCATGCGCGGCGACTAGCTCCAGCTGGCGTGCAGCGGCTTGCCCTCGGCGTAGCCCGCCGCCGACTGGAGGCCGACGACCGCCTTCTCCTCGAACTCGGCGAGCGAGGCCGCGCCGGCGTAGGTGCAGGAGGACCGGACGCCCGCGATGATCGAGTCGATCAGGTCCTCGACGCCCGGACGCTGCGGGTCGAGGAACATGCGCGAGGTGGAGATGCCCTCCTCGAACAGCGCCTTGCGGGCGCGGTCGTAGGCGGACTCGTCGGAGGTGCGGTTCCGGACGGCGCGGGCCGAGGCCATGCCGAAGGACTCCTTGTAGGCACGGCCCTGGGCGTCGTGCTGGAGGTCGCCGGGGGACTCGTACGTCCCGGCGAACCAGGAGCCGATCATGACGTTGGACGCGCCGGCGGCGAGCGCCATGGCGACGTCGCGCGGGTGACGGACGCCGCCGTCGGCCCAGACGTGCTTGCCGTACTTCTTCGCCTCGGCGGCGCACTCCAGGACGGCCGAGAACTGCGGGCGGCCGACGCCGGTCATCATGCGGGTGGTGCACATGGCGCCGGGGCCGACGCCGACCTTGATGATGTCGGCGCCCGCCTCGATGAGGTCCTTGACGCCCTCGGCGGCGACGATGTTGCCCGCGACGATCGGGACCTGCGGGTCGAGCGCCCGCACGGTGCGGATCGCGGAGATCATCGACTCCTGGTGGCCGTGCGCGGTGTCGATGACGAGCGTGTCGACGCCCGCGTCGAGCAGCTGCTTGGCCTTGCCGGCGACGTCGCCGTTGATGCCGACGGCGGCGGCGATGCGGAGCTTGCCGTTCGCGTCGACGGCCGGGGAGTACAGCGTCGCGCGCAGGGCGCCCTTGCGGGTGAGGATGCCGACGAGCTTGCCGTCCGAGTCCACGGCCGGGGCGTAGCGCCGGTTGTGGGCGTCGAGGGTGTTGAAGGCCTCGCGCGGGTCGATGTCGGCGTCCAGGAGGAGCAGGTCCCTGGACATGACCTCGGAGAGCTGGGTGAAGCGGTCGACGCCGGAGAGGTCGGCGTCGGTGACGACGCCCACCGGGCGGCGGTTCTCGTCGACGACGACGCCGGCGTCGTGGGCGCGCTTCGGCAGCAGGGAGAGCGCGTCGGCGACGGTCTGGTGCGGCTCCAGGACGATCGGGGTGTCGAGGACGTGGTGGCGGCTCTTGACCCACGAGATGACGTCGGTGACGACCTCGATCGGGATGTCCTGCGGGATGACCACCAGGCCGCCGCGGCGGGCGACCGTCTCGGCCATGCGGCGGCCGGCGATGGCGGTCATGTTGGCGACGACGAGCGGGATGGTCGTCCCGGTGCCGTCGGGCGAGGAGAGGTCCACGGCCTGACGGGAGCCGACGGCCGAGCGGCTCGGCACCATGAACACATCGTCGTACGTCAGGTCGTAGGGCGGCTTGACGTCATTGAGGAAACGCACGTGCTGACATCCCAGTCGTTCGGATCGGCCCCTAGGCATTTCAGCCAGGGGAAAAAGCACGTAGTTCATTGTCCCACGCCAGTACGAATACCAGCCCCGGGCCGATCATCCGATACTTGCGGCAGGTGGTTCGTCGGATCCTCCGAAGACCTCCCCCAGGGAGAGAAGGACGGAGAGGCGGGTGGGGCGTTCTTCGACCGCCGTGGCGAAGACGTCCTGGGCGGTCCGCCACTCGCGCGGCTGTGTCCTGGCGTACGCCTGCCAGCCGGTGACGACGAGGGTGACGGGCTCGGGCAGGTCGGTGAGGCAGTCGGCGAGGGCGTCCCAGTTGCGGCCGAACCAGTCGGGCAGGGCGAGCGCGGCGGCGCACCGGTCCATGAGGGCGGCCTTGTCGGTGACTCCGGCCAGGTCGAGGACGACGGGGTCGTCAAGCCTCATCCGTGACCACCTCCCGGAAGGTCTCGTAGTGGTCGTCGGTGTAGTACGTCTCGCCGTTGCGTCCCGTGACGATCCGGCGCGCTCCCCGGTCGCGTTCGCCGGGGGTCTTCACGGTGTACTCGTGGTAGTAGCCGCGCTCCTTGCGGGGCAGGACCCGCTCGAAGTTCGAGAAGACCGTGCCGTCCTTGGCGTACGGGAAGGGCCCGCCGCGCGCGATGAGGGCGAGCGTCCTGCGCGCCTCGGGCGGCAGGTCGGCGGCACGTACGGTGGGGAGCCCGGAGGCGCCGGTGGGCGCGGCGGTCGCGGTGGTGCGGGTGGGGGCCGGGGCGGCGGGGGCGGCGCCGCCGCCCGCCGAGGAGCAGCCGGCCAGGAAGACCGCGAGGACGAGCGCGAGGAGTACGCGCGGGGGCCGGAGCGACATGTCCCGAACATACCGTTACGGGAAGGCTCCGGCCCCTTTCATCGCGCGCGGTGTTCAGTTGCCGTCGGGGTCCTTGCGGTCGAGCGCCGGGTGCGCGCCGGGGCTGGACTCGGTGAGCAGGTAGTCCGCCGCGGCGCGGTCGGTGACGAGGCTGGTGACGAGCCCGGAGCGGAGCACCGCGCCGATCGCCGCCGCCTTGCGCTGGCCGCCGGCGATCGCCACGACCTCGGGGATCCGGCGCAGCCGGTCCGCCTCGACGGTGATGCAGCGCTCGCCGAGGTCGCGGCCGACCCGGCGGCCCTCGGCGTCGAAGAGGTGCGCGGACATCTCGGCGGCGACGCCGAGCGAGGCGTAGTGGGCGCGCTCGGCGTCGGAGAGCATGTCGTGGACGGTGGAGATGCCCGGCTCCCAGGAGCCGATGGAGACGCAGGCGACCGTCACCTTGTCGAAGTACTCGAAGGCCCGCGCGATGCCGGTCTGGCTGCGCAGCGCGGCCGCGGTGGCCGGGTCGGGCAGCAGCATGGGCGCGTAGATGGGGTGGGCCTCGCCGCCGGAGACCTGGGCGGCGCGCCGCACGGCCTCGACGGAGCCGCGCTCGGCGGTCCCGGCGTCGTACACCCCGGTGAGCTGGACGACCGTGCAGGGCGGCAGCCGGTCGAGGGCCGCCGCCATGTGGATGGTGGAGCGGCCCCAGGCCAGGCCGAGGACGTCGCCCTCGGTGACGAGCTCGCCGAGCAGGTCGGCCGCGACCTCGCCGAGGTTCTCCGGGTCGGGGGACTCGTCGTCGCCCTCCGCCGGGGACTCGACGACGACGGCGTGGCGGAGCCCGTAGCGGGCGCGGAGCGCGTCGGAGCGCTCGGCGTCCAGCTCGGCCGGTACGCGGATCTCGATCCGCACGAGGTCGCGCTCCAGGGCGGTCTCCAGGACCCGGGCCACCTTGAAGCGGCTCACGCCGAACTCCTCGGCGATCTGGATCTTGGACTTGCCCTCGAGGTAGAAGCGGCGGGCCATGGCCGCCGCCTGCACCAGCTCCGCGGGGCCCATCCGCAGGGCTGACCGTCCCGCCGACATACCCGCCACCGCGATCTCCTCACTGCTGTTCACGTACCGCTGTTCACGTACGGAAGTCACGTTCCGATGTGGTTCACACTCTGGACTCGCCGTTCATCCTGTCAGAAACGGCGGGCCTTGATCAGTCCTGTCGGCGGCCCGACGGACCGCGTTCATCCGCCGGAGGCTCAGTGGCCACACGCCCACGCGGCGGTGGCCGTCGCGGCCTCCGCGCGGGCCCGGAGCGAGGCCACGGCGGCGGCCGGATCCGCCGCTCCGTACACCGCGGAACCGGCGACGAAGACGTCGGCGCCGGCCTCGGCGCACCGCTCGATCGTGGACTCGGCGACCCCTCCGTCGACCTGGAGCCACAGCTCCAGACCGTGCTTGGAGATCAGCTCACGGGTGCGGCGGATCTTGGGCAGCATGATGTCGAGGAAGGCCTGCCCGCCGAAGCCGGGCTCGACGGTCATGATGAGGAGCATGTCGAGCTCGGGGAGCAGGTCCTCGTACGGCTCGATGGGCGTGGCCGGCTTGAGCGCCATGGAGGCCCGCGCGCCCTTGGCCCGGATCTCCCGCGCGAGGCGCACCGGCGCGGCGGCCGCCTCGACGTGGAAGGTCACGGAGCCGGCGCCGGCCTCCACGTACTGCGGGGCCCAGCGGTCGGGGTCCTCGATCATCAGGTGACAGTCGAGGGGGGTGTCGGTCGCGCGGGCCAGGGACTCCACGATCGGCACGCCCAGCGTCAGGTTGGGCACGAAGTGGTTGTCCATCACGTCGACGTGCAGCCAGTCGGCACCGCCGACGGCCTTCGCCTCATCGGCGAGCCGGGCGAAGTCCGCGGACAGGATGCTGGGGTTGATCTGCGCCATGTGCCAAGCCTCCCACGTTCTTGGGTACTTCTTTGCCGCTGAGCGGTTTCGAATCCGGTCCAGACCAACTTCGGTACGAAGTGACGACTCCGGGACCTGGACGGACCGGGATATTACGGTCGGACGATCGAAGGGCCGGGGCCCCGCCGGTCAGGCGGTCCGGCGGATGAGCGCCAGGTACATGGCGTCCGTACCGTGCAGATGCGGCCACAGCTGGACGTCCGGGCCGTCGCCGAGCGCCGGGACGCCGGGCAGCAGCGGGCGGGCGTCGATCAGCTCGGCGCCGCCGACCTTCTTCAGGACGTCGTCGACGACCACCCGGGTCTCGGCGAGGTGCGGCGAGCAGGTCGCGTACCCCACCACTCCCCCGACGCGCACGGCACCGAGCGCCTCGGTGAGCAGGGCGCGCTGGAGCGGGGCGAAGCCGTCCAGGTCCTCGGGGCGGCGGCGCCAGCGGGCCTCGGGACGGCGGCGCAGGGCGCCGAGGCCCGAGCAGGGCACGTCCATGAGGACGCGGTCGAAGGTGCCGGGGCGCCACGGCGGGCGGGTGCCGTCGGCGGCGATCACCTGGTACGGGCCGGGGTTGCCGGCGAGGGCGCGCTCGACGAGGCGGGCGCGGTGCGGCTGCTTCTCGGAGGCGAGCAGGAAGGCGCCGCGCTCGGCCGCCAGGGCGCCGAGCAGGGCGGCCTTGCCGCCGGGTCCCGCGCAGCCGTCGAGCCAGCGGGTGTCGGAGCCCTCCACGGGCGCGTTGGCCAGGGCGATCGCGACGAGCTGGCTGCCCTCGTCCTGGACGCCCGCCCGGCCCTCCTTGACCGCCTCGATGGCGCCGGGCTCGCCGCCCTCGGCCATCCGCAGGGCGTAGGGCGACCAGCGGCCCGGCAGGGTCTCGGTGGCGGCGGCGAGCTCCTCGGTGGTGGAGCGGCCGGGGCGGGCGACGAGGGTGACCTCGGGCCGCTCGTTGTCGGCCTCCAGGAGGTCCTCGATCCCGGCCCGCCCGCCGCCGAGGGCGTCCCAGAGCGCGGAGACGACCCAGCGGGGGTGCGAGTGGACGACGGCGAGGTGGTCCTCGGCGTCCTCGTCGTACGGCGGGGCGACCTGCGCGACCCAGGCGTCGAGGTCCTGCTGCGAGATCTTCCGCAGCACGGCGTTCACGAACTTGGCCCGCCCGTCGCCGAGCACCACCCGGGCCAGCTCGACGCTGGCGGAGACGGCGGCGTGCGTCGGGATCCGCGTCCCGAGCAGCTGGTGCGCGCCCAGCGACAGCACGTCGAGCACGGGCGGGTCGACCTCGCGCAGCGGCCGGTCGACGCAGGCCGCGATGATCGCGTCGTACGTGCCCTGCCGGCGCAGCGTCCCGTACACGAGCTCGGTCGCGAGCGCCGCGTCCCGCCCGTCGAACTTGTCGGGGCCTTCCTTCTCCCGTGCCTTCTTCAGCAGCGGCGGCAGCACCAGGTTCGCGTAGGCGTCCCGCTCGTCCACCGCCCTCAGCGCCTCGAAGGCGAGCATCCGGACGGGGTCCTTCTGGGGCCGCCGGTAGGGCTTGTGGGGACGACGACGTGCCTGCTCGCTCAAAGGTGCTCCGCGTGACGAAATGAAGAGGGTCGAACGCTCCCAGCCTACGTCGCCCGCGGAGCCGCTCGCGCCCTACGCCCCCAGCCGCTCGCCCGGCGCGATGCGGACGCCGCGGGCCCAGTCGGCGGCCTTCATGGGCTTCTTGCCCTGGGGCTGGACCCAGAGGAGTTCGACGGCGTGGGAGCCGGTGCCCGCGTAGACGTTGTTCTTGCCGACGGAGAGCTCGCCCGGGGCGAGGTCGGTGCGGTCCGGGAGGAGGGTGACCTGGATGAGCTTGAGGCGTTCGCCGCGGAAGACGGTCCAGGCGCCGGGGGCCGGGGTGCAACCGCGGACCACGCGGTCCACGCGGAGCGCGGGGGCGGCGAAGTCGACGTGGGCGTCCTCGACCTGGATCTTCGGGGCGAGGGTGATGCCCTCGATGGGCTGCGGGACGGCCTTGAGCGTGCCGTCCTCGATGCCGTCCATGGTCGCGGCGAGCAGCCCGGCGCCCGCGAAGGCGAGCCGGGTGAGCAGGTCGCCGCTGGTGTCGGTGGGGCGGACGTCCTCGGTGACGACGCCGTAGACCGGGCCGGAGTCGAGGCCCTCCTCGATGAGGAAGGTGGAGGCGCCCGTCACCTGGTCGCCGGCCATCAGGGAGTGCTGCACGGGCGCCGCGCCGCGCCAGGCGGGCAGCAGCGAGAAGTGCAGGTTGACCCAGCCGTGGGCGGGGATGTCGAGGGCGACCTTGGGCAGCAGCGCGCCGTACGCGACGACCGGGCAGCAGTCCGGCGCGATCTCCCGCAGCCGGGCGAGGAACTCCTCGTCGCGCGGCCTGGTCGGCTTCAGGACCTCGATCCCGGCCTCCTCCGCCCGCTGGGCCACCGGGCTGGCGACGAGCCGCCGGCCGCGCCCCGCCGGGGCGTCCGGCCTGGTGACCACGGCGGCCACCTCGTGCCGCCCGGAGGCGAGCAGGGCGTCCAGGGCGGGAACGGCTACCTCGGGGGTGCCTGCGAAGACGAGCTTCATGGGTGGCGACTGCCTGTCTCTCCGGGGGCGTTGCGGGCAGCGCACCAGTCTAGGCGTCCTCAGGGGAAGGGGGCGTACGGGAGGACGAGCGCCCTGCGCATATGCGTGTACGCCCCCGCAGCGTGACCCAAGTCCCGGTGGCGCGTTGGTCAAGAGAGATTGACCGAATCGGGCCGCTGTCCCCTCTGCGGCCCGCTCCCTTAAACGCCGGTTCGAGAGGCTTTCACATGGCCGACCACGCAACCCACGACGCCCAAGCCCGGGCAAGTCTGCACCTGCTGGTGCGGGACATCGAGCGGGTCCGGCGGCAGGTGGACGCACTGCGCACGCTCACGGCCCAGCTGGGCAATGTCTACCGCCCTCGCCGCTCCGGCCCGTCGACGGGCTTCGTCGTCTACGGCCGCGCGCCCGCCCCGACCGTACGTCTCGCCCAGGAGCTGCGGGACAGTGTCGAGACCCTGGTCACCGCGGCGGTCGACTTCGACCGCTCGCTCGGGTTCTCCTGGGACGCGGTGGGTTCCGCGCTCGGGGTCACCAAGCAGGCCGTCCACCGCCGCTACGGCGCCCGGCGCGCGCCCCAGCAGGGCGTGGCCGTGGACCAGGAGCACCCGGTGGAGCCGGGCGCGACCCGCACGATCCCCTCGGTCCCCGCCGCCCGTTCGATGCCGCCGCAGCCCACCTCGGGCAGCTCGGCCCTCCGCGAGGACCCGCGCCCGTCGGCCTTCCCCGGCCCGCGCAACGCCTGACCCGCGAGCTCCGCACGGCCGCCCGTCCCGCGAGGGTGGGCGGCCGTTCCCGTGTCAGCCGATGTCCGGCGGGTCCACCCGGATCCGCACCGGGTCCCCGCCGCCGCGCGCGAGCCGTCCCGCACGGGCCCGCTTGAGGGCGGTCGCCAGGGCCGCGCCGCTGCCGGGCGGGACCCGGACCAGGGCCCGGTCCCACTGCTCGCCCGGCGGCGGGTCGCCGGGACGGCGGGGCCCGCCGGAGCGGACGACGGGCAGCGGCACGGGGCCGAGGACCTCGGCGTCGGCGGGGAGCCCGGCCGCCGTCAGGAAGCCCTCGACGGCCTCCGGCGGCCCGGTGACGGCGGCCATCCGGGAGACCGGCGGGAAGCCCAGCTCGGCCCGCTCGGCGAGCTCCCGCTGGGCGTGCCCGACGGGGTCCCAGCGGACGAGGGCCTGCACGGGCCGGAGGGTCGGTTCGGCGACCACGACGACCGTGCCGCCCTCGGCCTGGCCCCGCACGAGGGAGGCCGCGTCGATCCAGCGGCGCAGCGCCTCCTCGCCCGCGCGCAGGTCGGGCCGGCCGAGCATGGCCCAGCCGTCGAGGAGCAGCGCGGCCGCGTAGCCGCCCTCGGCGACGGGTTCGGCGCCGGGCGTGGAGACGACGAGCGCGGGGCGCCCGGGCACGCTGTCCAGGACGTGGTCGCGTCCGGAGGTCCGTACCGGCACGGCGGGGAACGCCCGGCCGAGCTCCTCCGCGGTCCGCCGGGCGCCGACCACCTGGGCCCGCAGCCGGGTGGAGCCGCACTCCGCGCAGTGCCAGTCTGGGGTGCCGCGCCCGCACCAGCCGCAGCGCAGCTCCTGCTGCTCGGGCGCCTCCAGGGGCCCGGCGCAGTGCCGGCAGCGGGCGGGCGTGCGGCAGCGCTCGCAGGCCAGCCTCGGCACGTATCCCCGGCGGGGGACCTGGACGAGCACCGGGCCGGTCTTCAGGCCCTCCCGTACGGTCTGCCAGGCGAGCGAGGGCAGCCGGGCGGCGCGCGCGGCCTCGTCGCGGGCGAGCTCACCGTCGCCGACGGTACGGATCAGGGGCGCGGCCCTGCGGACCTGCTCGCGTCCGGCGTTCAGCGCCTGTGCCCAGCCGGACTCGACGAGCTGGGCGGCCTCGACGGTGCAGCTGGTGGAGCCGAGGAGGAAGGCGCACCGGTCGTGGGCGGCGCGCAGCAGCAGCACCTCGCGCGCGTGGGGCTGGGGGGCGTGCGGTTCGCTGTGGCTGCCGTCGCCGTCGTCCCAGATGACGGCGAGGCCGAGGTCCCGTACGGGGGCGAACATCGCGGCCCGGGTGCCGACGACGGCCCGCACGGCGCCGCGCCGCACGGCGAGCCACTGCGCGTACCGCTTCTCGGGGCCCGCCTCGGCGGTGAGCAGCGCGTGCCGCCCCTCCCCCAGGACCTCGGTCAGCGCCGCGTCGACCCGGCCGGCGGCCCTCCCGTCGGGGACCACGACGAGCGCGCCCCGCCCGGAGGCGAGGGTCGCGGCGACGGCCCGGGCGATCTCCTGGGCCCAGTACGGCCCCGGCAGCGCGTTCCACACGGCCCGGGGCGCCCCTCCTCGCGCGAGGGAGTCCAGGAACGCCGGCCCGCGCTCGTACCGCGTCCAGCTCCCCGGCTCCGGCGGTCCCGGCGGCGGCAGCGGCGCGGGCGAGGGCTTGCGCTCGGCGGTCGCGTTGCGCGGCGGAACGGCCAGCTGGAGCACGTCGGCGAGGCTGCCCGCGTACCGGTCGGCGACCGTCCGCGCGAGCCCGAGCAGCTCCGGCCCGAGCACCGGCTCGGGCGACACGACGTCGGCGAGGGCGGCCAGCGGCCCCGAGTAGTCCGACTCGGCGCGCCGCTCCACCAGGAAGCCGTCGATCAGCCGACCGCCCTCGCGCCGGCCGCCCCGCACCTGGTGCGCGCCCGCGCCGAACCGCACCCGCACCCGCACCCCGGGCCGGGCGGCCTCGTCCAGCTCCTCGGGGACCGCGTAGTCGAAGAACTGGTCGAGGTGGAGCGCCCCCTTGTTCACGACGACCCGCGCGACCGGCAGCTCCTTGGCCAGCGCGGCCCCCCGCCAGGTCCGGGGCTTGGCCCGCGGCACCTTCGCCTTCCGGACGGTCTCCCGGATGAGCGCGAGCTGCTCGGGCTCGTCGGACTTCTCGTTCTCGCTGCTCACAGCCCCATACCTACCAGACGCCACCGACAGCCGGGCATGGCCGGAGCCCGGCACCCCCACGGGGTACCGGGCTCCGGTCGCTTCGGCCTGGGATTACAGGCCGGCGGCCTGCTTGAGGGCGTCCACGCGGTCGGTGCGCTCCCAGGTGAAGTCCGGCAGCTCGCGGCCGAAGTGGCCGTAGGCGGCGGTCTGGGAGTAGATCGGGCGGAGCAGGTCGAGGTCGCGGATGATCGCGGCCGGGCGGAGGTCGAAGACCTCGGCGATGGCGTTCTCGATCTTCTCGGTCTCGATCGTGTTGGTGCCGAAGGTCTCGACGAAGAGACCGACGGGCTCGGCCTTGCCGATCGCGTACGCGACCTGGACCTCGCAGCGCGAGGCCAGACCGGCCGCGA
>NZ_JBIRQU010000027.1:0-39632 GCF_044333355.1 Streptomyces sp. NPDC021012
TCCAGGAACGGGACCACGTCGTCCGGGCCCTCGGGGCCGCCGAAGGAGAGCAGCAGCAGGGCGTCGTACGGGGCGGGATCGTGCTGATCGGACATCGGGAGTTCCTCGGGTAAGGCGGACGGTTCGCTACGGGTCCTTCTGCGGGTGGCCCGGCAGGGATGCAGCGCGCCCCGTACGAGCGACCACGGGCGAGGCCGAGGCCGTGGGAGAGGAGGGAGGGCGACGGACCGGACGCACGGGTGCGGAGTGCTCATCCGCCGGAGCGCTCGGTACGGAAGAGCTTCCCACCGACACCTTCGAGGAGCATCCAGCACATGCGTCGACGTCTGCCCGCCGCGGAGCACGTCTCCGCTGCCCTTCTCACCACGGCCCTCGCCTCCCTGGCACTCGTGCCCACCGCCACGGCGAGCCCCGACGGTCCGGCCCGCGCCGTCGGCACCGTCGACCTCGCCCGCTACACCGGAGCCTGGTGGCAACTCGCTGCCGTGCCGCAGCTGTTCGAGCTCCAGTGCGCCAAGAACGTCAAGGCGGTCTACGGCACGACCGGACGCGGCAGGGTCGCGGTGACCAACAGCTGCACGACCTGGCTGGGCACCCCCAGCCTGATCACCGGTGAGGCCCTGCCCCTCGACGCCACGAACGCTCGCCTCAACGTCTCCTTCCTGCCCGGGAAGGCCGGCTACCGGCACGGCACCGAGGCCAACTACGTCGTTGCAGGCCTGGGACCCGCGTATGAGTGGGCCGTGGTGACCGACGAGGACCGTACCTCCGGCTTCGTCCTGGCCCGCACCCCGCGCCTCGATCCGGCGCGGACGGCCGACGTCCTCCGCGCGATCCGGGGAGCCGGACTCGACCCCCACGACTTCCGCACGACCCGCCAGGACGGCGGGGACACCACCTGGCGCCTCGCACCCTGACGGACCGCCCCGCAGAGCAAGCCAGGCGGCGCGTTGACCCCACTGGAGCACCGGAGGACAGCCCGCCCCGCCCGGGGGTAGCCCTCACCCCGGCGTGCGCCCCCGGCGCGCCGCCCCTTCTTCCCGGACGACGAGAGGGGACAGGCCCCGTGCGCTGCGACGTCGCCACCATCGGAGCAGGGGAGGCGGGGCTGTCCCCGGCCTGGCGGCCCCTCCCACCCAGCCGGGTACGCCTCCTCCAGCACTTCAAGGGCTGGTTCCTGCGCTCCGAACGCCCCGCCTTCGCAGCCGACACCGTCGATCTCATGGACTTCCGCACTCCGCAGCCGCCGCAGGGGCTCTCCTTCGGCTACGTGCTGCCGCTGTCGCGGCACGAAGCCCTCGTGGAGTACACCGAGTTCAGCCGGGAGCCGCCCACAAGGCGGCCGACGCGTCGGGGGCTCTGCTCCGACACCGCGAAGGAGTCCGTCGTCTGACGCGGGGCCCGGCCCCGGAGAGACCCGACGCCTCCACGCGTGCCGTCGAACGCCTCGGCATCGTCCCCCCCCACATGGCCGATCTCCCGGCCGACCGCCGCGAGATCCTCTTCCTCGCCTACTACCGGCGGCTCACCCAGCCGGAGATCGCGCGGTGCCTGGGTCTGCCGCTCGGCGCGGTCAAGAGCCACACCAGGAGGGCACTGCGAGCGCTCGCCCTCGTCCTCACCGAACGCGCGGGACCGACGGTGCGGCGGAACGTACGCCATCGGTCCCGGACATCTCCCGGATGAGCCCGCGCGCCGTCCAGGCCGGACCCCGGCGCCCGACCCACCGGGACCACCGGCCGATACTCGGGAGCGGTTCGTCGAGCAGCAGCCGCAGGGCCTGCCCGGCCGAGCGCTCGTCCAGTCGGGAGGGGGAGATGCACCGGGCGACACCGGCCCGCTCGGCGTCGTGGGCGATGGCGAACTGGTCGCTGGAGAAGGGCAGGACGAGGGCGGGCACGCCGGAGGCCAGACACTCCGTGAAGGAGTTGTTCCCGCCGTGGTGCACCATCGCGTCCACCTTCCCCAGCAGCCACCGCTGCGGCACCGTCGCGTCCACGTGGACGCCGGGCCCCGCGAGCGTGGACAGGACCGCCGCCCGGTCGCCCGCCGCCACCACCGCGGCCGCCCCGGGGACATGGGCGCGCAGCCCCTTCACGAGCAGCGCGAGGACGTCGTCACGGGCGGAGAGGAACGTCCCGAGGGCGATCAGCACCAGGCGGTCGTGCCCGGCCCTGAGCCGCCGCACCACCTCCTCCCACTCCGGGCCCGGCTCCGGCTCGGTCTCGGGCACGCAGTGCCCTCCGTAGAGGAGCGACGGCCCGTTCTCCGGGTGGCCCGGCAGCCACGGGAACTCCGGGTAGGTGAACGCCACGGCGTACCGGGAGGTCAGCGCGAAGGCGCGGCCCGTGGGCCGGGCCTCCGGGGCGTGGACACGCGCCACGTCCGCGAAGCGCCGGGTGAACGCCGTCTCCACGGCTCCCGCCGCCGCGCGCAGCTGCGCGAGCTGATCCTCCCCGGGCCTGATCTCCCGGGGCCACGCGTAGGGCACGCCGAACGGCACGTCGTCGGAACCCGGGACGTAAGTGGGATGCCCCGGGCAGAACGTCGCGTAGCGCAGGCCCAGGCAGTGCAGGGCGAGGGTGACGGGATAGCTCAACTGGTCGACGACGTACCAGTCCGGGCGCAGCCGCGCGTCCAGGGCGCGGAGCGCGGCCAGCGTCCCTTCGGGATCTGACAGCATGTCCCGGCCGCGGTGACGGGTCTGCGTGAGCAGCGTGGACACCGGCCCGCGCCGCGTGGAGTCGAGGAACTCCTCCAGGCGCTCGGCTTCCCCGGGCGCCTGCCGGGTGCTGCGCGCCACTCCGGTGTTCGCGTTCCGCGTCACGGTCAGCGGTACGAACGCCACACCCGCACGGGCCGCGAAGTCCTCGAAGGACGGCCCGGACGCGAAGACCACGTCGGCGCCCTCGCGGGCCAGTGCCCCGGCCAGCACGGAGAGCGGCTGCGCATGGGAGGCGAAGGGAGGGCTGATGACGACCACGCGTGGTGCGTGTCCCGGGGTGACTGTCGATGACTCCATGTCGAGCGGTTCGTCCCTCCCGGGCCGGTCGGATGCGCCGGCGGGGTGGTGACCCCGTCGGCCCCGTGATCACGGCTCGTGCATCCGGCACCCGGATCGTCGACGAAGAACTGCACGCCGACCGTCGTCGACGAGGAGAAGCGATGAACCGCTCCCACACCGCCCCGGCTCGCGCGGTGCCCGCAGGTCACCACCCCCTGCGCGCCGGCTCGCGTACGGTCGCGGGCGAACCGTCCGAGCCGTTCCTGGCCGTCCGCGCCGCGCACTGGCGAGCGCCCCTGACCGGCGAGGCTCCTGGCTGGCCGGGCACACCGCACCTGCTCGCGGAACTGGTGCGCGCCGAGTACCGGGGAGGCGACTCCGCGACCGACCCCGCGGTCTTCGCGACGCCCCGTGACCTCGTGCTGGCGCGGCTGAGGCGGCTGGTGCGCACGGGAGGCGTTCCGACGCCGGCCGAGTGCGTCCGGCTGCTCGACGGCTGCGACCACACGCGAGCCGCCGTCTTCGACGCGTGGCAGGACGTCGTCCGGCAGTTCGGCCCGACGAGGGCGGAGGCCGCCCTGAGCGTCGGCCTCCGGACCGGGGCCGCCCCGGAGGAAGCGGTCACGGCGATGCTGGACCTCGCCGAGGCAGCCGCGCTGCGCCCCCTCACCCGCACGGAGCTCCGCGCGGCCGCGAGCGCGCCCGGCCGCCGGACGCGGCACGCCGCGTGGCGTCTCCTCTCCGCGACGGGCGGGCAGTCCCTCATACCCGACGTCCGCACGGCCGGGGACGCGTACGAGCGGACGCTCCTCACCCTGCTCGGCCGGGGCCCCTCGGCCGACCGGGTGCGGGACGAGCCGCGCCACGGCATCGTCGTCGCCCAGTCCATGCTGCTGGGGCGCCTCGACCGTCCGGGCGAAGGCATGAGCGGCGGCCTCGGCGTACTCCTCAGCTCTCTCGGAGACGCCCTCGCGGGCACCGAGCCCGTCGCCCGTGTGCTCACCGTCGTCACGGCCTGCACGCCGGAGCTGGAGGCCGACCCCGTACTGCTGCGGCGGCGAGCCCCGGGACACTGGGTCCTCAGGATCCCGGTGGACAGCGAGAACCAGCTCCGCCCCGACGAGTTCGGAAGGCACCGGGAGGCCATGGCCTGGTGGGCCACCGCACTCTTCGCCTCGCTGGCCACACCGGTCGACGTCCTGCACGTCCGCTACGCGGACGACGGCTCGCTCGCCCTCGCCGAGGCCGCCCGCAGGGCCGGGACGCGCGTCGTCTTCACGGCCACCCCGGACCCGCACCGGCAGCTGACCGAGCGGTACGACACCCCCGCGGCCGACGAGACGGCCCTCCGGTACGACCTGCACCGGGTGTTCGTCGCGGACCGGCTGGTGGAACGCGCCGACCGCGTGGTGGGCATCGCGGGCCGGGACGGCGGGGCGACGGAACTGCTCGGGTACTTCCCGCAACTGCTGGACCGGAACGGCGAGGGCGTGCCGAGCGCGCCCCCGGAGGGCATCCCGCCGTACCTGCCGCCCCCTCAGGAGGCGGCGAGGCGGGTGGAGCTCCTCCGGACGATCGACGAGGCCGTCGCGGCCGTTCCGGAGCCCGCGGACGGCGGCGCTCCGGCGGTGCTGCTCAGCGTGGGACGGCTCCACCCGGTCAAGCAGCAGGACCTCCTGGTCCGGTCCTGGATCGGCTCCGGGTGCCATCGGCATGCGGCCCTGGTCCTCGTCGGCGGCAGCCCGCATGCCGGCGACCCCGTCGAACGCGCGATGCGCGCACGCGTCGAGGACGCGCTCCGCGCCTGCCCCGAGGCGCGACGGCGGCTGGTCCTCCTGCCCGCCCTCTCCAACGCGGAGGTCCGGATGCTGGAACGGAGCCTGGCCGATCCGGCGCGGCGGTCCCCCGCGCGTTACGTGTGCGCCAGCGTCAAGGAGGAGTTCGGACTCGGGCTCCTCGAAGCCATGGAGGCGGGGCTGCTCGCGGCGGGACCGCTCCGCGGCGGCGTACCGCACTACCTCGTCGACGGCCACAACGGGCTCCTGATCGACACCTCCCGCGCGGAGACACTCGGCGACGGACTGGCCCGCCTGCTGGCCGTCGACGCCGAGTCGGCCTCGGCGATGGCCACGCGGGCCCAGGCGCTGGTCCGTACCACGTTCTCGTCCGCCGCCATGGCCGGGACGCTGGCCGAGCACTACGCCGCGGTCGCGGCGGCCCGCCCGTACACGGTCGACGGGAGCCGCGTGTCCGCCGCCCCGGCCGTAACCGTGTGCGCCCCCTGACCCGGACCGATGCCAGGGCGCCGGTCCGGATGTCCACCCGGAGAAGTAACAGGCGATTCTGATTGCCACTTGCGTGGCGATTCTGTAATGCACGAAACTCTGCGGTGTACGGCAGAGGCCAGGGTGTCGAGAGCGAAGGAGCGAGGATGGGGCGCGAGGAGAAGGACCTGATCGGCATGCGAGAGGTGAGGGAGGACGTCTACTGGGGCATCCACACCCTTCGCGCGCTGGAGAACTTCCCCCTCACGGGCCTGCCCCTCGCGGTGCATCCCGAGCTCGTCGCGGCGCTCGCCGCGGTGAAGGAGGCGGCCGCACTCGCCCACCTCGACCTCGGCACCCTCCCCGAGGACAGGGCGCGCCCCGTCGTGGCCGCCTGCCGGGAGATCCGGGAGGGGCGGCTGCTGGACCAGTTCGTCGTCGACGTCCTCCAGGGCGGGGCGGGCACGTCGGCGAACATGAACGCCAACGAGGTCATCGCCAATCGCGCCCTGGAGCTTCTGGGGCAGGCGCGCGGCAGCTACGAGCACCTGCATCCGCTCGACGACGTGAACCGTTCCCAGAGCACCAACGACGTGTACCCCACCGCCGTCAAGCTCGCCCTCCACTCCGCCGCGGGGAAGCTGCTGGACGGCATGGCGGTGTTGCGCAACGCCTTCGTCGAGCGGGGCGGGGCGTTCGCGAAGACCGTCAAGCTCGGCCGCACCCAGCTGCAGGACGCGGTGCCCATGACGCTGGGCCAGGAGTTCGACGCGTTCGCCCTCACCGTGCGGGACGACGCCGACTTCATCCGCCTGGCCGCCGATTCCCTGCTGGAGGTGAATCTGGGGGGAACGGCGATCGGCACCGGTCTCAACGCGGACGACGGCTTCGCCCGTCTCGCCGTCCACCACCTCGGCGCCCTCACGGCCCTTCCGGTCCGAGCCGCCCGTGACCTGGTCGAAGGCACCCAGGGCGTGGGCGGTTTCCTGCGGCTCTCGGGGTCCCTGAGGCAGTTCGCCCTGCGCCTGTCCAAGATCTGCAACGACCTCAGGCTGCTCGCCTCCGGCCCCGGGGCGGGGCTCGGGGAGATACGTCTGCCGGAGCTGCAGGCGGGATCGAGCATCATGCCGGGAAAGGTCAATCCCGTCATGCCGGAGGCCGTCAACCAGGTCTGCTTCGACGTCATCGGAGCGGATGCCGCCGTCTCCGCAGCGGCGCAGGCCGGCCAGCTCCAGCTGAACGCCTTCGAGCCCTTGATGGCCCATCACCTGCTCAACTCCGTCAACCGCCTCGACGCGGCCTGCCGGCTGCTGGCCGAACGCTGCGTCCTCGGCATCGAGGCCGACGAGGAACGGCTGCGTGTCCTGGTGGAGAGGAGCGCCGGTCTCGCCACCGCGCTCAACCCGGTGATCGGGTACCAGCGGGCCACGGCCCTGGCCCGGGAGTGCCGGGCGACGGGCGTTCCCGTCCGGGAGCTGGCGGTGCGCGAAGGGGTGCTCCCCGAGGGTGAGGTCGACCTTCTTCTCGACCCCCTGCGCCTGGCCCGCCCCAGGTAGGACACAGGGCACGGGGTACGGGGCCGTCCCGCCGGTGGGCGCAACGGCCCCGCAGACAGCCCCGCGCGGGCTCGACCACCGTCCGGTCGGGCCCGCGCGGGACGCGGTCGTCTCAGCTCTTCGTCACGGTGCAGGTGTACGTCGCGGAGCCGGAGCCGCTGTAGGCCTCCATGTCGAGGTAGTAGGTGTCCGTACCGGCGCCGGTACGGGTGAAGGACAGGGACTCGTCCGTGCCGGCGCCGTTGTTGACGGACCGGTCCAGGGTGCTCCCGTTCGCGTCGAGCCAGTAGAGGTCGGCGTCGTAGGCCGAGGGGACGGCGCAGTTCACCGAGACGGTCTGCCCGCTGTTCACCGACAGCTTGAAGTAGTCACGGTCGTCGGTCGACGCCATGCCGCCGGTCAGAGACCCGGGGGAGGCGAGCCCGGTCGCGTCGTCAGCGGTGTCCCGGGTGTCGTTGGGCTCGCTCTCGGCGAGCGCGGCCCCGCCGCCCTGGCTGCCGCAGTCGGTCACCGGCGTGCCGCTGTAGAGGTTCGCGTCGGCGACGCCGTTCGTGACGCTCCGCAGGTAGTAGCCGCACGTCGGGCGGTTCTTGAAGTCGAAGGCCGAGCCGGGCGTCAGGCGCCAGATCTTGAAGCCCGAGTAGGTGAGCGGCTTCTTGTCGACGGCCTGCTCGGGCTGGTGGTCGGCGAGGACGACGTAGGCGTCCTTGCCGTACTGGGTGGCCGTGCCGTCGCGGTCGAGGTAGAGGGAGCCGCCCTCCTCGACGCCCACGCCCCAGGCGGCACCTCCGGGCGCGAGGCCGTCCTTCACCGAACGGGCGAGGAACGCCATGGTCCGGCCCATCCGGTCACGGGTGACGAAGTGCGAGTCGTTGATGACGGATCCGTAGTTCGGCCACTCGAACATGCCGGTGGTGAAGCTGACGTACCGGTTGTAGGGGTTGGCGAGCGCCTCGGCACTGGTGACGCTGCCGTTGCAGGCGTCGTAGACGATCGGGCTGTTGATGTGGTGCCCCGCACTGCCGCCGCCGGAGCCTCCGCCCTTGGCGACGACCGCCTCGACGGACGCCTCCAGGGCGGTTCCCTTCCAGGCGGCGTACCGGCACTGGTCGCCGCCGGCGAAGTAGACGAACTCGGCGTTGCGGACGTCGGTGTTGACCTGAGGGTTGTTGCCGTCGCTCGCCGCCGTGAGCGTCCACGTCGTACAGGAGTTGACTCCCGGGAGTGCGGTGATCGTGTCGCACTCGGGGGTCTTGCTCCCCGAGGTCGGCGCCGAGCCCGCCAGGACGACGACGTCGAGGGTTCCGGTCCCGCCGCGGATGTCGTCGATGGCCCGGGTCATCGAGGCGGTGACGATGCCCCCGGAGCCGTTCATGGTGAAGGCCGGTCCGTTCCACGCGCTCCTGCTGACGTCGGCCGTGCTGCCCAGCCTGATCCTGTCGGCCGCGGCATGGGCGGGCTGATGCGCCATCAGCACCGATGCCATCGCGGCGAGTACGGCGGCTGTGGAAGTGAATCGGAGTGAACGGAGTGGCATCTGTGCTCCAAGAGGGGGAGGGGTCGATTCCGCAGCGACCAGCTGACCGGGCCGCGGTTGGTAGCGGAACATACAAGTAACGGAGCTGCGCAGGAAGATGTAAGGCAGATTCCGTTGTCCGTGATCCCCAAAGCCCGGAAATTACCCTGCTAAAAAGCGCAAAACGGTCTTCTGTGGGGCCGAGTGAGGTGTGTTACGTGAACGTAATGAGACTTACATCTAGTCAATGAGTGCGGCTGTATGTAACTTCTCTGCTGTGTCTGACGGCCGGATTCCGTCGGCAAGAAATCACCGAGAGGTTCCACGCGATGAACGCTCGTATCGCACGCCCCGCAGCGGCCGCCGCTGCCGCGGCGATCATGCTCGCTTCCCTGTCCGCCTGTGGAGGCGATGACGCCGCCGCCCCGTCCGGCAAGGCCGTCGTCGCCGGTGTGGAGGTCGTCAAGGACCAGAAGCTGCACGACCTGCTCCCCGCGAAGATCAAGGAGGCCGGCAAGGTCCGCGTCGCGACAGACGTGCCGTACCCGCCCTTCGAGATGTACGTGAAGGAGGGGGAGAGCGAGCTGACCGGACTGGACTACGACCTCGGCCAGGCGCTCGGTGCCAAGCTGGGCGTGACCTTCGCCTTCGCCCCGCAGAAGTTCGACGGGATCGTCCCGGCCATCCAGGCCGGCAAGTTCGACGTGGCGATGTCCGCCATCACCGACAACAAGGACCGGCAGAAGGTCGTCGACTTCGTCGACTACTCCCAGTCGGGCTCCGGCGTCCTCGTCGGCGACGGCAACCCCTCCGGGATCGAGAACCTGGACGACCTGTGCGGCCTCAAGGTCGCCGTCCAGGCCGCCACCAACCAGCTCGACCTGCTCAAGTCCCACCAGGACACCTGCGTCAAGGCGGGTAAGGCGAAGGTCGACATCCAGAGCTTCCCCAAGGACTCCGACGCCCAGCTCGCCCTGCGCTCGGGCAAGGTCGTCGCGCAGGTGCTGACCAAGCCCGCCGCCGGCTGGGTCGCCAAGACCGCCGACGCCGGCAAGGCCTTCGACCTGGTCGAGGACCCCGCCGCGCCCGGCGGCTACAACGCCTCGCCCAACGGCATCGCCGTGAGCAAGCAGCTGCCCGAGCTGACGGACGCCGTGCAGAAGGCCCTGCAGGCCCTCATCGACGAGGGCACTCTCACCAAGATCTACAACAAGTACGGCGTTCCGTCGATCGCGGTGAAGGAAGCCACCAAGAACGCATCGGTGGACTGAGCATGATCGACATCAAGACGCCCGCCGACCACCCGGCCACCGGTACGACGAGCCGCCCCGAACCGGAGATCGTGCCCGTCCGCAACTACGGGCGCTGGATCGCCGCGGCCGCTTCCCTGCTCGCCCTGGTCGGACTGGTCGGATCGCTGGCCAAGAACGACAACCTCCACTGGGACGTCGTCGGTGACTACCTCTTCGCCGACCTCATCTTCGACGGTCTGGGCACCACCCTCTGGCTGACGGCCGCCGCCATGCTCCTCGGCCTGGCGCTCGGCACGCTGATCGCCGTCATGCGGCTCTCGTCCAGCCCCGTGCTGTACGGACTCGCCAACGCCTTCGTCTGGGTCTTCCGTGGCACCCCGCTGCTCGTCCAGATCATCTTCTGGGGATACGCCGCGGCGCTCTACAAGTACGTGAAGATCGGTATCCCCTTCACCGAGGTCACGTTCTTCCAGGCCGAGACCAACAGCCTGCTGACCCCGGCGATCGCGGCCCTGCTCGCCCTGGGCCTCAACGAGGCCGCCTACGCCTCCGAGATCGTCCGCGCGGGCATCCAGTCCGTCGACCCCGGCCAGGCCGAGGCAGCGCACTCGCTGGGCATGCGGCCCGGCCTCACCATGCGCCGGATCGTGCTGCCCCAGGCCATGCGCGTGATCATTCCTCCGATGGGCAACGAGACCATCAACATGCTGAAGATGACGGCACTGGTCTCGGTCATCTCCGCCCACGACCTGATGTCCAACATCCAGGACGTCTACGCCCAGAACTACCAGGTCATCCCCATGCTGGTCGTGGCCAGCATCTGGTACCTGGCCCTCGTCACCCTCCTCAGCGTGCCCCAGGCATGGCTGGAACGACGCTACGGACGCGGCACCACCCGCGCCGGACACGTCTCCCCGATCCGGCGCCTCCTCGGCGGAACCACGGAACGGGTCGGCAAGAACAGCAAGGAGCAGAACCGATGAGCACCCCCATGGTGCACGCCGAAGGCGTACGCAAGCACTTCGGGAGACTGGAGGTCCTCAAGGGCATCGACCTCACCGTGGAACGCGGCCAGGTCTGTTGCCTCCTCGGCCCCTCCGGCTCGGGCAAGTCCACCTTCCTGCGCTGTATCAACCACCTGGAGAAGATCGACGGCGGTCGGCTCGCCGTCGACGGACAGCTCGTCGGCTACCGCCAGCAGGGCGACAAGCTCCACGAACTGCGTGAACGCGAAGTCGCCGAACGCCGACGGGACATCGGCATGGTCTTCCAGCGGTTCAACCTGTTCCCGCACATGACCGCCGTCGAGAACGTCATGGAAGCCCCCGTCAAGGTCGGGTCCGTCTCCAAGAACGACGCCCGTGAGCAGGCGCGGGAACTGCTCGCACGGGTCGGACTCGGCGACCGCGCCCAGCACTACCCCGCCCAGCTGTCCGGCGGCCAGCAGCAGCGCGTGGCGATCGCCCGCGCGCTCGCCATGAGGCCCAAGCTGATGCTCTTCGACGAGCCGACCTCCGCCCTCGACCCCGAGCTCGTCGGAGACGTCCTGGACGTGATGCGACAGCTCGCGGCCGACGGCATGACCATGGTCGTCGTCACCCACGAGATCGGCTTCGCCCGTGAGGTCGGCGACACCGCCGTCTTCATGGACGAGGGCGTCGTCGTGGAAGCGGGTGACCCCCGCCAGGTGCTCGTCGACCCGGAGCAGGAGCGCACCCGCGCCTTCCTGTCCAAGGTCCTGTGAGCGTCCCCACCCGCCGGCAGGACCGGCTCGGGCACTTCCTCGACCTGGCCCGGACGCGCCGCCCCGGCTACCTGCGCGACCTGGAGCAGCTCGTCTCCATCGACTCCGGCTCCTACAGCGCCGAAGGCGTCGACAAGGTCGCCGACTGGGTCGAGCGTCGACTGCGGCTGATCGGGTTCGACGTCGAACGCGTCCGCTTCCCGCCCACCGCCGACGGACACCGGACCGGTGACGCCCTCATCGGACGCAGACGCGGTGGCCTTCCCGAGGCGGAAGGAGGCCGCAGGATCCTCCTCGCCGGCCACATGGACACCGTCTTCGAGGACGGCACCGCCGCCGCCCGCCCCTTCCGCATCGACGGCTCCACGGCGTACGGCCCCGGGGTCAGCGACGACAAGGGCGGTCTGCTCGCAGGCCTCACCGCGCTGGAGATCCTCGGGGAGTGCGGCATGGACGCCTACGCCGAGCTGGTCTTCCTCGCCACCCCCGACGAGGAGATCGGCTCCCCGGCCAGCCGCCCCCTGATCGAGAGCACCGCCAGGACCGTGCACTACGGCCTCGGTCTCGAATGCGCCCGTGAGAACGGCGACCTGGTCATCGCGCGCAAGGGCGTCGCGGACTTCCGCCTCACGGTCACCGGCCGGGCCGCGCACGCCGGCATCGAACCGGAGCGCGGAGCCAACGCCGCCCTCGCCGCCGCCCATCTGACCGTCGCCCTGCAGGCCCTCAACGGCCACTGGGACGACGTGACGGTCAACGTCGGGGTGGTCCGGGCCGGCACCCGCGCCAACATCGTGTGCCCCCACGCCGAGCTCCGTGTCGAGGTCCGCGCCGCCACGACGGCCGACATCCAGCGCGTGACCCGGGCCATCCGGGAAGCCGCCGACCACCCGAGCATCCCGGGCGTCACCGTGGAGGTCGAGCAGCTCGACCTGTGTCCGCCGATGGAGGACACCCCCGCCTCGCGACGCATGCTCGACCACGCGCGCCGCGCGGCACACGCGGCCGGCATGGAGCTCGGCGCGGCGGCGACCGGCGGAGTCGGAGACGCCAACCTCATCGCCGGAACCGGGATTCCGGTCCTGGACGGTCTCGGCCCCGTGGGAGGCGCGGACCACACGCCCCAGGAGTGGCTCGACACCACCAGCATTCCCCAGCGCGTCGCCATGCTCGCAGACCTGATCGTCTCCCTTGGCGACAACAGCACCACCTGAACGGCATCGACGCACCGGCGGAGGGAAGGCCCCCTTCTCTCCGCTTGCGCAAAGGCGACCCAGCCGGATCGACCCGGGCCCGCACCGCAAGCCGTAGCCACGGGCCCGTCGACCCCCTCTCCTGCCTTCGGAGGCATCATGCGCGTACCTTCCGCTCCATCCCGCCGCGCCGTCCTCGCCGGCGGCCTCGTCGTGGCCCTCCTCACCGCGGCCGCCCCCGCGAGTGCCGCCGCCCGACCCCAGACCGGATCCCTCGTGCTGGTCGGCGGAGCACTGAAGGACAACAACACCCAGGTCTACGGCGAGATCATCAAGCGAGCAGGCGGCCCGCAGGCCCGCATCGGCATCATCACCGCCGCCTCCGTGCCCGAAAGCCAGGACCCCTACGCCGACGACCCCGACCGGTGCAGCAACTCCGCCTGCAACGGCGCCTACTACGCCGACCTCTTCAAGCGCCACGGCGCCGCGGACGCCCAGTGGATCCCTCTCGACATCGACCACGTGGCCAACGCCGACTCGGACGCCGTCGTCGCGCAGGTCGAGTCCATGACCGGCTTCTTCTTCGGCGGAGGCGACCAGTACCGCTACCTCACCACCCTCCTGCGCGGAGAGGAGCACAAGGACTCCAAGGTCCTCGCCGCCATCCGTGCCAAGCTCGCCCACGGGGCCGTGGTGTCCGGATCCTCCGCGGGCGCCCAGGTCGCCTCCGGCCCCGACATGGTCAGCGGCGGCGAGTCCTACGAGTCGCTCCGGGACGGCAGCGCCCCCGGCTACTTCGACGACCCCACCCGCCTCGGATACATCCCCCAGGGAGGGTTCGGCTTCCTCCGCTCCGGACTCGTCGACACCCACACCGGTGCCTACGGACGCGAAGGCCGGGCGCTGCGCCTCGCCTCCGACACCGGCCACGACCGCGTCTACGCCCTCGAGGAGAACACCGCCCTGGTCGTCGACCGCCCGGGCAGCAATCGTGAGCACATGACGGTCCTCGGCCCGAACGGCGTCGCCGTCCTCGACCTGCGGGACGCCCGCGCACACGACTCCGCGAACGGCTGGTCCCTCCGCCGCGCCCGGTACAGCTACCTCACCGACGGAGACCAGTACGACGCCCGCACGTGGACACCGCGCGTCCACCCGGCCAAGCAGCCCCTGGTCCCCGCCGTCACGACCCCCGTGCCTGCCGACACCGACGTCTTCCACTCCGCCGCCAACCCGGACGGCACCCCCTACTCCTTCCGCACCACCGCCCGCGCCCTCGCGTCGACCCGGGCACAGAACAGCGCCACCGCGACGACCTTCGAGACCGGACCGCGGTTCACCGTGAGCTTCACCAAGGCCCGAGGGTTCGCCGCCTTCACCGGAGACGGCACCAGCGCCCGGACCCTCATCGCGCTGCAGATCGACATCGCGCCGCACTGATCGGCCGGGTGGCGGGGCCGGCATCGCCAAGAGGGCCGGCTCCGCCGCTTTCTCCTCCGGGAGCGGATCACCTGTGCTGAATCGGCTCCCCGCGCGCGGGCCCAGGAAGACGACGACGGCATGCGCCTCTCTGACCGACGACATCCGCCGCGAGACGAACGGGCACATTCCGCCCGAATGCGAAGCGTCCGGTGTCCTGCTCCCCGCCCGACCAGCCGTCGGATTCGGGACCACTGCAACCTCACCGAGCGCGCGGCCTTCAGCGGTCCCCACTCCCGAGATCGGTTGCCCGGTCCCGTGGTCGTCCTGCCCGGCCTCACGATCAAGCCGAACCGCACGTTCACGGACAAGAAGGCCAGACAGAAATCCGTGGACTTCGTCGACTACCTCAACGCCGGCCCGCCCTCCGAGCCGCTCCTCACAGGCGTGGGCCCGCCTGCGAAGCGTCTCCGCGGCGACGCTTCGGCGCACACCACGGAGGGGCGGGAGCCGACCGCGGAGGGTCCGCTCACAGGAGACCGGTGCGCCGGGCGACCCCTTCCGCCTGCTTCATCCGTTCGTGGCCGTCGCTGCCGACGCGGTCGAGGACCTCGGCGACGAGCAACTCGACGACCGCCAGGGCCGGTGTCAGGCTGTCGTAGGGGGAGTCCGAGGACACCTGGGTGGTGAGGACGACGTCCGCGTGGGCGGCGGCGGGTGAGAGCCAGGGGTCGGTGAACACGATGACCTTGCCGCCGCGCTCCCTTGCCAGTTCGGCGATGAGTGTCTTGTCGGCCTCGTAACGCCGGTAGTCGAAAAGCACGGTGACGTCGCGTCGGGCGAGCTGCGTGAGGAAGGACGTCCGCTCCACGTCCTTGTGCGGCAAGAGGCCCACCTGGTCGCGGAACTGCATCAGGTGCAGGCCCAGATACTCGGCCAGAAGATGTGTGAACCTTCCCCCCGCCAGGTGCACCCGGCGTCTGGGGTCGCTGAGAAGGGTCACCGCCTCCTCGAACTCGTGCTGGGCGACCTCGTCGAAGGTCTGGGAGACCGCCTGCTGTACAAGGGCGGAGCGCTCGCCGAGAGGGGTGCCCACGGAGCTCCGAGGGGCTGTCGTCTCCCGCTCCGACGTCTCCGCGGCCGTGTAGAGGGTGATGGGCGACGCGTTACGAGCGTCGAGCTCCGAGCGGAGCGCCGCCTGCAGATCAGGAAAGCCCTTGTAGCCCAGTCGCGACGCGCACCGCAGCACCGTGGGTGCCGAAACGCCGGCCCGCTCCGCGATCGTGGCGACCGTCTCGAAGACCGCAGCGGGGTAGCCGGCCAGCAGGACCCGCGCGACCTTGCGCTCGGCAGGGCTCAGCTCTCCGAGCCGACTGCGGATTTCGTCGGCCAGCGTGGGGCTCATGGACTTCCCTTCTGCAGGGGGAGATCGGCGAAGGCTGCGCACGGTCTTCAGGGCCGCGCCATCTGGCGTTCCCTATTTCATTTCATGGGTTTTCGGGGGGTAAATGTATCGCCTATTACGAGATCTGGACAGTCTCCCGGATGCGACGACGAGCGCAGCGTGGGCGGAGGCCGGTACGAATCCTCCTGAGGGCCTGCGGCGCGCCTGCTGACGAGTGCGTGGTCGCGGCGACGTGCGTGGGGAGCCGGATGCCGCAGGGCGGGACCCTGACTGTTCACGTCGCCTATCGATGCGCGATCGATGCGCCTCGCGATGGCGGGGGTGGAGGGGGACGGTGGAAGCCCGGCGGCGATGGGCCGCCGCGCACAGGGAGCGATCAATCATGAGCGTGCCGTTCGTACCTCCTGAGGAAACCCCGCCCGTGGAGGGCTGCACCTCCTCGGCCCACCCCGAGCGCCCCGACGGTGGCACCTGGGAGCACCCGATGATCTGGGTCTCCCTGATCGTTTTCGGCGCTGTTCTCGGCGCGTCCTTCTTCCTGTTCCGGATCTTCGGTTTCTGATCCGAACGACGACGCCGAAACGGGCCGGCTCCTCATGGCGGACCCGCGCAGCCCTGACCGGACCACGAGGCGATGGCCAGGAAGCAGCTTGGGCGACATGATCCGCACCAGGCCCTTGCCCGCCTACCGGACGTGCCGCACACCATCGCGGTCAAGGCGTCTGCGCTCGTCCCCGTCCTGCGTCTGCGCGCGTCCCCATTCTGCGGCTGCTCGCGGGCGCCGGCACGGGCTGCGAAACAGCGAGTCCGGGGGAGGCCGGGCCGGCACTGGCCGCGGGGTTCGCACCCCACGACATCTCCTGGACTCGCCGCCCAAGACCCGGACTGAGATCCGGGAGGCACTCACTCTGGGCACCGCGCTGAACGCGGACGAGCTCGCCGAACCCGAACCCGAACCCGAATGCGAACGCGAACGCGAACGCGTGGAAGCCCTGAGACCCGCCGTCTCCGTCTCCGCCACCGGTCTGTGCGTCAACCCGCAGGTCGGCCGCGACACCAACGCCGCGATGAGCACGGCGACGGCACGCCCCACGTTCGGATTCGCCCTCGACGACCCGGGCACGCGTCCGGGTGCTGGACGCCTTCCCGCGGCGCCCCCGGCTCACCCGCCCGCGCGTCCACGTCGGCTCGCAGGGGTGCCCGCCGCCGCTGATCGCCCGAGGGCTCGATGACCAGGTCGGGCCCTCATCGACGCGGAACCCGCCCTGCTCGACGGCCGGTGACAGGTGGTCACGGAGTTCGGCCAGTCGCTCTGAGCGAAGAACGGCTTCACCGCTGCCGTGGTCGAGTGCCTCAAGGAGTCGGGCGGTCGGAGGACCGCCGTCACCCACGCGCGGAGCGCAGGTGGCCACTCGTACGGTGTTCATGCCCGAGGGCGACGCCGTGGTACCGCGCGACACCGGCGCCTCCTACTTCTCCGCCCCCTGGGCGTACAACAGCCTCCCGACCATGGGAGTTCACGGCTTCCTGTACCGGGACGGCGGTGTCGGGTCGGCGCCGGTGCGGACGCCGCAGACGCTCGGTGAGGCGGTGGACGAGAGCGGCGCGTCCCACGCGACGGCGCTTACGACGGGGTTCAGGTCCTGATGAGGTTCGGCCCACCCTCATGCCGACGGCGGGTGGGCGGCTCCGCTGCAGGCGGCATGGGTGCTGGGCACCATCAAGAACACGTCTCCCCTCGGCATACAACGATGCACAAACGGTGCGAGTCGCCGCCGCGGTCCGCCGGAGACACGATGAGAGCAGGTTGATGGACCAGGTCCCACGAGACCAGCAGAAGCGACCGGGCCACTGGCGGACTGGTTCCGCTCCAGCAGACGGCACCACTCCTCGCACGATGCCGCCGCGCTTCCACGCCGGAGCTTCTCCTCGTCCTGGGCATCTCCGACCGAATACCACCCGACCGGTTCCTCGCCCTGCCGGCGACGGTCCGACGATGAGGACACCTCCATGAGCCTCCACACCTTCGCCCTCGAAGAGCAGCGACTCGCCGCCGGGGTCTGGCAGTCCGGTCTCGCCCAAGTGATCGGCGGCCTGATCGTCGTCGCCGTGCTGATCGGCGCCTTCGCTCTCGGCATCCGGGTCTCGGAGCGGGAACTCCCTCCTCCGGACCCGGAGAGCCAACCGCGCCGGCCGGTGACCAACCGGCACCCCGGCGAAGTGTCCGAGTACCGCCGGCCATCCGAGATGCCGCACACCGACGGGGAACACCGCCTCATGCCTTACAACCTGCGGAACTCAGGTGAGGCCTTGGACGCCCCTCGCAGCGAGGAGCAGCGCAAGTGGGGCGGCATCTCCAGCGGCGGATTCGGAAGCGGCGGCACCGGTCACGGGGACTGAGCGCCGAGCCGTCCTGTTCCGTTCGGACCCGTCAGCCGTTACGCCGTCGCGAAAACGCACCACGCCGCGTGGGGTACGAGCGCGGGACGCCGTGGGGCGCGGGGGGGCCATGCGGCCGGTACGACGTACCAGCGCGACATTGCTGACGTCCAGCAGGAACTTGGCGACGGCCCCGGGACTCCGGCAGTGGAAGAACAGCCGGGGCCGACTCGCGTCGAGTGCCATGCTCACTCCTGACCGCGCGGCCAGGGATGCGTACAACGGAGTCCACACCACCCCGAACAACCACGGCGGCAGCTGCCACACCGGCAGCTGCCGCCGTGATTGTTCAGCCAGCCTCTCCAGTCGGCGCGGCCGACGGCCCCCAGTCGGATGACCGACGGCGGCGGAGCCTCTGGCCGCGCCGACCTCTGCCGTGCTCCGAAGAGCATCCTGCGGCAGAGGGCGCCGCCGACCGTCCAGGCACTGGGGCGGAGCCGGACCGTTCGACGACCACGCCCGGCCGCCAACCCGGCCAGGCGGCTTGAACAGGCCCCCTCCGGGTACCCGCCGTCTAAGGGCTGTCCCGCAAGTGCGGCCGTGCCTTGACCTGAGATCGGCTCGATAGGGTCAGGACCACAGCCGACGGAAGAGGATCGTTCGATGGCGACGTACGACCAGCTGACCGAGTGGGCTGGTCTGGGGCATGTCACGCGAGCCGGACGGGACGTTGTGGCTGGCTGGCGGATCCCAGGCTTCATGAAGGCGCAGCTCGTCGAGGTGGGCATCCCGGTAGCTCCGCGCCTCATCGAACGAGTCGTGATGCAGAGCGAGGCTGAGCCAGCCCTGCTCACATCCCGGGGCCCGCTCTACCGTCTCACCGAGCAGGCGGACCCCGATGATCAGGCCGAGCGGTCATCGTTCGGCGTTGAGCCGGAGACCGGGACGGTCTACTTCGTCATGCCGGATGGGGAGGCGTGGTTCGCCAACTCGGGTGTCGGCGTGTGGCTCGACGTCCTTCACCACTACGGCATCTGCGTCACCGTCTCAGAGCTTCTCAGCGAGCCGGACGGCCCCGAGGAGTACCTCTCTGAAGAGGAGGAAGAGCGGGCTTTCGCCGAGCTGAACCGGCTGGCCGAGGAGCTGAAGGAGATCGACCCTGCAGCCTTCAACGGCTACGAGGGGTTTCTCTGGCCAGGGTTCCTGGACCGCTGGCTCTACTGACCTCGGCTGGCGGATCCAGGGCCTGCAGGTCTGGACCCGTGCGGGATGTCAGGCCGCCCACGACTGAGATGATCTTCATGTGGGGGCTGTGATCACGGCGTCGGAGCCGTCATGGATAGCGCCGTACTCCGGGCTCACTCCGAGCCGGTTCGGCAAACTGATCACCGTGCTGCGGCGCGGAGGCTTGCCCATGGTTTGCAGGGGCCGTCCGTGGAGTCTTCCGCTGGAAGACCGGGTGTTGCTGGTTGCCGCGTACTGGCGGACGAACCTGACCTTGCGGCAGCTGGCTCCCTTGTTCGGGATCTCGAAGTCGGCCGCGGGCCGGATCGTGAGCCGGCTCGGGCCCTTGCCCGCGCTGCGGCCGCGGAGCCGCTTCCGCAGAGACACGGTGCTGATCGTGGACGGCACCTTGGTGCCGACACGGGACCACAGCGTGGCGGAGCAGTCCAAGAACTACCGCTACTCGACCAACCACCAGGTCGTTATCGATGCCGACTCACGCCTTGTCGTCTCCGTCGGCCGGCCCGTGCCCGGCAACCGCAACGACTGCAAGGCATGGGAACTGTCCGGCGCCAAGAGCTCGGTCGGCAACACCACCGTCATCGCGGACGGTGGCTACCGCGGCACCGGCCTGATCATCCCGCACCGCCGAGAACCCGGCCAGACCGAGCTACCGGCTTGGAAGGAAGCCCACAACACCTCCCACCGCAAAGTCCGCGCCCGAGTCGAGCACACCTTCGCCCGCATGAAGGCCTGGAAGATCCTCCGCGACTGCCGCCTGAAAGGCGACGGCGTCCACCACGCCATGCTCGGCATCGCCCGCCTCCACAACCTCGCCCTGACCGGATAGCGGATCTATGACGACGGCTGATGAGGAGCACGTCTGAGATCACTTGTGGGACAGCCCTTAGTGGCCTGCCAGGCCCAAGGGCTTGGGGTTCGTCATGACGATGGGGTGGTCCGGCTTAAGCCGAGGTTCTCAGACGATGGGGGCGTCCTGAGGTGACGCAGCCCGATAAGGGCGTGGTTTCTTGATCTCGGAATGAAGAAGAAGCACCATCGAGATATGAGCCTCGTTCACCTGGTCCTGACCAAGTACTGGACTCGCGGTTGCTACTACGCAGAGGAGGTCCATGGCACATCAGAAACGGAAGAGCGTGACCGTTTCCTGTTCAACCAGCAAACGGGCATCTCATATAGGAACGTGCCGTGGTCTGGCCCTCGCCAAATGGACCCCTACGACCGATCTTGGCACGAGGTCGGGGACTGCCCCTGGGGCACCACCGTCTACAAAGGCGAGGGAAGTCCGCAGCCGACAACACCACATCTTGTTCTGAACGACATGGTTGGAACTCGCCACTGCTACGCAACAAAGAGGAACAAGGACGGAAGCCTACACTGCTTCGCCGACAGCAAGGACTACAAGAATGCTCCCGAAGACACTTCTTCGGATCCACAAGTCGGATCCCGGCACGATCTGAAGGATTGCCCTTGGCCAGAGGATGAGGTAAGGGGGATGAATCTCTTCTACCGCATGTTCGTGACAAAAGGATGAGCTGATCTCGCGGAATTCCTTGACTGGCCATCGGCGGTCATCCTCGCGTCTCTTTGCGACCAGTAGCGACCCGTTGGCGAGGGAGCCTGCTAAGGGCTGTCCCGTAAATGATCTGCGGCGCGCCAATCGACCAGCGGCGCTGTGTCTCACCCGACGAGGGTGAGGTTGTGGAGGCGGGCGATGCCGCGCATGGCGTGGTGAACGCCCTCGCCCTTGAGGCGGCAGTCACGGAGGATCTTCCACGCCTTCATGCGGGCGAAGGCATGCTCGACGCGAGCCCGCACCTTGCGATGGGAAGCGTTGTGCTCCTCTTTCCAGGTCGGTAGTTCGGCCTGACCGTGTTCCCGGCGGTGCGGGATGATCAGGCCGGTGCCGCGGTAACCGCCGTCAGCGATCACGGTTGCCCTGCCAACGGCGGCCTTCGCACCGGACAGCTCCCATGCCTTGCAGTCGTTGCGGTTGCCCGGCAGGGGCCGGCCGAGGGCGACGACGAACCGGGTGTCGGCGTCGATGACGACCTGGTGGTTGGTGGAGTACCGGTAGTTCTTCGAACGCTCGGCGATGACGTGGTCGCGAGTGGGGACCAAAGTGCCATCCACGATGAGCACGGCGTCCTTCGGGAACCGCTTGCGGGGCTGGAGCGCGAGCAGGGGTCCGAGGTGGTTGATGACTCGGCCAGCTGTGGACTTCGAGACGCCGAACAGCGGAGCGAGCTGCCGCAACGTCAGGTTGGTACGCCAATAGGCCGTGACCAGCAGCACCCGATCCTCCAGCGGCAGACTCCACGGCCGACCCCGGTGGATCACATCTGCTCCATCGCGCCGCAACGCCGTCAGCAGTTTGCCGAAGCAGCGTGGGCTCAGCCCTGCGAATGGGGTTATCCAAGACGGCTCCGACGCCGTGATCACACTCGCCACCTCGTGATCATCGATCAGAGCCGGTCCATGCTCGCAGGCCGGGTCATCGAACGAGGCCGGTCTACGTCTCGGAGCCGGGATCGCGTATTGCCACCCCGCCGCCGGGCTTGGCGGTGAGAACTCCATGGTGGCGGACCGTCACTGTCCATGCTGACCGCTCGTCATTGATCGGCACCAGCAAGCGCCAACCGCCCGCGAACAGGATACGGAGAGCTCCCTGATCGGAAACGCTGACCTCGGCAACAGCCTGACGCAACAGCTCCGTAGCCTTGCCGAGGTTCGTCTGCGGCCATGCCGAAAGCCCGTACGCCCGCTCGTCAGCCACAAGTTCCGCTCCCGAGCACAGCATGATCTCGTTCGACTCGATGCGGAGCCGAAGCCGGTCGTCGATGACGAGCTCTGACACGCCCAACCCGCGGAGCGCAGGCACGCGCCAACCATCATCCACCCGCACTATGCCCAGAGTCATGACGGCACCCTATCGATCCCCGGAGCCGAGATCTTTACGGGACAACCCTTAGGGAGGGAGCGAGTGGAGCGGCGTCCAGGACATGCCCAGGTACAGCCGTCGCGGCAAGACCGAGGTCACAAGCAGGCTGACGGACACCGACCTCGAAACGCTCATGAAGGCCGCGCATGCAGCATCCAGAAGCTGAGCCAGAACCCCTGGAGAAAGTGAACGAAGCAAGGAAGGGGCAGCGCTTCAGAGTGCGGGGTTCTCGGCTGCGGCCAGCATGTTCTCGATGAGGTCGGCGGCGCGCGGGGTGCCGCCCTCGGCTCGGGCGGCGGCCTGCAGCTGCTTGGACCGGTCGACGCGTTCTGGGTCCGTGACCAGGTCTTCCAGTGCCGCGCGAAGAGTCTCGGCGATGGCGTCAGCGGTGTCCACGCGGCGGGCGACGCCGAGTTCGACGAGCCGGTCGGCGTTCATGAACTGCTCGGCTCCCTGGGGCACGGCGATCATGGGAACGCCGGCGAGGAGTCCTTCGCCGCAGCTGCCCATGCCGGCGTGGGTGACGAAGGCATGGGCCTGTTCCAGGATGGCCCGCTGCGGGACCCAGGAGTGCACTTCGACGTTGGGCGGGACGGTGCCGAGTTCCCCGGGGTCGGTGTACTTGCCGATCTGGAGTACGACGTGCCAGCCGGGCAGGTCGCCGAAGGCCGCGATGCACTGCCGGTAGAACGCGGGCTGGCGTGTGTACGCCGAGCCGAGCGAGATCAGCAGCACGTTGTCCGCGGCCGCCGGACGGGTCCAGCCGTCCGTGTCTGCTCGGGTGTCGAAGCAGGGGCCTACGAAGGTCACCGTGTCGGTGTCGACTCGATCGGCGTGCGGTTGCATCGCTCGCGGGATCAGGGCGAGGGCCCGGGCGGGCGGGCCGGAGAACGTGTCCACGTCCGTGGTGGTCGCACCGCAGCCGGCCAGCCATCGTGCGAACCTGTCCCGGTACGCGTCGGCGCCCGGCAGTTTCCGCAGGTGCGCGGCGACTTCCTCCTGGTAGCCGTCCCAGCCGACGAACGTCGGGGACAGCTGCACGAGGGGACGGCCCTGGGCTTCGGCGAGGGCGCGCGCGGCATAGGCGCCGATGTCGTAGAGGTACAGGTCGGCCGGATCGTCGTCGTAGGCGGCGCGCAGTTGCGGGAGTGCCTGGACGGCGTCGTCGAGGAAGAGGCCCGCCGCGGCGATGGGATCGACAGGCCAGTCGTTGTCCGCGACGGGCAACGTGGAGGCGCAGGGCACCAGCTCCGCGCCGGCGGACTCGATCCGGTCGGCCACGAACGGGTCGTTGGCGTAGGTGACCCGGTGCCCGCGGGCCACCAGCTCGCGGATGAGCGCGAGGCTGGGCAGGACATGGCTGACGATGGGGACGCCGACCATCGCGATGTGGGCGCGGCCACGGGACATGGGCGATCACTCGTTTCTGGCGCGGGGCGGGTTCGGGTGGTGTGGCGAGGACGGTGTCAGGGCTGGTCGATCTGTGCGGCGGCCTCCTCCAGGTCGGCGACGGTCCCCGACATGATCGTCCGTACATGCCTGGTGATGTGCTGCACGGGCCAGTCCCACCACGCCACGGCGAGGAGCCGGGCGATGTCCGCGGCGTCGTAGCGGGTACGGATGAGCCGGGCGGGGTTGCCGCCGATGATGCCGTAGTCGGGGACGTCGCCCGTGACCACGGCGCCGGCGGCGATGATCGCGCCGTGACCGATGCGTACACCGGGCATGACCGTGGCGCCGTGGCCGAACCACACGTCGTTGCCGACGACCGTGTCGCCCCGGCCGGGCAGGTCGGTGATCAGGTCGAAGTGCTCCGCCCAGGAGCCCCCCATGGTGGGGAACGGGAAGGTGGAAGGACCGTCCATGCGGTGGTTGGCGCCGTTCATGATGAACCGGGTGCCCGTCCCCAGCGCGCAGTACTTGCCCAGGACAAGCCGCTCGGGACCGTAGTGGTAGAGGACGTTGCGCGTCTCGAACGCGGTCGGGTCGTCCGGATCGTCGTAGTAGGTGAAGTCACCGACCTCGATCAGCGGCGACTTCACCAGCGGCTTGAGCAGGACCACGCGCGGGTGCTCGGGCATCGGGTGGAGCACGGTGGGGTCAGCGGGAACGGGCGGCATCGTGGAGGTGATTCCTCTCTGGTGAGCCTATAGCGACAACTGTCGCGTTAAGATGCTGGCACAGCCCTGCCGCTTTGATCAACCGGATACTGATTGCCGATGACAGACCCACTGGACACGACGTCGGACCGCCGTCCGGGCGGTCGCACCGCCCGCATCCGCGCCCAGGTTCTCGATGCGGTGCGCGCCGAACTCGCTGAAGGCGGCCACGAAGGACTCACGATGGAGGGTGTCGCGACGCGGGCCGGAGTGCACCGCGCCACGGTCTACCGGCGTTGGCGCGATGTCGGCGGCCTGCTCGTCGACGTCATCGAGGCCGCCGGCGAGGTCGACTGGCAGCCGCCGGACACCGGCTCGCTGCGCGGCGATCTGACAGCACTCAACCAGGAGATCCAGGAATCCCTGGTCGTACAGCCGTCGTTCGCCGTCGCCCTGATGGCCGCCTCGTTCCACTCCGAACAGGCCGCACGGGCCCAGACGCGGTTGTGGTCGGACCGGTACGGCCAGTGCGAGATCCTCGTCGAGCGCGCCGTCGAGCGCGGCGAACTCCCCGCACAGCACACGGACGCGCGAAGCCTGCTGATCGCCGCCACGGCGCCGCTCTACCACCAGCTGGTGCTCCTGCGTGCCAAGCCGGACCCGCAGCTCCCGAAACGGGCAGCAGAAGCGGCAGTCCTGGCGGCTGGCGCGGGCGCCTTCTCCGTCCGTCGGGAAGAGAGCCTGTGAACGAGGAGACAGGCAGCGAGCGCAAACGCAGTCAAGAGCGCGACAAGACCTGGATCACGGTCCCGTAGCCCTGGTTCGGACACCAGAGAGCAAGCAGCCGCGAGGTCGACTCATGAGGGATCGCCCACGGCGGCGGGCTGTCGGGGCGCGCTCGGCGACGTGCCGGGCGAACGCGCCCGCACGGGGGCGGGTATACCGCTCCGGGGAGGGGGTCGAGGCGTGACGAGAGCGGGCCGGCAGCATCGGGGTGGAGGCGCCTCCCTCGGGTCTCCCGCGGGTCCTCCCGCGGGTCCTCCCGCGGGTCCTTCCTCGGGTCCTCCCTCGGGTCCTCGACGTCCTCGGGTGAGGCCAAGGGGTGGGCCGGCAGCCCGGTGTTCTCCTCGCGGGTCTCCTCAGCCCGACGGTAGGGGAGCCGGGCCCGGCCGGCCCGCGGGACACGTCCAGGGGCGTTGTCCCGGCGGGGGCCTTGCGGCCGGTGAGGAACAGCGGGCCGCGGCTACGGCCGGCGATGGGCCGGGGCAGCGGTTGGGTGGCGTCGGACTGCCAGTGGATCCACTCGGTCGGCAGCGCCCCGCACCGCGATGATCCCGCGCCGCAGATACCGGAGAAGGGCTGCGTGGCGGCGTACCGGGTGCAGCGCCGCCTGCGGCACGAGGCTGCAAGGGGCATCGGGCATCCGGGACCGCGATCGGTCCGACGACTCCCATCCGACCGGCCCACCGGCAAGGGTCGGGTCGTGCGGCAGGTGAGTATCGTGCATGACCATGTCTTGGCGGGTCGGGCATTTCCCTGCCTGGAAGAACTCGACACCGCGTTCACTGCTTGGGCGCCGATGCGTCGGGCCCGCGCCATCGCACCCACGGCGAGGTGATCGGAGTCCGCGCCGTACGGGACCACGCCGCCCTGCGGCCACTGCCGCCGAACCCGTACGCGGTGGTCGACCGGCACCTGCGACACGTCGGCAAGGATCGCCTGGTCGCCTTCGACTCCCACCTCTGCTCGGTTCCGGCCCGCAAGGTCCGCCACCGGCAGCTGGTGGAGATCCGCGCGTCGGCGGCCACGGTCACCTTGCACGCCACAGTCTCGGACGCCGAGGGAAGCACCCTGCCGGCCGTCCGTTCACGGGCGGTCGGCCGCGGCGCGAGGATCGTCGACGAGGCTCACTGGGACGGCCTTCCAGGCGGCCACACTCGCGCGACGATCCCAGGCCCCGGCCCGGAACGGACACCGCGACCCATGAAGCCCGCCGAGGAGTACGGCCCGCCGCAGGCCCTGCCCAAGCGGTCAGCGGCCGCCCAGCCGGCACTCGCTCATGTGCGCTACTACCGGCGGGTCGCGCTTCGGCTGCTCTGCGAGGACTGACGGCTCTGCGAGGGCTGACGGCTCTTCGAGGAATAGTGGCTCTTCGTCGCCTGCGCGCGGACGTGCTCAGAAGTACAGCGCGCCGATGTCGCGGACGGTCCGGGCGAGGGCCCGGACCAGCTCGTTCTCGGCGTCGCGGCGCCAAACCAGGCCGTAGGGAATCGTCCCCATCTCGGGAACCGGCACGAAGCGCACGTGGGACATGGACCAGTAGCGGGTGACGTGTGAGGGGAAGGGGTGGATGATCTCGCCGGTGATGACGAGGTTGATCAGCTCGTCGGAGTTGGTGGCCCAGTCGATGCGTTCGATCGCCTTGCCTCGTGGGGTGTAGAAGGGCAGGTAGGCGTCCTCCCAGTAGCCGGACATGTCGGGGATCATGGCGTGGGCGAAGTCGCCGAGGGCTTCGAACGGGACCTCGCGTCTTCCGGCGAGTTCGTGGTCCGCGGCGACGGCCAGCACGCGAGGGTCGTGGAAGAGGACCGGGCCGACGGTGAGATCGGGTTCGTCCACCGGCAGCCAGGTGACGAAGACGTCCATGTCGCCGTCGCGGAGCCTGGCGAACGGTTCGACGTACGGTGCGCTGCGTATCTGCAGCTCCCACTCGGGGTGGCGGGAGCGGAACGCCTCCCAGTAGCGGTGCAGGTCGGGCACGTTGAAGGGCATCAAGCCGACCCGCAGGCGTGCGGTCTTGCCGCGGGCCGCCAGTCGGGCACGTTCCAGGCTGTCTCGCAGGTGTGCGTGGAGCGGCCGCAGATCGTCACACAGCTGTCGGCCGAGCGCGGTCAGCCTCACCTGGCGGCGGTTGGAGCGGTCGAACAGCAGACCGCCGAGCTGTCGCTCCTGACGGCCGATCACCTGGCTGACACGCGCCTGCGTGAGGTGCAGCCGGGCGGCCGCCCGGCCGAAGTGCAGCTCCTCCGCCAGTGTCAGAAAGATCTCGATCTCGCGCATGTCCATGGTGCCGACCCCCGTCATAAGCCTGGATTATCGGATCTTACTGATCTTGGGTGTTGATGGCCGTGGCACCGGCCTGAAGGATCGTCAGCAGGTCACACCGCTACGACGACCCCTCGAACAGGAGCACCGTCCATGAACGCCCCAGCCCGACCCACCGGCCGCGTCTGGTTCATCACCGGCGCCAGCCGCGGCCTCGGCCGCGCATTCGCCGAGGCGGCCCTGACGGTCGGCGACCGCGTCGTGATCGCCGCCCGAACCACGGCCGCGCTGGAAGAGCTCGCGAGCGCCCATCCGGGCCGAGCCCTGGCGCTCACGCTGGACGTGACCGACCGCGACGCCGTGTTCGCGGCCGTCGCCGAGGCGGTCGGCCACTTCGGACGGCTCGACATCGTCGTCAACAACGCCGGGATGCTCTCGATGGGCATGGTCGAGGAGTTCGGCGAGTCCGAGGCGCGCGCCCAGCTGGACGTCAACTTCTTCGGCGCCCTCTGGGTGAGCCAGGCCGTCATGCCCGTGCTGCGCGAACAGGGCTCCGGCCACATCGTGCAGGTCTCCAGCATCGCCGCCCTGGGCGGCTTCCCCAGCACCGGTCTCTACAGCGCCAGCAAGTTCGCCCTGGAAGGCCTCAGCGAAGCGCTGGCCCTGGAGGCGGCCGCCTTCGGGATCAAGGTCAGCATCATCCAGCCCGGCGGCTACTGGACCGACCTCTACGCCGCGATGCGCAGCACGGACCCCCTGGAGGCGTACGCCCCGCTCCGCGAGGAGCTGGCCCGGCAGTTCGCCGAGGGCTCGGTCGACAGCGACCCGAAACTCGCCGCAGCCGCGCTGCTCGAGCTGGTCGACAGCGACGAACCGCCGCTGCGCCTCCTGCTGGGCAGCATGGTCTACGACCTGGCCTTCGACATCGCCCGCGCCCGGGCGGAGACCTGGTCGGCCTGGGAGCACGTCAGCCGGGCCGCGGAACACGCCATCGCCGGACCGGCCTGACGGCCCGGGAGGCAGCGACATGTCGTTCCTCGTCACGGCCGAGGTCGTTCACCGCTTCAACCGCGCCTTCATCCACCACGACGCCTCGCTGCTCGACGACCTGCTCGCCGACGACTGCGTGATGGAGGCGAAGGAGCCGTCCCCCGACGGGGCCCGATACGAAGGCCGCGCCGCGTGCCTGGAGTTCTGCCGCGCACTCGCCGAGGACCGCACCGTGCAGTACGAACCGGAGGCCGTCGTCATCACCGGTGAACGGGCGACGGTCCGCTGGCGGTGCCGCTTCGGCGACGGCCCGGCCGACACGGTCCGCGGCGTGACCCTCGCGCTCGTCCGGGACGGCCTGATCGTCGAGTGCCTCGGCTACAGCAAGACCCGGACGACAGGCAGTCGGCCGAGCCCGGAATCCACGGACATCCTCAGGAGTCGTGACATGCGTGTGTTGTTGATGGCGTACGGCTCGCGCGGGGACGTCGAGCCGATGCTCGCACTCGGGACGGCCCTGCAGGCACTCGGCGCGGAGGTGCGGGTGTGCGCCCCACCGGATTTCGCGGAGCTGCTGGACGGCGTCGGCATCCCCCTGGTACCGCTCGGCCCGTCACTGCGCGACATGGCGACCAAGGCGGTGACCGAGACGGCGAAGCCCCCGGTGGAGAGCCTGCCGGAGCGCGCGGCCCGCATGGTCGCCACCACGTACCAGGCCGTCGTCACGGCGATCGAGGGATGCGACGCGGTGGTGGCGACCGGTCTGCTCCCGGCGGCGGCCGCCGCCCGGTCGGCCGCCGAGGAACTGGGCATCCCCTACCTGTTCGTCGCCTACTTCCCGACCTACCTGCCGTCGCCGCACCACCCGCCGCTCGCGTGGCCGGGCCGGCCGCTCCCGCCGGGCGTGACCGACAACCGGGTGCTGTGGGACCAGAACGCGGAGCACCTGAACGCGCTGTTCGGCGAGGCGGTCAACACACACCGGTCGGCCATCGGCCTGCCGCCGGTGGACGACGTCCGCGACCACGTATTCACCGACCGTCCCTGGCTGGCGGCCGACCCGCTCCTCAGCCCCTGGCCGCAGCCGGCGGACCTCGACGTGGTGCAGACCGGCGCGTGGACAAGGCCGGACGAACGGCCGCTCCCGGCCGAGCTGGAGGCCTTCCTGGACGCCGGCGAGCCGCCCGTGTACGTGGGCTTCGGCAGCATGCCCGTACGCGACCCGCACGACGTCACCCGGGCGGTCGTCGAGGCGGCCCGCGCCCGGGGGCACCGCGTGCTCCTCTCCCGCGGCTGGGCCGACCTGGCGTTGACCGACGAGGACGGCGACTGCTTCCTGGTCGGCGAGGTCAACCACCAGGCCCTGTTCGGCCGGGTGGCCGCCGTCGTGCACCACGGCGGCGCCGGCACCACCACCACGGCCGCCCGGGCCGGCGTGCCCCAGATCGTGGTCCCCCAGATGGCGGATCAGCCGTACTGGGCCGGCCGGGTGGCCGAGCTGGGCATCGGTGTGTCCCACGACGGACCGACCCCGACCTTCGACTCCCTGTCCGCCGCCCTCGGGACGGCCCTGACCCCCGACATCCGCTCACGGGCGAGAGAACTGGCTGCCGCGATCCGCACGGACGGGGCGGCGGTGGCCGCGAAGCTGCTGTTCGACGCGGTCGGCCCGCACACGGGGCACGCGTCCACCTGAACGGCACCGGACCTGCCGGGCGCGGCCTGTTCGCCCTTGCGGCCGCCCCTGTTGTCAAACACTCGAATGCTGTCAAGCATGTGAAAGGAACAGACGTGAACGTACTCGTGCTGGGTTCCACCGGCTACATCGGATCCGCCGTGGTGCGGCGGCTGCTGGCGGACGGCCACCAGGTGGTCCACTTCGTCAAGGACGCCGGTCGGCTCGGTCCCGACGTGGCGTCGCGCGTCGGCGATCTGACCGACCCGGCCTCGCTGCGGGCCGCCGTCACCGACGACATCGACGCCGTGCTGAACCTCGCCACGCCGACCGGAGACGAGACGGTGGACGCGGCGGCCGTGGACGCGCTGACCGAGCGGTTGCGCGGCACCGGGCGGGCGTTCGTGTACACCAGCGGCGTGTGGGTGCTCGGCGCCACCGGGGACACCGCGGTCGGCGAAGACGCCGCCACGGACGCGATCGCCATCGTCGGCTACCGCCCGCGCATCGAGCAGCGCGTCCTGGCGAGCGCCGCGGAGGACGTGCGGCCCGTGGTGCTGCGGCCCGGCATCGTGTACGGCCACGGTGGCGGCATACCCGGCCTGATGACCGGATGGGCCAAGGAACACGGCATCGGCCGGTACGTCGGCTCACCCGCCACCCGTTGGCCGATGGTGCACGTGGACGACCTCGCCGAACTCTTCGTGCTGGCCCTGACCAAGGCCGAGGCGGGAACCGTGCTGCACGGCGTGGCCCACGAGGCGGTGCCGGTCGCCGCGCTCGCCGCGGCCGCCGACGTCGCCGCGGGCGGCACCGGCCGGGCGGAGCCCTGGCCGCTGGAGCAGGCCGCCGAAGCCGTGGGCGCCCCGTTCGCCGAGGCCCTGGCACTGAACCAGGTCGTGTCCGGGCGCCGTGCCGTCGCCGACCTGGGCTGGCGGCCCGCCCGCCCGTACGTCCTGACCGAGCTGGCCGGAGGCGACCGTGGCTGACCTCACCGGTTCCACCCTGCCCATCTGTCGCACCTGTGGCACCCAGTACGCCGCCGCCCGCCCCGACTGCCCGGTCTGCCTGGACGAACGCCAGTACGTCGGGGCAGACGGCCAGCGGTGGACCAGCCTCGCCGAACTGCGCGCCGAGGGCCACGAAGGGCGCTTCGAGAAGCAGGGCCCGGACGTGCTCGGCATCGGCTGCACGCCCGACTTCGCCATCGGCCAGCGGGCCCTGCTGCTGCGCACGGCCGACGGCAACGTGCTGTGGGACTGCGTGCCCTACCTCGACGACACGATGATCCGCGAGGTGACGGAGGCCGGCGGGATCAGCGCGATCGTCATCAGCCACCCGCACTTCTACTCCGCCATGGTCGAGTGGGCCCATGCCTTCGACGCGCCCGTGTACCTGCACGAGGCCGACCGGCAGTGGGTCGGCCGCCCCGACCCCGCCCTGCGCTTCTGGAACGGACGGACCCACCGGCTGACCGACGAACTGACGCTGATCAACCCCGGCATCCACTTCCCGGGCAGCACGGTCATGCACTGGAACACCGGGGCGGGCGCCCTGTTCACCGGCGACGTGGTCAACGTCTGCCCGGACCGCCGCTGGGTCACGATCATGTACAGCTACGCCAACCACATCCCGGAGCGGCCCGACGCCGTGCGCGCCGCCGGAGAACTGCTCGCCGGCTACCGCTTCGAGCGGATCTACGGGGCATGGTGGGACCGCGTCGTCACCGGCGACGGCAACCAGGTCCTGGCCCGGTCGGTCGACCGCTACCTGCGCTTCGAACAGGCACCGCCGATGGAGCCCGGCTCATGACGACGACGCAACACGTCCACCACCCGGCCCACCACGCCGATCACGACCACGGCGGCCACCACCATCCCGCCGCCCACGGTCCCCGCCAGGGGAACGACTCCGCCCGTGTCGGCTGGAGGACGGCCGCGAGGGCCACCGCGCACTGCCTGACCGGCTGCGCGATCGGAGAGGTCCTCGGCATGGTGCTGTCCACCGCACTCCGATGGGGGAACACCGGCTCCGTCGCGCTGTCGGTCGCCCTCGCCTTCCTGTTCGGATACTCGTTGACCGTCCGCAGCGTCCTCGGGTCCGGAATCGGACTGAGGCGGGCGATCGGCGTGGCACTGGCAGCGGACACCCTGTCGATCGCCGTCATGGAGATCGCGGACAACCTGACCATGGTCGTCTTCCCCGGCGCCATGAACGCGACTCTGGGCGAGGCGATCTTCTGGACCGCCCTCGCACTCTCCCTCGCCGTGGCATTCACCGCCACCCTGCCGGTCAACAAGTGGATGATCGGCCGCGGAGGCGGTCACGCCGCCCTCCACGCCCACCACCACTGACCGCGACATCCGGAGCACCGATCCTCCGTGAACGAGCCGGTCGTTCAGCGGTGCTCCGGACGGGCGAATTCGGACCGGCCGCCCGCATTCCGGGCCGAACGCTGGTCGCCGTGCGCCGGGATCCCGCCGGCCCGCTTGAGCAGCGCGGCCAGCTAGGCCATGAACGTGGTGTGGCGGCTGGTGAAGTCGTTCCCCGGGCCGCCCGAGCCCGGGTCGAGGTACGAGGGCCCCGGCCCCACCTCGCCGATCCGGCCCGCGCCGGCCTGCGGCGGGACCGTGCAGCCGAGATGCTGGAGCCCGTAGAGCAGTCCAGCGGTGATCCCGAACCTGCTGCCGTACTCATCGAGTGGGCCTGCGTCTTGGGCCCGCTGCCGCTCGTCGAGGACGGCTGCCGCCATCGGGGTCGGTGCCGGCCCGCGGAGCTCGACCTGCCGGGTCACCCAGCCTCCGGCACCGAGACGGACACTCGCCATGGTGAGCGTGCCTGTTACTGATCGTTTCAGAATGCCGTCCTGCGGAGACGCTGGCGGCCCCATGGAACAATCCCTTCAGTCACGGGCTCAGGGGGATGACGCCGTATGGAACGGGTTGGGGCTGCGCGAGACCTCGTGCTCGGTTACGTCCATGCTCTGAACGCGATTGACGAGGCCATGAGGGTGGCGATCCCCTCGCTTGACCGACTGGCAGATGTCCTCGGCCTGGCCCGTTCGCGCCGGATCAACCGGAGTGGGCGCGTCGGCACCTACTCCTACACGGTTCATGGGGCAGGGTGCCGCTTCGTGTGCGACAACGGCATTGAGGTCGATGTGGACTTCGCAGCCGACGGGAGCGAAGTCTTCGACCTCTGGCGGCTGCGCTGGTATGGACTGAGCCTGCCGGAACCTCTTGACCTCACGGATCAGGACCTGCGGTCCGCAGTGCGGTCGCTGCAACCGCTTCTGACCGAGGTGCGACCGGGGTGGTTCAGCGTAGCCAGCTGATCGCTTCAGGATGAGGTTCGCAGGCGGCGGAGGCATATGAGGCTGCAGGCCAGTTCGAGCAGGCCCTGGTGGAGATCGGCGCGTCGCGCGTAGCGGATGCGGAGCCGCTTGAACTGGTACAGCCAGGCGAAGGCGCGCTCGACCACCCAGCGCACCTTGCCCAGTCCTGAACCGTGGGCAACGCCGCGTCGCGCGATCAACGGCTTGATGCCGCGCTTCCACAGCAGGCGGCGGTACTTGTCGAAGTCATAGCTCCGGTCTGCGTACAGACGCCGGGGCTTGCGGCGAGGACGTCCCCGCCGGCCCCGGATCGATGGGACGGCGTCCAGTAGCGGCAGGAGTTGGGTGACGTCATGCCGGTTCCCGCCGGTCAGCGTCACGGCGAGCGGGGTCCCGTGACGGTCCACAATCAGGTGGTGCTTGGAGCCGGGGCGGGCGCGATCGACGGGTGAGGGGCCGACGCGATCCCCCTTTGAGCGCCCGGACGTGTGCCCCATCCACGGAGCAGTCGTCCAGGTCCAGCAGACCAGCGCGGCGAAGCTCGATCAGCAGGGCAGCGTGCAGGCGCGGCCACATGCCGGCCTCGGTCCAGTCCTGCAGCCGGCGCCAGGCCGTCACCCCGGAGCAGCCCACCATCTCCGCGGGGACATCACGCCATGCAACACCGGTTCGCAACACGTACATGACACCGGCGAGCGCCACTCGGTCGGGAACGCGCAGCCGACCGGGGTGGCGATGGCGCCGTTCGGGAGCAGGCGGCAGCAGCGGGGCCACCCGCTCCCACAGGTCGTCAGGAACAAGATCAGCGCGCACGCCGGACAGCCTGCCGATCAAGATCGTCGAGTACAAGACTCGCGACTGAACTCATTCTGAAACGATCAGTAAGTCGCAGTTGAACCTGTCACCCCGCAGGTCAACGACCTTGTCCCTACAAGATCTAATGAGACGGGACACACGTCCCGCTTTGGGGTGGCTGACGAGTGGGATCACTAGGCTCCTTCCCATGACCAACGATCTCGGATTCACCTGCACGTGCTGCGGCGGGCACCACGACGAGCTGCCGATGAACTACTCCGCCGCCGCCCCCTACGTCTGGGACCCGAGTTTCGCGGATGCCCCCGACTGCCTGCTCTCCGCCGATCAGTGCGTCGTCCAGGCGCAGCACTACTTCGTCAAGGGCTTGATCGAGATACCGGTCATCGGCAGCGACGAGGTGTTCTCCTGGGGCGTCTGGGTCTCCCTCAGCCGCGAGAACTTCTCCCGCGCTGCCGACCTTTGGGACACCCCGGGACGCGAGTCGGAGAAGCCGTACTTCGGCTGGCTCACCACCGAGCTGCCGATCTACTCCCTCAGCACCATCAACCTGAAGACCCACGTCCACACCCGCCCAGTCGGCGAGCGCTCCCTCATCGAGCTCGAACCCACCGACCACCCGCTTGCTGTCGAACAGCGCGCCGGCATCACCATGAACCGCGTGCGCGAAATCGCCGAAGCCCTGTTGCACGGTGTCAGCGCCGAATCCGGATGACGCTCAAGGCAGGCCTGACCTAGCGTTCCGTGCATGACACCCCCAGACGTCCACCTCGACGAAAAGCCCAGCGTGCCCGTCCACTGCCAGGACAACTCCTCCGTGGGCGTGACGTTCTGCGACCGGTTCAGTTTCGACGCGGACTCCGTGCACTATGCCGTCGAGCTACGGGCTCCGGGCCTGACCGCTCGTGTCAACGAGGTCGTCGCCTGGATCTGGGACAGCGATCTCCCCACGTTCCTAGAAGAGCTCGTTGCCGACTACCGGGGATGGGAAGGCGAGCGGAGCTGGCAGACCGACGACCGAGACCTGACGGTGTCTGCCGTCTTCCGGTCCGGCGGCTACGTCGGGCTGACCTGGGCCTTGCGGCCGTGGCCACAGGCCGCTGGCGGCTGGGGCGCCTCGGTGACCACCTGGCTGGAGGCCGGCGAGCAGATGGCTTCCCTGGCGGCTGATGTTCGGAACTTCCTCACCGGGGAGCAGCCGTGACATCCGGCATGCGCATTACTTGGATGCTGGCGGGATCTGGGTCAGGGCCTCGGCGTTGTTGCGTGATGTTCGATTAGGGGATCGTCGGATTAGCTCAGAGCCGCTGCTGTGCCGAGGTCCCTGCCCCTTGGCGTTCCTGTCCTCAATGCGTCCCGGTGCTGTCGTGAAGTTGCACCTGAGGATTCCAGCCCTCGGGCTTCTCGCTCCCTGGACCGCGCCAGGGGCAGCCAGCCTCGATCCAATCGGCCCGTGCGTGCTGCACTCCGGCGGCGGTAGCGTCCTCGTAGCCGAACTCGATGAAGCAGCACGGACAGATGTCGTGCGAGGGCGTCAGTCCGTCAGACCCCCACGGTTGAGAGCCCTGATCGAAGCCGCATACTGGGCAGTTCGTTTCGATCCTCGGCGTTCTCGTCACGAGGTAAGGCTATAGCTGCTCCTGCACGCCCATCTGAGCGGTCAGACCACAGGTCAATGGTGGAGCGTCCTAGGGGTGGCCGGGTTGCCATTTGGGGGGCGATCTTGTTGATCGCAGCCCTGCTTCGGTTGGATGGTTCCATGGAACGCATCGAGATTGAGCTGTTGGTCCCCGGCGGGAACAGCCCGGTGGTTCGGATGCCCGGTCGGCGCTTTCCGGGCATCGTGTATTCGCAGTCAGGTTGCAGAGCTGGCGGCTGCATGCGCACAGGGTGATGTTGGCGGCGCGCTTGATCTCTCGCAGTTCCTCCTGTCCGACCTAGACGAGATCTCGGGCTCATACGAGGACGTCTTGGCGCAACACGGCATCCCCCGGCCCTACTGAGAGATCTGGGTAGGCACCCGATCAGGACGTCTCTGAGCGAGCACAGGAACGGGCTTCCGTGATCATGGAGTTCTCGACGCCCCATAAGCTGCCTGGAAGGCCATGCCTGCGAACGCGTTATTGCCGATCCTGCCTGTCTTTGACCAGCTCTGCGAGCAGCCCGAGGCCGCCTCTGGGGAGGTGCCCGGTCTGCTGGAGCGACTGGCCCAGGTGCCGGACCCGCGCGATCCGCGCGGCATGCGGCATGCCCTGGCGGTGGTGCTCGCGCTGACCGCGTGCGCGGTGCTGGCCGGGGCCACTTCGCTCCTGGCGGTCGGCGAATGGATCGCGGACGCGTCGCCGCTTGTGCTGGAGCAGCTCGGGGTTTGCTCCGATCCGGTGCTGCCTCGGCGGCTGGTGCTGGCGGAAGCGACGACCCGTCGGCCGCTGAACCGCATCGATGGCGACGCCTTGGGCCGGGCGGTGGGCGGATGGCTCGCCGATCGTCGCCCAGTGAGGGTCTTCAGCTCCGCCTCTCGAGGGTGAGGACGGCCTTGGCTATTGACGTGAGTCGGTGGGGACTGATCCGGGCCTTGCGGAAGATCCGTCAGGTCTTGAGCCGGGCGAAGGCCCGCTCGACCGGGAAGCGGAGCCGGGCATGCGCTCGGTTGACGGCAGCCTGTCTGGGCGTGGGGGAGCGTCCCAGGTGGCGTTTGAACGGCACCTGGAAGGTTCCGCCGGCACCGGCGTAGGTCTTGTCCGCCAGGACCGGGATCCGCAGCCTTTCACAGACGGTGACGATGCCATGGGTGCGGGCCGCGGTGATGTCGACCGTGCGGCCGGGCAGTGCGGGCGAGTACCAGATCAGCTCGCCCGCCGGGTCGGTGACGGCCTGGATGTTCACACCGTGCCGTAGGGCCTTGCCCGAGTAGTCCTGCTCATGGTCGCCGACCCGGTCGCACTCGGCGATGGTGCCGTCCACCAGGACGTACTCGGGCGGGCGCGGCGCAGGGCCTGCGTCAGGGACGGCGCTCTCGAGACGAGGGGTTCGATCACGCTCTGTACGTAGGCGTGGGCGGTGACCTCGCTGATCCGGAAGCCCTCGGCGAGCTTCGCGTAGGTGGACCAGGGTGATGATGGCGCGCTGCGAGGGCCTCAGCTTGCAGCGGCGGTCACCCTCTCGGGTAACGATCAGCATCGTGACCCACTCCACGAGCGCGTGCGGCAGGTCGAGTGCGGCAGGATAGGGGACCGACGAGGCCTCCGGTCAAAGCGGTTGAGACGTCAGATATCTCGAACCACTCCCTGAAGGCCTCGCCTGCTATCCGCAGACAGCCGTCACCCGATCGGTGACCACTCTGAAGATCCTTGGTGAACCTCTTTCATCCTGGGGTGCAGGGGTGAAATGGGCTGGTCAGCGAGGGTGGTGACGCGGCAGGGCCCCTCGTCGCCGACGTGGTGGTCTCACTCGTCACACCGGCGACCGAGGGGCTCTGTTGGTTCCGTATCGAGCCATGCTCGACGTCCCGTACGAGCTCGTCGAGCATGGCTCCTGGCTGATCTACGCCCGAAGGCGTGAACTGAACTCACAGTGGAGGCGGCTCGGCCGCTTCACGCAGGCCCTCCTCGCACTGGCCCATCTTCGTAAGAACGAGACGATCGAGGTGCTCGCCGCCTGGGCACCGGGCCTGCACGAAGCCCTCACCGGACTGGGCGAGGGCGACTTCGTCCTTGTCGATGGCACCCTCATCCCCACCGACCGCACCAAGGCGGACGAGCCGTACTACTCGCAGAAGCGCAAGCAGCACGGCATGAACGTGCAGGTCATCGCGCGCCCCGACGGCACACCGCTCTGGTTCTCCCGAGCGGCACCGGGCCGCACCCACGATCTGACTGCCGCGCGGGTCCACGGCATCGTCCAGGCCTGCCTGACCCGGGAGATCCTCGTCCTCGCGGACCGCGCCCACCAGGGCGCCGGCGCCACCGTCCGCACCCCGTACCACCGTCACCGCGAACAGCCCGAGCACTAGCAGCAGTTCAACCGCGTCCACGCCCGCCTCCGAGCACCCGGCGAACGCGCCTTCGCGCGGCTGAAGTCCTGGCGACTACTCCGGCGAGCCAGATGCCCCACCCGCCGCATCGGTACCATCGTCCAAGCCGTCCACACGCTGCTGAACTGCAGCTATTCAGGATGAAAACGGCTCGCTGGGGTCAGCGGGGGAAGCGTAGGCCAGCGGGCGTCGCCCGTATCATCTCCAGGTTGACAACCTGCGGTTTCGCCTGGATCCGGCAGTGGCGTGAGTTGCATCGGATGCAAGTCGGCTCGGACAGCGGGGACAGTGACAGCGCTGGCCTTACTTCCGCTGAACTGGACGCGCCCCAGGAGACCTGAGTGATCCAGCCCAGGCGGTGCATCCACTCCAAATCTACCCGGCGTACGCCGAGCCGGGCCGCGGCCTGCTCCGGCCCGAGCGGCGCCTCACGGCCCAGCAGCTCGGCCAGGCCCTGCCGCGGGTGGCGACCACCTGGTCGACCTGATCGGGGTTGAGGGAGCTGTACCGGCGGTTGCCGCTGAGGGCGGTCAGGAGGCCGAATGCGATCAGCCGCTCCACCGCGTAGGAGGACACCGTCGGCGGCCTTCTTCCGTAGCCGGTTGTAGGCGCCCTGCCATGAGCCGGAGAGCTCGGGCAGGTCCATCCATGGTGTCCCGGTGCGGTACTTGAACGCGATCGCGTCGATCACCTGCCGGTGATCACGCCACCGCCCCCCGCTTCGGTGTCCAGTCCGCCCCCCCCCGCAGCGGTTGCTGTGCGGGGGCCGGTGGGGTGGGGGTGGGGTCAGCCGGCGGGTGAGTCGCTGACCTTGCCCACGGGGCTGATCTCGAGCTTCCCGTTGTCCTCGCCGTCGGTGACGGGGAGCGTGCCTGCGGGCCACTTCAGGGTGACGTGCTTGGTCTCGTTGGGGGGTGTCACCACGATGTCGGTCAGCTGCACGCCGGAGCCGCCGCTGGTGTTGACCGGGAACGTGATGTTGAAGGCGGCGGTCTCTCCGTCCTTGAGGGTGTGCGGCAGGGCCTGCTCGCCGTTGCGGTGCACGGAGAAGGTGTCGCCCTGGGACGTCTTCAGGTCGACACCCGCGAAGCCGCTGATGCGGCAGCTGCTGCCGGTGTTCTTGAAGGAGACGGTGACGACGCCTTCCGTCTTGTCCGTGGTGTTGTCGGCGGCGGTGACCTCGAGCTCGTCGGTGCGGCAGATGCCGACCTTGCCGTCGCTGCTGTCACCGGTGCTGGCGCCTGCGCCCCGGTCGCTCCCACCGGTGCTGGCATCGGCGCCCTGGCCGTTCCCGCCCTCGCCGGTGCCGGTGCCGGAGCTCGGGTCCGCCTGGCCCGCGCCGCCGGTGCCGCCGGTTCCGCCCGCCTTGTCCGCCGACGCGGTGGGCCTGGCCTGCGTGCTGTCCGACGCGTTGTCCTCGCCGTTGCAGGCGGTGAGCGAGAGGGCGGCCACGAGGCCGATGGCGGCGGCGACGGCCTTGCGGGTGTGCAGCATGATTCCCCCGGGATGCGGTGCGGTCTGTGCGGTCTGGATGATGCCGTGGTGCGTATCTATTTGTACCGCGCAGTTAGTTACGAGCCGTCAGTAGTCATGTCCGCGTTTGGTCACAGAGGGGCTGCGCCCCGGCGGCTAGTAGTGCTTCGTTACGTCGGGTGATCTTGCCTGGTGGTGGGCATCTTCCGGCTATGAAGTTGGGGGAGGTGGAACGGCTCCGGGGTGAAGTG
>NZ_JBIRQU010000028.1:0-30634 GCF_044333355.1 Streptomyces sp. NPDC021012
GCACGAGCCAGTCCCTCGCAATCGAACACCGAGGTAACGCTCCGCGACGGCTCCCCAAGATCTGTGCCAGAACCCACAACTGCTCGATAAAGCCAGGCTGCCCCGCGCCTGGAAGCGAGTCCCGCCGAATGGCTGAAGAAACCTACGAGCCGTTCTGGCCGGTACGCCCTGTACCGACAACCCTGCAGCACACCACCGGCTCTGGGCGGCGAGTCGGTCTCGCCGAACGTCAATGAGGCGCAGACACCGGCTTGAGGGCCACCGCCCCGAACCGCAGATGTTTCCGATCGAGACGCCAGCCCAGCGCGCCGGCCAGCTCATCGAGCCCCTCAAGCCCCAGTCCTCGGTAGGCACTGACGGGAAGCGAGATCGTCTCGTCAGGCCCCTGGGAACCTCGTGCGATGGCCCGCCGCAGGGCGAAGCCCGCACGCTCCCGCCACTGCTCGGGCGTGCCGTTCAGCTCCAGCTGGTACTGGCGCCGGGACAGCAACACGCTGTCACCGTACGGATCCTTCGGCACGCCCTTCCGCGCGCTGCCGAACAACGGTGTCCCGCCGCCACCGGCGAAGAGCGATACGACTACCACGGCGAGACCCATAGGAAGATAGATCCACTGCAGATAGAACTGGCATCGCAGCCCCCAGACCGAGCGCGGCGGCAGCGGTCCGTATTCGATCCCGCCCGATATCCTCGCGCGCGAGCCCCCACCCACGAACAGCCCCCACTTCCCACCCCGACGTACTGCTACCTGCGTGAATCATGCCGTGGATCCGGTAGGTCTGTCATGACACTTCCGTTCGAGGCCCCCGTGGGTCGGCCCGACATCGCCGGTCCAGGCGCCGTGGAGGATTCGCCGTAAGCGAGTACTTCATCTGCTGACGCGGAGGCGACGAAGGCTGCTGCCGGAGAGGTCCCACGCTGGCCTACGTTCATGAACTACTTGTGGTGCCAGACGTCCGCGCCAGGAACCATGTGAGGCGTCCGTGTCGAAAACAGCTCAGCCATCCCCGATACAAGCGCATCCCACGTCCAGACCGCGCCGAGGAAAACGTACGTCGTCATCAGCGCAGAGACCGGCCCCCGACCCAGACGGGCGGTCATATCCTCGGCGACGGTGGTCCGGACAACAGCCACATGTTCTCCGCGCTGCTCGATGGCCGGGTGCATCGGCGTACCGGCGAGAAACCCGGCGGCGACATCTGCCGTCGACGCGGCCCAGCCCTCCAGTGCGAGCTCCAGCCCTTCCTCAACGGTGAATCCGGCCGCTGCAAGATCAACGGCCACGACGGAGGGATCGCTGTAGCCGTGCGGAACGGTCTGCAGAACTGCACTCCGTTCCCGCGGGGGGATGGCCCCTGGCGTCCGCGTGGAGCGATGCGGCGGACCGGTTGCTCTCGGCGTTCGCGGGGTTGGTTTGGCATCGGGGGAGGGGTGTCTGGTTTGCCGGTTTCGGTGAAAGTGGTTCGGGTGGTGTTGTTGGTGGGGTAGAACTGCAGGTCACGGAGTCTGCTTCCCGCGCACGCGGGGATGATCCCGGTGCCCGTCAAGCTGGTTGATACCCAAGGTTCTGCTTCCCGCGTACGCGGGGATGATCTCCTGAAACTCACCTATAAAGCCACCCTCTTCGTACGCCACTCCCTACGTACGTGTCTCGTCAAAGGCTCGCCGTCGGATCGGATGGGCTTGGAGTCGCGGGAGCCGTGCCCGCTGAGGCCTGCTGGATACGGGCCGGCGGTGCTGACGGTGCCGACGAAGGCGACAGCTGCGCGGGCAAGGGGACGTTGCGGTGGTAGAACTGGGCAAGGTCGTCCCACAGCAGCCGCTCCACGGCAGGATTCGTCGGCACAGGGATCTCCAGGTGGCGCAGCAAGAGGTGCCGGTGCAGGTCGAAGGCGACACAGATCTCCGTGCCGTACGAGGACGCGGCCTGCAGCGCCGCGCGGTAGGCGATCCAGGCGACCGGCAGGCCGAGCATGGTCAGGGTCGCGAGCGCCGGGTGATCGCCACCCACGAAGAGCACCAGCGGCCAGACGGTGCCGAAGAGTGATGCGAGCGCGAGCACGCTGACCGGGCCGTCGAGGCCGGTGCGGGCGGCCGAGATCCTGGCCGCGGACTCGGGTGGGAGCAGCGGGTACAAGCGGGGCCAGATGATCACGGAGTCGATGCCGTAGCGCTCCAGGGCGTAGTACTCGGCGGCGCGCATCCGGTTGCCCAGCGCGGTGGGCAGGCATCCGTAGGCCAGGCGTGATCTGGGCGGGTAGGCGGCCAGGAGCCGTGAAGCGAGCGCCGACGCTCGCGTCGGCTGTTGCGCTGCGTGCAGTGCGTCCACCCTGCGCCAGGCCCTCGTCGCGCGGCGGCGCTGAAGCGCGCAGCGGCGATCAGTCAGGGCGCCGATGCCGCCGCCCTCCGGCCAGTAGCCCTCAAGGGTGCGCAGCAACGGCAGCTGGAACAAAGCGAGTACGTAGGCCACCCCCACCAGTGCGAGTACGGCGGCCAAGGCTGCGAGGAGCTGGGCGGCCGCACCGTAGGTCTGCCATGCGCGCAGCGCGTCCCCCAGGGTGTGGCCCGTCGCCGCGAGAACCACAGCCGCGGTGGCGCCCACCGCGAGTAGCACCGGCAGCAGCACCGCGAGCATGAACCGGGAGCCCAACAGCCGTTCGGCGGCACCGAGACCCGTCTCCAGGAGCGTGTTCACCGGGCTTTGCGAACCATCAGGTCGCCGTGGCTGCACACCGGCGGGTCCTGCGGGTCGTAGTACTCGACAGCCTTGTCCTCACCATGTACCACACAGCTGAACAGCAAGGAGGTGAGCGGGTGCCCGGGCAGGCCCGACGGCATCGCGGAGTCGCGGTCGGGCGGCGGAGCATCGCCGATCGGAATTTGGCTCTCTCCCGGGTACTCCGCGCGCTCTCTTTCACACTGCTCTTCGGCGTTCCGGTGTTCTGCGCGCCCGTCCTCGGTCACGTGTTCGCGCCTGCGATCTCCATGCCCATCCCCATCCGGTACATGTGTCCCCACAGCTGTTCTCGTCACAGTCTTCCTGACACGGTGAATGCGCCCCACAATCCCGGATGAGCGAACTCAGGCCGTGCGAGCACGGCGAGCCGGGCACTGTGTACGGCCGCCCCCCACTGGGCGTTCGGCCGTGCAAGGGCTGCGTACAGCGCAGAGTTGAAGGCCAGCGCGGCATCGTCGCGCACGGGCCACAGGGGGGCGACCACCATCTCGGCACCCGCGGCGAGGAACGCGGACGCCAGCCCCTCGCCCTCGCCGCCGACGCCCCGCCGCTCGGCGCCGGCGCGGCAACCGCTCAGGTTCACCAAGCGCGGGACGCGCGCGGCGCAGGCGACCTCGAACGCGAACAGCGGTCGGTCTGCCAAGAGGATGTGCGCCAGGTTCGGGCGCGCGGCGTCGAACGTCGCGTGCCCGGCGACGTGCAGCACATCGCACGTACTCAGGGCAGCACTCAGCGCACCGGCGGTCGCCTCGTCCTCGTAGAGTTCCCTCGCCGGCGGGAACGCCTCGCTCACGGCCTCGACTTCGCTCCGAAGGGCAGGGAGCGCGGGCACGAGTTCGTAGCGCGGCTGCCCGACCGCGGCGACCACGGCCCGGTACGACGGTTCTCCCGAACCGGGGTCGGGTGCGGCGGCACCGGGTGCGCGAAGCGGTGCGAGGGACGGCAGTGCCCTCACCTCCGCACTCGCCACGAGCGGGCGGCCCCGGAACGGCGCGGCGTGGAAGGGGAAGTCGGCGAGTGCCCCTTGGGCCATGATCAGGATTCGGCCGGCGCCCGACAGGAGATCATGGACCGGCGCCAGCAGGGCCTCGCCGAGACGGTGGAGATGGTGCGGCTCGGTTCGGCGGACGCACTCCTCGTGCGCCGCGGCTGCCAGCTCCTCGGCCTCGGCCGCGCCGAGGCCGACCGTCCGGTACTCGATCGCGCCGTCGGCGACCGATATGACCCCGACCTGGTCCGTGGAAGAGAGCGTGTAGATCAAGAGGAGCTCGCCGGGCCGGACCGCCGCGGGCACGCTGAGGGACAGCTCCTCGACCGTCGTCCTGTGCCGAGGTCCGGAGGCACCGGCCAGTCCGTGCATCACCTCGTCCCGGTTCTCCAGGAGGATGCGGGCGCGGTCATCATGGGCGGTCAGGGCGTCGAGGTCGCCCGCCACCGTGGCGCCCGTGGCCTTTCGGGCGAGCTCCGCCACCTGCGCGTCGAGAGCCCGCAGTGCCTCGTTCGCCGGAAGGGGGGCGCCCGCTGGGGGCGGCCTGTGCGTGGCGAGGGCGGCGAGGATGCCGACGACCAGGTCGAGGCGCCCGGTGTGCCACGCCAGGCCCAAAGCCTCGCCGAGCATCTGTGTGCTGTAGGTCAGATAGTGGTTGCGGCCTGCCCACGAGGGCGGCTCGAGCATCGTGAACCGATGGTCGATGGCGCTCACGAACGCTTCGAGGGCCTCCTCCTGCTGACCCTGCCGGAGCCTCAGCTGGGCCGTCGTCTCCAGGAGGTCGAAGACGTATCCGCCGGTAGCCGTGCGACGCCAGGTGTCCAGGGCCTGGTCCGCATCCGTACAGAACCCGAGGAGCGTCAAGGCACGGACCTTGCGATGGTGCAGCAGGTTCGCGGTGTGGTTCCGGCCGGGTGAGGACGTGCCCGAAGCCACTCGCAGTCCGACCTGCTGTCCCCACTCGGCATGCAGCAGTGACTGCTCGATGAGTCCGGCCCCCGCCAGGGCCACGGACAGCCGGGCGTGGGCGGAGTGCAGTCCGTGGTCGTCGCCGGCGCGTTCCAGCAGAGCACGGCCGCGCTCGTACGCCTCCAGCGCGTCCGATGGCCGGCCGTACGAGCGCAGCGCGTTGCCCAGTTGCAGGTAGGCGCGGCCCGAATGCCGTGGAAGGTCCTTGCCTCGGAAGGATTCGAGCGCACTGAGCGCGAGCCGCAGATGGCGCCGCGGGTCGGCCTCGGCCCGGTGCGGGTTCCCGCCGAGCGCGGCGAGGACCTGCGCCCCGAAGGCCGGCCCCGTACCGTAGCGGCCGACGGGGTCGACGGCCTCCCAAGCGGCGACGCACAGTACCTGCCAGGTCAGGGTGGAGCCGACCGGGGCGTCGCGGACGTAGTGGAGCGGGACGAGGAGTTCGGGCTCCACGAGGTGCGGGAAGCTGAGCGTGTCCTCGCCCAGGTGGACGAGCGCCAGATCGGTGGCGGAGTGAGATGCCAAGAACTTGTCGTAGACGGAACTCATCGGGGTCCCCGTTCCGCCATCAACCGGGCGGCAGCCGCGGCGAGGTCGGCCTGTCCCTGGGCTCCGTTCATCTTCAGGATGGCTGACAGAGCGAGCATCAGCTTCGGGTCGTCCTGTAACCACATCACATCGAACAGGGCGAGTTCGCGCAGAGTGGCCCAGTCGTTGTTCTCGAAGGCCCTCTGGCGGGTGCGATGGCGTGCGGCCAGCTCCTCCCTGGTGGGGAAGGCCCGGTCGACGAGTTGGGACACCATGGCCTGACCCAGCCCCGTGGGATCGCAGGGCCAGTCGTCGAACGCGAGCAGGTCGGCCAGGTACCGGGTCCGGCCGGTCGCGAACACCGCACGCGCGACATCGATGACGAGGAGGAAGCGTTCGGCGGGATCGGTGGGGGCCGGTTCACGCACGAGAACGGACAGGGCGAGCTCCGGTCGTCCTAGTGCCCGGTACGCATACTCGAACACCTGCGTCGCTGCGGTGCGTTCCACGTCGCCTCGGCCGACGGCGAGGACCAGAGATGCTTCGTGCGCGAGCACCTCGGGCGGTACGCCTGCCTCCATCCCGTACCGTATGGCCGACAGGGCCAGATGTGACCAGTGGGCGTGCAGGGTCTCGGACAGCCGGTGGTCGTCCGCGCCGCCGGCTCTCAGGAGACCGAGGCCGGCCGCGCGCATCCACTGGGCGTACCGGTCGGCCTCCTGGCGCAGCAGTTCCCTGGCGGCGGGGGGACCTTCGCGGACCGCGATCGCGTCAGCGCGTTGCCGCACGGCTCCCGCTTGGACGTTCAGAGACCCGGCCCGGTGGGGTTCTCCGTCGCCGAGGGCCCGAGACAGCAGGAGTTCGATGAGCAGCGACTCCCGGTTGAACGGATCATCGCCGTGCGCGGCTAAAGCACCTGCTGCCGAGTCCATGCCGCCAGCGTACGATGCCGACACCGGCCAGCGCAGTGCGTTTGGCCGAACAGGCGTTCCGCTGTGGGGCACACCGTGCTCCGTCGCCGCGCGAACGGCGAGTCCTTCGAGTAGATCCGCCCCGACCTGTCGATCCCCACCAGCGCGCCCTGCAGTACGCCCGGGAGCTCACCATGGCCCTGGAACTGCAGCAGGCACTGCTGAGTGAGCCGTCGAGCCCACACCTCACCCTGGAGACGGCCTCGCGCTATCTGCCGGCGCACGACAGCGCGATGGTGGGCGGCGACTGGTTCGACCTGCTGCCGATGGCCGGTGGAGGCAACCTGCTCGTCATCGGCGACGTCATGGGATACGGCGTGGAGACCGCGGTCGCCATGAGCCACTACCACTCGATGCTGCGCGCCCTGTTCCGGCCCGAGCTGCCCCTGGAGGATGTACCCACCCACACCGACCGGATGGTCGCCGAATCCGGCTTCGAAGGGGCCGCCACCTGCCTGCTCGCGCGGGGATGGTCCCTTCGCACCGAGCGGCAACCGCTCGACCTGCCACTGCTCCCCGCTCCCGCGGGGATGGTCTCGTGGCTGCGTGGGTGAGATCTGTGTCAGAACCTGAAACTCACCTGCAAAGCCACAGGCTCGACCGGTGCCGGATCATGACGTCGGCCGGCTGTCGTCCGCGTCATCAAGGTCGAAGGACTGGGCCGCAGTCAGCCGCTCGATGAACGTCTGGAAGTTTGTCGCCAGTGGGAGTTCCGTGTCGGTGTCCACGTCGAACCACGTCACGGACGGCTCCCCGCGCTCTCCGCATGCCCGGTAGTCGAGAGCGATCCAGCAGTGGCCATCACCGGAGAGCAGAACCAGAGGAGACGGAAGGCCCCACTCCTGGACCAAGTAGGGTGAATCCAGCAATGAAAGTCGGTCGTCGTGACGGCCGATGCCCATCATGTCGTCGAGCGGCACGTGGTTCTTGCTCCACGACGTCGGCACATCGGTCGGGAACGCGTTCCACAGCTCCGCCACCAGGCCGCCGTTCTGGACCCACAGGATCTCCAGCAACGAGGTCGGCAGACGGACACCGAGCTGACGTTCGGCATCCTGAACGACCGCGTCGGTCAACGGTGGCTGAACCCCGTACAGGCCCTCGCCCCAGAACGTCGCCTTGACCTCATCAAACCGAGCCACGATCGCATCCTATGGACCTCGCAGTCCGGCTGACGATCTATAGGAGTACCTCGCGCTCACGCACCCACTGCTCTCCGCCTGCGCGGGGACGGCCCCGACCCGGCGTTTGCCCCCGCAGCGTAACCTGACTGCTCCCTGCGTCTGCGGGGATGGTCCCACCCCGAACCGGCGCGGGCTCCGGCACTCAGCTGCTCCCCGCTCGCACGGGGATGGTCCCGCGCCACCTGCTACGGCCGGCTCGGGCTCAGTTTGTCCCCCCGCGTCCGCGGGGTTGGTTCGGCACTGGGGAGGGGTGTCTGTTTTGCCGGTTTCAGTGAAAGTGGTCCAGATGGGGTTGCGCGTGGGGTAGAACTGCAGGTCACGGAGTCTGCTCCCCGCACCCGCGGGGATGGTCCGACGCTCACCGTGGTGGTCCTCGCGCTGACCGGCTGCTCCCCGCACCCGCGGGGATGGTCCTGACCACGCGTATTGGACGGGGAAGGCGGGTGACTGCTCCCCGCACCCGCGGGGATGGTCCCTTGCTGCGGACAGCCCAGGCGACGAAAGGACCCTGCTCCCCGCACCCGCGGGGATGGTCCCGGCAGCGACCCCCGATGACCACTGTGAGATCCCTGCTCCCCGCACCCGCGGGGATGGTCCCGCCGAGGTCATCGGCGCAACGGAGGGGAGCAGCTGCTCCCCGCACCCGCGGGGATGGTCCCATGGCGGCCAACCTGATCTTGCAGAATCCCAACTGCTCCCCGCACCCGCGGGGATGGTCCCCGCTGGGTTATCGTCCGGGGCGGCGAGGACAACTGCTCCCCGCACCCGCGGGGATGGTCCCCTGGTGGTGAACCCCGAGGGCGAGCGGCTGATCTGCTCCCCGCACCCGCGGGGATGGTCCCGTGAAGCTGCAGGATTACTACCTGCGGGAGGGCTGCTCCCCGCACCCGCGGGGATGGTCCCCTGCATTGGGGTGCAACGGACCTCATCCGAAACCTGCTCCCCGCACCCGCGGGGATGGTCCCCGCCGGCCCGCCACACGGTCCTGCCACACATCCTGCTCTCCGCACCCGCGGGGATGGTCCCAGCTGGATCCTCGCGGGGAACCCGGAGACGATCTGCTCTCCGCACCCGCGGGGATGGTCCACCCGAATGTCATCTACGCGGGCACGACGCTCCGCTGCTCCCCGCACCCGCGGGGATGGTCCCATCGACAGGTTCGCCACCGAGGACCACATCCGCTGCTCCCCGCACCCGCGGGGATGGTCCCATCCGGGCCCTGGCCGCCGCCCTGCCCTGGACCTGCTCCCCGCACCCGCGGGGATGGTCCCCCGTGCCTCTGCGGATTGCCCGGTATCGCTGCCTGCTCCCCGCACCCGCGGGGATGGTCCCATCGGCTCCGGCGTCGTGTACCTGTCGCCGGACTGCTCCCCGCACCCGCGGGGATGGTCCCTCGACGTGATGCACGCCGCCTTCGAGCGGGTCCTGCTCCCCGCACCCGCGGGGATGGTCCCGCCGTCAGCCGCCCGTCTCCGATCCCGTCAGCCTGCTCCCCGCACCCGCGGGGATGGTCCCGGCCCCGTACCGGCCGCACCCACCGCCCCGCTCTGCTCCCCGCACCCGCGGGGATGGTCCCCACCACTGGTCCGTGGTCGGGGCCCGGTCGCTCTGCTCCCCGCTCGCGTGGGGATGGTCCCACCGGGTCGTACAGTCATCGGTCGGCGTCGTCCTGCTCCCTGTGCCGGCATGGGGTGGGTCGGTTGTGGGGGAGGGGTGTCTGGTTTGCCGGTTTCGGTGAAAGTGGTTCGGGTGGTGTTGTTGGTGGGGTAGAACTGCAGGTCACGGAGTCTGCTCCCCGCGTACGCGGGGATGTTCCCCGTCGGCAGGCAGAGAAGGCCCCGGACCTAATCTGCTCCCCGCGTACGCGGGGATGTTCCCGAGCCGATGCGCCCGGTACGGCCCCCTCCGTTCTGCTCCCCGCGTACGCGGGGATGTTCCCCGTCGGCGGGCATCGCGGTGAGGGTGTAGAGGACTGCTCCCCGCGTACGCGGGGATGTTCCCGTCGAGACCAGCGGACACGAGGAGATGGCCGACTGCTCCCCGCGTACGCGGGGATGTTCCCCCAGCGGCCTGTCGACGGAGACGAAGAGATCGCTGCTCCCCGCGTACGCGGGGATGTTCCCCAGAACTTCTGTCCCGGGACCGCGGGCAGCTCCTGCTCCCCGCGTACGCGGGGATGTTCCCGAACAGGTCGGGCGCCGGATCGTTGCGCTCGGCTGCTCCCCGCGTACGCGGGGATGTTCCCCCTGTCTCCGGAGCGACCAGCCCTTGGATCGTCTGCTCCCCGCGTACGCGGGGATGTTCCTTCGGCGACGTGCCGGACCCCGCCGAAGCCCTTCTGCTCCCCGCGTACGCGGGGATGTTCCCACCCCGACCTCCGCGACCGTGACGTACGCGTCCTGCTCCCCGCGTACGCGGGGATGTTCCCCCGGCAGTCCTGCGGGGAGCGACCGCGGAAGGCTGCTCCCCGCGTACGCGGGGATGTTCCCGTCGACGCCGCCGGGTTCGCGAGCAACGAGGCCTGCTCCCCGCGTACGCGGGGATGTTCCCTGGAGCTGATCGAAGCCCAGCTCTTGGCCGCGCTGCTCCCCGCGTACGCGGGGATGTTCCCCGGCCGGCACTGCTGTCCTGCCCCGCCCGGTCCTGCTCCCCGCGTACGCGGGGATGTTCCCTTCAGGATCACGTGGACGCACGACGGCAAGCCCTGCTCCCCGCGTACGCGGGGATGTTCCCGAGCAGATCGAAGCAGTGCTGCTGTTCTTCCTCTGCTCCCCGCGTACGCGGGGATGTTCCCCGGGTGCTGCAGCTGCTGGAGCCGTACCGAGTCTGCTCCCCGCGTACGCGGGGATGTTCCCCAGGTGCCGGCCGCCCACAGCGCGACGGCCAGCTGCTCCCCGCGTACGCGGGGATGTTCCCGAGCGCTGGATCGTCGAGGGCGTCGAGGCCAACTGCTCCCCGCGTACGCGGGGATGGCCCCGGCAAGTCAGATCTCCTGATACTCGACGCGGGCTGCTCCCCGCTCGCGCGGCGATGGCCCCGAGCTGTGCGTCCAGGTCCGTGCCACCCACATCTGCTCCCTGCATTCGCGGGGATGGTCCCACCAACACGTCCGGCTCGCCCGAGGCAACGGCTGCTCCCCGCGTCCACGGGGATGTATCCCGGATGTCTGATGGCCGTCTCGCCGGCGCAGGGCTTGGTTCGGTACTGGGGGAGGGGGATCCGTTTTGCCGGTTTCGGTGAAAGTGGTTTGGGTGGTGCTGTTCGTGAGATAGAACTGCAGGTCACGGAGCCTGCTCCCCGCACCTGCGGGGATGATCCCGGCGACGCCTGGGACGCCCTGGCCGAGGTTCGCTGCTCCCCGCACCTGCGGGGATGATCCCTTGCCGATCACGTTGCCGAGGCTGCTCTTGCCCTGCTCCCCGCACCTGCGGGGATGATCCCACCCAGCTGTCCCACACCCCCGGCTACAAGCGCTGCTCCCCGCACCTGCGGGGATGATCCATGAGTGAGGAAGCAGGGTCGGCAGCACCTGCGCTGCTCCCCGCACCTGCGGGGATGATCCCATCCAGGGCGGGTAGGCGTCCCGCTCCAGGACCTGCTCCCCGCACCTGCGGGGATGATCCCAGCGCGGCGACGAACGGACCGACGAACGCAACCTGCTCCCCGCACCTGCGGGGATGATCCCACCCAAAGCTGCTCGGTGAGTTCGGCATGCAGCTGCTCCCCGCACCTGCGGGGATGATCCCGGAACCGGGGATTCTCCGATTCCGGGCCTGACCTGCTCCCCGCACCTGCGGGGATGATCCCGACCCGGGAACAGCTCTCGTCCACGATCTGCCCTGCTCCCCGCACCTGCGGGGATGATCCCCCCACCCTGGAAACCACATCGAGCAACGGGGGCTGCTCCCCGCACCTGCGGGGATGATCCCACCGTCTCCCAGGCCGAGGCGGTGGTGAAGGCCTGCTCCCCGCACCTGCGGGGATGATCCCGCCCCGGTCGGTGTCCAGACCGGCCGGGGCAGCTGCTCCCCGCGTCCGCGGGGGATGGTCCCCCGGCGGCATCGACGTTCACGTAGAGCGGGGTCTGCTCCCCGCTTACGCGGGGATGGCCCCATCCGCTTCAGAGCGACGTCGGCGGACGCGGTCTGCTCCCCGCCTACGCGGGGATGGCCCCCACGCGCCGCCCGCCCCGGGCCAGCCCGGCCCCTGCTCCCCGCCTACGCGGGGATGGCCCCGATGGCGACGGGTACCAGAAGGACCCGAAGTTCTGCTCCCCGCCTACGCGGGGATGGCCCCTCTCGATCGGCCTAGAACCCGCCTCGGATGTTCTGCTCCCCGCGTACGCGGGGATGTTCCCCTGAGCCGGCGTCCAGACGCGGCGGACAGGGACTGCTCCCCGCGCCCGCGGGGATGTTCCCGCGGGCGTCGGGCACCGGCACGGGTACCTCCTCTGCTCCCCGCGTACGCGGGGATGGCCCCGACGGCGAGGGGCTCGTTTCGCTCGGGTTGGGCTGCTCCCCGCGCCCGCGGGGATGGCCCCTCGTCGAAGTCCTCCTCGGAGGTGTCCCGGTCCTGCTCCCCGCGTACGCGGGGATGGCCCCACCAAGGGCACATGGATCGCCGGTGTCTCGCTCTGCTCCCCGCGTATGCGGGGATGGCCCCGGGGCGGCCTCCGTCCTGTGCGTCCCGACCAACTGCTCCCCGCGTATGCGGGGATGGCCCCGTGGGCAAAATCTTCGGCAGCGTCTTCAAGGCCTGCTCCCCGCGTTCGCGGGGATGGTCTCCGGCCTCGGGGAACATCGGTACAGCGGTTGTCGGTGAGAACGATCTTGTTCAGGGTGTGAGGGCGCTGACCCTGTTCTCGTACTCGCGGCGGGCCTTGCGCTGGGCCGGGACCGCGGGAAGGTCCTGGCGGTGGACTCCTGGCGCGGTGCTGGCGCGCGGGGTGTAGCCCTGGTCGCGTCCTACGGTCGTCCCCTGGTCGAGCGCGGCACGCTCGGCGGGCTCCGGTTCGGTGGTGCGGAGGTAGTCGGCGACTTTGCCCGGCATGGCGAGGGTGGCCGGCAGCTTCGGGGCTGGCGTGTCCTCCTCGTTGGCGGTGTGGTCGGGTAGGAGGTCGGCGACGGCCGTGCGGATGGCGCCGCGGCTGCCCCGGTGCTCGCCATCGTTTGCCGACGCAGGTCTTGCTTCTGGCGATGCCCGTGGGGGCTTGCAACAGCGTTCGTTCAGGTCTCGGGTCTGGGGGCGAGGGTGATGAGGGTGGTTGCAATCTGGTCGAGGCGAGCGGGGGCGAGGGTGTAGAGAACGTAGTAGCCCTCGCGCTGGGTGGTGGTGAGTCCTGCCTGGGTGAGTTGATGGAGGTGGCGGGAGGTCACGGAGGGGGACAGGCCTAGGAGGGCGGCGAGTTCCTGTGTGGTGCGGCTTTGGGCGGCGAGGTGGGTGACGATCTGCAGGCGTGGGGCGGCGGCCAGGGCCCGGAGCACGGTGAGGGTGTCTTTCTGACTGGTGGGGCGGGCGGTCGAGGCGGGCGCGAGGGGCAGAGCGGGGTAGGTGATCCGCATGGGCCAGGGGGTGTCGCAGGTGACGCGGACGTGGGGCCATACGTAGTGGCTGGCGGTGAACGTCACGGGGTGTTCATGGGTGACGGTGATGTCGTGGTCGTGCGGACGGTCGAGCCGCAGGGTCCGCCGGCCGGGGTCCACGCGGATCTGGGGAGCGAGGGTGCGGAGCATCGGGAACAGGCCCTGGTGGGCGATCCGGGCGCCTGAGCGGGCGATCGACTCGTACAAGGAGGGCTCGATGCGCTCCCACTCCTGGGCGAAGCCGGCGTCCCAGTAGTCCTCGAGCACGGTGAGCGCGCCGTCGAGGACGGGTCGGGGGTCGGTGAGGATGCCCTCCAGCCGTGCCGCCCGGCCGGGGTCGCTGTCCCGGTACTCGGTGAGTACCGCGTCGCGGGTGGCGGGGTCGTCGACGAGGTCGTCTCCGGTGTGGCGGGTGGTGTCGACGAGCGTTCTGGCGAGTTCGGCGGCCAGCAGAGCGGGCGGCAGGTCCCGTACGGCCGCGAGCTGGTCCGCGAAGTCGGCGTCGTGATCATCGGTGCGGCTTTCGAAGAGGGCGGGGATGTGGTCGGCCACGACGAAGTCGTACTCGCGCATGCGCCGGCGCAGGGCGGCGGGCAGGCGGCGGCACCGCCGGACCCAGGGGACTTGCAGGGCGTGGTGGCCTGGGTCGGTGAGGACGTGCCAGGAGTGGACGGCTTCGAGTAGGGGTGAGACGGAGAAGGCGATGTCCTCCTCGGCCGTCTCTGCGAAGCGCAGGGTGATCACGATTGCAGGATTTCACAATCAGTTGATCGGAACCCGCTGCGTCGATCAGGCTCAGGAGCAGACCGCGCGCCGTCCGGCTGCAGGTCGACTCCCGTCCGTTTCGAGCTGAAGGCTGCAGGTGCCCCTCCATGAGTACGCCCGAAGCGCCCTGGCAAGCCGTGCTGGACGCGGATGGCTGCCCGTACACCGTCCACCAGCATGGCGCCGCGCACAGTGTCGCCGAGCGCCAGGCCTTGCCTTTCCCCTGGTCGCAGGCGGTGAAGACGCTCGCCTTCACCACTCCGGACGTCCCGCTGTTGCTCGTGGCGCTGCGGGCGGAGGACCGGGTGGACTTCGCCCGTCTGGCGGCCGTCCTGGGCACCAGCCGTTCCCGGCTGCGCACGGCGGACGCCGGCCTGCTCGCCGCGGAGGGTCTGGTGCCCGGGGGCGTGCCGCCGGTCAGCCACCGGCCGGGGGTGCCGTGCCTGATCGATGCCGCGGCCGCTGAACCGGACCGGCCCGTCTACTGCGGCGCCGGATCAGCCGACCGCACCCTCCAGATCGACTCCGCCGTCCTGACCCGCCTCCCCCGCGCCCAGGTGGCCGCCCTCTCCCGGTAGCCATCTTGCCTGCGCGCCGGGCCCGCCCCTCGTCACAGCTCGCACCACGCGCAGCCCTTCACCGGCTGCGCGGCACAGATCAGGAAGTCCCGGCCCATGGTGAGTACCGAAAGCCTTCTGGCGTTCGCCGCGATGTCCCTCGTTGTGATCGCGATTCCCGGCCCGAGCGTCCTGTTCGTCGTCGGCCGCGCCCTCGCCCACGGCCGCCGCACCGCGCTCGCCACCGTCCTGGGCAACCTCCTGGGCGGCTACGCCCTCGTCCTTGCCGTCGCCCTCGGCGTCGGCGCCCTTGTCCAGAGCTCGACCACCGTGTTCACCGCCGTGAAGCTGGCCGGCGCCGTCTACCTCGTCTACCTTGGCGTCCAGGCGTACCGCCACCGTGGCCAGCTGCGCGCCGACCTGACGACCGGGGAGGGCGAACAGCGCGGTGATCTGCGCACCGTCCTGGACGGCCTGCTGGTGGGCGCCACGAACCCCAAGGGCCTGGTCTTCTTCACCGCGGTCCTGCCGCAGTTCGTGAACCCTGACGTGGGGAACATCCCGCTGCAGATGATGGTCCTTGGCCTGATCCCGGCCGGGATCGGCCTGGTCTGCGACACCGTCTGGGGCCTGGGCGCCTCGGCGGCCCGAACCTGGTTCGCCGGCTCCGACCGGCGCCTGTCGATGATCGGCGGCGCGGGCGGCATCGCGCTGATCGGCCTCGGGCTCACCGTCGCCACCACCCGCCACTGACCCCTCCCGAACCAGCGCAGCCGTGGGCCGCGCGGGGCTTGCTCGCTAGCCCGCATCAACGAGATCGACCCCTACGGCTGCCCCGGCGGACGCCTGAGCTGACTCCCACTGCAACGCCCATCCCGCGCGTCCGGCAGGGCGGGCGCGCTGGCACCGTCCACAGCCGCCTGTCAGTCTCCGGTGCCGTCGTCTTCGTCCAGCTCAGACGCGTCCGGGTCGCGCAGCGGGCGCAGGGCGCCGGCGGCTGGACCCTGGCAGTGAAGCTGTATCGGCCGAGTAGGTTCAGGTTCCTGTGCTTGAGCGGGGAGAGCCGGACGATGTCCTCGTCGCGGATCTCCTGGCCCTCGACCTTCAGCTGGTCGACGGCGGCGTCGATGTAGCGGGTGGTCCACAGCACGATGGTGTTGAGAACCAGGCCGAGCGCGCCGAGCCGGTCCTCCATCCCGTCGCGGTACGCCTGATGGATGGTGCCGCGCTGGCCGTGGCAGACGTCCCGCGCGAGCTTGTGGCCGGATTCCTGCACAGTGGGCTGCCGGTTCATCTGCCGGCGGTAGGTGTCGTCGACCGGGTCGACCACGCGCAGCAGGTGCTCGGTCTTGGCGATCCGCCCGTACTCCGCGAACGCTGCGCCCAGCGGAGTGGGGCGGCCCTCGCGACCGAACATGCGGAGCAGGTCGTAGGCGCGGACCCGGTTGGTGACCAGGGAACCGGCGACCTTCAGCATGTCCGGCCACTGCGTGATCACCTTGTTCAGGTTCACGCGGTTGCGGGCCAGGTCTTCCACCGCGCCGTACGTGCCGGTCTCGACGCCGGGCATCGTGGCCCGCCAGAACCGCTGGTCGTCCAGGGCGCGGAACCGCGGGCTGAAGTTGTAGCCGAGGATCTTGAACAGGCCGAACACCATTCGCTGTTCCCCCGCTCGCGTGGGGATGGTCCGAAGCCGGCCTCAAGGAAGGGCTCGTACTCCGTCTGCTCCTCGCTTGTGTGGGGTGATCCCGGTGGCGGGGTGGGGCGCTGGGGAGGGTCCTGGGGCTGCGTTTCCTCGTACATGCGTGTCGTCTTGCTGCTCCAGGTCGTTCAGGGGTGTTCGGGTGGGCCGGCGGTGTCTGCCCGCTGTGGTGAGTGGGCCGCATCCGTGGTCGGTGGTGAGGCCGTGCCTGGGAGGCTCTCAGGCCGTTTTCCCAGGTGGATGGGTGGGCTGAGAGGTGGAGAGGCAGCCACTGAGCGTCTTTCATCCTGCATAGCTGCAGATCGGGAGGGTGTGGACGGCCTGGACGACGGTGCCGATGCGGCGGCTGCTGGGCCGTATCGACGGCGACGCGTTGGACCGGATGGTGGGTCGCTGGCTGGCCGACCGGCGCACCGGCACCGACGGTCAACTGCGCGGTCTGGCGGTCGACGGCAAGGGCCTGCGCGAAGCGGCCAGGTCCATAGGGAGGAAGATTCATCTGCTCGCTGCATGCGGCCACGTCCGCGGTCTGGTCCTGGCCCAGCTCGACGCGGGTGAGAAGACCAACGAGATCACCTGCTTCCAGCTGCTGCTCGAGACCGTCACTGCTCTTCCGGCAGGGCGAACACCTCCGCTTCGCGGGCTGCTCCACCCACTTCGACCCCGCGCTGGCCGACAGGGAGCGGTTGCAGCGGCTGACCGCCGAGGTCGGCAGCCATCTCTCCCGCGCCTTCGGGTTCCGCGGTGCCTTCCACGTCAGCAGTCTCCTGGACAGCACGGGCTTCGTACCGCACGCCCCGGTGCCCCGCGCGGGATCGGTCATGGGGCTGATGTCCAAATTCCTGCCCTGGCTGCCCGTGAGCCTCCGCCAACTTGAAGTCGCAGGTCAAAGGGTTGGTGTGCCCGGTCCTCCGGGTACTCGTGCTGGTCGTGGGCGGTTGTCTGTGGTGTAGATCGTTTGCCAGCGCTCGGCTGTCGGTTCTTGAGGTACGTCTCGTTATGTCGGCCCCTCGCGGAAGGGCGGATTCGCGCCTGGGACCATGAGCGGATGTCCGAGGAACCGAACCCGATGTCCAGCCTGTGGCCGCTCGTGCCGCCTGGGGCCACCGACTGGCTGCTGGAGCTGTGTGGCGACGGCTTGACCGGGTTCATGCCTCCGGCGATGCCTGACGCGGTGTGGGTGCTCAACGCCATGTACGAGCACGAGCAGGGGCCGGCCGATGTGTCGTACCACGAGTACCACCAGGCACGTCTGGCCGACGGGAGCACCCTGCCCCACATCGTCGCGGGCATCGACCTCGATGCCGTGGGCGTCGCCACAGGAGGAGGGCTGGGCCGCGCCCAGCACCCGGGCCCCGGCTGGCGACGGCTGCGCTGGGCCGAACTCGCCCGGAGGACCGGCGACCCGGCCGTGCCCGACGGGCTGATGCCCTCCTACCGTTGCTTTCCCTCGGCGAAGAAGGAGGGCAGCTGGCCGCTGGGCATGATCCCGCCGACCGAGGGGAGCCTGGACCGGGAGACCTGGAACCGGCTGATCACCATCCTCACCCAGTACAGCCCTGCGGGTCCCGACACCCGCTGCCTGGCCTACTACAACCCGCTGATGCTCGGAGCCACCGACTTCGACAACCTCCACGTGCATGCGGGTCGGCTCGGCGACGCCGAGCTCCTGTACGACCAGTCCGAAGCAGACTTCAGCCCGTCCAATCTCTGGGCCGATGACCGCTCCTGGGTCCTGTGCACCGACTACGACCTGTGGGCCACCAAGATCGCCGGACCCCCGGCCCTCATTAACGCGTTGCTGAACGACTTTGAAATCGAGGCGGTTCGTCTGCCCTGGGCGCACTCATGACGAGCCGCTTTGTCACCATTCAATTTGGAGCGTAAGCGCATTCCAGTTCCTACCCGCTGGGGCCGGATGGCCCTCTACGATCCGGTGCATGCTGGATCCCGAGTTACTGGAACGGATCACCGCGCGGCGCGCGGAACTGGACGAACCCGAAGAACAGCTGGCCAAACAGCTGGCGGAAGTGCGGGCCGAACGGGACGAACTCGCAGTCGCTGAAAGCGTCCTTGAACGGATGACCGGGCAGCTCGCCGAGGAACGCGCCTCCGCCAGGCCGGTACCCGGGCAGGTGGGCGGCCGTGCTGTGATGCTGATCCCGCACCGCGGGCCGGGAGTGGAGGAGGACGCGCCCCCGTGGGACTACCAGCGCATCATCACCGCCGTGCGACAGGCCGCCGGACCGGTCAGGGCCCGCGAGGTCGGCGAAGCGGTGGGGGTGGACGTCAGCGTGAAGACCAAGCTGGAACCGCTACGCAGCAAGCTGGTCAGACTCGTCGATCGCGGCTGGCTCCGCAAGCTGCCCGACGGCCGGTTCACCACCCGCCTGTGACCAGGAAAGCCCCTATTCGGAGCGGACCGGCGCGGGCGTAACCGGGTTGCCCTCGGCGGCCGTTGGGATTGTGTGACGAATAGCAAAGAGCGCGCTGAGGACACCTGCTCGCTTGTCTACGGGTGCCGGCTGCCGCTGTCCACGCGCACCGTCAGCCACCTCGCCGATCTGCTCAGGCGCCATCTGAAAACGATTCGGTCCAGGTGGCGGATCCTGCCGCCGGGGAAGAGCGCGGTGATCGTCTTGGCCGTACTGCGCCACGACCAGCGCCTGGCCGACATGGCCGGCGGCAACGACATGTCCGAATCCACCGTCCGCCGCTGGCGCGACGAGCTGATCGGACTGCTCTCCGCCCAGGCCCCGCGCCTGGACCGCGCCCTGAAGAAGGCCGTCAAGCAGGGCGGGCAGGCGGTCCTGATCGACGGCACCCTCATCCGCACCCGGCGCCGCACCGGCAAGGCCGACCGACGGAACTACTCCGGCAAGCACCGCAGCCACGGCCTGCACTTCCTCGCCCTGACCGACGAGAACGGGCGTCTGATCTGGATATCGGCTGCCCGGCCCGGCCGCACCCACGACAACACCGCCGCCCGCCACGACCACATCCTGGCCCACCTGCGCGCCGCCGGCCTCGGCTTCCGCGGCCTGGACAACGACATCCTCGACCCCGTGATCATCACCGGCTACACCGCCACCCGCACCCACAAGCTCACCCCAGGCCAGAAGACCGCCAACCGCGTCCTCGCCGTCGGACGCGCACGGCTTCGCCCACCTCAAGAACTGGCGGACCCTCACCAAACTCCGCACCGACCCCGCCCGCGCCACCCGCCTCCTGCGCGCTCTGCTCGTCCTGACGAACCTCGAGCCAACCGCTGACGGATGATCTCCTCCGTGGGCTCCCGCCCACGACCAGCACGAGCACCCCGAGAACCGGTCATACCAGCCCTTTGACCTGCGACTTCAAGTTGGCGGAAGCCCAGCCCGGGGCATCCCTGCTCTCCGCGTCCGCGGGGATGGTCCCCATTTCCCCGGACAGAGCTCCACGATCCCGTACTGCTCTCCGTACCCGCGGGATGGTCCTTCGCGCCCGTGCTCCACGATCCAGCTGGCCCGCTGCTCCCGGCACCCGCGAGAGAGGGTCCGTGTGCTCGTCGCTTCGGTCGCTGTGTGGGGTGTGGTGAGTGCTGCCCGGTGTACTGGCCATGCCTGAGGTGTGCTTACCGCCGCGCTTACCATGATTGCTCCCCGCACCCGCGGGGATGTTCCCCTGGGGGCTGAGGTCGGGGAGTCGAGGACTTGTGCTCCCCGCACCCGCGAGGATGGTCCCGGCGACCGGGCCCAGTACCTGGAGGTCGTGTTCTGCTCCCCGCCTGCACGGGGATGGTCCCGGTGTCGGCTCGCTCATGTACACCGACATTGACTGCTCCCCCCTCCCACGGGGATGGTCCCGACGTTCCACACGCCTTGCAGGGCCGGGAGAACTGCTCCCCGCCTACGCGGGGATGGTCTCTCGGGCACGATTCGGGCGGGCCTGGCCCAGAACTGCTCCCTGCGCCCGCTGGGATGTTTCCGCGCTCGTCGCGAAGCGCCTGAGTGCTATCGGCTGCTCCCCGCTCGCGCGGGGATGTTCCCGGCACGGTTCAGTACCGTGTGGTGAACCTCTTCTGCTCCCCGCCTTCGCGGGGATGGTCCCGGCGAGCGGGGACAGGGCGGCGTACCAGCGGGCTGCTCCCCGCACCCGCGGGGATGGTCCCGCGTGCCCCGAATGCGGTCAGCCCTGGCACGACTGCTCCCCGCACCCGCGGGGATGGTCCCCCCGGCCCCGGGAACCACGTCGCCATGTACGCCTGCTCCCCGCACCCGCGGGGATGGTCCCTGGGACAAGGTCAAGGCCTTCACCGGGAAGATCTGCTCCCCGCACCCGCGGGGATGGTCCCGACGTCACCGTCACCCGCACGGGCGGCTCCTCCTGCTCCCCGCACCCGCGGGGATGGTCCCGCGCTCGACCGGGTGAAGCGGCCTCGGGCCGTCTGCTCCCCGCACCCGCGGGGATGGTCCCAGGCGCATCCGGCCGACCTTGAGTGCCTTGTCCTGCTCCCCGCACCCGCGGGGATGGCCCCATCGACGGCGCGCCGATCATGTACCCGTTGGGCTGCTCCCCGCTTGCGCGGGGATGGTCCCCAGTCCTGCATGGTGCCTGCGGGTGCGGGAAAGCTGCTCCCCGCACCCGCGGGGATGGCCCCGCCGAGTCGTACAGTCATCGGTCGGCGTCATCCTGCTCCCCGTGCCTGTGCGGGGTTGGGTCGATTCTGGGGGAGGGGCGCCTGGTTTGCTGGTTTCGATGGAAGTGGTTCAAGTGGGGGTGAGTGGGCGGTAGAACTGCAGGCCACGGAGTCTGCTCCCCGCGCCTGCGGGGATGGTCCCCGGTCCAGGAAGTTGTCCCACTCCAGGTGTGGCTGCTCCCCGCGCCTGCGGGGATGGTCCGTCTCCCTCGCCGTTCTCCTCGGCCTCGCCGGGCTGCTCCCCGCGCCTGCGGGGATGGTCCCGAGGCGATGAACGAGACCCTGCGGGTGGGAAACTGCTCCCCGCGCCTGCGGGGATGTTCCCCGCACACGGGTTGTCGCCCGTCCCGAACGGGGCCTGCTCCCCGCACCCGCGGGGATGTTCCCACTCGACGATCGCGCACGCTGACCCTCCGGAACTGCTCCCCGCACCCGCGGGGATGTTCCCTCCCCTCGGTCACGGGCGCGAGAGCCTCGGCGCTGCTCCCCGCACCTGCGGGGATGTTCCCGACGGGCCCGAGCGCAGCGTCTCGCCGAGCTTTTGCTCCCCGCCTACGCGGGGATGGCCCCATGTACGCGGCCGGCGAGCCGGTTGACCCCATCTGCTCCCCGCGTACGTGGGGATGGCCTCTCGTCGTCGGCCGCATTCTCGACCTCGACCACCTGCTCCCCGCGTACGCGGGGATGGTCCCCGGGCCGAGCCGATACCGGACCCGCGCGGTGACTGCTCCCCGTACCCGCGGGGATGGTCCCCGGGCCTGCCCGATGAGGCACTCCGGGTGCGGCTGCTCCCCGTACCCGCGGGGATGGTCCCGGCGGACCCTGCAACGGATCGAGGTCGGCGATCTGCTGCCCGCGCCCGCGGGAATGGCCCCAGGCCGGGGCTGTGCTTGGCGAGGTTCTGCTCCTGCTTCCCGCGTTTGCGGGGATGGTCCCTGTACGGGCCGCTGGTAGTAGGCGGCGATCGTCTGCTCCCCGCATTCGCTGGGGTGGTCCCACCAACACGTCCGGCTCGCCCGAGGGCAACGGCTGCTCCCCGCATTCGCGGGGTCGGTGTGGGGGAGGGGTGGCTGTTATGCCGGTATCGGTAGAAGTGGTTCAGATGGGGGTGGACGTGCGGTAGAACTGCAGGTCATCGCTGCTCCCCGTTTGCGCGGGGATGGTCCCACGGCGCGGGCCCTGGGCTGGTGCATCGACTCCTGCTCCTCGTCTGCGCGGGGATGGTTCTGAGGTCGCTCGCGGTCTGCCGCAGGGCACGGTCTGTTCCCTGCTTGCGTGGGGGTGGCCCTCAGTGTGTGGTGTGTGTTCACGCCGGATGGCTGCTCTCAACCGTGCTGTTACTACTCCCGTTCCTGCCGGCGAGCGGCGTGGTTCCAAAAGAGCTGGCTCAATTGCACATCAGCCAGTCAGGATCATCCCGTGATGCGCCACACACACGAGGATGCCGAACTGCTGACCCTGGTCCGCCGCTATGTCACGCCCGAGCGCCGCTACCTGAAGCTCGGCGGCAGCGTGCTGAGCATGCCTGGTCCTGAGTACGACCGATTCGTGCGAGCTCTCGGCGAGGACGCGCGGCTTATCACTCCGGACCAGATCGCCACCCTTCTCGAGGGCGGCTGGCGTGAGCGGAGGACAGCCGCATGGCTCATCGCCGTCAGCCGCCGGACCGAGTTCCGTGAGAGGCTCGGTGAACTGCTGCTGGCCAGCGAGGTCTGCTGTGCGGGGTTGGCGTACTGCGTGGCCCTTGCCGGCTTCGGCACGCCGCGCGACGCCGATCTGCTGGCCGCCTATCTCGACCGCTACCTTCTCCGCCCCGACCTCGCCTACGACCAGACCGTAGTCATGGGCGCCCTCGTATTCACCGCACTCAACCTCGGAGGCGATCAGGCCGCCCGATTCCTGAGCCCCGGCGGCATGTGGGAGCAGTGGCTCCGCGACGCCCCCCACATGCAACCCGCCACGGACCCCTCCAAGTACCTGAGCTTGTTCCGCCGCCTTTGCGCCTTCGTCGACGAATGCACGGAAACGCAATAACCGCAGCGCCCTTGGCGCACCGGCATGACAGCATTCATGAGCAACACCACGCCTCGCCCCACGAGGTCTTCGGCCACTGCTCCCCGCGCCCGCGACGATGGCCCCGCCCTGGTCGACGCGGAGGCCGACAAGCAGTGCTGCTTCCCGCCTGCGCGGGGATGGTCCCAACGTGGCCGCGTTCCAACGTGCCCAGGGATACTGCTCCCCGCGTTCGCAGGGGATGGCCCCGTTCGGGATCGTTCGAGCGCGTGCCGGCCGAGCTACTCCCCGCGTCCGCGGGGATGCATCCTGGATGCCTGATGGCCGCCTCGTTGACGCAGGGTTGGTTCGGTGTTGGGGGAGGGGTGTCTGGTTTGCCGGTTTCGGTGAAAGTGGTTCAGATGGTGTTGTTCGTGGGGTAGAACTGCAGGTCACGGAGCCTGCTCCCCGCACCCGCGGGGATGGTCCCGCCGGGCACTACCAGCACATCGTGCTGAACACCTGCTCCCCGCACCCGCGGGGATGGTCCCCCGACGGCAGACGGCGTCACCCCCCGGGCAGGCTGCTCCCCGCACCCGCGGGGATGGTCCCGGCGCGCGGCCCCCAGGGGTCCGACACCGAGACTGCTCCCCGCAGCCGCGGGGATGGTCCTCCTCCGCTCCGTCGTCTGGTGCGCCGACTGCCCTGCTCCCCGCACCCGCGGGGATGGTCCCAGGGCTGACCGCTCCGGGGGCGGGGGGCCGGGCTGCTCCCCGCACCCGCGGGGATGGTCCCCGGTTGCCCCCGGCCCGGACGTAGCGGCCCCACTGCTCCCCGCACCCGCGGGGATGGTCCCCACTTCAAGCAGATCAACGACGGGCCCGGCGGCTGCTCCCCGCACCCGCGGGGATGGTCCCCCGACCTCCACGTAGTCCGAGGCGTCGCCCACCTGCTCCCCGCACCCGCGGGGATGGTCCCGACCACTGGCACCCCGAAGTCTCAGACGCCGACTGCTCCCCGCACCCGCGGGGATGGTCCCCCTCCCGGGAGTTCGGTGGTGTGCGTTCCTCACTGCTCCCCGCACCCGCGGGGATGGTCCCGCGCGCGTGCTCGTCGCGCAGGTCCCCCAAGACTGCTCCCCGCACCCGCGGGGATGGTCCCTGGGCAGAGTGGTTGACGCGGTCCGGACGGAGCTGCTCCCCGCACCCGCGGGGATGGTCCCCCGTTGCAGTCGGCACACGGGCTGGAGAACGCCTGCTCCCCGCCCCGCGGGGATGGTCCCGGTAGCCGCCGTACTTGTTGATGACGTACAGGCTGCTCCCCGCACCCGCGGGGATGGTCCGCCCTGGAAGAAGCCCAAGACGCCTGGGTCAAGCTGCTCCCCGCACCCGCGGGGATGGTCCCTCGGGCAGCAGCCTCCGGGACGCGATCGACCGCTGCTCCCCGCACCCGCGGGGATGGTCCCCCCTCGCGTATAGAGGGGACGGTTTGCCATCCCGCTCCCCGCACCCGCGGGGATGGTCCCGACCTGCGGCGCGCTGGCGGCTTCGAGTGGCCCTGCTCCCCGCGTCCGCGGGGATGGTCCCGCCGTTCACTCGGGCCCGCTTGGTTCGGTGTCTGCTGCCCGCTTGCGTGGGGATGGTCCCACCGACCGTGAGGCCCTGGAAGACTGCCAGGTCTGCTCCCCGCGTACGCGGGGATGGTCCCCACCCTGCCTACCTTCAGTACGCCGGCTGGGTCTGGTCCCCGTTTGTGCGGGGATGCTTCCCGTGAGTCGGCTCCGACGGCCAGCCGCGGCCTTTGCTCTCCGCCGCCCGCGGGGATGGTCCCACGGCGCTGCGCGACTCTATGGCAGCCAAGGGCTGCTCCCTGTATGCACGGGGATGGTCTCGCGGGAGCGATGATGGGCGTCGTGGAAGTCAGTTGCTCCCCGCGCCCTCGGGGATGGTCCCGCCAGCTGTCGCTCCTGAGGGGGCTCGACGCCCTGCTCCCCGCGCCTGCGCGGGGATGTTCCCCCCACCCACCTGAACTACCGGGAGACGATCTCCTGCTTCCCGCTGCTCCCCGCACCCGTGGGGATGGTCCCAGCGCCAAGGGCCTGGTCGCGGGGCTCCAGTTCTGCCTCCTGCACCTGCGGGGATGGCCCCGAACTCCCGAACGGAGGCCTGAAGAAGGAAGTCTGCTCCTCGCGCCCGTGGGGATGGTCCCAGCGTTTTGTACGCGTTCATCGCGCCCTGGTGCTGCTCCCCGCGCTCGCGGGGATGGCTCCAACGCCAGCGCGCACACGCTGGGTACGGCGATCTGCTCCCTGCTCGCGTGGGGATGGTCCCCCGTCGAGCCCGTACCGGACCGCGTACAGATCCTGCTCCCCGCGTTCGCGGGGATGTTCCCTGGGTGGCCGTCTGCCCGGAGCTGGGTGACTCCTGCTCCCCGCGTCCGTGGGGGTGGTCGGTGTTCTGGTCGCTTCGGTCGCTGTGTGGGGTGTGGTGAGTGCTGCCTGGGTGCTGAACATGCTCTGCGGTTTACTTACCACCGTGCTTACCGTGGCTGCTCTCCGCTTGCGCGGGGACAGTTCCGGGTAGCGGCGCCTGTACACCCGCGTCCAGATTTGCTCCCCGCATGCGCGGGGATGGTCCCCAGACCCGCCACCCGGCCGACACCTGGGCCCACTGCTCCCCGCTCGCATGGGGATGGTCCCCGCACGTCCTGGTGCGCCGGGCACCTCCACCGCCTGCTCCCGCACCCGCGGGGATGGCCCCTACGAGAACGAGTTCGTCCCTGGCCTGCTCCACCGCTCCCCGCTCGCGTGGGGATGGTCCCAACAGGTCGGTGCTCGTGGCGGCGATGTCGCCCTGTTCCCCGCGTCTGCGAGGATGGTCCCGGCTACGAGGTCAACGACCGAGGCCGCATTCCCTGTTCCCCGCACCCGCGGGGATGGTCCCAGGCCGTGCTTCCGCATTGGTCCGGCCATCGCCTGCTCCTGCCTGCGTGGGGATGGTCCCGTTGACAAGCCCGCGGTGCGCAACCTCACGAACTGCTCCTCGTGCCCCGCGGGGACGGACCCAGCGCGAGAGTTTGTTGTCCGCGGACAACAGCTGCTCGCAGCGCTTGCGGGGGGATGGTCCCGAACACGGTGAACGCCCCGCGCGAGGACATCACTGCTCCCCGTACCCGCGGGGATGGTCCCTCCGGTGTTGGCCTTCACCGAGGCCCGGACGCGCTGCTCCCCGTACCCGCGGGGATGGTCCCTGTCGCTTCTCCTCGTCGAAGCGGGAGAGGTACTGCTCCCCGTACCCGCAGGGATGGTCCCAACCCCGAGGGCGACCAGTTCGAGGGCCGTAGCTGCTCCCCGTACCCGCGGGGATGGTCCCTGTTCGTCGAGGATCCACAGCCCCTGGTCTCCCTGCTCCCCGTACCCGCAGGGATGGTCCCTGGCCCACGCCGTTCGGCTGACCCGGCATGGTCTGCTCCCCGTACCCGCGGGGATGGTCCCCACTTCGCCGACGGCACCACCGACAAGTTCAGCTGCTCCCCGTACCCGCGGGGATGGTCCCCTGCTCACCGCGCTTGCCACCGCAGGCCTCATCTGCTCCCCGCGCCTGCGGGGATGTTCCCGGCTTGTCAGAGTTCCCGGGCCCCACGCTCCACTGCTCCCGCGTCTGCGGGGATGTTCCCGACCACTCGGTGGACGCGCTGCGGTACGTGCTTTGCTCCCTGCGTCCGCGGGGGATGGTCCGTGTATGGGTCGCTTCAGTCGCTGCGTGGGTGTGGTGAGTGCTGCCCGGTGTACTGGCCATGCCTGCGGTGTGCTTACCACCGCATTTACCATGGCTGCTTCCGGCTCGCGCGGGGATGGTCCCACCCAGGCCGGCGCCGTCGTCGTCGTAACGGCCTGCTCCCCGCACCCGCGGGGATGTTCCCTGGACTCCGACGACCGCAAGACCAAGGAGCGGCTGCTCCCCGCACCCGCGGGGATGTTCCCGCCTCGAACTTGGTCGCTGCATTGTCGTGTATCTGCTCCCCGCGTACGCGGGGATGGTCCCGGTCGCATCGTGGGTAGAGTCGCCCCGGTTCCCTGCTCCCCGCGTCCGCGGGGATGTTCCCCTGCCCAAGCGCCAGCCACGTCCCGGTACCGGCTGCTCCCCGCTCGCGCGGGGATGGTCCCTCCCACTCCAGGGCCCGGGTCGGCGGGACCTTCTGCTCCCCGCTCGCGCGGGGATGGTCCCGACGTCGCCGCCGCGTCGGAAATCTTCGTGAACTGCTCCCCGCTCGCGCGGGGATGGTCCCCCCAGCGTGCCGCAGCTCATCGCGCTGGGCGCCTGCTCCCCGCTCGCGCGGGGATGGTCCCCCGACCGTGATCACGTCGAACGCAGCCTCGGCCCGCTCCCCGCTCGCGCGGGGATGGTCCCGAGATCGGCACCCTGCTGTGCTGGGCCGGGGGCTGCTCCCCGCTCGCGCGGGGATGGCCCCGGTCCCGGCCTGGCCCGAACCGAGGTAGATGCTGCTCCCCGCCTACGCGGGGATGGCCCCCTCTCGCCGGGCCCCCGGTCCGTCGGAAGGTGCTGCTCCCCGCGTCTGCGGGGATGTTCCCATCAACCTCGGCGACGTCGTCTGCGTCGGCGTCTGCTCCCCGCGTCCGCGGGGATGGCCCCAGCCGGTCCAGCTGAGCCGCAGCAGTTCTCACCTGCTCCCCGCGTACGCGGGGATGGCCCCATCCCGCAGTTCCGGCGCCGCATGGCCGGACGCTGCTCCCCACGTACGCGGGGATGGCCCCCGCGCGGTCGACCTCGGCAACCCCGGCCTCGACTGCTCCCCGCACCCGCGGGGATGTTCCCGTCCAGCGCCTCACGGGGCCGGCCCTGGCCGACTGCTCCCCGCACCCGTGGGGATGGCCCCCACGGTGTTGTCGAGGTACGTCTCTCCCTGCACCTGGGGATGGTCCTGTCTGTGAGACGCCCTGGGACCTTGACCGCTTCTGCTCCCTTCGCCTGCAGGGATGGTCCCTCGATGCTGTTCGCGTCGACCAGCGACCGCTCCTGCTCCCCGCGTACGCGGGGATGTTCCCGAGCACGAGATCGCGCGAATCTGCGCCGTGATCTGCTCCCCGCACCCCCGGGGATGGCCCCGACGTCGCCTGGAACGTGCTGGCCGCGAACGACTGCTCCCCCGCTTCTGCGGGGATGTTCCCGCGTCGAACCCGAGACGGGCCAGATCCGCCTCCTGCTCCCCGCTTGCGCGGGGATGGTCCCATCACCTTCCGTCTGGCCCATGACTACGAGCTCTGCTCCCCGCATTCGCGGGGATGCATCCCGGATGTCTGATGGCCGCCTCGTCGGCGCAGGGCTTGGTTCGGTACTGGGGGAGGGGTGTCCGTTTTGCCGGTTTCGGTGAAAGTGGTTCAGGTGGTGCTGTTCGTGGGGTAGAACTGCAGGTCACGGAGTCTGCTCCCCGCGTCCGCGGGGATGGCCCCCTGCCCCCGGGTCGGCACACGAGGGAGCTGATCTGCTCCCCGCGTCCGCGGGGATGGCCCTGGCGGATCGGCATCGCAGATGCAGCGAGCCTCCTGCTCCCCGCGTCCGCGGGGATGGCCCCAACGGCGACTCCGAGCACGCGATCCGCGAGGCCTGCTCCCCGCGTCCGCGGGGATGGCCCCGGCGGTAGTACGAGAGTCCGGTGAGAGTCGTACTGCTCCCCGCGTCCGCGGGGATGGCCCCGTCCAGCGCACCGCGGGGCCGGCCCTGGCCGACTGCTCCCCGCGTCCGCGGGGATGGCCCCCAGGAGGTACGTCCGAAGTTCACCGGCGAGTGCTGCTCCCCGCGTCCGCGGGGATGGCCCCATCCGGTGGCGCCCCGCGTCCACCGTCAAGACCTGCTCCCCGCGTCCGCGGGGATGGCCCCGGCGAGAAACCAGAAAGGCCGGCCCCGTGGGGCTGCTCCCCGCGTCCGCGGGGATGTATCCCGGATGTCTGATGGCCGTCTCGCCGGCGCAGGGCTTGGTTCGGTACTGGGGGAGGGGGATCCGTTTTGCCGGTTTCGGTGAAAGTGGTTTGGGTGGTGCTGTTCGTGAGATAGAACTGCAGGTCACGGAGCCTGCTCCCCGCACCTGCGGGGATGATCCCCGGTGTCCGCGTGGCCACAGCGACCCGGTCTGCTGCTCCCCGCACCTGCGGGGATGATCCCCAGCCGCGCCGGTACATCGCCACGGCCACGGCCTGCTCCCCGCACCTGCGGGGATGATCCCGTCCACCTGATCGCGGTATTCCAGGACTTCAACTGCTCCCCGCACCTGCGGGGATGATCCCACCAAGACGTTGTTCCTGGGGGTCTCGAGGTCCTGCTCCCCGCACCTGCGGGGATGATCCCGACCCGGCCCCGGCAGCTGCAATGCCGGGGCCCTGCTCCCCGCACCTGCGGGGATGATCCCAGGCCCCGCGGATTCGCGGGGCCTGAAGGGGGCTGCTCCCCGCACCTGCGGGGATGATCCCAAGCCCTTCGGGGCGCCACGGCCGCCGCACGGCTGCTCCCCGCACCTGCGGGGATGATCCCCGGCGCCGGGCTCCCGCACCCCAAATGCGCGGCTGCTCCCCGCACCCGCGGGGATGGTCCCGCCCCGGTCGGTGTCCAGACCGGCCGGGGCAGCTGCTCCCCGCGTCCGCGGGGGATGGTCCCCCGGCGGCATCGACGTTCACGTAGAGCGGGGTCTGCTCCTCGCGTCCGCGGGGATGGTCCCCTCGACAAGGTGTTCTCGATCGCGGGAATGCTCTGCTCCCCGCACCCGCGGGGATGGTCCCGCTCCGCACCGCACCGCAGTAGCCCCCGCACCCTGCTCCCCGCACCCGCGGGGATGGCCCCCTCGTCTCTGCTCGACTGGACGCAAACATTGCCTGCTCCCCGCACCCGCGGGATGGTCCCGCGGACGAGCGGGTGAACCGCCCCCGCGCCGTCTGCTCTCTGCCTGCGCGGGGGTGGCTCTCAGGGTCAGACGGCGCCTGCCTGTGGGTGGCACTGCTTCCTGCGCTTGTGGGGTTGGTGTGGGACTGGGGGTGTCTGTTTTGCCGGTTTCGGTGAAAGTGGGTCAGGTGGGGGTGGGTGTGCGGTAGAACTGCAGGTCATCGAGTCTGCTCCCCGCGTCCGCGGGGATGGCCCCGCCGCGTCGTAGACCTGGTGGGCGCGGGTCAGCTGCTCCCCGCGTCCGCGGGGATGGCCCCTGGGAGGGCGACCAGACCGATGCAGTTGACGTCTGCTCCCCGCGTCCGCGGGGATGGCCCCATCGGCGCGCGCCACCGGGACCGTACGTACTGCTGCTCCCCGCGTCCGCGGGGATGGCCCCGCGGTGATGTCCGCGAACCCGATCGGCCTGATCTGTTCCCCGCGTCCGCGGGGATGGCCCCTCTTCGACGATCACGTACGCCGCCTTCGTCGGCTGCTCCCCGCGTACGCGGGGATGTTCCCACCGGCGCCACCCCTGTGCAGATCGTCGGCGCCTGCTCCCCGCACCCGCGGGGATGTTCCCCAGCATCGGCTCGTCGGACGCCTCGGGCCACACTGCTCCCCGCACCTGCGGGGATGGTCCCGTTCAAGTGCTGTGCCGAGGCTGTCACCAGCTCTGCTCCCCGCACCCGCAGGGATGTTCCCGCGCTGGACACCCGGCACTGGGGTGAGGCCGGCTGCTCCCCGCGTACGCGGGGATGGCCCCGATCCCACGCTGGGGACATCCCGGGGATCTCCTGCTCCCCGCGTACGCGGGGATGTTCCCACCCTGCGCTCCAGCGGCGGCAAGACTCACTGCTGCTCCCCGCGTCCGCGGGGATGGTCCCGACCGGGCGGGATCTGCGGCGGCGGACGATCGCTGCTCCCCGTGTCTGTGGGGGTGATCCCGGGTGGCGCCGGTGGCTTTATCGAGCAGTTGTGGGTTCTGGCACAGATCTTGGGGAGCCGTCGCGGAGCGTTACCTCGGTGTTCGATTGCGAGGGACTGGCTCGTGC
>NZ_JBIRQU010000029.1:0-22880 GCF_044333355.1 Streptomyces sp. NPDC021012
CCCGCGGAGCGGGACAGGACCCGGCAAGCCGGGTCCTAGAATACGCAGCGCGCAAGCGCGCTGCTTATTCCCGCGCAAGCGCGGGAATAGAATTCCGCAAGCGGAATTCTTGAAGTTGGTAATTCGCGCAAGCGTGAATTGTGAACACCCGCGCAAGCGCGGGTGTCAAGGCTGGCAGCAGGGGAGGGTGGCGGGTGCCGGACTGTACGGGCTTGGGTTCCCAAGCGGGAACTTTACTGTGAGGATGTGACGCTCCGTCAGAATGACTGAGCGTCGGCCCTGATACAGGGATGGGCTCCGCTGCGCTCCGCCCGGGGCTTCCTCCATCGCACCCAAAACCGGCCTGACACGTTCCCTAATGTCCTATCAGCATACAGGGGGAGACAAAAACTGAGGAAGTGTCACCAAGAATAGCGAACGTTGTGCAGGAGCGATGCATCAAAGCAATTTACTGTGTAGCGTTTGGATTCATACCGCGCTACCCCAGCCCGCCAAAAATTCAGCAGATGGAATCCTGACTAAGGGCTGTCCCGCAAAGACCCCTCATAGCTCCGGGAACGGCAGGGTGTCGTCCATCACCTGCAACAACTTCCGAGCAGGTGTCGCTTCCTCTGGCCGTACGGAGGAGGCGACGCCCTCGATGACTGACCGGCCTGCGTACACGGCTGTCCTTGAGGCCGTCTCCCAGTCGGTTTGCTGCCGGTAGCTCGCGTCGTGCTTGCGGTCCTGGGTCGCCGCAGCGGCGGAGTGCCACTGGTCGGTCCGGTAGATGCTTCCCAGCAGGTCCAACAACTCGGCCTTGCAGGCCACATCCGGGGACCCGGCCAGTTCGAGAAGGAACGGGACCGTGGGAGCTGTCGCCTCGCCGACAACGAACCCCAGCGCACAGATGGCATCGCCCAGGTCATCGATGGCGATGCGGGCCGTGTCCTCGTCCCCGTATGCGATCCGAGACAGCAGAGGGGGGATACCGCCGGCTGCGGCGCCCGTCGCGTCGCGCAGTTCTCCCCAGCGGACCCCGGACAGGCTCCTCAACAGACTTCCCACGCCATGCTCCTCATCAGATCCCCGTGCCGGCCCCGGCGGTGCCTTGAACATGGTGCGGCTATGGATGAGGCCCTGGCCAGGCGACCTATGACCGGGTGGTGCAACAGGCCACCGGCTGACGCCATGATCTTGCTGTGACTGGAGTGATCACGGCGTCGGCCCCATCCTGGATAGCCCCGTTCACCGGGCTGCGCCCGCGCTGCTTCGGCAAGCTGGTGACCGCGCTGCGCCGCGAGGGAGCCGACGAGGTGCGGCGGGGCCGGCCGTGGAGGCTGCCGCTGGAGGACCGGGTGCTGCTGGTCACGACGTACTGGCGCACCAACTTGACGCTGCGCCAGCTTGCCCCGCTCTTCGGGGTATCGAAGTCCGCGGCCGACCGCGTCATTAGACACCTCGGCCCCCTACTCGCGCTCCGGCCGCGCAAGCGGTTCCGCAGGGACACCGTGCTCATCGTGGACGGCACCCTGGTACCCACCCGGGACCACACCGTGGCGGAGCAGTCCAAGAACTATCGGTACTCGACGAATCACCAGGTCGTCATCGACGCCGACAGCCGCCTGGTCGTCGTGGTCGGCCGGCCGCTCGCCGGGAACCGCAACGACTGCAAAGCGTGGGAGGAATCTGGCGCCAAGGCCGCCGTCGGCAGGACCATGACGATCGCCGACGGCGGCTACCCGGGCACCGGACTTGTCATGCCTCACCGTCGGCGAAAGGGCGAAGAGCTGCCCAAGTGGAAGGAGGCGCACAACAAGTCCCACAAGCAGGTCCGTGCCCGTGTTGAGCACGTCTTCGCCCGGATGAAGACCTGGAAGATCCTCCGCGACTGCCGCCTCAAAAGCGACGACGTTCACCACGCCATGCTCGGCATTGCCCGGATGCACAACCTCACACTCGCCGGATAGACGAGCGGCGCACGACGGTCGGCCATGCCCGAGGCGACCCGGAGATCATTTGCGGGACAGCCCTTACGCCGTCCTGAGACCCCTCAGCCACAGAACAGAAGCCCCGACAAGGGATCGCAGAAAAACGACGTGCGGAGGTACCGAAGCCGAACGGCCCCCCAGGGCCGAGCGGCGGAACCCTCCACCGGTCCCAGCCACGCTCCATGGGCTTTTCAGCGTCACGGCCGGCACCGCCCGAGACTCAGCAACGCTGGTGCTGCCCGCGGTCCGCAGAGATCCCCGGAGCCGCACGCGAAGCCACCCCAGCCCCGTCCCGGAGCTAACTCAAAGCAGCTGGCGGGCCGCCGACGGATGGATCCGTGCCCCTTACCGCCCGACCGCAGCTTCGCCGCCTCATGGAACGGCTGGGGGCGCGCCTACGAAGGACCCGGTCAAGCCGTGCGTCTTCCACGGCGATGGGCATCTGAGCATGTCCCAGGTGATCGAGGACAACCTGTGGAAGTTCGAGTTGAGCGTGAAACGTCAGCAAGGCCGACGTTTTGACGAGCATTCCGTCAGGTGGTCTGAAGGCCCGCCATCAGATGGAGAGAGATGGACGTTTCCGCAGGTCAGGGCACCTGCAGTGAGTTACCTATGACTAGCCACGAGTGACATAAGACCTGCGGTGTGTCGCTTCTGGCTAGACACATCTCTCCTTGGAGGTCAGGATTCCTGACCTCCAAACCCTCTTGGAAGTCAGGAATCCTGACCTCTCGCGTAGGCCGTCGAGGCTGGCCGCGTGCTCGTGAGTGCCCGGTGGATCGAGCGCCAGGGAGGAGTTGTGTCACCCCGGGGGTGACACAACTCGCGCGAGAGGTCAGAAATGCCGACCTTGAGGTCAGGAATGCTGACCTTCTGCTACGTTGCCAGATGTCCGGGATCTTGGAACTTTGGAGAGCTGCTCGTGTCCGAGCCACAGCGCCGTCGGCGCGCCGCCAAGCCCGCGCCGAACCCCGGGCTGGATCCGGACGATCCGCTGGCAGCACTCGGCAAGCGGCTTCGGAAGATCGAGGGCCTGGACGACCTGGCGCGTACCTACCCCGGCCGGGACATCACGGTCGGCAGGCAACGCCAGCAGCTGGAGTTCTACTCCGGCCCGGACCGGCCCAACGCCTTCGCAATGGTGGCGCTGGAGTTCTTCTTCGTGATCGCCCAGTACTACCGCGAGGCGCTGCCGCTGCGGCTGATCCTGTTGCTGATCGCCGGGCAAAGGGCTGGCGGACGGATCCCGCTCACCCAGGACGACATGGCGCAGCTCCTGGACGTGCCGCGCCAGAACGTGAACGCGGCGCTGGGCGAGATCATGGGCCACGGCATTGTTCTCAAGATCACGCGAGGCGTGTACCAGTTCAACCCGCCGTACTCCTACGTCGCGGCCGAACTGGTCCGGCTCTCGGACGGCAGCACTGAGTATGTTCAGGTCAACCAGGCAGACGCGCTGAAGGAACTGCGCGCCGAGAAGCTCCCGGACCTGGTGCGCTACCCGTCGCTCCAGCACATGCGCGAGGCGGTCGACGCGTTTCGTGAGGAGCGGTCCCGGAAGCGTCGGGACCGCCAGGAGCGGCTCAAGGCGCTCGCAGAGCAGAAGGAGGCACACGGTGAGTAGGGGACTGCTGTTCGCGACGGTCAACGCCGAGGGCGTCGTGGCCGCCCTGGATCTGCCCGGGCCGGCCTACCGCACCCTGTTCGCGCTGCGGTCCCGCAGCGAAGCTGGCGGCCGGGTGGAGATGGGGCAAAAACAAATCGCTGTGCTGCTCGGCCTCAGCCGTCCCAGTGTCACCTCCGGTCTGCGCCATCTGATACTCGCCCGCCTGGTGAAGAAGCAGCACAACGGGCTCTACCGCATCAACCCCATGCTCGCCGCGTACGAGACGCCCGCGGACGCCCGCGCCGCCATCGACGCCATGGACCCCGACGACCGCATGGACGACCCCGACTTCGTCGCCCGCTACCACCAGGCTGTCGAGGATTATCAAGAGCAGCTCGCCCTCGAACGTCGTAAGAAGATGCGTGTCGCCTGACTCTGCCTCGGAGAACGCGATCTGGCCCGCCCGCGCTCGGGGCGGCATCGAACGACGGCCGGGCGCTGGGCGGCGGCCGGGTCTCCGGCGCCGCGATGGCGGTTCCGGAGGTCAACACGAAGCCTGCCGAGGATTTCGCCGAGCAGCGACGGGCCCGGTTCGCCGCCCGGACAGCCGACCTCGCCGCCACCGGCTGACGAAGCCCGCCGAGGCCGTCACCGGCCCTCCAGCGGCTTCCTGGTCCCGCGAAGACCCCGAGGCGCTGCGCCCCTGGTGTAGCGCCTCCTTCACGCCCGCTCGTGATCAGGCCGGTAGCACTGGATAAACCGGGTTGTTCTGCTACTCCAGGACAACCCACGGCCCGGTCTGCGGGTGGCAGGAACCATGAAGGTCGACCGGCTCTCGTTGCTGGGCGCGATTGGCTTCGTTCGTGGGACGTGTTGTCCGGCGGCTGCGGGGGTGGTGGTCATTCGACTGTCAGCAGGAAGATCACTGTGGCCAGGCCGATGATGAGGGCGCACAGGACGGCGGCGATGAGGAGGGTGCCGGCGACGCGGGCGCTCAGCGTGCCCCAGAACTCTGCTCGCCGGCCGGCGGGGGTGTCGGTGCGCCAGTTCGACGGGATGTCGATGTGTCCGTCGGCGATGATCGACGCGGCCCTGCGTACGTCCTCCGGGTGGAAGTAGTAGAAGGTGGGCTCTGCTCCCCATGTGCCTCGGCTGGCTCCGCCGGAGGTGCGGACGCGGACGTCCGTGCGACGGGCCACGCCCGGGAGCCAGTCCTTGCGCACGGGCCACAGTTTCGCGACTTCGTCGCTGCTGAGCCAGGGTTCCTCCTGGTGGGCTGGTTCTGGTGTTCCCGGATTCGGTGTGTTGGGCATGGTTCCCCCCTCGATGAGGCAGACCTCCAGTACACATTCGCTGCGCTGCATGCCGGTAGGGGGCAGGGCCGGTCCTTCCGGGGCGTCAGGTAGGGGATGCAGACCTGTTGCCGGTCGGTGGCGACGATGGTGTGAGCCCGCCGGCACGTCGTGGAGGGCTTCCGAGGGCACTTGGGATCGGTCACCATGGAGGTCCGTCGGCGGCCCGAGGGTGGGGGTGGGCGAGGGTGGGAACGTTCTGGACGGGCAGTGGAGCGGGCCGGAGCAGGTCGGAGCAGGTCGGGCCCGCACCGTGGTTGGCGTTGGCCTGTCTGGTGGGGCTGTTTCTGGCTTACGTCGTGCTGGCGAACTTCACCTCGGAGCTGCGGGCGGCGCTGTGGGGTGAGCCCGGCACCGTGACCGAGGTCAGCTGCCGGACGTACGACAACACTGTGGCGAATGCGGGAACGTCGACGTCCTGCTCGGGTGTGTTCAGCCCGGACGGTGGCGGCTCGTCGTTCGACGTTCCCGTCGAGGGCGATGTCGATGTGCAACCGGTCCATGCGTGGCTGGTGGACGGTGCGTCGGGCACCGCGTACGTCTCGCCGACGGTGTGGGCCGGGGTGGTGCCGGTGGGGCTGTCCCTTCTCCTGGCCGGTCTCCCGGCGGCGGTGGCGGTGAGGCGTGTGCGCCGCGTTCACGCGCGGCGCCCTGGAGAGCCGCTTCGTGGATCGGACGCGGAGTCGGGTGCGTAACGGGCGATCGGCTGGCTGTACGGCTTCCGGCGTCTGCGCGTCCGTCAGGAGCTCTTAGTCTTCTCTTCTCGTTGCGTGTCGCGTTCCGCGGTAAGGAGAGCACAGGGGTGTCCGTGAGACTGCGTGACCACCAGGTCGAGGCTGTTGACGCCGTTGTGCGGGGGCTCGATGTCCCGCCGGGGGGTGTTCCCTGGGGCGGTCTGCGGGGGCAGGTGCATGCCGCGTGTGGGACGGGGAAGACCGTGATCGCGGCGGCGGCGGCGAAGCGGCTTGTGCCCAAGGGGCGGGTTCTGGTGTTGGTGCCGACGTTGGATCTTCTGACTCAGACGGTGCGGGTGTGGCGGGCGGCCGGGCATTCGGGGGCGGCGGTGGCGGTGTGTTCGCTGCAGGATGATGCGGAGTTGTGGAGCCTGGAGGTGCGTTCCACGACGAATCCGGTGCAGCTGGCGTTGTGGCACGGGCAGGGGCCGGTGATCGTCTTCGGGACGTACGCCTCGTTGGGGGTGTTGGCGGAGGCGTTCGAGGGGGCCTACGGGCAGCGGTTGGCGCCGATGGATCTGACGGTGGTCGATGAGGCGCATCGGACGTCGGGGTCGATGGGGAAGGCGTGGGCCGATGTCCATGACCAGGGTGTTGTTCCGTCGTATCGCCGGCTGTATCTGACGGCGACGCCGCGGATCTGGGAGGAGCGGCTGGATCGTGAGGTCGCGGAGGGGGTGCGGGACGCGCTGCCGCGTGAGATGGCGGCGTCGATGGATGACGAGGGGGTCTTCGGGCCGGTTCTCTACAAGCTGTCTCTGGCGTCGGCTGTGTCGCGGGGGTTGCTGGCGCGGTATCAGATCATCGTGCTGGAGTTGAGGGATCCGGTCGTCACGCCCGAGCGGCTGATGGGCGAGGGGCGGCACACCGAGGAGGTGCGCGGGCAGCGGCTCGGGGCGCTCCAGGCGGCGCTTCTGCACACCATGGCGCAGCACGGTCTCCAGACGTGCATCACCTTTCATCACCGGACGATGGAGGCGCAGGCGTACGCGGAGGGGTTGGAGCGTGTGGCGGCGAAGCTGCATGCTGACCGGCCGGAGGAGTATCCCGCTCGGATCTGGGCGGACTGGCTGTGTGGGGAGCATGTGCCCGAGCGGCGGCGGGAGGTGCTCGCCGAGTTCGGGACCACGGCGCGGCGGGCGGTGCTCTCGAACTGCAGGGTTCTGGGTGAGGGTGTCGATATTCGGGCCGTGGACTCGGTGGCGTTGTTGGATCCCAAGGGCGCGCCGCACGACATCGTGCAGGCGATCGGCCGGGCGCTGCGTCAGAAGCCCGGGGAGGGGAAGCTCGCCTCGTTGATCGTGCCGGTTTTCCTGCGGCCCGGGGAAAGGCCGGAGGACATGTTCACCTCGGGGTCGTACCGGCCTTTGGTGAAGGTGTTGGAGGGTCTGCGGGCTCATGATGAGGAGGCCGTGGAGCTGCTGGCTATTCCTCAGGAGCCGCAGAGGGACGTGGCGGAGCCGTCTGTGGACATCGGCGCGGTGCCGGGGGAAGGCGAGGAGGAGAACCGTCTTCTGTTGCGGTTCGCCGCTCCCAGGGATCCGGTGATGGTCGCGGAGTGGGTGTCCTTCAACGTGATCGACACGGAGAGGCAGGACTGGGCCCGTGGCTGGGCGAAGCTCAAGCAGTACGTCGAGCGGGAGGGCCATGCCCGGGTGCCGTACGGGCACAAGGAGGGTGCGACGCCCCTGGGGCAGTGGGTGGCGGAGCAGCGGCGGGCGTACGGGGCCGGGGAGATGAGCGGCCTGCGCGTCCGGCGGCTGGAGAAGCTGGGCATGGTGTGGTCGGTGGCGGATGAGCGGTTCCAGGAGAACCTTGAGGCCGCCAAGGCGTATTACGAGGAGCACTGGACGCTGTGCGCGCCTCGGACCGCCACTGCGCTGGACCGGCCGGTGGGGCAGTGGCTGGCGAATCTCCGGCGGCCCGGTGCGCTGGCCGGGAAGCCGGAGTGGGAGGCCGCGCTGCGGGAGGTCGACGAGGACTGGAATCCGTCGTGGCCGGCCCAGTGGCAGCGCCATTACGCGGTGGTGAGGGAGATGCTCGCGGAGGAGACGATCCTCGGCTACGTGGAACCCGGCGTCACCGTGCACGGGATGGACATCGGGAGGTGGCTGGCGCGGCAGCGCCGGCCCGAGGTGTGGGCTGCTCTGTCCGGGGGGCAGCGCGAGCGGTTGGAGGCCTTCGGCATCCTCCCGCATGCTCCAGAGGCGATGGAGCTCGCGAAGCCGGCCGCGTCGGCCGGGGGCGCCTTCGAGCGGGGTGTGGCCGCCCTCGCGCAGTACAAGGGCCGGACGGGCTCCCTGACCGTTCCCCGGGCGCATGTGGAGGCGTTGCCCGACGGGGCTGAGGTCAGGCTCGGCGTCTGGCTTTCGAACACCAAGAGCCGTCGGGCCGCGCTCACCGCCGACAGGCTCGCCGCGCTCGCCGGCCTGGGGTTGGAGTGGGCGGTGGCGTGATCGTGGTGGGGCCCCGGCAGGTGTCTTCACTGCCGGGGCCCGGGGGCGCGACCTCGTTACGGGGGGGGTACGGGGCCGCGGGGAGCGGTGGGGGGAACCGCTCGGGGCAGCATAGGGGTGGGGTGGGGGGCGGGTGTGCGGGTTTGGGTGGGGGGTGGCTGGAATATGCCGTAGGGGAATGCGGGTGTTCGGGTGGGATGCGGCATAGGGGGTCTGGGGGCGGGGACCGCACGGCAGGAGGTGCGGAGTTGTCGGGGGGATGGCGAGTATCGGGCGTGGGCCGACCGGCCTGATCGTTGTTCTGCCGAAGGAGCAGTCATGAAGCCCGGACGTCTTGGCGTCTACCTGACGGCCGCCGCCACCGCGTTTGGTGTGGCCCTGATCCCGCAGTCCGGAGCGTCCGCCACGGTCGCGGCCACGGACTGCACGTACACGCACAGCGGCCAGGTTCCGCTGAACGACCTGGGCACGGGGACGTACAACGGGCTTACCGGTGGTCTCTACCCGGGCGGGAGCAACGTCCGGCCGACGGCGCACACGAACGCCGGTGTGAGCATCGCGCAGAACCAGGTGCTGCCGCGGAACGCCTCCGGGCAGGTGGACCTGGTGAACGGCAAGGTCGTGCTGATCTCGATCGGCATGTCCAACACCACGCAGGAGTTCCAGAAGTTCATCGCGTCGGCGAAGGCGTACGGGAACCTGAGCGACAAGCTGGTGATCGTCGACGGTGCGCAGGGCGGCAAGGACGCCAGTGCCTGGGCGAACCCGACGGACGCGACGTGGTCGGTGCTCGCCTCCCGGCTGTCGACCGCCGGGGTGACTCCGGCCCAGGTGCAGGCGATGTGGCTCAAGGAGCAGTTCATCGGGGACAACCTGGGGGCGTTCCCGCAGGGTGCGCAGAACCTGCGTGACTCGCTCGCCGCGATCTCGCGCAACGCGCGCGCGAAGTACCCGAACCTGGCGCTCGGCTATGTCGCGAGCCGCATCTACACCTACGACCCGGTGCGCAGCGCGGGTGCCTACCAGCAGGGCTGGGCGGTGAAGAAGCTGATCCAGGACCAGATCAACGGGGCTTCGGACCTGACGTACGGTTCGGGTGGCGTCGCGCCGTGGCTGTCGTGGGGTCCGTACATGTGGGCGGACGGTCTGGGCGCTGACGGTGTGGCCGGTGGGACGCCGGGGCGCAGCGACGGTCTGGAGTGGGCGTGCTCGGATCTGGAGTCCGACGGGGTGCACCCGTCCGCGACCGGTGAGCAGAAGGTCGCGAACATGCTCCTGAACCAGCTGTCGACGGACCCGTCGTCCACGCCCTGGTTCAACAAGTAGGCCGGGGGGGGGATCGTCCATGCCGCACATTGACGTTCCGGCTCCGGTGCCGGGGATCCGTGGGCTGATGGCCGCCAAGCCGGCTTCGGGTCGTCGGCTCAGTGAGCTGGCCGAGCAGTTGTTGCGGGCCGCGTCGCCGTTGACGGTGGCCGAGCGGGAGCTGATCGCCGCGTATGTGTCGTACCTGAACGGCACTCCGTACTGCACGGGGTCGCACACGGCTGCCGCCGCGCATGCGTTCGGTGGTGACTACGCGCTGGTGCGGGCCGTGCAGCGTGATCCGGCGACGGCGCCGGTGAGCGAGCGGATGCGGGCCCTGCTGGCGATCGCCGGGAAGGTGCGGGCGAACGGCCGTGAGGTGACGGAGCAGGACGTGGCGGCGGCCCGGGCCGCGGGGGCGGACGACGAGGCCGTGCACGACACGGTGCTGATCGCGGCGGCGTTCTGCATGTTCAACCGGTACGTCGACGGGCTCGCGGCGATCACCCCGGAGGATCCGGCGGTGTACGACGAGATCGGGGCGACGCTGGTGGGTCAGGGGTATCTGCCGCAGGGCGTCGCCTGACGGGAGCGGACGTGCCATGAGGGCTCCGGCGGCTGGGTGCCGCCGGAGCCCTTCGTCGTGCTGTGGGGCCGGGTGCGTGTGCCGGGGACCGGCCCGTTTCAGGCGGCGAGGACCTGGTCGTCGGCGCGGGGCGTGTCGGAGGCGGTGCGGCGGCGGGCGAGCAGGGACGCCGGGAGGGACATGAGGACGGCGGTCATCATGCCGGCGACGAACCAGGCGGAGGCGTCGTGTTCGGCGGCGTAGGCCGCGGCGGCGGGGCCGATGCCGCCGAGGACGGCGCCCGTGACGGCGTTCGGCAGGCCGGTGCCCAGGGCGCGGACCGAGGGCGGGAAGATCTCCGTGAGGAGCTTGGGCAGGACGGTCGTCGCGCAGACGAGGTAGACGACGCCGGAGCCGTAGGTGAACAGCAGGCTGGCGAAGGTGCCGGTCATGGTCAGGTACGAGACGGAGCCGGTGACGGCGAACAGGACGCTGGCGGCGACGAGGAGACGGGCGGCGCCGATCCTGTCGGCGAGCAGGCCGATCGGCACGTTGAGCACCAGCATCAGGGCCGTGGCGGTCATGGCGACCCCGAACATCGTGCCGGGCGGGGCGAGGCGGCCGCCGAGCGCGGGGACGACCGCGGTCCAGGTGCCGCCGACGGCGCCGGATCCGGCGACGAACAGGACGGCCAGGAGGACGTCGCGGCGGTGGGTGACGAGGACCTGGCGCAGGGAGCCGCGGTCGCGGCGGCCCTGGACCTGGCGCCGGAAGACCTCGGTCTCGGCGAGTCGGCTGCGCAGGACCAGCAGGACCAGGCCGAGGACGCCGCCGAGGAGGAAGGGGACGCGCCAGCCCCAGTCGGTCATGGCGGCGGGCCCGAGGGCGGCGGTGAGGACGCCGCCGAGGAGGGAGGCGGTGAAGGCGCCGGCGCAGGTGGTCAGGGAGAACAGGCTGCCGTAGGTGGCCTTGCGGCGCTCGGGTGCCACCTCCATCAGGTACGCGGCCGCGGCGGGCCATTCACCGCCGTGGGAGATGCCCTGGGCCATGCGGGCCAGGAGCAGCAGCACGGGGGCGAGCAGGCCGATGTGGGCGTGGGAGGGGGTGACGCCGATGAGGAGCGAGCCGCCGGACATGAGGGAGACGGCCAGCATGAGGGCGGGGCGGCGGCCGCGGCGGTCGGCGTAGCGGCCGAGGAGGATGCCGCCGAGGGGGCGCATGAGGACGCCGACGCCGAGGACCGCGAAGGCGCCGAGGAGGGAGGTGAGGGAGTTCCCTGAGGGGAAGAACTGGGCGGCGAACAGGGGCGCGAAGAGGCCGTAGCCGAGCCAGTCGAAGGATTCGATGAAGTTGCCGACGACGGTGGCGGTGACCGCTCTGCGGTGGGCCTTCTTCGGGGAGTGCGCAGACATGACGGGCCGCTTCCCTTTCAGACGGCGGCGGCGTAGCCGTGGGTGGTGATCCGCCGGCCCGCCTCCTCGTAGTAGCCGGGCGCGGTGGGCAGTGCGGTGGCCAGGCCGCTGACGTAGCGGTTGTACATGCAGAAGGCGGCCGCGATGAGCACGGTGTCGTGGATGTGGGTGTCGGTGGCGCCTTCGGCGCGGGCGGCGGCGATGGTCTCGTCGCGGACGGGCGCGGCCTGTGCCTGGATCTCGGCGGCGATCCGCAGGAGGGCCCGCAGCAGGGGGGTGAGGGGGGCGGTGTCGGGGTCGTGCTGGACGGCCTTGACCAGGTCGATGCCGCCGTCGAGCTGGGCGGCGGCGGCCGCGCCGTGGGTGTCGGCGCAGAAGCGGGTGGCGTTGAGTTCCGAGACGTAGGCGGCGATCAGTTCGCGTTCGCCGCGGGTGAGGGGCGAGTCGCCGCGCAGCAGGGCGTCGGCGACGGCGTTGAGCGGGGCGGCCGTGTCGGGGCGGTCGGTCATCAGTCCCCTGATGCCGGGGAGGTCGTTGGCGATCCGGATGTGCGGCACGGGGCGTCCTTCGGTCGGGGGGTGTGGTCGCCTCATCGTTGGCAGTCCCGGTGCCGTGGGCCAACTTCCCTCGTGCGGAGTTTCGTTGCGGTTCAGCGGCGGCCGTTTCGGCGGGCCTGCTTGCTGACGGCCTTCCACTGGCGGCGCATGTCGGCCATCTCGGCGGGGTCCTCGCGGCGGCGGCGGTAGGCGATCTCGCCCTGGAGCTTGCGCCAGGTGGCGAGGCGGTCGGGGGACAGCGTGCCGGTGCCGACGGCTTCGGTGACGGCGCAGCCGCCGTCGCCGTCGTGGCCGCAGTCGCCGTACCGGCAGTGGGCGGCGAGGGCGGCGATGTCGGTGAAGACGTCGTCGACGGCCTCGGGGCCGGCGGCGACCTCCAGGGAGCGGATGCCGGGGATGTCGAGGAGGACTCCGCCGGAGGCGAGGAGGTGGAGGCGGCGGGTGGTGGTGGTGTGGCGGCCTCCGGCGCGGCCGACGGCGGCGACCGCTTCGGTGGTGCCTTCGAGGGCGTTGAGGAGGGAGGTCTTGCCCGCGCCGGAGGGGCCGAGCATGACCGCGGTGGTGCCGGGGCCGAGGTGGGAGCGGAGGGTGTCGAGGCCGTGGCCGGTGAGGACGCTGACGGGGATCACGGGGACGCCGGGGCTGAGGAGTTCGGCGGCCCGGGTGTCCTCGGTGCCCGCGTCGTCGGTGGTGTCGCTCTTGGTGAGGACGAGGACGGGCTGGGCGCCGCTGTCCCAGGCCATGACGGAGAGGCGTTCGACCATGGCGGCGTTGAGGCCGCCGGCGAGGGGGACGACGACGAGGACGGTGTCGATGTTGGCCGCGAGGATCTGGCGGCCGTGGCCGGCGCCGGAGCGGGTGAGGACGGCGCGGCGGGGGGCGACGGCGTGGACGCGGCCGTCGGCGCCGAGTTCGACCCAGTCGCCGGCGACGGGGGTGAGGGGCAGGGCGGGGGCGATGGGCGCGGTGTGCGCGGTGAGGGTGCCGTCGGCTTCGGGGCGCAGGACGTCGCAGACGGTGCCGTGGTGGACGACGACCCGGGCGGGGGTGCCGGTGGTGTGCGGGGTGTCGGTGTCGGTCCAGCCGAGCCGGGTGAGGGCGTCGGGGGCGGTGAGCGTGTCGGTCATGGGGTGTCCTCGGTGATGAAGCCGGTCCAGGTGCGGCGCAGCCGGTCGCCGGCGGTGGTGTCGACGCGCTGGACGGCGTGCATGGTGTGGGCGCGGAAGACGACCAGGCGGTTGGGGCGCGGCAGGACGAGCGTGGGGTGGGTGGCGCTGTGGACGAGGGCGGTGCCGTCGGCGGCGTCGGCGCGGGACTCCTCGTCGACGAGGGCGAGGCCGCCTCCCCAGTCGGTGCTCCAGGTGCGGTGGGTGAAGTAGACGTACGCGCCGATGCGGCCGGCGCCGGCGTCGTTGTGCCAGGACAGGCGGGAGCCGGCGGGGTAGCCCCAGGCGCTGAGGGTGAGGGAGAGGCGGTCCGCCGCGTCGGGGGCGGCCAGCAGGTCGAGGTGGGCGGCGATCTGCTCCTTCACGGCGCGCTGCCAGCGGGGGGCGTCGTCGTCGGTGTGCGTCAGGCGCTGCTTGTCCTCGCCGCCGCGGTGGGCGAAGCCGTCGTACACGGGGTCGATGGTGCTGAGGACGGGCTTGAGGCGGGTGCGGGCGAAGGCGTCGGCGGTGGCCTCGAAGTCGGCTTCGGGCAGGAGGTCGTCGATGACGACGTAGCGGTCGCCGCGGGAGTGGACGCGGGCGTCGGGGTTGGTCGCGGGCGTGGCGAGGAGGGTGGCCGGGTTCATGCGGTCGCTTTCCTTCCGTGGCCGGCGAGGCGGGCGGCGGGGACGCAGAGCAGGACGAGCAGGACGCTGAGGCCGAGGAAGACGGTGTCGTAGTGGTCGGCGAACAGGCCGCCGAGGAGCATGCCGGCGGGGATTCCGGCGGCGTTGACGAAGTTGTCGACGGAGCCGAGGCGGGAGAGGTACCGCTCGGGGATCTCGCTCTGGTAGGCGGTGTCCCACACGATGCCGCAGGCGGCGGTGGTCAGGGCGCACAGGGCGAAGCTCGCGCCGAGGACGGCGGTGGGCAGTTCGTCGCGCAGGGTCAGGGCGACGAACTGCAGGACGGCGCCGAGGGTGACGACGACGGAGGCGGTCTTCCAGGGGTGCTGCCTGGTCGTCGACATGACGGCGAGGGAGCCGAGGAGGGAGCCGATCGCGAGGCAGGTGGCGAGGACGGACCAGGCTCCGGCGCCGCCGAGGGACTCGACGGCGATGACGGGTCCTGCGACGGCGGTGAGGCCGATGCCGAGGGAGACGACGAACCACAGGGCCATGCCGAAGGAGAACCACGGGAAGCGGGCCATGACGGCGAATCCGGCGCGGAAGCGGTGGTCCTCCTCGGCGGCCGGGGCGGTGCCGTCGGGGGCGGGGGCCGGGGCCGGGGCGGTGCGGCGGAGGGGGGTGTGCAGGCGGAGCAGGCGCAGGAGGCAGAGGAGGTTGACGGCGAAGGAGGCCACGTCGAGCCAGAGGATCCACGAGAAGCCGACGGTGTTCATCAGGACGCCCGCGAGGACGGGGCCGAGGAGGAAGGCGACGTCGGCGACGAGGGAGAGCAGGCCGTTGGCCCGCTGGAGGCGGTCCTCGGCGACGAGTTCGGGGGTCAGGCCGATCTGGGCCGGGTTGTACAGGGCGGTTCCCGCTCCGTACAGGGCGGCGGACAGGCACAGGTGCCAGCTCTGCACGGGCAGGGGGCTGACGACGACGACGGCGAGCGCGCCCTGGGCGAGCAGCCGCAGCAGGTCGGCGCCGATCATGACCTTCACCCGGTGGTGGCGGTCGGCGAGCCGGCCGCCGGTGGCGACGAGGAAGAAGCGGGCTCCCCAGAGGGAGAGCAGGACCCAGGTGAGCGCGGCGGCCGAGTGGGAGATCTGGTACGCGGCGAGGGCGAAGGCGACGGGGACGGGGGCGTCACCGGCCTTGGAGACGACGTGGCCCGTGAAGAACGTCGCGAAGCGGCGTTCGCGGAACATCGCGGCCTGGTCCTTGAGGGTGGCGGTGAGCACGGGGCGGGTCATCCTTCGCAGATCAGGAAGTCGTTGCGGGCGCCGAAGGCGACCAGGGCGCGCAGGTCGGCGTCGGGCAGGTCGCTGTCGGCGGCCAGCTGGTCGTAGGTCAGGGCGCCGCCCCGGGTGAGGAGGGTGACGGTGTGCTCCAGGCGGCGGTCGAGACGGATGCGCCGGCCCATGGTGGTGACCGTCAGGTGTTCGTCGCCGGTGGTGATGTACGGGGGGAAGCGGCTGGCCCAGCGGATCCGGGTGCGGGGGCCGACCTCGCCGGTCAGGACGCTGCGCAGGGAGGCTCCGGCGCGGCGGTCGGGGCGCAGGGCCAGGCGGGTGGTGAGCCACTCGGGGTCGGGGTCCGGTGCGGTGCCGCCGAGGAGTTCGTGGGCGGCGCGGGTCTCCTCGCGGACGTCGGCGAACGGCTCGTACCCGATGGTGAGGTGGACGGTGAGTTCCCCGGTGCCGGAGACGCGGTGGGCGGTGTCGCGCGGCAGGGACAGGCACGTGCCGGGGGTGAGGACGCGGTCGAGGCTGCCCGGGGCCAGGTCGCGGGAGCGCGCGCCGACGCGGGAGTCGACCTCCCAGTGCTTGCGGCCGAGGAGTTGCAGGACGAGGGCGTCGTGGTCGTCGCTGTGGACGTCGAAGGCGGACGTCTCGCCGGCGGTGATGTAGCAGTTGACCCAGGCGCGGGCGCGCAGCAGGTATTCGAGGGCCTCGCACAGCAGCATGACGCGCTCGTCGAGGGCTTCGAGGTGGCTGATGACGAGGGTCGCGCCGCGTTCGACGGCGCTGTGCAGGTAGGCGGGGACGAGGGCGGTGTGCAGGACCTCTCCGTCGCCGACGCGGGAGCGCATCCAGCGGCTGCGGTCGACCTGGCGGCCGGATTCGACGAGCCGGAAGTTGGTGGCGAGGGCTCCGGGCCGGGCGAGGGCGGACCAGACGCCGGCGAGCAGGGCCTCGTGGGCGGTGGTGTCGCTGCCGGGGGCGGGCTCGTGGAGGCGGACGCCGCCGGCGGGTGGCTCCTGGTCGCCGAGGCCGGCGAGGAGCGCCTGGGCGTGGGCGAAGGCGTCGAAGCCGGTCATGGCGCGATCACCGCTCCCACGCCGCAGAGGCTGAGCGCGATCTCCTCGCGGCGTTCCCGCGGGAGGCTCGCGGGCAGGACGGCGGTGAGCTCTTCGAGGGTGAAGGGGGTGTCCGAGGCGGTCGCCTTCTCCAGGTCGGTGAAGTCGGCGGGGCGGGGGCCGGGGACGATGAGGGTGCGGCCGCGGGCGACGAGGGTGGTGCCGCCGTGGCGGGGGGCGGCGGCGACCGCGCCGGGCCGGGACCAGCGCAGCGGGGTGCGGGGGCCGGGGGCGGTGCGGGGCAGCGCGGCCTGGTGGGGGCGGCTGACGTAGCCGTTGGTGCGCAGGCGGAGCTGGCCGAGGGCGATCTCGTGGGCGACGCGGTCGGCGAGCGAGGCGCCGGGGGTGTCGTCGTCGGTGAGGAGCGTGCGGGCGTGGTCGGCGACCTCGTCGGCGGCCGGGTGGGCGGCGAGGGTCTCGGCCGGGCGGGCGGTGCGCCACAGGGCCTCGGTGATCAGGGGCCGGGTCCTGACCGGGTAGAGGGTCAGTCCGAGGAACGCGGAGGGGCCGAGGTTGCGGAACACGTGGTACGTGTCCTGGGGGATGCAGAGGAAGTCGCCGGGCTGGAGCAGGTGGCGCTCGGCGGAGGCGAGGTGTTCCTCGATGTCGAAGGTGATGCGGCCGAACGAGGGGCTGGGCGTGATGCCGGAGGCGTCGAACGGGTTGTCGTGCCAGACCCAGACCTCCTTGGGGGAGGGTCCGAGGTGGAAGATGAGCGAGGGCTCGGAGTCCTTGTGGATGCCGAACGGGGTCCAGCCGGAGTGGGCGACGAAGGTGTACGCGTCGGTGCCGGAGGGCAGTTCGTGGGTGCCGTCGGTGACGAGTTCTCCGAGGAGCCGGGCGACTTCCGCGGCCAGGTCGAGGTTCCAGGACGAGATGTCGTTGACGGCCAGGCACTCCTCGTCGCCGTCGGCCGTGCGGGCCAGCCAGTCGACGGCGCTCTCCTCGTCGGCGAGGGGGGTGTCCACGAACCGCTTGGTCAGCCGGTAGTCGAAGGCGCCGGGGCGGAAGGCGCGCAGGCGCAGGTCGCCGGGGGCGCGGCGGGTAGCCGTGCGCAGGCTGTCGTCGATCAGCCGGGCGAGGTGTCCGGGGTCGGAGACCAGGCCGGGGAGGAACACGGTGCGGGCGAAGTCCGGGGCGTGCTCCGCCGCGAACGACTTCCAGGTCTGCGTGTCGATGCTCATCCAACTCACCACTCGTTCGGGGAAAACGGCCGACGCGGCCGGCTGTCCTCGGGGACGACCGGCCGCGTTACGGTGCGGGCCTCAGTGGCCGACGTCCTGACGCGGGCCGAACTCGGCCTCGAAGTCGTAGTTGTCGTCCTCGAGGATCTCCATGACGAGGTTCTTCTCGTTCTCCATGAGAGCATTTCCTTTCTGTTTGATTCATTAATTTCTCCCGCTGGGGCGGCGGGAATGATGCTGGAGCATTCAGTTGGAATCGAGCGGTCCGTCCGGCTGGGTGGGATTCGGTGTGCTTTCCGGTCCGTTCTGGAAATTACTCTGACACGGCCTCACAAGTGCTGTCAGTACTTTTCCGTGGCACAGAATGTCCTTGGCATCGTTGTGTCACACGAGGCCGCTGCGGGCGGCCTGGAGACCGAGCTGGAATCGGCTGTGGGCGCCCAGGCGCTCGGAAAGGCCGGAGATCATGCGGCGTTCGCTGCGCAGGGAGACGCCGAGTCTGCGGGCCGCCGCCTCGTCGGTGAGTCCCTCGGCCAGCAGCCGCAGCAGTGCGCGTTCCTGCGGGGTGTAGGCGGCCGGGCCGTCGGCCCCGCCGTCCGCGTCCGTGGACGCGAGGGGTTCCGCCTCGTCCCACAGATGCGTGAACAGGGCGCGCAGGCCGGTCAGGGCGCCGGGTTCGCGCAGGAGGACGGCCCCTCGGTCGGGGTCGTCCGGGTCCAGGGGGAGGGCGGCGCTCCCGCCGTCGACGATCCGCAGCTGGAGGGGGAGGGCGGGCAGGGTGCGGATCTCGGCGCCGGCCCGCGCCAGCCGGAGGACGGCCCGCCGGCGCTCGGGGGTGCCGTCGGTGCTGTCGAGGTGGAGGAGGCGGACCCGTACTCCCCGGGCGAGCAGGTCGAGGTGGAGGGGGACGTCGATCTCCCAGGGGCCGCCGCCGGACACCGTGGTGGGGGCGAGGGCGAGGAGCTCGCCGCGCGCCTCGCCGGTGAGGTCGGTCTGGAGCCGCCGGACGGCCTCGTCCCCGGTGAAGCGTTCCACGGCGCCGCCCCGGGGGTCCCGGCCGAGTGCCGAGTAGTCGGTGAGGAGGTCGGCGACCGCGGCGCGGCTCGCGTCGATCTCCAGCTGGGTGCGGGCGAGTTCGTTCTGCCGGCGGTCGAGGAGCGCGCCGAGCGCGGCCCGGGGCGGCACGAGCCGCGGGCCGCCGGAGGGGTCGGCGGTCGCCGTCGGGCGCAGCAACGCGAGGTCGGCCAGCGTGTCCAGTGCCCGGGCGACGGTGGGGCGGTCGGTGTCCAGGGCCTCCGCCAGGCGGTCCATACCCCAGGAAGGGTGTTCCAGCATCAGCCGGTAGACGGCCTCCGTGCTGGAGTCGAGTCCCAGTACGCGCAGCATCAGCGTCCCCCCGCGGTCGTCTGTGGGAACCGGGGCACATGCGTGCCACGGCATGTTCGTGGCCTCGCCTGGTCTGGGGCGGGGCCGGTGGCGTGCGGCACACTCGGGGTGTGCACCTCGTCGAGTTCGCCTTCGCCAAGCCGCCGGAAGCGCCGGACGTGTCCTCCGACGCTCTGCTGGCCGAGCTGTGGGCGGCGTGCGGGCCGGACGACGGCGTGGAGCACGTACGGGTCCACGCGAGCCGGGCCGGTGCCCGGGGTGTCGCCTTCCTGCTGGCCCCCGACGAGGCGGTCGCCGTACGGCGGTGCCGCGAGGTGTGCCGGCGTGCTCTGGCGCTGTCGCCCGCGCTGGGCGGATGGCGGCTCGCCGGGCCCGTGGAGGCATGACTCCGGGCCGTGGGACGTGCCCGTACCGGCACGACCACCTGCCCAAGTCTCCGCGTACCGCGGGTTGCTCCTTGCCACGTCCTCATTCTTGGACTAGCGGGCGGCGCGACGCTTCTCCCTGAGTGCGGAGCTGGCGGCGGCCGCCCGGGCGAGGTCCGCACGCTGGGAGTTGGCCTGCCGGTGCGCGGGTCCCGACGATGAGCCGGTCCGTACCCCACGCGAAGACGAGGACGCATCGGTGCCCCACATCGAGATCACCCATGATCTTCCCGGCATCAGCGGGTTGTTCGCCCAGCGCCCGGACACCGCGGGCGTGCTGTCGGAGCTCGCCGAGACCCTGCTGCGCAGTGGTCCGTCGCCGCTGATCCGGGGCGAGCGCGAACTGATCGCCGCCTATGTGTCGCACCTGAACCGCACCGCCTTCTGCGCCGGTTCGCACAGCGCGTTCGCGGCCGCGCAGCTGGAGGGCGGCGCCGAGCTGGTGGCGTCGGTGCTCGCCGACCCCGACACGGCGGCGGTCACCCCGCTGCTGCGGTCGCTGCTGAGGGTGGCGGCCGAGGTGCAGGCCGAGGCGGCCCCCGTCTCCGACGAGGCGATCGCCGCCGCCCGCGCCGAGGGCGCCACCGACACCCACATCCACGACACGGTGCTGATCGCGGCCGCGTTCGCGATGTTCAACCGGTACGTGAACGGTCTGGCCACGGACGTTCCGTCCGACCCGGCCTTCTACGGCGTGGCGGCCGAGCGCATCGTCCGGCGCGGCTACGGCGCCGCGCGCTGACGTCCGCGCCCGTCCACGCTGTCTTCCTCAGGAGGGTGACATGACCTGGTCCCACGCACACGTTCCCGACCAGAGCGGCAGGGTCGCGCTGGTCACCGGCGCTTCCGGCGGCATCGGTCTGGAGACCGCCCGCGTGCTCGCGGATCGCGGGGCGCACGTCCTGCTCGCCTGCCGTGACATCGGGCGGGGCCGTGCCGCCGCCGCCCGCGTCGGCGGCAGCACGGAGGTCGTCCGGCTGGACCTGGCGTCGCTGGACTCGGTGCGGGAGGCGGCGGCGCGGGTGCGCGGCCGGTACGAGCGCCTGGACCTGCTGGTCAACAACGCCGGGGTGATGTTCCCTTCGTACCGGCGTACGGAGGACGGCTTCGAGGCGCACTTCGGCGTCAACCACCTCGGGCACTTCGCGCTGACCGGTCTGCTGCTCGACCTGATGACCGCGGTGCCGGGCTCCCGGGTCGTCACGGTCGCCAGCCTCGCGCACCGGGCGGGTTTCGGGGCCCTGGACGAGAGCGCGGCCCGGTCGTCGGTCGGTCGGCGGTCGCTGACGGCGTACGGGCGTTCCAAGCTCGCCAACCTGCTGTTCGCGCGGGAGCTGGACCGCCGGCTCGTCGCGGCGGGTGCGGCCACGGCCTCGCTCGCCGCGCATCCGGGTCTGTCCCCGACCGGTCTGTGGCACGGCGACCCGCCCCGGGTCCTGCGGCCGGTGGCCGCGGCGGGGCTGCGGTGGCTGGCGCAGCCCGCGGACCTGGCGGCGCTGCCGTCGCTGCGCGCCGCCACCGACCCTTACGTGCCGGGCGGCGCCCACCTCGGTCCTTCGGAGCGCTTCGGGAGCCGGGGCGCGCCCGCTCCGGCCCGTTCCAGCCGGGCCTCCCGGGACGTGGCCGCGCAGGAGCGTCTCTGGCGGTTGTCCGAGGGGCTGACGGGCGTGCGGTACACGTTCGCGTCGGCCTCGGCGTCGGCGTTCGCGGAGACGGAGCCCGCCGAAGCGGTGTGTCCGGTGACGGGCGCGCGGGGGTGAGCGCGGTGCCGGAGGAGAGCATCGCGGCCGGTGTGGGCACGGGGATGGACCGGCGGGGAAGGTTCCGGCCGGTAGCGGCCTGGGCGTGGATGTGGCGGAACTTCGACACCGTGCTGCCGGACGTGACGGGCGCCGCCTGGCAGACGGACGACGCGGGGCTGCCCGCGCGGGTGGCGGAGGAGGAGGGGTACGCCCGCTTCACCGTCCACGGACCGTGGTGAGGGCCGACCTCACGAAGTGGAGGCGGGGCGTTCTTCCCGCGTGCTGAACACGCCGCCGGGGCGCCCTGGCGGGGCGTCGGCGTGCCTAGCGTGGCGCCACGTGTCCCCCACCCCCACAGCAGAAGGCGGCATGTCATGGCGCAGACAGCACAGAGGCCCGCACCCGTCCGTTCTCGGCCGCAACGGGTCGCGGCCGTCGGGCGGCCCGCCCCTTCCTTCTTCTTCAACGGCCATGTGCCGCGCCGCCGGGCCCTGGTCATCGCGGTCAGCGCGCTGTTCGGTTTCGCCCTGACGGTGGTGTGGTCGGCCGAGTTCGTCGACCGGACCATCGGCGACACGGTCGCGGACACGCTGCTGGGTCACACCGCCAAGGGCACCCCGATCTCCGGCGCCCTGGCCGGGGTCTTCTTCGCCCTGGTCACGGGCATCGCCGGCACGTTCACGGCGTGCAACATCGCCGTGTTCAGCGCGCTGGCACCGCTGACCGGCGGACGTTCCGCCTCGCGCCGGGGCCGGATGGCCGCCGCGCTGCGTCCGCTGGGGCAGCTCGCGGCCGGGGCGGTCGCCGTGTCGGCCGTGTACGGCATGGTGACGGCGATGTCCGGGACGGGCATGCCCCAGTTCGATCAGAGCCAGGGTGGCGTCCTGTCGGGGCGGCTGATCCAGGCGATGGTGGTCTACGGCCTCATCGGCCTGGTCATGACGTACCTGGGCCTTGCGGCGCTGGGCGTGGTGCGCGACCCGCTGGCGAAGCTGTCGCGGGAGTACCCGAGCGCGCCGATGCTGTTCGTGGGCGGTCTGATCGGCGCGTTCCTGGTCGGCCGTCCCTTCCCGCTGTTCCGCCAGCTGTTCCGGGACACGGCCGAGAGCCACAACGTGCTGTACGGGTCGGTGGCCTTCAGCCTCCAGACGCTGGGCAACATCCTCGTGATGTCGGTGCTGTTCCTCGCGGTGACCGGCCTGTTCGGGGACCGGCTGCACCGGTGGATGACGAAGCGGCCGAGCCGTGCCGCGGCGCTGATGGCGGCGGGGTTCATCGCGGCGGGCGTCTTCCTGGTCCTGTACTGGGACCTGCGGATCCTGGCCCGCCGGGACCTGATCTGGTACCCGATGGCTCCCTGGGCGGCCTGAACCGGCCCCGTACGCGCGTGTGGCCCGGCCCGGGACTCTCCGGGCCGGGCCTCACGCGTGGGGAGGATCAGGCCGCCACGGCGGCGGTGGAGGCGGTGGTGGAGGCCACGGCGCCGACGAGCTCGCCCGCCGCGTCGACGAGGTCGAGGGCGGTGAGCTGGGGGTCCTCGAGGACGGGGACGAGGTCGGCGAGGACCTGGGCGAAGCGGCCGTCGTTCTCGTACGTCAGCGCGATGCTGCCCTCCCACAGGGCCGCGCGGATGCGCCGCGGGGTGAGCATGCCGTCCCCGGCGGTGGAGGCGAGGAGCAGTCCGGCGACGCGGCCTTCGAGCCGGGTCGGGCGCCAGGCGCCGCTGAGGAAGTCGGCCATGAGCTCCTCGACGCGGCGGCGGGCCCGCTCGGTGGCGACGGGCTCCAGGAAGAGGCTGGTCTCGGACGGGGCGGTGATCGTGGACACGGTGGTTCCTCTCGGGGTGCGGACGGGACTAGTCGAGGCCGGCCGCCGCGCGCAGGGCGGCGGCGCGGTCGGTGCGCTCCCAGGTGAAGTCGGGCAGCTCGCGGCCGAAGTGGCCGTAGGCGGCGGTCTGGGAGTAGATCGGGCGGAGCAGGTCGAGGTCGCGGATGATCGCGGCCGGGCGGAGGTC
>NZ_JBIRQU010000030.1:0-22020 GCF_044333355.1 Streptomyces sp. NPDC021012
TGACCCAGCGGATCGCCGCGCTCTCCGCGCAGCGCCGCACGCAGTTCCTCACGCGGCTGAGGACGTACACGCAGGACATGGCACAGCGCGGCCCGATATCGCGTGGCGACACGGGGCCGACGCCGCTCGCGCACGCGCAGCGGACCCTGCGCTTCTTGGGCCAGCCGGTTGCGGGTGCTCCGCTGTGCCTGCGTCTTCGGGGCGGGCTCGACGTGGACGCGCTGCGCGAGGCGCTGGCCTCGCTCGTGGCACGGCACGAGGTGCTGCGGACCGCGATCGTGGAGCGCGAGGGTGCTCCGATGCAGGTCGTCGCCACCGAGGTTCCGGTCGATCTGCCGCTGACCGAGGCGGAGGACATCGCGGCGGCGCGAGCCCTCGTCGAGCGGTGGACCGCCGAACCGTTCGACCTGCGTCGTACGCCGATGTGGCGCGCGGCACTGGTCAGGGTCGAGCCGGACGACCACCTGTTCCTGTTCGACCTGCCCGCCATCGTCTGCGACACCCGCTCGCGCGGCGTGCTGGCGCGTGAACTCGCGGCGTTCTACTCGGCGTTGATCGAAGGTGGCGCGCCGGACCTGCCCGATCTGCCGGTGCAGTACCCGGACTACGCCCGGTGGCAGCACGACCGGCTCGGCAGCGCCGAACTGGACAGGATCGGCGCGTACTGGCACGACAAGCTGGCGGGCGCCGAGGTCCTGGAGTTCCCGACCGACCGGCCGCGCGGCGAGACCCGCACCTTCGCGGGCGACCGCGCCCGCTTCACCGTCGGGCGTGAAGCCCTGGGGCGGGCCGACGAGTTGGCCCGGCAGGTGGACGCGGACCCGTACGACGTGCTCGTGGCCGCGTTCTGCGTACTGCTGCGCCGGTACACGGGCCTCGACGACCTCGTGATCGGCTCGCCGGACGAGAGCCGTGGCCACGACACCCTGTCCTCGGTGGTCGGGCGCTTCGCCGATCTGCGGGTGCTGCGCGCGGACCTTTCCGGCGATCCGACCTTCCGTGAGCTGGTCCGGCGGATCGCGCGCGTGTCAGCGGAGGCCGACGCGCATGCGGGCCTGCCCTTCGACAAGCTGGTCGAAGCGGTGGACCCGGTCGTCGACCCGTCGCGCTCTCCCGTCTTCCAGATCGTGTTCGGCGTGGCGGACGCGGATGCCGCGGACACCGCTGCCGCCCTGCGCGGCGTTGACACCTCGTACGAGGACTGCCCGACCCGCACCTCTTGCTTCGACATGAGCTGGAGCCTGATCCGGCAGGCGGAGCCCGGAGCCGACGCCGTCCTCGCCGTCGAGTTCAACACCGACCTGTTCGACGCCGAGAGCATCGCCCGGTTCTCCCGGCACTACGACGGGCTGCTGCACACCCTGACCGCGGCCCCGGACGCCTCGCTGTCCGCGGCCGAGATGCTGAGTCCCGAGGACCGGGCGTTCCTCGCCGAGGCCGCCAAGGGCCCGGTGCGGCCGGTGCGCGAGTCCACCGTGGTCGCGGAGTTCGAGGCGCGCGCGGCGGAGGCCCCGGACGGCGTGGCCGTCGTCGTCTCCGGTGTCGAGACCGGCTATGCCGAGCTCAACGCCCGGGCGAACCGGCTCGCCGCCCTGCTGCGCGAGCGCGGGGTACGGCCGGGCGCGCGGGTCGGCCTGTGTCTGCGCAGGAACCTGGACCTGCCGACCGCGATCCTCGCGGTGCTCAAGACCGGCGCCGCCTACGTGCCGCTCGACCCGGGGCACCCCGCGGGGCGCGTCGCCGAGATCGCCGCCGACGCCGAGCTGCGGGTGGTGCTCGCGCACGCCGAGGCCGGCAAGGCCGTGGGCGAGGTCGACGCGCCCGTCGTGGTGCTGGACGAGGTCCGCGACGAACTGGCGGCGCTTCCGGACGGCAACCCGCCGCTCGCGGCGGGGCCGGGCGACGTCGCGTACGTCATCTACACCTCCGGCAGCACCGGCAAGCCGAAGGGCGTGCTCCTGGAGCACCGCGGAGTCGTCAACTTCATCGATTCCACACGGGAGTTGTTCGAGCTGACGCCGGCCGACCGGGTGCTCGGGTTCGCCTCGTCGACCTTCGACGTCTCCGTCTTCGAGACGTTCTCGGCGCTGCTGACCGGGGCCCGCCTGTGCCTCGCGACCGACGAGGAACGGCTGTCGATCGAACGGCTCCAGGCGCTGATGGAGCAGGCTCGCATCACCGTCATCGACCTGCCCCCGACCGTGATGCCGCTGCTGACGCCGGAGAACTTCACCGACCTGCGCATCGCGTTCGTCGGCGGCGAGGCGTTCGGCGGTGAGCTGGTGAACCGGTGGAACCCGGGACGGCGCCTGTTCAACGGCTACGGGCCGACCGAGTGCACGGTGACGATGATCGTCGAGGAGTGCGGCGGCGTCTGGGGCGCGTCCCCGCCGATCGGCCTGCCCATGGTCAACCACGTGGCGCACGTCCTCGACCCCGAGCTGCGCCAGGTCCCCGTCGGCGTACCGGGTGAACTGGTCATCGGTGGACTCGGGTTGGCGCGCGGTTACCTCAACCGCGACGAGCTGACCGCCGAGAAGTTCATCCCCGACCCGTTCGGCACCGCACCCGGCGGTCGCCTCTACCGGACCGGCGACCTGGTGAAGCGGCTTCCCGACGGACGCCTCGTCTTCCTCGGCCGCATCGACCAGCAGGTCAAGATCCGCGGCCTGCGGATCGAACTGGGCGAGGTGGAGTCGGCGTTGACCGGCTTCGAGGGGATCGGTCCGGTCAGCGTCCAGGCGTGGAGCGACGACAACGGGGACAAGCACCTGGTCGGCTATCTGACCGGGGTCACCGAGCAGCGGGTGCCCGCGGTGCGCGAGCACCTGGGCGAGCTCCTTCCCCCGTACATGATCCCGTCGTTCTTCGTGGTCCTCGACGAGCTGCCGCTGACCAGCAGCGGCAAGGTCGACTGGCGCAGGCTCCCCGCCCCCGACCTGAGCCGGGCGGGGAAGGGGGACAGCGACGAGTCGCTGACCGAGACCGAACGCAGGCTGCTGCGTGACGTGGTCACCCCCCTGCTGCGCGACGAGCGGATCGGCGTGCGCGACGACTTCTTCCTGGCGGGGGGCAACAGCCTCCAGGCCGTCCAGCTGATGTCGGCGATCAACCGCAGGTTCGGTGTGGAGATCACGCTCGGTGACTTCTTCGCCTCTCCCACGGTGGCGCATCTGGCCGCCACCATCGACACGGTCCGCGCCGCGCGCCGCGACGACGACGGCGATCCGTTCGACGCGCCGGCGGGCCCGTCCCGGCGGGAAGCCGGCAGGGCGCCGGTGGTGATGCGCGAGGCGGGCCCGGCGCAGGTGATCCTGATGCACCCGTCCGGCGGTGAGCTGTTCTGCTACATCCCGCTGTCCAGGGCGCTGCGCGGCGACATCGGCGTGACCGGTTTCGCCGCCGACCCGCGGGACACCGAGGTGCCCGCGCGGGAGGCGATGGCGGCGACCGCCGCACGGATCGCGCACTCCCTGATCGAGTCCGGCCTGCCCGCCTCGTGCTGCCTGGCCGGATGGTCGTACGGGGGCGTGCTGGCCTTCGAGGTCGCCCGGCAGATCGAGGAGAAGACCGGGGAGCAGCCGCCGGTGGTCCTGCTGGACGCCGCCTACGACGAGGACTCCGTGCCCCTGGACGAGGCGACGGTGCGGCAGCGGTTCGTGCACGACGTCGCGCGGCTGACCGGACGCGAGGGCCCCGAGGTGGCCGCGGTGCTCGACGACCCGGCCGCGGGGGTGGCCGACGTCCGGGAGACCCTCACCGGCCTCGGCGTCGAACTGGAGCTCACCGAGCGGGAGTTGGCAGCGCGTTTCGCGACGTTCCGGTCCTCCGCCCTGTCCATGCAGGCCTACAGCCCGCCGGCCCCGTACGGCGGACCGGTCACCGTGCTCGTCGCCTCCCCGCACATCGCCATGGAAGAGCAGTGGCGGGCGGTATGCACGGGCCCCTTCCGGGCCGAGCACGTGCCCGGCGACCACTACACCCTGTTCACCCAGTCGGCGATCGGCCGGGTCGTCGCGGCGATCGAAGAGACGCTCGCCTCTTGAGGAGACACACATGCGGTTCGGCTTCACGGAGGAACAAGAACGGTTCCGGGCGGACGTGCGGAAGACCCTGCGCTCTGCCGAGGTCCAGGCCGGGGCGGCCGCGGCCACCGGCGCGTTCGGCGTCGAGCCGGACGCGCGCCCGCTCTACCGGCTGCTCGGCGAGCTGGGCCTGCTCGCCGTGCACTGGCCCGTCGAGTACGGCGGCCAGGGCCGCTCGCTGACCGACGCCGCGATCGTCGCCGAGGAACTGGTGCGCGCGGGCGTGCCGGACACGTTCCACGTCAACACCGTCCAGATCGTGGGCCAGTTCCTGCTGATGGCGGGCAGCGAGGAGCAGAAGCGGCGGTATCTGCCCCCCATCGCCCGCGGCGAGAGCTTCGCGTCGGTGCTGTACACGGAGCCGGACGCGGGTTCCGACCTGGGCGGGCTGCGGGCGGTGGCCGAGCCGGACGGCGACGGCTACCGGATCACCGGCACCAAGGTGTTCAGCCTCAAGACGCGCTTCGTCGACCTCGGCCTGTGCGCCGCCCGTACGACCCGGGGCGTGGGCAAGTACCAGGGCATCAGCCTGTTCCTGGTGGACATGCGGGCCCCCGGTGTGGCGGTGTCGATGATCCCCGGCATCGGCGACGAGCACTTCCACCGTGTGGACCTCGACGCGGTCGCGGTGCCGGGCGCGAACCTCCTCGGTCCGCGCGACGAGGGCTGGCCGCTGCTCAACGAGGCCCTCGCCATCGAACGCACCGGCCTGGACTACTACCTGAAGGCGGAGCACTGGCTGGACGCCGCCCTCGACGTCCTGGTCGACGGCGACCCGGAGGCCGTGCCCGGCGACCTGCTCGAGCAGATCGGCCGCTGGCACGGTGCGCTCACGGCCGACCACGTCCTCGCCTGGGAGGTCCTCTCGGGGATCGCGGCGGACCGGGTCGACCAGGTCTCGACGGCCGTCGCCAAGTACCACAGCAGCGAGCTCGCCCAGGCCGTCGCGGCCTGGGCCATCGACATCCCGAGCCCCGAGCAGCGGGCGAACCGCACCAGAGCGGCCATGACCCTGGAGTCCGCCTACCGGGAGGCCCCCGGGCTCACGCTCTCGGCGGGCACCTCCGAGGTGATGCTCCAGATCATGGCCGCCTCGTTCGACTCCATCGGACAGGAAGACTGAAATGGACCTTGCTCCCGACCCGCTCGCCCTCCAGCTGCGCAAGGCCCTGCGCACGGGACTCGCCGGCATCCCCGCCCGGATCGAGCTGCACGGCGCCCCGGTGACCGACGGCGCCTGCGGCCCGACCCGTACGGTGCTCGACGCGCTGGAGGCGGCCGACTTCGAGCGTCCGGCCGACGCCGACGGGCTCGACCTGGGGCTGAGCGCCGGCGTCCTGGTCAGCGAGGAGCTCGGCCGCGCGGCGCGCGGCAACTCCTACCGGGCCGAGGCGTTCGCCGCCGACCTGGGCGTCAGCGCGCCGAGCGTGGCCCTGGCGGGCCTCGAAGCCCTGCCCACCGGCAGCGGGGTCACCGCGACGCCGCGCGCCGGCGGCTGGGAGCTGACCGGCACGGCCACCGTCGACGACCCGCACGCCGACCTGTTCCTGGTGGCCACCAGGGTCGACGGCGATCCGGTGATCGTCGCGGTGGAGCGCGGTGCGGACGGCGTCTCCACGCAGGACGGCAGCTGGCCGCCGGTCGTCCGGTTCGAGGCCACGCCGGTCACCGCGGCGGGTGTCGTCGGCGCCCTGGACGACGCGCCCACCGGTCCGCTCGCGCGCGCACGGCTGCGGCAGGCCGCGTACCTGCTGGGCATCGCCGACGGCGCGCACCGCATGGCCGTGGAGTACGTCGGCTTCCGCCGGCAGTTCGGCACCCGGCTGCGCGACCTGCCGGCGGTGTCGTTCCCCTTGGCGCGCGCGATGGTGGCGGTGCGCGCGACGAGGGCGGCGGTCCTCCGGGGGGCCTGGCTGGTCGACTCCGAGCCGGACGCCGTGGGCACCGCGCCGCTCGCCGCACTGGCCATGGCGTCCGAGACCGCGCGTGAGGTCGTGCGCCTGAGCATGCAGAGCTGCGGGGTGCGCGCGATGACGTCGGAACTGGGCCTGCACCGGTACTTCCGGCTGGCCGCGGCAGAGTCCACCCGGTACGGGGATCCCGCCGCGCTCTGGCGGACGGTCGGCGCCGACCGCGTCCGGACGGCCCGGCGTGCCGCGAGCTGAGTGGAGCCCCGGGCCGCGGCGGCGATCCCGCCGCGGCTGCCGCGGATCAACTGGCGCGCAGGCCCCCCAGCGCCAACTCCCTTTTTTCGCGGAGCGGTTGGGCGGACGAGTGGATGAGTCCGGTCCGGTAGGCCAGTGACACGAGCTCGGCACGGTCGCGGACGCCGAGCTTGGTGCGCACCCGGTAGAGGTGGGTTCTGACCGTGGCTTCGCCGATGATCAGTTCGCGGGCCACGTCCTCGGTGGACATGCCCTGCGCCACCATCCGCGTCACTTCCCGCTCCCGAGGGGTCAGCTCGGTCACCTCGGGACACGTCTCGACCTTCTGGGGCTCCGGCTGCGCACGGAACCAGGTGACCAGGCGCCGCGCGATGCTCGGCGCGAGCACGGTCTGGCCGGCGGCCGCCCCCTGGATCGCGGTGATCAGTTCCTGAGGACTCACGTCCTTGCCGAGCAGACAGCTCGCGCCGGCATGCAGCACGTCGCTCACCGTCTCGTCGGAGTCGGCCGCGGTGAACACGACGATGTTGGGCGACTCGTCCTCCTGGCCGAGTCTGCGGATCATCTCGAGACCCGAAATGGTCTGGAGGTCCAGATCCGTCACCACGACATCGGGGCGCAGGGTGCGCACCAGGACGATGGCCTCCATGCCGTTGTGAGTCGTGCCGATCACGTCGATGTCCGGCACCGCGTCGAGAAGGGTCTTGAGACCGTCCGCGATCACGGGCAGCTGGTCACAGACGAGCACCCGAATGGTCATTGTGTTGCCCCTCGACAATGAGTGAGAGAGAAGCCCCGCTGTCATCAATGGGTTGGCGCGCGGAGATCGTGAGCCTCGCCTTGCCGGTGCTCGTCCGGCCTCGTGGGCGTGACGGGCGTCTGCGCGTGTGCGGCGAGGACGGACCGGGCGCGGGTGGGACGGAGGGGGCCGCAATCAGCTGCTACGGCCCGTCTGCTCAGCCATTGCCGTGGTCGGTCATCGGCTGGAACAGGACCTCGCTCGTCGGGAGCTCGGAGGCGACGGCGCGGTGGTGGACCGGCTGCGGCGCGGCAGTGTGGCCGGCAGCCGTGAATCCGCCCAGAACGCCCCCGAGAGCGAGGAGGGAGGCAGCGAGAGCAGGGATGAAACGCATGGGGAAGCTCCTTTTGAGAGACGCGCCGTTTCGGCTCCGCTGATCCTCGCAGTCGTTCTTCCCTGCCGGTTCCCCTCTGGGCACCCGCCCGGTCCCCCCGCCGCGGAGCGCCCGGAAAACGGGGCTCACCGGGCGGTCTCCGGCACCTTCATGAGGGAGAAGAGGCTGTCCGCCGCCGAACGGTGCTCTCGGGCCATCTGCACGTGCCCCTGGGCCTCGGCGGTACGGGCGAGGTGCCAGAGCGCGCACGCCTCGTCGTAGCGCAGCTCCATCCGGCAGGCGATCTCGTGGGCCAGCCGCTGCTGGGCCAGCGCCGTGTCCAGATCCCCCTGCGCGTACCGCACGCGCCCCGCCGACAGGTGCACCGTGGCGCGGTTGATGTCGTTCGTGCTGCTGGCGGCCGTGGCCAGCGCGTGGTCGGCGCTGTCCGCCGCTTCGTCCAGCGCTCCCAGGCGTACGAGCACGTCGGCTCTGCGGGCGAGTACGAGCGGCAGCGCCGCGGGCATGCCGATCTGCTGGCACCGTTCCAGGGCCGCGTCGGCCCGGGCGAGCGCCTCCTCGAAGCGGCCCAGGCCTTCGATCGCCTGGGAAAGGTAGCTCAGGGCGGTCACGGAGAGCTGGACCTCCTCGATCGAGTCGAAGATCGCCACCGCCCGCTCCGCGGACTCCACCGCCTCCTCGAAGCGACCGAGCCGCACCAGGATCAGGCCCAGCATGCTGAGCGACGAGCCGTCGAGGCGGGTGAACCCCAGTTCCCGGGCGCGTCTGCTGACCTCCTGGCTCAGCCGTAGCGCGTGCTCGAGCTCTCCCATGCTGCTGTACGCCTGTCCCAGCCGCGCCTGGCACTCCGCCTCGCTGTACTCGTCCGCCATCTGCCGGGACAGCCCGACGGCTTCTTCCAGCAGGCCGACCGCGTCGCGCAGCTGCCCGAGACGCCACTTGCCCATGGCCAGGTTCATCAGGTTCAGCCGGGTCAACGAGCGGTCTCCGAGGAGCCGTGACGCGCTGACCCCCTTCTCCAGCGCCACGTTGGCGCGGGAGTCGTAGCCGCGGATGCTGGAGTGGAAGCCCAGCTCACGCGGCAGCCGCGCGGCATGCCACAGCAGCCCCCCGTCGTGGGCGGCGTCCACCGCCGCCAGAAGGCTGCCGCGGTGGTGGTCGAGCCACTGGAGCGCCTTCTCCTTGTGAGCGAACCCGCTGTGGTCGAACCCGCTGTCCGTCCGGTGTTCCCCGTCGTCCCCGATGGGCCGTCGCCCGGGAAACACCACGTCGCAGGCGTGTCTCGCCATGCCCAGGTAGTGGTCCATGAGCCGCCGCAGCGCCGGCTCGTCCCCCGGCTCCCGCGATCCCTGCGCGATGCGCTGCACGAAGCTGCGTACGAGATCGTGCAGGGCGTACACGCCCGGTTCCCTGGCCTCCAGCAGACGCGCGTCGACCAGTTCCTCCAGTACGTCCTCGGCCGTCAGGACGTCCGTGCCGAGCAGGGCGGCGGCTTCGTGGGTGTCGAGGTAGCGCCCCGGGTGATGGCCGAGGAGCCGGAAGGCGGACTGCTGGTCACGGGGCATGGACTGGTACGACAGCAGGAGTGCGCCGGCGACCCCTCGGCCCTCGCTCGTCAGTTCGTCCAGGCGCCGGTTGTGGTCCCGCAGCCGTTCGACGAGTCGCTGCACGGTCCAGTGGGGGCGGTTCGCCAGACGGGCGGAGGCGATCCTGACCGCCAGCGGGAGACCTCCGCACAGCCGCACCAGCTCACCGGCGGCCTCCGGCTCCCGCTCGACCCGTTCGGCGCCGAGGGTGGCCCGCAGGAGCTGGTCGCTGTCTCCTTCCGGAAGAGCGCCCACGGAGAGCCATTCGACTCCGTCGAGCCCGGTCAGCCTCGGGCGGCTGGTGATCAGGACCAGGCTGCCGGAGGAGGCGGGGATCAGCGCGCGCACCTGCTCGGAGGAGGCGGCGTTGTCCAGGATGAGCACCATGGAACGGCCGCGCATGTAGGACTGCCACCGCGCGGCGCGCCCCGCCGACACCGTGGGCACCTCGTCGCTCGGGATGCTGGCGGCGGCGAGCAGGTCGCCCTGCGCGTGGAACGCGCTGAGCGGCGCCTGTCCCGGAGTGAAGCCGTGCAGGTCGATGAAGAGACTGCCGTCCGGATACTGCTCGGCCAGCTGGTGGGCGGCGCGCACGGCGAGCGCCGTCTTGCCGCTGCCTCCCATGCCGTCGAGCGCGATGACCGTCGGGGCCCCTGTCGGGGTGCGTCTGGCCAGCTCGCAGACCCGCTCCAGTTCGGAACGGCGGCCCGAGAAGTCGGGCACGTCGAACGGCAGCGTGTGAGGGGCCTCGGTCACCGTGTGCGTGACACGCGGCGCGGAGCGCTCCGAAGGGACGAGCGAGGGGTCCTGGCGCAACATGCGCTCGTGCAGGCTGGTCAGCTGCGCGCTGGGGTCGATGCCCAGCTCGTCCGCGAGGTGATCGCGTACGCGGGCGAACTCGTCCAGCGCCGCGGCCTGCTGCCCGGAGTGGTAGAGGGCGAGCATCAGCCGACTGCGCAGCGTCTCGCGCAGGGGATGCTCGTCCACGAGGCCCCGCAGCTCGCCCGTGATCTCGGCCGCCTCGCCCGCGTCGATGCGCAGGTCGTAGAGCTGTTCGGCGGCGCTGAGCCGCTGCTCCTCCAAGGCGGTCGAGGCCGCGTCGATCATCTGCCCGCCGGAACCGGCCAGCACCGGCCCCCGCCACAGCGCCAACGCCTCGCGCAGCTGTGCGACGGCGCTCTCCGCCTGTCCCGCGTCCAGCGATTCCCTGGCCTGGCGCATCAGCCGCTGGTGACGGAGCAGATCGAGCTGGTCGGTCTCGACCACCGCGCGATACCCGGGTCCGTCGGTGACGATGATCTCGGGGCCGTGGGGGATGCGGCTGCGCAGCTTGGCCACGGTCTTGCGTACCTGGTGCTCGGCGCTGTCCGGCGGCTGCTCGTCCCAGCCGGCCGTCACCAGTCGGGAGACGGGCACCACGCGTCCGGCGTCGAGGAGCAGGGTCACGAGGACACGACGCTGCAGCGCCCCGTTGACCGGTATCAGGGCGCCGCCGCTGCGCACTTCCAGGGAGCCCAGGACGGCGAATTCCGGGCGAAAGCTCGCATTTTCTTCAATAGGTGTCGATGTCGCCATCTCGGCCCCCCGTGCTCACCATTGGCCAAAGCTCACCCCGACACTAGATGATCCCGGTCCCGGCCCGGCAGGCACGTATTGCATATGTCACAGGCACCCCGGACCGCTCCGAACGGGCTGCCCGGCGGGGTCACCGAGAGGTGTGCCGAATGACGGTAACAAGGTCCTTCCGCGCCCTGGCGATCCGCTCGCGGGTGAGCTCCGGCGTGTCACCGTCGACGGCCACGTAGGCGCGCCGGGAGCGCGGGTCGCCGACGGGAGCGATCCAGGCGCCGACCTCGTACGGGAAGCGGGCTCCGTGAACCCACGGGGTCACGGCGATGTCCTCCGTTCCGGTGTACGTCTCCAGTCGCCCCTCGGGCAGGAGGAAGAAGCCGACCTCCGCGTACCGGAAAGGGCTCGGCACGTCCGGGTGATCGCCTTCGAGTCCCGTGAAGACCGCCGCCTCCATGTCGAACCCGCGCGCTATCTCGACGAGCAGGGGGATGCGGTCGTCACCCAGATGGGTGCGGCACGACACGATCCGTGGCCCGTACGGCAGCAGCGCCACCTGCGTGTGGGCCGGGCCGGAGCGGTATCCGACCGCCGTCAGTCGTTCCTCGACCACCGCCCCGATCGCCGTGCGCTCGTCCTCGGTCAACGGCGCCGGGTGGAGGTGGCCCGTCACGAAGTAGTGCGGCGCTCCGGTGGTGCGCTGACCCGTCACCCCGACGACGTGGTGGGTCCCGTTCACGGTCAGGGTCTCGACGCTCACCCTGGGCGCCTCCGCCGGGGCCCAGTCGTCCGCCTCGCACACCTGGAGCCGTTCGTACACCGCCGGAGGGTTCGCGGACAGGCCCAGCTTCCATGCCTCCTGGACCACCGGCAGGACCGAGTCACCGTGTCCGCAATGCAGCACGGCGTCGATCTCGTGATGCCGCGCGGTCCGCTCGATGGTGTCGCGCAATCCGGTCTCATCGGCGAAGTCGACGAGCAGCAGCTCCTCCGAGGCTTCCTCGAGCCTCGGCGCGAAGTCGGCCTCAAGCTGCTTCGGATCCCATACCGACCAGATGCGGAACCCCAACTCGGCACCCTTCCGGACGAGTTGGTGGCTCGGCATCACCATGAGCAGTCTCGGCTGTGAACGTCTCGGGAAGTGTGCGCGCATACGGGCCACTGTGGAGTGCGGTATTCCCGCCCTGCTCCCCTCCTCTTCCCCTCTCGCCCTCCGGGCGCTCCCCCCGCTTGCCCTTCCCGCCGCACCCGGACCCTGATGGGGAGCCGCCCCCCTGGTCGAGGCGCCTGCCGGCCGGCCCCGTCCGCCGGGGCCGTCGCAGCGGCCCGTCCTGCTTCTGGCTCTCGCGGGACAGGGGCAGGCGTGGACCGGCTCCGCGGTGACGGGATCGGGCATCCCGGGACCGGTCGGCACGTATGGCATCGAACTGTCCTTGCTCTCGCCGCAGTTGGTGGTGGTGCAGGTGGAACAAGTGTGCACGGAGGCGGAGCTGGTAATGATCATGGCCCCCTCGCGTCGAGGCCGTGAACGGCGTAAGCGAGGCGCGCAGTTCCGGCGACGGGGCGTCCACGTGCCGCGTACGGGCGGCTCAACTCGACGCGGATGTGCGGCGCGTCGACCTGTCCGTAGCGTCCCTCGTACTCGCTGGGACGGTCGGCGCCAGCAGTCCCGATCTCAAGGGCGATGACACGCCGACCGATATGCCGAGCCCGACATCGAGATGCCCGAACGCCAGTGGAGCAATGCCGTGACGTACCGCTACCGCACTGCCGAGCTGATGCAGCCGGGCGAATCCACGCCTTGTGCGCCCCGTGAGACATCCCGAGAGCCGATGCGCCGAGCGCCGCGCTCTCTTTAATGGCGAATGCACACCACAACAGGGGTACTTCTGTGCACAATGACTGGATAGTTAAGCCGGTGCGTCTGCCGCTCATCCGCCGCAGCTGCCAGGACTGTGCGTCCGAAACCTTCCGGACGACCGGAAAGTTCCGCGTCAACGCGAACCACAAACTCCTCGATGTCTGGCTCCTCGCGCTCTGCACCAAATGCGGCACCACCACGAAGATCAACATTTTCGAGCGGGCGCACGTCCGCTCGATACGACCCGAGTTCCTGGACCGGGCGCACGAGAACGACCCCACCCTGGCGGCCGAGGTGCTCCAGGACGGCGTCATACGGCGCCGCAACCACATCTCCCTCGACTGGAGCGACGCCTGGCGGCTCGACACCGGTGGATCGGATCATCTGGACCGTGAAGTGATCGACGTCTCGGTCCGGTTCGCGGCGCAGATCCCGGTCAGGCCCATGCGGCTCATCGCGGAAGGCTGTGGCCTTTCGCGGGGCGAGGTCGAGCGACTGGCCATGGAGGGCAATCTCGTTTCGGCCGTCCGGCTGAGCGGAAAACTCTCCAGCGACTTCACCTTCACGCTCAAGCGCCACTCGGTCGAACCCGTTTCCGTTTGATGCCGTGCGCAGGTCGTCCCGGTCCCACCCGGACACCACGGATTCAATCCGAGTAGTCATCTCGCTTATCCGGTCCGGCCTCCGCCCGTGCCAGCATTGACTCCCGCGTGTAATCAGAAACTTTTTTCGAAAGCCTCCGGAGGCCCGTGACATGAAATCCGTGCTCATCCTCTCCTGGATAGCCATCGGCAACGTGCCCGCCGCGGTCGAGGAGCTCCGCGCTCGCGATCTGCGACCGGTGCTGGTCTCCAACCTGCCGGACGACCCCAACGCCGGCCTCTGCGACGACCACATCGTGTTCGACTGGGACAGCGAGGAGCTTTCGGCCCTCACGGCCCGGGTCGGCGAGCGGGGCATCGAGCCGATCGCCGTCGTCAGCATGGTCGAGAAGCTGGTCGAGTGGAGCATCGCGCTCACCACGCACTACGGCCTTCCCGGTGGCGGCACCAGCCGTGCCGTCCTGGCGAGCAAGACCCTGGTCCGGGAGCACATGCGCGCCCTCGGCCTGTCCGAGCTCAAGTACTCCGACGACCCGCGGTCCGTGGACTTCTTCCCCGCCATCATCAAGCCCACGCGGGAGTCGGCGGCCTCGTACATGGTCAAGCGGGTGGACGACCGGGAGGAGCTGCTGGCCTACCTGAAGGACCTGGAGGAGTCCGGGGCGGGCGACGTGGAGCTGATCGTCGAGGAGTTCGTGTCCGGCACGGAGTTCTCCGTGGACGGTCCCGTGCTGAACGGCCGCTTCCACCCGCTCCTCGCGGTCGAGAAGGCCGACTACGACTACGACAAGAACCACGACGCGGGGCTCTCGTTCCACCCGCCCCAGCAGAGCCACGTGCGGGACGGCGTGCGCGCCCTGTCCGAGGCGATCAACACGCTGTGCGCCGACCGGGGCCTCGACCAGGTGTGGCTGCACTTCGAGGGCCGGAGCTCCGAAGACGGCCGGACCGAGCTCATCGAGATCAACCCCCGGCCCGGCGGCTTCCACACGGGCATCCCCGCGTCCCTCCAGAACCTCTACGGCATCGACGTGATCGCGACGGTCGTCTCCATGGCGCTGGGCGAGTACGCGCCGCAGGACCTGGGACCGATGCGCGAGCAGCCGATCTTCGGCAACGTGGAGCTGGAGGCCGAAGAGCTCGGCACGGTCGAAGCCGTCACCACCGAGGAGGAACTCCTCGCCCTGCCCGGCGTCATCAGCGTGCGTCTGGCCAACGGCTACCGGGTCACCCAGCTCAACAAGGAGAACTTCTTCCTCTCGCTCACCATGACCGCCGACTCCGTGGAGCAGCTGCGGGAGCATGCCGCGAAGGTCCTCGACACCTTCGAGTACAGCGTCAGGCCGTAACCGGCCCTCCCGACAGCACTGGAAGCCTGGTCCGCCACCCGCAGGGGTGGCGGACCAGGCTTCAGTCGCTGTCCGGGCCGGAACGACCGCGGACCGGCCCTGGCGGTCTCCCGCCTGAGCCGGTCCGGATCGTCGGTGGAGCGGACCGGGTCGCCCCGCCGCTTCGTCGCGTCAGCCGGCGCCGAGCGGGCCGGACGCGATCAGGTGCTGCCGTACCAGGTCGACCACCGCGGTCTGGTGGTCCGACAGGTAGAAGTGACCGCCGGAGAAGACCCGGAGGTCGAAGGAGTGCGCGGTGTGGTCCGCCCAGGCGCCGGCCTCGTCGAGGTCGACGCGGGGGTCGCGGTCGCCCACCAGTGCCACGACCGGGCAGCGCAGCGGCGGCCGCGGTCGGTAGCGGTAGGTCTCCACCGCCTGGAAGTCGCTGCGGATCGCCGGAAGGATCATGCGCAGTATGTCCGGGTCGTTGAGCAGTTCGGTGTCGGTCCCGTCCAGTGCCGCGAGCGCGGCCACCAGCTGCTCGTCGGTGAAGGCATGCACGTTCTCCGGGGGGCGGTGGCGGGAGGGGGCCCGCCGCCCGGAGGCGAAGAGCGCCGCCACCGGGGTGCCCGAGTCCTCCAGGCGGCCGGCGACCTCGAAGGCCAGCATGGCGCCCATGCTGTGCCCGAACAGGGCCAGCGGCCGATCGTCCGCCTCTTCCGCCACGGCCTCGGTGATCCGGTCGGCCAGGGCGTGCAGATCGGTGAGGCCGGGCTCGTTGTGGCGCTCCTGGCGGCCGGGGTACTGGACGCCCAGCACCTCGGCACTGCCCGAGAGCGCCTGCGAGAACGGGAAGTAGAAGCTCGCGGAGCCGCCCGCATGGGGCAGGCACACGAGCTGGACGGGGGCGTCGGGGCGGGGGTGGAAGCGGCGCAGCCACCGCTGCGCCGTGTTCGGACTCATGGATCCCACGGGCCTTTCGATTGCGGTCTTCTCGCGGTCGACGGGTGGCTCAGACCAGCGGGGAGAAGAAGAACGTGTCGCGCCTGCTGAACCGGCCTTCCGTGTCGAGGTGGAAGAAGTCCGCGAAGCGCAGACTGCTCTGCCGGTCGTCGTGCAGCACCCCGTTGAACTCGCCGTGCACGGCCACGCAGTCACCGGATTCCACGGTCGTGGTCACCGTGTGGCGGCCCTCGCGGATCACGCGCCGCTCCCGGTAGAAGTGCTCCAACTGGTCCTTGCCGACCAGTGGTTCGTAGCCGGGCCGGTGGTACTGGGCGTCCTCCGCGAACAGGTCCACCAGGGCCTGCACCTGACCGGCGTCGACGAGTTCGTAGTACCTGCGGACCTTCCGCAGCTGCGCGGAGTCGGTCTTCGACGCGGCCGGGGCCGCTGTCTGTGTCTGCATGGGTGCCTCTCCCTCAGGCGCAATCTGCCGTCTCGCCGAGCGCGGTGTGCAGCTCGGCCAGGAGCTCCTCTGCCTGGGCGGCGGTGATCCCGTCCGCGCGCCACAGCATGACGAGGTCCCAGGAGCCGTCCGGAGCCGGGATGGCCTCCAGCATCAGCTCGATGTCGGTGCTGGGCGGGCGCACCCGCACCGGCTCGACCGCCACGTGGCCGCCGAGGCTGCCGCGGGGCGGCTGCCCCTGCAGGACGACCCAGGTCTGGAAGAAGGGGTGGCGGTCCCGGGGCGGCGCGAAGACGCGGACGAGCTCGTCGAACGGGGTGTGGACGTGCTGGAGGTGCGTCACCACCTGGGCGGTCGTCTGGTCCAGGAGGTCCTCGGCACTGTCGTCGCGCGGGTGCGAGAGCACCACGGTGAAGGGGTTGACGAAGTAGCCGACCACCGGCTCCAGAGCCGGGTCGAAGCGGCCCCCGGTCACCGAGCCCACCGCGAGGTCCCCGGCGTCGAAGGTGCGTGCCAGGGCGCGGGTGGCGCCGGCGAGCAGCGCCGCCAGGGTGGGTCCGCCGCGGCGGGCGGCGGCCTGCTCGAGCCGCCGCACGGTCTGCGCGTCGACCTTCAGGACCCGTTCGAACCGGTCCGCCTGGCCGGAGGCCGCCCGCTGGGGAGCGGGCAGGAACGGTGCCGGGACCGCTGCCAGCTGCTCCTTCCAGAAGGGCAGGTCGCGCTCCGCCCAGTCCGCGAGGCGGGTCGCCTCCCAGGTGCTGAACTCCCCGTACGACAGCGCCGGCGACACCTCGTGCTTACGGCCCTCCAGCCGCGCCGCGTACGCCCGCGTCAGCTCGTCGATGAGCACCGACTCCGACCATCCGTCGAAGGCGATGTGGTGCACCTGGAGGCAGAACAGGTACCGCTCCTCGTCCAGGCGGCACAGCCGGGCCCTCACCGGGACCTCGTCCTCCAGCGAGAACGGCCTCGCCCACCAGTCGGCCGTCACCGCTTCGGCCAGCTCCTGCATCCCCTCGGCACGGGGAGGCGTGACGTGTTCCAGCACGGGGCTCGCGTCCGCGGGCGCGAGCACCTGCTGCTGGGGGGCCTCGTCGAGCCACGGGTAGACGGTGCGCAGCGCCGGGTGGGCCTCGACGACGTCGTTCAGGGCCTCCTGCAGCAGCTCGGGCCGGAGCGGTCCGGTCAGTGCGTAGGCCAGCACGATCATGTTGTCCGCGGCGCCCGGGGACGTCATCTCAGCGAGCCAGAAACGCTGTTGGGCGCGGGAGAGCGGGGCGGGGCTCGTGCGCCCGGGGCCGGGGGCGGGCAGCCGCTCGCCGGGGGCCGTCCGCGCGCAGTGGGCGGCGATGGCGCGCGGCGTGCGCAGCCGGTAGACGTCGGAGGCGGTCAGGCGGGCGCCCAGCAGGGCTCCCACCCGGGCGGCCAGCCGGATCACGTCGAGCGAGTTCGCCCCGGCCATGACGAGGTCGTCGTCCTCGGCCAGGTGCGGCAGGCCCAGCAGCGCACGGATGTCGTCCAGGACCGGGCTGCTCGGGGTCGGCTGCTGCGCCACCGCTTCGGCGGGGGCGACGCTGCGGCGCAGCAGCGCCTCCACCGCCTTGCGGTCCGCCTTCCCGTTGGCGTTCAGCGGGAGCTGCGCGGTGTGGGTCAGCAGCGTCGGCACCATCGCGTCGAGCAGGTTGCGCGCCGCGTACTCCGTCAACTCCGCCTCGTCCAGCGGCTGCTGGTGGACGGTGGCGTAAGCCGCCGCGAGCTGGACCCGCCCGGGCGCCGTCTCCAGCGGAAGGACGCAGCAGGCGGTGACCTCGGGGTGGTTCTCCAGGACGGCCTCGACCTCGCCGGCCTCGATCCGCACTCCCCGGATCTTGAACTGGTGGTCGGCCCTTCCCCGGTAGCGCAGCAGCCCCTCGGCGTCGCGCACCGCGAGGTCGCCCGTGCGGTAGAAGCGCACGCCGCCGTCGGTGAAGAACCGGCGGGCGGTCTCCTCGCGGTTGCCCGCGTAGCCGAGGGCCAGCCCGTCGCCGGCCACGGCGATCTCGCCGAGATCGCCGTCCGCGACGGGCCGCCCGTCCGTGCCGAGCAGGGCCACCGTGGTGCGGGGCACCGGCGTCCCGATCGGGATCTCCGTGCTGCCCTCCTCCACGTCGGCCGGGCGGATCACGTGGGTGGTCGCGAAGATGGTGCTCTCGGCCGGCCCGTATCCGTTGACCATGTGCAGGGCGGGGAACTCGGTCAGCACGCGGCGGGCGTTGCTCACCGACACCCGCTCCCCGCCGACCAGCAGCAGGCGCACCGCGCCGAAGAGGTCGATCCGCTCCTCCGCCAGCACGCTGAACAGCGAGCTGGTGAGCCAGAGGCTGTTCACGCCCTGCCGTATGACCGACTCCAGCGCCTGTGCGTCCAGCGCCGTGGCCGCCTGGTCGAGGAGGACGCAGCGGCCGCCGTTGAGCAGCGGTGCCCACAGTTCGAGCGAGAGCCCGTCCCAGGGCAGCGGAGCCGCCTGGAGGAACACCGAGTCCTGGCCGAGGGGGATGGTGGGGCAGTTGACCAGGGTGCGGATGGTTCCCCGGTGCGGGGAGAGCACTCCCTTGGGTTTCCCGGTGGAGCCGGAGGTGTAGAAGACGCTGGCCGTCGCGGTGCCGTCGTGCAGCGGCTCGGGGACCGGGGCGGTGCGCCCGAGCTCCAGCAGGGAGGCGAGGGTGGCGGTGCGCGCCTCCGCCCCGGCGGGCACGGCCTGCGCGCCGGGCGCGTCGACGACGAGCAGTGCCGTGTCCGTGCCCCGGAGCGTCTCGTCCACCCGCGCCTGCGGCCACTGCGGGTCGACCGCCACGTAGGAGGCGCCCGCGCGCAGGACGCCGAGCAGCGCGGTCACCAGTTCGGGTGAGCGCGGCATGCGCACCGCGACGTGCCGGCCGGGCTCGACACCGAGCAGGCGCAGCGCGGCCGCGACCGTCTCGGCCCGCTCGGTCAACTCGCCGTAGGTGAGCCTCCGTTCGCCCTGCTGGACGGCGACCGCGTGCGGTCGCAACCGGGCGTGGTGGGCCACCACCTGTTCGATGCGCTCACCGAACACGTACGGACTGGCGTCGGCGCGGGTGTCCATCAGACGACCTCCACCGGAAGGCGGGTGATGCCGAGCAGGAAGTTCGAGCGCAGCCGGCGCACGTCGTCGGCCTGCTTGAACCGGAACCCGGACGTCATCAGCTGTTCGAAGAGCAGCGACAGCTCCGCCTGGGCGATGGGGGCGCCGATGCAGCGGTGCAGCCCCGAGCCGTAGGTCAGGTGGCGGTTGGGCGTGCGGGTGATGTCGAAGAGGTGCGGGTCCTGGAAGTGGTCCTCGTCGCGGTTGGCGGAGTAGTTCCACAGCGTGATGGACTCGCCGGCCTTGATCTGGATGCCGCCGCGTTCCACGTCGCGCTTGGCCACCCGCTGCACGTAGGCGTTGGTCGAGCTCCAGCGCAGCATCTCCTCGACGGCGGTGCCGACGAGCTGCGGCTCCTCGCGCAGCCGCTGGTACTGCTCGGGGTGGTCCATCAGTGCGAGCAGACCGGTGCACGCGGTGTACGACGACGTCTCGTTGCCGCCGACGGCGACGTTCATGCAGTTGTAGAAGATCTCCTCCTCGCTGAGCGGGCGGCCGTTGACCTCCGCGCGCATGAGGATGCTGATCAGGTCGTCGCCGGGGTTGCGGCGGCGCTCGGCCACGATGTCGGCGAAGAACTCGAACACCTCGGCCTGCAGCCAGGCCAGGCGCAGCCGCTGGTCACCGCCCGTGTCCACGAAGATCTCGTCGCGGTAGCCGACCATCCGCCGGGTCAGCCCGATGAGGTGGTGGGCCTCCTCGTGGCTGATGCCCATGATCACCATGAGGGCGCCGGCCGGAAGCTCCGGAGCGATGTCGGTGGCGAAGTCGCAGCCGCCGTCCGCCCGGGTCTTCTCCAGGGCGCGGGAGACGAGCTCGGCGACCTGCACCGCGACCCGCTTGGCCACGCCAGGCGACATCGACGGGTGGATCGCCTGCTTGAGCATGCGGTGACGGGGCAGGTCGGTGGTGACCAGCATCCGCCCGGCCGAGGTGTCGTCCTCGCTGCGGAAGGAGCCGCCCACGATGGCGCCGCGACCGGAGCCGAAGTCCTCGTGGTTGCGGTAGGCCCACATCACGTCGTCGTACCTGGTCAGGGCCCAGAAACGGCTGCCGTCGGCGCCTTCGTTCCAGTAGATGGGCTGCTCGGCGCGGAGCTTGGCGAAGGCGGCCGTGTGGTCGCCGCGCACGAACAGGTCGACGTCGGTGAGGTCGATGCCGGTGACCGCCTGCGGCCGGTCCATGGTCTGCTGGCTCATGCCGTGGCTCCTTCGCGCGACGCGTCGATGGCTGCCGCGAGGTCCTTCAGCACGGTGTTGTTGAGCAGCACCGGGAAGGGGAGGGAGAGACCCAGCTCGCGGTTGATGCGGTGGTGCATGCGGAAGGCGAGCAGCGAGTGGCCGCCCAGGCCGAAGAAGTCCTCGTCCCTGCCGACGCGTTCGGTGCTGAACAGGCTCTCCCACAGGCCGGCGAGGAACCGCTCGGTGTCGGTCTGCGGCTCCGCGTACGACTCCTCGCGCTCCAGCTGCTTGGCGAGCACCTCGCGCAGGGCGTCCAGGTCGCGCTTGCCGTGCGCCGTCGCCGGGATCCGGTCCTGCGTGATGAACTGGCTGGGCACCATGAAGTCCGGCAGGTCCCGCTCGGCCCGCTCGCGCAGCTCCTTGACGCCCAGGCCGTTCTCGAGCACCACGAACGCCACCAGGCGCCGGTCGTTGCCCTCGCCCTCCGGCAGGACGACCGCTTCCTGGACCTCGGGGTAGCGGCGCAGACCCCGCTCGACCTCACCCGGCTCGACGCGGTAGCCACGGATCTTGACCTGGTTGTCGGCACGGCCGACGAACATCAGGGCGCCGTCCTCGCGCTGGCGGACCAAGTCGCCCGTGCGGTACAGGCGTTCGCCGTCGGCCTCGCCCGGCAGGACGAGGAAGCGCTCGTCGGTCAGATCGGGGCGGTCCTGGTAGCCGCGGGCCACGCCGGGGCCGCTGACGAACAGCTCGCCGGTCTCGCCGGGGGCCACGGGCTCCAGCTCCGGGGAGAGCACCCGCACCGACACGCCCTCCAGAGGACGGCCGATCGGGATGGCGTCGGACTCCGCGTCCTCGGCCGTCACCTGGTGCGCGGTGCAGGCGGTGGTGATCTCGGCAGGACCGTAGAGGTTGTAGAGGGCGCCCTTGAACCGTCCGCCCAGCAGCGCGCGGCAGGCCGCCGGAAGGAGCACGTCGCCGCCGGCCTGGAGCACGCGCAGCGGGGAGAAGGCGTCCCGGTCCTCGCGCACCACGTGGTTGATCACCATCGTCGGCACGAGCATCGCCGTGATGCCGTACTGCCTCATCTGCCGCTGGAAGTCCGCGGCCAGCAGATCCGGCACGGGCGGGAGGATGACCGTCTGCGCGCCGGACGCGAGGGTGCTCCACATCTCGAAGTGGAAAGCGTCGAAGGAAACGCTGGATATCTGGCCGGTCCGGTCCGCCGGCGTGAGCTCGGGCAGGCTCGGATTGGTGGCGAAGGAGACGATGTTGCGGTGCTCGAGGACAATCGCCTTGGGCACACCGGAGGAACCGGAGGTGAACAGCACGCTGGCGGCGCTGTGCGGCTCCACGATTCCGTCGACCGGGGCGGTGTCCTCGGCGGCGCGGTCGGCGATGGAGACGATCCGAGCGGACACGGAAGCCAGCCGGTCCTCCCATCCGGCCTCGGTGAGCACGACCTTCGCGCCGCTGTTGGTCAGCATCAGATCGCGACGGGTGTCCGGGTAGCGGGTGTCCACGGAGACGTAGGCCGCGCCCGACTTGAGAACTCCGAGGATCGCCACGAAGAGCTCGGTCGACCTGCGCAGATAGATCCCGACGCGGTCCTCGGCCCCTACCCCGTGACCCCGCAGCAGCGCGCTGACCGCGTTGGACTCCTCGTCCAGCTGCGCGTAGGTCAGGGTCCGGGTGTCATCGCTGACGGCCGGGCGGTTCGGGTGCGCCTCCACGGACTGCCTGAAGAGCTCCGTGAGGGTGCCGACAGATCCCCTGAGTACCACTACTTCCTCCTGTTTTTCATATGGCATTCTCGATATTCGCGACAGGTGACCCCGCGCGCCACCCCATTGAGCAATGGGGTAGCTAATTCCCCTATTGCTTTGAATTTGCGAAGGGCCGCCTTTGCGGGAGGCCTGTAGCCGCTAAAAGAATGAGACCGCAAGACCATTCG
>NZ_JBIRQU010000031.1:0-2889 GCF_044333355.1 Streptomyces sp. NPDC021012
CTCACGCCGGGCGATCGCCCGGCACCTGGGCTGGGGCCTCAACACCGTCCTCCGGTACGCGAACGCCGCACGCTGGCAGGACACCATCCGCGAGAGCCCGCCCCGGCCCAGCAGGCTGGACCCCTACAAGCCCTACCTGGAGCGGCGATTCGCCGAGGGATGCACCAGCGTCACCCGACTGCACAGCGAGCTGGTCACCGAGCACGCTCCCGTCACCTACGGCATGGTCCGCGCCCACATCGCCACCTTGCGCGGGGCTCCGTCCGCCGCACCGCCACGGCCGCCGACGGTACGGCAAGTGACCGGCTGGATCACCCGCCACCCCACGACCCTGAAGGAGGAAGACAGGGCCGGCCTGAAGGAGGTCCTGGCCCGCTGTCCCGAACTGGATACGGCTGCCAGACACGTCCGCGATTTCGGCGAGATGCTCAGCGGCCGTCTCGGTGCGACGCTCCCTGCCTGGATCGATGCCGTCGACGCCAGCCAGCTGCCCGGGCTCACCGGCTTCGCACTCCACTTGCGCCGAGACCTCGACGCCGTGACCGCAGGCCTCACTCTGGACTGGAGCTCGGGCAGCATCGAGGGCGCCGTGAACCGCATCAAGAAGATCAAGAGACAGCTCTATGGACGAGCCGGATTCCACCTTCTTCGGAAGATGATCCTGCTGCAGTAGCCAGGAAGCAGGCGTCTTGTCTGATGCGGGTTCGGCGGGCCAGAACTTCGTGTGATCACTCTTGTGTACCGCCTGTGCCTGCCCTCTGACCATGGCTGTGTAGTTGTCCGAGCCTCTGGTCAGGCCAGAGTTCGATTGGCGAATTGGACCCGACGGGTATCGCCGGGCCCCTCACCCGTTCACGCCCGCTGACTGACCTGGTGTGGTGGGGCGAGCAGACGGCATGGCAGGGCTTTTTCTGAAACCCGGCTGTCTATGTCTGGTTCCACCCGATACAGCAGAGCCTCAGGTGTGAGTGTCACGCAGTCCGTGAGATGGCCGTTGGTGAAAAGGGCGCCGACTCCGTCTTCTACTGCCCAGCCAGCCGGAAGCGCGCGGCTTGCCACAGCCGCCTGATAGGACGCTCGTCGGCCCGGTTCACTGTCGTAGTGCGGGCAGACCGAGCCGGATAGCAGGCTCAGCCCATCGGAGAGGTGGGTCAGTGGCCCAAATGAGTCGGTGTGCGAGCCCTCGGCCCAGCAGTTGGCACCAGCGCTGATGCCGCACAGCAAGGTCCCTCGGTCGAAGGCCTCGCGAAGTAGCTGGTCCACGCCGTGCGCGCGCCAGACCGCCAGCATGTTCGCGGTGTTGCCCCCACCCACATAGACGAGGTCCTGAGAGAGCAGGAACGTGCGCAGTTCGTCGTCATCGAGCTCCCGCCGGAACAGCTGCAAGACGCTGGGCTCGCACGAACGTGACCGGTACGCCTCGAAGAACTGCTCGATGTAGGCGGGTGCATCGCCGCTGGCTGTAGGGATGAAGCACACCTTGGGGCGAGGAACGGGCACCTGACCGAGCACCCAGTCATCCAGTAGACCGTCGTCGTCGGTGGAGAAGCCGCCTCCAAGAAGAGCCAAACGACGTTCCGGAACGACAGTCATGAGGGTGCCTCCTCAAATCACGATGCAGACGCGCACGATGCCTGAACCGTGCCAAGCCATCGGCCAGATCCGCAATCGAATAGCCACCCCCGGCGGTCCCAGGATCTCTGTCCATCCAGGACAGGCCAGCTCAAATGCGGACGTGGAGCGACGGCCAGCCTGCCACCCCCACGCCGTAGTCCGGAAAAGTCGGACCATCATCAAAGTTCGGTGAGGCAGAATATTCGGCACGGAGTCGAGGCTCAACCTCCCACATCATCGAACGTCACGATTACTCTCCGTGATAACTTCCCGAGATTTGTGCCAGAACCTCTTCGTCATCGACAGAGCCACACCGACGACGGCCGGTTCCGCCGCCTCACCGTCCACCTCCCCCCGGCCTACGCGCAGCGGCTGTTCGACGCCCAGTCCGCCGGCGCCCCTGACCGCGAACTGCGCCAGGTGATCGCCGAGGGCCTTCGGGACGTGTATTTCCAGGACGGCGGCGCCCGTGCTTTGGGTCTGTCCGAGGTCCGGCTCGACGACATCGACTACCTCGACCTCGACTACTGACCCCGCCTCACCATGGCCCTTGTGGTGGGCCGGGCCTGAGAGGCTCTCAGGCTGTTTTCCCAGGTGAACGGGCAGGCTGAGAGGGTGAGAGGGAGCCCGCCCACCACGGGCCCGTGCCCGGGACGGGGACGCCCTCCTCGGGGTGGCCCTGGCGGGGGTGCCGGCGGTTCGGCGGAGCCTTCCGCGCGGTCCCCGTCCCTGGCCCGTGCCCGATCCGGCAGGCTCCCAGGGGCGCGGAGATATTCCAGTCACTACACAGAACAGAACCCTTGATGCATCATGGAAAGCGCGTCTCCAGAGCTCACCTCAGCATGGGTTTTGATACACCCTCAGTAATGGTTCACCAGGGGAGGTCACAGGGTGATACCGGGAGGGTTTCCCAGACAGTGCACAGGTGGGATGCTGATGCATCATCACCGCCCTATTCCACAGAGCCCCGAGGAGTCCCGGCCCGGCGATCCGGCAGCCTCGGGGTGGTGGGGCAGAACCCCAGACGCTACACAGGCCACGGCGCGATTCACCCCCACCCCTCGCTGCCCGGCGAAGCCGGTGGGGCGGGAGCGCAGCGGACGCCCCGGTACTCGCGCTCGCGCGAGTACCCACAATTCGCGCTTGCGCGAATTGACCCTACCTCAGAATTCCGCTTGCGGAATTCGATTCCCGCGCTTGCGCGGGAATCCGCCTCGCGCTTGCGCGAGGCGCGCTCTACTCCCCGGCTTGCCGGGGAGTATCCCGCTCCGCGGG
>NZ_JBIRQU010000032.1:0-2450 GCF_044333355.1 Streptomyces sp. NPDC021012
TTCCGTGTCGAGCCCGGCGAGACCGAGGCCGCGCTGCTGACCCACCCCGCCGTCACCCAGGCCGTCGTCACCGTCCACCACGAGCAGCTCGCCGCCTATGTCGTCACCGACACGGATCCCGATGAGATCCGCCGGCACGTGGCCGACCGGCTCCCCGAACACCTCGTCCCCACACATGTGATCGCCCTGGACCGGCTGCCGCTGACCCCCAACGGCAAGGTCGACAAGCGCGCCCTGCCCGAGCCGGCGCCCGTCGCCTCCCTCGGCCGCGCCCCGCGCACCCCGCTGGAGGAGACCCTCCTCGCCCTCTTCGCCCGGACCCTGGACACCACCGCAGACCTCACCATCGACGACGACTTCTTCCACCACGGCGGCCACTCGCTGCTCGCGGCGCGGCTGACGAACCACATCGCCGAGGCGTTCGGCGTGCGGCTCACGATCCGGGACGTGTTCGCCCGTCCGACGGTGGCGGGGCTCGCGGAGCTCGTCGCAGGTCAGGGGGAGGGAGAAGCTCTCCCGTCGTTGGTCGCGGGGGAGGGAGCCGGTGATCTGGCTCCGGCGTCGTTCGCCCAGCGACGGCTGTGGCTGCTGTCGGAGCTGGAGGGGGACAGCGCGGCGTACAACGTGCCGATGGTGGTGCGGTGCGAGGGCGGGTTGGACCTCGGAGCGCTGGAGTCGGCGCTGGGCGATGTGGTGGAGCGCCATGCTCCGCTGCGGACGGTGTTCGAGCCGGTGGAGGGCGAGCCGCGCCAGCGGGTACTGCCTTTGGAGCAGGCCCGAGTGTCGGTGGAACGCCGGCGCGTCGCCGCCTCCGACCTTGCTGCGGAGCTGGCGGAACTGGCCGGTCGTGTCTTCGATCTGGCGGTGGATCTTCCGTTGCGGGCGGTGGCCTTCGAGCTGGGTGACGGTTCGGTGGTGCTGTCGCTGGTGGTGCACCACATCGCGACGGACGGCCTGTCGAATGCCGTGTTCTTCGGGGACCTTCAGCGGGCCTACGAGGCCCGGGTCGCCGGGGCCGAGAGCTCAGCGCTTGAACCCTTGACCGTGCAGTACGCGGACTATGCGGCCTGGCAGCGGCGGGTGTTGGGTTCGGCGGACGATCCGGAGAGTGTGCTCGGTCGGGAGCTGGGTTTCTGGCGCGGGGCGCTGGAGGGGCTGCCGGAGGAGCACGGTCTGAACCTGGACCGCCCCAGGCCGGCCAGGGCGTCGCATCAGGGCGGACAGGTCGAACTGGACCTAGGAGAAGACCTGTTCGAGCGCGTCGCGCTCCTCGCCCGCTCGGAGGGGTGCACGCCGTTCATGGTGGTGCATGCGGCGCTGGTGGCGGCGTTGACCCGTCTGGGTGCGGGGTCTGATCTGGCGGTGGGTACGCCGGTGGCGGGTCGTGGTGAGCGGTCGTTGCAGGAGTTGGTCGGGTTCTTCGTGAACACGCTGGTGCTGCGGACGAGCAGTGCGGGTGATCCGAGTTTCCGTGAGTTGTTGGGGCGGGTGCGTACGGCGGACCTGGATGCTTTCGCGCATCAGGAGGCGCCGTTCGACCTGGTCCTCGAAGCGGTCAACCCGGCCCGCAGCCTCTCACGCCACCCCCTCTTCCAGATCTGCCTCGGGCTCGAAGTGGACGGCGTTCCGGAGCTGCACCTGTCCGGAGTCCGTACCACCGAGATCTCCGGCCTCGGGAACGGATCGGCGAAGTTCGACCTCGAATTCCTGCTCCGCTCCGATGACAGCCGGCGCCTGCACGGTGCGGTCATCTTCGCGTCCGAGGTGTTCGACGAGGAGTCGGTACGGAGGATGGCTTCGGTCCTCGGCCAGGTGCTGGCCCAGGTGCTCGACGACCCCGGCCTGCCGCTCTCGGCCCTGGAGGCGCTGTCGAGCGCGGAGCGCGAGCTGCTGACCGGCCCGTGGGCGGGGACCGTCGCCGAGGTGGGTGACACCTCCCTCGTCGAGCGGTTCGAGGAGCAGGTGCTCCGTCGGCCGGAGGCGAAGGCCCTGATCGACGGTGACCGCGAGGTGTCGTACGCGGAGCTCAACGCCGCCGCCAACCGCTGGGCCCACCACCTGCGCGCCCACGGTCTGGGCCGAGGCGACATGGCCGGTGTGCTCCTTGAACGCGGGGTGGAGTTCGCGGCGGCGGTGATCGCCGTGGTCAAGACCGGTGCGGCCTACACGCTGCTCGACCCGGACTTCCCGGACGAGCGGCTGCGCTCGGCGGCGACCGACGCCGGAATCAGCCACCTCGTCACCGCGCCGACCCTCGCCGAACGCGTCGACGGCCCTTGGCAGACCCACACCGAGGCCCCGGGAGAACTCCTCTCCCGCAACCCCGGCAACCTCGGCCTGCCGCTCGGCCCCGACGACCCCGCCTGCTTGATGTTCACGTCGGGTTCGACGGGTCGGCCGAAGGCGATCTTGTCCTCGCACCGCAACCTGGTGTCGACGGTGAGTGGTCA
>NZ_JBIRQU010000033.1:0-2181 GCF_044333355.1 Streptomyces sp. NPDC021012
TGTCGGTCACCTGAGACTCCTGATGCGTAGCGGTGCCTCGCCTGCCGGGTCGTTGTCCGGGTGTGCGGGCAGGTGTGCCAGCTCGCTGATGGCGGTGGTGAGCACGTCGATGCCGCGCAGATAGTCGGAGAGCACGATGTGTTCGTCGTCGGCGTGGTCGAGGCTGCTGTCACCGGGGCCGTAGGTGGCCATCGGGATGTCCCAGACCTCGGCCAGGGTGTTCATGTCCGAGGTGGCCGTCTTCACCTTCAACCGCGGCTGGGCATGCAGCTGCCGGATCCCGGACACCAGGGCCCGGACCGCCGGATCGGACCGGCCCACCCGGCACGCCTTCACCGAGTTCCGCACCTCCAGCTCACCGTCCGGCAAACGCTCCCGCAGCCGGTTGACGAGTTCCTCGGCGTCGAAGCCGGGAGGGGTGCGGACACTGAGCTCCGCCGTCGCGGTGGTCAGGTCGCCGTTGAGCTGGACCAGCGTCGCCCCGGGCTGGTCGAACACACCATGACTCGCCTCCGGGCCGAGCAGGTCCACCAGCGCGTTCCAGCAGTCAACAGCCAGCTCGGACGCCTTCGGCTCCGGATTACTCGGATGAGTGGCGGGGCACTTCACGGTGTAACGCAGGTCCAGCTTGCCCTTGTAACCCAGCACCACACTCGACCAGCCACTCGGCTCGCCGATCACCAGCACGTCCGGCCGGTCGTGCGTGGCCCGGATCGCCATCGCGCCGCGTGAGCGCGGGGTCTCCTCCTCCACCACACCGATCACCACGATCCGGCCCGGGAAGTCGGCCGCACCGGCCGCCGCGCAGATCATCGCCGCCAGCGGCCCCTTGGCGTCCACCGCGCCCCGGCCATAGAGCCGGCCGTCCTCGGAACGCACCGGAACCAGCCCCGACACCGTGTCCATATGCCCAAGGAGCATCACGGTCGGGCCGTCCCCGCGCCCGATCACACCGACCGCGTTGCCCACACCGTCGATATGCGCGCGAAACCCCAGATCGGTCATCGCCCGCACCACATAGTCGCCCAGCGCACGCTCGTGATACGACGGAGAAGGAATCTCCAGCATCGCCCGCAGCAGCCCGACGGCATACGTCTCGGTCACACTTCCCGAGGAAGTGAACGCCTCGTTCATCGCCGCGCCCGATCCCGCAGGAAGCCCACGATGTGGTCCGCGACATCGACCCGGTCGCCGAGCGCGGACTGGAAACCGGTGAACTCCACCCGGTGGTTGACCTCCAGGACCAGCAGCCGGCCCTCACCGTCCTCGATCAGGTCCACCCCCGCGATCTCCGCGCCCACCGCGGCCGCCGCGTCCAGCGACAGCTTCTCGATCTCCGCCGTCACCTCACACGGGTGGACCTGCCCGCCCAGCGCCACGTTCGTCCGCAGCGATTCACCGGTGCGGTAGATGGCACCCAGGACCTGGCCGCCGACCACGACCACCCGGATGTCCCGGCCCGGCTTGTCGATCAGCTCCTGCACATACCCCAGATGCGACTGCGGCCCCGACAGCGCGCCGACGTACTCCAGCACACCCTGTGCCGCCGCACGATCCCGCAGCTCCACCACCAGCCGGCCCCACGAGCCGACCAACGGCTTGATCAACGCCGGATACCCGATGGTGGAGTCCAACGCCGTCAGCGCGGCCTGCGGGGTCAGCCCCAGCGCGGTCCGCGGCGTCGCGATCCCCGCCGCTTCCAGGGCCAGCGTGGTACGCCACTTGTCCCCGCACACCTCGGTCGCACCGGCACTGTTGACGACATCGACCCCGGCCGCGGCAAGACTGTGCGCCGCATAAGCCGCACGGACCTGACCGATCTCCCGGTTCAGCGCCACACCCCAAGGCAGACCACCCTGGCCGGCCACGAACCACGCACCGCGCGTGTCGACATGCTCGAAACGGACCTTGCGCCGGTCGAACGCGTCAAACAGCCTCTTCTCATCCGCACCGACCCTGCTGGCAAGCACCGCGATCTCGCAGCCACCCCCGCGCTCTGGCGTCGCTGACACGTGACCTCCGTAATAGGACCACCGACCAACCCCGGACGGCACAACCCACCCGCCGCACGGAAAACGAAACTACGAGCACCCCCCACCCCCCAACATCCGCAACAAGCTCATCCACAACGACACACCCCGCTGACCCACCCCCACACGATTACAAGCCCTGATTACCCGG
>NZ_JBIRQU010000034.1:0-2008 GCF_044333355.1 Streptomyces sp. NPDC021012
GGGCCGAGGAGGGCGAAGACCGTGCCTTCGGGGACGGTGAGGTCGATGCCGTCCAGGACGGTCTTGTCGCCGTAGGACTTGCGCAGCCCGCTCGCTGCGATGGCCGGGGTGGTCATGGTGATGGCTCCTTGGGGGCTGCGCGTCGGGGGCTGGGGGTCAGAGGCTGCGGGCGGTGATGTCGCCGTACGCGGTGGTGGCACGGATGTCGAGAGTGGAAGTGCCGTCGTTCTTGAGGGAGTTGTTGACACGGCCGTAGGCGGTGCCGGCGTCGAGGGAGGCCGAGACGCCGGTGGCGGCGGCGATCGAGATGTCGCCCAGCTGGGTGGTCAGGGTGACCGTGCCGGCCAGTGCCCGGGCGATGCGGATGTCGCCCCGGGCGGTGGTGATCTCGGAGGAGCCGGCGATCAGGGCGACGTCGACCGCGCCGTCGACGGCGGTGAGGCGGAGGTTCGCGACCTCGTCGAGGTTGATCTCGCGGTACGCGCCCTCGAAGGCGATGGCGTCGAACCGGCCGACGGCGGTCAGTTCGGCGGCGGCCGCCTGGCCCTCGACGCGGGAGCCGGTGGGGAGCTGGACGGTCACGTCGATGGAGCCGGTGCCGCCGAGGATGCCGCCCTTCGACTTCGGGACCTCGATGGTCAGGACGCCGTCGGCGTAGGCGACTTCGGTGCGCTCGGCCGTCTTCACGTCGCGGCTCTTGGAGGGGTCGGTGGGCAGGACCTCGACGGTGGTGTCGGTGCGGTCGGCGGCGATGAGGCGGATGCGGCCGGCGGGGACGGAGAGGGTGGCGACGATGGCGGCGGGGGTGGCGAAGTTCTGCATGGTGCTTCTCCTTCGTATGGAGCGGGGCGGTTGTTCGCCCCGCCGTTTCCGATGAAGGAAAAGCTACGTTGCGTTCGATGATCCGGCAAGCATTGCGTTGCGCAGGATCGCTGTTATTGCAGGTCAGTTGAGAGATTTCATTGCAATGGTTCTGGATGTAATGCAACGAGTGTGGTGCGATTCGTTGCAATGGAGTGTCGGTGAACGCTATGCTCTGCCCATCACGCGCCTACGAAGGAGACCGCGATGCCCGGAGGCAGACTCACCCAGCCGGAACGTCAGCAGATCGCGCTGGGGCTGGCCGACGGCCTCGCGTACGCGGAGATCGCCCGGCGCCTCGACCGCCCGACCTCCACCATCACGCGCGAGGTCATGCGCAACGGCGGCCCCACCAGTTACCGCGCCGACCTCGCCCACCGCGCCACCGAACACCGCGCCCACCGCCGCAAGCCGGCCGCGCCACGGGGAACTGCCGTCGCCCCGCAGGCCCATGGGCGTGACGCCGAGGCCGTCGCCGCGTTCGAGGAGACCCTCACGACCGTCATGATGGGCTCGGGCATGCCCAAGATGATGGCCCGCGTCATGGCCAGCCTCACCCTCGCCGACGCGGGCAGCCTCACCGCGTCCGAACTCTCCGCCCGCCTCCAGGTCAGCCCCGCCTCCGTCTCCAAGGCGGTCGCCTTCCTCGACAGCCAGGGCCTCATCCGGCGGGAACGCGACGACCGCCGCCGCGAGCGGTACACCGTCGACGACGACGTCTGGTACCAGGCGATGATGGCCTCCGCCCGGTCGATCGCGCAGATCGTCGACACGGCGCGGGAGGGGGTCACCGTGCTCGGGTCCGGCACTCCGGCCGGGAACCGCCTGGAGAACGTCGCGCGCTTCCTCGACTTCGTCTCCGAGAGCACGGCGCGGGCCGCCGAGCAGGCCCGCGCGATCCTCCACACGAAGCCCCCGACCCCGGACGCCACGGACTGACCCTCACGGCCCGCGCCCCGTCCGTTGTAGGCGCTGGTCCCACCGGGGCGGTGCCCACCCGCCGCCCCCCGTTGTGGGCCATCGCTCCGCCGGGGCGGCACCCACCCTCAACGGCCGCCGCCCCCCCGTTGTGGGCAATCGTTCCGCTGGGGCGGAACGGGTGGGCACAACGGACCCGCGCCCTGCCGGCGCCAGAGGCTTACGAGCC
>NZ_JBIRQU010000035.1:0-1542 GCF_044333355.1 Streptomyces sp. NPDC021012
GTAGTAGGTAAGCGATGGGGTGACGCAGGAAGGTAGTCCAGCCCGGGCGGTGGTTGTCCCGGGGTAAGGGTGTAGGGCGTGTGATAGGCAAATCCGTCACACACGTAGCCTGAGACCTGATGCCGAGCCGATTGTGGTGAAGTGGATGATCCTATGCTGTCGAGAAAAGCCTCTAGCGAGTTTCATGGCGGCCCGTACCCTAAACCGACTCAGGTGGTCAGGTAGAGAATACCGAGGCGTTCGGGTGAACTATGGTTAAGGAACTCGGCAAAATGCCCCCGTAACTTCGGGAGAAGGGGGGCCACGCCTGGTGATCGGACTTGCTCCGTGAGCTGGGGGTGGCCGCAGAGACCAGCGAGAAGCGACTGTTTACTAAAAACACAGGTCCGTGCGAAGCCGTAAGGCGATGTATACGGACTGACGCCTGCCCGGTGCTGGAACGTTAAGGGGACCGGTTAGCTCTGTTTCGACGGGGCGAAGCTGAGAACTTAAGCGCCAGTAAACGGCGGTGGTAACTATAACCATCCTAAGGTAGCGAAATTCCTTGTCGGGTAAGTTCCGACCTGCACGAATGGCGTAACGACTTCTCGACTGTCTCAACCATAGGCCCGGTGAAATTGCACTACGAGTAAAGATGCTCGTTTCGCGCAGCAGGACGGAAAGACCCCGGGACCTTTACTACAGTTTGATATTGGTGTTCGGTTCGGCTTGTGTAGGATAGGTGGGAGACTGTGAAGCCGTGACGCCAGTCATGGTGGAGTCGCCGTTGAAATACCACTCTGGTCGTGCTGGATGTCTAACCTCGGTCCGTGATCCGGATCAGGGACAGTGTCTGATGGGTAGTTTAACTGGGGCGGTTGCCTCCCAAAGGGTAACGGAGGCGCCCAAAGGTTCCCTCAGCCTGGTTGGCAATCAGGTGTTGAGTGTAAGTGCACAAGGGAGCTTGACTGTGAGACCGACGGGTCGAGCAGGGACGAAAGTCGGGACTAGTGATCCGGCGGTGGCTTGTGGAAGCGCCGTCGCTCAACGGATAAAAGGTACCCCGGGGATAACAGGCTGATCTTCCCCAAGAGTCCATATCGACGGGATGGTTTGGCACCTCGATGTCGGCTCGTCGCATCCTGGGGCTGGAGTCGGTCCCAAGGGTTGGGCTGTTCGCCCATTAAAGCGGTACGCGAGCTGGGTTTAGAACGTCGTGAGACAGTTCGGTCCCTATCCGCTGTGCGCGTAGGAATATTGAGAAGGGCTGTCCCTAGTACGAGAGGACCGGGACGGACGAACCTCTGGTGTGCCAGTTGTCCTGCCAAGGGCATGGCTGGTTGGCTACGTTCGGGAGGGATAACCGCTGAAAGCATCTAAGCGGGAAGCCTGCTTCGAGATGAGTATTCCCACCTCCTTGAGAGGGTAAGGCTCCCAGTAGACGACTGGGTTGATAGGCCGGATGTGGAAGCCCTGTAAGGGGTGGAGCTGACCGGTACTAATAGGCCGAGGGCTTGTCCTCAGTTGCTCGCGTCCACTGTGTTAGTTCTGAAGCAACGAACA
>NZ_JBIRQU010000036.1:0-1490 GCF_044333355.1 Streptomyces sp. NPDC021012
CCCCGTCAGAACAGGCGGTCGTACGTGTTCCAGCCGCTGCCGATCTTGGTCCGGGTGGCGAACGGCGCGCCCGCGCCGCCCGTGCCCCGGTAGAGCCACAGGACCCCGGTCCGGTCGCGGGCCACCGCGTCCGCCTTGCCGTCGTCGGTGAGGTCCCCGGCGACGACGAGCTGGTCGTACGCGCTCCACCCGCCGCCGACCTTCGTCCGCGTGGCGTACGGAGCCGTGCCGCTGCCCGTGCCCCGGTACAGCCACAGGACGCCGGTCTTGTCCCGCGCAAGCAGGTCGGCCCGCCCGTCGCCGGTGACGTCGGCGCCGCCGGCGAGCCGGTCGTACGCGCCCCAGCCGGCACCGACCTTCACCCGGGTCTTGAACCGCGCCCCGGTGAAGCTGCCGGTGCCCTTGTAGAGCCACAGCACGCCGGTCTTGTCGCGGGCGAGCAGGTCCATGTACCCGTCCCGGTCGAGGTCTCCGGCACCGTCGATGCGGTCGTAGGCGTTCCAGCCGGCACCGACCTTCACGCGGGACGCGTAGGGCTGCTGGTCGACGAGCTGGCGGTCGTAGTACCAGAGGGTTCCGGACGCGTCGCGGGCGACGACGTCGCCGAGGCCACGGGTGGCGGCGGACGGTGTCATGCCGCCCCAGTAGTAGGGGCCCTGTCTGTTCGGAGAGAGCGACGTGAGGGCGTTGTAGGCCTGCCAGCCGGTGCCGATCCGGTACGGGCCCGCCAGGGGCGCCCCGGCCGCTCCGGTGCCGCTGTAGTCGAAGAGCGTGCCCGTGGTGCCACGGGCCACGAGGTCGTGACTGGGAAGCACGGGACGCCCCTGGGTGGCGAAGGGGGCGCTCAACCGACGGAGAGAGGTGCTGGCCCAGATGCCGAAGTCGTAGATGTCGTACATGGTGGCGAGCCGGAGGTGCTGGGCGTACTGGCCCGCGTCGCCCGTCAACTCGTACCCGATGGTGTGGTCACCGGGCTCCAGTCGGCAGCTGAGGTTCCAGAAGTTGTAGTCGGGGACGGCGCTCGAGCCGACCGTGCACGTCGCCCCGGGATCCGTGGAGACGCCGCCGAACCGGACGGGCTTCGGCATACTCGCCAGATACCCGTCGGCGAACCGGAAGTAGACGGTCAGTTCCCCGCGGTCGATGGCGTGGACACGGATCTGCTGGCGCGCTGTTCCCCCGGCGGGAACGGTCGCCAGGTCGTGGTCGACCGTGTTCAGCGCGGCGCTCGCGACCGTCTTGACCACGACCTTCGCGCTGCCGTGGGTGGCGTCGGCCGGTGTGGCGCCGGCGGTGCGGGCGGTCTCGATGCCGGCGGCCAGGTCGCCGCCCCTGGGGACGTAGGCGAAGCCCCAGTGGACCGCGGTGTCCGGCGTGTCCTTGGGTATGACGAAGCCGGGGCGCAGGCCTGAGGGGCCGCAGACGTAGACGGCGACGAGACCGGCGACCTCCGTGCAGTCGTTGGCCTGTGCGGTGAATCCCTGGGGGAC
>NZ_JBIRQU010000037.1:0-1419 GCF_044333355.1 Streptomyces sp. NPDC021012
CTAGTAGTGCTTCGTTACGTCGGGTGATCTTGCCTGGTGGTGGGCATCTTCCGGCTATGAAGTTGGGGGAGGTGGAACGGCTCCGGGGTGAAGTGTCGGAGTTCGTTGCCGATGTGTTCGCCTCGCTTCCGCGGCGGGATCAGCGGCGGTGGGGCGGGTGTTATCTGCGGGGTCTGATGCTGGACGGGCGGCGCAAGTCGGTCCAGCCGATGGCCGAGCGGCTGCCGGACGGGAACATGCAGGCCCTGCAGCAGTTCGTGAACCAGTCGCCGTGGGATCCGCTGCCGGTGAGGCGGCGGATCGCCGAACGGCTGAGCGAGGCGATCAGCCCGGAGGTGTGGGTGATCGACGACGTGTCGTTCCCCAAGTGCGGCACCGCTTCGGTCGGGGTGGCCCGGCAGTACTGCGGAGCGCTGGGGAAACGGGCGAACTGCCAGGTCGCGGTCAGTGTCCACACCGCCACCGACACCGCGTCCTGCCCGCTGGACTGGCAGTTGTATCTGCCGCGGGAGTGGACGGACGAGCCGGTCCGCTGCCATCGGGCCGGGGTGCCGGAAGAAGCCGTTGCCCATCAGGAGAAGTGGCGTCTGGCGCTCGGTCTGCTCGACACGCTCGCCGGCTGGGAACTGGAGGCGCCGGTGGTGGTCGCCGACGCGGGCTACGGCGTCAGCACCCCGTTCCGGATGGGCCTGGAGGAACGCGGACTGTCCTATGTCCTCGCGCTGACCGGCAAAGAAGTCGCCCATGCCGAACAGGCCCGGCCGCACCGGCCCGTCTATGGCGGGCTCGGACCGCCGACCCTGCCCCGCTACCGCACCCCGCCCCGAGCCGTCCGTGCCTTCGCGGAGGAAACCGGCACGGAACAGTTCACCGAGGTCACCTGGCGACAGGGCAGCAAAGGCGCGATGACCTCACGGTTCACTGTCCTGAGGGTCCGGCCGGCGGGCAAGCAGTCCCTGGCCGCGGCCCAGCAGGCGGGCGGCGGCCGCAACCGATGGGACGGTGTCCTGCCCGCCCGCACCCTTCTGGTCGAGTGGCCACACGGCCAGGACACGCCGACGGGCTACTGGATATCGAACCTGCCCGCCACCACACCGGCCGAGGACCTCGTCAAGTGGGCGAAGATGCGCTGGCGCATCGAGCACGACTACCGCGAGCTCAAACACGGCCTGGGCCTGGACCACTTCGAGGGCCGCACCTGGCGCGGCTGGCACCACCACGTCACCCTCGTCACCGCCGCCCAGGCCTTCCTCACCCTGCGGCGGCTCGACCCAAAAGCCCCCACGCCGGCCTGACCCTCTACCAGGTCCTCGACGCCCTCCAGGACCTGCTGCAGTGCTGGACCGGCACCTGCACCACCTGCGGCCGACCCCTGCCCCGCAACAGAACCAGACGAAGAACCTAACGAAGCACTACTAG
>NZ_JBIRQU010000039.1:0-1210 GCF_044333355.1 Streptomyces sp. NPDC021012
TCTCGCGGATGGTGTCCTGCCAGCGTGCGGCGTTCGCGTACCGGAGGACGGTGTTGAGGCCCCAGCCCAGGTGCCGGGCGATCGCCCGGCGTGAGTGGCCCTGGGCGAGCATCTCGTGGACCAGGGCGTGGGCGGCCTTCTTGCGCTCGGCCCGCCGGCCGACGGGCTCCGAGTCGTCCTGCGACCGTCCGGAAGCCGGTGGGGTGTCCTGCGGCAGCAGGCCGCTGGGCGTCGGGTTGCGCAGGCAGTCGCGGTGGGCGGCGACGCAGGTCTCCACGGCCCGGCCGAGGCCCTGCCACAGATGGAACCGGTCCGCGACCTGCAGAGCGCCGGGGGCACCGCGCCGGGCGCCCTCGGCGTATGCACCGGCCCGGTCCCGGCAGATGATCTCCACGCCGTGATGGCGGGCCAGCCAGGCGGCCAGTGGCCCGGCTTCACGCGTCGGGAGGATATCGACCACGCGATGGTCTTCGACGCTGGTCAAGACGGTGGAGTAGGTCTGGCCGCGACGGATCGCGAAGTCGTCCACACCCAGCACCCGCGGCGTGCTGAACCGCGGATCGGGCAATGCCATGACCCTGCGTAACAAGGTCATCCGTCCCGCACCGAATCCGAGCTGGGCCGCCAGCCGAGCGCCAGCCCGCCCCGCCAGGGCGAGCCCCACCCGCTCCAGGGCATGGTTGAGCCGCGTGGTGAACCGGGAGTGCGGGACGGTCAGCCGGGAGAACGGGTCGGCGAACGTCCGGCGCGGGCAGTCCGCCGACCCGCAGATGAAGCGCCGGACCGTCAGCCGGATCACAAAGCCCTGGTCAGCCAGAGGAAGGTCCCTCAGCCTGCGCTGGTAACGGTCGTGGACCCGGCCCGAGAAGAAGCTGCAGTCCGGACATGAAGCGCCGCCTGCGCGACCCCTCGTCACCACCTCGACCGTGCCGAACGCGGCCGTGACCGCCTTGACCTCCACATCGTCGATGCCCTCGAACACCAGTCGGCCCCAGAACAGTGCGTCAATCTGCATGACCAGCACCATCACCGCCCACCGCCGACCACAGCAGCGATGGGAGCAACCTGAGGGAGCGTCACTTCCAGCTGTCAGGCGACAAGGCGTACGCCGTCTCGCACGAGCCAGTCCCTCGCAATCGAACACCGAGGTAACGCTCCGCGACGGCTCCCCAAGATCTGTGCCAGAACCCACAACTGCTCGATAAAGCCA